>NZ_FODD01000025.1:0-39843 GCF_900110255.1 Actinacidiphila rubida
TGGTGGCGGCGATCAGCGTCACCCAGCGGTTCTCGACGGCCGGCAGCAGGGAGTCCTGCTGGGCCTTGCTGAAGCGGTGGATCTCGTCGAGGAACAGCACGGTCTCGCGCTGGTAGCCGCCGGACTGGCGCTTGGCGCTCTCGATGACCGCGCGGACCTCCTTGACGCCGGCGGTGATCGCCGAGAGCTCCACGAAGCGCTTGTTGGTGGCCTTGCTCACCACGTAGGCCAGGGTGGTCTTGCCGGTGCCGGGCGGGCCCCACAGGATCACCGAGGAGGAGCCGGCCGGGCCGCTCGCACCCTCCCCCACCAGCCGCCGCAGCGGCGAGCCGGGACGCAGCAGGTGCTGCTGGCCCACCACCTCGTCGAGGACGCGCGGCCGCATCCGGACCGCGAGCGGGCTGCTGCTGGGGTCCCGCTCCCGGCGCTCCTCGGCCGCGGCGGTGAACAGGTCTGGCTCCACGTCATGAAGCCTAGGACACCGGTCGGACACTCCCGCCCGCGGCGGACGCGCCGACGCCCGGCCGCAGTCGCGGCCGGGCGTGCTGACAGGGGTGGCAGGGGTCGCTGCGGGCGCTCCCGCGGGTCAGATGACGGTCTTCCAGTAGTACCAGAAGTGCGTGAGGATCAGCAGCGCGATCACGCCGTACCACAGCACCGGCACCACCCAGTGGAACTCCAGCACCGTGCCGCGGACCTTGGCGGGCACCTTGATCAGGCCGTGCTTGATGTTGTGCACGGTGGTGTACCAGAAGATCAGGATGGTGACGATCCAGGCCAGGCAGCACCACAGGCAGATCGCGTTGATGTGGTAGATCGTCTGGTACTGCAGCCAGCTGATGAAGCCGACACCGAACAGGCCGCCGGCCTGCAGGCCGTACCAGAACCACGGCTTGTAGCGGGCGCCGGCGAACATGCCCATCGCCAGGCAGATGACCACGCCGTAGGCGACCAGGCCGATGATCGGGTTCTGGAAGCCGAAGGCGTGCGCCTGCGAACTCTCCATGACGTCGCCGCAGGAGATGATCGGGTTCAGGCTGCAGGAGAAGTGGGTCTGCTTGCCCTCGATCTTGTCCTGGAGCAGGACGAACTTGTCGTTGGTGATCACGAACGAGGCCCACAGGCCGAGAACGCCGCAGATCAGCAGCAGCCAGGTGAGCGGCTTGCCCGCCGCGATCCCCTCCCGCGCCGGCTCTTCGCGATCGCCGTCCGTACGGTGCTCGTCAAGAGCGGAAGTCGTCATGGTCGCCGATTCTCCAGGTCCGTGGGGCGGGCACACTTCATTGTGCACGAGGTCGGTCAGGACGGGGTAAGCCCTGACCGACCTCTACACGGACGGGCGGTTTAAACCAGCCGCTCCTTGACGGTGGCCACGATCTCGCCGAGGACGACCGGGCCCTGCTCGCCGGACTCCAGGTCCTTGAGCTGCACCACTCCCTCGGCCAGGTCCCGCTCCCCCGCGACCAGTGCGAAACGGGCACCGGAGCGGTTGGCCGACTTCATCGCGTTCTTCATGCCCTTGCCGCCGAACGCCATGTCCGCCGCCACACCGGCCCTGCGCAGCTCGGTGACCACGGTGAACAGCGTCCGCCTGGCCTCCTCGCCGAGCGGCACCGCGTACACCGACGTCGCCGCGGGCAGGTCGAGCTCCACGCCCTCGGCCCGCAGGGCCAGCACCGTGCGGTCCACGCCCAGTGCCCATCCGACGGACGGCAGCGACGGGCCGCCGATCATCTCCGACAGGCCGTCGTAGCGGCCGCCGCCGCCGACCGCGGACTGCGAGCCGAGCCCGTCGTGCACGAACTCGAAGGTGGTGCGGGTGTAGTAGTCCAGCCCGCGGACCAGCTTCGGGTCGTTCTCGAAGGCCACGCCGGCCTCGGTCAGCAGCTCGCGCACCTGCTCGTGGTAGGCCTTGCACCCCTCGCACAGGTGGTCGGCGATCAGCGGCACCCCGGTGAGCTGGCGCTGCACCGACTCGCGCTTGTCGTCCAGCACGCGGAGCGGGTTGATCTCGATCCGCCGGCGGGTGTCCTCGTCCAGGTCGAGACCGCGCAGGAAGTCCTGCAGTGCGGCCCGGTAGGCCGGGCGGCACTCGCCGTCGCCGAGGGAGTTGAGCAGCAGCCGGAAGTCGCGCAGGCCCAGCGAGCGGTACGCGTCCACCGCCAGGATGATCAGCTCGGCGTCGAGCAGCGGGTCCTCGGCGCCGATCGCCTCGGCGCCGACCTGCGAGAAGTGCCGGTAACGGCCGGCCTGCGGGCGCTCGTAGCGGTAGTAGGAGCCGGAGTACCAGAGCTTGACCGGCAGGTTCCCGGTCTTGTGCAGGTTGGCCTGAAGGGCCGCGCGCAGCACCGAGGCGGTGCCCTCGGGGCGCAGCGCGAGCTGCGTGCCGCCCTTGGTGGTGAGGGTGAACATCTCCTTGGTCACGATGTCGGTGGACTCCCCGACACCGCGCGAGAACAGCTCGACGTTCTCGAAACCGGGGGTCTCGACATAGCCGTAGCCCGCGCGGCGCGCGGGTGCGGCGATCGCCTCGCGCACCGCGAGGTAGAGCGCGGAGTCGGGAGGCAGCAGATCGTAGGTGCCCTTGGGGGCCTGGAACGTGCTCACAGCGGCAGTCGTCACAATCCTCGTCGTGGAGCCGGTTCGCCGGCTCCTGCGGCGCCGGCCGCCTCGCCCAGGTAGGGGTTGGCGGCGCGCTCGCGGCCGATGGTCGTCTGGGGGCCGTGGCCGGACAGCACCACGGTCGAGTCGTCGAGCGGCAGGCACACACGGGCCAGCGACTCGATCAGCTCGGCCGTGGAACCGCCGGGCAGGTCGGTGCGTCCGACGGAGCCGGCGAAGAGCAGGTCGCCCGAGAAGAGCACCGGGGGGATGGAGTCCCCCGGGGCCACCGGCAGCCTGAACGTCACCGACCCCCTGGTATGGCCGGGCGCGTGGGCGACGGTGAACTCCAGACCGGCCAGCCGCAGCTCCGCGCCGTCCGTCAGCTCCCGGAGGTCGTCGGGCTCGCCGACGGTCAGCTCGCCGAGCAGCTGCGCGCCGAACGCGCGGCCCAGGGCCTTCTCCGGGTCGCCGAGCATGTACCGGTCCTCGGGATGTATCCAGGCCGGGACGTCGTGGGCTCCGCACACCGGGACGACCGAGGCGACGTGGTCGATGTGGCCGTGGGTGAGGACGACGGCGACGGGCTTGAGTCGGTGTTTGGCGAGCGTGTCCTCGACGCCCTGGGTCGCGAGGTGACCCGGGTCGATGATCACGCACTCCTCGCCTGCGGCGGGGGCGACCACATAACAGTTGGTGCCCCAGGCCCCGGCGGGGAACCCGGCAATGAGCACGTTCGTCCTTCTGTCGTCCGCGACTTTCGCCGCGGTGCCGTCGAGCGTTGGTGTGCCACGAGCCTACCGGCGACGGCGCGGCGGTCGCGAACTCGTATCGTGCCCGCAACGGACCGTGCTCGGACTGGACTGCGGGCGTGCGGGACGCGAAGATCTCGGCACACGCATTCGCGTTCGAGAGCGGTTCGAGAGCGGACGGACGGCAGTGACCCCCGGGACCCCGGGGACACAGCCGTCGCACAGTGAACGCACAGCGTGCCCCCAGGGGTACGGACGGCAACGGACGACAGACGACGGAGACGGCGAAGTGGTCACCAAGGATCAGCGGCGGCGGCAGCTCGCCCGGGAGAAGTTCGAGCGGCAGCAGCTGCGCAGGGTCGAGGCGCGGCGCAAGTCGAAGGTGCGCAACTCCGCGATCGCGGCGGTCGTGGCGGTCGTCGCGGCCTCGCTGATCGGCGCGTACGCGGCCGGCGCCTTCGACGGCAGCAGCAAGAAGAACGACGCCGCCGCCAAGGCGAGCGCCACCCCGTCGGCGACCGCCGCCACCACCGCGCCCGCCAAGGGCCCGGACCCGTGCGCGAAGCCGGCCGCGGGCAAGGCCGGTACGCAGCAGTGGAAGACCGAGCCGGCGCAGACCGTCGACAAGGCCGCGCACTACACCTTCACCCTGCAGACCACCTGCGGCAGCATCCCGATCGCGCTGAACGCGGCGAAGGCCCCGGAGACCACGAACTCCTTCAACTTCCTCGCCGGCAAGGGCTTCTTCGACCACACCAAGTGCCACCGCCTGACCACCGCGGGCATCTACGTGCTGCAGTGCGGCGACCCGACGGGCAGCGGCAGCGGCGGCCCCGGCTACACCATCGGCGACGAGAACCTGGACGCCTTCGGCAAGGCCGGCGCGACCGGTTCGGTGACGTACAAGGCGGGCACCGTCGCGATGGCCAACACCGGCCAGAAGCACACCGGTGGCAGCCAGTTCTTCCTCGTCTACAAGGACAGCCCGCTGCCGCCGAGCTACACCCCGTTCGGCACGATCGACTCCTCGGGCATGGCGGTGCTGAACAAGATCGCCAAGGCCGGCGAGTCGACCGGCCAGGGCGACGGCGCGCCGAACGCGACCGTCGTGATCAACAAGGCGACCGTCACCAAGTCCTGACCGTGCGCGCCGGTGCGGGTCCTGGTCAGGACCCGCACCGGTCCGCCGCCGAGACCTGATCGGTATCTGAATCGCGATTGGGCCGTCTTCGGATGCGGACAGCGGGGGCGCCGGTCGCCTATGTTGGCGTTGAACCGGTCAGGGCGTGCGGCCCGACCGGCTGGAAACTGTGGACGATGCCCGCCGGGCACGAATCGGCGGGGCATCACGTGAGGGAGGCGCTGTGAGCAGCGACCCGTGGGGCCGCGTCGACGAGACGGGGACCGTGTACGTGCGAACGGCCGACGGGGAGAAGGAGGTCGGTTCGTGGCAGGCGGGCTCCCCCGAGGAGGCGCTGGCCTACTTCGAGCGCAAGTACGAGGGGCTCGTCGTCGAGATCGGCCTCCTCGAACGCCGGGTACGGACCACCGATCTCGCCCCCAAGGACGCCCTGACCGCGATCGAGCACCTGCGCACCTCGGTGACCGAGGCGCACGCGGTGGGCGACCTGTCGGCCCTGGCCGAGCGGCTGGACGCCCTGACCGCGCTGGTGGACAGCCGGCGCGAGGAGCGCAAGGCGGCGAAGGTCAAGCAGAACGAGGAGGCCAGGACCTCCAAGGAGCAGCTGGTCGCCGAGGCCGAGCAGCTCGCGGAGAGCGAGCAGTGGCGCACCGCGGGTGAGCGGCTGCGCGCCCTGGTCGACACGTGGAAGGGCCTGCCGCGGCTCGACCGCAAGACCGACGACGAGCTGTGGCACCGCTTCAGCCACGCCCGTTCGGTGTTCTCCAAGCGCCGCAAGGCGCACTTCGCGTCGCTGGACGCGCAGCGCGAGGACGCAAGGCGCACCAAGGAGAAGCTGGTCGCCGAGGCGCAGTCGCTGTCCGACTCGACCGACTGGGGCCCGACGGCGGCCCGTTACCGCGAGCTGATGGCGGACTGGAAGGCCGCGGGCCGCGCCCAGCGCGAGGCCGAAGAGGACCTGTGGAACCGTTTCCGCGGTGCGCAGGACGTCTTCTTCGCCGCCCGGTCCGACGTGTTCGCGGAGCGCGACGGCGAGCAGCGCGACAACCTGGCCGCCAAGGAGGAACTGGTCGCCGAGGCGGAGAAGCTGCTGCCGGTGACCGACCTCAAGTCCGCCCGGGCGGCGTTCCGTTCGATCAACGAGCGGTGGGAGGCCATCGGTCACGTGCCGCGGGACGCCCGGCCGCGGATCGAGGGCCGGATGCACACGGTCGAACGCGCGCTGCAGGAGTCCGAGGAGACCGAGTGGCGGCGGACCAACCCCGAGGTGCGGGCCAGGGCCGAGGGCCTGACCGGCCAGCTCCAGGCGGCCGTTGACAAGCTGCGCGGCCAGATCGAGACCGCGCGCGCGGCGGGCAACACGGCGAAGGCGGACAAGCTGCAGTCCGAACTCGACGGTCGCCAGGCGCTGTTGGACGCGGCTCTGAAGGGCATGGGCGAGTTCCGCTAAGGCGCGGAAACGCGAGAGCCGGCCTCCGGGATTCCCGGAGGCCGGCTCTCGCGTTTCCGGCGCGCCGTCCTATCGCTGGCGGCCCGAGGTGACGCGGTAGACGTCGTAGACGCCCTCGACGCCGCGGACGGCCTTCAGCACGTGGCCGAGGTGCTTGGGGTCGCCCATCTCGAAGGTGAAGCGCGAGGTGGCCACCCGGTCGCGGGACGTCTGCACCGCCGCCGACAGGATGTTGACGTGCTGGTCGGACAGCACCCGCGTGACGTCCGACAGCAGCCGCGACCGGTCGAGCGCCTCGACCTGGATGGCGACGAGGAACACCGACGACTGCGTGGGCGCCCATTCGACGTCGATGATCCGCTCGGGCTGCTGCGACAGCGACTCGACGTTGACGCAGTCGGCGCGGTGCACCGAGACGCCGTTGCCGCGGGTGACGAAGCCGATGATCGGGTCGCCCGGCACCGGCGTGCAGCAGCGGGACAGCTTCACCCACACGTCGCTGGTGCCCTTGACGATGACGCCCGGGTCGGCGTTCGCCCGCCGCTTGGTGCGGCCCTGCGTCGGGGTGGTGATCTCCGCGATGTCCTCGGTGGCACCCTCCTCGCCGCCGAGCGCGTCCACCAGCTTCTGCACCACCGACTGCGCGGTGATGTGCCCCTCGCCGATCGCCGCGTACAGCGCGGAGATGTCGGGGTAGCGCATCTCGTGCGCCAGGGTGACCAGGGAGTCTCCGGTCAGCACCCGCTGGATGGGCAGGTTCTGCTTGCGCATCGCCCGGGCGATGGCCTCCTTGCCCTGCTCGACCGCCTCCTCGCGGCGCTCCTTGGAGAACCAGGCGCGGATCTTGTTGCGGGCGCGCGGGGACTTGACGAAGCCCAGCCAGTCGCGCGAGGGCCCGGCGCCGGCCGCCTTGGACGTGAACACCTCGACGGTGTCGCCGTTGTCCAGCGTGGACTCCAGCGGCACCAGGCGGCCGTTGACGCGCGCCCCTATGGTGCGGTGGCCGACCTCGGTGTGCACCGCGTACGCGAAGTCCACGGGGGTGGCGCCGGCCGGCAGCGCTATCACGTCGCCCTTCGGCGTGAAGACGAAGACCTCGTTCTGCGACAGGTCGAAGCGCAGGGACTCCAGGAACTCGCCCGGGTCCTCGGTCTCCTTCTGCCAGTCCAGCAGCTGCCGCAGCCACGCCATGTCGTTGACCGCGTCGTCCTTCTTGTCCGAACGCGGGCTGTCGGTGCGGACCTTGGAGGCGCCGGCCACCGCCTCCTGCTTGTACTTCCAGTGCGCGGCGATGCCGTACTCGGCGCGGCGGTGCATGTCGAAGGTGCGGATCTGGAGTTCGACGGGCTTGCCGCTGGGACCGATCACCGTGGTGTGCAGCGACTGGTACATGTTGAACTTCGGCATCGCGATGTAGTCCTTGAACCGGCCGGGGACCGGGTTCCATCGCGCGTGGATGGTGCCGAGCGCGGCGTAGCAGTCCCGGACGGTGTCGACCAGCACGCGGATGCCCACCAGGTCGTAGATCTCCGCGAAGTCCCGGCCGCGGACGATCATCTTCTGGTAGACGCTGTAGTAGTGCTTCGGCCGGCCGGTGACGGTGGCCTTGATCCGGGCGGCGCGCAGGTCCTGCTGCACCTGGTCGGTGACGACCGCGAGGTACTCGTCGCGCTTGGGGGCGCGCTCGGCCACCAGGCGGACGATCTCGTCGTACATCTTCGGGTAGAGGATCGCGAAGGCGAGGTCCTCCAGCTCCCACTTGATGGTGTTCATGCCCAGCCGGTGCGCCAGCGGGGCGTAGATCTCCAGGGTCTCGCGGGCCTTCTTCTCCTGCTTCTCGCGCTTGAGGTAGCGCATGGTCCGCATGTTGTGCAGCCGGTCGGCGAGCTTGATCACCAGCACCCGGGGGTCCTTGGCCATCGCCACGACCATCTTGCGGACCGTCTCGGCCTGCGCGGCCTCGCCGAACTTGACCTTGTCCAGCTTGGTGACGCCGTCGACGAGCAGGGCCACCTGGTCGCCGAAGTCGCGGCGGAGCTGCTCCAGGCCGTACTCGGTGTCCTCGACGGTGTCGTGCAGCAGCCCGGCCATCAGCGTCGCCGGGTCCATGCCCAGCTCGGCGAGGATGGTGGTGACCGCCAGCGGGTGCGTGATGTACGGGTCGCCGCTCTTGCGCTTCTGGCCGCGGTGCCAGCGCTCGGCGACCTGGTAGGCCCGCTCGATCTGCCGCAGCTGCGCGCTGTCGCCCTTGGGGTCGTTGCCCCGCACGACCCGCAGCAGCGGCTCGAGCACGGGGTTGTACGGGCTGGAGCGCTGCACGCCCAGCCGGGCCAGGCGGGCCCGCACGCGGCTCGACGACGCTCCCGGGCGCGTGGGCGCGACGCTGCCGGGCGTCCGGACCGGCCGGACGGCGGGTGGCGCGGGCGCTGGGCTGTCGGTGTGCTCGACGGCGCTGCCTGATGCGGGGGAACCCGACCCGTCGGTGGCGGGCTCCGGCCCGCCTGCGGCGCCGAGTGGCTGGGCCTGGTCTGGCAAGTGCACTCCTCACGCGGGGGTGGGAGTACCCATGGTATCGAGCCGCGGCGCGAGCCGGGCGCCCGCGGGGCCACGGCGGGGCCGGACGGGCCCGTGGAGGGCTCCGTACCGGCGCGGACGCCGCGCGGGGCCCGTCCGGGGCCGTGACGGCCGTCCGGGGGCCCCGGCGGCCTCAGGCGGCCTCAGGCGGCTTCAGGAGCGCCCGGGAGGGCCTCAGGACGAGCCCGGCCCCCGACACGTCCCGCGGGGGTCTCCGGACCGCCGCCGGGGTCCCCACGGCGGCCGAGGGGGGTTCTCCGGCGCTGCCCGCGCCCCGGGGTCCCGGCGGTGCGGGCGACTCAGACGGCGATGAGGGCGTCCAGCGGGGCGCCGTCGAGCGCCGCTGCGAGCCGCTCGCGGCCGCCCAGGAAGCCGAGCTCCAGCAGCACGGTCACGCCCACCACGGTGGCGCCGGTGCGCCGGATCAGCTCCAGGGAAGCCTCGGCGGTGCCGCCGGTGGCCAGCACGTCGTCGATGATCAGCACCCGGTCGCCGGGCGCGAAGGCGTCGGTCTGCAGCTCGATCGCCGCGGTGCCGTACTCCAGGTCGTAGCTCTGGCCGAGGGTGTCCCCGGGCAGCTTGCCGGCCTTGCGGACCGGCACGAAGCCCAGGTGGGCGCGGGCGGCGGCGGGCGCGGCGAGGATGAAGCCACGTGCCTCCAGGCCCACGACCTTGGTCGCCGCGTGCCGGGTGCACAGCGCGGCCAGCGCGTCGACCAGCGCGTTGAACGCGACGGGGTCGGCCAGCAGCGGGGTGATGTCCTTGAACACCACGCCCGGCTTGGGGTGGTCCTGCACGTCGCGGATGCGGGAGAGCAGGAGGGCGCGCAGCTCGGCGGAGGAGGCTTCCGTCGTGGTCATGGTGCTTCTTTCGGAACGGGGGTCGGAGCTTCGAGCGTAGGGACGGCGGCGCCGTCGGGTGCGGCGCCCGGCAGGGGCGCGCACACAAAGGCCCGCCGCCGCCCGGCTGGTTCAGCCGGGCGGCGGCGGGCGGGGAGTCAGCGGCGCTTGCCCGAGGGGCGGTTGCGGCTGCCGCGGCTGCCGCGTCCGGGCGGCTGGTTGCGTGCCGGACGGGTGCCGGCGGCGGCACCCTGGGTGCGCTGGCCGACGACGCCGGCGGCCGCCGTGGCGCCGTCCTCCGGCTCGTCGCCGTCGATTCCGTCGGCGTCGTCGATGACGGCGTCCTCCGGCTCACCCTGCTCGCCCTTGGCCGCGTCGGCGGCGCGCTTGGCCAGCACCCGCTTGCGCAGCGCCTTCATCCGCGGCTCGCGCTCCTTGAACTCCGCCACGATCGGGGTGGCGATGAAGATCGAGGAGTAGGCGCCGGCGGTGAGGCCGACGAACAGGGCGAGCGCGATGTCGTTCAGCATGCCGGCGCCGAGGATGCCGCCACCGATGAACAGCAGCGCGGCGACCGGCAGCAGGGCGACGACCGTGGTGTTGATCGACCGCACCAGGGTGCTGTTGAGGCTGCGGTTGGCCACGTCGCTGTACGTGAACTTGCTCTGCTTGGTGATGTCCTTGCTGGCTTCCTTCAGACCGTCGAAGACGACGACGGTGTCGTAGAGGGAGTAGCCGAGGATCGTCAGCAGACCGATCACCGTGCCGGGCGTGACCTCGAAGCCCACCAGGGCGTAGACGCCGACGGTGATCGTGAGGTCGTGGAGCAGCGCGACGAGGGCCGCGACCGCCATGCGCCACTCGAAGGCGATCGCGAGGTAGACGACCACCAGCACCAGGAAGATGATCAGGCCCTCGAAGGCCTTCTGGGAGATCTCCTTGCCCCAGCTGGGGCCGACGATCTCCGCGTCGATCTTGTCCTTGGGCATGTTCAGCGACTGGGCGATCTGCTGCTGCGACTGCTTCGACGCGTCCGTGGACAGGCCGCTGACCTGGATGCGCACGCCGCCGTTGCCGAGCTTCTGCACCGTCGCGTCGTGGCCGCCGGTGTCCCCGGAGATCTTGTTCTGCACGTCGGAGACGGACATCGTCGTCTTCGGGGTGTTGAAGACGGCGCCGCCGGAGAACTCGATGCCCTCCTTGAGGCCGTTCACGGCCAGGCCGACGATGGCCACGATCGTGATCAGGATCGAGATCCCGTACCAGATCTTGCGCTTGCCGACGAAGTCGTAACTGACCTCGCCCCGGTGCAGCTTGTGCCCGAGGGTGCCGAGCTTGGACATCAGGCTTCCTTCGTCTCGGAGGGCTTGCGGCGGACACTGCGCAGGGGTGCTCGACGCACTCCGAGGCTCTCGGGGTTCAGGCCGGACCACTTGTGGCCCTTCGCGAAGAACGGCCGGGTCGCCAGGATCGTCATCAGCGGCTTGGTGAACAGGAACACCACCGCCACGTCGAGGAGCGTGGTGAGCCCCAGCGTGAACGCGAAGCCCTGGACCTTGCCGACCGAGACCACGAACAGCACTGCGGCGGCCAGGAAGGACACGAAGTCGGACACCAGGATGGTGCGACGGGCGCGCGGCCAGCCGCGGGCGACCGCGGGCTGCAGGGACCGGCCGTCGCGCAACTCGTCCCTGATCCGTTCGAAGAACACGATGAACGAGTCGGCGGTGATACCGATGGCCACGATGGCACCGCAGACGGCCGGCAGGTTGAGCGCGAAGCCGATCGCCGAACCGAGCAGGCACATCAGCGTGTAGGTCAGGACGGCGGAGACCAGGAGGCTCGCGAGGGCGACCAGGCTCAGACCGCGGTAGTACGCGACCAGGTAGAGCACGACCAGCGCGAGGCCGACGGCGCCGGCGATCAGGCCGCCGCGCAGCTGCTCACCGCCGAGGGCGGCGGAGACGGTGGTCTTGTCCTGGATGTCGAAGGCCAGCGGGAGCGAGCCGTACTTCAGGACGTTCGCCAGGTCCTCGGCGGACTGCTGGGTGAAGCTGCCGGAGATCTGGGCGCTGCCGCCGGTGAGGGCCTGGGAGACGGACGGGGCGGACTGCACGTCGCCGTCCAGGTCGATGGCGAACTGGTTGTTCGGCGTCTGCTGGCTGGCCAGCTGGCCGGTCACCGAGGTGAACTGCTTGGACCCGGACCCGTCGAAGGTCAGGTTGACGACCCAGCCGTTGCCCTGCTGGGTGTCGAAGGCCGCGTTGGCGCTGGTGACGCGCTTGCCGTCGATGAGGGACGGGCCGAGCGCGTACTTGATCCACTGGCCGCCGGACTGGCCGCAGGCGACGACCTTCTCGCCGGCCTTGTTGTTCTCGACCGCGGTCGCGCGCTGGTTGGGGTCGGTGCAGTCCAGCTTCTCAAGCTTGGCCTGCAGGTCGGCCGGGATGCTGGTGTCGGCGGCCGCCGTGCTGCCGGTCGTACCGGTCGCCGGAGCGGTGGGGACCGGCGCCGTCGGGGACGGCGTCGGGGCCTTGTCCGTACCGGACTTCAGCGCGTCGGTGACGGCGCGGCCCTGCGGGCTGGCGCTGTTCGACGGCGTCGCGGTCGACTTCGAGGTCGCGGTGGACTTCGGCGTCGCGGTGGACTTGGGGGTGGCGCTGCCCGAAGGCGTAGGCGTCGCGCTCCCGGAGGGGGCGGGCGTGGGCTTCGTCGGCGTGCCCGGAAGCTGGGCCAGGACCTGGCGGAAGTACAGCTGGGCGGTCGTGCCCACCTGCTTCTCGGCCTGGTCGGCGTTGGTGCCCTTGGGGATGTTGACGATGATGTTCTTCGAGCCCTGGGTCTGGACCTCGGCCTCGGAGACACCCAGGCCGTTGACACGGCGGTTGATGATGTCGACCGCCGTGTTCATGTTGGCCTTGTTGACCGCGCTCCCCTGGTTGGCCTTGGCCTGCAGGGTGATGCTGACACCGCCGGCGAGGTCGATGCCCAGGCGCGGCGTCCTCTGGCCGGAAAGGAAGATTCCCCCGGTCAGTGCCACCAGGGCGATGAGGATCACGGCCAGGGCGCGCCCGGGGTACCCCTGGCTCCCCGAGGACCTGCGGCCCTTCTTGGCTGCTGCCACCTTCTTGATTCTCCCTGTCCTACCGCCCCGGGCCTGAGCCCCGCTGGGGCGGCCACGAGTGTTGTGAAGCCGGACCCTTGCTGAGGCTACTTGGCGTCGCGCGCGGCGCTGCCGTTCTGCTCCGGAGCGGCGTCGGCGGGGGCCTCGGACTTGCTCAGGTCGATCGGCGCGTCCTCGGCCTCGACCTTCGCGTCCTCGGTGCCGGCCTTCGCCTCGTCGGCGTCGTCGGCGCCGTCCCCCGCGGTGAGCGTGTCGTCACCGTCGTGCTCGACGCCCTCGGGCTCGATGCCGTGCACGATCCGGTTGAACTCGTCCTCGCCGAGCACCACGGCAATGGCGTTCTTGGCGAAGTGCACGTGGACGCCGTCCGTGAGTTCGAGAAGCACCGTCTCGTCGTTGACCTCCTTCACCACGGCGTACATGCCGCCGATGGTGCGGACGCCGGTGCCGGGCTCCATCTTGCTGCGCATCTCCGAAGCCTGACGCTGCTTGTTCTTCGCGGACCGCGACATCATGAACATGACGCCGACGATCAGGATCAGGGGGAGGAGGATTCCGATGTTCACGGTCTGGACATTCCTTCGCGCGGCCACGTGGGGATGGCCTGGATTTCGGGGGTGGATGCCAATCCGGAGGAAGGGCGTCGGCGGAGTCTAAGGGCTGGCTCGCCGCTGGAACAACGCCAAGCATGGCACTGCAGTTCCTGACAGCAAGACTCTCACGGAGCTCAAGGCCCGAAAAGACCGTCCTGTCCGGTTCCCGGGTGATCTGTCCCACTCCCCCCGGCGGCCAGCGGCGCCCCTTGGGGCGCGACCAGCCCGAGATGCGACCAGGCGGCGGGGGTCGCGATCCGGCCACGCGGCGTGCGGGCCAGCAGCCCCTCGCGGACGAGGAACGGCTCGGCGACCTCCTCGACGGTCTCGCGCTCCTCGCCGACCGCGACCGCGAGCGTCGACAGACCCACCGGTCCGCCGCCGAAGAGCGTCAGCAGGGCGCGCAGCACCGCGAGGTCCAGCCGGTCCAGACCCCGCTCGTCGACCTCGTAGACCTCCAGGGCGCGGGCGGCCACCTCGCGGGTGACCCTGCCGTCCGCCTCGACCTGCGCGTAGTCCCGCACACGGCGCAGCAGGCGGTTGGCGATGCGCGGGGTGCCGCGGGAGCGCCCGGCGATCTCCGAGGCGCCCTCGGCGGTCACCTCCACGTCCAGCAGCGCGGCGGAGCGGTGGATCACCCGCCCGAGCTCGGCGGGGGCGTAGAACTCCATGTGGCCGGTGAAGCCGAAGCGGTCGCGCAGCGGCGGCGGCAGCAGGCCGGCCCGGGTGGTGGCGCCGACCAGGGTGAAGGCCGGCAGCTCCAGCGGGATGGCGGTGGCCCCCGGGCCCTTGCCGACGATCACGTCGACCCGGAAGTCCTCCATGGCCATGTAGAGCATCTCCTCGGCCGGGCGCGACATCCGGTGGATCTCGTCCAGGAACAGCACCTCGCCCTCCTGCAGCGAGGACAGGATGGCCGCGAGGTCGCCGGCGTGCTGGATGGCGGGGCCCGAGGTGATGCGGATGGGGACGCCCATCTCCGCCGCGATGATCATCGACAGGGTGGTCTTGCCGAGCCCCGGTGCGCCGGAGAGCAGCACGTGGTCGGCGGTGCCGCCGCGCTTGCGGGCGGCCTGCAGCACCAGCCCGAGCTGCTGCCTGACCCGCTCCTGGCCGACGAACTCCGTGAGGTCCTTCGGCCGCAGCGCCGCGTCGACCGCCTGGTCCTCGCGGTCGGCGGCGGAGCCGACCAGTCGCTCGGGCGTCTCGGCGGTGGCGTCGTCCCAGTTCATCAGTGGTCTCTCGGGTCCGGGAGGGGCAGTGGGTCGTGGGGGTGAGGGGTCCGGGGGTGAAGGGCCGGGGTGAACGGGTCCGAGGACCCGCGGGTCCGGAGCGGGAGGCGTCGGCGGGTCAGCGGGTCCGGTTGAGGGTCTGCAGGGCGGCACGCAGCAGCGCGCCGACGTCGGGCCGGTCGGCGGCCTCGGCCTGCGGGGCGACGGCCGCCACCGCGTCGTCGGCCTCCCGGGCGGCGTAGCCCAGGCCCAGCAGCGCGCCGTGCAGCTGGTCCCGCCAGGAGGCCGGGGCGGCGGCCGCGGCCTGCCGGACCGCGGTGCCGACGGGGGCACCGAGCCGGTCCTTGAGTTCGAGCAGCAGGCGCTGGGCACCCTTCTTCCCGATGCCCGGCACGGCGGTCAGCGCCTTCTCGTCGCCGGCGGCCACCGCGGCCCGCAGCGCGTCCGGCGCGTGCACCGCGAGCATCGTCTGGGCCAGCCGCGGGCCGACGCCGCTGACGGTCTGCAGCAGCTCGAAGACCTGCCGCTCGTCGTCGTCGGCGAAGCCGTAGAGGGTCAGCGAGTCCTCGCGGACCACGAGCGACGTGGCCAGCCGGGCGGGCTGGCCGATCCGCAGCGCGGCCAGCGTGTTCGGGGCGCACTGGACGGCCATGCCCACCCCGCCGACCTCGATGACGGCGGTGTCGGGGGCGAGGGCGGCGACCTGGCCGCTGACGAAGGCGATCACCTGGCGGGCTCCTGGGTTCGTACGGCGCGGTGCTGGGCGACGGCCTGCTGGAGGCGGCCGGCGGCGGCACCGCGCCAGATGTGGCAGATGGCCAGCGCGAGCGCATCGGCGGCGTCCGCGGGTTTGGGCGGGGCGTCGAGCCGCAGCAGCCGGGTGACCATCTGGCCGACCTGGGCCTTGTCGGCGCGGCCGCTGCCGGTGACGGCGGCCTTGACCTCGCTGGGGGTGTGCAGGTGGACCGGCAGGCCGCGCCGGGCCGCGCACAGGATGGCGACCGCGCTGGCCTGCGCGGTGCCCATGACGGTGCGGACGTTGTGCTGGCTGAAGACGCGCTCGACGGCGACCGCGTCGGGCCGGTGCTCGTCCAGCCACTCCTCCAGGCCGCGCTCGATCAGCACCAGCCGGTCGCCGATGGGCGCGTCGGCGGGGGTGCGGATCACGCCGACACCGGCCATCGTCAGCGGCCGGCCGGCGGTGCCGGCGACCACGCCCACCCCGCACCGGGTCAGCCCCGGGTCCACGCCGAGAACGCGCACGCCACCCCTCCCTCCGGACCGCTGCCGGCCCTGCTCCGCCCTGTTCCCGCAGGCTATCGGTTGGCACCGACAAACGAGCGAGGGACCGGCGGGGAGTGTCCCCGCCGGCCCCTCGTCCGTCGCTCATCCGTCGTCCGGTCCCGTGGACGTGCCCCGGAAAGGTGACGCCGGGCGGCGTCAGGCGTCGACCTTCTCCATGACCTCGTCGGAGACGTCGAAGTTGGCGAAGACGTTCTGCACGTCGTCGCTGTCCTCCAGCGCGTCGATCAGCTTGAAGATCTTCCGCGCCCCGTCCTCGTCCAGCTCCACCTGCATGGTGGGCAGGAAGTTGGCGTCGGCGGAGTCGTAGTCGATGCCGGCCTCCTGCAGGGCCTTGCGGACCGGCACCAGGTCGGTGGCCTCGCTGATCACCTCGTAGGCCTCGCCGAGGTCGTTGACCTCCTCCGCGCCCACGTCGAGGACCGCGCCGAGGACGTCGTCCTCGGACAGCTCGCCCTTGGGGACGATCACCACGCCCTTGCGGTTGAACAGGTACGACACCGAGCCCGGGTCGGCCATCGAGCCGCCGTTGCGGGTCATCGCGACCCGCACGTCGGACGCAGCGCGGTTGCGGTTGTCGGTGAGGCACTCGATCAGGACGGCCACGCCGTTGGGGCCGTAGCCCTCGTACATGATCGTCTGGTAGTCGGCGCCGCCGGCCTCCGCGCCGGAGCCGCGCTTCACCGCGCTGTCGATGTTCTTGTTCGGGACCGACTGCTTCTTGGCCTTCTGGATGGCGTCGAAGAGCGTGGGGTTGCCGTCCGGGTCAGCGCCACCGGTACGGGCCGCGACCTCGATGTTCTTGATCAGCTTCGCGAAGAGCTTGCCGCGCTTGGCATCGATCACGGCCTTCTTGTGCTTCGTCGTCGCCCATTTAGAGTGGCCGGACATCCGACTGTCTCCTTCGCGTCACCGATATCTGTTCTACGTCGCGCGCTCGATCCTACCGGTGCGGGATCAGCTCCCGGTGCGCACTGTGTGCACGAAGAGTTCATGGACCCGGTGGTCGCCGGTCAGCTCGGGATGGAACGACGTGGCCATCACCCGGCCCTGCCGCACCGCGACGATGTGGCCGCGGTGCTCGGCGAGGACCTCCACCCCGGCCCCGACCGACTCCACCCAGGGCGCGCGGATGAAGACGCCCTCGACCGGGCCGCCGGGCACGCCCGTCACGTCGACCAGCGCTTCGAAGGACTCGTTCTGCCGCCCGAAGGCGTTGCGCCGCACGATCATGTCGATGCCGCCGAAGGTCTCCTGCCCGCTGCGGGGGTCGAGGATCTTGTCGGCGAGCATGATCAGCCCGGCGCACGTGCCGTAGACCGGCAGGCCGTCGCGGACGGCCGCGCGCAGCGGCTCCATCAGGCCGAACTGGACGGCCAGCTTGGAGATGGTGGTGGACTCGCCGCCGGGTATGACCAGGCCGTCGACCGCGGCCAGGTCGGCGGCGCGCCGGACCGGCACGGCCGCGGCGTCCGCCGCGGCCAGTGCCGCCATGTGCTCCCGCACGTCGCCCTGGAGCGCCAGGACGCCGATGACCGGCGAACCGGGGGTGCCTGGAGCCGTGGGAGTGCCGGGAGCGGTGGGGGTGCCGGGGGTGCTGCTCATCGCGCGGGTTACCAGCCCCGGTTGGCGTAGCGCTCGGACTCGGGCAGCACGTCGCAGTTGATGCCGACCATGGCCTCGCCCAGGTTGCGGGACGCCTCCGCGATCTCCTTCGGGTCGTCGAAGAAGGTGGTGGCGCGGACGATGGCGGCGGCGCGCTTGGCCGGGTCGCCGGACTTGAAGATGCCGGAGCCGACGAACACGCCCTCGGCGCCCAGCTGCCGCATCAGCGCGGCGTCGGCGGGGGTGGCCACGCCGCCGGCGGAGAACAGCACGACGGGCAGCTTGCCCAGCTCGGCGACCTCGCGGACCAGCTCGTAGGGGGCGCGCAGCTCCTTGGCGGCGGCGTACAGCTCGTGGTTGTCCAGGCCCTTGAGGCGGGCGATCTCGCCCTTGATCTGGCGCATGTGGCGGACCGCCTCGACGACGTTGCCGGTGCCGGCCTCGCCCTTGGAGCGGATCATCGCGGCGCCCTCGGCGATCCGGCGCAGTGCCTCACCGAGGTTGGTGGCGCCGCACACGAAGGGGGTGGTGAACGACCACTTGTCGGAGTGGTTGACCTCGTCCGCGGGGGTCAGCACCTCGGACTCGTCGATGTAGTCGACGCCGAGCGCCTGCAGCACCTGGGCCTCGACGAAGTGGCCGATGCGGGACTTGGCCATCACCGGGATGGAGACCGCGCCGATGATGCCCTCGATCATGTCCGGGTCGGACATCCGGGCCACGCCGCCGTCCTTGCGGATGTCGGCCGGAACCCGCTCCAGGGCCATGACGGCCACGGCGCCCGCGTCCTCGGCGATCTTCGCCTGCTCCGGGGTGACGACATCCATGATCACGCCGCCCTTGAGCTGCTCGGCCATGCCGCGCTTGACGCGCGCGGTGCCGGTCTCGGGGGTGGCGGGGGCGGGTGTGGTGGACACGGTGACCTCACTCCTGACGAAAGGACGGATTCGACCATGGTGATGCCAGGGTCTGTCCTTATCGTCCGGCGCGGCCACCGGGGCCGGAAAGGGCCAATTCCGGGCCAGTGGCTCCCCGTCCGGCCCGGTGGCCCTTCCCGCGCCGCGAGGCCCCGGTCCGCCCGGCTCAGCGGACCGCGGTGGCCCCGCCGTCGCTGGTCAGCGTGACCGGCGGCTCGTCGTCCATCTCGAAGGCCAGCGGGAACGGGGCGTGCCCGGCGAGGCGCAGCCACCGCACCACGCGGTGCTCGCGCACCAGGCGGGCCGCGCGCACCGCGTCGTTGTGGAAGCGCCGGGCCATCGGCACCCGCCGTGCCGCCTGGGCGAGTTCGCCCAGCGCGGCGGTGCCGCCGGGTGCCTCGCGCACCGCGTCGACGGTCTCCGGCTCGGCGAAGACCGCGCGCAGCGCCTGGCTCAACTCGCTCTCGGCCACCTCGCGCTGCTCGGGGTCGGCCTGCCGGGCGGCGTGCGCGGACTCGTACAGCACGATGGAGGCCGCCGGGTCGAGCAGGCCCGCGGTCGCCAGTTCCTGGGCGACGGAGGCGCGCCGCAGCAGTTGCGCGTCGAGGGCGGCCCGGGCGGCGTCGATCCGCGCGTGCAGCCGGTCGAGCCGCCCCGCGGTCCAGCTCAGGTAGAGCCCGACGGCCACGACGGCCACCGCGACCCAGATGATGGTGGTGGTCACGGGCGGTAAGGCTACCGGCGCGGCCAGGAGGTGCGGTCGGAGCGGTCGCCCGCGTCGTCCCGGCCGAGGCCGAACCGTGCCCGCAGCCGGGTGCGTTCGTCGGTCGCGACGTGCGCGGCGCCGTCGGCGACGGTCTCGTACACGGCGAGGATGTCGCTGCCGACCACCGACCAGTCGAAGCGGCGCACGTGCGCGGAGGCCCGGGTGCGCAGTTCCTCGCGCCGCGCCGGGTCGCCGAGCAGCCGTACCGCGGCGGCGGCCAGCGCGTCGGCGTCCTCGTTGGCGAACAGCTCGCCGGCCGCGCCCTGGTCGAGGACCTGCGCGAAGGCGTCGAGGTCGCTGGCGAGCACCGGCGCGCCGGCCGACATGGCCTCCACCAGGATGATGCCGAAGGACTCGCCGCCGGTGTTGGGCGCCACGTACAGGTCGACGCTGCGCAGCAGCCGGGCCTTGTCCTCGTCGCTGACCATGCCGAGGAACTCCACGCGGTCGCGCATCTCCCGCGGCAGTTCCTGCACGGCCTCCTCGGCGTCGCCGCGGCCGGCGACCAGCAGCCGGGTGCCGGGCCGCTCGGCGAGGATCCTGGGCAGCGCCCTGATCAGCACCGGCAGGCCCTTCCGGGGCTCGTCGATCCGGCCGATGAAGCCGATGGTGCCGGACTGCCACTCCGGCTCGGGCTCGGCGCGGGCGAAGAAGTCGACGTCGACGCCGTTGGGGATGACGACCGCGTCCCCGCCGAGGTGCTCGACCAGCGTCCGCCGGGCGTACTCGCTCACCGCGATCCGGGCGCGGATCTTCTCCAGCGCCGGCTGCAGGATCGGGTAGGCGGCGATCATCGCCCTCGACCGGGGGTTGGAGGTGTGGAAGGTGGCCACGATCGGGCCCTGCGCCGCCCAGCAGGCCAGCAGGCCCAGCGACGGCGAGGCGGGCTCGTGGATGTGGATGACGTCGAAGTTGCCCTCGTGCAGCCAGCGCCGCACGCGCGCGGCCGACAGGAAGCCGAAGTTGAGCCGGGCCACGGACCCGTTGTACGGCACCGGCACCGCGCGTCCGGCGGACACGACGTAGGGAGGCAGCGGCGTCTCGTCGTCCGCGGGCGCCAGCACCGACAGTTCGTGGCCGAGCCCGATGAGGTGTTCGGCCAGGTCGCGGATGTGGAACTGGACGCCTCCGGGGACGTCCCAGGAGTACGGGCAGACGATCCCGATCCTCACGCCTGCTCCGTTCCGGAGCCGTCGGGTCCGGGCCGCGGGGGCAGGTCGGCGAGCCACAGCCGTTGCAGCATGTGCCAGTCCTCGGGGTGGTCGGCGATGCCCGAGGCGTACGCGTCGGCCAGCGCCTGCGTCATGACGCCGGTGCGGTAGGCCCGGTCGCCCTCGGCCGGCACGTCGATCGGCGGGTGCACCCGGCCCTGCATGACCGGCGACTCGTCGTACCAGAGCGTCACCGGCAGCAGGAGGGCGCCGGTCTGCTGGGCGAGGATCGCGGGCCCGGCCGGCATCCGGGTCTTCTCACCGAAGAAGTCGACCTCGACGCCGCTGGCGGACAGGTCGCGGTCGGCGACCAGGCACACCAGGCCACCGGCCCGCAGCCGCCTGGCCAGCGTGCCGAACGCGGAGCCTCCGGTGTGCGGCAGCACCTCCATGCCCAGGCCCTCGCGGTAGGCGACGAAACGGTCGTAGAGGGTCTCGGGCTTCAGCCGCTCGGCGACCGTCGTGAACGGCGTCTCCAGCTTGGTGGTGACCCAGGCGCCGGCCAGGTCGTAGTTGCCCATGTGCGGCAGCGCGAGGATGACGCCGCCGCCGGCGGCCAGGCCGCCGGTCAGGTAGTGCACGTCCTGCGGGTCGAAGCCGCCGCGGATGCGGTCCTTGCTCCAGGCCGGCAGCCGGAAGGACTCCATCCAGTAGCGCAGGTAGGACCGCATGCCGGCGCGGGACAGCTCCCGCAGCCGCTGCTCGTCGGCGCCGGGCACGACGCGTGACAGGTTCGCCTCCAGCCGCAGCACGCCCTTGCCACGCTGCCGCCAGGCCACGTCGGCGATGCTCCGGCCGAGGGCCTTCGCGGCGGGCTCGGGCAGCGTCTTGACCGCGCTCCAGCCCAGGCCGTACAGCCCGTCGACGAGGCGTTCCTTCACGCGCCGCTCCCCTGGTCGGCCAGCTGCGCGGCGTCCGCCTCCGCGGCCTCGCGCCGGACCGTGACCACACGCTGTATCAGCGTGATGAGGCTGCCGACGGCCACCACCCACAGGGCGATCGGCAGCAGCCACTGGATGCCGGGCACGCCGAACGTGCGGTGGAAGCCGGACAGGCCGCAGAGCACCAGGGTGATCACCAGGCGCTCGGACCGCTCGACCAGCCCGTTGACGTTCACCGGCAGCCCGATGGCCTCGCCGCGCGCCTTGGTGTAGGACACCACCTGACCGCTGGCCAGGCAGAAGATCGTCACGGCGCACAGCGTGAGGTTGTCGCCGTCGCCGGCGTACCACATGGCCAGGCCGCCGAAGACCGCGCCGTCGGCGACGCGGTCGAGGGTGGAGTCGAGGAACGCGCCCCAGCGGCTGGAGCGGCCCATCTGGCGGGCCATGTTGCCGTCGACCAGGTCGGAGAAGACGAAGAGTGTGATCACGACCGTGCCCCAGAAGAACTGCCCCATGGGGTAGAAGATCAGCGCGCCGGCCACCACGCCCGCCGTGCCGACGAGTGTCACGGTGTCCGGAGTCACCCCCTTGCGCAGGAGAAATGCGGCGAACGGCGTGAGGACACGCGTGAAGAACGCACGCGCGTACTTGTTCAGCATGGCCTTCCCGACAGGTGTGAGGAGTGCGGCGGAGGCCCTCGCGGCCACCGGATGGCCCATCGTAGCCAGCCCCGGGACACCGAACGTGTGTGGTACCTCCCCGCGCGCCCCGGCGCCGGCCGCTCGCCGCGCCGTGCCGCGACGCCGAGAGCCCCCGCCGCACCGTGACCGGGCCGGACGTCCGACGTATGGACGGCAGGTGACACCCGTGGGAAGGTCGAATTACCGCGGGCGTCGTCGAGACCGCCTGTGTGCCGGTGCGGTCATTCGTGGCGTCCCCGATTCCGCGCCCGCCCCGCGGGTGCGGTCCTTCATGCGGTGATGGACCGGGAGGCGAATGACACATGGGTGGTGCATCCGACAGGAGAGACGGACAATCCGGGGCCGCCGGAGGGGCATCGGCGGCCGACCGCCCCGACAAGGTGCGCAACGTGGTGCTGGTCGGCCACAACGGAGCGGGCAAGACGACGCTGGTGGAGGCCCTCGCCCAGGCCACCGGCGCGGTGAACCGGGCGGGCCGGGTCGAGGACGGTGCCTCGGTCTCCGACCACGACGAGATCGAGCAGCGGCAGCAGCGCTCGGTGCAGCTGTCCCTGGTCCCGGTGGAATGGGAGGGCATCAAGGTCAATGTGCTGGACACCCCCGGCTACGCGGACTTCGTCGGGGAGCTCCGGGCCGGTCTGCGGGCGGCGGACGCGGCCCTTTTCGTCGTCTCGGCGGCGCAGGACGGCGAGGGCATCGGCGGCGCGACGCGGCTGGTGTGGGACGAGTGCGCGGCGGTCGGGATGCCGCGGGCGGTGGTCGTCACGCACCTGGAGTCGGCGCTGGCCGGCTTCGAGGAGACGGCCGCGCAGTGCGCGGCCGAGCTGGGCGGCGACGACCCGGACGCGGTGCTGCCGCTCTACCTGCCGGTGCACGGCCCGGCCGGGCCGGACGGCCACGCGCCGGTGACCGGACTGGCCGGGCTGCTGTCGCAGCAGGTCTTCGACTACTCCTCCGGTGAGCGGGTCGGCGCCGAGCCGGGCCCGGACCTGCTGCCGCGGCTCCAGGAGGCCAGGAACCGGCTGATCGAGGGGATCATCGCCGAGAGCGAGGACGAGACCCTCATGGACCGCTATCTCGGCGGCGAGGAGATCGACGTCAAGACGCTGATCACCGACCTGGAGCGGGCCGTGGCCCGCGGCACCTTCCACCCCGTGCTGGCCGCCGCCCCCGCGGCGGACGGCGCCCGCCAGGGCCTGGGCACCGTGGAACTGCTCGAACTGGTCACCCGTGGCTTCCCGACGCCGCTGGAGCGGACCCCGCCACCGGTGACGGCGCCCGACGGCTCGCCGCAGCCGCCGCTGGAGTGCGACCCCGAGGGACCGCTGGCCGCGGAGGTCGTGAAGACCTCCTCCGACCCGTACGTCGGCCGGATCAGCCTGGTGCGGGTGTTCTCGGGCACGCTGCGGCCCGACGACACGGTGCACGTCTCGGGGCACGGCATGGAGGACCGCGGGCACGAGGACCACGACGTGGACGAGCGGGTGGGCGCGCTGTCGTCGCCGTTCGGCAAACAGCAGCGGCCGGTGCCCTCGGCGGTGGCCGGCGACCTGGTGTGCGTGGCCAAGCTGACCCGCGCGGAGACCGGGGACACGCTGTCGTCGAAGGACCGCCCGCTGCTCATGGAGCCGTGGCAGATGCCGGACCCGCTGCTGCCGGTCGCCATCGAGGCGCACAGCAAGGCGGACGAGGACAAGCTGTCGCACGGCCTGTCCCGGCTGGTCGCCGAGGACCCGACGATGCGCCTGGAGCAGAACCCGGACACCCGGCAGGTCGTGCTGTGGTGCCTGGGCGAGACGCACGCGGACGTGGCGCTGGAGCGGCTGCGCACCCGTTACGGGGTGCAGGTCGACGCGGTGCCGCACCGGGTGTCGCTGCGGGAGACGTTCGGTGCGGCGGCGACCGCGCGCGGCCGGCACGTCAAGCAGTCCGGCGGGCACGGCCAGTTCGCGATCTGCGACATCGAGGTGGAGCCGCTGCCGGTGGGTTCGGGCGTCGAGTTCGTGGACAAGGTGATCGGCGGCGCGGTGCCGCGGCAGTTCATCCAGTCGGTGGAGAAGGGCGTCCGCGCCCAGGCCGCGCGCGGAGTGGCGCTCGGATACCCGGTGGTGGACATCAGGGTCACGCTGTCCGACGGCAAGGCGCACTCGGTGGACTCCTCGGACGCCGCGTTCCAGACCGCGGGCGCGCTGGCGCTGCGCGAGGCGGCCGCGGCCTGCCGCATCCACCTGCTGGAGCCGGTCTCCGAGGTCGGCGTGATGGTGCCGGACGCGTACGTGGGTCCGGTGATGAGCGACCTGTCGAGCCGCCGCGGCCGGGTGCTGGGCACCGAACCGGCGGGCCCGGGACGGTCGTTGGTGCGCGCCGAGGTGCCGGAGATCGAGATCGGCCGGTACGCGGTGGACCTGCGCTCGCTGTCGCACGGCACCGGCCGGTTCAGCCGGCACTACGCGCGGCACGAACCGATGCCGGCCGGCCTGGCCACCAAGCTGCGGCAGCAGGCCGAGGAGGGGGAGCACACCAGGTGACAACGGGTCCGGCGGGGCGCACCGCGCCCCCGCCGGACCTCCAGGGGCGCGCGGGCCACTCGTCGCGCGCCCCTGTTGATCCGTCAACGGCGGCCGGAACCGGGCCCGTTCGGCCGCCTGCGGGCACCCCGCGGGCCTTCACGCCGCTAATCTGGGAACTGCTCCGAACGTGTGACGCGCCGTCCGGCGGGGAATGGGCCGGTCGGAGCCGGTGCGGTGGCGGCGGAACGGCGGACTGGGGGCTTCGGTGACGGACGGGTTCGACTTCAGCCCGGGGGCTCAGGTCCCGCTCACGGGCATCGACGGCGAGACCGCCGCGACGCAGGCGCTGGCGTCCGCCGCGTACCGCGACAGCCCGGTCACCGCGCTGGTCGACATCAACGAGGCCACGTCGGTCACCGCGCCGCGGCTGTCGCTGTTCCAGCCGAACCTCGGTGAGGCGTTCGCGCGGGCCGTGCAGGTGCGGATGCTCGGCGGCAGCCGCAAGGAGCTCGTGCAGTCCTTCGGCGTCGAGCCGCAGACCGTGGTCGAGCACTGCCTGGCCGCCAACCGGCTGCGCCAGGAGCGCGACAGCCGGCTGTCCGTGCTCATGGGCGTGTTCGGCCTGCTGTTCCTGCCGGGCGTGCTGCTGTGGCTGGGCGCGTTCCAGCTGCGCACCTCGCTCGCGGCGCTGCGCGGCCGCGGCAACCGGGCCGGCATGCTGGGCGGGATCGTGCTCGCCGTCGCGATCGGCTTCACCGCGCTGCTGGTCATCCGGCCGCCGTTCTCCGGATTCTGGTCGGAGTACGCGCGCGTGGTGATGGTCGCCCCGGTCATCGGCTGGTACTGGGCGAAGCGGATCTGCGAGCGCAGTGCCAAGGACCTGCGCGACCGCTGGGCGGGGCTGGTGGCCGGCACCGGAGTCGGTGCGAAGATCCCCGAGGCGGTCCCCCGCAACCCCAACCAGGTGCGGGCCGAACGGCTGCGGCAGAGCCTGGCGAAGCTGTCGGCGGAGCAGAACAGCAACGTGGTCTTCTACGCCGGGCCCAAGGGGATACTGGGCATGGGCAGCCGCTGGGCGAGCTGGCAGATGGCCGAGGAGCTGCTGCCGCGCGAGGGCCTCGCCGAGATCCACCCGTTCCGCAGCTGGGACGTGATCCGGGCGATCCACGACAAGCTGCGGATGCTGGAGCGCGGGCCCCTGCACACCGGCGGCTTCCCGAAGGCGTCGATACGGCACTGGGTCGTGGTGCCGATCGGCGAGGGCGCGGGCAAGATCTCCCGGCCGACCGGCGCCGAGGTCGATGCGTTCACCGTCAAGGACTTCGAGATCCAGCGGATCTGCAACACCCAGCAGTTCGGCAAGGGCAACCGGCACTACCTGGGCATCCAGTTCGTGCTGTGGGACGGCAACCTGGTGCTGACGCTGATGGTCACGGTGACGGTGCTGGCGCAGACGCTGCGGGTGGAGGTCACCGGGCACGCGCTCGGGCCGGTCGACGGCCTGTTCACCAGCGCGCCCGACCCGGCGGAGAAGACCGTCTCCAAGCCGGTGAAGTTCTGGGAGACCAAGACCGTCAGCCTGCCCCTGATCTCCTCCAACGAGGTGGTGCGGCTGGCCGCGCGCGCCCCGCTGACGTGGTTCCCGCCGGTCCTGGACTTCCTCGGCGGGACGCTGAAGCTGCCCGAGCCGTTCGGGCTGCGGCACACCTGGGCCGGCAAGCCGTGGAAGCACCGGTTCATGGCGGACGACGCCCTGCGCGCCGCCACCCCGGTGCTGCGCGCGGTGCACGCGGCCGCGATCCAGGTGATGGAGGAGAACGGCGTGGACACCTCGCACTTCGCCAACCGCTCGATGGTGCTGAGCGGGCTGGTGCAGAGCGTGGAGCCGAAGAAGGCCGACGCGTACGACGCGTGAGCGGTCAGCGGGGCCAGGCGTCGGCGAGCATCTTCCGGGTGTCGGCGAGCAGTTGGGGCAGCACCTTGGTGTGGCCGACGACCGGCATGAAGTTCATGTCCCCGCCCCAGCGCGGCACCACGTGCTGGTGCAGGTGCGCGGCGATCCCGGCGCCCGCCACCCCGCCCTGGTTCATGCCGATGTTGAAGCCCTGGGCGCCGGACGCGGACCGCAGCGCGGCCATCGCCTGCTTGGTCAGCAGCGCCAGCTCCGCGGTCTCCCGGTCGTCCAGCTCGGTGTAGTCGGCGACGTGCCGGTAGGGCACCACCATCAGATGGCCGCTGTTGTACGGGTACAGGTTGAGCAGGGCGTAGACGTGGTCGCCGCGGGTGAGGATCAGGCCGTCCTCGTCGGACTCGGCGGGCACGGCACAGAACGGGCATCCGTCGCCGGCGCCGGGGCCGGTGGGCTTGTTCTCGCCCTTGATGTAGGCCATGCGGTGCGGGGTCCACAGCCGCTGGAACCCGTCCGGTTCGCCCGCCCCCCTGTGCTGCTCCGGCTCACTCGTCATGCCGCTCAGCATAGGACTTCACCCCTGTGGAGCGTGTCGCCGGGCCCCCTGCCCGCCTGCTCCGGTGATCCTGGCGTGATGGACGCCGACGACCGTGTGGCCCGGTGGGAGGACCGTTCCGAGGGACCGCTGTTCATCGCCTCGCTGCTCTTCCTCGCCGCGTACGCCGCCCATGTCCTGGACCCCGGGGCGCCGGACTGGGTGCATGCGATCCTGCTCTCGGTGATCGCGCTCACCTGGGCGGGCTTCCTCGTGGACTACCTGGTCCGCCTGCGGCTGAGCGGGCGCCGGTTCGGGCCGGCCTACGTCCGCGACAACTTCGTCGACACCGTCGCCACGATCCTGCCGCTGCTGCGTCCGCTGCGGGTGGTCCGGATCTACGAGGTGGTGCAGCGGCGCCGGGAGCAGCCGCGGCTGAGCCTGTACGGCCGGGTCATCGCCTACGGGAGCCTGACCTCGCTGCTGCTGGGGTTCGCCGGCGCGCTCGCGGTGTACCAGCAGGAGCGGTACGCGCCGCACGCCACCATCCGCACGTTCGGCGACTCCGTGTGGTGGGTGGCGGAGACGCTGACCACCGTCGGGTACGGCGACGTCACGCCCGTCACGGTCGGCGGCCGCACGATCGCGACCTTCCTGATGGTGCTCGGCCTGGCCCTGCTCGGCGCAGTCACCGGTTCGTTCTCGTCCTGGCTCATCCAGAGCTTCGCCCGCGACGACGAGAAGTAGCTGGGAGAAAGAGCGGGCAGGAGGAGCGGGGACCGTCCGCGACGGCCCGGGCGGTCGGAGCGGACGGCGCTGCGGGCCCCCGGGCATTCCCGGGGCCCGCAGCGCGTGCTCGGCCCGCTCTGCCGTCAGACCTGGACGCGGCGCTCGACGACGTCGACCAGCTTGGCCAGCGCGATGTCGCGCGGCACGCCGTTCTCCTGCGACCCGTCGCGGTAGCGGAAGGAGACCGTGCCGTTCGTCATGTCCTCGTCGCCGACGATGATCATGAACGGGACCTTGAGCTTCTGGTGGGTCCTGATCTTCTTCTGCATCCGGTCGGACGAGGCGTCGACCTGGACCCGCAGGCCCCTGCGCTTCGCCTCGTCGGCGAACTCCTGCAGGTACGGGACGTGGCTGTCGCCGACCGGGATGCCGACCGCCTGCACCGGCGCCAGCCAGGCCGGGAACGCGCCCGCGTAGTGCTCCAGGAGCACCGCGAAGAAGCGCTCGATGGAGCCGAACAGCGCGCGGTGGATCATCACCGGCCGCTGCCGCGAGCCGTCGGCCGCGGTGTACTGCAGGTCGAACCGCTCGGGCAGGTTGAAGTCGAGCTGCACGGTCGACATCTGCCAGCTGCGGCCGATCGCGTCCTTGGTCTGGACGGAGATCTTCGGCCCGTAGAACGCGGCGCCGCCCGGGTCGGGCACCAGCGGCAGCCCCTGCTTCTCGGCCACCTTGCGGAGCGTCTCGGTGGCCTCGTCCCACGTCTCGTCGGAGCCGACGTACTTCTCCGGATCCTTGGTGGACAGTTCCAGGTAGAAGTCGGTCAGGCCGTAGTCGCGCAGCAGGTTGAGCACGAAGGTGAGGGTGGAGTCGAGCTCCTCCGCCATCTGCTCCTTGGTGCAGTAGATGTGCGCGTCGTCCTGCGTGAAGCCGCGGGCGCGGGTCAGGCCGTGCACCACACCGGACTTCTCGTACCGGTACACCGTCCCGAACTCGAAGAGCCGCAGCGGCAGTTCACGGTAGGACCGGCCGCGGGCGTCGAAGATCAGGTTGTGCATCGGGCAGTTCATGGGCTTGAGGTAGTAGTCCGTGCCCTCGTCGAGCTGCATGGGCGGGTACATGCCGTCGGCGTACCAGTCCAGGTGGCCCGAGGTCTCGAACAGGGTGCCCTTGGTGGCGTGCGGGGTGTAGACGAACTCGTACCCCTCCTCCTCGTGGCGGCGCCGCGAGTAGTCCTCCATCACCCGGCGGATGATGCCGCCCCGGGGGTGGAAGACCGCCAGGCCCGAGCCGATCTGCTCCGGGATGGAGAACAGGTCGAGTTCGGAGCCGAGCTTGCGGTGGTCGCGCTTGGCGGCCTCCTCCAGGAAGTCCAGGTGCGCCTTGAGCTCGTCCTTGGTCGGCCACGCGGTGCCGTAGATGCGCTGCAGCATCGGGTTCTTCTCGCTGCCGCGCCAGTACGCGGCGGCGTTGCGCATCAGCTTGAACGCGGGGATGTACCGGGTGCTCGGCAGGTGCGGGCCGCGGCACAGGTCCTTCCAGCACAGCTCGCCGGTCTTGGCGTCCAGGTTGTCGTAGATGGTCAGCTCGCCGCCGCCCACCTCGACGTCCGCGCCCTCCTCGGAGGCGGCGGACGAGCCCTTGAGCCCGATCAGCTCCAGCTTGTACGGCTCGGCCGCGAGCTCCTCGCGGGCGTCCTCGTCGGACACGACCCGGCGGGAGAAGAGCTGGCCGCGCTTCTGGATCTCCTGCATCTTCTTCTCGATGGCCTTCAGGTCATCGGGGTGGAACGGCTTCTCGACGTCGAAGTCGTAGTAGAAGCCGTCCTTGACCGGCGGGCCGATGCCCAGCTTGGCCTCGGGGAACAGCTCCTGCACGGCCTGGGCCATGACGTGCGCGGTCGAGTGCCGCAGGATGTTCAGGCCGTCCTCGCTGGTGATGTCCACCGGCTCGACCTCGTCGCCCTCGGCCAGGGCGTACGCCAGGTCCTTCAGCTCCCCGCCGACGCGCGCGGCGACGACGGATCGCTCGCCGGGGAACAGGTCGGCCGCGGTCGTGCCCGTCGTGACCACCCGCTCCTCCGGTTCGGCGGAATCGCGATTGATGATCACACGGAGGTCTGACACCGGTCTGCTCCTGACTTGGTCGTACGGGCCGGGCGGCAGCCGCCGCCACTCGCTGAATCGTACCGAGCGATCAGCTCTGCCCGCGCAGGCATTCTCCGGAGCCCCGTGACGGTCAGTCGTCGTCCGTGCCGCAGGCGTCCTCGAAGGTGTCGACACCGCCGTGCAGGGACTTCAGCAGCCGGTCCCGCTCGGCCTCGTCGACGTCCACGGGCGTGACCACGCCGGGCTCGGCCAGCCGCCGGAAGCCGCCGCGGCTCTCCAGCCGTCCGCTGATCCGCACCGGCAGCCCGACCAGGTGCGCGTGCACGGCGATGCGGTACGCCTCCTCGTCCAGCCTGACCCGCACCTGGCGCACGTCGGCACCGGCCAGCACCCGCAGCCGCACGGTGCCGCCGCCGGACGGCGCGGGCCGCCGCATCCGCACGACGGTCCCGGTCAGCCGGACCGGCACGGACGGTTCCCGGTCCCGGTAACGGGCACCGGCGGCCTCCAGGGCGGGGAGGTCGCCGGGTGAGAACTCGACGGGGTCCGGGCGGGCCGCGAACCCCTCGGGTGGCCCGGCGGCCGGCCACCAGTCCAGCTCGACGCTCACCCCTTCGGTGCCCCGCACCAGCTTGACCAGCGAGCGGGCCAGCTCGTGGCTGACGCCGAGGCCGACGGCGGCGTCGAACGCGTCGAGGCCGCCGGTGGCCCGCTGGTAGTCCACGGCGTCCCGGGTGGCCTGCAACGCCCGCAGCAGCGTGGTGGCGGTCGGCCGGCCCTCGGGCACCGGGGTGTAGGCGGTGAGCAGGTCGCCGCCCAGCGCCGAGCCGCCGGGTCCGACCAGCACGCTGTCGAGGAACGCGGCCGCCTGCGGGCCGTGCCGCTCCCCGAAGTAGGCCGCCGGGCGCAGCGCGGCCCGCGCGCCGGCCAGCAGCATCGCGCGGGCGGCGGACCTGAGCTGGTCGGAGGTGGCCCAGGGCACGCCGGGACCGCTGCCGGGCACGTCCCGGGTCCAGCGGATCGCGTCGCCCGGCACGGTCAGCGCGCGCAGCACCTCGCGCGCCGAGGGCGCCGACGAGCGGGCCAGCGCGGTGAGCGCCTCGCCCAGCAGGTCGGCGTAGTCGGCGTAGTGGGGCGGGCGGCCGCCGCGCGCCCGGGTCTCGGGCAGCAGCAGGCTGGTGCCGCCGCCGTCACCGGGCGGCGTCCAGCGGCCGTAGCGGCCGGGCGCGCCGCCGCGGCGCTGCCAGCCGTGCCGGCGCAGCAGCGCGGTCAGGACGGCGGGGTCGACGCGCTCGGGGTCTGGCGGTACGGGCTCGTCGCCGGTCAGGTGCGTCACGGTCTTCCTCCGGCCCCGACCCGCGCCATGATCGCGCACAGCGCGCGGTCGTCGAAGATCCGCGCGGTGGGTACCCGCACGGTGGTCTTGTACCTGCCGGTCACCGGGTGTCCGGCGAGGTTGGTCCAGTAGCAGCAGTGCCGCAGTTCGAGCCGGTCGTGGCCGGCGCGCAGCCACTCCTCCTGGGTGCGCGGGACGAGCATCACGACCAGGATCTTGTGGACGGAGACGGGGGTCCTGGCGAGCTTGGCCAGGTGGTCGTTCTCCAGGGTGAACGCGAAGGAGGGACCAGGGGGGTTGGGGGCCGTCTGGTAGGTGCACTTCAGCTGCACCTTGATGGTGACCTCGTCGTCCACCGCGTGGGTGCGGGAGTTGTGGCTGATGTGCCAGTCGATGCCGTTGTCGGGAAAGGGCTGGGCCAGGGAGCACCCGGCCGCCGCGGCGACCGCGTGCAGGTAGCCGACCTGAAGGGTCTCCATGCAGCTGGTGGTGGCGAGCCCGCCGCGCAGGGGGGCTGCCTGCTCCGGCAGCAGCCCTCCAGGCCCGGGCTGTGCGAGCGCCATCGCTCTGTGTGCCTTCCGTGCGGGTGCGCCCGATCGGACGCCCGTTCGCTCCTCGTACGTTTCTCCTCTGCCCGTGTCATCTCCACCTGCGACAACTTCCAAACAATCCCGGTTCATTGACATCTCGTCATGGGTACACCGTTGGTGAGGAGTTGCCCCGACTCCTCCTCATCTCCCCTTCGACACACGCTGTTCACCGGAAACACGGGAGCCGGACATGCCGGACACGCAAGCCTGGTACGAGGGACCGCTGGCCGCCTTCGACACGGAGACGACCGGGGTGGATGTGGAGCAGGACCGGATCGTCTCCGCCGCACTGGTGGTGGAGACCGCGGACGGCCGGCCGGCCGGGACCTCCCGGTGGCTGGTCGACCCGGGGGTGCCGGTCCCCGAGTCCGCGCGGGCCGTGCACGGTCTGTCGGACGCCTTCCTGCGACGGCACGGGCGGCGGCCGGCGCCCGTGATGGAGGAGCTGGCCCGGCATCTGGCGGCGGCGAGCGCGGCCGGCACACCGCTCGTGGTGATGAACGCGCCCTTCGATCTCACGCTGCTGGACCGGGAGTTGCGGCGGCACCGCGGCGTGGCACTCAGCGCGTACTTCAGCGGTCCGGCGTGGTGCGTGGTGGACCCGCGGGTCCTCGACAAGCACCTGGACCGTTACCGCAAGGGCCGCCGCACCCTGACCGACCTGTGCGCGCACTACGGCGTGGTGCTGGACGGCGCGCACGACGCGGCGGCCGACGCGGCCGCGTCGCTGACCCTGGTCCGCGCGATCGGCCGCAGGTTCGCCGGGCGGCTCGACGGGCTGGGCCCGGCCGAGCTGCACACCCGTCAGGCGATCTGGCACGCCGCCCAGTCGCGCGGCCTCCAGGCGTGGTTCGCCAGCAACGGCTCGGACGAGCGGTGCGATCCGGCGTGGCCGCTGCGGCCGCAGCCGCCCGCGAGCGCCGCGGCCTGACACGACGAGGGCGGGGTGTGCTCGCTGTTCGCGAGCACACCCCGCCCTCGGTGCTGTGGGCGATACTGGGATCGAACCAGTGACCCCTTCGGTGTGAACGAAGTGCTCTCCCGCTGAGCTAATCGCCCGGGACGTGGTGAACCATACCGGTTCGGCGCCACGGCGTTCAAACGAGATCGCCCGGGCCGGCGGCCAGCCGGGCGAGCAGGCCGACGCGACCGGCGCGCATCATCAGCAGGTGGTTGACGCGGAACAGCGGCCGGCACGGCAGTGCCAGCACCCGCATCAGCGTCTTGCGCACCACCACCTCCTGCTCGAACAGCAGCCGCGTCCCGCGGTCCCCGGCGCCGGGGCTGACGGTCCATCGGACCCAGCCCTCCAGGTCGCCGGTCAGCGCCACCTCCAGCACCCCATCCCGCGGATCGCGGCGCGTGGAACGGGCGTTGACGGTCAGGTCGTACGGCAGGACCGAGCGGAAGCGCAGCACGCCGGTGGTCTCACCGGTCTGCCGGACCTCGCGGACCTGCGGCCACCACTCGGGGTAGGTGTCGGGGCGCTCCAGGACCCGGTACACCGCGTCGGGCTCCGCCCGGAGCTGCCACGTGCTGCGGAATCGGTAGTGGCTCCAGTCCATGCCGGGAGTCTGCCCATGCGAGGGCCCCGCGCAAAGACGAGGGTCCCGAAGTCGTGGTACACGACTCCGGGACCCTCGGTTCCGGGTGGGCGATACTGGGATCGAACCAGTGACCCCTTCGGTGTGAACGAAGTGCTCTCCCGCTGAGCTAATCGCCCCGGCGAGGACAACACTACCGCACCGCGACCGGGCTCCCGAACCACCTCCGCGCCCGCCCCGGCGTCACCACGACGACGCCAGAACGACTCCTGGACGGTGCCTGGACGGTGCCAGGACGGCGCCACGACGACGCACTCCCGCATCGTCACCCTCCGCGACCGGGCACCCCGATTCGGGCCACTTTCGCGGTCACCGGGATGGCCGCCGCGCTGGTCCGGACGCTGCGCCGGACGAGGTACCAGAAGCCGCACAAACCCCTCAGAGGGGTTTACAACGTCCCCGCAGGTGGCATGTCGATTTCGCCGACGTGCGAATCCCCGAGCGCACACTGAGCGAAAGGCCCTGGCGCTTATGAACACCACGGTCAGCTGCGAGCTGCACCTGCGCCTCGTTGTGTCGAGCGAATCCTCACTGCCTGTACCCGCGGGCTTGCGGTACGACACGGCCGATCCGTATGCCGTGCACGCCACCTTCCACACCGGTGCCGAAGAGACGGTCGAATGGGTGTTCGCCCGCGACCTGCTCGCCGAGGGGCTGCACCGCCCCACCGGCACCGGCGACGTCCGAGTCTGGCCGTCCCGCAGCCACGGTCAGGGCGTCGTGTGCATCGCCCTCAGCTCCCCCGAGGGCGAAGCCCTGCTCGAAGCCCCGGCGCGGGCCCTGGAGTCCTTCCTGAAGCGGACGGACGCCGCGGTCCCGCCCGGCACCGAGCACCGCCATTTCGATCTGGATACGGAGCTCTCGCACATCCTCGCGGAGAGCTGAGCCCCGTCCCCCGACGTCCGGAGCCGTCCTACTCGGGGGGACAGCCCGGACCGCGACCAGCCGCCCCGACCGGCGCCTGGCCCGCACCGGCGCCTGTCGCCGCACGTACGAGAGCCGTCAGCGTGGAGCCCACCGCCCCACGCCGGCGGCTCTCGCACGCTAGAGTCACCGGAACCGCAGCCGAAGATCCCGCCGGCAGGGAGCGATTCCGTGCTCATCAACCACGACACCAGGTGCGCTCTCGACAGCGTGGTGGACCTGGTCAACAGCCAGCCGCAGATCGAGGGCCGGGAATCGCTGGGCGACGTGGCCGCCCTGCGCCGGTTCGTGGAACAGCACCGCGTCAGCGAGGTGGGCCGGCTCGGCGAGAACGACGTCGACGCCGTGCACGCCGTCCGCGAGCGCTTCGCGGAGGTCTTCTTCGGCGCGGGCGACGACACCGCGGCCGCGACCCTCCTCAACGCCATGATCGCCGAGGCCGGGACCACGCCGCGGCTCACCGACCACGACGGCTACGACTGGCACGTGCACTACTTCGCGCCCGGCGCCTCGCTGGCCGAGCACCTGGCCGCCGACGGCGGCATGGCGCTGGCCTTCCTGATCGTGGCCGGCGAGCGGGAGCGGCTGCGCCGGTGCGACGCGCCGGACTGCCGGCGCGCCTTCGTCGACCTCTCGCGCAACCGCTCACGCCGCTACTGCGACAGCCGCACGTGCGGGAACCGGCTGCACGTCGCCGCGTACCGGGCCCGCAGGCGCGAGGCCAGCGCCTGAGACGGCGCGTTTCCCGGACACGACCGCGGACACGGACAGGGCCGCGGCCGCGCGGGCGGTGGCCCGGGCGTCCGGGGCGGGGTGCGGCGGCCGCGGCTCACACGAAGAGCAGGTCCCACGCCGCTCCCCCGCCGATGAGCCCGCCGATCACGCACAGGAACAGCATCAGCGGCGGCTGCGACAGCGCGTAGAGGCAGCCCTTCGGCTCGGGGACCGCGGCGAGCGGTGCCGCGAGCACGGCCGGGGACGGCTCGGGGGGCGCCGGCTCGGGGACGGTCACGGTGAAGACGGGGGTCGGGCGGGGGGAGGCTCCGGCGCGGTCCTGGCACGGCGGGGCGACGCGATCCCCGGGGGAGGTCAGCACAGCCTGATGATCGCGCAGCACAAGATCGCGGGGGCCCCAACACGCAGAGTTTACAAGGCCGTTTACCTGCGTCTCGGATCGCGGAATCCGACTGCTGAGACAGTCCGTCTCGACTAGTGTGCGTGGGTTGCCCCGATATCCGCTCGGCGCTCAGATGCCGCGGCGCTTGAGGATCTCCTCGACGTCGGCGAACTCCGACAGCCCGCCGTCGCCGCTCCCGCGCCTGCCGCCGCGCCCCTGCGGCAGGGCGGGCGCTGCCGCCGCCGCGGGACCCGGGCCGCCCGCCGGCACCGCGGCCCGCCCGCTCCCGCCGGCCGCCGCCTCCTCGCCCCGGCCGCTGCCGGAGATCAGGCGCGTGGCGCCGTACAGCAGGACCGAGCAGGCGATCACGCCGAAGCCGATCCACACCGTGGGCCTGAGGACGAGATCGGCCGCCCAGTCGGCGACGGCGGTGCCGATCCGGCGGCCGAGCGTGACCAGGCCGGCCATCGCCAGGCCGACGGGCAGCAGCGACACCGCGGCGATACGGGTGGCCCGCAGGTACCTGCGGCGGTAGGCCGTCCGCACGGCGAGAGCGAGGCCGGCGACGGACAGGGCGGCGCAAAGGGCGGTGGTCAGCATCCTGCGGCTCCCTGCGGGTCACGGCCGGCCGCCGGGCCCGGCCGGAGCCCCGCGGTAACGCGTCCCCCCATCGTGCCCCCGCTCCCCGCCCCGTGGCCACGGACCTGCGCCGACTTCAGGGGGATCTCCGGGACGCCTCCTCCGCTGGTGGCAAGGAGGCCTCCTCCGTGAGTGGGAGACTGACCGCATGACGCACCCCTCCCCCGCTTCCCCCGCCCGCCGGCCGGTCGTCCTCGACGTCTGGTGCGAGCTGCAGTGCCCGGACTGCCGGACCGCCCTGGACGACCTGGCGGCGCTGCGCGAGCGGTACGGCGACGACCTCGCCATCCAGCTGCGGCACTTCCCCCTGGAGAAGCACAAGCACGCGCTGGCGGCGGCCCAGGCGTTCGAGGAGGCGTTCGCGCAGGGCGCGGCGTGGCCGTACGCGGAGGCGGTCCTGGCCCGCGTGGAGGAGCTCGACCGGCACGGCGAGCAGCTGCTGATCGACGTCGCCCGCGAGCTGGGCCTGGACGCGGACGAGATGGACACGGCCCTGATCGACGGCCGCCACCTGCTCATCGTCGACTCCGACATCGCCGAGGGCCGCGCCATCGGTGTCAAGGGCACCCCCACCTACGTCATCGGCGGCGAACTCCTCGACGGCTCCAAGTCCCAGGACGGTCTCCGCTCCCGCATCGAGTCCCTCACCGACGCCCTCCTCACCCCCTGACCCCAGCCGCGGGGCCCCACCCGGGGCACGAGGACCACGTCGTGCGCCGGACGCAGTGCCCCGGTGGGCCCGCCCTGCCCCGTCAGGGGACGGCGCGGGGAACGGCGCGAGCCCGTCCTACAGGGGCTTCGTGAAGTGCCGCAGCACCGTGCGATACCCGAGCGACTCGTACAGCCGCACGGCCACCTCGTTGGCGACGAACACGTTGAGCCCGATGCTGCGCGCCCCCGCGCCCCCGCACACGTTCTCCGCCGCGAGCATCGCCGTCCGCCCGTGCCCGCGCCCGCGGAACTCCGCGGCGACCTCCACCGCGTACACCCACGCCGGGTCCGCCGTCCGCAGCCACAGCGCCGCGACGTCCTGGCCGTCGTGGCCGACGCCGAGCAGGGCGGGCCCGCCGGGCACGTCGGGATCGGGGAGCAGCGAGCGCGTGGAGTCGGCCTCGCGGGCCACCGCCTCGGCACGCGGCACGCCGAGGCTGGTCAGGCTCTCGATGTACTTCTCGCCCCCGCGCGCCAGCCACGGCCCGTACTCGGCCACGCTCAGCGGCCGCACCGACGTGCCCGCGGGCAGTGCCCGCCCGGGCCCGAGCGGCTTGCGCAGATGGCGGTTGCGCTCGGTGTAGCCGAGCGACGCGGCAAGCCGCAGCGCGTGCTCCGCGTCGGGCGGCACCGCGATCTTCACCTGGGTGCAGCCCCACGAGCGCAGCACCTCCTCGCCGGCCAGCGCCGCCACCGCGCCCCGGCCGCGCTTGCGGTCCGGCCCGTCGATCGCGAGATCGGCGATGGTGCCGACGGTCGGCCCGAACTGCTCGCCGGCGCTGAGCCGTACGCCGCCCACGGGACGGCTGTTGACGCACACCGTGTAGCTGCGGCCGCGCGTGCCGTCCGGGCCGCGGTGCTCGGGTCCCGCGGGCCGCAGGGTCGTCGTCATGGGTGGTCACGCTCCCGGGGTGATCGCGGCAACCGCGGTGGACGCGGGAGGGGCCGGACGCCGCACCCTCCCGCCGAAGCCGTTCTACCGCGCCATGGCCGCCCGGGTCACCGGGGTTACCGATGTACGGGCCCTCACGGGTCGACCTGCTCCGCCGCGCGCTCCGCGAACACCCGCATCGCCTTGGCCGTCACCGGGCCGGGCGCGCCCGGCAGTTCGCGGTCGTCGACCCGGTGCACGGCCTGCACGTCGCGCAGGCTGGAGGTCAGGAACACCTCGTCGGCCTCGGCGAGCACGTCGAACGGGAGGTCGGCCTCCTCGGCGCCGGCCCAGTCCGCGACCAGGGCGCGAGTGATGCCGGCCAGGCAGCCGGACTCCAGCGGCGGCGTCAGCAGCCGCCCGCCGAGCACGACGAACACGTTGGACCCGGTGCCCTCGCACAGCCGGCCCACGGTGTTGGCGAGCAGCGCCTCCGAGGCGCCGTGCTCGTGGGCGCGGGCCAGTGCGACGACGTTCTCGCCGTAGGAGGTGGTCTTCAGGCCGGCCAGCGCGCCACGCTCGTTGCGCGTCCAGGGGACGGTGACCACGGCGGTGGTGTCGGCGCGCGGCGTGGACTCGGCGAGGGCGACCACCAGCGTGGCGCCGGCGTCGCCGCGGTCGGAGCCCAGCGGGGAGGGCCCGCCGGTGTAGGTGATGCGCAGCCGTCCGAACGGCACCGGGTTGGCGTCGAGCACCGCCGCGCAGGCGGCCGCCACCTCGTCCAGGTCCGGTTCGGGCAGGCCGAGTCCGCGGGCCGAGCGGGCCAGCCGCCGCAGGTGGCGGGACGTCGCGAACGCGGTGCCGTTCACCGCCTTCAGGGTCTCGAAGACGCCGTCGCCGACGGTCAGCCCGTGGTCGAACACCGACACGGTCGCGTCCGCGGTGTCCCGCAGTCCGCCGTCCACCCAGATCCTCACCGCAGCATCCTTCCGCTCTCGCTGCCGCCGGGCGGTCGCCCGGTGGCCTCGGCGTCGCCCGTTCCGTCCGGGCGCGTGTCCCGGACCGGCGCGGGCCCGCTGTCCCGGCCCCCTTCCGACGCTACCGCCAGCAGGCGGCCCGCCTTCAGCTCCGTCTCCGCCCACTCGCCGGCCGGGTCGGAGCCCCAGGTGATGCCCGCGCCGCTGCCGAACCGCAGCACGGGACCGCCGGTGCCGTGCCGGTCGATCCAGAACGTCCGGATGCCGACGGCGAGTTCGGCCCGCCGGCGGTCCGCGTCCACCCAGCCGACCGCCCCGCAGTAAGGGCCGCGCGGCGCGGTCTCCAGTTCCTCGATGATCCGCAGGGCGCTCGACTTGGGCGCGCCGCTGACCGAGCCGGGCGGGAACGAGGCGGCGAACAGCTCCGGCCACCCGGCGCCCTCCCGCAGTTCGCCGCGGACCGTCGACACCAGGTGCACCAGGCCCGGGTACGGTTCGGCCCGGCACAGCGCCGGCACGGTGACGGTGCCCGTCGCGCAGACCCGGCCGAGGTCGTTGCGGACCAGGTCGACGATCATCACGTTCTCGGCGAAGTCCTTGTCCAGCAGTGCGGCGGCCTCGGTGGCGGTGCCCTTGATGGGCCCGGACTCGACGACGGCGCCGTCGCGGTGCAGGAACAGCTCGGGTGAGGCGGTCGCGATCTCGACCCCGTGCGCGGGCAGCCGGATCGTTCCTGCGTACGCGCCGGGGTTGCGGCCGGCCAGCACCGCGGACAGGGCGTCGACGTCCGCCTCGGCCCCTTCGGGCAGCGGCGCGGACAGCACCCGGCACAGGTTCACCTGGTAGACCTCGCCGGTCGCGATGCGCGCCCGGACCGCCGCGACGCCGGCCCGGTACGCGTCCCGGTCCATCGAGGACGTCCACGCGCCGGGGTGCGGCCCGCGCCAGCTCCGGGCCCGGGCCGTCTCGCCCGCCGGGTCCCGGGGAGCCCGTCGGACGTCGCCGAAGCGCGCGCAGACGGTGCGGCCCTCGAAGTCCGCCGCGACCGCCCAGAAGCCCGACGAGTCCAGTGCGGCCACGTCGTCGGTGACATCGCGCAGGTCGGAGGCGACGAGGCCGCCGAATCGGGCCATGGGGGCGAGGTCGCGCACGGGGCTTCCCTGGAGGACGGATGACTACCGGGGCCGAGTCTAGACGGCGCAGGTGGACGGCCGTTCGGAGGCGCAACGACCGTCAACCGCATGTCATTGCCCCGGCACGCTGCGGAAACCGGTTTTTGAGCTGGCCCGGGAATCCGCTAGAGTTCAACCCGTCGCCGAGGAACCAGTTCCGAGGCAGCCTGCGGACGTGGCTCAGTTGGTAGAGCATCACCTTGCCAAGGTGAGGGTCGCGAGTTCGAATCTCGTCGTCCGCTCGACGTGGGGGATCCTCCCGGACCCCTGCTGTGTGGTGGAGTGGCCGAGAGGCGAGGCAACGGCCTGCAAAGCCGTCTACACGGGTTCAAATCCCGTCTCCACCTCCAAGGACGATTAGCTCAGCGGGAGAGCGCTTCCCTGACACGGAAGAGGTCACTGGTTCAATCCCAGTATCG
>NZ_FODD01000025.1:39978-147766 GCF_900110255.1 Actinacidiphila rubida
CGATTAGCTCAGCGGGAGAGCGCTTCCCTGACACGGAAGAGGTCACTGGTTCAATCCCAGTATCGTCCACTGGAACCGCGGCGGAGGGCCGGAAGCGATCAGCTTCCGGCCCTCCGCTGTTGTGTGCGGTCCGGTGTGCGTCGCGTCACGGCCGCGCCTGTGCGCGGCGGCCGGCCCGCGGGGCCGGCCGCCGCGGGGTCAGGACGAGAACAGCATGTGCACGAAGCCGCCGTGGTCGCCGTGTCCGTGCCCGTAGCCGCCGTGACCGCCGTGGTGGCCTCCGTGGCCGTGCTGCGGGGCGCCCCAGACCGGCCCGGCCGGCTGGGGGTAGCCGGGCGCCGGCGGGTAGGCCTGCGGCGGCGGGACCGGCTGCTGCCAGGAGCCCTCCAGCCGGGTCAGCGCCTCGAGCTCGCCGTAGTCGAGGAAGATGCCCCGGCAGTTCCCGCACTGCTCGATCTGCACGCCGTTGCGGTTGTAGGTCTGCATGTGGCCGTGGCACTTCGGGCACACCATCGCGATCAACTCCTCCTGCGCGCAAGGGATGATCACTCTAGTTGCGCGATCCGGCGGCAGGCGCCCAGGAGTTCGGACTCCGCGGGGTCCAGGGCCCGGCCGTCGCGGGCCGCCTTGGCCACCGCGATCGCCGCGGTCTGAACCGCCAACGCCCGCGCGGGCACGTCCAGTCGGGGCCACGGGTCGCCCTCCGCGGGCACCGCGGTGCCGCCCTCCGCGCGGTACGCGGCGAGGAACCGCGCCCACGCCTCGCCGGGCAGCAGTCCGGCCGCGAACCACATGGCGGGCCGGGCCAGGTCCCAGGCCGGGTCCCCGGCGCCGAGGTCGTCGACGTCGATCAACTGCCAGGGGCCGTCCGGCGCGGGGTGCCGGACCAGCTGGCCGAGGTGCCAGTCGCCGTGGCACAGCGCCCGCGCGCCGCGGTAGGGCTGCTGACCCCTGGCCCAGGGCGGCAGGCGCCGCCAGGCGGCCCGCACCGTCCCGGCGTCGGCGGTGTCCGGGAGCGCGCCGAGCCTGGCCATCGCCCGCGCGACCTTGGCCGGGCCGCGCATCTCGGGCAGCGCTCCGCCGACCGCGGCGAGCGGCACGGCGTGCAGCCGGGCCAGCAGTCCGGCGGCCGCCTCCCAGGGCGCGGCCTGCGCCTGCCGCCGGTCCACCGGGTCCCCGTACGGCCACACGCTCACCGTCCGCCCGCCCACCTGCGCACCGACCGCGCGCGGCGCGAGCACGATGCCGCGGAGCCGGGGGTGGCCGGCCAGCGCGAGCCGCGCCGCGAGGTCCTCGGGCACGCTGTCCACGGCGTGCGCCTTGGCGACCGTCCCCCCGACCCGCACGACCGTCCCGTCGCGGCGCTCGGCGAGGACGTCGTGCGCGGGAGCGGGAGCGCCGGAATCGTCCCCGCGGCGCCCCTCCGGGGCGGGAGCCACGCCGTCCCTGAGCTCCGCGGCCGGACGATCGCCGGGACCGGGAGCGTGCGGGCCCGGGGCCTGCGGGATCGGGCGCGCCGACGCCTGGTCCTCCGGGGCGGGAGCCACGCCGTCCCCGCGGTCCACGGCCGAGCGGTCGCCGCCGGAACCTGGATCCTGCGGGCCGGAACCTGGGCCGTGGGCGCCCGGGCGGACCGGCGCCTGGCCTTCCGAGGCGGGAATCACGCCGTGCTCGCGCTCGCCGGGGCCTGGGCCGTGCGGGCCGGGGCGCGTCGACCGGTGGCCCTCGCGGGCGGGAACGACGCCGTCCCTGAGCAGTGGGGCCGGGCGGGCCGACGCATGGGTGGGCCGGGCGGGGAGCGCACCGTCCTGGCGGGCGCCCGCGTCGGGGCCCGGCGAGCCGGGAGCCCGGTGTTCCTGGGTGCCCTGGGCGGGAAGCGCGCCGCCCGGACGCTGTTCGGCCGCCTGGGCGTGGGCGGCGGAGTCCCGCGGGGGCGGGGCCCCGTCCCGGACGGCGGGGAACGCGTCGCCCGCGTCCTCCGGCGCCGGGCGCGCCGGCGCCGCGCTGAGCGCGCTCCCCTCGACCGCTGGGTCGGCTCTCAGCGGGGACACGGCCTGGACTGCCGGGGTGGGCCGGCCGTCCTCGGCCTGACGGGCCCGGGCCGGGGCGTCCTGGGCGGTGGGCTGCGGAAGGTCCGGGGCGGGGCGGCTGGGCTCATGGCGCGGAGGCGCGGCGGGGTGAGCGGCATCCGCGGCCGCGGCGATCGCGACCAGGCCCCGCACCAATGCGGCGGCACCGCTGCCGGAACGGCCCGGAGCGCCCTCCGGGGACGGGTGCGCGGGGCGGTCCTCCGCATCGGCCGCCGGTGCCTGGGGGGACGTGCCGGCGGGCGCGGGCACGTCGTCGGCAGCGGGGCCCGGGGGCTGCCGAGGGGAGCCGTCAGGCGCCCCGCCGTCCGCGGGGGCGGGCGCCGGCGAGGGGTCCGCCGGGCGCGGGGCGGTCGGGTCTGCTGAAGGCACGTGCGCTCCCCCGCCCCCGGCCGAGGGGCTCGCGTGGGTTCGGTACCGCCCGGTGGCCCGCGGGGCGGGGCGCACCGGGACGGCCTCTCGCGGGAAGATCCGGCTCGATCACGCCGGGAAAAGCGTAATGCCCGGGTATCAGGTGATACCCGGGCAACCGCAGTCGTCCGCCGGTAACCCCCGTCCCCACGGGGTGATGCCGGTGTGTCCCCGGCCCGGACCGCTCTTCCGGGCCTGGGGCGAATGTCGCTGCCCCATCAGGCCGGCGGCGAACGACGTCTGTGGGAGCGGCGGACGCTTGACCTCGGGGGACGAGTGCTCTCGCCCGCCGCTTGACCTCAACATTAGGCGCGGCCGCCGCCCCGGTCGTCACCCCGTCGTACGGCTTTGCGGGCCTCCCGGAGGATGACGCACGACACCCCGTGTACTCCCCTGGGTGGAGGAGGAGTCCTAGGTCCCCAGGGTGATCCCTGAGACCCCTGAGGGGCCCGTCCGGCTCAGCCGGCCTCCCCGTCCTCGCGCGGCACGGGCTGCTCGACGAGCGCCAGCACCCGGGTGGCCATGAAGCGGGCGGTGCGCACCACCGTGCCGCTCCGCGTCACCTCGCTCACCTCGACCACCCCGCGGCGCACCGCGGTCTCCACGCGGCGGCCGGCCCTGGTCGCCACCACCTCGTACGTCCGCGTGGTGTCCCCCGCATCCACCACTATCTCGACCCGGTCACCCTTCACGGCGTCACTCCCCCTCGGCAGACGGTCCGTTGGCGTGCCAGGGAGGGGCCGGCGCGACGGCGCGGACCCGCTCCCACTCTCCAGATTCCCACCCGCCACTGACAATTCACGGCCCGTCGCCTGCGGGCCGTCACCGCGCGGCGGCAGGGGAGTCCGTAAGCTGTGGGCGGCAGACCGGCCAGTCAGCGGAGTGGGGCCTCCCCCACCACCGGAGGTAGGGGACGGACAGGACATGGCGATGATGCGGCTCCGGCGCGAGGATCCGCGGGTCGTCGGCGCGTTCCGGCTGCACCGGCGGCTGGGCGCGGGCGGCATGGGCGTGGTGTACCTGGGGGCGGACAAGCGCGGGCAGCGCGTCGCGCTCAAGGTGATCAGGCCCGAGCTCGCCGAGGACCAGGAGTTCAGGTCGCGGTTCGCCCGCGAGGTCTCCGCGGCCCGGCGGATCCGCGGCGGCTGCACGGCCCGCCTGGTCGCGGCCGACCTGGAGGCCGAACGGCCCTGGTTCGCCACGCAGTACGTGCCGGGTCCCTCGCTGCACGACAAGGTCGCCGAGAACGGCGTGCTCCCGGCCGCGGAGGCCGCGTCGATCGGGGCGGCCCTGGCCGAGGGCCTGGTGGCGGTGCACGAGGCGGGCGTCGTCCACCGCGACCTCAAGCCGTCGAACATCCTGCTGTCGCCCAAGGGCCCGCGCATCATCGACTTCGGCATCGCCTGGGCGACGGGGGCGAGCACGCTCACCCACGTCGGGACGGCGGTCGGCTCGCCGGGCTTCCTCGCGCCCGAACAGGTGCGGGGCGCGGCGGTCACGCCCGCGACGGACGTGTTCGCCTTCGGCGCGACGCTGGCGTACGCCGCCACCGCGGACTCGCCCTTCGGGCAGGGCAGTTCCGAGGTCATGCTGTACCGCGTGGTGCACGAGGAGCCGGATCTCGTCGGCGTGCCGGACGCGCTCGCGCCGCTGGTCTACGCGTGTCTCGCCAAGGATCCCGCGGAGCGGCCGAGCACCGCGCAGCTCGCCGAGCGCCTCGGGGAGATCGCGGCGCGCGAGGCGCGCGGCATCGCGGCGCCCGCGCCGCGCCGGGAGGACGTACCCAAGTCGGCCGGGCCGCTGCGGCCGGAACGGCCGGTGGGGCGGCGCGCCGAGGAGTACGCGCAGCAGCGCACCCAGCGTGGGGCCGCGGGCCCCGGGACCGGGCCGTCGTCCACGGGCGCGCGGGGTTCCACGGCGGCGCGGACGCCGGTGCCCCGGCAGGGTTCCGGGGCGCGGGGCGGAGCGGCCCGGACGGCACCGGGGACGCCGGCGCGGCCGTCCACCGGTTCGCGGTCCTCCACCGGGACGCGGTCCTCGACCGGGGCGCGGTCGACGCCGGCGGGGCGCCGGCGGCGGCTGATCCGGCAGCGGATCTTCGTGTTCGTGACGGTCACGCTGCTCGCGGCGGTGTGTATCGCCGCGCTGCAGGGCTGCCATCGTTTTTAGCCGGGCCGTTCCTTACCCCGGAGCGGGGTGGGCCCTGCGGCGTTGCCCCTTGCGGCGCGTCGCCGCACACCGGCCGGTGGGGTTCGGTATCCGGGTGCCCCCGGGGCTTGTCGGCCGTCCACCGGCCGGTGGGTGGGTTCGGCCTCCGGGGTGCCCCCGGGGCTTGTCGGCCGTCCACCGGCCGGTGGGTGGGTTCGGCCTCCGGGGTGCCCCCGGGGCGCCGTTGCCGTGTCCCGGCCGGTGGGTGGTTGCTCGCGCAGTTCCCCGCGCCCCTGATATGCGTGCCCTTTGTCCGTGGGGTCGGGGGCGCTCCGGAAGCGTCTCCTCGGAAATGTGCATACGGGTTCGTACGCATCCGCACCCGGGGGCCACGCACATTTCGCTGCGGGGAGCACTTCCTCCCCACCCCCTCCCGCTCACCCACCGTGCGGCGGGGGACATGCGACACAGCCAATGTCCTCCCGCAGACGGGGACGGGCCGGAAGGGGACGATCCGGGTGTGTCCCCGCAGAGCTTTGCAAGGCCCCGGGCACCCTGACGGAAAAAGCCGCCATGCAAAGCTCGAGGAGACACACCCGGAGTGGCCCCTGACCCCACCCACGAACCTGCACCGCCAGGGGCGCGGGGTCCCCCAGCCTTCGGCCGGGAGGTGCCCCCAACGCGACCAGCCGAAACGAGACCGGCAGACGGCAGCGTGCAGCGCGCGGCACCCCGGATGCCGAGAACACCACCGGCCGGTGGGCGGCCGACAAGCCCCGGGGGCACCCCGTTGGCACCCCGTTGGCACCCCGTTGGCACCCCGGGGGCCCACCCGTTGCGGGGGCCTCTAGGAAAAGGGGGGGTGAGGTCGTAGGGTTAACAAGCGCTTGCTTAGAGAGTGGGCCGGGAGGAGAGGGAGGACGGGGCGTATGCCGCAAGAGGAGAGCCGCGCGGGGGAAGAGGAGCTGCGCCGGCGCGCGCGGGACGTGCTGGCCGCGTACCCGCCGGAGGGGACGGAGGACGTGGAGTTCCTGCGCGCCCGGTTCGACGCCGGCCTCGCGTGGGTGCACTTCCCCGAGGGCCTCGGGGGCCTCGGCGCCCCCCGCAGCCTGCAGGCCGTCGTGGACGCGGAGTTCACCGCGGCCGGGGCGCCGGACAACGACCCGCGCCGCATCGGTATCGGCCTCGGGATGGCCGCGCCCACGATCCTCCGGTACGGCACTCCCGAGCAGCAGCGCCGCTTCCTGCGGCCGCTGTGGACCGGCGAGGAGGTGTGGTGCCAGCTGTTCAGCGAGCCGGGCGCGGGTTCGGACCTGGCGGGACTCCGCACCCGCGCGGTGCGGGACGGGGAGACGTGGGTGGTGGACGGCCAGAAGGTCTGGACGTCCAGCGCGCACAACGCCCGGTGGGCGATCCTCATCGCCCGCACCGACGCGGAGGTGCCGAAGCACCAGGGCATCACGTACTTCGTGTGCGACATGACGGACCCCGGCGTCGAGGTGCGGCCGCTGCGCCAGATCACGGGTGAGGCCGAGTTCAACGAGGTGTTCCTGACCGGGGTGCGGATTCCGGACGCGCACCGGCTGGGTGCGGTGGGCGACGGCTGGCGGGTCGCGCAGGCGACGCTGATGAACGAGCGGGTGGCGATCGGCGGGACCGCGCTGCCGCGCGAGGGCGGCATGATCGCCTCGGTCGCGGCGGCGTGGCGGGAGCGGCCGGAGCTGCGGACACCGGAGCTGCACGACCGGCTGCTGGGCCTGTGGGTGGAGGCCGAGGTGACGCGGCTGGGGGCCGAACGGGTGCGGCAGCAGCTCGCCGTGGGCGCACCCGGCCCCGAGGGCAGCGGCCTGAAGCTGGCGTTCGCGCGGCTCAACCAGCGGGTCAGCGGCTTCGAGGTGGAGCTGCTGGGCGAGGAGGGCCTGCGGTACGGGGACTGGACGATGGTCCGGCCGGAGAAGGTCGACTTCTACGGGCGGGACGCCGGCTACCGCTACCTGCGGGCCAAGGGGAACTCGATCGAGGGCGGCACCTCGGAGATCCTGCGCAACATCGTCGCCGAGCGCGTGCTGGGCCTGCCGGCGGAGCCGCGTACCGACAAGGACGTCGCCTGGAAGGACCTGCCCCGATGAACCTGCTGTACTCCGAGGTGGAGGACGACCTGCGGGCCGCGGTCCGCGAGGTGCTGGCCGACCACTGCCCGCCGGGCGCGGTGCTGGGCCGGGTGGAGGGCGGGGAGCCGTACGACCCGGCGTTGTGGCGGGTGCTGGCGGCCGATCTGGGGCTGGCCGGGCTGCTGGTGCCCGAACCGCTGGGCGGCCAGGGCGCGTCGGCGCGTGAGGTGGCGGTGGTGCTGGAGGAGCTGGGCGGCGCGGTCGCGCCGGTGCCGTTCCTGGGCAGCGCGGTGCTGGCGACGTCGGCCCTGCTCGGCTGCGACACCGAGGACGCGGGGGTGGCGGGCCTGCTGGGCAGGCTCGCGGCCGGTGCGGAGACGGCGGCGCTGGCCGTGCCGCTGTCGACGGCGCCGGGGTCGGGCTTCCCCGCCGGTGTGCGGGCGGACGCGGCGGGGCGGCTGAGCGGCACCGTCACCAGCGTCGCCGACGCGTCGGCGGCCGGTGTGCTGGTGGTCCCGGCGACGGGTCCCGGCGGGCCGGGCCTGTACGAGGTGGCGGCGGCCGACGCGGAGGTGGCGCCGTTCGTGTCCCTGGACCTGACGCGGCCGCTCGCGGACGTCCGGCTGGAGGGCGCGCCGGGCCGGCTGCTGCCTTCGGGGGACGCGGCCGCGGCGCTCGACGCCGCGCTGCTGACGGGGGCGGGCCTGCTGGCTTCGGAGCAGCTCGGGGTCGCGCAGTGGTGCCTGGACGAGACGGTGCGCTATCTCGGGCAGCGGCACCAGTTCGGCCGGGTGGTGGGCGGCTTCCAGTCGCTGAAGCACCGGCTGGCGGACCTGTGGCTGGAGGTGGTCTCGGCGCGGGCGGCGGCGCGGGCCGCGGCCGACGCGCTGGCGTCGGCCGGGACGGCGGCGGGCGTGGAGGTGCGGGTGGCGCAGGCGTACCTCAGCGGCGTCGCGGTGCGCGCGGCCGAGGAGGGCGTGCAGTTGCACGGCGGCATCGGCATGACGTGGGAGCACCCGCTGCACCTGTACCTGAAGCGGGCGAAGGCCGACGAGATCGCCCTGGGCACGCCGGGCCGGCACCGCGCCGCGCTCGGTGACCTGGTCGACCTCCCGGCCGCGGGTCACTAGCGGGTCACCAGCGTCGCCGCCGCACCGCCAACAGGCGGTGCGGCGGCGGCAGTTCGCGTTCGGGGGCGGCGCTACTCGGTGCGCAGCGCGGTCGCCGTGCGGGTTCTGGCGGCCCAGCTCGCAGGGAGCAGCGCGCCGAGGACGGCGATGAGCAGTCCGCCGAGGGCGAGCGGCACGAGCTGCGCGGCGTGGTACACGGACATGTCGACGGACGGGATGCGCGTCCCCGCGGCGTCGCCCATCTTCGGGACGACGTAGTCGTGCAGGGCGATGCCGAGCGGCACCCCGATCAGGCCGGCGAGGGCGCCGATCCCGGCGACCGAGGTGATGACCATGCCGACGGTCTGCCGGGGTGCCATGCCGAGCGCCTTCATCACCCCGAGGTCGTGGACGCGTTCGCGGGTGTCGAGGACGACGGTGTTGAGGACGCCGAGGCCGGCGACGAGGACCAGCATGAGGGTGAGGATCGCGGTGATGGCGTCCATCGCCACGATCGTCGCGCTGACCCGGCCGGTGGTGGCCTGCGCGCCGACGCCCAGCGGGCGCAGCGCGGCGCTGAGGGCGGCGACGTAGCGGGCGCGGTCGGTGCCGGGCTTCAGCTCGATGCTGAACTGCCCGCTGCGGACGGTCACTCCGGCGCGGGCGAGGGTGCCCGCGTCGGTGAGGACCCGCATGCCGCCGTCGCCGGTCGTCATGGCCTCCCCCACGATCCGCACGGGGGTGCTGCGCCCGTCGCCTTCGAGGGTGACGACGTCGCCGACGCGGGTGGCGGTGGCCTGCAGGAAGCGGTGCCCGACGACGGCCTCGCCGGGCCGGGTGAACCAGCGCCCGGAGACCATCTGGAAGGAGGCCCACGACGAGTCGCCCTGGTAGGCGATGGCGGTGATCGCGTCGGACACCCCGAGGAAGTGCACGTCGGTGAACACGCTGGAGAAGTAGGCCCGGGTGCCGGGCTGTGCGGCGATGGCGCGGGCGACGGCCGCGGGGTCGGCCTCCTTGCGCGGGGTCGGCCGCGCCCCGCCGGCGGTGGCCTCGGGCGGCGCCATGGGGTCCACCTGGACCTGGCCGGGCGAGTCGCGGTCGAGGCCGTGCTGCACGCCGTTGATGGACGCGCCCAGGCCGTAGGCGAAGGTGACGCCGACGGCGCCGAACACGATCGCGGCCGCGATGGTGGCGGAACGCGCGGGCCGGGCGAACGGCCCGGCCAGGCCCAGGCTGAGCGGCCGCGGCAGCGGCAGCCGGGCCGCCAGCCGCGCGGCCCACCGCCCGCGGCCCACCTGCGGGGTGCGCCCGATCGCGAGCGCCTCGACGGTGTGCAGCCGGCCGGCGCGCAGCGCGGGCGCCAGCGCGCTGGCCACGACCAGGGCGAGCACCGCGGCGGGCACGGCGACGTCGATCCAGCCGGCGACCGCCAACGCCCCGCTGTTGTAGGCCCCTTCGGCCTGCGACAGCAGCGGGATCGAGCCGAGGTTGCCGAGCACGAGCCCCAGCGCGGTGCCCACCGACGCGGGGATGAGCGCCTGCCCGACGTAGGCGCGGCCGACCTGGGCCGGGGTGAAGCCGAGGGACTTGAGGATGCCGATGCGGCGGGTGCCGGCGCTGACCGCGCCGCTGACCACGATCCCGATGATGAGCACGGACATGACCAGGCCGAGGATGCCGAGGGCCATGACGAACGGCACGAACGTGGCCGTCTGCCGGTTCGCGGTGTCCCGGGTGACCAGGTAGGACTGGGTGCCCCGCAGCGATCCGGCGGGGGCCGCGGCGTTCACGGCGGCCCGGTCGGCGGTCATCGCCGCGGTGCTGCCGGCCTCCGTGAACCGGTAGAGCATCTGGTAGGTCGGCGCGCTGCCGGGCGGGGTCAGGGCCGCGATCTGCCGGGGCGTCACCCAGGCGTCGGCGGTGTGGGTGGCCGAGCGGGCGGTGCCGACCACGGTCAGCGCCGGGTCGCCGGGGACGCCGGGCAAGTGGATGGGGGTGCCCAGGAGTTCGGACGGCCCCCAGCCGTCGGTGATCACGATCTGGCCCGGGCCGGTGATCCAGTGCCCGGACACGATGGTGAGGTCGTCGACGCCGCCCGCCGCGTCGGCCCGTCCGGCGATGGACAGCACGGGGTCGACCGGTGGCGGCGCGAGTCCCGCGGGCGGCTGCGGCCGCACGGCGAGCGACAGCAGCGGGAACGGTCCGGCGGCGGCGCTCACGCCGTGCGCGTGGGCGGTGGCGGCGACCTGGGACCCGGTCGCCCTGCGGGAGTCGAACGCGGCGGTCAGGTGCGCCCCGTGCTGCTTGCCGAAGGTGTGGTCGAACGGTGCCCGCGAGGCGACGACGAGGCCGGCCGCCATGACCGAGGCGGTCACGGCCGTCATCGTGGTCATGACCATCACCAGGCTCTGCAGGCGGCGTCTGCCGACTCCCGCGCGCACGATCTTGCCGAGGGCGCTCATCGGGTGACCGCCCGCTCGTCGCGCGCGAGCCGGCCGTCGACGAGTTCGATGGTGCGGCTCGCGCAGGAGTCGGCGAGCGCCAGGTCGTGGGTGACGAGCAGGATCGTCTGCCCGTCGGCGTGGAGTTCGGTCAGCAGTTCCCGCACCTCCGCGCCGGAGGCGGTGTCGAGGGCGCCGGTCGGCTCGTCGGCAAGCAGCAGCGCGGGCCGGTTCATCAGGGCGCGGGCGACCGCGACCCGCTGCCGCTCGCCGCCGGACAGCCGTCCCGGGTAGGCGCCGGAGTGCCGGTCGATGCCCAGGTAGTCGAGGAGTTCCGCGGCGCGTGCGCGTGCCGCGGCCCGTCCGGCGCCCAGGAGTTGGGCCGGCAGCAGCACGTTGTCCAGGACCGTCAGGTCGTCCAGCAGGTTGAAGAACTGGAAGACCATGCCGACGCGTTCGCGGCGGAAGCGGGCGGACGCGGCCTCGGACAGCTCGTCGACCCGCACGCCCGCGACGGTGACGCCGCCCTCGGTCGGCCGGTCGAGCCCGGCGATCATGTTCAGCAGCGTGGACTTGCCGCTGCCGGACGGGCCGAGCACGGCCAGCGCCTCTCCCGGCTCGACGGTCAGGCTCAGGTCGGCCAGCGCCGGCGGCCCTTCGTCGTATCTCTTGCTCACGTCCCGGATCTCGATGATCGGCGTGCTCACACGGTCCTCCTGTGCGGTCGGCTCGGTATGTGCCGAAGGTAGGGAGGGCAGCGGTCCGTGCGCGTCGCCCGCCGTGACGAACGGCCGTACCGTGGCGGGCGGATCGGGCCGGACGTCATCCTGGGGATGTACGCGGCCGGTGTAGGCGGGCCGGCCGGGCCGCCCGCCGGAGGGATGTGTGCGGCCGGGCGCCTTGGCACACTGGCCGCGTGAACAGGGCTGACGCAATCGCGCGGATACGCGCGCTCCAGGACGTGCTGCGCATGCCGGCCGGCACCCCGCAGCGTCCGACGCGCTGGGCGTGGGCCGCGGACACCGTGCTCGCGGTGTTCCTCGCGGCCGGCACGGTGAGCGCGACGGGCAGGGGCCAGCAACCGGTCGGGTTCGCCCCGCCGTTCAGGCCGGCTGGCGTGCCCGTGCCGCCGCGTCCCCCGACGGTGCCGCTGCCGCACCACATCCCCGCCCCCGTGGGTCCGCTGTTCGACGTGCGGGCCATCACACCGCCGTGGTGGCTGCTGGTGCTGGCGGTGCTGACCGCGGCGCCGCTGGTGGTGCGCCGGCGCCTGCCGCTGACCGCGCTGTGCCTGGTGGCCGGCACGACCGTCGTCTACCACCTGGGTGAGGTGCCGGGCACGGGTGGCGACGACGCGGCGTTCTTCACCTTCGCGTCCTGCCTGGTCGCGGCGTACAGCGCGGCGATGTACAGCCGCAACCGGCGCGCCCTGACGTGGTGCCTGGCCGTGGCCACCGTCCTCGTCATCGGCTTCTACAAGCGGACGTTGCCGGACTTCACGCCCGGGTTCGTGCCGTTCCTCATGCTGGTCCCGGTGGGCCTCGCCGCCAACACCCTCCACTCCTGGCGGCAGCGGTTCGCGGTGATGGAGTCCGAGCAGCGGGCCGCGACGCGGCAGGCGGTGGAGGAGGAACGGGCGCGGATCGCACGGGAGTTGCACGACGTCGTCACCCACAACGTCAGCATGATGACCGTCCAGGCCGGCGCCGCGCGCAAGGTCATGGACAGCGCACCGGACCAGGCCAAGGAGGCGCTGCTCGCGGTGGAGGCGGGCGGGCGCGCGGCGCTGTCCGAACTCCGGCACGTGATGGGCCTGTTGACGATGACGGACGACGTCGACCTGGCGCCGCAGCCGGGGTTGGACCAGGTGGGGGTGCTGGCCGGGCGGATACGGGACACCGGCGTGCCGGTGGAGCTGGTGGTGGAGGGCACGGCCGCGGCGCTGCCGCCGGGGGTGGACCTGGCCGCCTACCGGGTGGTGCAGGAGGCGCTGACCAACACCGTGAAGCACGCGGTGGGCGCGTCGGTGACGATCACCGTGCGGCATCTGCCGGAGGAGCTGCGCATCGAGGTGGCGGACACCGGCGGCGAGCGCTCGCCGGCCGCGGCGACCGGCAACGCCCGCGGCCTGATCGGGCTGCGGGAACGGCTCGCGGTCTATGGTGGGACCCTCGAGGCCGGCCGGCGGATCACCGGCGGTTATCGGGTCAGGGCCGTGATCCCGGTGGGGGGCGTGTGAGCGGGCAGCTTCAGGGGGGCGGCGACGGTGCGGCAGGCGCTGCTGGGGACGTCACGGGCGCCGGGCCGGGGACGCGCCTGCGGGTGGTGATCGCCGACGACCAGGCGCTGGTCCGCACCGGGTTCCGGATGATCCTCGCGGCCGACGGCATCGAGGTCGCGGCGGAGGCCGCGGACGGCGAGCAGGCGGTGGCCGCGGTCCGCCGCTGCCGGCCCGACGTGGTGCTGATGGACATCCGGATGCCGGGCCTGGACGGGCTGGAGGCCACCCGCCGCATCCTGACCGGCGCGCCGGGAGACCCGCGGATCGTCATCCTCACCACGTTCGACCTCGACCAGTACGTGTACGCGGCGCTGGCCGCCGGTGCGAGCGGCTTCCTGCTCAAGGACGTCACGCCGGAGTACCTGGTGGCCGCGGTGCGCATGGTGCGGGCCGGGGACGCGCTGCTGGCGCCGGCGATCACCCGGCGCCTCGTGGAGCGGTTCGCGGCGCGCGACGGCGGCGCCGAGGCCCTGCACCGCGACCTGGCCGCGCTCACCCCGCGCGAGCTGGAGGTGCTCGAGCTGCTCGCGACCGGGCTGAGCAACGCGGAGCTGGCCGCCCGGTTCGGGCTCAGCGAGGCGACGGTGAAGACCCATGTGGCGCGGATCCTGTCGAAGCTGAACCTGCGCGACCGGGCCCAGGCCGTCGTGGTGGCCTACGAGACGGGCCTGGTCACGCCGGGGGCCGAGCCGGCCCGCTGACCGGGTGCGCGACGGCGTAGAACGCGACGGCCGCGGCCGCGCGCCAGCCGCTGCTGTACGGCGGGTCGGTGATGACGGCGTGGACGGACCGATCGGGCAGGGCCTTGAGCACGGTGCGAAGAAGCTCGGTCAGCGCAACCGCCCGCTCCCTCCACCCACCAGGTCCTGCCGTCTCGTCTTCGGCAGTAACGGTGGTGGGTGGAGGTTGAGTCGCGGCGCTCGCCTTTACTGGAAACGCTGCAGGCAGGTAGGACTACAGCGCTGGGCCGGCCGTGACGTTCAGGCCGCGGGAGAGCCAGTCCGATGTCAGGGTCCAGCGGACGTGCGGAGACTGCACCCAGTCAGGGCTGGGGAAGTCGCCGCTGAGCATGGAGACGAGAAGTCCGACCATTCCGGAGTCGAAGCGGAAGGTGGTGGCGGGTCCTCGGGCCCACATGACGATCGGCCACCTGTCAGGGTCGTCCCCCTCGGTCAGCCACCAGAAGAGGTCTCCCTGCTCGTTCTCGCCCCAAGTCAGAAGGCCGCCGGGTTCGGGATACATGGGATAGACGGTGCCGCCCCAGTAGTCCTCGTCGCATCCCTCGAACATCGGAGCGATGTCCGAGACGTGCCACTCGACGAAGCCCTTGAAACCGGTCGGCATGCCGGGCCTGGCTGATAGGGAAGAAGGGCCGTAGACGAAACACCTCAACGAGCCAGGCGTGCCGATCTGGCCCCCTCCATACCGGTCCACGAAGGCCCGGTAGTCCGAAGGGAAATCGAACCCGACCTCAGTCCTCGAATGCTGCCACGGCGGCCCCGCCACGGCCGCCTGGGGCGGCGGTAGCAGCCTGGTCAGCCGGTCCAACTGATGTGACACTGCACTGCTCCTGAAGGGCTAGTTACCGAGGTTGGGCAACGTGCTGTTCGCGTCGTTCGGCACGTAGACCGAATTGCTCGTGCTTGGGCCCCCCGTCAGGCTCTGGGCCAGGTAACTGAGCTGGAACCCGATGGGGATCGTACTCGTCCTGCTGGAGTAGACCGGCATGGCGAGATACTCGACGGCCATCTTCGCTTTCACTGCCTTTTGGGCCTGCTGCTCGAATGACCGCATGCTGTTGCCCGCCCCGTAGTTGGTCTGGCGCCAGCAGGCGGCGACGTTCGCCTTCCTTCCACTGCCGCCCAGGACCGATGGCGCCAGGTGACAGCTGTTGACCACGCCACCGTACAAGGCCGCAGTCGATTGAGCGGAGGCCATACCGGACGGTTCACTTGCCGAGTTGTACTTCGAGTTCGTCTTCGTCGCACAGACGATGGCGCCCTCGGATCGGCCTCCGTATCCGGTGGGTGCGTAGTATGCCCAACCTCCGTTCTGGGCATTCGGCTGAGAGCCGGGAGCCGGGTTGTTCAGGCAGGTGGAGGGGGACGGGTTGTCGGTACCCAGCGGCCCTGGCGGCCGGGGCGCGGGCCCCGGACTGGGATCGGGAGTGGGGTGTGTGTCCGATTCGTCGTCGGGCTGGCCGGCGATGAAGTCGTTGATGCTGTTGGTGATCGAGTCGACGGAGTCGCCTACGGCAGTCTGCAGGTCCTTGCCGTTCGCCACGTAGTAGGACGTGAGACCGACCAGGACGACGGCGGCGGCGGCGGCTTCGAACAGGTCGTCGATGCCGGCGAAGTGCCCGTCATATTCGATGTTGGTGGTGGGGTTGCCGCCGGCGAAGGCGTAGCGGTTGCCGGTGAGCGGGTTGGTCGACAGCTTCATGTCGGCAAGCGCGCCGTTGTACATGTCCCTGGTGGTGAAGGTGTTCAGGCCGGGGTCGTAGTTCCGGAAGCCCATGTCGTAGGTGCCGGATGACTGGTCCCAGCGTTTCGCGTTGAACCGGTAGGCGTTGTACGGCTGCTTGGTGGGGTCGCTGGTGTCGGGCTTGTCGATGCCGGTGAACTCAGTGCCGTCGTTGCTTCCGTAGGCGGTGTAGCCGTAGGTGGCCTTGGTCTGGCCGGTGTCGTCGGTCAGGTTCTCGACATCGCTGTGGCTGTTGTAGCCGTAGAAGCTGTCCGCGGTCGTTCCGTCGGTGTTGTGGCTGATCTGGGAGAGCCGCTCGCCCCACGGCGAGTACTGGTAGGACTTGGTGAGCTGGCCGGCCACCGTCTCGTCCAGGACCTGGCCCGACAGACCGAGGTAGGCGTAGTCGGTCGTCTTGCCGTCGGCAGTCTCCGAGGTGGTGCGGTCCAGCGGGTCGAAGGTGAAGTTCGTGGTACTGGAGGTGCCCCCAGTGCCGAGCTTGGTGTTCTTCACCACGTGGTCGAAGCCGTCGTAGGTGTTGCGCTCGATGACGGCGCCGGCCGCGGTGACGGTGTCCAGGCGTCCGTACGGGTCGTAGTTGTAGGAGGCGCTGGTGCCGGCGGACGCGGACGACAGCAGCCGGTTGCGGTCGTAGGTGTAGGTCGTCGCGGTGCCCTGGACGGTCTGCGAGATGACGTTGGCGTTGTCGTCGTGGACGTACGTCTCGGTCGTCGCGCCGTTTCCGGTCTTGACCGACTTCGCGAGCCGGTCTGCCGGGTCGTAGGTGTAGTCGGTCGTGGAGTTCAGGTACGCGGCGTGGTTGTCGGCGTTCTGCTTGCTCGCGACGTCTTCGGCCTTGCTGCCGTCGGCGTCCCAGGTCAGCGTGTGGCTGTCGACGAGCGTGCCGGCCGAGGTCTTCTCGGTCGTGGTGTGCACCTCGCCGGACGGCCAGTAGGTGGTGTCGAGCGTGTTGCCGTTGGCCTTGGTCTGCCGCAACTCCTGGGCACGGCTGGTGTACGTGTACGCGGTGGTCTTCGGCGACGCGTCGGTTGCAGAGTCGCCGACCTTGACCGTCTGGACCAGTTCGCGCAGGTCGTAGGTGTACGCCGAATACTGGCCGGGATGGTCGACGGTCGCAGGCTGGCCGTCGGGGTCGTAGGTGTAGGACGTGTGGGTCTTCTCCGTGCCGCCGGCCGACTCGGTGACCTTGGCGACCTCGTTGATGCCGTTGTAGTTCACGCCGTAGGTGTCGACGGCCGTCCCCGGCGAGGAGTCGCCGATCTGGGTGAGGTTGCCGTTGGGGTCGTAGGTGTAGGTGAAGGCGTGCTTCTCGTTGTCGGTGTCGGCGGTGTTGTCGCGGACCAGCTTCACCGCGTCGGCGGAGACCGTGCCGCCGGCGTTCTGCGCCAGCGAGAGCGACGAGGAGTTGCCCTGCTTGAAGGCGGCCGAACCGAGCGAGACCCAGGTGCCGGTGTTCTTCGTCTGGTCGACGGTGCTGGTCGAGGTGGTGCCGTCGTCGTGGTGCAGGGTGTAGACAGCTGCCGTGGAGGCGCCGCTGACCTGCGGGTAGCGGGCGTACATGGTGTACGTGCCGTCCTCGGGCACGTTCAGCTGCCAGGTGAAGGCGTCCGTGCCGGTGCCCGTGGCATGGGTGCGGTAGTCGTACCCCTGCTCGGTGGTCGGGTCACTCGTCGACGCGGTCGTCCAGGTGCCGGTGGACGAGGTGTTCTGGGTGTCGGAGTTGTCGGCCAGTACGACCTGCAGGCCGACCGGCACGCCGTCGTCGGTACGGGAGGCCAGCGAGCCGTCGGGATAGTACGACCAGCCCATGGTCCGCGACGAGGAGCCGCCGGCGGACGTCAGCGTGCGGGCCGTCTGGTTGCCCAGCTCGTCGTAGCCGTAGGTAGTGGTGATGGCCCACGGGTCGGTGGAGGTCTTGGGCAGGCCGTTGTCGTAGTACGTGTAGGTGGTGTCGTTGCGGACCGTCTGTCCGCTGGACGGCGGTTGGGAGGTCTTGGTGACCTGGCCTGCGTCGTCATAGGAGGTGTAGGTGGATACGGGCTTGTTGTAGGTCGGGTCGGCCGGGTCGTAGGGAGCGATGGTCTCCTTGGGCCGGTTCAGCTCGTCGTAGACCGTCTGAGAGACGAAGGCCGTTGTGCTGCCCGCCGCATTGGCCCGCGGGGAGATGACCTTGGTGGTGTTGCCGACCTGGTCGTACGCGTAGCTCGTGGTGCGATAGGTCGGCGAGCCGGCCGTGCCCTGGTAGGGAGCCTGGACCTGGGACACCTTGCCGCGTTCGTCGTAGAACGATGTCGTGGTGTTGTTGTCCGCGTCGGTCGTGGTGGTCTTCAACCCGTCCTTGTCGTAGCCGGTCCTGGTGACCTTCCCGGCCGCATCGGTGGCTTGGTACGGGCGGTGATCGAGGTCGAACGCCGTCTTCGTGGTGTAGTCGGTGGTGTCGGCGGTGGCGTTCTTGACCGGGTCGACAACCACGGTGGCATTGCCGACGTTGTCGTACTGGTAACTGACCTTGTCACCATTGGCACTGGTGACATCGGTGAGTTCGCCGATGGCGTCGTACGTCTCGGTGGTGACGTAGTCCGTCGCATCCGTGGTGGTCAGGGTGCCCTTGGGCTCGGTGGTTGTCTTGAGCTCGCCGATCGCGTCGTAGGTGTACGTGGTGGTGCGGTCGGGGTCGGCGGCGTGGTCCTTGGGCGCGGTGGCCGAGGTGATCTCGTCGGCGTTGTCGTAGACCGCAGTGGACGCCGCGCCGTTGGGGGCAGTTGCCTGGGTGACGTTGTCGTTACTGTCGTAGACCGGCGCAGGGGTGGTGACGTAGACGCCGTTCGCCTGGTCCTCGGGGACCTTCTTCACCAGCGGGCGTCCGTAGACGTCGTAGGTTTGCGTCAGGGTGTGGCCGAGTTGGTTGGTGACCGACAGCACCTGGCCGAGCGGGTCGTAGGCGGTGACGACGGGCTTGTTGTACGGCGCCGGGCCGGTGGTGGTCTTCGGGTAGCCGTTGGGGTCGAACCCGCTGTAGGTGGTGGCGTGCTGGTTCGCGTCGGTGACCGTCTGCAACTGGCCGTTGGCGTCGTAGGTGTAGGTGGTGGTGTAGTCCCCGGCCGTGGCGGTCGAGACGCCCTTGGGGTCGGTGACCGAGGTCAGGTTGCCGAACGTGTCGTAGCCGAACAACCACGCGCGGCCCTCGGGTGAGGTCTTGGTGTGCAGGTCGGCGCTGTAGCCGTCGAGGCGGGTCTGGTAGGTGTAGACGGTCGCCGGCCAGCCGTTCTTGACGGCCTCCGCGTCCTGTGCGGTGAGCGGGTAGCCGGTCTTCGGGTCGTACGTCCACTTGGTGGTGGCGCCGTTGTCCTCGACCTGCTGGATCACGTTGTTGTCCGCGTCCCAGGACATCTTGGTGACCTGCGACTTGGCGTTGGTCATCTGCACCGGGCGGCCGAAGTCGTCGGTGACGGTCGTCGACGCGTTCTGCAGGGCGTCGGTGACGGTGGTGTCGGTGAACGACGGGGTGCCGGTGTCCGCGGCGTAGGTGAAGCCCGTGCCGCTGGTGAGCCGGTCGGTGATCGTCTTGGTCCACCAGTGGTACGTGGGGTCGTCACCGGTCTTGGGCGCGTTGTAGGCGAGCTGGGTGGCGTGGCCGCGCGGGTCGGTGATCGTGACCAGCTTGACGTTCTTGGTGCCCTGCGTGGCGTCGTAGGTGAAGCCGAACACCTTCGGCTGGGACGACCCCGCGCCGTCGGTGAGCTGGGCCATCAGGCCCTGCGTGGTGTACAGGAACGTGACCTTGCGCGCCGGGTTGGTGCCGTCACCGAGCGCGGTCATCGAAGCGAGGTGGTCGATGATCTTGGGGTTGGTGAGGTTGGTGCCGGACTGCACCGTGCCGCTGTCGTCGACGTAGGAGTACGCGTCACCCTTGGTGTAATAGGTGAGGGTCAGCGTCTGCCGGCCGCCCGGGTCGGTGATGTACTGCAGGAACTTCACCGGCTTGTTGTTGGACTTGCGCGTGGCGTACGTGAACGTCTCGGTGTTGCCGTTCTTGTCCACGATCGACGTGGTGTAGCCGTCGCAGTCGTAGAAGTACCGGGTGCCGTCCGGCTGCGTCATGGACCAGGCGTCCGGGGTGTCGTCCTTGTTCGGCGTGCAGTCGGCTCCGGGCTTCGGGGCGAGCAGGTAGTGCACGCCGGCCGGTGCCTTGAACGTGCCGTCGGCCTGCCTGGTGAAGACGGACGACGTGCCGTCACCGTCGACGAGGGTGACGGTGGTCGGGTTGGGGTTGGGGTGGAAGTCCAGCGCCGCGCCGAGACGCACCGGTGCGGAGGCCTGCGGTGACCAGCCAGGTCCCATCACGGTGTCGGAGGTGTCCAGGGAGTTGTAGGCGAACCGCACGAACGTGCCCAGGCCGCGGCCGGGGTTGGTGAACGCGTTGTAGGACCAGACCGCGTTGCCGGAGGCGAGGTTGTTCATGACGGTCGAGCCGGCACCGGTGTTCTTGCCCGCGTAGGAGTAGAACTTCTCCAGGCCGATGGTGTCGGAGGTCGGGTCCTCGATGGTCTCGGCCTGCGTCAGGCCCGCGACGCCGCCGGACGCCGAATTCCAGGTGCTGGTGGCCTTGTTGTACGCGTCCCAGGTCAGCGTGTACGCGGTCCGCGCGTTCGTCGGGTTGCCCGAGTCGGCGTTGGTGGGCGCCTTGACCTGGGCGTGGATCGTCACCGTCTCGCCCGGGGACAGGTCCTGCGGCAGCGCGGTCTGGATCTGGTTGCCGCCGTTGGTGACGTCCGTGCCGTCCGGCAGCGTCCACCGGTACGACAGCACCTCGCTCGCCGCGGACCACACCGCGTTGGTGGTGTTGGTGAGTGTGACGTCGACGTTGTAGGCCGTGCCCGGCGTCATCCGCTGCGGCGTGGCCGGCGCGTAGTACGTGGAGTCCGTGGTGGCGTCCACGTAGGTCACGTCGAGCTGCGGCCGCAGCTGCGCCTCCGAGGTCTCCGAGGACGCGAAGATCGTGCGCTCCTGCGCACCCGAAGTGGTCGACTCGTTGACGGCCTTGATCAGCACACCGTGGTTCGAGGTGGGCGTGGCGATCCAGCCCTGCGTCAGGGACGTGGCATCCCACCAGTGCCGCACCGGGTCGTTGGTGACGCCGGCCACGGTGTCGGACACCGTGGCGGAGTAGTCACCACCGGCCTTCGTCCACGGCGTGGTGGAGGTGGCGTTGTTCCAGGTGCCCGTCGCCTCGTCGAAGTCCCGGGTCAGCGGGTGGAGTTCGTAGGTCGCCGAGCCGCCGCCGGTGTTGGTGGTGATGGTCGACCACGCCTGCATCTGCGCGCTGATCACCCGCGCCGTCGAGGGGAGTGATGTGGTGGGGAACTTCAGCACCGCGCGAGTCGTGCCGTAGGTGCCCGAGTTGTTGCCCACCGACAGCCACTTCTGGTTCACCCCGTCCGAGGCGATCGTGTCGTGCGCCGTGGTCGGCTGCAGCGAGGACAGCGTGGTGTCGGTCTGCCCGGCCTGGATGATCTGCGAGGTCTGCCCGGCCTTCGGCAGCTCCACCAACTGGACTGGGCCGCCGACGACCTGGCCGCCCTTGGTCTTCACCGCGACCTCGTAGTACACGGCATGGAACGGGTCCGTGGCGTCGGCCGCCGTCGGCACCGCCGTGGTGTCGGTGAAGGACGTCGTCCCCGCCGCCACCGGAGCCACGAGTGTCGCGGCCGAGGGGCTGAAGCCCTGGAACACCGACCGGTGCACCTGGTACTCGGCCAGGTCGTTGGCGCTGTTGCCTGTGGTGTTGGTGTAAGCGGGCCACGACAGTTCCGCGCCGGTGGCGTGGATGGTCGTCGGCGGGTTCACGGCGACACCCGGGGTGCCGTAGGTGATCGTGAGCTTCGGGTAGGTCGCGGTCTCGCCGCCGTACCCGAACTCCGACGCCTCGTACAGCGGGCCGCCCTGGCCGAGGGTGGCCTCGTCGGCCGCCTGCAGCACGAACCCGTTGTTCGCGGTGCCGTTGAGCCACTTCTGGACCGTGTCGGTGACCGCGAAGTTGTGCCACTGGTCGTACGAACCGGCGGCCTTCGTCAGCGTCGTGCCCGGTTCCACCAGACGCACCGCGTCCGCGATGACCGCCGTCGTCGCCGACGCCGGCCCGTCACCCAGCACGACCTTGCCGGCGGTACCGGCCGCGAACGGCAGCGCGGTGCCGTTGTTCAGCGACTTCCACACGCCGCCCGTGCCCGCGGACTGGTCGACCGTGCCGTTGTACGTGCCGCCGTTGTACGTCACCGTGTACGGCGCGTTCGTCGCCCGGTCCGACGCCGGGATCGAGTGCACGTCCACCCGGTAGTTGCCCGCCGCCGCAACGGTCGGCTGCCACGTGTAGGTGTCCCCCGCGACCGCGTCCTTGTTGTACGCGTAGTCGCCGTTCACCGCGTACTGCGTGTACGCGGTGTTGCCGGAGTACGGCCATGCGCCCTTCGCCGCCGTACCCGCGTCGCCGTCGTCCAACTGGACCGTGGTGCCCGACAGTTCACCGGACAGGGCGCTCGCGCTGTTCCATGTCGCGGTGGTGGCGTCCCATGCGCCGGTCGCCCGGTGCGCCTCGATGACCACGCTGTTGGTGTTCGAGGTGTGGACCTGGTTGTAGTACACGCCCAGTTGCGCGGAGGTGATCTTCGTGTTCGCCGGGATCCCGGTCAGCGGGAACTTCAGCAGCGACCGCAGTGTGCCCGACGCGGTGGTGCCGACCCCCAGCTGCCACGTGCCGTTGAGGTTCGTGGTGGGCTGTGTCGAGTCGACCATCACGTCCTGCGACGTCGACGGCGTCGGCGCCAGCACGATCGTCGGGTCCACCGACACCGGGAACCGGCGCCCCGGCGCCGCAAGCCACGTGGCATCCGGCGTCAGGAGGATCTGCCAGGACGAGCCGTGGCGGACCAGCTTCTGCGCCACCGCGCCGTGCGTCAGGTCCGCCACAGCGGAGTCGCTGTTCGCCGGGGCCTGGAACATCACCGCGGCCGGGATCACCATCCGCGGCCGGCCCGTCTCGTCCCCGCCGTACAGCGCGATCGACCCGTCCTCCCGCTGCTTCGGCGTCAGGCCCTGCGCGTCCAGGTCGAACGTGAACGACACCGGCCCGGACGGCGCGTGGGCCAGGACCAGGTTCTCCTTCACCACCCCGCGGCCCACCGTGTAGGCCGCGTCCACCCCCGGCAGCACCCCAGCGAAGGTGACCGAGTCACCCTTCGCCGTCGGCTTCACCCCGGCAGCCGCGCCCTCCAGACGCAAGGACACCGCGTGCGAGGCGTCCGCCTCGAACCGCACCAACTGGCCGTCGCCGCCGCCGAAGTAGGTCTTCGCGAGGTTGGTCGTGTTCGCCAGCCGGAAGTCCTTGCGCGACGAGGCACCCACCGCGGTGTCGATCGCCTGCCACGACGATCCCGACCGGTACGACAGCGGCACCGCCGACACCTCGGCCTGCGTCGTACCGTCCGACATCTGCCAGTACCGCGCCGACGACGTACGCCGGCCCGTCAACTCCCGCACCCGGCGAGCCGGAGCCGCCTTCTTCCCCGGCGGCAGCTTCTGCCGGTCCGCGATCGCCCCCGCCGGACCGTTCACCGGATCCGGCACGTGATGCTCGTGCGACATGCCCGGCGGGGCCGAGCCTGAGCCCGCCTTCGCGGGCTCGGCGGCCACCGCCGGAACGTAAGCCATGGATGTGAGGACAGATCCGGTCGCCACTGCTGTGGCAAGCCGTCTGATCCATCGTGCCCGCATAACCAGTCTCCTGATTTCGACCAGCGAAAAAGGCAGCCGGAACCAGGCCATGCGAACCCACCCCACAATCAAGCTACGCCGGTGGCGAAAAGGCGTCACACAGCCTGGAACACTCGCGGTGGGGGCGCGGGTGCTCGACCAAGCGAGGATTCAACGATTTTGCGATCCCATGGTCAACCACATGCACACCTAGACCGAACAGCCACCAAATCGGGCACAGGAGCCACACAGCGTCACAAGAAATGCCTGACTTGGTGGCATATACGACTCATGATCCACAGCGGTCGGCGACCGTCAACCAGGCAACTATTACCTAAGCTTGACCTTCCATCAGGACATACGCCACGAAATGATTCCTTCCGTTTCAGGCAACCCGCATTCCTGACAACAGGAGTGAACGCCCCTCAGTAACCCAGTGTCGGAGAACACTTCGAGCGGGTATATACGAGAGCCGGCCGGCCTCGTGCGAAGCTGTCGACCGGGCCGCGTGGCGGGATCTGCCCGAGCGGTACCGGCTCCTGGCCGACAAGCGCTACTCCTCCCGCGCGATCCGGGCCTACCTGCGCTCACGCGGGATCGCCTGCACCATCCCCGAACGCGACGACCAGATCGCCGGCCGCCGACGCCGCGGCGAAAAGCTCCGCGGACACGCACTAGGACGGATCCAGGACGCTCGAAGGACTCCGTTCCCTAACGTCACCGCGGGAGTGGCCACGTGGGTCAACCGACTGGCCTGCGTCCCGACTTCGACACACCCCGCATCTCCACACCCGGGTACGGCACAGCGGCGTAACCCGTACACCCGCGGGCCCCGCGCCCGCCACGCCCGCCGTGTTCGCCGACCCGGCGCGGCTGCGCGGGACCCGCGCCGGGTTTCCGTCCAGCCCGCCGGCGTGGTCGTCACGACGGCGATGAACGGCGAAGAGGGCCGAAGAACGCCGAAGAACGGCGAAGAACGTCAAAGAAGGGGAACACATGAGATCCGCCCGGAGAGGAAGACCCGCTGCTGCCGCGGCTGTCGGCGCGGCCCTGATGGGGCTCATATGCGCGGTCTCGACCCCAGCGGTCGCGCGCGCGAGCACCGCGCCGCCAGGAACCGCCGCCGTGCACGGCGACCGGCAGGCCGCCGGTGGGGTCGCGGAGCCGGACAAGAAGCTCGGCCCGAACTGGCGGGCGTCCGCGGACCGTGCCGTGACGTCGGCCGCCGACAGCGACGGCCTGCACGTGCTGGTCGCCGACAGCAAGGACGCCTACGCGTGGCGGACCGCCGCCGTGCTGGCCGAGCCGGGCATGCCGGCCGACACCTGGATCGGCAACCAGTGCCTGATCGACCCCTCCCACGCGGCCGTGGTGTACGCCCCACGCACCTTTGCCGACCACGAGGACCTGATGCTGGGCGGGGCGTTCGCCGCCGTCGTCGACCTCGACAAGGGCGTCGTCACCAAACTGCCCTTCACCGCGTCCCTGGCCTATTTCGACCCGTCCTGCAATCCGACCACCCGTACCGCCGCCTTCACCGCGTTCCGCGACGACAGGACGCGACTGATCACGGTCGACAACGCCGGCCGGACAGCGGCCGACACCACCGTCACCGGACAGGTGACCTCCGCGGTCCCCGTCGCCGACGGCACCGTGGCCGCCCTGTACCACCACGTGGTCCACATCAGCAGGTCCGGCACCACGCGGAATCTGGCCGCCGCCGACAGCGTGCCCTTCGACATCCACGCCGCGGCCGACGGCACGATCGCGTTCCTCGACCGCACGCACACCACCGCGCACGCCAAAACCCTGCACAGCGGCAGGATCGCCACCCTCGCCACCGGCGGCCTCTCCGACCTGTCCCTGCAACAGGCCGGGACGGGCGGTGTGTTCCTGACCGGGCATCCCAAGGGCGCGGTGCACACCGCCGGCACGGGCGTCACGCGCATCGACGCCGGCGCCGACACGGACGTGTCCGCCAGGGGTCTGCTGGCCGTGGACCCCGTGCTGTCACCCGCCGTCCGCGCCGGCCTGTCCCGCATCGCCGACGCCGGCCGTCACTTCAGCGGGGCCGAACCGGCCCCCGAAAGCGCTCCTACGGACAGCGACGGGCAGCTGACCCTCACCGCCACGGCGATCGCCACCGGACAGAAGGTGTCAGAAACGGTGGCCGCCCCCACCGCGCCGTCCGGCACCGACCAGTCCCCCGCCCTGACCCGCGCCGCGGGCACGTCCGGTAAGCACAGCGACGTGGCCGGCACCGCGCTGACCATCGACCACGACCCGGTCGACACCGACCGGTGGTGCTCCGTACCCCGCAACGACGTCAACACACAGGCCCTGCAGCCCACACCCAACCAGGTGGAGTGGGCCGTCGACATGGCCGTACGCGGCGACCTGAGCGCGAGCTGGGTCACGCAGGGAGGCTGGCGCACCCAGATCGGGCTTGCCACCATCGACCCACAGGCCCTGTTCCCAGTACCGGCCCTGACCGGGGGCGGCCGCATCCCCGCCCAGGTCGAACTCGGCGTCCTGGCCCAGGAATCCAACCTCTGGCAGGCCGAAGCCGGGGCCATACCCGGCCAGATGGGGAACCCGCTGGCATCGACGGCCGGCTTCTACGGCCATACCGGCACCGCCGCTTCCGACTACTGGAAGATCGACTGGGCCAACTCCGACTGCGGTTACGGCGTGGGACAGATCACCGACGGCATGCGCATGGCCGGCCACGAGAAGCCGGGCGAGACCGCCCTGGATCCCACCGTGCAACGAGCCGTCGCACTGGACTACACGGTCAACGTGGCCGCGTCGCTGCAGATCCTCGCGGACAAGTGGAACGAGATCCACACCAGCGGCCAGACCGTCACGATCAACAACGACGACCCGTCCAAGCCGGAGAACTGGTTCGCCGCGGTGTGGAACTACAACCTCGGCTTCAACCCGCCCGCCGGCGCCCCGGGCGTTCCGTGGGGGCTGGGCTGGTACGACAACCCCGCCAACCCCATCTATCCGCCCTCTCGTCAGGCGTTCATGGACACCACCCTCGACCCGGACGCCAACCATGACGCGGCCCACCCGCAGGATTGGCCGTACGAGGAGAAGGTGATGGGCTGGGCCGCCTGGTCCATCGACACCGGCCACTCCTACAGCACCGCGGGACGGCAGGACTGGCCCGGCGAGAGCGGCTTCTCCTCCGCCGGCTTCCAGCCCTCCTGGTGGCTCAGCAACGGGGACCGCAGCGCCGTCAAACCCCCGCTCGACACGTTCTGCACCGCCGACAACGCCTGCGACATAGCCAATCCGCCCCCGTGCGAGACCCAGCACATCGACGGCTGCGACCAACTCCACTGGTGGTTCAACGAGAACACCGTCTGGAAACCCGACTGCGTGGACTCCTGCGGCCACGAGAGCATCAAGTACCAGACGCTGCGCGCCGAGCCGGGCCGCGGCTACCGCCTCCAGTACGGCACACCCGACTGCACCGCACCGCCAACCGGGTCGCTCGTGGTCCACTCCGTCCCGGCCGGCACCAACAGCTGGAGCGACTGCGGGGTCATCTCCTCCCAGGGCACCTTCCAGTTCACCTTCTCTCCCGACACCATGGGGCTGTACGAGGCCAAGGGCGACCTCCACCAGATCGGCGGCGGCTACCAGGGCCACTTCTGGTACGCCCACGCGCGCGACAAGGCCAGCCTGGGGGGCGTCGGCGGGCGCATGACCGTGCTCGGCCAGTGGAAGCTGAACTCGCCCCTGTCCCAGCCCCAGGCCGAGGTGTTCGTCCACGTTCCCGACACCGGAGCCCAGGCCACGCAGGCCGTCTACCAGATCGACACCGCTTTCGGCCCGGTGAAGAAGACGATCAGCCAGCGCGCCCACGCCACCGACGCATGGGTCTCGCTCGGCGCCTACCGCTTCAACACCACGACGCCCGCGGTGAGCCTGTCCAACACCGTCAACTCCGGTAACGCCGACGACGACATCGCCTGGGACGCGGTCGCCTTCGTCCCCGGGGACTACGGGATCCCCGACGGCCCGGCCATCGACCTCACGCTTCCCGACGCCGTGCCCACCAGCCCCAACCCGGACCAGACCCTCCAGCCGCCGGATGGCCTGGTCACACCGCCGCTGCCGAAAGGCGGCGCCGACCAGGCACCCGCCGCCCGCCGCGCCGGACCCTCGTCGCACTGCGGACCGGTACGCGACGGCCAGCAGGTCTGCATCACGTCGTCCCAACCGGCGAAGACCGCCAAGGCAGAGCCCAAGGCCGGGCCCAAGGCCGTTCGCCCGCCGGGCGACAACGGAGACTGGTGCGACGACTCCATTCCCGGCGCGGCGGAGACTCGGCGCGTCGAGTGCGAGAACCGCACCGTCGACGTCGTCCTGAAAGTGGACAACGTGGTCGTGGCGACAGCGGTGTACAACTTCAGACGGGAACTGGACCTGAGTGACGCATCCACCTTCGTGGAGTACCTGACCATCACACCGGAAGACATTCCGGTGGAAATGGCCTCGGTCGAGCTGAGCATCCAGCACCTGTGCGGCTCCGGCTGCACACCCGACGACGCCGGCGCTGGATGGAGCGGCCTACCGGTCTGGGTACCGGGCGACAGCCACGTGGCCGAGCTCACCACCTCGTACTCATGGGACAACAGCACGGCGGGCGTGGTCCGCTCCTTCACGCCGGACTTCCTGCTCCAGACCAACATCGTGCGCGACACCGGAGGGGGAGGAGTCCAGGAAGGCCCGGTCCAGTGGACAGTGGACAATCCGACGAAGCTCGACGAAGTCCGCTGCGACACGGTCCTCAGCACGACAGGTGGCTGCGTCTTCGCCAACGACGCCCCGACGTACACCTTCAACGCGGCCAGGTACCCGCAGGCGGCGGCGCACGCCTGGCTGGTCCAGAGCCAGTTGAACAACCATCCGGGCAGCCGCGCCCTGCAGAAGCCGCTCTACTACCTGCCGGGCGGAGGGAACCCCAAGAACAGGGCGGTCGTCTGCGACGAGGACGGCTGGGCGGGCGCCAACGGGGATCCCACCGTTCTCGACGCCGGCGACGCCCTCAACTGCGACGAGTTCTCGTTCAACGCCACGTACAACAGCGGGGGGATGCCCGCCGCCGGCGACGGACTCAACCCGGTGTTCTCGGGCAGCGAGTGCCTGCAGACGTACGCGACGAAGGTGGGCGACACCGTCCACCTGTACAACATCGGCGGCTACGCACCCCAGTGGACCGAGGTGTGCGGACGCTCGTCCATATCCGGGAATCAGAACAGCGGCTCGATGAACCAGTTCCCCGGCTTCGCCACGAACATGCGGCTGCTGGACCGCGACGCGTACTGGCTGGACACCGGGATGTCCGCCCAGTGCAGTCCGAACGGCAGGTCGCTCAGCTGCGCCATGCTCGTCACCCCGTGAGCGGCGCCTGACCGCTCCGCCGGGAACTCCGGCCGTGGGCCGTGGGCGTCGCGCCCACGGCCCACGGCCGTGCCCACATCCCTACGCGGGCCCGATCGGTACCCACCCGGAGGGCACGGTGCGGGGGTCCCGCCACGACAGCCACCCGTCGGCGATGCCGGCGCGCCGGACCCCCGCGTGCACCGCGGCGCAGTGCAGTTCGTCGGCGACAGCCTCGATCCACCCCGAGAACGTCTCTCCCGACCGCCCGGGCCCGGTGAAAGCGCCGGCGTGCACGTTCCACCCGAGACGGCCGGACGGCACGTCGACGACGTTCCACAGGCGCGGCTCGGCCGTCTCCACCGCGCACGCGGGAATCCAGGGACGCGGCCCCATATCCTCGGCTTCGAGAATCACCGCCAGCACGTTGGCGTGGCACCAGACGGCCTCGTGGGGCGGGAACACATCCAAGCCCCGGAGCACCCGGGCGGACGGACCACTCCGCCGACCGCGCCGGCCGTCAGTCGGACCTCAGCCGGGTGGCATAGAAGGCGACAGCTGAGGCAGCGGCCACGTTCAGTGAGTCGACACCGGCATCCATCGGGATGCGCACATGCTCATCAGCAACGCGTAGCGCTCCGGCCGACAACCCCTCCCCCTCCGTGCCCAGCATCAGCGCCAGCTTCTCATGACGGCGGTCGGCGAGTTCGTCGAGCGTGATGCACCTCGACGAGAGGCAGAGGGCCGCGAGCACGAAGCCGTGCTGCCGGACGACATCGGCGTCACGCGGCCACGACTCGAACCTGGCGTACGGGACGGCGAAGACAGCCCCCATGGACACCTTCACGGCCCGCCTGTAGAGCGGGTCGGCACAGCGCGGGGTAAGGAATACGGCGTCCACTCCCAGAGCCGCCGCGTTGCGGAAGGCCGCGCCCAGGTTGGCGTGATCGACGATATCCTCGAAGATCGCGATACGACGTCCACCAGCGCGCTCTTGCCGACCCGAAGGCGACATCACGCCGATGTCGGTGTGGTCGTCGGCCGCCTCCATCACCGCCACCCGCCGTGCCCCGGCGAGCAGTTCGGCGGGCGCGGGCAGGGCCTTGCGCTCCATCGAGGCGAGCGCGCCGCGGTGCACGTGGTAGCCGGTGACCCGCTCGGCGAGCGCGGGCTCGACGAGGTGCACGGGCGCGTCGGCCGCGGCGATCACGTCGGCCAGCGCGTCGGTCCACTTCTCGGACAGCAGCATCGAGCGCATGCGGTAGCCGGCGGCGAGGGCCCGCCGGATGACCTTCTCGCCCTCGGCGATGAACAGGCCCTCGGCGGGCTCCCGGCGGCGGCGCAGTTCGACGTCGGTGAGCGAGGTGTAGTCGGCCAGCCGCGGGTCGTCCGGGTCGTCGACGGCGACGGGTTCAGCCACCGCGACTCACCCGCGCCGGGCGACCGTGACGACGTCGCCGATCACGACGACCGCGGGGGGCCGCACGCCCGCTTCGGCGACGGTCCGTGCGACGGTGCCGAGCGTGGCGTCCACGCGGCGCTGCGCCGCGGTGGTGCCCTCCTGGACCACGGCGACCGGGGTGTCCGCGGACCGGCCCCCGGCGACGAGGGTGTCGGCGATCGCGCCGATCCGCTCGACCGCCATCAGCAGCACGAGCGTGCCGCGCAGCCGGGCCAGCGCCGCCCAGTCGACGAGCGAGCGCGGGTCGTCGGGCGCGACGTGCCCGCTGACGACGGTGAACTCGTGGGCGACGCCGCGGTGCGTGACGGGGATGCCGGCGGCGCCGGGCACGCTGATCGAGCTGGAGATGCCGGGCACGACGGTCACCGGGATGCCCTCCGCGGCGAGCGCCTCGGCCTCCTCCATGCCCCGCCCGAACACGTACGGGTCGCCGCCCTTGAGCCGCACGACCGCCTTGCCGGCCTTGGCGTGCTCGATCAGCGCGGTGTTGATCGCCTCCTGCGCCATCGCCCGGCCGTACGGGATCTTCGCCGCGTCGATCACCTCGACGTGCGGCGGGAGTTCGTCCAGCAGGTCGCGCGGGCCGAGCCGGTCGGCGATCACCACGTCGGCCTCGGCGAGGAGCCTGCGGCCGCGGACGGTGATCAGGTCGGGGTCGCCGGGGCCGCCGCCGACGAGGGCGACGCCCGCGGTGCGGGCACGGTGCTGCGGCGCGACCAGACTGCCGTCGCGCAGCCCGGCGACGACGGCGTCCCTGACGGCGGCGGAGCGGCGCGGGTCGCGGCCGGTCAGCACGGCCACGGTGACGCCTTCGGTACGGCCGGTGGCCGGCGTCCAGGCGGTGGCCGCTTCCGCGTCGTCGCTGCGCACGCACCACACGCGGCGGGCCTCGGCCTCGGCGGAGGCGGCGGCGTTCGCGGCGGCGTCGGTCGAGGCGACGAGGGCGTACCAGGCGCCCTCCAGGTCGCCGTCCCGGTAGGGCCGGGCCTCCCAGCGCAGCTCCCCCGCGGTGGCCATCGCCTCGACGGACGGGGTGACGCCGGGCGACACCAGCACGATGTCCGCGCCGGCCGACACGAGTGCGGGCAGGCGCCGTTGGGCGACCTGGCCGCCGCCGATCACGACCACGCGGCGGCCTTGCAGCCGCAGGCCGACCGGGTACGCCGGTGCGTCATCCTGCACGGTGGCTCCTCCATCCGTCCTAGCTGGTCCACACCATATGTGCTGCGCACGGCTCGCCCTGGTCCGGGCCGGCCGCGCCCCGACCGCGCAGGGGCGCACCCCCGCGCCCCCGCCGCACGGGGTGCCCCCGCGGCCCGTCCCCGGAACCTCGCCCGGCGGGCGGCTGGTCGCGCCGTTGCCGACCGACCGGCGTCCCGTCATTCGCGCGCCGACCGCACGGGGTAACCCCGCGGCCCGTAGCCGGACCTCCGCCCGGTGGGAGGCTGGTCGCGCCGTTCCCCGCGCCCCTGTGGCAACCGGGGTGGCCCCCGGCGCCGTCGCCGAACGACGGCCGGTCGCTCGTACGGCCGACCGTGCCGGGTGGTGGCCCGGCCGCGGGCAGGGGCGTCGTGGGTGGGGTGGCCCCCCCGGGGAGGGGCTAGGCCTTTTCGGTGACGCCGGCTGCGTCGAAGGTGGCCACCTCGTGCATGACTCGGGCCGCGCTCTGGACGAGGGGGAGGGCGAGCAGCGCGCCGGTGCCCTCGCCGAGGCGCAGGTCGAGGTCGACCAGGGGGCGCAGGCCGAGGGTGGTGAGGGCGGCCATGTGGCCGGGCTCCGCGCTGCGGTGCCCGGCGATGCACGCCGCCAGTACCTCCGGCGCGATCGCGCGGGCGACCAGCGCCGCCGCGCCCGCGCTCACCCCGTCGAGGATGACCGGTGTCCGGAGCGCCGCCGCCCCCAGCAACAGGCCGACCATCGCCGCGTGTTCGAGCCCGCCGACGGCGGTGAGCACGGCGATCGGGTCGGCCGGGTCGGGCCGGTGCAGATCGAGCGCCCGCCGGACCACGTCCACCTTGCGCGCGTGCATCTCGTCGTTGATGCCGGTGCCGCGCCCGGTGACCTCCGCCGGGTCCACGCCGGTGAACACGGCGATCAGCGCCGCCGACGTCGTGGTGTTGGCGATGCCCATCTCACCGGTGAGCAGCGCCTTGTTGCCGGCCGCCACCAGGTCGCGCGCGGTCTCGATGCCGACCTCGATGGCGCGCAGCGCCTCGTCCCGGCTCATCGCGGGGCCGGTGGTGAAGTCGGCGGTGCCGGGACGGACCTTGCGCGGCAGCAGCCCGGGCGTCGTGGGCAGTTCGGAGGCGACGCCCACGTCGATGACGCACACCTCCGCGCCCACCTGGTTGGCGAAGGCGTTGCAGACGGCGCCGCCGCCCAGGAAGTTGGCCACCATCTGGCCGGTGACCTCCTGCGGCCACGCCGTGACGCCCTGGGCGTGCACGCCGTGGTCGCCGGCGAAGATCGCCACGGCCGCGGGCTCGGGGATCGGCGGCGGGCACTTCCGGGACAGCCCGCTGAGCTGCGCGGAGATGATCTCCAGCATGCCCAGCGCACCGGCCGGCTTCGTCATCCGCTTCTGCCGCTCCCACGCCTCGCCGAGCGCCTTGGCGTCCAGCGGGCGGATGCCCCGCAGCGTCTCCTCCAGCAGGTCGTGCGGCTCCTCGCCGGGCAGCGCCCGGTTGCCGTACTCCTCCTCGTGCACCACCCAGGACAGCGGCCGCCGCTGCGACCAGCCGGCCTGCATCAGCTCCGGCTCCTCGGGGAACTCGTCGACGTACCCGACGCACAGGTACGCGACGACCTCGAGGTGGTCGGGCAGGCCGAGTTCCTCGACCATCTGGCGCTCGTCGAAGAAGCTGACCCAGCCGACGCCCAGGCCCTCCGCGCGGGCGGCGAGCCACAGGTTCTCCACCGCGAGGGCGGAGGAGTAGGGGGCCATCTGCGGCTGGGTGTGGCGGCCGAGGGTGTGCCGGCCGCCACGGGTCGGGTCGGCCGTCACGACGATGTTCACCGGGGTGTCGAGGATGGCCTCGATCTTCAGCTCGCGGAACTGGCGCGCGCGGGCCTTCGGCAGCGACTTGGCGTACGCGTCGCGCTGCTCCATGGCCAGCGCGTGCATCCGCTCGCGGGTCTTCGCGGAGCGGATCACGACGAAGTCCCAGGGCTGGGAGTGCCCGACGCTCGGCGCGGTGTGCGCGGCCTCCAGCACCCGCAGCAGTACCTCGTGCGGGATCGGGTCGGAACGGAAGCCGTTGCGGATGTCGCGGCGCTCGCGGATGACGCGGTGCACGGCGTCCCGGACGGCCGGCTCGTACGGCTCCGCGGCGGGGCCCTGCGACCGCGCGGCCACCGGTGCGGCGGTCTCGGCGGCGGCCTCGATCTCCTCGGGCTCCTCGGGCTCGGCGGGGTCCCCGCTCTCGGCGGCGGCCGCCGTGCCGGCCTCGGCCTGCCCCTCGGGGGCGGTGTCCCCAGCGGGCGCGCCCCCCTCGTCGGCCGTTCCGGTCTCGACGGCGGTCGCGGCGACCGGCTCAGCGGCGGTCTCGACGGCGGGCGCGTCAGCGGCGGCCTGCACCTCGGGCGCGGGCTCGACGGCGGCGGCGGCCGCAACCTCGGCCGGCTCGGCTGCGGCCGGCTCGGCCACCACCGGCTCGGCCACCGGGAGTTCGGTCGCTGCCGGCTCGGCGGCCACGGCTGCCGGGGCTACGGGTGCCGCGGCCGGCGGCTCGACGGCCACCGGCTCCGGGACCTCGGCGGGCTCGGGCTCCGCGGCCGGCGCGGCACGGCGGCCCCGTCGGCCCCGGGCGGGTGCGGGCGCCTGCGCGGCCGCGGGCGCGGCCGCGGTGGCCGTCTCCCCCGCTTCCGCGTCGGCGGCGTGGGGCAAGACGCTCAGCGGCACGGCCTCGGCGAGCGTGACGGGCTCCTCCTTGGCGGGCCCGCGGCGGCGGCCGGTCCCGGCGGCGGGGGCCGCGGCCGGAGCGGGTGCTTCCTGCGCCGCGTCCGGCGAACCGCCGGGCGTGGCACCGTCGTTCGGCTCAGCGGCACCGGCCGCGGGGGCGGCGGGCGGCGCCTCCTGTTCGGTGGCGGGCGCGGGCGGCTCGGGAGCCTGCTCGGCGGCGGGTGCTCCGGCGGGCGCGGGGACGGCGACCGCCGCCGGGACGGCTTCGGAAGCCACGCCGGCCGAAGGGGCCTGCGCCGGACCGGCGTTCGCGGTGTCCGCCGCAGCGGTGGGCTCGGGGACGACCCGCAGGCCCGGGGCCGCGGACTGCGCGGCGGCGGCAGGTGCGGCCGCGGCGGGCTCGCCGACGACGGTCACGGCGGGCACCTGGGGAGCAGCGGGCACCGGGGCGACGGGGCCGCCGGGCACGGCCGTGAGGCCAGGCGCGACCGGACCGGGAGCCGCGGCCTCGGCGCCGGGAGCACCGGGCTGGTGGGCGGCCGGCGCGGGCGCGGGGATGCCGGGAACCGCGGTGGCACCGGCGATGCCGGGGGCCGGCGCGTCCTCGGCGGACGCGGGAGCATGAGCGGGCGCGGGCGCGGCGCCGCTGTCGGGGGAACCGGGTGCGGCGGCCGGAGCACCGGCGGCAGCGGACTCCTGGACCGGCGGGACCTGAGCCTGGGGCGCGGCTTCGGCGAACTGCGGCCCGTCGGCGGGCGCGGGCGGCGCCACGGAGACCGCGGGCGAGGGGATGTTCGCGCCCTGGGAGACCGCGGGCGCGGACGCCTGCGCGGGGATGACGCTGTCGGCGTGCGGGATCAGCGAGACCATCGACGGGCCACCGGCCTGCGGCCACTCGGTGGCGGCGGGCTCGCCGGTCTGCTGGGCCGGGATCGCCTCGTCACGGGGCACGTCGAGGTACTCGGGGCCGGAGGTGGGCGGGCCGGACGTGACGACGGCCGGGCCGCGGTCGGCGAGCGAGCGCACGGAGACCCCGCCGGACGGGGTGTCGGTGACCGGCGGGCCCATGTGCAGCGGGCGGCGCGCGGCGGCCGGCATCTGCAGGATGGGCGCCTCGACGGGGACCTCGGTGGGCACCTCCACCGAGATCACGTTGACCACGGACGGCTGCGGCTGCGGCTGGAGGGGCGCCTGAGGCTGGAAGTGGAGCTGCGCCTGGGCCGGGTGCTGCGGCTGGCCGTGCGGCGGCACGGCGTGCGGCGCCTCGGTCCACGCGCCCTGGGGGCCGGGCATGAGCAGGGCGTCGTCCTCGTCGTCCAGGGCGGGACCCGCGGTCGGCTGGTCGAGGAAGGTGTAGCCGGGTGCGGGTACACCGTGGCCGGCGGCCGGGTCGGCGGCCCATCCGGCCTGCTGCGGTACGCCGTTGCCGTCGAGGCCGGTGTGCGGCGGGAGACCCGTTTCCCCGACGCCGTTCTCCGGCAGCCCCTCGCCGGGGATCTGACCGGTGTCCGTCATGCGTGCCCCTCGCCCATCGGTGTCGTCCTTCCAGCCGTACCGCCCGCATCGCAGCCCCCGCCGACAACAACGAGCGTGCCGGGGATGCGGCACGTCGGCGCCGGGCGGCCCGAACAGCTGAACGGCCCGTCAACGCACGGCGACGGCACAACGATTCGTCAGCCTACCCCGCTGTGGGAGGCCGTCCGTGCCCACGTCCGCACCTCGGGACGTATCTCACACGATGCCCGCATATCCCCGCGCGACCAGCGGAAACGTGCTACACCCCGACAGGTTGGGCACGGTCGCCCGAACACCCCTGCGGCGCTTGGGCGATGGGCCAGGGGAAGGCTCCGCGATCACCGCCGGGTGCCGCTGAGGACGAAGGTGACGGCGCGCTCCCGCTCGGTCCAGTCGCTGCCCAGTTCGACCGACTGCACCAGGGAGCGCTCGACGTCGTAACCGCCCTCCTCCAGGGCCGTGGTGACCGCTTCGGCTTCGTCGCGGTTGGCGGCGGAGGTGACGATCCGCTCCGGGCGGCGGGCCGCGCAGGCGGCGGTGACCGCCGCGTCGGCGGTGCCGATCCGGACCACGTCCGGCTCCGGCAGGTCCTCCAGCGCCTGGGGGGCGGTGCCGTGCACGACCTGCAGCTGGACGCCGTGCCCGCGGGCGGTGGCGGTGATCCAGTCGCAGGCGTCGGCGTCGGCGTCGACGGCGATGACGGCCGCGCCGAACCGGGCCGCCTCGACGGCCACCGCGCCGTCGGCGGCGCCGATGTCCCACACCAGGTCGCCGGTGCGCGGTCCCAGCCGGGCCAGTTGGAGGGCGCGGACCTGCGCGGGGACGGTGCCGCCGTACTCGCCGGAGGGCAGTGCCCAGCCGCGGACGTCGCCGGGGAAGTCGGGGTCGCGGCCGGCGATCCAGCCGCCCGTGCGGCTGGCGGCGCCCGGCTGCGGGTCGCCCCAGCGCAGGGACGGTGAGGAGGCGTTGCCGCCGACGACCAGGACCACGTTGGGGTCGCGCCAGATGTGGTCGGCGACCTTGTCGGAGGTGAGGACGGTGACCTGCTCGTGCTCGGTGCCCAGCGCCTCGCAGATGACGAAGGTGCGGTGTACGCCGGTGAGCAGCAGCGCGAGTTCGGCGGGGCCGGCGCCGGGTGAGGTGAGCACGGCCACCTTGGGGTAGGCGCGGCACACGTTGACCGCGCGGCGCAGGGTGCGGCTGGTGGCGACGACCACGCGGGCGTCGTCCCAGGGCATGCCGGCCCGGGCGAACGCCTGGGCGACGGAGGAGACGCCGGGGACGACCTCGATCTCCAGGCCCAGTTCGGGGGCGCGCAGAGCGCGGACCACGCCGAAGAAGCCGGGGTCGCCGTCGGCGAGCACGACGGCGGTGCCGCGGTGCTTGGCGATGCGGCGGGCGGCGATCTCGATGCTGCCGAGGACGATCTGCTCGGCGCCGGCGGGCACATAGGGCAGGGCGAGGTGGTGGCGGGTGCCGGCCACCAGGGTCGCGGCGCCGAGAGCGGCTCGGGCGGGGTCGGACGGGGGTGAGCCGTCCCATCCGATCACGGTGACCCGGTCGGCCATCGTCGTCTGCCTCCATGCCGTGTGCGGATCGCTGCGGGGCCCGGTGACGAGCGGGGTGGGGGGCCTCCGGCAGGTCGCGGCGGGAGGTCCCGGGTGAGAACCCTAACCCGCCCGGGTGGCGGCCGCGGCGGCGCGGTCAGCGCCAGTCGGCGTAGGCGGTGTAGTCGGTGTGGGAGGCGTAGCCGCCGGTGTCCGAGCCGTCGTCCATGACGTCGTCGAGGTCCTCGGGGAGCAGGCTCCACACCAGCAGGTCGGTGCGGGTCTCGCTCCAGCCGCCGGCGTCGGCGGGGTCGTCGCCGCGGGTGCGGACGAGGCCGGCGCCGCGGAGCACGCCCTCGCTGACGCAGCCGATCTTCTGCGCGACCTGCTGGGAGGCGGTGTTGTCGGCGGCGGTGCGCAGCTCGACACGGTGGAAGCCCTGCTCGTCGAAGAGCCAGCGGCACACGGCGAGCACGGACTCGCTGGCGTAGCCCTCGCCGCGGGCCCAGGAGGCGGTGAGGTAGCCCACTTCGGTGCCGCCGATGCGCCAGTCGGTGCGCTGCAGCGTGACGGTGCCCACCAGGCGCTGGGTGAGGAACTCGGTGACGGCCAGCACGAGGCCGCGGCCCTGGGTGCGTTCGGCGTCCGCGGCCCGGGTGACGAAGTCCCGGGCGTCCTCGGTGGTGTAGGGGTACGGCACCCCGGTCCAGGCGGTGACGAGCTCGTCGTTCATCATCTCCACGAGCGCGGGGATGTCGGCCTCCTCGTACGGGCGCAGCACCAGGCGGTCGGTGCTGAGTGAGATGTCCGGGAAGGTCGCTGTCATTCGCTGCTCCGTAACCAGGGCAAGGGTGGGTTGCCCAGCATGCAGTACCGGGCGCGGCTCACGCCGCGCAGGGTCGCCGCGGGGCCGGCGGGCCGGGCCGCGGCGAACGCCCTTCCAGGGTAGGGGGAATGCCCGTCACTGCGGGTATCCGTGGACGTCATCCGATCCTGCTACCGTCAGCCCGCGTGACAGTGCACCACGCAGCAGGAGTCGGTTACCCGCGGGCGGCGGGGGTCTACGAGCGCTCCCGGCCCTCCTACCCGATCACGGCCGTCGCGGCGCTGGCGGACGCGCTTCCGCTGGAGGCGGGCCGCACGGTGGTGGATCTCGGCGCGGGGACGGGCAAGTTCACCCGCCTCCTGGCGCTGACCGGCGCGGAGGTGCTGGCGGTGGAGCCGGTCCGGGAGATGCGCGAGCGGATGGCGGAGCTGCTGCCCGCGGTGGCGGTGACGGCCGGTACGGCGGAGGCGACGGGTCTGCCGGAGGACTGCGCGGACGCGGTGGTGGCGGCCCAGTCGTGGCACTGGTTCCAGGAGGAGCAGGCGCTGGCGGAGGTCGAGCGGCTGCTGCGGCCGGGCGGCGCGCTGGCGCTGGTGTGGAACACCTACGACACGACCGTGCCCTGGGTGCGGGACTACCAGGACATCTACTTCCGGCTGGCGCCGCGGGACCTGCCGAGTCCGCCACTGGGCTCGCGGCCCGGTGACGAGGGCGGCTGGCGGGAGGCGTTCGAGTCGCGCAAGGGCTGGAGCGTGCCGGAGGAGCGGCACTGGCCCAACCCGCACAGCACGACGGTCGAGGACGTGGTGGAGCGCATGATGTCGTCGAGCCACATAGCCGTGCTGGACCCGGCCGCCCAGGCGCAGGTCCGCGCGGAGGTCGAGGCGGTGCTCGACGCGCACGACGCGACGCGCGGCAACGGCGCGGTCGAGATGCCGTACACCACGGACGTGTACTGGCTGCGGTACGGCTGAGGGCCCGTGCCGGCCGCGGGGCGGGGGGCGGCACGGGCCCTGCCCTGATCAGGCGGCCTTGCCGAACGCGGGGATCACCGCGCCCTTGTAGGTGCTGTCGATGTAGGCCTTGACCTCGGGCGAGTTGAGCAGCCGGGCGAGCGTGACGATCCGCGGGTCGTTCTCGTGGCCCTTCTTCACAGCGAGGAAGTTGGCGTAGGGGTTGCCGGCGGCCTTCTCCAGGACGAGGGCGTCCTTGGCGGGGTTGAGGCCGGCCTGGATGGCGTAGTTGCCGTTGACGACCCCGGCGTCCACGTCGTCGAGGGAACGCGGCAGTTCCGCGGCCTCCAGCTCCTTGAACTTCAGGTGCCGCGGGTTGGCGGTGACGTCGGCGGGGGTGGCGGTCTGCCCGGTGCCGGACCTGAGCCGGATGAGTCCGTTGTCGGCGAGCAGGCTGAGGGCGCGGGCCTCGTTGGTGGTGTCGTTGGGCACGGCGACGCTCGCACCGTCGTGGAGTGCGGCGAGTGAGGCGGCCTTGTGCGAGTACAGGCCGAGCGGCTCCAGTTCGACGTCGACGACGGGCACGATGTGGGTGCCGTTCTTCTTGTTGAAGTCGTCGAGGTACGGCTTGTGCTGGAAGAAGTTGGCGTCGACCTCGCCCTGCTCGGTCGCGGTGTCGGGCAGGACGTAGTCGGAGAACTCCTTGACCTGGAGGTCGAGCCCGGCCTTCTTCGCCAGGTGGTCCCGGACGTAGTCGAGGATCTGGGCGTGCGGGGTGGGGCTGGCGGCGACGACCAGCGGGCCGGAGGTGTCGCCGCCGGACGCGGAGGAGCCGGAGCCGGAGGAGCCGCACGCGGTCAGGCCGAGCGCGAGGGCTCCGGTGGCGAGGGCGGCGGCGGTGAACGTCAGGGTGGTACGCACGAAAAGTGCCTCTTTCTCACAGGGTGGTGCGGTGTGGGTGGTGCAGCCCCGCAACGTCGCGGGGCCAGGGTGTGGGGGGAGGTCGGGAGGAGGCCGGGCCGGCCGCGGGGACGGCGGGCGCGGGCCTCAGCCGGCCGGGGTCGAGGCGGGCGGGACCGCCGGGGGCGGGGTCGAGGCGGACGGGGCGGACGGGGCGGGCGCGGTGGTGCGGGTGCGCGGCAGCCGCGGCCGGGGCGCGGCCGACGTGCGCCCGCGCCGCGCGGCGGCGCGGGCCGCGAGGTCGCCGGCCAGTTGCACGAGCGTGACCAGGACGACGAGCACGGCGACGATGACCCACATGAAGCCGGTCTCGAACCGCTGGTAGCCGTAGCGCAGCGCCAGGTCGCCGAGTCCCCCGCCGCCGACCACGCCGGCCATCGCGGAGTAGCCGATGAGGGCGATCACGGTGGTGGTCGCGCCGGCCAGCAGCGAGGCGAGCGACTCGGGCAGCAGGACCTTGCGGACGACGGTCCAGGTGCCGCCGCCCATCGCCTGCACGGCTTCGACCAGCCCGTGGTCGACCTCGCGGACGGCGGTCTCCACGAGCCGCGCGAAGAAGGGGACGGCGCCGACGGTCAGCGGCACGACGGCCGCCTCCCAGCCGATGGTGGTGCCGACGACCGCGCGGGTGAAGGACAGCAGCGCGATCATGAGGATCACGAAGGGCAGCGAGCGGCCCACGTTCACCACCAGGCCGAGCGCCCGGTTGACGGGCACGTTGCGCAGCAGGCCGCCGCGGTCGGTGAGCACCAGCAGGAGGCCGATCGGCAGCCCGATCGCGACGGACAGCGCGGTGGACCAGGCGACCATGCGCAGCGTCTCGCCGAGGGCCTGGGTGAGCAGCGGGTGCATCTGGGACCAGGTCACTTCACGGCCTCCGCGCCCGCCGTCAGGTCCGCCACGTCGACCTGGACGCCCCGTTCGCGGAGGTGGCCGATCTGCACGACGTTGTCCTCGAAGCGGCCGGGCAGTTCGATGCGCATCCGGCCGATCTGCAGGCCGTCGACCGTCTCGATGGCCGCGCCGAGGATGGACACGTCGACGTTGTAGGTGCGGGAGAGCTGCGAGATGACCGGCTGGGTGGCGCTGTCGCCGTGGAAGGTCAGGTCGACCACGGTGCGGTCGGGCCCGGAGGCGCGGCCGTCCACGGGGAAGAGTTCGCCGGCCAGTTCGGAGCCGGGGGTGGCGAGGAGTTCGGTCACGGTGCCGGATTCCACGATGCGTCCGCCTTTCATGAGGGCCGCCGAGTCGCAGACGGCCTTGACCACGTCCATCTCGTGCGTGATGAGCAGCACGGTGAGGCCGAGCTGCCGGTTGAGGTCGCGCAGCAGCCGCAGCACCGAGCGGGTGGTCTCCGGGTCGAGCGCGGAGGTGGCCTCGTCGGAGAGCAGCACCTTGGGGTCGCCGGCCAGGGCGCGGGCGATGCCGACGCGCTGCTTCTGCCCGCCGGACAGCTGCCCGGGGTAGGCGCGGGCCTGGTCGTCGGACAGGCCCACCAGGTCGAGGAGTTCGCGTGCCCGCGCCGCCCGGGTGCGGCGGCCGTGCACACCGAGGATCTCCAGCGGCAGCTCGACGTTCTCCTGGGCGGTGCGCGAGGAGAGCAGGTTGAAGTGCTGGAAGACCATGCCGATGCCGGCGCGGGCGGCGCGCAGCGCGGCCGGGGCCCGGTCGCTGCGGCCGGCGAGTGCGGTCAGGTCGCGGCCGGCCACCTCGACGGTGCCGGCGGTGGGGCGTTCCAGCAGGTTGACGCAGCGGATGAGGGTGCTCTTGCCGGCGCCGCTGCGGCCGACGACGCCGAAGACCTCGCCTTCGCGCACGGCCAGGTCCACGCCGTCCAGGGCGGTGACCTCACGGCCGCGCGAGCGGTAGACCTTGCGCAGGTCGGTGGTGGTGATCACGTTCGCGTCCATCACGTCCGGGCACACGGCAGCGTCCGCCGGTGCGGGGGGTTTGCGGTGGTCCGCGGCACGGCACGGCCCGGCAGGGGGCGTGCGGGACCGGCGGCGCTCGGGACGGGCCGCCGGGGAGGTGTGTGACGCGGAGGGCTCCCCTGCCGGCGGGGCCGTCAGGGGCGGGTGTCGGGAGACGACGGGCGGGCGGCGAGCAGACGCCGCCGGGTCTCGCTTCGGGGCGCGAGACTCAGGTTTTCCGGGCCCTCAGTCAGTCACACATTCGACAGGCACGACGCACACCGGGCATGCAGCGAAGGCCGGGCATGGTCGCCTCGGTCGCGTGGCTGCTGCGGTTCGTCGTGGTCATGTGCCCCAGTAAAGCAGAGATCCGCCACGGTTCCGAATTCCGGTCGGACAGTTCATTATCCGGACACAAAGCGCCGGCCGGGGCGCTCCGGCCGGGGGGACGGGGGCGGGATCGGGGGCGGTGACCACCCGTAATACAGTCTTCGCATGGTCGACGCGGTCATCCTCACGGTCTCCGTCACGGCGCTGCTGCTCGCGGCGTGGTGCGGCTACGCCGCGTACCGCGACTCGCCGACCAAGGACTGGCACTTCATCGGCATGGCCGTGGTCACCCTGGCCGCGCTGGTGCAGCTGGTGGTGGCGCTGGTGCAGCTCGCCAGGGGCGAGCGGCCCGACCACGGGATGGCGGTCTTCCTCGCCTATCTGATCGGCGCGGCCTGCACCGTCCCGGCGGCCGCCTTCATGTCGCTTGCCGAGCGCACCCGTTGGGGTTCGGCGATCGTGGCGGCCGGTGGGGTGATCCTGGCGGTGCTGGAACTGCGGCTGCACGAGATCTGGGGGTCGGGCCATGGCTGAGGACGACGCCGGCGACGGCAGCGCGAACGAGACCGGCGACCAGGCCGGGAAGCCGATCGAGGAGAACGACGTGACCGCGGACCCGAGCACCGCCGGCGGGCCGGAGCAGCGACAGCCGGCAGCGCCCGTGCGCATCGGCACCGGCCCCGGCCGGCTGCTGCTGTGGCTCTACGGCATCTTCACGGTGGCGGCGCTGTCCCGCTCGATCGTGCAGATCAGCATGAAGTTCCACCACGCGCCGCTGGCGTACTCGCTGTCCGCGGTGGCCGGCGTGGTGTACGCGGTGATCCTGGTCGCGCTGTCCAAGGGCGGCGAGTCGGCCCGCCGGGTCGCGATGGTGTGCTGCTCCATCGAGCTGGTGGGCGTGGTCACCGTCGGCACGCTGACCGTCGTGGACTCCTCGGCCTTCGCGGACTCGACGGTGTGGTCGTACTACGGGGCGGGCTACCTGCTGCTGCCGCTGGCACTGCCCGTGACGGGCCTGCTGTGGCTGCGCCGGGCCGCGCGCGAGGCCGTGCCCGCGGCGGCCGGTGCGCCCGTGCCGGACGCCGGCCGGCAGGACTGACCCCGAGGCCAGCCCTGCCGGTGGGAGGCGGCGCCGGTCAGGCGCTCGCCGCGAGCGTGGAGGGCTGCCCGGCCGTCGCCGGCTTCTCCATGTGGACCAGGCTCAGCCGCCGGTTGATCGGCTCGGCCGCGCCGACCTGCTCGTAGCCGAGCTTGCGGTACATCCGCAGGTTGACGTCGCTGCGGTGGCCGGTGAACAGCCGGTACCGCTTGGCTTCGGCCTCGTCGGCCAGCCGGCCCTCGAGGGCGGCCAGCAGGCGGCCGCCCAGGCCGTGCCGCTGCAGCCGCGGGTGGACGATCAGCTTGCCGATGCGGGCGGTCCCGTCGGCGTCGACGGCGCCGCGGACGGAGCCCACGACCTCGCCGCCCAGGCGCGCGACGAGCACGACGCTCTGGTCGAGTTCGGCCCGCAGGTCGTCCAGGGTCTGTGTGAGCGGCTCGATGGTGTAGTCGCCGTACAGCTCCGCCTCGCCCTGGTAGCAGAGGTACTGGAGTTTGAGGATCTTCTCCGCGTCGGTGTCGTCCGCCGTGGAGATGGTCACGCTCATGCCCATGCGCGCAGGCCTCCCCTTCGTTTCCGTCCGGGCAGTTGAGGGTGGTGTGCGCCCGGAACGTGTGCCTGAGCGGAGGTTGGTGCGGGTGTGCGCCGCCTCCGTGGCGCCGATGATCGCACAAACCTTCCGGCCGGGTACCGCGCCGCGGCGCCCGTCTCAGTCCCGTCCGCGCGTGCCAAGGGTGCCCGCTGCCGCTGACTGTTTACCGTGCATTACCCCGTACCGGCGGGGATCCAACCCTCGAATTCAGGATCGATCGCAGGCACCCCAGACAGCGCGAGCGCAGGGGCCCGAGGCTGCCCTGTGAGATTCCCAACTCCCGGGAGATTTCCCGGTAAGTGGGGTCGGAACGGGACATCAGGGCCGTCACGACCTGGGGGCAGCGGCCGGGCAGCCGGCGCACCGCCGCGCGGACGGCCCGCCGCTGCTCGGCGGCGATCACCAGGTCCTCGACGGCGCGGGCGCCGCGGGCGGCCGGACCGCCGCCGAAGTCCAGGCCGAAGTCGTCGTAGGGGTGCTGGTCGCGGGTGGCGAGGTCGGCGGCGCGGACCTCGGCCCGCACCGCGCGGCGGATCCAGCTGCCGGGCTCGGCGGGCGGCGCCGGGCGCTCCAGCAGCCGTACCCACACGGCCTGTTCGAGGTCCGCGGCCTCGATCCGGCCGGGCAGCTCCTCGGCCGCGGCCTCGGCGGCGAGCAGCGGCCGCAGCCGCGCGTAGGCGGCACCGTTCCCCGCGCCCTCGCCATGGCCGCCGCCCTCGTGGTCACCGGACGGCGGGAGGCCGTGCGGGTGGTCCCGCGCGAGGCTCGGCTGGTCGTACGGGCGGTCGTGCGGGCGGTCGGGGCATGGGCGGTGCATGGGAACGTGCATACCGGCTGGCACGTGGCGGCCGCGGTGACCGGTTGCCTGCGCCGGAGCCTTTCACCTGATGGTGTGGCCGTATCCCGGGGACGACGGCGTTGGCATGCTCAGGCCGCGATGTCAACCCCCGGCGCTCCGGGCGGCCGATCCCGGCGTGCGCGGCCCGAGTCCGCGGAAGTATCGTCCTTGCGTACGGGCCGGTAGCGTAGGCCCTGCGCCTGTCGACCTCGACCGACCTGACCGGAGGGTCCGTTGTCCCGCTTGTCCCGCAGCGTGCTCAAGATGGTTCTCGGTGTGCTGATGCGCGTGCTGTACCGCCCGGTGGTCGAGGGCCTGGACAGCATCCCGGGCGAGGGGCCGGTGATCCTGGCCGGCAACCACGTGACGTTCATCGACTCGATGTTCCTGTCGCTCGTGGTGGAGCGCCAGGTGTACTTCATCGGCAAGGACGAGTACGTGACGGGCAAGGGCGTCAAGGGGCGCCTGATGGCCTGGTTCTTCACCACCTGCGGCATGATCCCGGTGGACCGGGACGGCGGGCACGGCGGCGTGGCCGCGCTGATGACCGGCCGCCGGGTGCTCGACGAGGGCAGGATCTTCGGCATCTACCCCGAGGGCACCCGCTCCCCCGACGGCCGCCTGTACCGCGGCCGCACCGGTATCGCCCGGCTGACGCTGATGACCGGCGCGCCGGTGGTCCCGTTCGCGATGGTCGGCACCGACAAGGTGCAGCCCGGCGGGAAGGGCATGCCGCGCATCGCGCCGGTCACCATCCGCTTCGGCCGCCCGCTGGACTTCTCCCGCTACGAGGGCATGGACCGCGACCGGTACGTGCTGCGGGCCGTCACCGACGAGGTGATGAGCCACGTGATGAACCTGTCAGGCCAGGAGTACGTGGACATCTACGCGACCAAGGCCAAGGCCGCCTGACCGCGCGGCGGGCGCGGGGCCGGCACCCGCACCGCCGCCCAGGACGGCGCAGAGGGCGGGCCCGGGATCTCCCCGGGCCCGCCCTCTCGTTCGTCGTCGCGTGTTCCCGGCCCCGCCGCCGGGCGGGGACCGGGCTCAGGCCCGCTTGGCCTCGGCCCAGGCGTGCTGGACCTCCAGGTCGGCCTTCACCTCGGCCAGTTGCACGGCGACGGCGCTCGGCGCGGTGCCACCGCGGCCGCTGCGGGAGGCGAGTGAGCCCGGCACGTTGAGCACGCCGCGGACCTCCGGCGTCAGGTGCGGCGAGATCGCGGCGAACTGCTCGTCCGTCAGCTGGTCCAGCTCGATGCCCTCGGCCTCGCAGACCTTGACGCACGCCCCGGCGACCTCGTGCGCGACACGGAAGGGCACGCCCTGCCGCACGAGCCACTCGGCGATGTCGGTGGCGAGCGAGAAGCCGGCCGGTGCCAGCTCCTCCATCCGCTCGCGGTGGACCGTCAGGGTGGCCATCATCCCGGTGAACGCGGGGAGCAGCACCTCCAGCTGGTCGCAGGAGTCGAAGAGCGGCTCCTTGTCCTCCTGGAGGTCCCGGTTGTACGCCAGCGGCAGCGCCTTGAGGGTCGCCATCAGCCCGGTGAGGTTGCCGATCAGGCGGCCCGACTTGCCGCGCGCCAGCTCGGCGATGTCCGGGTTCTTCTTCTGCGGCATGATCGACGAGCCGGTGGAGAAGGCGTCGTGCAGCGTCACGAAGGAGAACTCCTTCGTGTTCCACAGGATCACCTCCTCGGCGATCCGGGACAGGTTGACGCCGATCATGGCGGTGATGAAGGCGAACTCGGCGGCGAAGTCGCGGGCGGCGGTGCCGTCGATGGAGTTGCCGGCGCTGCCGCGCTCGAAGCCCAGGTCGCGGGCCACGGCCTCGGGGTCGAGGCCGAGCGAGGAGCCGGCCAGCGCGCCGGAGCCGTACGGGGACACGGCGGTGCGCTCGTCCCACTGCCGCAGCCGCTCCGCGTCGCGGGACAGCGCCTGCGCGTGCGCCAGCACGTGGTGCGCGAAGAGCACCGGCTGGGCGTGCTGCAGGTGGGTGCGGCCGGGCATCGCGGTGTCCGGGTGGGCCTCGGCGAGACCCACCAGCGCGTCCTGGAGGTCGGCGACGAGGCCGCCGATGGTCCGGGCGTGGTCGCGCAGGTACATCCGGAAGAGCGTGGCGATCTGGTCGTTGCGGGACCGGCCGGCCCGCAGCTTGCCGCCCAGCTCGGAGCCGATCCGCTCCAGCAGGCCGCGTTCCAGCGCGGTGTGCACGTCCTCGTCGGCGATCGTCATGGTGAACGTGCCGGCGGCGACATCGGCTTCGAGCGCGTCGAGGCCGGCGGTCATCCGCCGCAGCTCGTCGGTGGTGAGCAGGCCCGCCGCGTGCAGCACCCGGGCGTGCGCCCGGGAGCCGGCGATGTCGTACGGGGCGAGACGGTCGTCGAAGTGGACCGAGGCGGAGAGCTTCTCCAGGGCGGCGGACGGTCCGTCGGCGAACCGCCCGCCCCACAGCTTGCCGGCCTCCGGGGCGTTGCCCTGGGCGGCGCTCACTGCCCGAGGTCCCGCTTGGCCGCGATCTTGCTGGACATGCCGAAGATCTCGATGAAGCCCTTGGACAGCGACTGGTCGAAGGTGTCGCCGGTGTCGTAGGTGGCGAGGTTGAAGTCGTAGAGCGAGGTCGCCGACTTCCGGCCGTTGACGACCGCCCGGCCGCCGTGCATCACCATCCGGATGTCGCCGGACACGTGCTGGTTGGCCTCGGCGATGAAGCCGTCCAGGGCCCGCTTGAGCGGCGAGAACCACAGGCCGTCGTAGACCAGCTCGCCCCAGCGCTGCTCCACCTGCCGCTTGTAGCGGGCGAGTTCCCGCTCGACGGTGACGCTCTCCAGCTCCTGGTGCGCGGTGATCAGGGCGATCGCGCCGGGGGCCTCGTAGATCTCCCGGGACTTGATGCCGACCAGCCGGTCCTCGACCATGTCGATCCGGCCGATGCCCTGGGCGCCGGCCCGGGCGTTGAGCTGCTGGATGGCCTCCAGCACGGTGACCGGGCTGCCGTCGATCGCGACCGGGACGCCCCGCTCGAAGGTGATGACGACCTCGTCCGCGTCCCGCGGGGTGGCGGGGTTCTGGGTGTACTCGTAGACCTCTTCGATCGGCGCGTTCCAGATGTCCTCGAGGAACCCGGTCTCGACGGCCCGCCCGAAGACGTTCTGGTCGATGGAGTACGGGGACTTCTTGGTGGTCGCGATCGGGAGGTTCTTCTCCTCGCAGAAGGCGATGGCCTTGTCGCGGGTCATCGCGTAGTCGCGGACCGGCGCGATGCACTTGAGGTCGGGCGCCAGCGAGGAGATGCCGGCCTCGAACCGGACCTGGTCGTTGCCCTTGCCGGTGCAGCCGTGGGCGACGGTGTCGGCGCCGTGCTTCTTCGCTGCGGCGACCAGGTGCTTGACGATGGCCGGCCGGGAGAGCGCGGAGACCAGCGGGTAGCGGTCCATGTAGAGCGCGTTGGCCTGGATCGCCGGCAGGCAGTACTCGTCGGCGAACTCCTGCTTGGCGTCGGCGACCTCGGCCTCGACGGCACCGCAGGCGAGCGCGCGCTTGCGGATGACGTCCAGGTCCTCGCCGCCCTGGCCGACGTCGACCGCCACGGCGATGACGTCGGCGCCGGTCTCCTCGGCGATCCAGCCGATGGCGACGGAGGTGTCAAGACCGCCTGAGTAGGCGAGTACGACGCGCTCGGTCACGGGTCTCTCCTTACGATGCATACGCTGACTGGTATAAGTATGCACTGCTCCGTATGAATCGTCAACGTCGCAGGTCAGCGGGTTAATGGGGGAGGCGGCCCCTGCTGAGGAGGGGCCGCCGGTGTCGGGGGTCGGTGCGGGTGTCGGGGGGGTGCGGGTGTCGCGGTGCCTACGCCTCGCCCTGGGCCAGCCGCAGCAGGTGGTCGGCGAGCTTGGCGCCGCCGGCGGCGTCGCGGCTGATGAGTACCACGGTGTCGTCGCCCGCAATCGTGCCGAGGATGTCGTAGACCTCGGCGGCGTCGATGGCGGAGGCCAGGAACTGGGCGGCGCCCGGCGGGGTCCTGATCACCACCAGGTTCGCGGACGCCTCGGCGGAGATGAGCAGCTCGCCGGCGAGCCGGCGCATCCGCTCCTCCTTCACCGACTCGCCCAGCGGCGCCTGCGGGGTGCGGAAACCGCCCTCCGAGGGCACGGCGTAGATCAGCTCGCCGTCGTTGGTGCGGATCTTGACCGCGCCGAGTTCGTCCAGGTCCCGGCTGAGCGTCGCCTGGGTGACGCTCAGCCCGTCGTCGGCGAGCAGCTTGGCGAGCTGGCTCTGGGAGCGCACCGGCTGCCGGCCCAGGATGTCCACGATCCTGCGGTGCCGTGCCGTGCGGGTCTGCGGCACGGACTGCCCGCCGCCTGGTACCTGCGCCTCGCTCATCATCGCGTCATTCTCCGTCTGACTCCCGGGACGCCCGGTACTCCTGGTAGTCCTGCCGCACGCGGTCGAGAACGCCGGGCAGCGCCTGGAGGAACGCGTCCGTCTCACCGTCGCCGACGATGAGCGGAGGCGCCAGCCGCACCACACCGGGCACAGCGGCGTTCACCAGGAAACCGGCGTCCTGAGCCGCCTGCTGGACCTGGGGGGCGAGCGGCTCGGTGAGCACCATACCGATCAGCAGGCCCGCACCGCGCACATGATCGACCAGGGGGTGTTGCAGCGCCTCGATGCCGTGCCTGAGCCGCTCCCCCTGACGCTTGACGTTCTCCAGGAGGCCGTCGGCGGCGATGGTGTCCAGCACCGCGAGAGCGGCGGCGCACGCGACGGGGTTGCCGCCGAACGTCGTGCCGTGGGCGCCCGGGGTGAGCAGGTCGGCGGCCGGTCCGAAGGCCAGCGCGGCGCCGATCGGCAGCCCGCCGCCCAGGCCCTTGGCGAGCGTGATCACGTCGGGCTCGACGCCCTGGGCCTGGCACTCGAACCAGTGGCCGGTCCGCCCGATGCCGGTCTGCACCTCGTCCAGCACCAGCAGGGTGCCGGTGGCGGCGGTGATCTCCCGGGCGGCCTGGAGGTAGCCGGCCGGCGGCACGACGACGCCGTTCTCGCCCTGGACGGGTTCGAGGATCACCAGGGCGGTGTCGGTGGTGACCGCGGCCCGCAGCGCGTCCGCGTCGCCGTAGGGCACATGGGTGACGTCACCGGGCAGCGGCTGGAAGGCGTCCCGCTTGCCCGGCTGGCCGGTCAGGGCCAGCGAGCCCATGGTGCGGCCGTGGAAGGCACCCTCGGTGGCGACCATGCCGGTGCGGCCGGTGAGCCGGCCGATCTTGAACGCGGCCTCGTTGGCCTCGGCCCCCGAGTTGGCGAAGAACACCCGCCCGGACCTGCCCGCCAGCTGGAGCAGTCGCTCCGCGAGGGCCACCACGGGCTCGGCGACGAAGAGGTTCGACACGTGGCCGAGGGTGCCGATCTGCCGTGTCACCGCCTCGACGACCGCCGGGTGCCCGGTGCCGAGCGCGTTCACGGCGATGCCGCCGAGGAAGTCGGTGTACGCCTTCCCGTCGGCGTCCCAGAGGGTGGCGCCCGCGCCGCGGACCAGTGGCACCCGCGGGGTGCCGTAGTTGTCCATCAGCGAGCCCCGCCACCGCCGGGTCAGCTCGTCGTTGCCGGTCATGCCACTCCCCCTGCGTCGGCCGCCGCGGGCGCGGCGGCGTCACTGGTCACTTCGGGTGCTGCGGTCACTTCGGGTGCCCCGGGGGCCGCGGACACCGCGCCCGCCCCGCGCGCCGGGGGCGTCCCGGGGTCGTCGGGCACGACCATCGTCCCGATGCCCTCGTCGGTGAAGATCTCCAGCAGGATGGAGTGCTGGACCCGGCCGTCGATGACGCGGGCGGTGTGCACGCCGTTGCGCACGGCGTGCAGGCAGCCCTCCATCTTCGGGACCATGCCGCTGGACAGCTCGGGCAGCAGCTTCTCCAGCTCGGTCGCGGTCAGCCGGCTGATCACCTCGTCGCTGTTCGGCCAGTCCTCGTACAGGCCCTCGACGTCGGTGAGCACCATCAGCGTCTCCGCGCCGAGCGCGGCGGCCAGCGCCGCGGCCGCGGTGTCGGCGTTGACGTTGTAGATGTGGCCGTCGTCCTCGGCGCGGGCGATGGAGGAGACGACGGGGATGCGGCCGTCCTCCAGCAGCGCCTCGATCGCGCCGGTGTCGATCGCGGTGATCTCGCCGACCCGGCCGATGTCGACCGGTTCGCCGTCGATCCGCGGGTAGTGCTTGACCGCGGTGATGGTGTGGGCGTCCTCGCCGGTCAGGCCGACGGCCAGCGGGCCGTGCTGGTTGAGCAGGCCGACGAGCTCGCGCTGCACCTGTCCGGCGAGCACCATCCGCACCACGTCCATGGCCTCGGGCGTGGTCACCCGCAGCCCGGCCTTGAACTCGCTGACCAGGCCGTGCCGGTCGAGCTGGGCGCTGATCTGCGGCCCGCCGCCGTGCACGACGACCGGCTTGAGACCGGCGTGCCGCAGGAACACCACGTCCTGCGCGAACGCGGCCTTCAGCTCGTCGTCGACCATGGCGTTGCCGCCGAACTTGATGACGACCGTCTTGCCGTGGTGCCGGGTCAGCCAGGGCAGCGCCTCGACCAGGACCCGGGCCTTGGGCAGGGCGTTGTGCTTGCGCGGGGGCACCCCGGGGCGGGAGTCGGCGGCGCTCATGAGCTGTACGCGCTGTTCTCGTGGACGTAGTCGGCCGTCAGGTCGTTGGTCCACACGACGGCGGACTGCGCGCCCGCAGCCAGGTCGGCGGTGATGACGACCTCGCGGAAGCGCATGTCGACCAGGTCCCGGTCCTCGCCGACCGAGCCGTTGCGGCACACCCACACGCCGTTGATGGCGACGTTGAGCGCGTCGGGCTCGAAGGCCGCGCCGGTGGTGCCGATCGCGGACAGCACCCGGCCCCAGTTGGGGTCCTCGCCGTGGATCGCGCACTTGAGCAGGTTGTTGCGGGCGATGGACCGGCCGACCTCGACCGCGTCCTCCTCCGTCGCGGCGTTCACGACCTCGATCCTGATGTCCTTGGACGCGCCCTCGGCGTCGCCGATCAGCTGCCGGGCCAGGTCGTCGCACACGTGGCGCACCGCCTCGGCGAAGTCGGCGTACCCGGGGGTGGCGCCGGACGCGCCGGAGGCGAGCAGCAGCACGGTGTCGTTGGTGGACATGCAGCCGTCGGAGTCGACGCGGTCGAAGGTCTGCCGGGTGGCGTCGCGCAGGGCCTTGTCGAGCGTCCCGGCGTCCACGTCGGCGTCGGTGGTGAGCACCACGAGCATGGTGGCCAGGCCGGGGGCGAGCATGCCCGCGCCCTTCGCCATCCCGCCGACGGTCCAGGCGCCGCCGGGCCCGGTGGCCACCGCGGTCTTGTGCACGGTGTCGGTGGTCTTGATCGCGATGGCGGCCTTCTCGCCGCCGTGCTCGGACAGTTCGGCGGCCGCGGCGGCGACGCCGGGCAGCAGCTTGTCCATCGGCAGCAGTGTGCCGATCAGCCCGGTGGAGGCGACCGCGACCTCACCGGCGTGGTGGCCCAGCACCTCGGCGGCCTGCTCGGCGGTGGCATGGGTGTCCTGGAAGCCCCGCGGTCCGGTGCAGGCGTTGGCGCCACCGGAGTTGAGGACGACCGCGGTCACCGCACCGCCCTTGAGGACCTGCTCGGACCACAGGACGGGCGCGGCCTTCACGCGGTTGGAGGTGAAGACGCCGGCGGCCGCCCGGCTCGGCCCGGTGTTGACCACCAGGGCGAGGTCCGGCCCGCCGTTGGCCTTGATCCCGGCGGCGATTCCGGCCGCCGTGAATCCTTTCGCTGCGGTCACGCTCACGCTGAACTCCTCCTCGCTTCGATGCGCCCGCCCGGTCCGCCGGCGCGGATCAGGGCGCGATCCCCGTCAGGGGCAGACCCGTGGCCTCGGGCAGGCCCAGGGCGATGTTCATGCTCTGCACCGCGCCGCCCGCGGTGCCCTTGGTCAGGTTGTCGATGGCGCTGATGGCGACCACCCGGCCGGCCGTCTCGTCGAGGACGACCTGCACGTGGACGGCGTTGGAGCCGTACACCGAGGCGGTCGCCGGCCACTGCCCCTCGGGCAGCAGGCGCACGAACGGCTCGTCGTCGTACGCCTTGCGGTAGGCGGTGCGGACGTCCGCCGCGGTCACGCCGGGGCGGGCCTTGGCCGAGCAGGTGGCGAGGATGCCGCGCGGCATGGGGGCCAGGGTCGGCGTGAAGGACACGCTCACCGGCCCGCCGGCCACCGCGCTGAGGTTCTGGACCATCTCCGGGGTGTGGCGGTGGGCGCCGCCGACGCCGTAGGGGGTCATCGAGCCCATCACCTCGGAGCCCAGCAGGTGCGGCTTGGGCGCCTTGCCCGCGCCGGAGGTGCCGGAGGCGGCGACGACCACGGCCTCGGTCTCGGCGAGCGCGGCGGCGTAGGCGGGGAACAGGGCGAGCGAGACGGCCGTCGGGTAGCAGCCGGGGACCGCGATGCGCCTGGACCCCTCCAGCGCGGCGCGGCCGCCCGGCAGTTCGGGCAGGCCGTACGGCCAGGTGCCGGCGTGCGGCGAGCCGTAGAACCGTTCCCAGGCGGCCGCGTCGTTCAGCCGGAAGTCGGCGCCCATGTCGACGACGAGGACGTCCTCCCCCAGTTGCTCGGCGACGGCGGCCGACTGGCCGTGCGGCAGGGCGAGGAAGACCACGTCGTGGCCGGCCAGCACCTCCGGCGTGGTCGGTTCGAGCACCCGGTCCGCGAGCGGCAGCAGGTGCGGCTGCAGCGCGCCGAGCGCCTGGCCGGCGTTGGAGTTGCCGGTGACCGCTCCGATCTCGACCTCGGGGTGCCCGGCGAGCAGCCGCAGGGCCTCTCCCCCGGCGTACCCGCTGGCTCCCGCCACCGCCACCCGCACTGCCATCGAATCCTCCTCAGCATCGACAGCATGACTATACGGGTAGCCGCAGTTTTATGCAAAGAAATTCACGGGTGGGCGGGACGGAGGGAAAGGACGGGGAGCCGATCGGCCGGCTCCCCGCGCGTCAGGCGGCCGCGGTGCGCAGCCGGGCCGGGACCGCCCACCACTGATCGGGGCGGTCCACGACCGGGGCGTCCGGCCCGGTCTCCAGGTACCGGGCCAGGCGCAGGAGGAAGGCCGCGATGCCCGCCGCGCCCTGCATCCAGCCCGTGCCCGGGGGCAGCAGCGGCGGGTCCTCGCGGTGCTCGACGAAGCGCCAGCGGGCGCCCGCCGCGTCCCGCACGGCCCGCGCCACCAAGGCGTCGCCCATCACGCGCGCGCCGTCCGCGAGGTCCTTCGCCCGGTCGGCCGCCGGGGCGTCCTGGGCGGCGTCGAGCAGCACGTCGCCGACGCCCGCCGTGCCGCAGCAGCGCCCGTCGTTGTCCCAGAAGCCGGGCCGCAGGCGGGCCGGCAGACCCGAGGTGAGCAGCGAGGTCATGCAGCGGTCCCGCAGGTCCCCGACCCGGTGGCCGGACACCTCCGCGACCCCCGCGTGCGCCAGCGCCGCGAACAGATAGGACGTCCCCGCGGGCCCATGGCACCAGGTGTACGTCACCGGCTCCACCTCGCGGCGGGACGGCGGGAGGGTGTGCGGGACGACGAAGCCGCCGTCCGCCGGCGAACCCAGCGCCAGCACGTGCCGGGCGCCCGCCACCGCGGCCTCGACGAAGTCGCTCCGGCCCAGCGCGGCACCGGCCACGGCCAGCGCGGCCGCCACGCCGGCGGTGCCGTGCGAGTAGTTCGGCATGCGCGACTCCCGGCCGGGCGTCATGCCCCAGTCCAGTCCCGCGTCGGTGCGGTCCGCTGCCCGCAGCAGCGCCTCCCCGCCGGCGGCGGCCACGGCCTCGCCGTCCTCGCCCTTCGCCCAGACCGCCGCCATCATCACGCCCGCACTGCCCATCACCACGTCGGTCACGGGCGTGTCCGAGCCGGGGTCGAGCTCGAGGGTGGACCGCCAGCCCTCGGGGGTCGCGAGGCCGGCCAGCCGCCGCAGCGCACCCGCCTCCGTCCCCGGGGCCAGCAGCCGCAGCGCCGTGGCGTACCCGCCGAGGCCCTCGTAGAGCGACGCCTCGGCGTCCTCCGCGGCGCGGGCCGTCAGCCGGGCCACGACGGCGTCGGCCAGGTCCCGCTCCCGGGCGGTCAGGTCGCGGTACCGCGCGATCTCCGCCAGCACCGGGGCCAGGCCCGCGATCCCCGAGTACAGCGAGTCGCGGTACCTGCCCGGCTCCGTCTCCGCCGGGCCGTCCGGCGCCACCGTCTCCGGCAGCCACGGCCCCCCGTCCTCCCGGACCTGCTCCAGCACCCACGACCAGGCGCTCTCGCCCACGTCCCGATATGTGTCGCCGCTCATGGACCGGAACGCTAGGGCCTGGCGCCCGCCGCGACCACGGCCGGGGGTCCGCCGCGGGCGGCCGGGGCAGGCCGCTGTCGATCCCGGGGCGGCATCGGGATATCTTGATGTCAAGCAATGTTGGAGACTGGAGCGGAGTAACCCGGTGGCTGACTCGACCATCATCTATACGCACACCGACGAGGCCCCGGCCCTGGCGACGTACTCGTTCTTGCCTGTGGTCGAGGCGTACGCCGCGACGGCCGGTGTCACCGTCGAGACCCGTGACATCTCGCTGGCCGGGCGCATCATCGCGCTCTTCCCGGAGTACCTCCAGGAGGAGCAGCGCATCGACGACGCGCTCGCCGAGCTGGGCGAGCTGGCGAAGACGCCGGCCGCGAACATCATCAAGCTGCCGAACATCTCGGCCTCGATCCCGCAGCTCAAGGCCGCGATCGCGGAGCTCCAGCAGCAGGGCTACGCGCTGCCGGAGTACCCGGACGACCCGAAGACCGACGAGGAGCGCGACGTCCGCGCCCGCTACGACAAGGTCAAGGGCAGCGCGGTGAACCCGGTGCTGCGCGAGGGCAACTCCGACCGCCGGGCCGCCGCCGCGGTCAAGAACTACGCCAAGGCGCACCCGCACCGCATGGGCGCCTGGTCCGCGGAGTCGAAGACCGACGTCGCCACGATGGGCGTCGACGACTTCCGGTCCACCGAGAAGTCCGCGGTCGTCCCGGCCGCCGGCTCGCTGCGCATCGAGCTGGCCGGCGACGACGGCAGCACCACCGTGCTGCGCGCGTCGGTGCCGGTGCTCGCCGGCGAGGTCGTCGACGCCTCCGTGATGCGCGTCGCGGCGCTGCGCGAGTTCCTGACCGCCCAGGTCGCCCGCGCCAAGGCCGAGGACGTGCTGTTCTCGGTGCACCTGAAGGCCACCATGATGAAGGTCTCCGACCCGATCATCTTCGGCCACGTGGTGCGCGCGTTCTTCCCGAAGACCTTCGCCGCGTACGGCGCGGTGCTGGCCGCGGCCGGCCTCACCCCGAACGACGGCCTCGGCGGCATCCTCAAGGGCATCGAGGCGCTGCCCGAGGGCACGGCGATCAAGGCGTCCCTGGACGCCGAGCTGGCCGAGGGCCCGGCGCTGGCCATGGTCGACTCCGACCGCGGCATCACCAACCTGCACGTCCCCAGCGACGTCATCGTCGACGCGTCGATGCCGGCCATGATCCGCACCTCCGGCCACATGTGGGGCCCGGACGGCAACGAGGCCGACACCCTCGCCGTGCTGCCGGACAGCAGCTACGCGGGCGTCTACCAGGCCGTCATCGACGACTGCCGCGCCCACGGCGCCTACGACCCGGCCACCATGGGCTCGGTGCCCAACGTCGGCCTGATGGCGCAGAAGGCCGAGGAGTACGGCAGCCACGACAAGACCTTCGAGATCCCGGTCACCGGCACCGTCCGCGTCCTGGACGAGTCCGGCACCGTGGTGCTGGAGCAGGCGGTCGGCGCCGGCGACATCTTCCGGATGTGCCAGACCAAGGACCTGCCGATCCAGGACTGGGTCAAGCTGGCCGTCAGCCGGGCCCGCGCCACCGGCGACCCGGCCGTCTTCTGGCTGGACGAGGACCGTGCCCACGACGCGCAGCTGATCGCGAAGGTCCGCCAGTACCTGCCGGAGCACGACACCGAGGGCCTGCGGATCGAGATCATGTCGCCGGTCGAGGCGACGAAGCTCTCGCTGGAGCGCATCCGCCGCGGCGAGAACACCATCTCGGTCACCGGCAACGTGCTGCGCGACTACCTGACCGACCTGTTCCCGATCCTGGAGCTGGGCACCAGCGCCAAGATGCTCTCGATCGTGCCGCTGATGAACGGCGGCGGCCTGTTCGAGACCGGCGCCGGCGGCTCCGCGCCGAAGCACGTGCAGCAGCTCGTCAAGGAGAACTACCTGCGCTGGGACAGCCTCGGCGAGTTCCTGGCGCTGGCGGTCAGCTTCGAGCACCTCGCGCAGACCACCGGCAACGCCCGCGCCCAGGTCCTGGCCGACACCCTGGACCGCGCGACCGGCACCTTCCTCAACGAGGACAAGTCGCCGAGCCGCCGCCTGGGCGGGATCGACAACCGTGGCAGCCACTTCTACCTGGCCCTGTACTGGGCCCAGGAGCTGGCGAAGCAGACGACCGACGCGCAGCTCGCCGAGGCGTTCGCACCGCTGGCCAAGACGCTGGCCGAGGCCGAGCAGACCATCGTCGACGAGCTGGTCGCGGTGCAGGGCTCGGCGGCGGACATCGGCGGCTACTACCAGCCGGACGCGGCCAAGGCCGCCGCCGTGATGCGCCCGTCCGCGACGTTCAACTCCGCGCTCGCCTCGCTGAGCTGAGCCACCGCGCCGCGCCCCTGGCGCCGCGCACACCGCACCACGACCGCCCCGGCCGGGCAGCACGCCCCGGCCGGGGCGGTCGGCGTTCGGGCGGGGACGGGGCCGGCGGCCCGGGGCCGCGGCGACCGCCGGCCGTCAGCGCTTCACGGCGCGCAGGACCACGAACTTGGGGTTGGCGGCTACCACGTCGCACGCGCCGAACAGCCGGCGCAGCCGCACGTGGTAGCCCAGGTGCCGGTTGCCGACCACCCACAGCTCGCCGCCGGGCCGCAGCGCCTCGCGCGCCCCGCCGAACATCCGCCGGGCGGCGCTGTCGCTGGTCGCCCGGTGGGCGTGGAACGGCGGGTTGTTGAGCACGAGGTCGGCGCTGCCGGGCGGGACCGCGCTCAGGGCGTCGCCCACGAGGAACTCGGCCTCGGTACCGGGCGCCGCGTTGTCGCGGAAGGTGGCCTCGGCGGAGGCCACGGCCTGGTGGGACTCGTCGACGAACAGCACGTCGGACGCCGGGTTGGCGACCGCCGCGGCGGTGCCCACGACGCCGTTGCCGCAGCCGAGGTCGACGACCCGGTCGGGCCCGACCCGCTCGGGCAGGTGCTCCAGCAGGAAGCGGGTGCCGATGTCGAGCCGGTCGGCGCAGAAGACCCCGGCGTGGTTGGTGACGGTGCGGCCGGACATGGCGCCGATGCCGTCGGGCAGGGCGTACCGCAGCGGCCAGGGGCTGGGGCCGGGCGCGAGGTCCGGGTCCGGGGTGCACAGGATCAGCCGGGCCTTGCGGACGGCCAGTGACGTGCGGGTCGGCCCGAGGATCCGCTCGAAGAGCCGCAGCGTGGAGGTGTGGACCTCGCTGACCATGCCGGCGCCGACCACGACGGTGCCGGCGTGGACGGCGGGCGCCAGCCGGTGCAGCTGGTCCTCCAGCAGCGCGAGGCTCTTGGGCACCCGCACCAGCAGCACGTCCACGCGCGGCGGCGGGTCGTCCCGGGTCGACAGCAGGCGCACCCGCGCGTCGGGCGCGTTGCGCCGCAGGTTCGCGAGGGTGGCCTGCCGGCCCAGATGGGAGTCGGAGATCTGCGTCGGCCCGAACTCCGCGAGGCCGGTGACCAGGGCGCCCCACCGGTCGCCGACCGCCACGACCTCGCCGGACAGGTCGGTGCCCTGCTCCGCGAGGTGGGACAGCAGGTACGCGTCGGCCGCGTCCCACGCCTGCAGCTGCTCCCGCGGCTCCGCAGGGAAGCGGCTCATCTCCTGTGCGCCCCACGGCGTGCTGAATCGACCCATCGCCCTGACACCCTACGGCCTGCTGACCGGCCTGCGGACCGGCCGGCCGATCGGCCCGAGGGCCGCACCGGCGCGGCGGGCCCGCGGGCCGCCGGGTGGGGCGGGGGACGTCAGGGGGTGCGCACCCGCGTGGGGTAGTGGTCCGCGACGACCTGGGTCATGGCGCCGAGCGGGTCGGCGGCGACCTCCTTGGCCGAGTACCAGACGTTGCCGCGCACCTGCGGGTAGTCCGCGTCGAAGTCCAGGTGCCGGGACAGCTCGGCGGGGTCCTGCCAGGCCGCGGGCTGGCCGGCGACGCCCACCTTGTAGACCGCCTCGCCGATGTAGAGCTGCACCCGGGTGCCGGTCACCACGTCGGACCACCAGGGCACCAGGACGGCGTAGTCGGCGGCGGCGAAGCCGATGTTCCAGTACACCTGCGGGCAGATGTAGTCGAGCCAGCCCTCCTCGACCCACTTGCGGGTGTCGGCGTGCAGGTCGTCGTAGGTCTGCACGCCGGCGGTGGTGGCCGAGCCGGCCGGGTCGGTGGCCGCGTTGCGCCACACGCCGAACGGGCTGATGCCAAACTTCGTGGTCGGCCGGATCGCCTTGATGCCCTCGGCGGTCTCCCGCACCAGCAGGTCGCAGTTGTCGCGGCGCCACGCGTCGCGGTCGGTGAAGTCGCCGCCGTACGCGGCCCAGGCTGCGTCGTCGTCGAAGGTCTGGCCGGCCACGGGGTACGGGTAGAAGTAGTCGTCCCAGTGCACCGCGTCCAGCGGGTAGCGGCGGACCGCGTCGAGGATGGCCTCCTCGACGAAGCGGCGGACCTCGGGGATGCCGGGGTTGTAGTAGAGCTTGCCGCCGTAGGGCACGATCCACTCCGGGTGCAGCCGCGCCGGGTGGGTGGGGACGAGCTTGCTGGTGTCGGTGCTCAGCGAGACGCGGTACGGGTTGAACCAGGCGTGCAGTTCCAGGCCGCGCCGGTGCGCCTCCTCGACCGCCGTGCCCAGCGGGTCCCAGCCGGGGTCCTGGCCCTGAGTGCCCGTCAGGTACTGCGACCACGGCTCGAACGGCGACGGCCAGAACGCGTCGGCGGTGGGGCGGACCTGGAACACGACGGCGTTCAGGCGGCGTTCGACGGCCAGGTCGAGCAGGTCGAGCAGTTCCTGGCGCTGCTGCTCGGGGCTGAGACCGGGCGCCGACGGCCAGTTGGTGTTGGCCACGGTGGCGACCCACATGCCGCGCATCTGCCGGTGCGGGCGGGGCCGTCCGGGGGGCGGGCCGCCCGGCGCCGCCGCGGTCCCGGCGGTGGCGGCACGGTCCGCCGGTTCCTCGGCGGCGGCCGAGCCGGCGGGCAGGGCGGTCGCGGCGAGCGCGCCCGCGGCCGCGGCGGTGAAGGAGCGTCTTGAGAGCGGGTCCATGCAGGCCTCCTGATCTTCCATCACGACCCGCCGATGATGGGCCCATTCGGTCGTGGCGGCAACCACCGATTGGTCTACTCCAGTTGCGCGTCGCGGGCGGCGGGCCGGGCGGGGTCGCGGGCGGCACCGCGGACGGGGGAAACCGTTCCGGCCGTGTTCACGCTCGACGGCGCGGCCCGCGCCACGGCCTGAGCGCCGGGCCCCGGGCGGGCTTCCGCTCGCGGTGCCCTCGGGGTCCGGTCGACTGCAGGTCCCCGCGGGCACCGCTCCGTCCGGGCCCGGGTAACGTCTGTCCGGTAGACGAACGGGCAGACATAGCGGACAGCAGCGAGAGGCTGACGAGTGAGTGACATCCAGCGCGTCGGAGTGGTCGGCGCGGGCCAGATGGGTTCGGGCATCGCCGAGGTGTGCGCCAAGGCCGGGCTCGACGTCCGGGTGGCCGAGACCACCGGTGAGGCGCTGGAGCTGGGCCGCGCCCGGCTGACCACCTCGCTCGGCAAGGCCGCGGAGCGCGGCAAGATCACCGAGCAGGAGCGCGACGACGCGCTGGAGCGGCTGAGCTTCACCACCGACCTCGGCGAGTTCGCCGACCGCGATCTGGTGATCGAGGCCGTCGTGGAGAACGAGCAGGTCAAGACGGACATCTTCCGGGTCCTGGACCAGGTGGTGACGCGCGAGGACGCGATCCTGGCGTCGAACACCTCCTCCATCCCGCTGGTCCGGCTCGCGGTCGCCACCTCGCGTCCCGACCACGTGATCGGCATCCACTTCTTCAACCCCGCGCCGGTGCAGCGCCTGGTCGAGGTCATCCCGGCGCTGACCACCTCCACCGACACCGTCAAGCGCACCGAGCACCTGGTGGCCGAGGTGCTCGGCAAGCACGCGATCCGCGCCCAGGACCGCTCGGGCTTCGTGGTGAACGCGCTGCTGGTGCCGTACCTGCTGTCGGCGATCCGGATGTTCGAGTCGGGCATCGCCACCCGCGAGGACATCGACAACGGCATGGAGATGGGCTGCGCGCACCCGATGGGTCCGCTGAAGCTCTCCGACCTCATCGGCCTGGACACCGTCGCGGCGATCGCCGACTCCATGTACGGCGAGTACAAGGAGCCGCTGTACGCGGCGCCGCCCATCCTGCAGCGCATGGTCGACGCCGGCCGTCTCGGGCGCAAGAGCGGCGCCGGCTTCTACAGCTACTGACGGCCGCGGCCGGGCGGGCGACGGCGGCCGCGGGCGTCGTCCGCGGCCTCGTCCGCTCAGTGGGCGGCGACGGCCTGGCTGGCCACCAGCTCCCGGTAGGGCGGGCAGCGCCGCAGCAGCGTGCCGTGCTCGCCCGCGTCGACGACGGTGCCGTGGTTCATCATCACGACGTGACGGGCGTGCTGCACGGTCGACAGGCGGTGGGCGACCACGACCACCGCCCTGGTCAGCGCCAGGGTGTCCACGACGGCCCGGAACCGCTGCTCGTTGAGCCCGTCGAGCTGGCTGGTCGGCTCGTCGAGCAGCACGATCTCCGCGTCGGAGAGCAACGCGCGGGCCAGCGCCATGCGCTGGCGCTGGCCGCCGGACAGGTCGGACTCCCGTCCGAGGACGGTGTCCAGCCCGTGCGGCAGCCGCGCGACGTCCTCGGTCAGCCCCACCGCGCCCAGCGCGGCCGCCAGTTCGGCGTCGCCGACGGGGCCGGACCTGCCGAGCCGGAGGTTGTCCCGTGCCGTGGCCTCCAGCAGCGTGAACGACTGGTCGACGTAGGCGATGCGGGCCCGCAGCGCCTCCAGCGGCCAGTGCCGCACGTCGTGGCCGAGCACCGTGACGGAACCCGATGACGGCTGGACGAAGCGGTCGACGAGGGCGAGTGCGGTGCTCTTTCCCGCCCCCGAGGGCCCGACGACGGCGGTGAGCCCGGTGCGCGCGGTGCTGAACGAGACGCCGCGCAGCGCCGGATGGTCCGACCCGGTGTGGGTGAACGAGACGGCATGGAACTCGACGGCCGGGGCGCCGGCGACCGGGACGGGCGTGGGGCGTGCGGCGTCCCGCCGGTCCCCCTCCGCCGGGAGCGCCAGCAGGTCGTTGCAGCGGTCCCGGGCGGCGAGACCGCCCTGGAGCCGGCCGAAGCCGGTGGCGAGCGTGCTCACCGACGGCACGGTCTGCAGCAGGTAGAGCAGGAACGCGGCGAACGCCGCCACCTGGAGATGGCCCGAGGCCAGCCGCGCTCCGCCGGTCAGGATCACCGAGATCATCGCGAACTGGTTGCCGAGGGTGAGCACCGCGGGGACGAGCGTGTTCAACCGCCCGCCCTGCAGCGCGACTTCGCGCAGCTTCCCGGCGTCCTCGGCGAGCGCCGCGGCGGCCACCGGCTCGGCCCGGTACGCCTTGACGGTGGCGAGGGCCTCCAGGCTCGCGGTGAACCGCTGCGCCACCCGCCCGACGGCCTCCTGCTGCTGCACGACGTTGGTCTTCATCCGCCGCAGGATCAGCAGCACCATCACGCACAGCACGGCCAGCGCGAGCACGGTGACGAGGGTGAGCACCCAGTCGATCCACACCATCACGCCCAGCGTCGCCACCACCGTCAGCCCGGCGAGGGGCAGTTGGGTGGCCACGTCCACGACCTCGCGCAGCAGGAGGGCGTCGGAGGTGACGCGGGCGGTGAGTTCGCCGGTCCCCTTGGCGCGCACCACGGGCAGCGGCAGCCGCAGCGCGTGCTCCATGATCCGGGTGCGCAGCCGGTAGGTCATCCGCTCGCCGATCCAGGCCAGCAGCCGGCCGGCGAGTGCCTGGACGAGGGCGCCGAGGACGGCCACCGCGCACATCAGGGCGATGTCGGTGGTGAGCGGCCGGTGCGCGGCGAAGTCCGTGATGATCCGCCGGACCAGCAGGGGAAGGGCCAGCGCGCCGGCCGTGGCGGCCACGGCGAGCAGCAGCGCGCAGGTGAGCCGCAGGGGGTCGGCGGTCAGTTCGCGGCGCAGGCGGATCCGGTCCGGGGCGGGCGGCTCGGTACGGGGAGGGGGAACGGCCACGGGCCTCGACCTCTCTGGGGGCTCTCGGCGAGCGGGGAGAGGAGCGGCCGACCGGGCCCGTCCCGCGGGTCCCGGCCGGCTGCTCGACGGGTTCCGCCCTAGCGGGCGGCGCCTGGGGTCAGAGGCAGAGCAGCGTGCTGACGGTGCTCGTGCCGCAGTTCAGGGCGCTCAGCGAACTGACGCTCGCCAGGGTGTCGTCGATCGGAGCCGCCTCGGTCTCGGGCAGTTCCAGGGTCTGGAGGTCGAGGATCGCCATGACTGTTCTCCTTCACTTCGAGGGATCACCCGGCCGGCGGCCGGGAGCGGGTGGGGCGCGGTGCGCGCCCGGTGGGCCGGGCCGTGGGGCCGTCAGCCGAGAGGGGCCGTGGGCAGCGGCACGCGAGCGCGCGCGCCGGTCCAGGGCAGGAAGGGGGTGCCGGCCAGGGCCGTGCCCAGCGCCAGCAGCACGCCGGCGGAACCGGTGGCCAGGTCGGTCGACAGGCGGAGCAACTGGTCGCCGGGGAAGGCGAGATGGCCCTCGTACGGGATCTGGTGCAGGGCGAGCGCCGCCCGTTGCCGGTCGAGCGGGGCGGCCGCCCCGGCGTCCGCGCCCGTGCCCTGCCCGGCGCCTGGGTCCGCGGGCCGCCCCGTGCCCGCGTGCCTGCGGCCGGTCGCGGCCAGGTACCCGAGCAGCCCGGCGCGACCGTTGAACAGGCCGGACTGGATCACGAACTCCGGTTCCGCGGCGCGCCGGACGGCCGTCTCGTGCCGTGCGAGCCCGTTGTCCGGGCGGTGTGCCAGCAGGGCGTCGAGCACCAGCCCGATCCCGGCACTGCCCGTCTCCACGTAGGGCAGGACGCGACGGCCGTCGACGACCTGCAGCGTGCCGTCGGCGACGCTCGCGCACCGCTCGAAGTCCAGTCCGAGCAGCGCCTCGGCGCGGTCCAGCAGGCCGGTGTCCCCGGTGTGCTCGGACAGCCGTATCAGCGCCAGGGCCGTCCCCGACGCGCCCGCCAGCAGGCCCACCCGGCGCGCCGGGTCGCTCGTGCCGGCCCTCTCCAGGGTGTCCGCGGCGGACCGGGCCAGGGCCAGGGCGCGGTCGGCCGGCCCGGACTCGCCGGTGGCCTCCGCGAAGTGGAGCAGTGCGAGGGCGATCCCGGGTGCCCCGCCGGCCAGGTCGGTGCCGGCGTCCTCGTCGGGAGCCTTGGCGAGGCGCCGCATCAGCCGGAGCGCGGCCTCGTGCTCGCCGAGGAGGTCCAGCGCGTAGGCCGTGCCGTGCCCGCCGTGGTAGAGGCCCGGCACGGTGGACTGCGCCTCGGCCGCCTCGACCAGCCATCGCACGTGCGCGGGGTCGATCGCGGCTCCGGTGGCGTGCAGGGCGTACAGGACGCCCGCCGCGCCGTGCGCCAGGCCCAGCCCTCCGTGGGTGAACTGGGCGACGTCGCCGGGGAAGAGCCGGTCGGTGCGGCCGGGGGTGGCGGCGGCCGCGATCCCCGCGGCGAGCGAGTCCCGGAGGGCCGGCCAGTCGGGGGCGGGCGCGGTGAGCAGCGCCTGGAGTTCGGCGCGGCGCCGGCCGAACGCCGGGCGCGGGGTGCGCCCGTCGCCGGCCGCCGGGCCGAGCAGCCGCCGGATCTCGTCGGTGTATCCCGCGGGGACCGGGAACCGGCGCTCCAGGACGTCGGCGAGTTCGCCCGCCTTGCCCGGGTCGAGACCGGTGAGCTGGAGCAGCGGCAGGAACAGCCAGAGCCGGATGGCGGCCAGCCCGTACCGGTCGATCTGCGGGCCGGAGTAGCCGCCGGGCGCGGCGAAGCCGGCGGCGCCCAGCGCGGGGCGGACGAAGTCGTCGACGGTGCTGGCGAGTTCGAAGTCGATGAAGCAGATCTCGCCGTCGGGGCGCACGATCACGTTCCGCGGGTGGAGGTCGCCGAAGACCACCCCGCGGGCGTGGATCGCGTCCAGGGTGCGCCCGACCCGGCCGACCAGGTCGAGCGCGTCGCGGCAGTACTCCGCCACGGCGTCCGGTCCGGCGTCCGGGTGGATCAGCGGGTAGCGGGCGGTCAGCCACTCGCTGAGGGACCTGCCCTCGACGTACTCCTGCACCAGGAACTCGTGCTCCCAGGCGGTGAGGACGCCGTGCTCCGCGGGGACGCCCGGCACGCCGGCGAGCCGGACGAGGACGGCGTGCTCGCCGCGCAGACGCGCCACGGCGTCGACACCGCGCTGGTCGAGGCCGGCGTAGGGCCGCGCCTCCTTCAGCACCACCTGCTCGCCGGTGCCGGGGTCCCGTGCCAGGTAGACGCCGCCCGCGTTGGAGAAGTGCAGGACCCGCTCCACCGTGTAGGGCAGCCCGGTGTCCCGCGCCCCGGTCCGCCGCTCGACGGCGGCGGCGACGCAGCGCGGCACCGGCGCCCACGGCGGGACGGCGAATCCGGGCCCGCGCACGTCGGGCACCAGCGTGCCGTCCGGTTCCCGCAGGGCGAGCACGCGTGCCCCGGACGCGTCACGGCAGTACAGCTCCTCGAACCCCCCGTACCTCAGGTAGAGCGGGCCGCCCTCCCAGCGCGCGTCGCTGAGGATGTACGGGCCCTTGCGGCCGGCGAGCAGGCCGCCGAGACCGTCGAGGCAGCGCTCCAGCTCGGCGTCGTCCGCCGGGTACACCGTGCAGAACTTCCCGCTGGACCCGCGCGCCGCGTACTTCGAGTTCTGCACCTGGAGGATCGGCAGCCCGCGCAGGAACTTGAAGGTGACGCCCTCGCGCAGGCAGTAGTCCCAGACGGTGTCCAGGACCTCCTCGGCGTCCTCGGTGCGCGCGGACACGTGGATCTTCCAGCCCTGCGCGGGCAGCCGCACGTCCGCCGGCCGCACGATCGACCAGATCTCCCCCTCGCCGTGCTCCCACCCCTCGGGCAGCGGCCTGGTCACATGGGCGAACTCCTCCTGCGCTCCCCAGCGCCGGGGCGTGTCGTAGAAGTACGGGTCGGCGTAGGCGTAGGCCTCGTACCGGTTGTCCAACGAAAACCCTCCTCGGACGGCGGCGCGGACGGATCGGCAGGGAACGGATCAGCGGGGACGGATCGGCGTTGACTGGAATTCCCGCATTCCCGCATTCCGGAATTCCGGCAGGACGTGCGGCGAAGTCCCCGCGGTGGACGGCCATTTCACGAGCCGTCCGGAATCCGCGGTGCGACCATCCGAAATATGACCGGGCCGTCGGGGTGACGGCAACGGCGCTACGGAGCCCATTGCCCGCGGCGTATGCGCACCGGCGTGGTGGATCCGGCGGACGGCGCGCGTCACGGGCGGGAGTGCGCCGGGCCGGGCCGGAGCGCCCCTCGTACCCGCCCCATCCGTCCCACGCGCCCCGGTGCGCGCCGGCTGGGCAACCGTGCCCTGAACGCCGCCCACCTGCACGGTCGGCGCCGGCGACGGCACGCATGGCACACACGGGCCGCGGACGCCAGGGCGCGGCGGGCATCCCAAGGAGAGGCCTCAAGAGCCCTGCCGCGAGCGGCCGTTCAAAGGAGAGGCAGTCTTGACAGCGGCCTATGACGCCCTCCTCGTGCATTCACCACAAGGAGTGCGGCGGCAATTCCGCACGGACCCGGCGCCGGGGCGGTGGAGGGGAACTACGCCGGTCCGCCAACGCCCTTACGTCAAAAGGCGGTTGCCGTTTCGTCGGTTTCGCACGCTCGGTGAGGCGCTGGCCCGCGGCGGCGTCGTCCCGTTCCTGGCGCGACGGCCGGACAAGGGCACCCGGCCGGCGCCGGTGCGGTCCCGGACCGCCAAGGGCCCTGGTAGCGTCCGCACATTCGTCCGAGCACGGAACGCCCGTGCCCGAACCGTTCGTCGAGGGGACCTTCGACCGTGGAGACCTGGAACCGGCAGCCCGGCGTGCCCCCACGACCCCCGGGCGCGTGGCAGGGGTGGGGGTCTGGGCAGCAGGCGGTGCGGCGGGCGGGCAGCCGGGTGCCGCTCGCGCTGGCCCTGTGCGTCGCGGCGGCCGGCGCGCTCCTGGCGGTGACGAGCGTCCTGGTGACCGCGTTCGCGGCCGACGGCGGCCGGACGATGCGGGTCCGGAGCGACTCGATGGCACCGACCTACCAGCCGGGAAGCATCGTCACCGTGCACGACACCGGCGGCTCGCCCGTCCGGCGCGGGCAGGTCGTCGTGTTCTCGGCCCGCGACTGGGGTACCGACCAGGTCTTCATGCAGCGCGTGGTGGGCGTCGGCGGCGACCGCGTGGCCATCGACCCGGCGGGCGTCGTGAGCGTCAACGGCACCGCCTTGGGCGAGCCGTACCTCGCTCCCGGTCCCACGCCCGGCATGCCCGTCGACGTCACCGTGCCCGCGGGCCGGCTGTTCCTCCTGGGCGACCACCGGAACGACGCCGTCGACTCGCGCAGCCACCAGAGCGAGCAGGAGGGGACCATCGCGCAGGCGGCCGTCGTCGGCACGGTGTCCCCGGGGACGAGCGCGCCCTCCCCCGACCGCCTGTGGACGTGGGCCGGCACCGCCGTCGCCCTCGCGGGCCTGGGCGCGGCGGGTGTCGCCGCCGCCGTCCGGCGCCGCGGTACCGCCGCCCCCGCGTGGCCGCCCGCCGCACCCTGAGCAGGCAAGCAAAGACCCCAGGGCCTGCCGTGCGGATCTCCGCGACGCCGCGGAGAATCCGCACGACAGACCCTAGCGACCGCCGTGGTCCTCGTAGGCCTGGACGACCTCGTCGGTGGGGCCGTCCATCAGGAGCTCGCCCCGCTCGATCCACAGCACGCGGTCGCAGGTGTCGCGGATCGAGGTGTTGTTGTGGCTGACCAGGAAGACGGTGCCGGCCTCCTTGCGCAGTTCCCTGATCCGCTCCTCGGAGCGCTTCTGGAACGCGCGGTCGCCGGTGGCCAGCGCCTCGTCGATCATCAGGACGTCGTGGTTCTTCGCCGCCGCGATGGAGAACCGCAGCCGGGCGGCCATGCCGGAGGAGTAGGTCCGCATCGGCAGCGAGATGAAGTCGTCCTTCTCGTTGATGCCGGAGAAGTCGACGATGTCCTGGTAGCGGGAGTGGATCTCCTCCTGCGACATGCCCATGGCCAGGCCGCCGAGCAGGACGTTGGTGCCGCCGGTGAGGTCGTTCATCAGAGCGGCGTTGACGCCCAGCAGCGACGGCTGGCCGTCCGTGTAGACCCTGCCGCGGTCGGCGGGCAGCAGGCCGGCGATGGCCTTGAGCAGGGTGGACTTGCCGGAGCCGTTGGAACCGATGATCCCGATCGCCTCGCCGCGGTAGGCCGTGAAGGTGACGCCCCTGACGGCGTGCACGGTCGTGACGTTGGGCGAGCCCTGGCGCAGCAGCATCCGCCGCAGCGCCGCGGTGGCGTTGCCGTGGCCGGTGCCGGTGCCGTAGATCCGGTAGATGACGTGCAGGTCGTCGACCACGACCGTGGGCACCCTGGACACGTCGGGGGCAGCCTGATCGGACCCGGCGGCGGGCTCGGGCCCGGCGTCGGGGACGGCCGCCGGGTCGGACCCGGCGGCGGGGACGGCGGAGGCCGGAACGGCGAGGGGCGGCTGCTGCCGCGCCGTGCCGCTGTCGGCCGCCGCCCGCTCGGCGGAGGATTCAGCCACGTCCGTACTCCTCTTCGGACGACCAGAAGAACGCGTACCCGGCACCTGCCGCCACAGTCGCCCAGATCAGTGCGAGCGGCCACACGTGCGGCGGCAGGCGGGCCCCGGTCACCGTGTCGATCAGGGCGTACCTCATCAGGCTCACATAGATCAGCGCCGGATTGGTCTCCAGCAGCCGCACCAGGGGATGCGGGGCGCCCGCGGTGATCTTCGACAGGTCGTAGAAGATCCCCGAGAGGTACATCCAGGTGCGCAGCAGGAACGGCAGCAGCTGGGCGAAGTCGGTGGTGCGCGCCCCGACCCTGGCCAGGGCGAGGGCCAGCCCGGCGTTGAACACCGACTGCAGCACCAGGGCGGGGACGGCGAGCAGCCACCGGGAGGTGACCGGCACCCCGTCGGCCACCAGCACCAGGGCCAGCACGCCCAGGGCCAGCATCAGCTGCCGGAGCTGCAGCAGCGTGGCGGCCAGCGGAAGGCTCGCCCGGGGGAAGTGCAGGGCCCTGACCAGGCCGAGGTTGTCGGTGAGCGAGCGGGCGCCGGACATCGCGGCGGACTGCGTGAAGGTGAAGACGAAGACGCCGGTGCACAGGAACGGGATGTAGTCCGGGACGCCGTGGCCGGCGCCCAGCAGCATCCCGAAGACCAGGAAGTAGACGGCCGCGTTGAGCAGCGGGGTGAGCACCTGCCAGAGCTGGCCGAGCCGGGCCCCCGAGTACAGGGCGGACTGGCGGGCGGCGGCCAGCGCGGTGATGAAGTGGCGGCGCGCCCACAGCTGGCGGGCGTAGGCGCCCGGGCCCGGCCGGGCGCCGCTCACCGACAGGCCGTGGCTGGCCGCGAGAACCGCGGCGGGAGAAGCGGACATGGGCCGACCGTACGCAGAACCACGACGGAACGCAACCGTTCCGTCGTTACGTCGCCGTCACGACGCTGCGCTAGGCTCGTGCCATGACGACGGAACGGGACGCGGCGGGCGGCGGCGCGCAGCGTCGGGCGCCGGCGGGCGCGGCGGTGCTGCGCGAGGACGTGACGGACGCGATCCGCGCGGCGGTCTTCGCCGAGCTGGCGGAGGTCGGGTACGGGCGGATGTCGATGGAGGGCATCGCCCGCCGGGCCGGTGTCGGCAAGGCCGCGGTGTACCGCCGGTGGCGGTCGAAGCTGCCGCTGGTGCTGGATCTGGTGCCGGCCGTGGCGGCCGGCGGGCTGCCGGTGCCGGACACCGGCACGCTGCACGGCGACGTGCGGGAAGTGCTGGAGGTGGCGGCGCGGGCACTCGGCCATCCGGTGGCCGCGCAGATCGTCCCCGACCTGCTCGCCGAGGCGGCGCGCAGCCCCGAGATGGCGGAGGCGCTGCGGTCGGCGCTGCGCGGGACGTACGGCGGGATCGCGGAGGCGGTCGTCCGCCAGGCCGTCGCCCGCGGCGAGCTCGCCCCCACCACGGATCCCGGTCTCGCCCTCGACCTGCTCGCGGGCCCGCTCTACTGGCACGTCTCCGTGATGCGCGCGCCCCTCCCCCCGCCCACCCTCGACCATCTCGCCAGGGCCACCACCGCCGCCCTCACCACCTCCTGACCCGCCCCGCCGGGGACGCGGCCGGCCGGCGGATCACCGGAGAGCACCCCGGGCGCCGAGGGGCGCGCAGTCCCGCGGCCCTCGGCCCGGAGGTGCCCCCCACGCCGCTCCAGGAGCGCGGCGGCGGCGAGCCGGCCACACGGCCCGGACGCACCACCGCCCGGGCGGGCCCGCCGCCGAAGCGACCGGCCCACCCGGGCGGTGGAGGAACCCGGAGCGGGAGGCGTCACGCCCCGCGCAGGCTCGCCCCCGTCCGCTCCGATGCCGCGGCCACCGCGGCATCGCGCGCGGCGGACGCCTCGTCGGCCGTGAGCGTGCGGTCCGGCGCCCTGAAGCGCAGCGCATACGCGAGGGACTTGCGGCCCTCGCCGATCTGCGGACCGGTGAAGATGTCGAACAGCCGGACGGCCTCGAGCAGTTCACCCGCGCCGTCGCGGAGCGCACGCTCCACGTCGGCGGCCGGCACGGACGCGTCCACGACGAGCGCCACGTCCTGCGTCGCGACGGGGAACGTCGAGACCCGCGGGCCCGTCACGCCGTCGCCGCCCGCCGCCTCCAGCAGGTCGAGGTCCAGCTCCATCGCGCAGCTCCGCTCGGGCAGCCCGAGCGCCTTGACGACGCGCGGGTGCAGCTCGCCGGCGTGGCCGACGACCTGCTCGCCGGCCAGCAGCACCGCGCACCGCCCGGGGTGGAACGGCGCGTACTGCTCCTGCCGAACGGTCAGCTCGACGCCGGCCTCGCGCGCCACGGTCCGCCCGGCCTCGACCGCGTCGGCCCAGCTCGCCGGGTAGCCCTTGCCCCACCAGCCGGCCTGCTCGCGCGCGCCGGACAGCACGACGCCGACCCGGCGCGGCTGGTGCGGCAGCGCCGCCTCCAGCGACGCGATCTCCTCGTCGGTCGGCCGGCGGTCCACCTGAAGTCGCGGCGGCACGACGGCCTCACCGGACGGCTGGAAGACCAGGCCGGTCTCGAAGAGCGCCAGGTCCGGCGCGCCGCGCCCGTGGTTGCGGCGCAGCGTGGCGAGCAGTCCGGGAAGCAGCGTGGTGCGCAGCGACGGCTCGGTGTCGTACAGCGGGTTGGCGAGGGTGACGGTACGGCGCCGCGCGTCGTCCTCGTCCAGGCCCAGCTGGTCGAAGACCTCGGCGCCGACGAACGGGTAGCTGGGCGCCTCGACGTAGCCGGCACCGGCCAGCGCCCGGCCGACGCGGCGGCGCAGCCGCTGCGACTCCGTCAGCCCGCGGGCCGACGGCAGCCGCGGCAGCGTCGAGGGCAGGTTCTCGTAGCCCTCCAGCCGGATGACCTCTTCGGCGAGGTCGTTGGGGAAGGCCAGGTCGGGCCGCCAGCTCGGCACGGTGACGATCAGCTCGTCGGAGCCGTAGACGTCGCAGCCGATCTCCTGGAGGCGCCGGACGACCGTCTCGCGGCCGTACTCGGTGCCGGCCACCTTGTCGGGGTGGTCGGCGGGCATCGCGACGGTCCGCGGCGCGGACGGCGAGATGACCTCGGTGACGCCCGCGTCGGCCTTGCCGCCGGCGAGCAGCACCAGCAGGTCGACGGCGCGCTGCGCGGCGGCCGAGGTGGCCTGCGGGTCGGTGCCCCGCTCGAAGCGGCGGGACGCCTCGGACGCCAGCTTGTGGCGCCGCGCGGTGCGGGCGATCGAGACCGGCGCGAAGTGCGCGGCCTCGATGACGATCTCGGTGGTGCCGGAGTCCGCGCCGGACTCGGCGATCTCCGTGTGGGCGCCGCCCATGACGCCGGCGATGCCGATCGGACCCGAGTCGTCGGTGATGACCAGGTCCTCGGCGTCCAGCACCCGCTCGGCGCCGTCCAGCGTGGTGATCTTCTCGCCGGCCTCCGCGCGGCGCACCCCGATCGGGCCGGTCAGCCGGGACCGGTCGTAGGCGTGCAGCGGCTGGCCGACCTCGAACATCACGTAGTTGGTGATGTCCACGGCGAGCGAGATCGGGCGCATGCCGACCTTCTGCAGCCGCCGCTGGAGCCAGAGCGGCGAGTGGGCCTCGGGGTTGATCCCGGTGACGGTGCGCGCGGTGAAGCGGTCGCAGCCGTACGGGTCGGAGACCTGCACGGGGTAGCCCGCGGAGTTCGGTGCGGGCACGTCGATGAGCGCCGGGTCGCCGAGCTGCAGCCCGTAGGCGATGGCGGTCTCGCGCGCCACGCCGCGCAGCGACAGGGCGTAGCCGCGGTCGGGGGTGACCGCGATGTCGAGGACCTCGTCGACCAGTTCCAGCAGGGCGATCGCGTCGGTGCCGACCTCGTGCTCCGGCGGCAGCACGATGATGCCGTCGTGGTCGTCGCTCATGCCCAGCTCGCTGGCAGAGCAGATCATGCCGTGCGAGGTGCGGCCGTACGTCTTGCGGGCGGCGATCTCGAAGCCGCCGGGCAGCACCGCGCCCGGCAGCACCACGACGACCTTGTCGCCGACCTCGAAGTTGCGGGCGCCGCAGACGATCTCCTGCGGCGCGCCACTGCCCCCGGCGTCGCCGACGTCGACCGTGCAGAACCGGATCGGCTTCTTGAAGCCCTCCAGCTCCTCGATGGTCAGCACCTGCCCGACGACCAGCGGGCCCGTGAGCCCGGCGCCGAGCTGCTCGACGGCCTCGACCTCCAGGCCGGCGGAAATGAGCTTGGCCTGGACGTCGCGGCCGGTGACACCGGCGGGCAGGTCGACGTACTCCCGCAGCCAAGAAAGCGGGACCCGCATCAGATCTCCATCCCGAACGGAAGGGTGAAGCGCACGTCACCCTCGACGATGTCTCGCATGTCCTCGACGCTGTGGCGGAACATCAGCATCCGCTCGATGCCGAAGCCGAACGCGAATCCGCTGTACTTCTGCGGGTCGATGCCGCAGGCGGTCAGCACCTTGGGGTTGACCATGCCGCAGCCGCCCAGCTCGATCCAGCCCTCGGAGGAGCAGGTACGGCACGGCCGGTCGGGGTTGCCGACGGAGTCCCCGCGGCAGACGTAGCAGACCATGTCCATCTCGGCGGACGGCTCGGTGAAGGGGAAGTGGTTCGGCCGCAGCCGGGTCGTCATGCCCTCGCCGAACAGGGACACCACCATGTGGTCGAGCGTGCCCTTGAGGTCGGCCATGGTCAGGCCCTCGTCCACCGCCAGCAGCTCGACCTGCGCGAACACCGGGGTGTGGGTGGCGTCCAGCTCGTCGGAGCGGTAGACGCGGCCCGGCGCGATCACGTACACCGGCAGCTCGCGCTCGAGCATCGCGCGCACCTGCACCGGCGAGGTGTGGGTGCGCAGCACCACGCCGGACTGGTCGCCGCCGTCCGGGCCCTTCACGAAGAAGGTGTCCTGGGTCTCGCGCGCGGGGTGGTCCGGCGGGAAGTTCAGCGCGTCGAAGTTGAACCACTCGGCCTCGACCTCGGGGCCCTCGGCGACCTCGTAGCCCATGGCCGTGAAGACGTCCTCGATGCGCTCGGAGAGCGTGGTCAGCGGGTGGCGGGCGCCGGACGGGACGCGGTCGTAGGGCAGCGTGACGTCCACCGCCTCCTCGACCAGCACCCGGGCGTCCCGCTCGGCCTCCAGTTCGGTCTGGCGCGCCGCGAACGCCTGGTTGACGGCGCCGCGGGCCTGGCCGACACGCTTGCCGGCCTCGGCCTTGGCCTGGGGGGGCAGCGCGCCGATCTCGCGGTTGGCGAGCGCCAGCGGCGAGGCGCCGCCGGCGTGCGCGGTCTTCACGTGCGTGAGGGCGTCCAGGTCGGGGGCCGCCGCGATCGCGGCCAGTGCCTCGTCGCGCATCCGCTCGATCTCTTCCGGCTTCAACGCCTCGACTTCCACAGGGTCGTACGACTTGTTCGGTGCCGACATCTCTTCCCGTTCCGAATTGGATGACTGGCTCTGCCCGACCGGACACATGCCAAAGGATGAGTCTACTGGCCTGCGGAGAGCCCGCTTCCTGGCAGGCGGCGGCGCCCGTCGGAGCGGTCCCGTTCCGGGTCCGGCGGCCGGTGGCGGCTCAGACCAGGTACGCGGGGGCCCCGACGGGCAGGATAAATCGGAACTCGGCGCCGCCGCCGGGGGCGCGGCCGACCGCGATGGTGCCGCCGTGGGCCTCGACGATGCCCTTGACGATGTACAGGCCGAGACCGGTGCCACCGCGCTTGCTGCCCCGCCAGAAGCGGGTGAAGACGCGGCTCATGGACTCCTCCGGAATGCCCGGGCCCTCGTCGCTGACGGTCACCGCGGTACCGGTGGACCGGTGCTCCCGCGGGGCCGACGAAGGCGCTAGGTCGATGGTGACAGTTCCGTCGCCGTGCCGCACCGCGTTTTCCAGCAGGTTCGCCAGCACCTGGTCGACCTTGTCCGGGTCGGCCCACAGTGCGGGCAGCGGACGGCTGACCCGGACCCGGAACCGGTCCGCGGACTGTCCCGCGGCGACGTGGCCTTCGACGTGGCGCCGCACGGCCGCCGCGATGTCCACCGGCTGGCGGCGCACCTCCAGCCGGCCCGAGTCGATCCGCGAGATGTCGAGGAGCTCGGCGATCAGCCGGGTCACCCGGTCGGCGTCGGCGTCGACGGTCTCCAGCATGAGCTTCTTCTGGTCGTCGGTGAACCGCTCCCACTTGGCGAGCAGGGTCGCGGTGAACCCTTTCACCGAGGTGAGCGGGGAGCGCAGCTCGTGGGCGACGGTGGCGATCAGCTCGGCGTGGCTGCGCTCGGTGCGGCGCCGCGCCTCGGTGCCGCGCAGGGTGACGACCAGCCGCAGCACGGGCCCGGTCGGTCGGTCGCGGACGTAGCGGGCGGCGACCAGCACCTCGCGCCCGCCGGGCAGCAGCAGGTTGCGCTCGGGGTGCCCGGAGCGGATGGCCAGGCCCGTGTACGGCCGGGTCAGCGTCCACCAGCGACGGCCCTCGAGGTCCTCCAGCGGCAGGACCTGCTCGACGGGGCGGCCCAGCACGTCGGCGGGACGCAGGGCGGTGATCCGGGCGGCCGCGGCGTTGAAGCACACCACGCGGCCGTTCGCGTCGGCGACCAGCAGGCCGTCGGGCAGGTCGTCGGGGTCGACGGGGACGGCGGGGACCACGGGGGCCGCGGGGTCGGCCGGGGCGCGGCTCGCGTCGGCGCCGAGGGGGCCGGCCGCGTCGAGGGGGCCGCGGGCACCTGGGGGCTCCGCGGCCCGGCCCGCGCGCGTGCCGCGTGTGCCGTTCTGCGGCATGACGTCCATGCCCGCCACCCCCCTCTCAGGGCACCAGGGCCGCCACCCTACTAGGTCGAGGTGACGCTGCGGCACCCTCCGGGCGCGCGCTGCGCCCGGGCGGAGGCGTAGAGGCAGACCGCGGCGGCCGTCGCCAGGTTGAGGCTCTCGGCGCGGCCGTGGATGGGGACGCGCACCACCGCGTCGGCGAGCGCCCTCGTCTCCTCGGGCAGGCCCCACGCCTCGTTGCCGAAGATCCAGGCGGTCGGCCCGCCCATCGCCCCCTCGTCGAGCTCCGCGTCCAGGTCGCGGTCGCCCGCGCCGTCCGCGGCGAGCACGCGCACGCCGGCGGCGCGCAGTCCGGCCACCGCGTCGGCGACCGGCACGCCGACCGCGACCGGCAGGTGGAACAGGCTGCCGGCCGAGGCCCGCACGGCCTTGGGGTTGTACAGGTCGACGGACGCGTCGGTGAGCACCACCGCGTCGGCGCCCGCCGCGTCGGCGCAGCGCAGCACGGTGCCGGCGTTGCCGGGGTCGCGGACGTGCGCGAGGACGGCGACCAGCCGCGGCCGGGCGGCGAGCACCTCGTCGAACGGCGTGTCGAGGAAGCGGCAGACGCCCACCAGGCCCTGCGGGGTGACGGTGTCGGAGATCTCCGCGATCACCTCGGGCGTGGCGGTGAGCACCGGCGCTCCGGCGGCGCGGGCCGCGGCCACCAGGTCGGCGTGCCGCTCGGCGGCCTCAGGGGTGGCGTAGAGCTCGATCAGGGTGCGCCCGGCATCGCCACCGGGGTGCGCGACCGCCTCCCGTACGGCCTGGGGTCCCTCGGCGAGGAACCGCCGCTCCTTCCCGCGGAAGCTGCGCTTGGCCAGCCGGTGCGCGGCGGTCACCCGCGCGGATCGCAGGGAGGTCAGCTCGGGGGTGGCCACGGAATGGATCACTCACTTCTCGGGGGCACGCCTCAGGGCGCTTCTCGGCCCCGGTGCTCGGGGTGCGTTCTCGGGGAGGTGCGGGGAGCACGCAGGGGCACTGGTCAGGTGCGGGAAGCACGCAGGGCGCACCGGTCGGGTGCGGTCCGCGCGTGACGGGTCGCAGCGGCTCGTACGGAACCGGCGCGACCGGCCGCGCACAGACCACGGGCCCGCGGAGGTGTCGTCGCACCCGCCGCGGGCCTGGGGTCGTCGCAGTGCGTGGGTCGCAGTGCGCGCCGGTGGGGCGTCACGCCGCCTTGGGGGCGTTCACGTCCGAGGGCAGCGCCTTCTGGGCGACCTCGACGAGCGCGGCGAACGCGTTCGCGTCGTTGACCGCCAGCTCGGCGAGGATCTTGCGGTCCACCTCGACGTTGGCGGCCTTCAGGCCCTGGATGAAGCGGTTGTAGGTGATGCCGTTGGCGCGGGCAGCGGCGTTGATCCGCTGGATCCACAGCTGACGGAAGTCGCCCTTGCGCTTCTTGCGGTCGTTGTAGTTGTAGACCAGGGAGTGGGTGACCTGCTCCTTGGCCTTGCGGTACAGGCGCGAACGCTGACCGCGGTAACCGCTGGCCTGCTCCAGGATCGCCCGGCGCTTCTTCTGGGCGTTGACTGCCCGCTTGACGCGTGCCACTTGATGACTCCTTCTAGGGGACCGCGGGTGTGCTCACGCGGTCCGAAAGCGAATGGGGTCCCGGATCGGGACGGCGCGCCCCGGGAGGGGCGCGGCGGTCACTTGCCGAGAAGCTTCTTGACCTTCTTGGCGTCCGCCGGGGCCACCTCGACCGTGCCGGTCAGCGCCCGCGTCTTGCTGGACGGCTTGTGCTCGAGCAGGTGGCGCTTGCCGGCGCGCTCGCGGAGCACCTTGCCGGAGCCGGTGATCTTGAAGCGCTTGCTCGTACCGCTGTGCGTCTTGTTCTTCGGCATGGCGCCGTGATCTCCTCGTCGCTGGCCCTCCCGTCCGCCGGTGGGCGTGCGGAGAGCGTCAGTCCTGCATTACCGACCCGGAGCCCGCCGGGCTCCGGGATGTCCTTCGTCTCAGCCGGCGTCGGCCGGCGGCTCGGCCGGTTCACCGGCCGGCGCCTCGCCGATCTCGCCCGTACGCTCGGCCTTGCGGGCGGCCTGGGCTTCGCGGGCCTCGGCCATCGCCTCGGTCTTCTTCTTGTGCGGACCGAGGACCATGATCATGTTGCGGCCGTCCTGCTTCGGGTTCGACTCGATGAACCCGAGGTCCGTGACGTCCTCCGCGAGGCGCTGCAGCAGCCGGTATCCGAGTTCCGGCCGGGACTGCTCGCGTCCACGGAACATGATCGTGATCTTGACCTTGTCGCCCTGCTTGAGGAACCGGACGACGTGACCCTTTTTGGTGTCGTAGTCGTGCGGGTCGATCTTCGGCCGGAGCTTCATCTCCTTGATGACCGTGTGCGCCTGGTTCTTGCGCGCCTCACGGGCCTTCATGGCCGACTCGTACTTGAACTTCCCGTAGTCCATGAGCTTGCACACGGGCGGACGGGCGTTCGCCGCGACCTCGACCAGGTCCAGGTCGTACTCCTGCGCAAGCTCCAGGGCTTTGGCAAGCGGCACGATGCCGACCTGCTCGCCGCTGGGACCGACAAGTCGCACCTCGGGAACGCGAATCCGGTCGTTGATGCGGGGCTCGGCGCTGATGGGGCCTCCTCGGTTGCACCACGCGGCTGACTGGCCGACAGCCGCGCTGAGTCTGTCTTCGTCCGACCCCGTACCCCGGGCGTGAAAAACGCCCCATACGGGACACAGGCGGGGCTCCTCACAACCGGGAGCACCGCCGCGTTATTCCGCGGGGCGCATCGGACGGTGGTGCATCAGCGGTGCTGAGCCGTACCGTCTGACCGGAACCCGTCGACCTGAACGGTCGACCAGGTGGGAGATCGGAGCCTCCACTTGAGGGTCGGACACACAGGTGCCCGACCGGTCGTTCACCCAGCATAGCAGCGTGGGGTCAAAGCCCGTAATCGGCCGGACGGGGCATATCGTGTGTCGCATGAGCGACGCACCCACCCCCGGCTTCGACGACCTGACCCGCGACATCGCGGACGTTCCCGCCGTGGAGGTGATCACCACCGTGGCCGTGCACCTGATGAGCGCCGCCGCGGTGAACCTGGGTCTGGCCGAGGAGGGCGCGGACCACAAGGACCTGGACGAGGCGCGCAAGCTCATCCAGGCACTGGCCGGGCTGGTGACCGCCAGCGCCACCGAGATCAGCTCGTTCCACGCCGCACCGCTGCGGGACGGCCTGAAGTCGCTGCAGCTGGCGTTCCGCGAGGCGTCGCTGGTGCCGGACGCTCCGGGTCAGGGTCCCGGCGAGAAGTTCACCGGTCCCGTCTACGGCTGAGCCGGCCCGGTCCCCGCACCGGCACCCCCGGCTGAGCCCCCGTCACCGCCCGGCCCCGCCCCGCCGCCGGCCTCGGCGCGCGTGAAGGCCTCCGCCTCCTCCGCCTCGATGGCCGCGGTGCGGGCCGCCCGCAGCGCGGTGAGCGCCGGGTGCGTCAGCTCGTGGACGACGGCCGCGAGCGCCCCGCCGGCCAGCGGGGCGATCAGGAACAGCCACACCTGCGTCAGCGCCGGACTCCCGGCGAACACCGCGGGCCCGAAGCTGCGCGCCGGGTTGACCCCGGTGCCGGTCAGCGGGATGCCGACCAGGTGGATGACGGCGAGCGCCAGGCCGATGGGCAGCCCGTCGAAGCCCACCACGGCGATCCGGTGCGTGACCGCGAGGAACACGAAGACCAGCAGGAAGGTCAGGAGCAGTTCGGCGACGAACGCGCCGAAGATGGAGATCCCGACCGCCGAGCGGTACCCGTAGCCGTTGGTGCCGAACGCGCCGTGCACCTTGAGCCCGGGCACCTGCTTGGCCACCAGCAGGAGCAGCGCGGCGCCGGCGATCCCGCCCAGCATCTGCGCGACCCAGTACTCCACCGCACGCCGCAGGTCGATCCGCCGTGCCACCAGCATGCCGAGCGTGACGGCGGGATTGACATGGCAGCCCGAGATCGGGCCGATCGTGTAGCACAGCGCCAGCAGCACGAAGCCGAAGGCCAGCGCGATCCCCAGGGTCCCGATGTACTCACCCGACAGCACCGCCGAGCCCACCCCGAAGAACACCAGCAGGAGGGTGCCGAGGAACTCGCAGGTGACGGTGCGCGTGTCCAGCGGGACGACGGTTCGCGTGTCCATCGGGCCTCCTCGTGATGATCAAGCCTGCCCCTGCATTGTGGGCCGGGCGCAACGACCGCACATCTTCTGCCAATCTCGCCCGAAACGGTCGAAATGCGGCGGATTGCGCGCACCGCGCGTCGCGGTCGCCGTCGTTTCCGTCGCCGACAGCGACACAGGCACAGGCACAGGCACCAGCACCGGCACCGGCACCAGCACCGATCGTCGAGTTGCGCCCTCGTGTGCCGCCCCCGGCGAAGAGTGCCGTGGCGGCGATGCGGTTGCGCCTGCGCGGACGCGGATCGCGGCGCGCGCGGTCAGCGGCAGGCGCGCGCGGTCAGCGGCGGGCGCGCGCGGTCAGCGGCGGGCGCGCGCGGTCAGCGGGAGAAGAGGAGGTCGCCGGGCACGGCGGCGCCCGGGGGCAGCAGCGCCAGGTCGAGGCCCTGGAGCAGGGCGGCGCGCAGGACCTCGTCGCCGGCGAGCGCGGCGGCGACGCCGCGCCCGGTGGCCTGGACGTCGGCGCCGGGGGCGAGTTCCAGCCCGAGGGTGCCGTCGCTGCCCGGGGCGCCGGCGACCAGGTGGGCCCGCGCGACGCCGGGCTGTGCCGCGACCGCGGCGCGCAGCGCCTCCCGGACGGCGGGGTCGTCCAGCGGGTCCGGCCGGTCGGGCCCGAGGGCGGCGGCGCGCAGCGCGGCCCCGGTCAGCTCGTAGACGACCGGGCCAGCCATGTCGACGAGCAGGGTGCCGGCCTTCTCGTGGGCCAGTGCCTGCAGCGCCTGGTGCAGCGGCACCGCCACCGGCCGCGCGTCCGCCCGCCAGCGGGCCAGCGCCTCGGTCGATGTGAAGGCCGGCAGGGCACGCCGGCCGTCGGGCGCCTGGATCACCGGCACCGCCATGTCGCTGCTCTTCTCGCGGCGCAGCCCGTCCTCGCCGGTCTCCGCCTCCCCCAGCACGGCCACGACCGGGACGAGCAGGCGGGCGCCGTGCAGTGCGGCCACCACGGCGGCGTCCGCCGCGGCCAGTTCGGCCTGGGCGGGCGCGCCGCCGCCGCTCCGCGCGCGGGCCTGCGCGTAGCCGGCGAGCGCGGCGGCCAGTGCCGGATCGGCGGAGCCGTCGTCGTCGGAGAAGCCGGGGTCCGGAATGTTCTTCAGCGCCACGTGGGAACCCTATCCGCCCGCTTCCCCGGCACCGGGCGGGGGCCCGGCGCCCCGGGCGGAACGCGCCGGGCGGGGCTCAGGCCGTGCGGCGGCGGAACCAGAGAAGTCCGGCCGCGACCACCAGCGCGGCACCGGCGGCCGCGCACGCGGCGGCGACACCGTCACCGAGGAGCTGTGCGTGGTCGGCGGGCGCGGGGGCCGGCGCGGGGCCCGGGGCGAAGTAGCGGGACGCGTAGGCGACAGGGACCGGGACGGCGGGCTGCGGCTTGAGCTTCCGCGCGGCGGCGAGGGCCGCGGCGGGGTCGATCAGGCCGGTGCCGACCTGGTCGTTGCGGCCGCCCTTCGGCCGGTGGCGGGTGGTGCTCTGCAGCACCTGCTTGATCTGGGCCGGGCTCAGCTTGGGGTAGGCGGAGCGGATCAGCGCGGCGGCGCCCGAGACGTACGCGGAAGCGGCGCTGGTGCCCCAGCCGGTGTAGTACGAGCGGTCGGGGTCGGCGATGACGACGTCCACGCCCGGCGCGGCGACCGACGCGTACCAGCGGCTGGTGGAGAACCCGGCGTGCACGCCGTTGCGGTCCACGGCGGCCACGGCGATGACGCCGGGGTAGGCCGCGGGGTAGGACGAGCGGTCGGCGGCCTCGCCGCCGTTGCCCGCGGACGCCACCACGACGACGCCCTTGCTCAGCGCGTAGCGGATCGCGTCGTCCTCGGCGGCGACCGGCGCGGCGGTGGCGCTGTCATCGCCGAGCGACAGATTGATGACGTCCGCGCCGTGGTCGACGGCCCAGCGGATGCCGTTGGGCAGCGCGTCGCCCCGGCTGGCGCGGGCCTTGGCGCGCTGCGGATCCTTGTCCTCCAGGATGACCCGCACCGGAAGGATGCGGGCCTTGGGGGCGATGCCCATGACGCCGGACCCGTCACCGTAGCCGTGGCCGTGCCCCGCGATGATCGCGGCCATGCCCGTGCCGTGGCGGGCCCAGGCGCTGTCGCCGCGCTTGGCGCCGAAGCCGACCTCGTCCTTGCCCGCGAGCACCTGCCCGGTCAGGTCGGGGTGGGTGGCGTCGACGCCGGTGTCCAGCACGGCGACGGTGACGCCGGCGCCCTGGCTGGTGCGCCACGCGGTCTGCGCGTGCAGCGCGTCGAGCGCCCAGTCCGCGTTGCGGACCGCGTCGGCCCCGGCGAGGCCGGGCGTGGCGACGGTGAGGGCCGCGGCGGCCGCGAGGGCCGCGAGCAGGCGGCGGGTCGGGGTCATCGGCTCTTCTCCGCGCCCGCGGGGGCGGTGGTCGGGGCGGTGGGGTGCAGCAGGGCGCCCACGGCGGAGTGCAGCCGGTCGTCGACGGCCGAGGCGAGGGCGGTGGCGTCGAAGCCGAGGCCGGCCTGCGCGGGCGCGCTGGTCGCTCCCTGCGCGTCCGCCTTGTCGGCGGGCTGCGGGGTGGAGACCGTCCGGCCGTCGGCGAAGCCGCTCACCGCGTAGACGACGAACGGCAGGTCGGCGGAGACCTGCACGGCCCAGCTGCCGCGCTGCCGGTCCCCGAACCCGGCGGCGGCCGTGCCGGGGAACGGCGCCGTCCTGGGCAGCAGGTCGGTGCGGTCGCCGAGGTTCTGGGTGGTCCAGCGCTGGTTGAGCGCGGACATGTCCTTCGCCTCACCGGAGGCGACGAGCAGGCCGACCGTGGTCACCGTCGAGGACGTGCTGTCCACGTAGGTGGCGCGCATCAGGCGGGCGCAGCCGACGGGCGCCAGCACCTTCTGCAGCAGCGGGTCGAAGGCGGCGGCGCAGCCCGCGGGCCGGGACACGCCGATCCGCGTCCACGAGCGGTCGGCACCGCCCGGGCCGGCTCCGGACTGCGCGAGGGTCGGCGGGAACAGCTGGTCGACGGGCACCTCGTGCCACACGGTCCGCGCCCGGGCGAACGCCTCGGGGCTGCCGTCGGCGACCGCCGCGGCGGCCCGGGAACCGTGGTTGAGGACGGCTCCCGCGGTGGCGCCGCCGATCAGCCCGAGGCCCAGCACGAGGGCCGTGGCGGCCAACACCTTGCCGCGGGCGGGGCGGCGCGGCGCCTCGGGCGCGGCGGTGGGCGGGCCGGGGTGGGGGGCGGAGTAGGTCCCGGTGTAGGCGCCGCCGGCCGGCGGCCGCGCCAGGCCGAAGTCCGGCCACACCGGTTCGTCGTCGGCGCTCGCGCCGGGGACGGTGCCGGGGGCGGCGCCCGTGCCGGTCCCCATGCCCGCGGCCGGCCGGAACGGCGGCGGCGCGGGGGCTGCGGCCCAGCCGGACTGCGGGGGGACGGAGGGCGCGGCCGGCGGCGGCGGGGGCGCCGCCGCGGCGTACCGCGGCGGGGCCGCCGGCGCGGCGGGCGGTGTCGCGGGAGAGGCGGGCGGGCGGGGCGGCCGCGGAACACCCGCGGGACGCGGCGGGGCTGTGGGCGGCAGCGGTCCGGCGGCGGGCGGGGCCGGGGACGGTCCGGCGGCGGGCGGCCGCGGGGGCTGCGGCGGCACCGGGGGCGGCACCTGCCCGGCGGCGGGTTCGGGGCCGTCCTGCGCGGCGTCGGGGCCCGCACCGGGCGCGGCCGGTGCGGCCGGCGGCACCGAGGGCGCGGCGGGCGGGGGCGCCGGGGACCGCGGTATCGGCGGGGTGGGGCCGTCGGCGGCCGCCTCGTCCGCGGCGGGGGTGCCGGCGGGGCGCCGGGGATGCAGCGTGGGGAACGGGGAGGGCGGGGTCTGTCCGTTGTCCACTCCGGTGCTCACCCGGCGCTCCCTCGTGACCTGTACGTACGTGCGCTGCTTCCGCGTCACTCTACGGGGTCGGCGGGGGCCGCGGAGCCCACCGGGGCGGCAGGTGCTCGTCAACTCCGGTGCCGGTTCGGGCATCTCACGCATCCCGCGCACCCCTACCGCCGGGTAGGCGACTCTGGCAGGCTTCCGCCATGTCCGATCGTGCAGCCGACCGGGCCCGGTACGACCGGGCCACCGCGCATCTCGACGCCCCGCTGGCGCTCGTGGACCTCGACGCGTTCGACGCGAACGCCGCCGACCTGGTCCGCCGGGCCGGTGGCAAGCCGATCCGCGTCGCCTCGAAGTCCGTGCGCTGCCGCGCGCTCCTGGAGCGCGTCCTGGCCCGTGACGGCTTCGAGGGCGTGATGTCCTTCACGCTCGCGGAGTCGCTGTGGCTGGCCCGGGCCGGCCTCGACGACGTGCTGCTGGCCTACCCGTCGGCCGACCGGGCCGCGTACGCCGAGCTGGCCGCCGACCCGAAACTCGCCGCCGCGGTGACCGTCATGGTCGACGACCCCGCGCAGCTCGACCTGATCGACGCGGCCCGCGACGGTGGCACCGAGACGATCCGGATCGCCCTCGAACTGGACACGTCGCTGCGGAAGTTGGCCGGGCGGCTGCGGATAGGCGCGCTGCGCTCCCCGCTGCACGCGCCGGAACGGCTGGCCGAGGTCGCGGGCGCGGTGGCACGGCGGCCGGGCTTCCGGCTGGTCGGCCTCATGGGGTACGAGGGGCACATCGCGGGCGTGGGCGACGCGCTGGCCGGGCGGCGGGCCCGCTCGCTGGCGATCCGCCTGATGCAGTCCGCGGCCCGCAGGGAGCTGGCGGCGCGGCGCGCCGCGGCGGTCCGGGCGGTGCGCGAGGTCGTGCCGGACCTGGAGTTCGTCAACGGCGGCGGCACGGGCAGCGTGCAGCACACCGCCGCGGAGGACGCGGTCACCGAGATCGCGGCCGGCTCCGGCCTGTACGTGCCGCGGCTCTTCGACAACTACACCGCGTTCAGCGGCCGCCCGGCGGCCCTGTTCGCGCTGCCGGTGGTGCGGCGCCCCGGGGTGGGCGTCGTGACGGTGCTGGGCGGCGGGTACCCCGCGTCGGGTGCGGCCGGAAAGGACCGCCTGCCGCAGCCGTACCTCCCGGAGGGCCTGCGGTACGACGCGCAGGAGGGGGCCGGCGAGGTGCAGACGCCGCTGCTGGGCTCGCCCGCGGACGACCTGCTGATCGGCGACAAGGTGTGGTTCCGGCACGCCAAGGCCGGTGAACTGTGCGAGCGCTTCGCGGAGTTGCACCTGGTCGAGGGCGACCGGATCACCGGGTCCGTGCCGACGTACCGCGGCGAGGGCAAGACGTTCCTCTAGGGCCTGTCGAGACGGACCCGAGCCCCCGGCCGTACGGGTACGGGTCCCCGCCACTCGGGAGTGGCGGGGGCCCGGGGCGGCGGGGTGGGGCGGTCAGACGCCGGTGCCGCTCTGGCCGCCGGAGCTGTCGGCCTTGATGCCGGCGGTGATGGTGTCCATGTCCGCCGGCTTCGGCGCGTCGGAGCTGATGTCGAAGCCGAAGCGGACGACGACGAGCTTGCCGTTGCCGGAGGGCGACGGGAAGGCCAGCGACTCGACGTAGCCGTCCGTGCCGGACTTGGTGCTGATCTTCCACCGGACCAGGTAGCCCTGCTGTCCCGCGACGGTGACGGACCGGGACGCGACCTCGCTGTGCGAGGTGGTCGCGCCGTAGGTGTCGGAGCTGTAGGCGTTGGCGGCATTGGGGGCGATGTCCGCCTTCGCGGCCGCCTCGGCGGTCTTGGCGGACAGCTTCAGTGCCTCGGCCGGCGCGGCGAAGGCGCCGCCGCGCACGCAGCTCTGCGAGGAGTCGCCGGGGCAGGGGTAGCCACCGGTCGTCACGTTCGCGCCGACGCCGCTCTGGCCGGCGGCGCCCTGCCAGCCGTCGAGCACCGGCAGGCTGATGCCGTCGTAGGCGTCGACGGCCTTGCTGGCGTCCCCGCCCTGGCCGCCGTCCTGGCCGCCGGCGCCGCCGGGACCCGTGGGGGTCTGGCCGGGCGACCGCGGGGTGAGGCCCTTGCCCTGGTCCTGGGGGGCGCTCGTGGCGGACGTGGGCGAGGAGGCGTCGTCCTTCTTGCCGTTCGAGCCGAGGACGATGATGCCCGCGACGACACCGCCGATCACGACGAGCGCCGCGATGATCGCGAGCACGACGGTGCCGGGCCTGCGCCCGCGGCCGCCCTGCGGGTCACCGGACGGGTACGGGTACGGGTAGCCGTACGCGCCAGGCTGCTGCGGGACGTCCGGCGCTGGTGCGGTCCGGGTGTACTCGGTCCACGCGCTCCCGTCCCACCAGCGTTCCATGGCCGGGCCGTTGCCTGTGTGCCCGGGTTCTGGATACCAGCCGGGCGGGGTCGTCGTCGTCACGGCGGTCACCCTATGGCCCGAGCATGAGAATCCCGTAAGCGCCTGGTCACGATTCGGGCGGCAGCCCTGGAACGGAACGGTGTCCGGGGGTGCCCGGCGCGCCGCGGTTCAGCCCCGGGTGAGCGCGAGGAGGTCGCGGGCGGGACCGGTGGGGCGGTGGCCGGCCGGCCACACGGCGCGCAGCGAGCGGGTCAGGACGAGGTCCGGGGCGAGCGGCACGGCGGCGAGGCGCCCGGTGCCCAGCTCCTCCTCGACGGCCAGTTCGCTGAGCACGGCGGGGCCGGCGCCGCTGACCGTGGCGGCCTTGACGGCGGTGGTCGAGGAGAGTTCCAGCAGCGGCGCGGCCGGTCCGGAGTGCGGGGCCAGGGCGGCGTCGAGGACCTGGCGGGTGCCGGAGCCGGACTCGCGCAGGATCAACGGGGTGGCGGCGAGTTCGGCCGCGGGCAGCGGCAGCCGCCGGCGCGCCCAGGGGTGGTGGGCCGCGGTGACGACGAGCAGGCGGTCGTGGCCGATCACCGCGGAGTCCAGGCCGGTCGGCACGTCGAGTCCTTCGACGAAGCCGAGGTCCGCCTCGCCCTCCAGCACCTGCTGGGCGACGGCCGTCGAGTTGCCCGCGGCCAGCGACACCGCGGTGCCGGGCCGCCGCCCGTGCAGGGCGATCAGCCAGCCGGGCATCAGGTACTCGGCGACGGTCATGCTGGCGGCGACCCGCAGCCGCGAGTCGCGGCGGCCGCGCAGCGCCCGCGCCCCCACGTCGAACGCCTCCGCGGCCTCGACCACGCGCCGGGCCCAGACGCTGACCAGCGCGCCCTCGTCGGTGAGCCGGGAACCGCTGGGCGAGCGCCGCACGAGGGCCACGCCGAGCTGCGTCTCCAGCGCGCGCAGCCGCCCGCTGGCCGCGGGCTGGCTGATGCCGAGCTCCCGCGCGGCCCGGCCGAGGCTGCCCAGGCGGGCGACGGCCAGTAGCAGCTCCATCGCCCCGAGGTCGGGAACCCGGTGCGCGAGGGGCGCGGCGGGCTCCCCGTGCGGTTCGGTGGCGCTGCTCATAACCCCAGCTTATGTGCCGATAGCCGGGCGGCCCCTACCGGCCGGGGACGGCCTCGGCGAGGGTCGGGGTATGGCTGTCGTGAGTGCTCCGTCCCCGTCCCTGTCCGCTCCGGGGGCCCCGTCCCCGTCCGTGCCGGTGGGCCGGCGGGGTCTCACGCTGCGCCAGGTGGGGCCCAACTGGTACGCCACCGTGATGGGCACCGCGATCGTCGGCAACGCCGGGGTGGCGCTGCCCGGCAGCCCGCCGTGGCTGCGGGACGCCTGCTCGGTGGTGTGGGTGCTGTCGGTGGTGCTGCTCGCCGGAGTGCTGGGGGCGCGCGCGCTGCGCTGGATCCGCCACCCGGCGGCGGCCCGCGGCGATCTGCTGGACCCGGCGGTCGCGCCGTTCTTCGGCTGCCTGCCGATGGCCCTGCTGGCGGTCGGCGCGGGAGCACTGTCCTGCGGGCGGACGGTGATCGGCGAGCCGGCCGCGACCGGTCTGGACGCGGTGCTGTGGGGGGCCGGCTCCGTGCTCGCGCTGCTGGTCGCGGCGGGCGTGCCGTATCTGATGGTGACCCGGCACCGGATCGGCGCGGACGACGCGTCGCCGGTGTGGCTGCTGCCGATCGTGGCGCCGATGGTGGCGGCGGCGCTCGGCCCTGCGCTGGTGGCGCATCTGCCGGCCGGCGACGTACAGGGCCGCGAGGCGCTGCTGCTGGGGTGCCTGGCGATGTTCGGGATGAGCCTGCTGGCGACGCTCACGCTGCTGCCTCTGGTGTGGGGGCGGTTGCTGCGCACCGGGCCGCTGCCGGTGGCGCTGACCCCGGCGCTGTTCCTGGTGCTCGGCCCGCTGGGCCAGTCCACGACGGCGGCCGGGAACGTCGCCGACGCGGCGCCGGGCAGCGTGCCCGGGCCCTACGCGGCGGCGCTGCGCGGCTTCGCCGTCCTGTACGGCGTCCCGGTGATGGGCTTCGCCCTGCTGTGGCTCGCGATCGCGCTCGCCCTGGTGGTCAGGGCGGCCCGCAACGGCATGGGGTTCTCCATGACCTGGTGGGCGTTCACCTTCCCGGTCGGCACCTGCGTCACCGGCGCCGCGGGCCTGGCCCGCCACACCGGCCTGCACGCGCTGACCTGGCTGGCGGTCGCGCTGTACGCGGCGCTGGCCGCCGCCTGGCTGGCCGCCGCGGCGGGCACGGTGCGGGCGAGCGTGGCCCGGCCCGCCTGACGCCTCCGGCTCGGACGGCGCCGGGCCGGACGGCGCCGGGCCGGCAGGTCAACGGTCCGAAAGGTCAACGGTCCGGAAGGTCAACGGTCCGAAAGGTCAACGGTCCGGAAGGTCAACGGCCGCGCGGCGGCAGCGGGTCTGCGAGGGCGGCGAGCAGGGCCGCGGGGGCCCGCACGAGGGAGGGCCCGTACCAGGTGAGGTAACGGCCGTCGACGAGAGCCGCGGGGAGGCCGGGGAACGCCTCGGGGCCGTCGTCCGCGGTGAAGCGGTACGGCTCGTCGGGGAGGACCGCGAGGTCGGCGCCGGTCAGCGCGGCGGGGTCGAAGCGGGGGTAGCGCTCGGGGTCCCCGGCGAAGGCGTGGTCCACGCCCAGCCGCGCGAGGACGTCCCCGGCGAACGTGTCGCGGCCCAGCGCCATCCAGGGCCGCCGCCACACGGGCACCACGGCCGTGCGCCGCGGGGACACCGGCCGGACCGCGCGCCAGGCGGCCTCGGCCTCGTCCAGCCACAGCGGCCTGGCGACGCCGCACCCGCCGACGAGGACGCGCTCCAGTTCGCGGAACGCCCGTGGCAGCGAGCGCACTTCGGTGACCAGGACGCGCAGCCCGGCGGCGCGCAGTTCCGCCAGGTCGGCGGGGCGGTTCTCCTCCTCGTTGGCGATCACGAGATCGGGTGCGAGCGCCGCGACCGCGGCGACGTCGGGGTTCTTGGTGCCGCCGATCCGGGCCACGTCCAGGTCCGCGGGGTGGGTGCACCAGTCGGTGGCGCCCACGAGCAGGCCGGGCGCGGTCGCGGCGACCGCCTCGGTGAGCGAGGGCACGAGGCTGACGAGGCGCCGCACGGGCGCCGGACTCTTCGCGGTCACCGGCCCACGGTACGGCGGGCTGTCGGCGGGGCGTGCCATGCTGGCGCCGTGCCGGACGAGGGGATCACACGACGATGACCGAGGCGACCGAGGGCAGGCCCGGCGGGCTGCTGCTGCTCGACACCGCGAGCCTGTACTTCCGCGCGTACTTCGGCGTGCCCGAGTCCGTGCGGGCGCCCGACGGCACGCCGGTCAACGCGGTGCGCGGGCTGCTGGACTTCATCGCCCGGCTGGTCGCCGACCACTCCCCCGCCGCGCTGGTGGCGTGCATGGACGCCGACTGGCGCCCGCAGTGGCGGGTGGACCTGATCCCGTCGTACAAGTCGCACCGGGTCGTCGCCGAGACCGAGGGCGTCGAGGAGGTGCCCGACACCCTGTCGCCGCAGGTGCCGGTGATCGAGGCGGTGCTCGACGCGATCGGCCTGACCCGCCTGGGCGCCGCCGGGTACGAGGCCGACGACGTGATCGGCACGCTCGCCTCGGCCGCCGCGGGGCCGGTGGCGATCGTGACCGGCGACCGCGACCTGTTCCAGCTGGTCGACGACGCGCGGGGGGTGCGCGTGCTGTACCCGCGCAAGGGCGTGGGCGACTGCGACGTGGTCGACGAGGAGCTGATCGCGTCGCGGTACGGGGTGCGGGCGGACCAGTACGCGGACTTCGCGGCGCTGCGCGGCGACCCGAGCGACGGCCTGCCCGGTGTGAAGGGCATCGGCGAGAAGACCGCCGCCCAGCTGGTCACCGAGTACGGGGACCTGGCGGGGGTGCGGGCGGCGGCCGCGGACCCGTTCTCCAAGCTGACGCCGGCCCGGCGGCGCAACATCACCGAGGCGGCCGGGTATCTCGACGTGGCGCCCGCGGTGGTGCGGGTCGCGCGGGACGTGCCGCTGCCGGCGTTCGACGCGGCGCTCCCCACCGAGCCGGCCGACCCCGGGCTGCTGGAGCAGCTCGCCGAGCGCTGGGGCCTCGGCGGCTCGCTCACCCGGCTCCTCGACACCCTGGCCGCGGCCGGCTGAGTCCGGACCCCGCCCTCAGGGCGCCTGGTCGCCGTCCGCCCGGAGGGCGGGGCCCTCGGCGTCCGCCACTCCCGAGGGAACAGGCGTGGCGGACACCGAGGGCGGTCGGGAGGGCCCGGGCGGCGCTCAGGCCGCCGGGGCCGGCTCGGCGGGCGCCTTCTCGGGGGACGACGCGGCACCGTCGGCGTCATCGGCGCCCCGGCGCAGCCGCGGGAGGTGGAGCAGCAGGCCGGAGGCGAGGCCGAGCGCGCCCAGCACCCACCACACGTGGTGGAAGGCGTCCACGGCGGTGGCCGGCGTCGGCGTGCCGAGGACCGCCACGAAGACGCTGATGCCGAGGACCGCGCCGAGCTGCCGGAAGCTGGCGTTGATCGCCGAACCGACGGCGAGCCGCGCGGGCGGCAGCGACTGGACGGCGGCGCCCGACTGCACGGGCAGCGTCAGGCCGATGCCGAGACCGATGATCAGCGACGCGGGCAGGAAGCCCGTCACCCAGTGCGGGTGACCGCCGGCGCCCACCGCGAGCAGCACCAGGCCGACGGTCCAGCACGCCGCACCGGCCGAGAGCACCCGCTTGGGCCCGTAGGTGTGGCCGAGCCGGCTCGCGGTGCGGGCGACCGCGGTGACGACCAGGGGCGACGGCGCGCTGGCCAGGGCGGCGCGCAGTACCGAGTACCCCCACACCGTCTGCAGGAAGAGGATGTTGGCGAGCAGCATCCCGTAGAAGGCCGAGGAGAACAGCAGCGACGACGCGTTGACCACGCGGAACTGCCGGACGCGGAAGAGCGCCAGGTCCATCACGGGGTGGGCGGCGGCGCGGGTGCGCAGCAGGAACACCGGCAGCAGCAGGGCGCCGACGGCGAACGCGGCGATGACGCGCGGGTCGGACCAGCCCCACGAGGGGCCCTCGATGATGGCCAGGCTCAGCGCGGCGGGGACCGCCGCGACCAGCACCACGCCCACCGGGTCGGGCAGGCCCTCGGCGTGCTGCTCGCGTGCCTCGCGCAGCAGGCGCAGGCCCACGACCAGGACCAGGGCGCAGACCGGCACGTTGACCAGGAAGATCCAGCGCCACGAGGCGTACTGCGTGAGCAGGGCGCCGGTGGTGGGGCCGAGCGCGGCGGCGGCCGCCGCCATCGCGCCCCAGGTGCCGATCGCCATCGGGCGCCGGGCGGCCGGGAACTCGGGCAGCACCAGGGCGAGCGAGGTCGGCGTGACGAGGGCGGCGAAGGCCGCCTGCAGGGCCCGGGCGCCGATCAGCGCGCCCGCGCTCGGCGCGATGCCGCACAGCGCGCTCGTCACGGCGAACCCGGTGATGCCGGTCAGGAACACCCGCTTGCGGCCGTAGCGGTCGGCGAGCCGTCCGGCCGGTATGAGGACGGCGGCGAACACCAGGCTGTAGGCGTTCAGCACCCAGGCCAGGTGCCCGGTGGTGGTGTGGAACCCGTGGCTGATGGTCGCGAAGGCGACGTTGACGATCGTGGTGTCGAGGAACACCACGAAGACGCCGAGGCTGCTGAGGGCGAGGACGCGCAGGGCGTGCCGCCGGGCGGCCGGCGAGTCGTGCGCGTCCGCGGCCGAGCCGGCGGCAGCGGCGGCGGGCGTCCGCTCCGGGATGGTCATGGTGCCCCTCGGTGATGTGTGCGCGGTGCGCGGGACCGCGCCTTCGGGATGGGGTGCGCGCGCTCGGGGTGCGCGCGGTCCGACGGCGGAGTGTGTTGTGATTTCCTACCGACTCGACCGACTGTAGCGGCGGTGAGTAGGAGAACACAACTGACCGCGAGCTAGGCTGGGGGCATGGACGGCAGCACGGCAGGGGCGCGGACCGCGGAAGCGGCGGACGCCCCTCAGACGGCGGAAGCGCCACGCGGACCGGGACGGGACGCAGGATCGGAAGCGGCCGCGAGTGCGGGTGCGGCGGCGGGTACGGGTGCCGTGGACGCGGTGGGGAGGGGCGGCGGTGCGCCGCTGCCGCCGATGGCGGCGATGCCGCTCGCACCCCGGCCCTGCTCGATCGCGGCGGCCCTGGACATCCTCGGCGAGCGGTGGTCGCTGCTGGCGCTGCGCGAGATGGGCTACGGCGTGCACCGCTTCGCGAAGATCGCCGGCTACACGGGCGCGTCCCGGGACATCCTCGCCGACCGCCTGCGCAAGCTCGAGGACGCCGGGGTCGTCGAGCGCCGGCAGTACAGCGAGCACCCGCCGCGCTACGAGTACCACCTGACCCGGTCCGGCCAGGAGCTCTTCCCGGTCCTGATGGCCCTGCGCGCCTGGGGTGACCGCTGGGCGGTGGACTCCCCCGCGCTCGACCTGCGTCACACCTGCGGGGAGACCGTCGACGTCGCCCTCCACTGCGCCCACTGCGGCGACCCGGTCACCCGCGAGTCCCTGACCCCGGTGCGGCCGCGGTAGCGGTCACCGGCCTCCGGCCCCGGACATGACCGAAGCGGCTGCCGGGGCCCGGGCCGGGCCCGGGCAGCCGCCGGGGTCGGGCTGCGCGGTCAGGCGTCGCGGTCAGCGGTGCCGTCGAGGAACACCGGGATCTGCTGCCAGCCGAAGGCGATGAAGGAGGGGACCTGCTTCAGGGTGCCCGGGTCGGCGGCGAGGGCGAGGTGCTCGAAGCGGGAGAAGAGGGCGGGGAGCGCGGTCAGGGCCTCGGCGCGGGCGAGCGGGGCGCCGATGCAGCGGTGGACGCCGATGCCGAAGGCCAGGTGGTCGTCGGCGGCCCGCATCGCGTTGAACTCGGCGGCGTCGTCACCGTAGTGCGCGGGGTCGAGGTTGGCGGCCGCATAGGTGGTGACGAGCGCGTCGCCCGCCGGGATCACGACGTCGCCGATGGCGATGTCCTCGACGGCGAACCGCAAGGGGAGCGACGCGATCGACGGGTGGACGCGCAGCGTCTCGTCCACCACCGCGTCCCAGCCGACCGTACCGGCGCGGACGGCGGCCAGCTGCTCGGGGTGGCCGAGCAGCGCCACCACCGCGTTGCCGATCAGGTTGACGGTGGTCTCGAAGCCGGCGCCGATCACCAGCAGCAGGGTGAACAGCAGCTCCTCGTCGCTGAGCCGGTCGCCGTCCTCGTCGCGGACCCGGATCAGCTCGGTGGTCATGTCGTCGCCCGGGTGCTCGGCCCGGTAGCCGATCAGCGCGGGCAGCACCGTGCCGATCTGCTCCTGGACGAACGCGCCGTGCTCGGGACTGGGGTCGGAGGTGTCCATGATCGCGGCGATCAGGGTGCCGACGGACTCCACCAAGTCGTCGGGCACGCCGAACAGTTCGCAGATCATCCGCATGGGCAGCGGGTACGCGAGCGCGGCCCGCAGGTCGACGGGCGCGCCGGGGGCCGCCGCGCCGGCCGCCTCCAGGGCGTCCAGCAGTCCGGCGGTGATCGCCTCGACGCGCGGCCGCATCGCCTCGGTGCGGCGGGCGGTGAAGCTGGGGGCGACCAGCCTGCGCAGCCGGGTGTGGTCCTCGCCGTACGTGGACAGCATGTTGACCACGCCGACCCAGCCGAGGATCCAGCCCCAGGACGGGTTCTCCGCGACCTGCGGCCACAACGACCAGTGCCGGCGCGGGTCCTTGCTGACCCGGGGGTCGAGGATCAGCGACTTCAGGGTGTCGTAACCGGTCGGCGCCCAGGCGGGGATGCCGCCCGGCAGGTCGACCGGCACGACCGGGCCGAGCGCCCGCAGCCGGGCGCTCTCCGCCGGGATGTCGTCGCCGAACGGATCGATGGCCAGACGGGTGGAGGTGGTCATGGGCGCTCTCCGGACTGGTCGGGGGTGCGAGGGGTGAAGCGGACGGGCAGGGCGGTCAGCGAACGGTGGAACGGGCCGGGGCGCCAGGCGAGTGCGTCGCGTGGGACGACCGGCTCCAGGTCGGGAAGCCACTGGGTGAGCCGCTCGACGGCCTCGGTGGCGATCAGCAGGGTGTGGTGCTTGACCGGGCAGGCGTGCTCGCCCGCCGACCAGGACAGGTGCGAGGCGTCGCTGGGGTGGTGCGCCGCGCCGAACTCCCGCTCGCCGAAGTGCCCGAGGGCGCCGTAGGAGATGACGACGGGCACCGCGGCCTGCACCCACACGCCGTGGAAGCTCACCGACTCGCGGGCGTAGTGGATGCCGTAGTTCGACAACGGCGTCTCGTAGCGCAGCACTTCGGTGACCGCGTCCGTGATCGGCCTGGAGCCGCTGGTCAGCGTCGAGTAGAAGTCGGGGTTGCCGATGACCCGGGACAGCACGTTGGAGACGAGGTTCGCGGTCGGCTCGTGGCCCGCGCCCAGGGTGAGGAACACCTGCCAGGTGACCTCCTCGGCGGTGAGCTCCACCGGGTGGTCCAGCAGCCAGCTGGTGATGTCGGGCCCGCGCCGCTCGGACTTCGCGGCGATCAGGTCCAGCACGTACGCGCCGAACTCCGCCTCGCCCTCGGCCGCTTGGGCGCCGCCCTCCATCATCTTGCCGAGGCCCGCCTCCAGCCGGCCGCTCTCGCTGTCGGGCAGCCCGAACAGGTCGTTGAAGACCAGCGACATCAGCGGCCGGGCGAACCCGGAGACGAGGTCCGCCTCGCCCGCCGGACCGAACCTGCCGACCAGCAGATCCACCGCGCGGTGCACCCGCTCGCGCAGGTCGTGCGGCTCGACCAGGTCGAACGCGTCGACGAACGCCCTGCGGTACCGGACGTGCGCCTCGCCGTCGGAGAACAGGGTGTTGGGCCGCCAGCGCATCATGCCGAGGATCGGCGCGTCCTCGGCGACGGTCGTCTCCCAGGGCCGCGGGTCGTGCGACCACGTCGCGTCGTCGTGCAGCAGGTCGAGCGCGGCCTGCCGGTCGGTCACGACGTAGGCCGGGACGCCCGGGGCGAGTTCGGCCCAGCCCAGCGGCCCCTGTGCCCGCAGCGCCTCGTAGTAGTGGTGCGGATCGGCGCCGAACCCGTCCTCCCACAGCCGCACCGGCGTGGACAGCGTGAACGCCTCGGCGGGCGCGGGGTAGGCGGGTTTCGGACTGGGCGGCGGGGAGGTCGAGGGGTTCACGAGGGGCTCCGGACGGGGAATCGGCGAGGGTGGGGACCGGCCGGGGGCCGGAACGCGGCGGCACGGCGGCCGGCGCGGCGGCGCCCGGCCGGCTCACGTGCCCGCGCTGCGGTCGATGAGGTGCTGCACGAGCGCGAGCAGGGCGTCGATGGAGGAGTTGGTCTCCCGGGCGTCGCACGCCACCATCGGCGTACCGGGCTCCAGGTCGAGGGCCGCGCGCAGCTGGTCCTCGGTGTAACTGCGGGAGTCGGGGAACGTGTTGAGCGCGACCGCGTACGGCAGGCCGGTCTCCTCGACGAGCCCGAGGACGTCGAAGGAGTCGTCGATGCGCCGGGTGTCGACCAGGACCAGGGCCCCGAGCGCCCCGTAGGCGATGTCGTCCCACAGCGAGCGGAACCGTTCCTGCCCGGGGGTGCCGAACAGGTAGAGCACGACCCCGCCGGGCAGGCTGATGCGGCCGAAGTCGATGGCGACGGTGGTGGTCGTCTTGTCCCGCACCCCGGCGAGGTCGTCCACGGCGACCGACGCCTCGGTGAGCTGCTCCTCGGTGTGCAGCGGCGTGATCTCGGAGACCGAGTCGATCAGCGTGGTCTTGCCCACGCCGAAGGGCCCGGCGACGAGGATCTTGACCAGTTCGCGTGCGGTGTCCGGCAGGTGCGGGCCGCTGCCCGGCTGGCGCAGACCGCTAGTGCTTGAGGGCGCGGAGGCCATCGGCCACTCTCTTCAGCAGGTCGGGATCGGGCGGTTCGGCCGCGGGCACCGGCGGTCGCGAGGTGACCAGGCCGCGGTCGGTCAGCTCCGCGGCCAGCACCCGGATCGCCGACACCGGCAGTCTGAGCAGCGCCGCGCTCTCCACGACGGTCAGCGAGCCGTCGCCGAGCACGTCGAGCAGCGCGTGCTGCGCCGCGGGAAGTCCCTGCGGCACGGGCTGGTCCGTGGCGGCGAGCACGGACAGCCGCTCGAGGCTGCCGCGGCGCGGCGTGGCCACGCCGCCGGTGGACAGGTACGCGGGGACCAGCGGGCGGCCGGTCCGGCGGGCGGTCATGCCGGAGCGCCGCCATCGGCTCCGCGGGGCGCGGCGGTCATGGTCTTCTCGCCGAGGCGGGCGACCTGCGAGTGGACCCGGTGGGCGAGCAGGTCGAGACGCACCTCGGGGTCGCCGAAGGCGGCCACGCAGGTGCCGTGGGCGGTCGGCGCGACCAGGATGTAGCCGTGGTCGGACTCGATGACGACCTGGCGGACCTGGGCGTCGTCCTTGTCCGCGAACGCCGCGGCCGCCGTGCGGCAGGCGCCCTGCACGGTGCTGATGATCGCGGCGGTCCGCTCCGCGGTCGGCTGGGACAGCGCCTCGGTGTAGCCGGAGACCAGTCCGTCCCGGGTGAGCAGGACGGCGGCCTTGACGTGCGGGATCTCCAGGATCGGATCGAGCACCCAGGCCGTGTCGCCGGTGTCGCGGCTGGTCATCTCGGGTCGCTCCCTTCGGTGTCGGCTTCGGATCGGGCAGCGGCGGTGCCGGCCTGGAGGGCGCCGAGCGCTGCGGCGGCCTCTTCGGGGGTGCGGGCGGGGGCCGCCGGGGCGGAGGGGGCGCCGCCCGCGTCGGTGCTGCGGTTGCGGCGGCGCCGCTGGGGCAGGGCGTCGCCCTCGGAGGCGTCGCCCGGGGCGGAGGACACGGATTCGGCGTCGACGGCGGCCCGGGCGTCGCGGGGGGCGGGGGCGTCGCGGAGGTCGCGGTCGTCGCGGAGGTCGCGGTCGTCGATGTCCTGGCGGGGGCCGGCGTCCGCCGCGGGGCCGAGGTCGTCACCGGCCCGGTCCGCGTCGTGCCCGGCGGAAGGGGCGGGCGCGCCGGGGGCGTCCTCGCGGCCGTCGTGTGCGTCGTGGCCGGCCGGGGCGTGCGCCGCGGCGCCGACGGGCGCGCCCGTCTCGTGCGTGAGGGTCCGGGCGCCGGCCGCGGGCTCGGCGGGCGCGGCCCCGCGTGCGTGCGCGGTGCGCTGCTCGGGGATCTGCACGGCGGCACGGGTGGGGCGCGGCGTGGCGGCGGCCGGCGGCTGCTCGGCCGGGTCGATGTGGCTGAGCAGGTGGTTCCTGATCAGGAGGACGGCGCGGACGCCGCCGTAGGGCGACGGCGAGGAGAGGTCCACCGACAGGTCGAAGCGCCGGGTCAGCTGGCCGATGGCGGCCAGGCCCATCCGCGGCGGGTCGCCGAGCTCCGACAGCAGGATCGGCTCCGTGCCGCCCACCATGCGCTGGGCCCGGGCCCGTTCGTCCGCCGCCATGCCGACGCCGTAGTCGTCGACGGTGACCGCGACGCCGTGCGGGACGCGTTCGAGGTTGACGACGACGTCGGTGTCGGGCGCGGAGTGGCGCAGCGCGTTGTCGAGCAGTTCGGCGACGATGATCGCCACCGGCTCGACCGCGTGCGAGACCAGCGCGGTGCCCGCCTCCAGGTGGTGGTGCACCTTGACGCGGTGGTAGCCGACGAGCCGGGCCTGGCCGCCGGTGACCGCCTCGACCAGGTGCGACTCCTCGCGGGCCAGCCCCACCCAGGCGCCGCACACCACGGCGGTGACCTGGGCGCGGCGCAGCGACTGCTCGTTCTCGTGGTCGAGGGCGAAGAGCACCTCGGCCAGTTCGGGGTCGTCGTACTGCCGCTGCAGGCCGCGCAGCACGTCCTGGAGGCGGTAGAGGCCGGCCTGGATGTCGCGGGTGGCGCCGCGCATCCCGGCGCGGGCCGCCGCGTCGACGCGCTTGCGCTCCTGGGCCATGGCGGTCAGCACCGCGGCCTGCGCCTCGTCGAGCGCGTCGCCCAGCGGGGTGCCGTCGATCGCCGCGCCGAGGGGGCCCGGCACCTTCACGTGCGGGTGGGCGGAGGCGGTCGCCGCCGCGGGGACGCGCTGCCGGGCGAGATGGACGACCTCGGCGGCGACGGCCGCGGCGGTACGCGCGCGTTCGGTCCTGGCGTCCGCCAACTCCGCGCGCCCGAGGTCGAGTTCCCGGCGTTCGGTGTCGAGCGCGGCGGTCAGGGACGCGATCTCCCCGGCCTGCCGCGCGCCGCGGCGGCGCAGCCGCAGCAGGGCGCCCCCGAGGGCGAACGCCGCCAGGGTCCCGGCGGCCAGGCAGCCGAGGACCAGGTCCGGAATCTCGATCATCGAATCGGCCTCAGAGGGTCCATGCGGGTGAAGGGTGTCGGCCCGCCTTGCGGCGGACCCGCCCAGTACACACCGCACGGGACCGCTTGCGCCGGTGTTTTGCGCGAAGATCCTTTTAATTGTGGGAACTTGAGGACGACATCTGACCCGAACTGTCTGCCGGTGAACCGATCCTCCCCCGTTTCGCCACCGCACTCGGGCGACCGCGGGAGCACGGCCGCGACCCGCGCGGCGCGGCCGCGGACTCCCCGCCCCGACGGCTCTCGTGCGCACCCAGGTCACCCGCTATACATGGCGTGTATAGAGGCTGTGTACAGTGGGCGGGCCCGCGGCCCGCGGGCACAGCGGACTCACAGCCTGGAGGTTGGCCATGCCCCGAACGACGTCAGGATCGACGTCCCGAGCGACATCTCGCTCGACGGGGGGCGCCCGGCGCGGCGGCGTGCCGGCGATGGCCGCCGCGGTCGCGTTGGCGCTGGGGCTGACCGGCTGCACCCGCTACGACACGGTGTCCCCGAAGGACGCCCGGGACGCGGCATACGCGGCGGCGGCGGACGCCGGGAGCAGTGACGGCGGTCAGGGCACGGCGGGTTCGGGCGGCGGCACGGGCGCGGCGGGCGGCGGGCACAAGGGCGCCCTCGCCCCCGGCGCGGTCGACTGCCGCGTCGCCAAGTGCATCGCGCTCACCTTCGACGCCGGCCCGAGCGCGAACACGCCCGCGCTGCTGAAGGTGCTGCGGGAGAAGAAGGTCCGGGTCACGTTCTTCCTGCTCGGCCACAACCACGTCGACACGTACCCCGACCTGGTACGGCAGATGGGCCAGGGCGGCAACGTGCTGGGCAACCACACCTGGACGCACCGGCGGCTCACCGATCTCGACCCCGCCGAGATCCGCAGCGAACTCGACCGGCTGGACACGGCGGTCGAGAAGCTGACCGGAACCCGGCCGACCCTCATGCGCCCGCCGCAGGGCCGTACCAGCGACAAGGTCTCGAAGGTGTGCAGGGAACTCGGCCTCTCCGAGGTGCTGTGGAACGACACGGCGTCCGACTACGCCACCACCGACAGCGCGTTGATACACCGGCGGATACTCAAGGACGCCCACCGCGACGGCATCATCCTGCTCCACGACCTCTACCGGGGGACGGTCCCGGCCGTGCCCGGGATCATCGACGCGCTCCGTGCGCAGGGGTACACGTTCGTGACCGTCCCCGAACTGCTGGCCCCCGCGACGCCGGAACCGGGCAAGGTCTACCGCCCGTAGATGGGTCCGCAGGGACCAGGGCCGGGCGCACCCGCCCGGGCGCTCCACGCAGGGAGTGACGGGTGAGCCGGCCACCGGGCTGACCGGCGGCCGGCTCACACTCCCACACTGCGCGCGACCGGGCTGGAGTGAGCGGACCCGGTGCGGCACGGCGGCCGGGCCGCACCGGGTCCCGAGCGGCGGTCAGTCCTTGAGCAGCGTGAAGTCCTTCGTGGTGGTCGCCCCCTTCGTGATCCGCACCGTCGCCACGGTCGGCTGGTAGCCGTCCTTGGCCACGATGACCTGCAGCGGGTTGTTCCGGACGTCGAGCCACAGCTGGTACGAGCCGTCCGTGCCGGTCTTGAGCGTGTAGTGCGTCGCCCAGCTGGTGATCTGCACGGTCGCGCCGGCGATCGGCGCCCCGCCCGAGGCGGTCACCGTGCCGGCGATCTTGCCCCAGCTGGCCGGCGGCTTGACCGTCATCGAGACGGCGATCGGGTCGAGCCGGTACGGCGTGTCGGACCCCAGGCCCAGTGAGGCGGTGTAGACGCCGGGCTGGGTGATCTCGGGCACGGACGCGTCGACCGTGACCGTCAGCGTGGCGCTGGCGCCGGGCGCGACGGTGACCGTTCCGGTGCTCTCCGACAGCCAGGTGACGTCGGCGGACTCGGTCTGGTCGTAACCGGGCAGCACTTCGGCCGCCTTGTTGGGCGTGGTGCCGGTCATGCCGCCGACCGCGTAGAAGCCGACGCCGCCACCGCCGCGGTACAGCGAGGAGTTGGCGTTGGGCAGTGCCGTCCACGTGTTGTCGTTCGGCTGGTACGCCCACGTCTGGTTGCTCAGCGCGCCGCCGCTCTGCACGGCGCCGCCCTTGACCAGCAGCAGCCCGTTGGCGGCGGTGTAGGACGCGCCCCAGGCGTCGGTCGGCTGGTCGGCGATCGGCGACCACGAGTCCGCGGCCGGGTCGTAGACGTAGGCGGAGGTGATGCTGCCCGCGTCGGTGGTGCCGCCGGCGCAGTACAGCTTGCCGGCGACGCCGCCGCAGGACTCCCAGGACACCGGCTCCGGGTAGGCGGCCAGGCTCGCCCACGAGTCGGACGACGGGTCGTAGGCGGTGACGTCGGTGGTGCCGCACGCGGTGGCGGTGCAGCCGCCGACCGAGTACAGCTTGCCGTCGAGCACCGCGCTACCCGAACCGGCGTACGGCTTGGGCGTGTTCGCACCGGTGGACCAGGTGTTGCCGGCGATGTCGTAGATCTCCAGCTTGGCATCGGGGCTGCCCGAGGCGCCCCAGCCGCCGGCGGCGTAGAACTTGCCGTTGATGATGCCGTGGGCCGGGGCCTCGCGGGTGTCGGCGGCCGACGCGAGCTTGGTCCAGGCGCCGCTGTCCGCGCTGTACGCGTACAGGTCGCTGGTGTCGTTCAGCCCGGTGTAGCCGAACGCCGAGTACACGGTGCCCTGGTAGGTGGCGACGGCGTTGTCCCCGGTGGTGACGGGCAGGTCGGGGATGGTCTGCCAGGCCGTGCCCGCGGCGCCCTGGGCGGTGTCGGCGGGCGTGGCCGCGGTCTTGGCCCCCGCCGTGCCGCCGCCGGCGGCACCGGACTTGGCGGCCTGCGCGGCCAGCGACAGCGGCGAGTAGTGGCCCTTGACGAGGTTGAGCGGGGCGCCGGCCTGCTGGATGACGACGCCGCCCGGGTTCTCGCCCAGGGTCACGGTGGCCGGCGCGGTGCCGGTGTTCTTGACCGTCACCGTCTGCGCGGCGCTCTTGCCCCACGCGACGGTCTTGGCGATCGAGGCCGGAGTGACCTTCAGCCGACCCGCCTTGAGCGTCAGGTCGCGTGACGCGGTGCCGTCCGCGGGGACGTTCGCGGTGGCCGTGGCGGTCGTGTAGTGCGAGGCCGCGGCGGACACCGGGTGCTTGCCGGTGAGGTGCGAGAACGTCCAGTAGAAGCCGTCGCCGAGGCCCGGGTCGTCCGGGGTGGCGACGGTGGTGGTGTGGTCGTCGGGGGCGTCCGTGCTGGTGACCGTGGCGCCGTTGACGCCCGCCGCCGTGTTGGCGTCGGTGACGTTGCCGACGATCAGGCCGCCGGGCACCGGGTCGTAACTGCGCTGCCCGACGAAGACGTTGTCCAGCTCCCACCAGTACGCCCAGGTGCCGGTGTAGTGGAACCGCAGCCGCACGTCGCTCTTGCCCGCGTAGTCGGTGAGCGGCAGGGAGACGTGCGAGGGGCCGGTCACCGAGGTGGTGGTCTTGTGCCACAGCGTGGTCCAGGTGGTGCCGCCGTCGGCCGAGACGTCCACGTCGGCGGTGGAGTTGGAGAACTCCTTGTAGTCGGTGTCGAAGGCCAGGATCGGGTCGCTCTGGCCGCTCAGGTCGTACGAGGGCGACAGCAGGGCGGTGTCCTGGTGCAGGCCCGACCCGATGTGGTCGCTGTCGACCATCGCGAAGCCGCCGCTGCCGCCGGTGCGGTTGCCGCGGTTGCCCTGGTCGTCGAACGCCCAGCCGCCGGTGGTGCCGGTGGCGTTGGTGACGCTCCAGCCGTCCGGGGCGGCCGTGGTGCTGGTGAACGGCTCGGTGGGGCCGCTGAGATGGACGGCGTAGCCGGGGGCCTGCGCGGCCTCCGCGTCCACCGGGACGGCGACGTTGACGGTGCTGCCGGCGGCGCCGACCTGCACGGTCTTGTCGACGGTCTGGTAGCCCGGGTAGTCGGACGCGATGTGCAGCGTGTAGGACGCGTTCTGCGGCAGGGTCAGCGTGTAGGCGCCGGTCACCGGGTCGGAGAAGACCGGGCCGCCGGGCACGCCGTCCGCGGTGATCTTGGCGTACAGCGGCCAGCCGTGGCCGGAGCCGTCGGTGATCTTGCCGGTCACCGTCTGGCGCGGTACGGCGTCCAGCGCGAAGGACTCGGTGACGGTCCCGCCGTCGGTCAGGGCGACACCGTTGTCGGACGCGCTGCTGTAGCCGTAGGCGCTCGCCGTGACGTCGTAGCTGCCCGGCGGGATGTCCATGGTGAAGGCGCCGGTGGCGTCGGACGTCGCCGAGTAGTCGCCGGCCTTGACGGTCGCGCCGGCGAGGGCGGCGCCCGTGGCGTGGTCGGTGACGGTGCCCTTGATGACCCCGTGCGGGCCGCTGCGGAAGGCGGCCAGGCCGTTGGGGGTGCCGAGGCCGGTGGGGCCGTCGTAGCCGGGTCCCGCGGTGCACAGCGCGGCCGGCGTGCAGGTGCCGTTGTCGCCGGTCGTCACATCGTTGAGCGCACCGCGCTGCGCGTACGGGTACGCGTTGGGGTAGGTGCCAGCGGCCGGGGTGCCGGCCGAGGCGTACACGCCCGCGATGATCGGCGAGGAGGCGCTGGTGCCGCCGTACACGGACCAGCCGCCGCCGCCGTAGGTCTGGTAGACGGAGACGCCGGTGACCGGGTCGGCGACCGCGGAGACGTCCGTCAGGGTCCGCTTGGCGCACGCGGTGTCGGTCTGGAAGGCAGGTTTCGGCTCGTACAGCGAGCAGCCGGAACCGGGGCCGCCGTAGGCGTTGTTCCACACCGACTCGCTCCAGCCGCGGCTGGTGCCGGAGTCCCGGGTGAGCGCGGTGCCGCCGACCGAGGTGACGTACTGCGACGCGGCCGGGTAGCTGACGCCGTAGTCGCTGTCGCCGGAGGACGCGACGACGGCGACGCCCGGGTGGTTGTAGTACGGGTCCATGGCGGTGAGTTCGGACGGGTCCTCGCCGCTGCCCGGGGTGCTGGAGTAGCCCGTGCCGTAGGAGTTGGACACGTACTTCGCGCCGAGGGCGACGGCCTCGTCCACCGCGGCGCCCAGGTCCTCGAAGTTCGCCGAGTCGGCCTCGACCAGCAGGATGTGGGCGTTGGGCGCGACCGCGGAGACCATGTCGACGTCGAGGGAGATCTCGCCGGACCAGTCGGGGTCCGGGGTGGGGTAGTCGGTGCCGCCGCGCTGGCTGACCTTGCTGAAGCAGCCACTGGCGGTGGTGCACGCCGGCAGCCCGAACTGCTGCCGGTAGACCGCCAGGTCGGCCTCGGCGTTGGGGTCGTCGTAGGCGTCGACGATGGCCACGGTCTGGCCGGCGCCGCCGTCGGCGGGCAGCGCGTACGCACCCTGCAGGTCGCCGGGCCCGAAGCCGGCGGGGGTGGTGGCCGCCGGCTGAAGCCCGCGCCGGGCGGCGACGTCGGTGCGCCGCAGCGCGAAGCAGGAGAACGCCCCCGGTTTCGGGTCGGCGCACTGCCGCACCACGTCGGGACGGTCGGACTGGTCCTTGGGGGCGGCGTGTGCCACGACGGCCAGGGGCAGTTGGAGGGCGACGACGGCAAGAGCGGCCGCGGTGGCGGCGCGACGTCTGAGCGAGGGTATGCGCAAGGTGGGTCTCCCTTGGGCCATGGGTGCGCGGTCCAGTCGGACCGCTGGCGTATACCTGTGCACCACAGGCACCTTCGGAATCCCGAACGCCGTGTCGGACACATGACAACTTCCCGCTCCTGCGTCACGTCGGCATCCCGCCACCGCCCGCCCCCGCCCGTAACGCGGGGTCGCCGGGCTGTCCGGGAGGAGCCGGCTGCTGCCCGTCGAGCCAGCCGTGCCGGGCCGCGTGCCAGACGAGCTGGATGCGGTTGTCGACGCCCGCGGCCTGCTCCATCGCGGAGATGTGCCGCTGCACGGTGCGCACCGCGACGCCGAGCGCACGGGCCATCGCGGCGTCCGTGCTGCCGCCGACGAGCATGCCCAGGATCCGCAGCCGCAGCGGGCTGTGCGGGGTGCCCAGCGGCACGCCGGCCGCCCACACCGACTCGAAGAGCGTGACCAGGGCGTCCAGCAGCCCGCTCGGCCGCACGACCATCATCAGCGGGTCGCCGTGCTGGCCGTCGGCGGCCAGCGGCAGCAGGGCCCGGGTCCGGTCGGCGATGGACAGCTGCACCGGCAGCCGGTCGGCGACCCTCAGGTGCGCCGCGCCGAACAGGCGCCCGGAGTCCAGGGCGTCACGTTCGACGACGACCCGGCTGCGCACGCCGTGCCGCAGCGCGGGGACGTCGCCACCGGCCGGTCCCGCGGCGGGCGCCCGGGCGAACACCAGGATCTCCTCGCGCACTTCGGCGTGGAGTTCCTGGACCTGCTCCCGCACGGCCGCCGCGCCCTCCACGACCTGCACGATCTGGCCGGCCCTGCGTCCCTCGTGGACACGCCGGTACTCGGCGCCGAGCCGGTCGAGCAGCTCGCGGCCGCGGCGTAACTGGTCCTGCGCGCGGGCCACCAGGGGCAGGAACTCCGACTGCGGAGGCAGCGGGTACCACAGGCCGTCGCCGGACTGCCGCACGAGCCCGCGCCGGGCCAGCTCGCGGCAGGCGGCCTCGGCGCGTTCCTGTGACACCCCCATGCCCCGGGCCAGTTCCGCCGCGGCAACCCCCCGCGTGGCGATGAGCAGCGGATAGGCCCGGTCCGCATCGGCGCTCAACCCCACTGCCTCAAACGGACGTTCGGTCATGATCGGGGACTGTAGTCGTCAAGTACCGGTCAAGGCCGTCGAATTGAGCAGGTCACGGGCGGTCACGGCGCGAACACCGCGCCGGGGCCGCCCGTGCGCGGACGCCTCACCTGCGGCGCTGCCGGATGCGGACGACGGGGTTCCGGCACGGCCGGGGTCCCCGGAAGATCCGGAGCCCCGGCCTCCGGTGGCCCGGCGGCGCGGCCGGGGGCCGGACCGCCGGGCGCGGCCGGGGGCAGCGAGGCCGGGCGCCGCCGGGGCGCGGACCGTCAGGCGGGTTCGGTCGAGAGCGCGGCCAGTTCGCGGTCCACGGCCTGCTGGTGCAGCTCGGCGTCCTCGCGGGCCCGCTTGGGGCTCCACCGCCCGGTCATCAGGAACACGAACGGCAGGAACAGCACCTGGCCGCCGACGCAGATCCACCACCAGGTGCGCCACTGGCCGGGGCCGTCGTGGGCGGCCTTCTGCACCTTGGTCCCGTACGTCTTGAGGACGTCGAGCTGCGGCTGCGCCTTCTGCACGGTGGCGAGGTCGGCGGCGCCGACGTCCTGGACCGCCCGCGCGGCGACGTCCTGCGGCACCTTGCCCGGCGGGTACTTGCCGAGTTCGGCGAAGGTCTGCGGGTGGGCGCCGACGATCGCGAGCGCGGGGGCCGCCTGCTTCTGCGCGGCAGCCACCTCGGCGCCGTGGTCGACCAGTGGCGTCACCGAGGTGACCAGCACCGGGATGAAGGCGGCGGAGATCGCCACGACCGCGCGGATCGTCCATCCCCACACCGCGAGGCCGGTGGCGGTCGCGGCCGGGTTGTGCTTCTCGACGGTCTCGGTGAAGCTCGCCATCCACGGCGCGTAGGCGACGCCGCTGAAGACGCCGATGGCCACGAACAGCCAGGCGAAGGTGTAGTAGTCGGTGCCCGGGTGGGTGGCGCGGGTGGCGAAGATCGCGGTGGCCACGATGGAGCCGAGCGCGCCGACGATCATGAACGGCTTGCGGACCCTGATCCTGTCGGAGAGCAGCCCCACCACGACCAGCGCGACGGCGTTGGCCGCCCAGTACCAGTTGGCGACGGCGTTGGCGCGCTGCTCGGTGTAGCCGTAGGTGGTGGCGAAGAAGACCACGAAGTTGCCGACCGCGGCGAAGTAGAGCAGCAGGTAGATCGAGATGGCCAGGGCGGAGCCGGTGACGTCCGGCCGCAGCATCTGGCGCCACTCGCCGCGGCGGGCCTGCGCCGGATCGATGCCCTTGGCCCGGGCCTCGACCAGCGCGCGGTCCCGCAGGGTGACCATGATCTGGTCACGCAGGGCGGGCGAGAGCTCGCGCAGCACGAACAGCGCGAACACGAACACGACGAACCCGGCGATCCCGGAGTAGCGCAGCTCGTCCTGCCAGGTGGAGGAGTCGAGGGTGTTGCTGGTGACCGTCGTGACGACCAGGCTGCCGACGACCGGGCCCATCGTCCACGCGCCCATCGCGGTCGCCCGGCCCAACTGCGGGGAGAAGTCCCGGATCAGCGCGGGGGTGGCCACCAGGACGACGCCCTCGATGAAGCTGACGAGCGCGAACAGCACCAGGTACGTGGCTTTGCTGCCGGCGTTGGGCAGTCCGAAGAACACCAGGAGCGAGGCGGCCAGCAGCCCGTAGACCACCATGTTGGCGCGACCCCACCGGTCGGCGAGCCCGGCGGCGAGCGAGGCGAAGGCGCCGACCGCGTTGCCGATCACCGACACCCACACGAAGTAGCGGTAGGTCATGCCGAAGTGGGTGATGATCGACGTCGCGACCGCGTACTGGATGTAGAGCATGTAGTAGAGCACGACGGTGGTGACGACCACGATCGCCAGATACGCCATCCGGCGCCCGGTGGCCGGATACGCGGCCAGGTCCCGGCGCAGCAGCCGGGAGAGTGCGGTGGGAGCGCCGGCGCCGGGGGCTGCGGGCTCCCGTCTGCCGTCGTCGAAGGACGTCGGAGTGGCGGACATACGGCTCCTCCAAATGGTGCAGGAATACCGGTGGGGTGGCCCCGGAGCGGCCGGTACGCGAACGCCGGGGTCGGAGTTGGGCAGAGGGTAGTACCGACCGGTCGGTATGCCTAGGGGGTGCGCAGTGCGTGTTCCGCGCGGCGCACCCGTGATCCGCCGGACGGCGTGTGGCGGGCCGGCGTGGAACGCCGCCTGCGGGACGTCGGCGCGACGACGGCGCCCGGCAGGTCGAGGTCCGGGGTCGGCGGCTGCGGACGCCGCTCATGCGCCTCGCCATCGCGGGCGGGCGCGGCTTCGCGGTCGGCGACCCCGGCGGCTACCGGCTCGCGATCGGCCCCGGCGCCGCTGGTACGCGCCTTTCACCGCAGGTGGGAGCGCGGTTCGGGGTGCCGCCGCCGGCACCCGGGGCGCCGAAGGCCGCTCCGCGGCGCCCCGGGAGACGTCCGGGGTCCTGGCCGGGCCCGTGGCCGGGCCTAGGCTCCCTCCACCGCCGGACAGACGACCCTTTAGCGGTCCGAAAGGACGGACACCCACACTGAGTCGACGGCTGTGCCCCGACCCCCGCGGGGTACAGCCGGCCTGCCTCAGGGGAAGGGGAAAGTCCGTGGCCACCGCCGCTCCGATCACCGTCGAGTCCGCCGAGCCGCCCTCCGTCGTCGCTCCGGACGGCGCCGCCGTCGCCGCCGCGCCCGTCACCGCGCCGCCGGCACCCGCACCCGCACCGGCACCCGCACCGGCACCGGCACCGACCGCGCAGTCCCGCGTGGCCGAACTCCATGCGATTCGCGAGGAGGTCTGGCGCGGGCCGAGCGAGAAGGCGACCGAGGCGCAGCGGGCCAAGGGCAAGCTGACGGCGCGGGAGCGGATCGATCTGCTGCTGGACGAGGGTTCCTTCCGTGAGGTGGAGCCGTTGCGGCGGCATCGTGCGAGCGGGTTCGGGCTGGAGGCGAAGCGTCCGTACACCGATGGTGTGATCACCGGGTGGGGTACGGTCCACGGCCGGACGGTGTTCGTGTACGCGCACGACTTCCGGATCTTCGGGGGTGCGTTGGGCGAGGCCCATGCCACGAAGATCCACAAGATCATGGACATGGCCATCTCGGCCGGTGCTCCGCTGGTGTCGCTGAACGACGGTGCGGGTGCGCGGATCCAGGAGGGTGTGTCGGCGCTGGCCGGCTACGGCGGGATCTTCCAGCGCAACACGCGGGCTTCGGGTGTCATCCCGCAGATCTCGGTGATGCTGGGTCCGTGTGCGGGTGGTGCGGCCTACAGTCCGGCGCTGACGGACTTCGTGTTCATGGTCCGTGAGACCTCGCAGATGTTCATCACCGGGCCGGATGTCGTGAAGGCCGTGACGGGTGAGGACATCACGCAGAACGGTCTGGGCGGTGCG
>NZ_FODD01000027.1 GCF_900110255.1 Actinacidiphila rubida
ATCGTGGTCGACGAGGTCGGCTACATCCCTTTCGAGCCCGAGGCCGCGAACCTGTTCTTCCAGTTCATCTCGGGCCGCTACGAACGTGCGTCCGTGATTGTGACCAGCAACAAGCCCTTCGGGCGCTGGGGCGAGGTCTTCGGCGACGACACCGTCGCCGCAGCCATGATCGACCGTCTCGTCCACCACGCAGAAGTGATCTCCCTCAAGGGCGACAGCTACCGCATGCGCGGCCGCGACCTCGGACGGGTTCCCGCCGCCAACACCGGGGAATGACCAACATCAACTGACGCAAGGGGTTCACTTTCACCTGCCGGAAGTGGGTCACGATTCAAGCGTCGCCGACACCCGCCCCACCGCGGCCCGCCCCGCCCGCACCCATGCCGGGATCCGGGCGTCCGTCGTGCGCCGTGGGGGCTCGCCGTCGGCAGCGTTTCGTGCTGCTCTACAACCAGGCCCGCGCCCTTCCCGTCCGGCCCATGACCGCGAACCGCTCATCGGCCCGGGGTCAGTGCGCCGCGGCCAGTCCACCAATGAGGGCGCCACGATCGTCACCACTCCTGAACCGCAGCTCGCTCGCTGAACATCCCCACTCTGAAAGCCGGAGTGAGCGGGGCGACGAGCGGCACTTGCCGATTTCAGAGATCCCCATCGTCCGGCGGTCCTTCGCCACCGCGTGCCTGGGCTGGCCGCGCCCCGGCCGCGACCCGAGCCCCCGCCCCGGCCGGCTGCCCGCCTACGCCGCTGCCCGCGGCCCGGAGCCGGCCGGTGACCCGGGCGGCCGTCCGGGCCGGGACCTCGCCGTCGGCTGTGGTCCTTCGCGTGTCCTGGCCGTCGCGCCTGTGCCCACACTGCGCGCCGCGTCGGGGCGCGGCTGGTCATACGACGGAGCCGGGTCCGCACGGCAGGCCCGGGCTCCGTGACGTCGTCCCCGCGTGTGCGGGGTAGGAACAGTGGCGCGTTTCCGAAATGATCTGGAAAGCAGGGACGGCAGGCTTTCGCTGACGCAGGCTGGCTGGAGGCCCGCACCTAGACGCTGTCCCTGCAGGCCGGCGCCGACGGCTCCACCTTCGCCACCGTGAAGTCCGCAGCTGCCTAGGCTTTCGACCCGGCGGCGGACAACACCGTCACCGTCACCTTGCCCGCCACCGTCCGGCGCTGGTTCCGGCTGACGGTCACGGTCAGCAGCGGCTGGCGGCCGGTCAGCGCTCTCGGAGTTTCGAGGTCCGGAGTTCGTAGTACCAGACCCGGCTGCGCGCGGGGCGGTGCGTGCGCGCGGCGCGGCCCCGGGCAATCATGCTGGTGATGGAAAAGCGTCCCGCCGTACGTCGTGGAGGATGACCCGTGTCGAAGCCGCCCTTGCCCGAAGCCGCCGTCGCCATGCTGGAGAAAGCCAACCCCGCCGTCATGTCGACGCTGCGCCGGGACGGCCAGCCGGTGACCGCGGCCACCTGGTACCTGTGGGACGACGGGCGTGTGCTCATCAACATGGACGAGGGGCGTGTCCGGCTCCAGCATCTGCGCAACGACCCCAGGGTCTCGCTCACGGTGCTCGACGAGGGCGGCTGGTACACCCATGTGACCATCATCGGCCGCGTCGTCGACCTGCAGGAGGACACCGACCTGTCCGGCATCGACCGTCTGTCCCGCCAGTACCTGGGCAAGGACTACGGGCAGCGCGACCGGCGCCGCTACAGCGCGTGGATCGAGATCGACCGCTGGCACGGATGGGGTGCGCTGAAGGACAACGAGCAGCCCGGCTGACGAGCCCTGCTTGCCGATGCCCGCGTCGGGAGCAGGCCGATCCCGCCGACCTTTGCCGCACTACCTTGAACCGCTGATCCACCAGATCGACACACTCATGCAGACCCGGCACCGGCAGACCGGACCGCTCACGCATCACAGCAGTGGCCTGCACGTTCCGCCCTGCCGAAACGAGGCCGTCCACCTCCGCCTGCACCTGGACGGAGAGCCGGTCCCACAGAGCATTCTCCACACCCCGCGTTGAACCCCTTAGGCCGACTTGGCAAGCACCATGAGCCACCGCCTCACCGAACAACCCTGGCGGGACAAAGCGCGACAACGTCTGCGGCGGCAGCCGGACCCCGGCGGACGCGAAGAACCCGATGCGCAAGTGGCCCGAGTCGGCCCGGGCCTGGGCCAGCAGGTCCTTCTCGGCGGCGTCCAGCAGCGCCAGCACCTCCTGTCCGCGCAGCGACAGCCGCCGTCCCGCCGTCGTCAGGCGCAGGCTCTGTACGCCCCGTTCGACCAGGCCGACCCCTACCTCCTTCTCCAGCTGGGCAAGCTGGTGGGAGACAGCGGAGGGTGACAAGCCGAACTCGCGTGCCGCCCCCGCGATGCTCCCGGCATGGTCGATCGCGGTCAGGACGCGCAGGCGGTACGTGTTGAGCATGCGGCCACCATAATGTCCCGGCTCGCGCACGTCAGGGGGTGAATTCGGGCAGCGTTGACGGAGTTCTCCCAGGTCACGACGAGGGATCCAGCGATGGCGCCGCCGGAGCACCAGCGGCGCCGCACCCGGGACGGCGCCCGCGGTCGGCGCGGTACCTGCGCGGAGCGCCGGCGGGCCCACCGAGAACGCTGCGGCATCGCAGGCCGAGGAGGGCCGACGCCTTCGACAAGGACACGAACCAGTGGAGCGGCGTCCGGGCCGGCCGGTCGCTACGAGTGCCCCTCAGCCAGTGGTGGTCCTCCGGACTCCGGAGTCCGCGAATGGCCCTCGACCTTCCGGCGACCGCCGCTCCGCTCGGGCACGTGGTGGTAGAGCCTCCAAAGAGCCAGGTCGTAGGTGATCTTCATGATCCCGCCGATCAGGAGGGGCCAGCCGGCGTGCGAGACGGTGAGCAGGGCGCCGGCGGCAATCGGGGTGGCGGCGGCCGCCAGGGCCCGTGGAACATTGGTCACTCCGGCTGCTGCCATTCGCTCGCCGGGTGGCACGAGCGCCATGACCAAGGACTGGCGGGCAGGCACATCCATGGACGAGCACGCGGCGCGCCCGAGCAGCAGACTCACGGCCAGCCAGGCACTCGGAGCGAGGGCGGCCAGGGTCAACATGACGTCGGCCGGCAGGTGCGTCCAGACCATCGTCTTGACCAGGCCGAGGCGCTGAGCCAGGGGCCCCGCCGCGAGGAGCGAGGTGGCCGCCAGGATGCTGGCGGCGAAGAAGACGACGGCCAGCGGGGTCGGGCCCAGCCCGAAGCGGAGATGAAGCCACAGCACGAGCAGGGACTGGATGGCGAAGCCCCCTCCGGCCGCATCGAGACTGAAGAGTGCAGCCAGTTCCACGACTGTGCGACGCGACTCGCGCAGTGGTCGGCGTTGCCGGCGGGCGGGCGAGCGGTCATCCTGCGGCAGGCGCTGATAGGCGTGGCAAAGGCCCACAGCGATGGTGGCGTAGAGGAGGAAGCCACCTCGCTCCGCTGTCAGCACGCCGATATGGAGCACGTCGCTGGCGGGACCTGGCAGGGCTGAGGCGAGGACTCCCAGGGCGGCGCCGAGCGTGCCGGCGAGCGTGTAGTGCCCGTAGACACGTGGACGGGTCGTGTCACTGATGCGCTCGGCCACGTAGGCCTGCTCGATGGGGAGGAACACACTCACGTCCCCCGACGTCGGATTGAGTGTTCCGACGACCGCGACCGCAAGGAGCAGTCCGAAGGCGCTGGCGAGCGCGAAACCGACCCCGGTGGCGGCCATCAGTGCGGCGGCGGCCAGAAGGAGATGGCGGAACTGTCGGCGACCGGCTCCAAGGCCCACGCCGAGCGTCAGTGCGGCGGATCCGATGAGGGTCCCGGTCACCACGGCGCCGATCTGCAGCGGGGACAAGCCGAGGGCGCTCAAGTACTGGGCCATGAGGATGCTGACAAATCCGTCAGCGAACCCCCGTAGGAAGCGTGTCCGCAGAACGACGGCGACCCCAGGATCGCGGTCCGCCGAGAGCCTGCGGCCCGAGGCCCCGGGGCGGAGGTTGCTCGCCATCCGGCCAGACTAGCGAAATTCATTCCATGAGTTCGCTATATTGGCGAACTGTGTTCCTTACGACTGAGCTGCCTGGATGAGCCCGGCCCACGCCCCGACCGGGGGGCAGGTGGCGACCCGTCTCCGAGCTGCGACCGGGGCGATGCGTGACAGCGAACGCCGCGTCGTCGACGTGATCCTGGGGCAACCCGACGTCGTGGCCGACGCGTCGGTGTCAGAGGTGGCGGCGCTGGCCCGAACCGCCACGTCGACGGTGGTGCGGGCTTGCCAGACCGCCGGATTCAGCGGGTTCCACGAGCTGAAACTCAGCCTGCTCACCGACCTGGCGCGGCGGCGGCCCGACCCCGCCGGCCAGACACGTGAGCTGGGTGCCGGCTCGACTCCAGAAGAAGCACTTCGCCTCGTCTTCCGCCTCAGCGCCGAGACCCTCGACACCGCCGCGGCCACGATCGACGCGCCTGCTTTCGCCGAGCTGGTGGCCCGGCTGGCCGCTGCCCGGCGCGTTCTGGTCGTGGGACTGGGAACGTCGATGAGCCCCGCTCAAGACGCCGCGTACCGCCTTCAACTGCTCGGACTCATCGTCAGCGCCCCGACCGACAGCCACGGCTTGGAGATCCAGGCGCGTCAGCTCGACGCCTCCGATGTCTGCCTGCTCATCAGCCATTCCGGTGCGACCCGGGACTCCCTGCAGGCAGCCCAGGTGGCCAAGCAGGCGGGGGCATACGTGGCAGTCATCAGCAGCTTCGCCCGCTCGCCGCTGACCGAGGTGGCCGATGCCGTACTCGTGGCGGGGGGACCGAAACAGGGCTTCCGACTGGAGGCCATGACCAGCCGTCTTTGCCATATCGCTTTGGTCGACGCGATTTTCGTGGCGTTGGCCCTCGCCGATCCGGACCGCTTCTCGCCGTTCCTGGACCTCGCGTCGGTGGTCACCGCCGGCCGGCTCGTCTGACGGGAACGGCCGTAAGGGATCCGACCGTGGTCGGCCAAGCGTCCGTGACCGAACCCGCATGTGAAGGACGGTGCTGCTCGCTGGGATGTGCTTATACCGTGATCAGAGGTTTCTTCCCCGCGGCGAAGGCCACCAGTTGGGCGATGAGTTCGTGCTCCTCGTCCAGGGAACGGGAAGGCGCGCCTTCTGCGACCTCGCTGACGCGATCATCGCCGTCCGTAGCCTGCTCCGTCGGGCGTGGACGACCCACCGGTGGACAGTCGGCCCGTACCGACGCCCATGAACGCACACGTATACGCGCGAGCCCCAAAGCAAACAGTAGCCATGGCTATAGTAGCCATGTACCGTATATTCCATGAGCAAGGCCTTCGAGGGCCCGAGCCCCGGCTTCCTGGTCTGGCGGCTCTCGCTGAAGTGGAGAGTCGCTGTCGACCGCGCGGTCGCACCTCTGGGCCTCACTCACGCCAAGTACGTACTCCTGGCCTCGCTGTACGGGATGCACCGCTCCGGACTGCGACCAAGTCAGCGTGAACTCGCCGACCGTACCGGCCTCGAGGCGCTCTACATCTCCAAGCTGGCCCGCACGCTGGAGGTCGAGGGCCTGATCGAACGCCACCGGGACCTGGCCGACACCCGCGCCGTACAGCTGGTGCTCACCGCCGAGGGGCGGGAGGTCACCGGCCGTGCGATCACCGTCGTCCAGCAGTTGCTCGACCAGCTGATGTCGCCCCTCGGTGGCCGGGGAAGCGAGCGCTGCGAAATGTTCGTCCAGGAGCTGACCGTCCTGCTCGACGCGCCACTCGACCAGTTCCACCGATCCGAGGAAGAGAGGTAGCCATGACCACCACGCCCACCCTCAACGGCCAGGTCATCGGCCAGGCCCACTACGCCACCCGCGCCCTGCTGGAGCGCGCGCTGTCCCGCACCGACACGACGTTCAACCAGTCGGTGGTGCTCAACGCCGTTGCAGGCGGCGTCGGTTCCATCGACGCCCTGGTGAGCCGGATGACCGGCGCGCTCAAGATCGACGAGGCCGCAGCCAGGGCCACCGTCGCCGAACTGACCGAGAAGCAGCTGGTGGAAGCCCTACCCGGCGACGCCGTGCAGGTCGACCTGACCGAGGCGGGCCGCACCCTTCAGCAGCAGATCCAGACTGCCCTCCGCGAGATCACCGAGCGCCTGTACGGCGGCATCCCGGCCGCCGACCTTGAGTCCGCCGGCCGGGCACTCACCCTGATCACCGAACGCGCCAACACGGAGCTCGCCAACTAGGCTCCGCACAGCGTGACTTGGACGTCATCGGTGGAACCGACTTTCGGGGTGCTGGGTGGGACGACGGGTCGGGTGAGGCAGTGGGCCGTCGGAGCAGGGCAGACAGGGGAGCTGGGACCGAGGGGGGAGCGCCGGGCGGCGCTCCCCCCGGGGCGGACTATCCCGCGATCGGCGTGCCGTCCTGCGCCGTCGCAAAGATGTGGATGTCCTTGTTCGAGGGCAGCGTGATCGACGCGACGACCTTGGCCGGGTCGACGGGCACGCTCTGCTCGTCGACGTAGAACGCGTGGTCCTGCTTGCCGAGCGCCTGGTTGCGGTAGGCCATCGCGGCGACCTCCGTGTTCCCGGCGCCGGGCGCGGTGCCCCAGTCCGACTGCGCCAGCGTCGCCGTGCCGCTGCTGCCGTCGGTGTAGTGGATCGTCACGGTGCCGGAGTGGGCGCCGTTCGTCGCGGCGCCGAGGAAGCCGATCCGGGTGGCGCCGGACCGGTGCGGCATCAGGATGGTCTGGCCGAGCGCCCGCACGTTGTCGTTCGTGCACGGCTGCGCCTGCGGCCAGGTGAAGGACAGCCCGTCGACGCTGACGTGGGCGCCGGGGGTGAGGGACTGAGGAGTGGCCGCGGCGAGCGCGTCCGCCGAGTAGGTGTCGGTGCCGTTGTCGAGCTGGCCGCACCCGCGGTTGCCGTCCGGCGAGATGCCCACGTCGTTGGCGTAGTCCGACAGCGCGGCGCTGGCCCCGACGGTGAACTGCCCGGTGTTGGAGGCCCCGCCGGGCCCGGTCACCACCGCGACGCTCGCCGTGCTGCCCGGCTCGACGCGCCAGACGTTCCCCGGTCCCGTGGACGTCGAGACCTCCGGGCCGCTGGGCTTGGGCACCGTGAAGGTGATGGACGTGTCGGACCACTGGTCGATCCGCAGCGTGCCGAGGTCGCGCGCGCCGCCCCAGTTCACACCGTTGTCGGACAGCAGCAGGTGCCGGCCGTGAGCGGAGGGGCCGAAGCCCTTGCCGGTGACGGTGACCTGCTGCCCCGGAGCCGCCTGCGCGGGCGAGACCTCGCTGATCGTCGCGGGCCCGGTGGCGTGGTCGGTGAGCGTGACGTCGTCGACGTAGCCGCGGTAGCCGCCGTTGCTGCCGGGCCGGTCGTAGCCCAGGTCGACGCGGACCACCTCGCGGCCCGCGGCCGCCTTCCCGATGTCCACACTGACCTGGTTCCACTGGTCGGGTGTGAGCGTGCCGCACTGCGCGGCCGGCGTGAGCGGGGAGCCGGGCAGGCCGTGCAGCGTGCTGCCGTCGGAGAAGACGAGGTCGAGTGCCACGCAGCTGCTGTTGTCTCCGCTGACGCCGGGCGCCGCGCTGCCCTGCGCCTGTGGGTAGATCCAGTACGTCAGCGTGGTGTTCCGGCCGGTGCGCACCGGCCGGTCGGCGAGGTCGAACAGCCGCATGTAGGCGTGGTCGTCGGCCGCGCCGGTGGCCTGGCCGGAGTACATCAGCGCGTTGGTGCCGTCGTGGTCGAGAACCTGGCGCGCGCTGGCCTCCGGGCCGGTGGCGCTGCCGTACGCGCGGACCCCGGCGATCCCCCCGCCGCCGGGCGAGGTGTCGACGCCGTCGACCCAGTCCGGCGCGGGCTGGCCGTGCTCGAAGCCGGTCTGGAAGACGGTCCCGCCCGACGCCACCGGCTGCGGCCGGCGCAGCCCCGCGGTGGCGAGCGCGGTGACCTGGTCGCCGCCGCCGTAGTACATCATCCACTGGCCGTTGTGGAAGAAGATGCTGTTCGTCCACACCGTCTTCGGCGTCTGCCCGTTCCATTCGTAGGGCACGTCCGGCGTCGGGGTGAGCACCGCGTCGCTGAGCTGGTGGAGCATCAGCGTCGGGTCCTGGCCGGAGAACTCCTCCTCGCTGATCGCGTAGAACCAGCGGCCGTTGGCCATCAGCGTCCCCGCGGTGAAGACCACGATGTTCTGGCTGGCGGGCCGGCCCACCACGGTCTGGTAGTCGGTGACCGCCACCGACACCTCGTACGGCTTCCAGCCCTTGGGGTAGTGCACGTCGAGCGGGTCGGCCGTGCGCGGGGTGCTGCTGCCCTTCGCGTGCCAGGTGCGCAGGTCCGACGAGTACGCGATGTCCGTACCGGTGTCGCCCTGGCCGAAGTACATGACGTACTCGCCGTTCACCTTCCGCGGTGTGCCGTCGGCGTCGGTGACCACCGCCGCGTCCTTGTTGTTCCCCGCGTTCGGCTCCACCGTCCACGGGGTGCTCCAGTGGACGCCGTCGGTCGAGGTGGACTCGGAAATGTCGTACGAGCCGTAGCAGCTGCCGTCGGCCTTAGGGTGGACGGAGGTGAAGAACGTGTAGTAGGTGCCCTGGAGTTCGAACAGCCGCGGGTCCTCCAGGCCGCACTTGGACTGCTGCCCAGCCAGGTCGAAGCCGATCACCGGGTTGTCGGCGGTGTCCTCGGTGAAGTGGCTGCCGTCGGTGCCGGCGGCGTAGCCGATCTGTGACGGGCCGCCGTCGGTGCCCTGCGCGCGGTAGAGCATCCTGTACTGCCCGCCGCGGTAGAGCACGCCCGGGTTGTACAGGTCGGCGGCCTCGTAGCCGCTGCCGCTCGGCGTCAGCAACGGGTTGTCCGCGCTGCGGGTGAACGGGCCGATGGCCCAGTCGGGGAGGTTCGCCGCGGTGTAACTGGAGTTCCCCGCCGCGCTGGTGTCCGACGCCGCCGCGGGCGCGGTGGCTGCGCCCGGCGACGGGTGCGCGGCCCCGCTCGGCGTCGCCGCGGCCGTGGGCGCCGCGGCGAGCGCCGCGCCGACGGCCAGCGCCACCGCGCCCGACGCGAGCACCCGGGCCGCGACGGGCCCGCGCCGGGCCCGTCGCGGCCCGGGTGCGTCCGGCCTCCTTCGACGGTGCGCGGAGAACAGGCGAAAACCGACCATTTTCCCAACCTCTCAAGTCGACGCGACAAGCCTCGGGGGTCTTCGGATCACGCTGCGCGGTAGTGGGCACGATCCTGACAACGTTGTCGGGGCGGGACGATTCCACCGCGGGTCGGCGGCGTCAAGGGGTGCGGCATGGTCGCCGCATCGCGGCTGCGGTCCCCTGTGTGCGCAACGGCCGTGCGCGGCAGTCGAGTTGCCGGCTGTCCCACTCGGCGGTCCCGAGCGCGCCCGGGCTCGTTCGGCGGCGGGCGCCGATCTCACTCCGGCTGACCTGCGGGGAGTTGAGGGTGGCAGCCGGCCATGCCCGGAGCACCCTCCGCGCCGCCACCGGACGCGAACTCCGGCGTCACGGCAGGGCAACTCCGACGACCCGTCAGATGTCCTGTCAGCGACAGGACATTGCGGGATCTCCCGCCCACCCGAGGGGGAAGGCCATGAGAGAAGCGAGAGGAACCAGCAAAGCACGGCGCGCAGCGGCCGCAGGACTGGCACTGGCCTGCGGGGCCCTGGGCATGACCGTGGCGGCCCTGGGCGCGGCGCCGTCCGCACTCGCCGCGACACCGGCCCTGCAACTGGACGTGACACCGACCCTGTATGTGGAGGCGGGGGCGGCCGGAAACGGTGCGTTCGTGTCGACCCTGATCATCGGGATCGGCACGACTGGCCAGGCGACCAGCAGCCCCCGGCACCTCGTCGTCGACGCATCGGCCCTGGCGGACCGAGTCGTCATGACCGACTTGGACACCCAGGACGGCTGCGCTGCCCAGGAACTCGTGGTCACCTGCGACCTCGCTCCGGCCGTCACCCGGCTCAGCCCCTTCCATCTGCTGGCGACCGACAGTGCCGACGCTCAGTTCGAGGCCGACGTGCCGGTGACCGCCTCCACCGCCGGCGGCACCGGCGCAACCGCCCACGTACGGGCGGTGATCGGCACCCCCTCGCTGCTGACCGCCGTCCTGCCGGAACGCCGGGCCGCGTCGCCGGGCACCCTCGTGCCGTTCTCACCCGTCATCGCCAACACCGGTGACGCCAGTCCCCGCCATGGCTTCACGCTCCACTTCCACACCTCCGACACGACCACGACCCCCGCCGACGCCCGGGCGTTCGCGCTGACCGGCGAGCGGCCCGCCAACTGCCACTACCCGCCCGCGCCGCGCAACGACTTCTGGTGCGCTTTCCCCGACGAGATCGCCCCCGGCCAGGTGTGGACCACCGACAGGCCACTGTCCTACCGGACCCGCACGCCCCTGATGGACGGCTTCATCACCTACGACATCAGGCCGGCCGGCAGCGTCTTGGCTTCACAGGACTTCGACCCCGCGGACTATGTGACCGGTGACGGCCCCCCGCTGACACTCCACCGGTCCGCCGCCCAGGACACCGGACTGACGGCGGGCTGGCTGCACGTCGTCGCCGACCAGCACGCCGACTACCAGGCCATCGGAGGCACCCTGCACGGCACGAGGGGCGACGTCGTCCGGCTGAGCCTGGGCGTGCGCAACGCAGGCCCCGGCAGCCTCACCCAGAGCGGTGCCGACGGCGCGTTCGACGTCACCCTGCCCGCTGGCGTCAGCCTGGTGACGACCGAACCGGTGGTCGCCTCACCCCCGGGCACCTCACCCGGACCCGAACCACTCTGCGTACGGCGGACATCAGGCGCCTACCGCTGCGCGATGCGTGAACCACTGCGTCTCCACGGCCAGTTCGTGCTGAGGTTCGCGCTGCGGATCGACCGGCTGGTCCCTGCCGCCACCAAGGGCGCGGTCGGCACCGTGCGGGTCGTGCCCTCCACCGAGGCGCCCACGCATGACGTGAACCTGGCCAACGACACGGCCACGATCACCGTCGCCCGGCCCGGCTCCACCACGTCCGACTCCCCGACGTCAGGCGGTTCCGGCTCCACCACGTCGGGCGGTTCCGCCTCGGGTGGGAGCACCTCAAGCGGTGGCGGAGCGACGGGTGGCAGTGGCGCGTCCTCGTCCAACGGCGGTCTGACGCCCGACGGCTCGCTGGCCTCCACCGGCTCGGGCGCGACGCTCCCCGTGACCGGTGCGGCCGCGATGCTGCTGCTCGTGGGCACCGTCGCGGTGACGGTCCGGCGCCGCCGCCGGCTCTGACCGGCAACTCGCCGCCGCTACGTCGCGGTGCCGGAGGGGCCGGGTTCCTGCTGACGTTCGATCAACTCCCGTGATGGAGGAGGCTCTTGGGGGAGTCCGGGCCGGGTAGGGTACTGTCGCCGAATCGGCGAAGTCGGTCACTCGCGGTAACCGGCGGCAGGATACTGCGGAGGGTACTCGCGATCATGGCAACGAATCCCGTCACCCGGCACCGGGTCCTCGTCCAGGGTGCGCCGGTGGAGGGCAGCTACCCCGAGCGGGCCCCGGAGGCGTCGCGCGGCGAGGTCCTGCGCATCACGGTGGTCGGTGAGGACATCCTGCGACGTCCCTGCAAGTCGGCGTCCGCGGAGTTCGGCACTCCGGAGCTGTCCCGGCTGATCGATGACATGTTCGTCACCATGTACGTGGCCGAGGGTGCGGGACTCGCCGCCAACCAGGTCGACGTCGACCTGCGGCTGTTCGTCTACGACTGCCAGGACGACGACGGCGTCCGGCACGTGGGCCACATCCTCAACCCGGTGGTCGAGCAGGGAACCGACCCGGAGGAGCGCCGCCTGCTGGAGGCCGGCGAGGGCTGCCTGTCCGTGCCCGGCCCCCACTTCGATGTGAACCGCCCGGCCAGGGCGGTGGTGCGCGGCCGGGACAAGGACGGCAACGAGCTCGTGATCGAGGGGACGGGGTACTTCGCGCGCTGCCTGCTGCACGAGACCGACCACCTGGACGGCCTCCTCTACCTCGACCGGCTGACCAAGCGCGAACGCCGCCGCGTGCTGGAAGAGATGCAGGATCTGATGGAGGGGGTGTTCGCCCGCCGGGTCGAGCGTGCCGAGGCCATCGGGGCAGTCGAGAAGGCGCCCTAGTCCGCCGGACAGCGCGTGCCCGTCGCCTGCCCGTCTGGGGGGGCGAGCGAGGGGGACCCACGGGGAACGGGGCGGGCCGGACGCCCCGAAGGCCGGGACCACGGTGGGACCACGCGCTGTGCAGGAAACCGACAACGGCAGCTGAGGTGGACGGGTCTGCGTACCGGCTGCCGCTGGGGCGTGCCGGCCCGGGCGGGCTTACCTCGAGGCGGGTTCGCCGGACAGCGCACCTGCCATGCGCAGCCACGGAGCGGCCTCCGTGTCCCGGCCCTGTCGCTCCAAGGTACGGCCCAGCATCAGGTGGGCGTAGTGCTCGACCGGATCGCGGTCGATCACCGTGCGCAGCTCTTCCTCGGCGCGCCGCAACTGGGCGGAGTGGTAGTACGCCCGGGCCAGCAGGAGCCGGGGCGCCACCTGGTCGGGGAACTCGGCGACGATGCCGGCAAGGAGCTTCGCCGCGTCGGCGTAGCTCCTCTCCTCGAAGAGCAGCCCGGCCCGCTCCCACCGCTCCGCCGCGGTCTCCTCGCGCATCACGGGCGCACCGTCGCGGACGTCGGCGCCGTCGAAAATGTGCAGAGCGCCCGCCCAGCGATCGGCGGTGGCCTCGCCGTCGGGACGGTAACTGTTGAACCTGTCGCTCATGGCGGTCCTTCCTCGCGGGGCCGGGGGCAGGGGTCGGGTTTTGACCCCGCCTGCCGGCACCAACCGTCGGGCACCGGCCGATATTCCGCCCGGGTCCGGCGCCTGCCGAAGATCGTGTCCTCGCAGGTCAGGCGACCGCTCCTCCCCACGGAGGGTGCCGCCGCGTGCGTCATGGTGCGGGGTGGGACCGCACAGGGCGGGGGCGCACCGGGTGCTTGCTGAGGATGGACACGCGGTTGAAGGCGTTGATGGTGATCGCCACCCAGATGACCGCGGAGATCTCGTCGTCGGTCAGGACCGCGCGAGCGGATGCATAGGCGGCTTCCTGCGCCGTGGCGTCCGAGGGGCTGGTGGTGGCTTCCGCAAGGGCGAGGGCCGCGCGTTCACTCGGGCTGAAGAGTTCGGTGTCGCGCCACGCCGGCAGCACGCCCAGCCGCCGCACATCCTCGCCGGCCTCCAACGCCGCCGTGGTGTGGGTGGACAGGCAGTAGGCGCAGCCGTTGATCTGTGACACGCGCAGGTTGATCAGTTCGACGAGTATCCGCTCCAGCCCGGCGTCCGCGGCGACCGAACGGACCACGGCGGCGCTCTCGCGGAAAGAGCGGTACGCTCCCGGACTCTGCTTGTCGATGAAGACCCGCTGCCGTGCGTTCTCCCGCGCCACGTCATCCATCCGCACTCCTCTTCAGCGAGCCGCTGCCGGCCGCTCCTCGGCGTCCCGCACGTCCCGCCGGCACGCCCTCGAGTGCATAATAGTTGAACGTGCAATCGTATGGAGGGAGGCGTCGTACGGTGAGCAACAACGAGACCGACCCCGCCGAGTGGCGCTGCGGCGCCGGGGCGGACGAGGGTGTGGCGCGGCGGGAAGCGCGGGTGGAAGCGCGGGTGGAGGTCCTGTCCGCGCGCGATGTGCCGTTGGGCGGCCCTCGGGCCATGACGGTGCGGCGCACGCTGCCGCAGCGGGCCCGGACCACGATCGGCGCCTGGTGCTTTGCCGACCACTACGGTCCCGACAACGTCGCCGAGTCGGGCGGGATGGACGTGGGGCCGCATCCGCACACCGGGCTGCAAACGGTGAGCTGGTTGTTCAGCGGGGAGATCGAGCACCGGGACAGTCTGGGTACCCGCGCGTACGTGCGGCCGGGCGAACTGAACCTCATGACCGGCGGCCACGGCATCTGCCACTCGGAGGTCTCCACCGCGGCGACCACGGTCCTGCACGGCGTGCAGCTGTGGGTCGCCCTCCCGTCGGACCATCGTGAGGCCCGCCGGAACTTTCAGCACTATGTCCCGCGGCCCGTCCCGGTCGGAGGGGGTGAAGCCAGGGTGTTTCTCGGCTCCCTGGCGGGCGACACCTCGCCGGTACCCACCTTCTCGCCCCTCGTGGGCGCGGAGCTCGTCCTGGCCCCGGGCGCGACCACCAGCCTCGCGGTCGACCCGTGCTTCGAGCACGGCCTCCTCGTCGACAGCGGGAACGTCAGCATGGCGGGAACGCCGCTGCGCCCGGCCGAACTGGGCTACCACGCTCCCGGGACCGAGACGCTCACCCTCACGAACACCGGCGACGTCCCGGCTCGGACGATCCTGCTCGGTGGGACACCCTTCGACGAGCCCATCGTGATGTGGTGGAACTTCATCGGGCGCGACCACGACGAGATCGCCGAGGCCCGTCAGGCATGGGAGCGGAACTCGAGCCGGTTCGGCGGCGTCGAGGGCTACGAGGGAGACCGCATCCCCGCACCCGTCCTGCCCAACGCCACCCTCACCCCGCGCCGGAACCCGGCGCGCCCGTCCCAGGAAGGCGCCCGATGACATCGTCCACCGCCCCGGTCGTGGAACTCGCTGATCAGCGGCACCGCTACGAGGTCCTGGTCGGCGGCCGGCTCGCAGGGTTCACCGAGTATCGCGATCGCGACGCGCAGCGGGTCTTCTTCCACACCGAGATCGACGAGGCGTTCGCCGGACAGGGCCTGGCCTCCGTGCTCGTCCAGCAGGCTCTGGACGACGTGCGGACATCGGAGATGCGCATCGTGCCCGTCTGCCCCTACGTGGCCGGGTTCCTGCGGAAGCACCAGGAGTTCTCCGACATCACCGACCCGGTGACGCCGGACATCCGGCACTGGCTCCGTACCCAGATCGGCTGAGGTGTCCCTGCGGAGTGGGGCCGCGGCCGGCGGTTCGTCGACGGCTGATCGTTCCCGTCCTCGTAGCCGATCCGGATGACGGCGGAGGGGCCGGTGTCCGGCGCGTGGACGCGCCGGACACCGGCCCCTCGGGGTGTCACTTCAGGCCGAAGGCCCGGGTGATGGTCTGGGTGACGCCGCCGCCGTTGCGCTGCTTGGCGGTGACCCGGATGGAGACGTAGCCCGCCCGGCGCGGAGCCTTCAGGGTCGTCGTCCAGGTGCCCTGCTTCTCCTTGAGGTCCTGGCGGTGCCAGGTGGCCCCGTCGTCGTAGGAAACCTCCAACGTGACCGAGGAGATCGCGTCACGGGGCGAGTCGCTGCCGAGGACCTGGGGTGTGAGGGAGAAGTCCGAGGTGCGCTTCGCCCGCCCCTCGGGGTCGAGGTCGGTTCCGTAGTCCAGCTGGGCGAGCGGGACGGCCTCGGCGTCCACGCCCTCAGGGGCGCCGGAGGTGAAGTCCCACTCGGTGTGGGTGGTGGGCGAGTACGGGCCGAACGCGGGGTCAGCCGTGGTGTCGGCGACCAGTTGGTACGGGAGTTCCTGCGGCGACAGGCCCCAGACGTCGAGCGTGGGCGCGTCCTGGGTTCTGCGCTGCGTCAGCAGCGTGTCGCCCTGATAGAGCGAGAACGTCCCCGACACCAGGCTGGAGTAGGCGTTGTGCGCCGACCCCGCGTCGCCCGCGGGTCCCGTGACGAAGAGGCTCATGCCGGGCCCGCCACGGAACGGGATCTCGGCGCTGGTCAGCCGCGGCCGCGTGATGGGGCCGAACCAGCGGTCCTTCTGCACGCTGCCCGGCGGGAAGGACCGCATGTCGGTGTTGGACTGCCAGCCGTCGATGCTCGCGTACTGCTGCCACGTGACGCCGGGTCCGGCGGAGACCCAGTCGGTGCGCCCGCCAGGGGCGGCCAGGGTCGGCGGGAACTTGGCGACCCGCACCATCCCCCACACGGCGTGCGGGTTGGCGGCCGGCCCGTACTCGTACTGCGGACTGTCCTCCCGGCTCTCGACGACCTGCTCGCCGTGCGGCGGGGCGAAGTCGAGTTCGACACGGGCGAGGCTGCGGGGATCCGTCGCGGGCGAGGGGTCGTCGGGCACCCCTCCCAGGTGGTAGTCGGCCAGGTCGTACAGGTACTTCGGCGCGGGGTGCGCCTCGACCGCCAGCTTCACGCCGCCCTTTCCTGAGGTGATCCTCTTGATCAGCGCCTCTCCCTCGTCCAAGGTGACCGAGGCGACCGGGATCCGCCCGGTCGTCGCGCCGTCGGCGTCGCCGTACCAGTCGACTCCGCGGCCGTCGCCGTCGTTGACCACCAGGAGCATCGCCGCACCGGCGGCGTGCGCCGCGGCGGCCTGATCCGTGGGGAACGCGGTGTCACCGGCCCGTACGACCACGGCCTTGCCGCCGGCGGACAGGCCGGTGTAGTCGGCCGGCAGGCCGCTGCCTGCGAAGACGGCGTCCAGGCGGGTGGTGCCGTCCGGCAGCAGCGGGGTACCCGGCTGCACCACCAGGGCGTCATCGAGGCTGTGCCCGCCGTACGTGATCTTCAGCGGCGTCTGCACGGCACGGATCCGCGTGGTGAAGACGAAGCTGCCCTTGGCCACCTTGCCCTTGGTGGGGAGCGCCCACAGGCTGTCGTAGACGGCCGAGGGCCAGAAGTTCTCGTGCAGAGCCTGCTGGTCGCCGGGCGTGGGCGTCCGGGAGGTGAAGGAGCGGTAGACGTCGATCCTGCTGGTCGCGATGGTGGCCGGCTCGGGTGTCGCCACCTTCACCTGGCGTATCCGCGAGGCGTCGAGATCGATGTCCCGGTCGCCCGTCAGGTCGAACTCGGGAACGGTCAGCAGCGCGAAACCGAGGGAGTGGGGTCCGTGCAGACCCGGCACGTCCACCGTGCTGACGGCTGTGTACGACCCGGGGGCCCAGCGGCTGGTGAGCGTCCCGTCCTGGACCCACTTGTCGACGGTCCTCCCGTCGGCGCCCGTGATCTCGACGTCGCCGCTCAACGGCTTGCCGGCGTGGTCCTTGAGGTGGATGGTGAGGTCGTACTTCTCCGATTCGACGGAGACCCCCACGGCGGTGTGCACTTCACCGTCCGCGGAGCGCGCGGTGACCCGGGCAGCGTACTGGCCAGGGGCCAGCCCGTTCGGGTCCACCACGATGTCGACCGTCGAGGATCCGCGCGCCGGTACGGTGACGCGGTCGGCGGCCGGGGTGAACACCCCGGCGGGCGAGTCGCCGTGGTCGGTCGACAGATCCAGCGTGATCGCGGCGTCGGTGGTGTTGGTGTACGTGATCTGCCGGGTGATCCGCTTCCGCTGCGGGTCGGTCGACCAGGGAACGAGCCCCGCGTCCACCGATCCGGTCGCGATGATCTGGTCCTGCCAGTAGGCCGCGGCCACGTTCAGCCGGCCGCTGCCGGCCTGGTAGGGGCTGTAGCCGGGGGTCGGCACGCTGCTGCTCATCAGCGCGTCCTTGATCTGCTGCCCGGTCCACTCCGGGTGCTTCTGCGCCAGCAGGACCGCCGCCCCGGCGACGTGCGGCGCCGCCATGGAGGTGCCGCTGTCCGAGCGGTAGTAGCCGTCGCCTCCGTCGTTCATGTACTGCGAGCGTGCCGCCAGTATGTCCACGCCCGGAGCGGTCAGATCCGGCTTGAGGCCGTCGTCGTCCATGCGCGGCCCGGCGGCGGAGAAGTCGGCGAGGTGGTCGGAGGCGTCCACGGCCCCGACGGTGAGCGCGGCGTCCGCGGTTCCCGGTGCGGTCACGCTGTAGGGGCTGTTGCCCGTGTTGCCGGCGGCGATGACGAAGAGCGCGCCCGTCTCGGCGGTCAGCTCGTTCACCGCCTGGCTCAGGGGGTCGTCCTGGGTGTGCCAGACCGGAGTGCCCAGGCTCATGTTGATCACCCTGGCGTGCTCGGTCCGCGCCGCCCACTCCATGCCCTCGATGATCCCCGACATCGGGCCCGACCCGTTGTCGCCGAGGACCTTGCCCACCAGCAGATCGGCGTCGGGGGCGACCCCCCGCTCCTTGCCGTCGGAGGCGGCGCCGGTACCCGCGACGGTGGAGGCGGTGTGGGTTCCATGGCCCGCCCGGTCCAGGATGTCGGTGCCGGGGACGAAGTTCCTGGACGCCACGATGCGGTTCACCAGGTCCGGGTGGGTGAGGTCCGCCCCGGTGTCCAGTACCGCGACCCGGACCCCGGTCCCCGTGCCGCCGCCGGCCCATACCGCGGGGGCGCCGATCTGGGCGGTGCTGTCGGCGAGGGTCGCCTGCGCCTTGCCGTCGAGCCACACCTTGTCGACACCGGCGGTGAAGGACGGTGCGGCATCCGTGGACCGCCCGGCATCCGTGGACGGTGCGGCGGCCACGGACGGCGCGGTGTCCGCGGTCCCACCGCCAGGCGCCGCCGGCAGCCGGGAGGTCTGCCGCGCGGTGCCGGTGAGGGCGGTCCAGAAGGCGGCGGACTGCGACCGCTTCGCCCGTACCGCCTCCCCGTGCACGGACGGAAGGCTGTGCGTGGTCTCCGCCCCCGGCAGATCCAGGCCGGGCGGCTGGGCGGCCCGGCCCTTGGCGACGTCGGACCTGAGGCCGGTCGGGACCTTCAACTGCGTGACGATCAAGGGCAGTTCACTGCTGTGCGCGTCGTCGTAACCCTGGGCTATCAGTTGGGTGACGTCGAAGAGCTGCTTGTCGAGCCGGTCGGTCGCGACATAGGCCATGGCCTCGTCGGGGAACACGTAGGTGTCCCCGTCCTCGACGGAGGTGCGTACCGAACCGGTGGCGCCCGGCGGGCGTTTGACGGCGTCCACCGAGAGGACCGACCCGTCGGGTCCCGGAGACACCGTCACCTTGTCGCCGGTGATCAGCGTCACGGTGACCGGTGCAGGCCGCGGGCCGCCCGCCGCGGCCGGCGTCGCCGCCGGCGGGGCGGCGCCGTGGGCCTGCACGGGGGTGATCAGCGCGGCGACGAGGGCGGCCCCGATCGTCACAGCGGATCTTCGGGCGAACGGGAGCTTCACGTTGTCTCCAGAGTCGGCGGGCGGTGGAACTGATCACAACGTAGGGATGTGGCGTGACAAAGCCTTGAACTGCCTGTAACCGCCCTGCTTTTCCGGCGGAGTGCGAGCCGTGTGGCTGCGCAGCTCGTCCCGGGCGCGGGGCCTGGTCCGCCACCGCCTGCTGGAGCTCGGCGATCACGAGAGACAGCGCTGGAACAGGCCCGCTCCGCACGCCGGTTCACTCCCGTTCACGGCACAAACCCAGCACGCCCCGGCCGGCTGGCGCGGCCGCCGCCCATGCATCGCACCGGGCCCGTTCGGGACGGACACCTCCCGCCTGACTCCGTATCAGAAACGCCAACTGGCCGCGTCCCCCTATTGGTTGTAGTGTTTTCCAGCAAGTGGAGATCAGTACAATGAAGGGGGATCGATGAGCACACAGGGATCCGGTACATCGACCCGGCGATGGCGCGGGGTGCACAAGGCGCTCGCCGATCCCCTGCGCATCCGGCTCCTGGAGGCGTTGTGGGAGATGCCTCAGTCCGCACGCGAACTCTCCGACCATGTCGATCTTCCCGCCGACCGGCTCTACTACCACCTCAATCAGCTCGAACGGGCCGGGCTGATCGAGATCGCCGAATACCGGCCGCTGGCCCGCGGCAAGGTCGAGCGGGTCTATACCCCCGCGGTGACGGAACCCCCCGGCGACACCGCGAACCCGGAGGAGATGGCGGAGTTTCTCGGCTCGATGCTGGACGCCACCCGGGCCGACATCAACGCTGCCTACCGGTCCAAGCACACCGGAGGCCACCGGGAGATCGCCCTGCATCGTGGTGCGCTGCGACTGACCGACGAGGCACTCGCCGAGCTGCGCGGTCACATCGACCAGCTCGCCACCCGATTCGGCGACGGCGACGCCCCAGGGGTCTGGACGCGGGTGGTCGTCGCGGTCGTCGACCTGCAGGACCGCCCATGCCCGGACGCCCCCGTCTGAGAGGCCGCCATGAATGACAGCGAGGAGCACGCGACCGGCCCTGCGTTACGAGCCTCGGACGCCGAACGCCACCAGGTTGAGGCGCAACTCCAACACCACTACGCAGTCGGCCGCCTGACACTTCCCGAACTCGAGGAACGCGTGGTCGCGGCCTACGAAGCGCGCACCCGCGAGCAACTCCGTGCCCTCCTGGCGGACCTGCCGGGCGAGGCGCAACAACCTGCGCCACCCAGTCCTGTGATCGACTCCCGCCTGCTGATCGTCCTGCTGTGTGTCTCGCCACCTGCGGCGCTCGTCTACTGGCTCATCCGCCAACGCGCGGCACGCCGATTGACCACGCGGGCCAGCGCCAGGTGACGTCCACACTCGCCGCGAAATGACATCGCCTGCCGTGGGCAGGCTCAAGTCGCCACCGTCAGGGGATGGTGTGGTGGCAAGCGGCGCTTTGGGGCCTGGCAGGGGGTGGGGCGGATTGCCCGCGCGCCACTGGTGAAAGCGTTCTGTAAGCACCGCGTCCCGAGACTTCCCGCAGACACCGAATCTGCCGTCTGGGGACTCATGCCGTGAACGCCATCACCCGACTCTGCCTGAAGAACAAGCTGTTCGTCGTCCTGGCCTGGCTGGCGCTGACCGTGCTGGGAGGTCTGACGGTGGGCCACGCCACCGGTCGCCTCTCGCACTCCTTCGCCACCCCGGCCACCGCGGGCTACGACGCCAACCACCACCTGCTCCAGCGCTTCGGCATCGATGGCAACGAGCAGCCGACGCTCGGGGTCCTCACGCTTCCCGCAGGCCGGGGCATGGACACCGCAGCCGGCCAGGCGATGGCCGCCCGCACCTTCGCGGCCGCCGGCAAGGCCGGCCACCTGGCCGTGGCGGACTGGGCGAACACTCATGACACCGCGCTGGTGTCCGCCGACAAACGGACCACGTGGGCGGTGTTCGACATGCCCAATCCCGACACCCCGCCCGGAGCGGGGGTGATGGACCGCATCGAGCCCGCCCTCAAGGCCGCGGCGCCCGCGGGCGTCACCGTCTCGGTGACGGGTTTCGAGCAGATCCAGTCCACCAGCGCGGGCTCGGGCGGCGGCCCCAGCGTTCTGGTGGAGACGCTCATCGGAGCCGCCGGGGCGCTGGCGGTGCTGCTGTTCGTCTACGGCTCGGCCCTGGCCGTCGTGCCGCTCCTGATCGCCGTTCCCGCGATCCTGACGACGTTCCTGCTCATCCTGGGTGTCACCTACGCCATGGACGTCAGCTTCCTGGTGGAGTACCTGGTCGCCGTGATGGGCCTCGGCGTGGCCGTCGACTACTCACTGCTGCTCGTCACCCGCTGGCGCGAGGAACGCGAAGCGGGGCGCAGCAACGAAGAAGCGATCCTGGCGGCCGGCCCGACGGCCGGACGCGCGGTGGTGCTCAGCGGACTGACGGTCGCGGCGGGACTGCTGTCGCTGGTCATCCTCCCGGTTCCGTTCCTGCGCAGCGTCGGTGTCGGCGGCATGCTCATCCCGCTGGTGGCCATCGCCTCCGCGGTCACGCTGCTGCCCGTGATCCTCGCGGCGTGGGGACCGGCACTGGACAAGCACCGCGTCCGCAAGGGATCGACGACGTACAGCGCCGGATGGGAGAGGTGGGCACGTGCCATCGTGCGGCACCGCTGGGCGGCCGGCTGCCTCGGCCTGCTCGTCGTGGTGTGCCTGGCGGTCCCGGCCCTGTTCATGAACACCGGTCAGCCGCGGGCGGACTCCCTTGGCGGCCAGAGCCGGGCCGCTGCGACCCTGCACGGCCTGGAGAGGCAGGGAGTGCCCAGCGCGGTGGTCTTCCCGGTACAGATCCTTTCTCACGGTGGCCCGAGCGCCGTGCGGGACGTCGTGCGGATCACCCGCCGGACGCCGGGCATCCACGCCGTCCTCGCCCCGTCGACTCCGGCGTTCCGCAGCGGCGGCGACGCGCTGATCACCGCCATCCCCGAAGACGAGGGCAGCACGGCGGCGGGCAGGGCCACCGTGGCGCGCGTACGCGCCGCGCTCGCGGGCGTCCCCGGAGGGGTGGAGGTCGGCGGGAACACCGCTCAGAACGTCGACTTCAACCGGGCCGTGTACGGCAACTTCCCCCTGATGCTGGCAGTGATCTCGCTGCTCGCCCTGCTCCTGCTGGCACGCGAGTTCCGGTCGCTGACGCTGGCCGTCAAGGCGGTGGTGGTCAACCTGGTCTCGCTCGGCGCCTCGTTCGGGTTCCTCGTGCTGTTCTGGCAGCACGGGTTCGGCTCGCATGCCGTCTACGGGGTGGCGGCGACGGGGTCGATCCGCAACTGGATCCCGATCATCACCTTCGCGTTCCTGTTCGGGCTGTCCATGGACTACGAGGTGTTCATCCTCGCCCGGATGCGCGAGGAGTACGACCGCACTGGTTCCACCCGGCAGGCGATCGTGGGCGCCCTCGCCCGGACCGGCCGGCTGGTCACGTGCGCCGCGGTGATCCTCGCGATCTCGTTCGCGTCCCTGTCCAGCGCCCCCGACGTGGTCGTGGAGATGATCGCCACGGGGCTGGGCGTCGGGATCTTCGTCGACGCCGTCATCGTACGGACCCTGCTGGTGCCGGCCCTGGTGGCGATCATGGGCGACTGGAACTGGTGGCTGCCGGCCGCCCTCGCGCGGCTGCTGCGGGTCGCCCGCTCGACCGGCGAGGGTGAGATGCCCGCACCGGTCCGGGCACGGGTGGGCGGCTGAGCGGCTGAGCGGCTGAGGAACCCGCAGGGCGCAGGAGGATGCTGAACGGATGCGCGTGTTGATGATCGAGGACGACCGCGACCTCGCCGCGTCCCTGTCGTGGGGTCTCAAGGCGGAGGGCTACGTGGTGGACGTGGCGGACAACGGGGTGGACGGGCTGTGGAAGGCCCGCGAGACCACGCCCGACGTGATCATCCTGGACGTCATGCTTCCGGCCATGGACGGGTACGAGGTCTGCCGCACCCTGCGAGGCCAGGGACTGTGGATGCCGATTCTGATGCTCACCGCCATGGACCAGGACCTGGACCACGCCGAAGGGTTGGACAGCGGCGCGGACGGCTACCTGGCCAAACCGTTCTCCTACCCGGTGCTGCTGGCGCACCTGCGGTCCCTGACCCGCCGCGGCCTCGGAGCACGGCCGGCGGTCCTCGCGGCCGCCGGCCTCGTGCTGGACCCCGCCGGCCGCACCGTGACCCGCGACGGGCGAGACCTGGGCCTGACCCCTCGGGAGGTGTCCGTGCTCGAACATCTGCTGCGCCGCAAGGGCCGCGTGGTGTCCAAGTCCGAGCTGCTGGAGCGCTGCTGGGACGTCAACTTCGACGGAGGGCCGTCCGTGGTCGAGGTGCACGTGCACCGACTGCGGCGGAAGATCGAGACGCCCGGCGGACCGCCCGTGATCGAGACGGTCCGCGGCGGCGGCTACGTGGTCCGAGAGGACCTCCCGTGAACGGCCCGCGCACCGGCCGCCGGATCGGGCTGCGCACGGTGCGCACCAGGGTCACCGCCGTCGCGGGGCTCGCCCTGACGATCGCCGTGACCCTGGGCCTGGTGATCCTCTACCTGCTGCAGACGGGGTCCGCCCAGCGGACCGTCGACGACCAGCTGCGGACCTACGCCGCGCAGGTCGCGCAGTCCGGGCAGGGCGGCACGTGGCCCCACCCGCTCCGCGGGTCCGCCCTCGACGCCGACGCGCAGGCCCAGGTGATCGCCTCCGACGGCACCGTCCTCGCGTCGACACCGCCGCTGGCCGGAAAGGGCCCGGTCTACACCCTGCCCGCCGGCGCCGCCGCCCCGCTGCGGCAGCCGGCGGCGGACGCCGCGGTCAGCGGCGAGGCCCGCGCCATCGGGACGCGAGTGGTCGTGCACGGCGCGAGCGTGACGATCATCGCCGTCACCAGCACCGAACTCCTCAGCCAGATCAACGAGACCTTCGCCCGCCTGCTCCTGGTCGGCGTGCCCGGCATCCTCCTGCTGGCCTGCAGCACCGTCTGGCTCGTGGTCGGCCGCGCGCTGCGGCCGGTGGAGGGCATCCGCCGCACCGTGACCGCCATCAGCGCAGCGGACCTGGCACGACGCGTTCCCGACCCCGGCACTCACGACGAGGTGGGCGACCTGGCCCGCACGATGAACGACATGCTCCGCCGGCTCGAGGACTCCGCCGCGCGTCAGCGCAGGTTCGTCGCCGATGCCTCACACGAACTGCGCAGCCCGCTGGCGGTGATCCGTACGACGCTGGAGGTCGGCCTCGCCCACGAGCACGTCGCCCCCTGGCCGGACATCGCCCGGCGGGCCGTGCGCCAGTCACAACGTCTGGAAACGCTGGCCGAGGAACTGCTGGCCCTCGCCCGGGGCGACGACCGGCAGCCTGCCCGGCGGCTTCCCGTGGTCCTCGGCGAACTGGTCGACGACGCACGCACGAGCACACCGGACTTCGGGATCGCCATCACCGTGGAGCCCGCATCAAGCACAGCGGTGGTCATCGGTGCTCCGGACGACCTCAGCCGCCTCCTGCGCAACGTCCTCGGCAACGCCGTCCGGTATGCCCGCCACCGCGTCGTCATCCGCATCACCGAGACCCCGGACGACCGGGTGCGGATCGAGATCGAGGACGACGGACCCGGAGTCCCCGAAGAGGACCGCGAGCGCGTCTTCGACCGATTCGTGCGCCTGGACACCAGCCGTAGCCGCGACGGCGGTTCGAGCGGGCTGGGGCTGTCCATCGCCAGGGCGATCGCGACGCAACACGGCGGGACGGTCATGCTCGACCGGGCGACGGGCGGCGGGGCGCTGGCCGTGGTCACGTTGCCGTGTTCACCCGTCGCAGGGCAGCAGCAGCGTGAAAACGGTGGGGGAGGAGCTGGCCAGGGAGAGCCTGCCGCCGGAGGCCTCGGCCAGGTCCCGGGCCAGTGACAGGCCGATTCCGGCGCCCTCCCCGGTCGTCGCCCCCCGGTCGAACAGTCCGGCCGGCGGGAAGGTCATCCGGCCCTCGTCGGCCACGTCGAACGCGAGCGCGCCACTGGCCTCCCGCACGGTCACGTCCACGCGCCCGCTGCCGTGAACGCGGGCGTTGTCCAGCAGCACGTCGAGGACCTGGCCGACGGCACGGTCGGGCAGCGGCAGGTCCTCCACGCCGGGGACGAGACGTATGGCGAGGCGGCGCTGCTCCTGGGCGAAGACGCCGTGCCAGCGGGTCTCGACGCGATCGAGCAGGACCGCGGCCGGCCGGGTGGCGCCGGCGCCCTTTCCGGCATCGTTCTCCGCCTTGGCCAGGCGCAGGACTTCGTCGATCGTGTGGTGCAGGTGTCCGCTCCGGGCCAGGGCTTCCTCGACCGCCGCGCGCAGGTCGACGTCCGGCGTGGTGAGCGCGGTCTCCAGGCCGAGTTGCAGTCCGGCCAGCGGTGTCCGCAACTGGTGGGACGCGTTCGCGGTGAAGTGCCGCTCGTGTCGCAGGAGACGTGCCAGCTCGGCGACCATGGCGTTCTGGGTGCGGGCCACCTGGTCGATCTCGGCTATGTGGCTGCTCGCCGCGCGGGCGGTCAGGTCGCCGTCGGCGATGTCCTGGCAGACCGAGGCGAGGTTCTCCAACGGCGCAGACAGTGCGCGGGCCTGCCGCCGGGCGACGAGGATCGCGACCGCGAGGGCGAACGCGGACACCCCTGACAGGAGCGCCCAGGCCGCCAGCACGCGGGACCACACGTTCCCGGCGTCGTCGGCTGCCCGCACGACGCCGATGACCTGCTCGTTGCTCGACACGGGGACGGCCACCACGATGTGCCCGCCGGTGTGCTCGCTGACGGCGGCCCGCGAGGCGGCCCGCCGTGTCGCCGCGTCCCCGGTGCGCGGGCCGGCCCCCGCCTGCAGGCGCAAGCCCGCGTCGTACACGCCCACCTGCGTGCCGCCCGGGGGAGCGGGCAGTTCCACCGGGTCGCCGGCGGAGAACTCCGGGCCCACGCGTACCGCGGCGGCCAGGGCGTCACGCTCCAGCCTGCCCCGCTCGTCGTCGAAGGCGGCGGACCGGATCACCACGGCCAGCGGCAGCGCCAGCAGGACGAGCGCCAGCAGGACGGCCGCCACGGCCACGCGCGCCACACGCTGTCTCATGGACCCATCATGCGGGCGCCGCGCGACCGGCCCCCACCGGCCGGCCCCAGGTTTTACCGTCGTCTCACCCACGCTGGTCCTGGCGCTAACCGGCGGGTTCCTAGCGTCTGCGGTATGACCACGCCACGCGAACTCCTCCTGACCTCAGCCGGGTTCGTCCTCGCCGCGGTGATGACGGCCGGCTGCGGCTCCTCGGGCGGCTCGACACACGCCACCAGTAACACCAGCAGCACCAGCGCGACCGCTGCGACCGCCTCCGCGACGAGCGCTACCGCCGACTCCCCGACGAGCGCGTCCGCTCCACCGGCCGCCGAGTCCAACCCGGCCGGCGACATCCCGGACAACCAGGCCTATGTGGCCTTCAGCCCCGCGGGCGGCGGCTTCACCGTCAAGGTCCCCGAGGGATGGGCCCGCACCGACGCCGGAGCGGTGACGACGTTCACCGACAAGCTCAACCGCATCCGGATCGAGGCCCGTTCCGTCGGCGCGGCGCCGACGCCGAGCAATGTGACCGCGACCGTGGTTCCCCAACTGCGGCAGGCCGTCGCGAACTTCACCTCGCCGAAGGTCTCCGCAATCACCCGCGAGGCGGGGCAGGCCGTCCTGCTGACCTACCGTGGCGACGCGGCGGCCGACCCCGTCACGGGCAAGGTCGTCAACGACGCCTTCGAACGCTACGCGTTCCACCAAGCGGGCCGCGAGGTCGACCTCACCTTGTCCGGTCCCGTAGGAGCCGACAACGTCGACCCCTGGCGGATCGTGACCGACTCCCTCGCCTGGCGATGACCGAGACCACCGCCGCCTCCACGGGAGGCCACGCCCTCGACGCACGGGACCTCTACCGGTTCTTCCGAGCCGGCGAGGAGGAGACCCTCGCCCTGCGTGGCGTCAGTGTGCACGTCGCGCGCGGCGAGACCGTCGCCGTCATCGGACCCTCCGGATCGGGCAAGTCCACCCTGCTCGCCTGCCTGGCCGGCCTTGACGAGCCCGCAGGAGGCACCGTCCACATCGCCGGCGAACGCCTCAGCCACCGCCCCGAAAGCGAACGGGCCCGCCTGCGGGCCCGGCGCATCGGGGTCGTGACGCAGTCCGGCAACCTCATCGCGCACCTCAGCGTCCGCGACAACATCCGCCTCGCCCGCAGTGCCGCGCGCGGCAGGAGCACCCAGCCCATGACCGAACTGCTGGACCGTACCGGTCTGGCACACCGCGCCCGCGCCCTGCCCCGGCACCTCTCCGGGGGCGAACTGGCCCGCGCCGGGCTGGCCGTGGCCCTCGCCAACGCCCCCGACGTCCTCTTGGCCGACGAACCCACCGGTGAACTCGACGGCTCGACCGAACGCAGGATCCTCGACCTGCTGCGGGCCCACTGCGACACCTCGCGTGGCGTGCTGCTGGTGACCCACAGCCGGCAGGCCCTGCGGATCGCCGACCGGGTGATCAGCCTGCACGACGGAAGGATCCTCGATGACGAGCGCTGACGTCCTCGTCGACGCCCGCGACGCGGCCCGCACCTACGGTCGTGGCCCCACCACCGTGGTCGCCGTGCACGGCGCCACCCTCCAGGTCAGGGCGGGCGACCGCACCGCCGTCGTCGGCCCCTCCGGATCGGGGAAATCCACATTGCTGCACCTGCTGGCCGGACTGGAACGCCCCAGCGGCGGACAGGTGTCCTGGCCCGCCCTCCCCACCCCGCCCGCGCAGCCGGCACCCACCCGGCAGATCGGCGTCGTGTTCCAGGGCCCCAGCCTGATCCCGGCACTCGACGTGGTCGAGAACACGGCCCTGCCGCTGGTCCTGGCCGGCATGCCCGAAGGCCGGGCGCACCAGCGCGCGCACGCCAGTCTGCACGACCTGGGCATCGCCGGCCTGGCACGACGCCTGCCCGAGGAACTGTCCGGCGGACAGGCCCAGCGCGTAGCGATCGCCCGTGTGCTCACCCAGGCCCCCCGGCTCGTCCTCGCGGACGAGCCGACCGGACAACTCGACCGCGCCACCGCCGACCACGTCGTCGACGTCCTGCTCAGCGCCGTCGACATGCTCGGCGCGGCACTCGTCCTGTCTACGCACGACCCCGCCGTCGCCCAACGTCTCGCCGTCCGGCGGGAGATGCACGAAGGACGGCTCCTGGCACCCCACGGCACCCGAGGACCACAGTCATGATCATCACTTGGGCCGCGGGCCTGATCCGGCGGCGCTCCGGACGGCTCGCGGCCACCGCCCTCGGCATCGCGCTCGCGGTCGCCCTCGCGGCCGCCCTCGGCGCGTTCCTGACCGCGTCGAAGTCGACCATGACCGCGCGGGCCGCCCGATCGACAGCCGTCGACTGGCAGGTGGAGGTCCAATCAGGCGCCGACCCGGCAACGGTGCTGCACACCGTACGCACCTCACCCGGCGTCAAGGCCGCCCTGCCGGTCGGCTTCGCCCGCACCTCCGGGTTCCAGGCACAGGCCGGCGGCTCCCTGCAGAACACCGGACCCGGCGTGGCCCTCGGCATGCCCGACGGATACAGCTCCGCCTTCCCGCAGGAGATCCGCCAACTGACCGGCACTCCCGGAGGTGTCGAACTCGCGCAGCAGACCGCGGCCAACCTTCACGCCGCGCCCGGCGACACCGTCACCATCGCCCTGCCCGGGGCACCCACCGCCCGGGTGAAGGTCGACGGAATCGTCGACCTGCCCCAGGCCGACTCCCTGTTCCAGAAGATCGGAGCACCAGCCCGGACCCAGCCCAGCGCGCCCCCCGACAATGTGATCCTGCTCCCGACGGCCGCCTTCACCCGGCTGACCAAGGCTGCCGGACCGACCACGGTCACCACACAGATCCACGTGGCCCGCAACGCCCGGCTGCCCTCGGACCCGGCAGCCGCCTACACCGTGGTCACCGGTGCCGCCCACAACCTCGAAGTCCGCAGCGCCGGCGGCGCGACGGTGGGCGACAACCTCGGCGCGGCACTCGGCTCGGCCCGTGAGGACGCCCTGTACGCGCAGATCCTCTTTCTCTTCCTCGGCGCCCCCGGCGTGATTCTCGCCGCCCTGCTCACCGCCGCCGTGGCAGGCGCCGGCGCGGACCGGCGACGGGGCGAGCAGACCCTGCTGCGCACCCGCGGCCTGCCGCCGCGCAAGGTCGGCACGCTGGCCGCGCTGGAGGCCCTGCTCGTCGGCACCGCCGGCGGGCTGCTCGGCCTCGGCCTGGCCGCGCTCGCCGGGCGCACCGCGTTCGGTACGGCCTCGTTCGGAGCGACGGCCCCCTCGGCTGCCCTGTGGTCCGGCACCGCCTTCGCCCTCGGCCTCTGCGTGGCGCTGCTGGTCGTCCTGGTACCCGCAGTGCGCGATCTCAGGGCGGCAACCGTCGCCCAGGCACGCCGCAGCGTCGGCCGCCGCGACCGCTCGCCCCTGTGGATGCGCCGCGGCCTGGACATCGTGATGCTCGCCGCGTCGCTGCTGGTCTTCCGCGCCTCCAGCGGCAACAACTACGCGCTGGTCCTCGCCCCCGAAGGCGTCGCCGGCATCTCCGTGTCGTACTGGGCGTTCCTGGGCCCGGCGCTGCTGTGGCTCGGCTCGGCCCTCGTCCTGTGGCGCGTGACCGCGTTCGCCCTCCGCCACGGCAGGGGCCTGTTGACCCGCCTCGCCCGTCCGCTGAGCGGCACGCTCGCCGGTACCGCGGCGGCCGGCATCACCCGCCGGCACCGTCCGTTGGCCCGTTCCGTCGTGCTGTTCGCCCTCGCACTGTCCTTCGCCGTCTCGACCGCCGCGTTCAACGCCACCTACCGGCAACAGGCCGAGGCCGATGCCCAGTTGTCCAATGGCGCGGACGTCACGGTGACCGAGCCGCCAGGTGCCGCGGCCGGCCCCGAGGCCGCGCCCGCGCTGGCAACCGTTGCCGGAGTGCGTCATGTCGAGCCGCTCCAGCACCGGTTCGCGTACGTCGGGTCCGACCTGCAGGACCTGTACGGGGTGCGGCCCACCAGCGTCGGGTCCGTCAGCGCGCTCCAGGACGCGTACTTCGCCGGCGGCACCGCCCACGACCTGATGGCGGCCCTGCAGGCACGGCCCGACTCGCTCCTGGTGAGCGCCGAGACCGTCCACGACTTCCAACTGAACACGGGCGACCTGATCAACCTGCGGCTGCAGGACGCCCGCACCAGGGCCCTGCGCACCGTCCCGTTCCACTTCGCCGGCGTCGTCAAGGAGTTCCCCACCGCCCCCAAGGACAGCTTCCTCGTCGCCAACGCGGCCTACGTCGCCGCGTCGACCGGCAGTGCCGCGGTCGGCGCCTTTCTCCTCGACACCGGCGGCACCCACCAGAAGCAGGTGGGGGACCGCGTGCGGGCCCAGCTCGGCACCGCGGCGACGGTCACCGACATCACCCGCACCCGCAACGCGGTGGGCTCCAGCCTGACCTCCGTCGACCTGGCCGGGCTGACCCGCATCGAGCTGTTCTTCGCGGTCCTGCTCGCCGCCGGTGCCGGCGGCATCGTGCTGGTCCTCGGACTCGCCGAGCGGAGGCGCACCTTCGCGATCGCCACGGTCCTCGGCGCCAGCAGGCGCCAGGTGCGCGGGCTGATGCACAGCGAGGCCGCCGTGACGGCGGCCGGCGGCCTGCTCGGCGGCGCGGTGATCGGCTGGGCGCTTTCGCAGATGCTGGTGAAGGTGCTCACCGGTGTCTTCGACCCGCCGCCCGAAGCCGTCGCCGTGCCCTGGGCCTACCTCGCCCTGACCGGCGGCGTCGCTCTTGCGGCCATCGTCTTCGCGACGCTGGGCAGCGCTCGCGGCTCCACCCGTCCACCCGTCGAGGAGCTGCGCGAACTGTGAGTGCACGTACGCTTCCTGGCATGCCAGCGCACAGCCCCTACGGCCCGGCCGTCACCAGCGTCCTGGTCATCGAGGACGACGAGGTGATCGGCCGCCATCTCCATACCGGGCTGCGGGGAAACGGCTACGCGGCGAACTGGTCCCGCACCGGGGCCAACGGCCTGGCCGAGGCCGCACACCGTCGCCACGACGCGGTCCTGCTGGACCTGGGGCTCCCGGACATCGACGGGATGGATGTCGCCCGGCAGTTGCGGGCCGACCACCCCGACCTGCTGATCGTCATCCTCACGGCGCGCAGCGACGAGATCGACGTCATCGCCGGCCTCGACGCCGGGGCCGACGACTACCTCGTCAAGCCCTTCAGCCTGAGCGTGCTGCTCGCCCGCCTGCGAGCCCACCTCCGCCGCAGGCCGGCCGACGCCCACACCACGCGCCGGCCGATCCAGGTGGGCGATCTCACCGTGGACCCCGCCGCACGCCGCTGCCTGGCGGCCGGCCGTGAAGTCGCCCTGCGCCCCAAAGAATTCGAACTGCTGGCGGCGCTCGCCGGGCAGCCCGGCATCGCGGTCTCCCGCGAGGAGCTGATGGCGCAGGTGTGGGACGCGAACTGGTTCGGACCGACCAAAACCCTCGACGTCACGATGGCCGCCCTGCGTCGGCGCCTGGAGGCAGCGGAAACGAACCCGGAGCAGCCCCGCCTGCCGCACATCGCCACCCTCCGCGGGCACGGCTACCGGCTCGAACCGCCCCCGGACTGACAAGGAAGCCCCCCACGCGGTCCGGCCGACCTCGTGTTCCGCCGCTCTTGATCGCTGATGAACCGTCAACTACAGTGCGTGCGGCCGCGCTTGGGGAAGCGCGGCTTGGGGGGCGCGGAGATCGACGGAATCGGTCGAAGCTCCGTCGACGTGCCCGCACGTCAACTTTCTGGGGGGTTCCATGCGATTGAAGAAGATCACGCTTGCCCTGTCCGCTGGAGTGCTGGCGGGAGCCGCACTGACCGTGCTGCCGGCGACGCAGGCAGTGGCGGACACGGCCACGCCGTCACCGCGCATCCTGCTGGACGAGACGAACCAGCACGTCTACCTCAGCACCGAGGGCCAGAAACCGTACGTCGAGGTCTTCGACCTGGACGGCAACCCGGTCGGCACGATCGACAACCAGCCCAGCGCCACCGGGATGGCCCTGTCGCCCGACAGCCGCACCCTGTACATCGCCCACGCCGAACAGGGTACGATCTCGGCGGTCAGCACCACGACGCTCCAGCAGACCGCGCTGTACCAGACGGACGTCGCCCCCGAGCGTCTGGCGTTCGCGGGCGGCCGTCTGTGGTTCAGCTACCGGGAGATCTACAGCCCGGCCGACTCGGGTATCGGTTCGGTGGACGTGCGGGCGCAGACTCCGACGGTGAGCCGGGAGTGGGAGGGGCTCTGGACGGCCGGGGCTCCCAACGTCCTGGCCGATCCCGCGGACCCGAACAAGCTCGTCGTCACCGGTGACGGCGGCAACGGCGGGCTCGGCGTCTTCGACGTCACCACCTCCACCCCGGTGCTGAAGGAGGAGAACGAGAACTTCAGCACGCTCCTCTACGACGCCGCCGTCACCGCCGACGGCAAGGACGTCGTGATCCCCTTGGGAACCTCGGTGCAGTACTACCGCCTCTCCGATCTGCAGCCCGACGGCCCGCCGCTGACCGTGAGCGACCCCGCGTCGGCGGTGGCGGTCGCCGATGACGGCACCGTCGCGGTCGGAAGCTTCAGTTACTGGTCCGTGCCCTCGGCCGGGGTGTCCGTGCTGGTGCCCGGCGAGTCCGGGCCGCGGCGGACGTACGCTCCGCCGGTCAACGGAAGCGGTCTCGCGTGGTCCACGGACGGCACCCGGCTGTACGCGGCTTCCGGGGGCACTACCACTCAGGGCGAAATCGACCCGGTCCTCAACGTCTTCTACGGCCCCGAACGGGGCGACACCGCGATGGACCTCACGGCCCCGTCCGGAGCCACCTCGGGAACCCCCTTCACCGTGCAGGGTTCGCTGACGTCGGTGGCGCCCTTCGCCGCCGGGCAGAGCGTGCACGTCACGCGCACCGACGCCGCGGATCTCGGAGGGCTGGCGCTGCCGGACGCGATCGTGGCCCCCGACGGCACGTTCTCCTTCACCGACGCAGTCACCGCCGGGGGCGCGGTGTCCTACCAGGTCTCCTACGACGGCGACGCGGGGCACCAGCCTGCGCAGGCGTCGACGTCACTGACCGTCACGGCGGACACGAAGGCGGACACCACGCTGTACCTCGCGTTCGAGGACCGGGCGAAGGTCGGCAGGAAGCTGAAGATGGACGGCAGACTCAGCGCGGTGCAGTCGATCCCCGCGGGCGCGATCGTGACCGTCACCCGCCAAGACGGCAGCGGCCCGGTCCCGGCGCTCATCGGTCGGCGCACGGTAGCCGCCGACGGTACCTTCCAGATCGCGGACGTCCCCGTAGTGGCGGGTCCCGCCGTCTACACCGTCACCTTCTCCGGTGACGACGCGTACAACGGCAGCTCCGTCTCACAAACGGTGCAGGTGGTCGCCTGACGAACTCGTGCACCGCAGGCGATGGCTCCGGCCTCGTCCGAGCTGGGGTTTCCCGTCCAGCTCGGGCGGGCCCGGGCCCGGGCGCGGTGCTCGAGACCGCGGCCGCCACCGGACGGAAGCGCCTCTGGTCGACCGTGGGCGCCCGCGCCGACCGCGAATGACTGGGATCGCGTCGATCAGCGGCATGAGCTGGGTAACGTCGATGCGACCCGGATACCGGAATCGGCTCTCCCGCCGCGGCAGCAGCGGCTCGATCCGCTCCCACAGCACGTCGAGGAGTTGGTCGACGGTCATGGCGCTGGGCGCGACGAAGGTTCCCGCCTCGGTCCGGCTGCGCTCCCTGGTCCGGCCGCCCTACTCGTTGCGGGTGGTGTCCGGGGGGTGGGGGACGCGCAGGGCCAGCATGGCGATGTCGTCCCGCGGGTCGGGGCCGCCGACATGGTCGGCGAGCACTTCCAGCAGGGCGGGCAGCGGAGTGTGCGTGTGCTCGGCGAGGGCGCGGCCGGCTTCGTCGATGCCGTGGTCGAGGTCGGTTCCGCGGTGCTCGACCAGGCCGTCGGTGTAGAGCAGGACCATGCTGCCCGGCGGCAGGACCTGCCGGTGTTCGGTGCGCGGCATGGTGCCCAGCCGGGGATGGACGAGGACGTCGTGCTGGTCCAGGCGGTGCACGGCACCTTCGGGCGTGACCATCAAGGGAGGGGGGTGGCCGGCGTTGGTCCAGGTCAGCTCCCAGGCCCGCTGATCAGTTCCGGGGCAGGGACGCAGGTGTGCGTGGACGAGGGAACCGCTGGCGTCCACGCCCAGATGGGTGTTGGCGCGTTCGAAGGCGCTCACCACGCGTGCGGGTGTCTGGCCGGCCAGGTCGATGTCGGCCTGCCTGAGCATGCTGCGGGCCTGTCCCATGAGGGTGGCGGCGTGCATGTCGTGACCGGTGATGTCCCCCACCGAGATCGCCACGGTGCCGGCGGTGGCGGCGCCCTCGCCCTGACGCACCGGTGCGGGCAGCAGGTACGCGTCGTACCAGTCGCCGCCCACCAGGTCGCCCTGCGCGGCCGGCCGGTACAGCGCTGCCAGCTCCAGGCCCGGGACGACGGGGAGGTCGGTGAGCATCGCCTCCTGCATCTGCCGGGCTACTTTCACCCGGTTGTCGACGAACAGGGCCCGCTCGATGGCCCGGGCGGTGTAGCCGGCCAGGGACGCCAGCAGCGCCTGCTCCACGACGTCGATCTCGTGTGGCTGGTCCCAGCCCAGGACGAGCACACCCAAAGGGGCGAGAGCGCCCGGCAGCGGCACGCACACCGCGGTGTGAAGTCCCAACCTGCGGAAGGCGGCCAGCGCCTCGGGAGAGTAGTTCCGGGCCAGGTCCGCATCACCCTGGACGGTGACAGTCCGGTTCTCCCGCGCGGCCCGCGCCGTCGGCCATGCGTCGTCCAGCCCGTACCGCTCGTAGACGTGCTCGACGTCGATGTGCTCCGTGGTGGTCACGATCCTGCGCAGCCGGTCGCCCTCGGCCAGGACCAGCCCGATGTAGCTCGGCTTGAGGTCGCCCGTGACCAGGTCCTGCACCCCTTGACGCACCTCGACCAAACCGGTGGTGTCGGCCAGCGCGTCCGCCGCCCGCAGCAGCAACTGTGAGCGGTCCAGAGCGGTGCGATACCGTGCCGCCGTGTCGTCCGCGCGGGCCCGGGCCTCGGCCATGTCGGAGGCGACGGCCTCCCGATGGCGCGAGGCGATCCGCAGCCGCAACTCGGCGCTGCACGCCGCCGCCAGATCCTGGAGCAGGCCCAGCTCCCGGTCCGTCCAGTGCCGGCGTCGGGTGTCGATCGCACACAGCGACCCCAGCACGTGCCCGTCGCCGTCGGTCAGCGGCATCCCCGCGTAACCGACCACACCGAGATCAGGGATGGCCAGACTGTCGCAGGTGAGCGTGTCCTCCCGCGCCTCCGCCAGCACCAGCGGCCGGCCGGACGCCACGACGTGCCGGCACAGCGAATGCGTCAGCGGAGTCTGACGCCGCTCCGCCCAGGGCTCGCCCAGGCCGACCATGCCCGGATAGACCTGCCGGGAGGACTCCACCAGCGACACCAACGCCACCGGAACGCCCAGCACCGCGGCCACCAGGCGAGCGAACCGGTCCATCCCCGCGTCCGCCGCCGCGGACAGTCCCGTCTCCCGCAGCGCCCCGAGCCGCCCGTGTGCCCGCTCCGATTCGGGCCCATCGGCTGAACCCGCCACTGTGCGCTCCCGAAGCTGACGCCGGTGACGTCAAATACCTTGAATGTCCGGCAACGATAACGCAGGACATCGGCCACGTCGGTCGGTTCGGGCAGCGTCCGCGACCCTTCCTGTCCGGCAGTCGCTTCCGTCAGCTGAGGGTTCGTCGGTCAGCCGGTCAGCCGGTCAGCCGGTCAGCCGGTGAGCCGCGCCGACGCGAGGCCGAGCGTGGCGTGTGCTCAGGAGGCGTTGGCCGGAAGAGCGGAGGGTCACCCGGCCGCCGCTGTTCGGCGGCTGCGGCGGCCGGGTGACGGGCCTCGGTCAGCGGGTTGCCGCCGCCAGGAGCGTGGTGATCTCCGCGGCGGACGCCGGGCCGGCGGGCTGGTCGAAGATCGGCTGGGTGGGGTCCTGTGCGTACGGCGGGCCGTAGACGGGGGTGCCCGGCTGGAAGCGCCAGCCCTCGGCGAGCGGGCCTGCGTCCACCGCGTCGTAGCCGAGGATGTCGAGGAGTTCGGTGGCCTTGCGCTTGGCGTCCTGGTCGTCGCCGGCGATCGGGAGGGCGGTGCGGTCGGCGGCGCCGGCGGGACGGGGCAGGGCCGCGAGGTGCTTGAAGAAGATGTTGTTGAACACCTTCACCACGTGCGCTCCGGCCAGGTGGCCCTGGAGCAGTTCGCTGTCCGTCTTCTCCTTGGAGTCGAGCTCGGCGATCTGCCCGTCGCGGGCGGGGTAGTAGTTGCCGGTGTCGAGGACGGTCTTGCCGACCAGTGGCTCGACCGGAACCTGGTGGTACGCCTTCACCGGGATCGTCACGACCACCCAGTCGCCTGCGGCCGCCGCCTCCGCCGGCGAGGCCGCACGGGCCCGGGGCCCGAGCTCTGCGACGAGGTCGGCCAGCGTCTCCGGTCCGCGCGAGTTGCTGAGCACCACGTCCAGGCCCGCGTCGACCGCGAGCCGGGCCAGGGTGCCGCCGATGGATCCACTGCCGATGAGTCCAAGAGTTGCCATGCTGGTCGCAACTTCGCCGACCTGCGATCTGTTCCGCGGTGCCGCCGTCCGGGTGATCCCGAGTCGCCCGGACGGGGAGGGGACCCGGCCGCTGCCGGGCGGGCGTCGTGAACCGCGGGGCCGGCTCGGCGACGAGCCCGGCGCCCCGGTCCGGGGTGCGGCGACGCGGCGCCGGCGCACCCGGTACCAGGGGTTCAACGGCCCGTGGCGAAGGGGACCGTCAGCGGTGCTCGGGGTTCTCGGCGTCCCGGTGACAGCCGGCGTCCCACGTCGTGCGCTGATTGCCGTAGGCCGGGATTCCGCCGGCGTCCTTGAGCATGCGGGCCAGGTGGAGGAGGTTCCAGGTCATGAAGGTGGTGTTGCGGTTGGTGAATTCGTTGTCGGGGCCGCCCGAGTCGGGGTCGAGGTAAGAGGGTCCCGGACCGGCCGCACCGATCCATCCGGCGTCGGCCTGCGGCGGGATGACGTATCCGAGGTGCTGGAGGCTGTACAGGACGTTCATGGCGCAGTGCTTGATGCCGTCCTCGTTGCCGGTGATCAGGCAGCCGCCGACCCGCCCGTAGTAGGCGTACTGGCCGGCGTCGTTCAGGAGACTGGAACAGGCGTAGAGGCGTTCGATCACGCGTTTGGTGACCGAGCCGTTGTCGCCGAGCCAGATGGGGCCGGCCACGACCAGGATGTCCGCCGCCATGACCTGCTCGAACAGCGCGGGCCAGGCGTCGCTGGGCCAGCCGTGTTCGGTCATGTCCGGCCAGACACCGGTGGCGATGTCCAGGTCGACGGCCCGGACGACGTCGACGGTGACGCCCTGTTCGCGCATGATGCCGGCGCTGCGGTCGATCAGGCCCTGGGTGTGGCTGCGCTCGGGCCCCCTCTTGAGCGTGCAGTTGAAGTACAGAGCTCGCAGGTCGCTGTAGCGGGCCGGTGGGGCGTCGGAGCCGGCGGGCGTGGTCGACACGGGATCTCCCTTGAAGAGTCGGAGCGCGGACGGACCTCCGGTCATCCTGGGTGACGGGCGCGCGCCGTCCGCCTCGGTCACGCGGCGCGAAGTCCGACATTCACCCGGGTGGCCGCGTGCGGCGCCGCCCAGCTCGCGCCAATGTGCCGGGCCTGTCGAACGGTGCTGCGGCGGGCCGTGGTTGGGCGTCCCCCAGCTCGGCTGCGAGACCGTCGCCAGGTTGTCGGCGGGAGCGGCCCGACATGGTCCGCCACCCGAACTGCGACGGAGCAGGCGTGCCGGCCGCCCCGGAGCGAGCGCCCAGTAGCGAAATGGGTGTGCGGACCCATCTGTCGCTCTGCCAGGATGACCGGCCATGACCGCAGCGCGAGCTGTCGCCCTCTTCGACCGGGTGGCGTCGGTATATGACGAGGTACTGCCGTTCTTCACCGGGTTCGGCCAACAGCACATGGAGTGGCTTGCTCCGGTGCGTGGGACCCGTGTCCTCGACCTGGGCGCCGGGCGCGGCGCCCTGACCGCCGCCGCGCTCGCCCGCGGCTGCCAGGTGACAGCGGTGGACTGCGCCCCTGGCATGATCGAGCGGATCTCGACCCAGCACCCGCGGGTTCACGAAGCGCGCGTGATGGACGCTCACCAACTGGACTTCCCCGACGGCTCCTTCGACCTGGTCTGTGCGGGATTCGTCGTCCACCTGCTCGATGATCCGGCTGCGGCAGCCCAGCAGATCCGTCGAGTCCTCACTCCCGGTGGGGTGTTCTCCTTCTCCGTCCCCGGCGGGGTCGAGGACGCGCGTGAGTGGGAGTTCTACGGTGCCCTCTTCTGCGAGTTCCAGCCCCTGATACCCGTCGGCGAAGGACGGCTCAGTCGGCCCTTGGACGGGGAGCAGTTCCTCGCCACGGCGGGGTTCACCAGCGTCAGTGAGAGCGCCATCGAGCAGCGTCTTCCCGTCCGCGATGCCGACACGTTCTGGAACTGGGGGCTCTCGCACGGCTCCCGCGCCTTCATCGACGCCCTTCCGGCGGATGCCCGGACCGAGTTCGAAGCCCGAGTACGAGCAGAGCTGTCGACCATGGACCCGATCGTGTTCGCCGCCGGCGCCCACCTCTGGCGCGGCACCTCACCAGCTTGACCTCGCGCTGACGCCACCGAGCAGCGGGCCGCCGGCTGCCCCGTGGTCCACCGCACCCTTCCGGTGCGGCGCGGTTTGCCGGCAGGCCACGGCGGTGCCGCTGCTTAGGAAGCTTAGGAAGCTTAGGAAGCTCAGGGAACTCGGGGAGCTCAATGGGCTCAGGGCGCGAAGTGCTTCCAGTGCCCCTCGGAGACGACCTCGACGGCGCCGTCGACGACCGTGAGCGCGGTCTGGTCGTCGATCGCGTAGGCGGGTGCCGACAGTCTCGCGGCCCACTTCTCCGCATCGGCCATGGTGTTCGCTGGCAGGGCCTCGTGGTCCAGGTGCGGGAACATCGAGAAGTCGACCACGCCGAGCGTGGCGTCGCCGCCCGTGGACGGCCGCCACTCCACGAACTCCTCGCCGACGCGGGGGCCCAGCACCATGCTTCCGGCGCTCACCCCGACGTAGACGGTGTCGTCGAGGGAGGGGAACAGGTCCGCGAGGCCGGACTGCCGCATCCAGTACGCCAGATACAGGGGGTCGCCGCCGCCGACGAGCAGGGCGTCCGCGGCCCGGACGTGGGAAACCCACAGCTCCGGGTCCACGCTGGGGAGCGCGGTGAGCTCCAGCACCCCCATCGACTTCCAGCCCAGTTCCGTCAGGGGCGTGCTGGCCCGTCCGCTGATCTGCCGCCAGGCCGCCGCGGGCCCACCCGGCATGGCGTGGGTCGCGGTGGGCACGCACAGGGCGTCGGCCTCGGCGAGGGGCTTGCCGAGCAGGTCCACGAGGGCGTCGTGGAGGGTGGCGTTCTTGATGCCGGCGGAGGTGAGGAGGAGCCTCATCGTGCCTGCCTTTCGTCGGTGTCCTGCCCGGCGCGGCGCGCCGCGTCCTCGCCTCGAAAACCGAACACCATTGCGAACGCCCCGTCAAGGTCCGATGCGCCTCGCCGAGACCGGGCCGACGACCGGACGCACGTGAGCGGCCCGCTCGCATCACGGTACGACCTCAGTGGTCCAGCGCGGCCACGAGTGCCTCGGACAGGGTCACGGGAGGGCGGCCGATCAGGCGGTGCAAGTGGCCGGAGTCGGTGTACATCTCGCCGCGGTTCATGCCGAGGTCGGCGTCGGCGAGGACCTCCGCCAGCTCGGCGGGTAGGCCCGCGGCGGCCAGTACCTGGGCGAAGTCGGTCACCGGGAGGTCGGCGTAGGTGACCTGCCGTCCGGCCGCGGCGGAGATCGCGGCGGCGAGCTCGGTGAGGGTGAAGGACGCGTCGCCGCCGAGCTCGTACACGGCGCCGGTGTGGCCTTCGGTGGTGAGGACGACCGCCGCGGCCTCGGCGTAGTCGGCGCGGGACGCGGCGCTGATCCGGCCCTCGCCCGCGGCGCCGACGACCGCGCCGTTCCGCAGGATCTGCGGCAGCTGGCTGGTGTAGTTCTCCAGGTACCAGCCGTTGCGCAGGAGCACGCTGGGGATTCCGCGGTCCCGCAGATACTCCTCGGTCTCGCCGTGCGTGGCGCCGATGACGGTGGTGGCCGTGTCCGCGTGCGTCGTGCTCGTGTACGCCACGAGCGACACGCCCGCGGACGCCGCGGCGTCGATGACGCGGCGGTGGTGGGCGACCCGCTCGCCCACGGGGACCGAGGCGGAGATCAGCAGCAGCCGGTCCGCCCCCCTGAACGCCTCGGCCAGGCTGCCGGTATCCGCGAAGTCGACGCGGCGTACCGTGACGCCTCGGTCGGCCAGGTCCTTGACCCTGGCGATGTCGCGGCCGGTCGCGATGATGTCCGCGGCCGGGATCCCGCGCCGCAGCAGTGCCTCGACGGTGAGTCTGCCCAACTGGCCGGTGGCTCCGGTGACGACGATCGGCATGATGGTCGTTCCTTCCTTCCGCGCGTGCCTCGCACGCCTGCCACGGTCCGTCCGCGGCGGGATGGAAAACAGAATGACCTGCACACTCTCTCTTGGGGAGTAGCCACTTCTTGGTAGGGTACTTACCCCACCGATAGCATCGAGGTGAGCCGTGTGGCTGCTGTCGAGAACGTGACGGGGCCCATGCCGTCATTCGATCCGTACGAGCGCGGCTGCCCGTCGCGGGACCTGCTCGACCAGATCGGCAGCAAGTGGGCGGTCCTCGTGCTGGGCGAACTCGGCCGGAACGGGACGTCCCGGTTCGGCCGGCTCCGGCAGGCGCTGGCGGGTGTGAGCGAGAAGATGCTCACCCAGACGTTGCGCACCCTTGAACGCGACGGGCTGGTCAGCCGGACCGTCTACCCAGAGGTGCCGCCGCACGTGGAGTACGAGCTGACCGCGCTCGGCCAGACGCTGCGGGAACCGCTGAAGGCGCTCACCGAGTGGTCCGTGCTGCACGTCGAGGACGTCATCACCGCCCGCGCCGCGTACGACGACCGCAACTGAGCGCACCGGGTGATCGGCGGCCTGCGGTCCGGTCATGGACGGCCGCCCCGACGAGACCGGGGCCGCTGGGTCAGATCGGGTCGCCGTCCGAAGCCGGGGCACCGAGCCATCGCCCGAACCACGCACGGGTGCGCCGGAGTACGTCGATCCGGTGGGTGCGCTCCATGATCAGGTGTCCCTCGCGGGGGTAGACGACGAACTCGTGCGCGACGCCGAACCGGCACAGCGCGCGGTGGAAGTACGTCGCCTGCCCGAGGGGAACGTTCGTGTCGTCCTGGCCGTGCAGGATCAGCACCGGGGTGGTGACCTTCGAGGCGAACGAGACCGGGCTGCGCCGGTCGTGGAGGTGCGGGCCGGGCCCCTCCCAGCCGACGCTGCCGCCGAGTCCCGATTCCAGGACTCCCTCCTCGCCTGTGGCTGCCTGCATGCCCCAGTCGGTGACCCCGGCGCCCACCAGCGCGGCCTTGAACCGGTCGGTCTGGCCCACCGCCCAGGCGGCCATGAAGCCGCCGTGGCTCCAGCCGTCGATTCCGAGCCGGTCCGGGTCGGCGACCCCGTCGGCGACCAGCAGGTCGATCCCGGTGAGGATGTCGGTCCATTCCTCGAGGCCGACCCTGCCCGCGACGGCCGCCGCGAACGCGTGGCCGTGTCCCTGACCGCCCCGTGGATTGGGCAGGAAGACCGCGTATCCCGCGGTCGCAAGCCACTGGGCCGAGAACCACGTGGTGTTCAAGTCGTCGCGGTACCGGTCGTAGGGGCCGCCGTGCACCAGGGTGATGAGCGGGAACGGGCCGTCCTGCCGGCTCCTGTCGACCGGCAGGATCAGCAGCCCGTCCAGGTCCAGGCCGTCGCCGGCCTTGTAGGAGAGGCGCTCCTGGGTGCCCCATCTGACCCGGCGCAGATCCGGTCCGGTGTCGCTGAGCCGGACCAGCGGACCGCCGGGAGGCCCGCAGTGCACGTCCCCCGGCTCGTAGGCCGTGCTCGCCAGCGCGGCGACGGCCTCACCCGAACTGCTGGCGGTCAGCGCATCGACCCGGCCGTCGCGCGTGAACACCCGCACGAAGCGCCGGACTTCGGGGTCGAGCCGGTAGATCGCGGTGTCGAGTCCGTCGGCGAACAGCGCCAACGGTGTCCCGTTCCCGACCTGCACCAGCTCGGTCGGGCAGACGTCCATGCCCGCGGTCAGGTTGCGATGCTCCTCCGGAGCGGCACCCGGTTCGGGCAGGGCGACGTCGAAGACGGCGAGTCCGCCGACCAGACCAGGAGGGGTCACCGCCAGGTAGGCCACCCGCCAGACATCGCGGACGCTCCACCAGATCGGTGAGTTCGCCAGCAGCCCCGTCCGACCCAGATCGAGGAGCGCCCCGGTCGCGGGATCGATCACGTGCAACTCGGCGGTGAACACGCCGGGATCGAACTGCGGGCAGGACCAGCTGACGACCGCCAGGGGGCCACCGTCCGGTCGCTGGACCACCTCGACGACGTGCCGGTCGCCGAGCTCCGCCAGCACCCGCAGCTCGCGCGTACCCAGGTGCAGGAGGCGCAACCGGCCGGGGGCGGCCCCCGCTCCCCATACGATCGCGTCGTCGCGCGCGGCCTGCCGCCGCTCGTCCTGCTCGCTCGGCTCATCCGCGGCGATCACGGCGACCAGCTCGCCGCCCGCGAGCGGCCAGTGGTCCACGATCCCGCCCCGCCAGGCCGTCAGGGCCTCGCACCGGCTGCCGTCGAGTCCGACGCGGTGCAGTTGCCCGTCGGACCGGAAGAAGAGCGACGCCGAGTCCGGCGCCCACCTCGGAACACCCTCGCACGCCGTACCGCGGGCCGCCTCACGCGGAGGTGAGCCCCCATCGGCGGCGGCGACCCACAGTGCGCTGACCGGGTCCGGACCCCGACCGGCCGAGGCCACCACATAGGCGACCCAGGCGCCGTCCGGGGAGATCACCGGGCATCGCGGCTCGGCGCTGTCCACGAGGAGTTCCGCCGTCAACTCCACTACGCCCTCACTCATATGACACGCCCACCACCCATTCCGCGACCCCGACCCAGGACACCCGCACATCCTGGGCCTTCAACGTGTCACCTGTCGCGGCGCTTTACGGATGCACTGCGGCAGCACTCTGACGCCCCACGGGGCGTGCGGCGTCCTGCCGGTGGCGGCCGCTGGGGGCGCTCGGGACCGGCCAAGCTCTGAAGTGCATCAAGTCCCGTGACACCGCCCACCGTCGGATCGATCCTTGAGAACCGGCAGGTCGACATTGGGGGGCGCGATGATTTCCACCGCACCAGCGATCATCTGGATCGTCGGGTTGCTCGTCGTCGTTGCGGCAGTAGGCATCGCGAGGAGGCTGGCACGCGGGCTCGGGCGCCGCGCCTGGCCAGGTCGGTCCTTCGGCGACAGGAACGACGTCGACGTATCCGCCACGGCCTTCCCCGTCGGCGACGCCGGTCACCACGATCACCATCACCGTAGCCACGGTTCCAGTTGGCACACCGGACACCACGGCGGCTTCGGTCACGGTGGCGGCCATCACGGCGGCTTCGACGGCGGCGGCCACCACGGCTGACGGCGCCACAATCGCGAAGGCCGACGAAGCCAGGGCGGGAGAGGCCTTGCTGATTCCCTTCGCTCATGGGACGTCCGTCCGTCCAGGTAGCCGGACGGGTGGTCCGAACCGGACGGGCACCCCGGGCGCGTACAGGACGCTGACCGGATGGTCCAGCGGCTCGGCGAGTCCGGCCGCCCCGACCACGGAGGCGTTCCAGCCCAGCAACTCGCAGTCGAGGAACGTCCATGCCGGATGGGTGTTGGGCAGGTAATACGTGCGTCCCCTGACGCTTTCGTGCAAGCCCCAGCGCTGAGTGAGGAAGTCGTCCATCGGCCGTGTGCGGGCGGGTTTGCCGCCGACCTCCATCCAGGCGCTCCCTCCCGCGCGGCTGCCGTCGCGGCGTCCGCGGGACCGGTACACGAGCCTGTTGTCGTGCCACCGTCGCGATGCGTGCGACCAGCGATACGGCAAGCCGAAGCCGGCCCGCGCGGCGAGCACGGGCAGCAGCCGGTCGCAGTCCAGGGAACGGAACACCACCGCCCGCCTCCCGAGCGCGTCCCTGCTGTACAGCCGTACATTGACCTCCGTGAAGGCACCGACGTAGGGCAGCGGTGGTGCGTGCCCGAACGCGAGGTTCCGCATGGCGAAGAAGACCAGGCCCACGAACGTCCGGCCGTGGAAGAGGTCGGGGTAGGTCCCGGAAGGAAGCAACCGGGCGACCTCGTAGGGATCGGCTTCCCAGTGCAGGAAGACGACGTCATGCCATGACTGGCGGAAGAGCACATGGCTGAGGGCGAGCGGGGAGTTCCGGGCCGTCGCCTCAGCCGGCCCGGTGTGGCGGCTCGGGCACTCAGCCATGAGGCGAGTTCTCGGTCACGGCTCGCTGCGCGACGCCGTATTCGGGCAGGCTTGCGTTCAGCACGCTCATGGCGACTCTTCGCATTTCCTGAGTGAATCCGCCGGATAGGGCGGCACCTCGGCCTCTGGCACCGCCTCGCCTTGCGTGCGGTGCCGGCAACGGAGGGTTCGTTCGTCCCTGCGGCCGAGCAGCCCGGGCCAACGGCTCATGTGGCGAGTGTCCGCCGGCGCGCGCCGGCTCCGCCAGTTGCATCGTTCACGCATCGATTCCGCTTGAGGACCGCGAAATGCGGGACGAAGGCCTCGCCGTCCGTGCGGGCTGTCATACCTGTCTCATCGACAGCCCTGTTCCGAGGCGGTGTGCAAGGTGGAGCAGGTCCGCCAGGCGCAGTACTCGTCCGTCGAATCCTGGGAGGGGGACATGCAGCGGCTGTGTCCAGTGGGCGGGGATCGCAGCCAGCCCGTAGTACGCCCCTGCGAGGCCGCCGGTCACCGCGGCGACGGTGTCCGTGTCACCGCCGAGGTCGATGGCCGCGCGTATCGCGTCTTCGAAGCTGGTGGTGGTGCGCAGGGCCCAGACGGCGGAGCCCAGGCAGGGCCAGACGGCACCGTTGAACTCCGTCGCCTGATCGGGGTGCCAGTCGGGCGCGAGGACGGTGGAGTAGCGGTCGCGGTGGTCGGGGTGGACAAGCGCCAGGACGTCCGGGAGCGCGGTGAGGGGGTCGGTGTCCTCGAGCGCGACGCGGATGAGTTCGTGGAAGATCGCGGTACCTTCCCAGGCCGCGCGGTCGCCGTGGGTGAGGGCGGCGATGCGGCGGGCCGCGTCCATGGTGGCCTGCCGGCCGGCGGCCGCGAAGTGGACCGCGGAGGTCGATGCCCGCATCAAGGAGCCGTTTCCCGCTGCTCGCTGGTTGAGCTGGAAGTGCATGGCGGCGGCGAGGTCCCAGGGCATGCCGTTGGTCAGGACGTCTTCGGTCTGCAGGCCGATGTCCTTCGGTTCTGATGCTGCCCACCGCTGGAAGCGGGTGAAGACGTCCGGGAGATCGAGTCCGCCCCGCTCCAGCAGGGACTCCGCGACCAGGACGGCCATCTGCGTGTCGTCGGTGGCCTCGCCGGGGTCCCAGCCACCGCCTCCGCTCATCTCGCCACCGGCACCTGGTGCGGGAAACCGCGCGGAGAACGCTCCTGGGGGACCGAACTCGAAGGGGCCGCCCAGAGCGTCACCCACCGCTGAGCCGACGATCGCGCCGGCGGCCCGCTGAACCCGCTGAACCCGCTTCATCCGCGCAGGTTATCCGCGTTGCGCGACGGCCGCGCGGGCACCAACGCCGTTTCGCCCTACTCGGTGCCGGCCGTCCCCGGGCGTCGAACTTCCAGGATGACGGCCGTTCCGGCGACGGATCTGTCCTCGTGCATCGTGATCACTTGTCCGGGCTCAAGGTGCTGCCACTGCGAGGGGTCGAGAGGAGCGAGCCGTACCGAGGATTGCCCTCCGGGCCCCAGGAAGGGCATGAACTCCACCCAGAGCCGGGCGACGTCGAGGGCGGGTTCGCCGGTCGAGGTGCGATGTCCGATGCTCCACATCGGTCGCAGAACTCCTGCACCGTCGAAGGGGACTTGCCGTCGGGCTTCGGAGGCCGGCCGCAGCGTGAGGTCGGCTCGGATGATGCCGTTTCGGGTCTCGTAGCAGCGCCAGTGGCACCAGGCCGCACTCCGCTCCCACCGCATCTGCTCAGCCGCGGTGGCCAGGGTCTCCCAGAAGCTGACCGGGAGCGAGCGGACGTCGCCGAGTTCCTCCAGCAGTTGGAGGGCCACCTCCCACTCGTCGGCCCTGAGGTAATCCCAGACGTCCCGCACCGTGATGTCGTTCTCCGTGGCGGTCTCCTCGGGGACGAGCAGAGTCGCGGCTTCGAGCAGCTTGGGAACGTCCATCCCCTGATTCTGGACCAAGGGCTCCTGACGTCCTCAGCTGTCGCCGTCCTTGACGCCCCCTCGCAGGCCCCAGTCGTCCAGGCCGGAACAGACCAACGCAGCACGGCGGACCCGCGGAAAGGCGAAGGCTTCGGCCTCCCCTGAACGGATCGCTGCACCGCCTCCGCGGCGCCGGGCTCATCGACGCCCGGCACCTGCGTGCCTCGTCCCGGGCGGCAACGCCGGCGGTGTGCGCCTCCGGTGCAGGCGGGCGCGCGACCCTGGTGTCTGACGGCCAGTCATGGACGTTGCCCCAAAGGCCTCTTCGGCGAGACGCCTTGCCGGGCGCGGGCATCCCGCGGGTGATCGCGCCTGCCTTCGGGGGCGGGGCGAACTCACGGCCAACTGCACTGGAGTTCCCATGCAGTTCCTGCCTAACCTGAGCGTGATCACACGTCCCGCTCAGCAGAGGAGTCTCATGTCCGTGGCCCGACAGGCACAGGACATCTTGTCGCCGGAGTTCGCGCAGGATCCCTACGGCAACTACCAGATCATGCGGGAGAGCACTCCGCTGGTCTGGCACGAGGCCATGCAGAGCTACATCATCTCGAGGTACGAGGACGTCGAACGCGCCTTCAAGGACAGCGTCTTCACCACCGACAACTACTCCTGGCAGATAGAACCGGTGCACGGGCGCACCATCTTGCAGATGAGCGGCCGGGAGCACGCGGTGCGCCGGGCGCTGGTGGCGCCGGCCTTCCGCGGCAAGGAGCTGCAGAAGAAGTTCCTGCCGGTGATCGAGCGGAACTCCCGGGAGCTGATCGACGGCTTCCGGCAGACGGGTTCGGCGGACCTGGTGAGCCAGTACGCGACCCGCTTCCCGGTGAACGTGATCGCGGACATGCTCGGCCTGGACAAGGCCGACCACGACAAGTTCCACGGCTGGTACACCGCGGTGATCGCCTTCCTGGGCAACCTCAGCCAGGACCCCGAGGTCGCGGCCGCCGGTGAGCGGACCCGGCAGGAGTTCGCCGAGTACATGCTGCCGATCATCCAGGAGCGGCGCGCCCACCCCGGGGACGACCTGCTCTCGGCCTTGTGCGTGGCCGAGGTCGACGGAACCGTGATGAGCGACGAGGACATCAAGGCGTTCTGCAGCCTGCTGCTGGCGGCCGGCGGGGAGACCACCGACAAGGCCATCGCGAGCGTCTTCGCGAACCTGCTGCGGCACCCCGACCAGCTCGCCGCGGTGCAGGCCGACCGGAGCCTGATCCCGCGGGCCTTCGCCGAGACCCTGCGCTTCACCCCGCCTGTGCACATGATCATGCGCCAGGTCGCCGAGGACGTGCCGGTCAGCGGCGGGGTCATCGGCAAGGGCAGCACCGTCACCTGCCTGATAGGCAGCGCCAACCGTGACGAGCGGCGGTACGCCGACCCGGACCACTTCGACATCTTCCGCAGCGACCTCAACGCCGTCAACGCCTTCTCGGCGGCGGCCGACCATCTGGCGTTCGCGTTGGGCCGGCACTTCTGCGTCGGGGCGCTGCTGGCCAAGACGGAGGTGGAGGTCGGCGTCAACCAACTGCTCGACGCACTGCCCGGGTTGCGGCTGGCCGACGAGGCCGACCCGTCCGAGCAGGGGGTGTTCACGCGCGGTCCGGCGTCGGTGCGGGTGAGCTTCGACGTCGCGTGACCTGATCGGGCGGGTACCGGGGGCGGGGCCCGGTACCCGCCCCCGGGGCCTCAGACCACGTAGGCCGAGGTGAAGCGGACCGGCAGGGCGTCCAGGCCGCGCATCCACACCGACGGCCGCCAGGCCAGCTCCTCCGGTGCCCCGGACAGCGAGACGTCCGGCAGGCGGTCGAGCAGCACCTCCACCGCCGTGCTGGCGATCACCTCGGCGAGTTCGGGGGCCGGGTAGGGGCAGCGGTGCTCTCCGTGGCTGAAGGACACGTGCGCGCTGTTGCCGGCGACACCGCCGAGAGCGTCCGGGCGGACCTCGGGGTCGGTGTTGGCCGCGGCGAGGCCGAGGACGACGCAGTCGCCCTCCTTGATGTGCCGGCCGCCCAGTTGCGTGTCGCGGGTGGCCCAGCGGCCGATGAAGTTCTGCGTCGGGGTGTCCTCCCACAGCACCTCGTTGAGCGCCTGTCCCGCGCTCCCGCGCCCGCCGGACATGGTGACGGCGAAGCGGTCGTCGGTGAGCATCAACCGCAGGGCGTTGCCGATCCAGTTGGCGGTGGGCTGCTGGGCCGCGGCGATCACCGAGATGAGGTCCTGGACGATCTCCTCGTCCGCGAGCCCGGCCTGGTGCGCGAGCATGCGGGAGGTGACGTCCGGGCCGGGGGCGGCGCGCTTGCTGTCCAGCAGTCCCTGGATCCGTGCCTGGACCCGGAGGTAGGCGGCCACCGGGTCCTCGCCCTCGGCCGCGTCGAGCGAGGTGGTCAGGTCCTTGACCATGTCGGAGGTCTCGGACTCCGGCAGGCCGCACATCCAGATCGCGGCCAGCAGCGGCAACGGGTGCGCGAAGTCGGCCATCAGGTCGGCCTGCCCGCGCCCGGCGAAGGCGTTGATGAGGTCGTCGGCGACGTGCTCGCAGTGCCGCCGCAGCTCGAACTGGTCGACCTCGACGAGTGCGTCGCTGATGGCGCCGGCCCGGCGCTGGTGTTCGGCCCCCTCGGCGAACAGCACGGACGGCTGGTACCCGACGAAGGGCATCAGCGGCCAGTCCGGCGGGATGCTGTCCCAGGCGTTCCAGCGGCGCGAGTCCCGGGCGAAGAGCTCGTCGTTGGTGGTGACGTAGTGCAGTTCGCGGTAGCCGAGGACCAGCCACGCCGGGATTCCGCCGTCGAGGAGGACGGGGGCCACCGGACCGTGCCGGCGCCGCATGTCCTGGTAGAGCCGGGCCGGGGTCTGCTGGAAGGGCAGGCCGCTGAGTGCCACGGCGTCCGGGTGGGCCGGGCAGCCTGCGGGAGGTCCCGCGGAGGGGGGTGCGCCGGCGGCTTGGTCGGTCACTGGTTCTTCTCCCGGGCGTGTGACAGGGCGTAGAGGTGGTCGACGAGGGCGATCAGGACGTTCTTGCTCGATTCCCGCTCCCGCACGTCGCAGTCGATCAGGGGGACGTCCTCCGGCAGGGTGAGCGCGTCCCGTATCTGGTCGAGGCTGTGCACGGGGTCGCCGAAGTTGTTGCGGGCCACGATGAACGGGGTGCCGTGGTGCTCCAGCCGGTCGATGGCGTACCAGGAGTCGGCGATGCGGCGCGGGTCGACCAGGACGACCGCGCCCAGGGTGCCGGAGAACAGCCGGTCCCACAGGAACCAGAAGCGCTCCTGGCCGGGCGCGCCGAACAGGTACAGCACCATCTGCTCGTTGAGGCTGATCCGGCCGAAGTCGAAGGCGACCGTGGTGGTGGACTTGGCCTCGACGCCCGTCGTCTCGTCGACGCCGACGCCCGCCTGGGTCATCGTCTCCTCGGTGTTCAGCGGCCGGATCTCGCTGACCGAGCGCACCATCGTGGTCTTGCCGACTCCGAACCCGCCGACGATCACGATCTTGAGGCCGTTGTCCGCCGTACTGGCCAACCGCGTCCGGGCGTTCGGGTCAGAGGTTCTTGAGTCCAACGAGCACCTGCTTCAGAAGTTCGGATTCGGGCAATTCAGGAAATTCGGCCAATCCGGTCAAGGCGGCCTGGCTCGTGCCCCTGCGTGCTCCCGTGCGAGGGTGGCGGGCGGTGATCTTGCCCGCGTCGAGCAGGTCGGAGAGCAGGATGCGCACCACGCTCACCGGGAGTTCGAGGTAGGCGGACAGCTCCACCACCGCGACGGGTGACTGGCACAGCCGCAGGATCCTGACGTGCTCGGACTGCATGCCCGCCGTCGGCTCGGACTCGGCGACGATCAGGGCGACCAGGTCCAGCCGGGTGTCGTCCGTGCGGCTGCGGCCGCCGGTGACGGTGTAGAGCCGGTCGGGGTTCTCGCTGTCGACGGACCGACGGGTCATGCCGACTCGTCACCGGTGCGCCGCGGGGGCGCGCTCAGGTAGTCGCTGAGCTGCTCGACGAGTTCGCTGATGTTGTGCCCGACCAGTCCCGCGTCGGCGTCCTGAGCGGCCACGACGGCGAGGTGGGCGCCCTCTCCGGCCTCGACGATGATGAGCAGCCCGCCGTGGAACTCGGTCATGGACTGCCGGACGCCGCCCGTTCCGTCCCCGAACTCCACCGAGGCGCCGTGCGACAGGCTCTGGATCCCCGAGGCGATGGCGGCGAGCTGGTCGGCCTGGTCGAGGCTCAGGGCGGCCGAGTGGCTCAACTTGAGGCCGTCCCTGGACAGCACGAGGGCGTGCCGGGTACCGGGAGTGCGCTCCAGGAGTCCTTCGAGCAACCAGTCCAGGTTGTGTTCGGTGGTCTGCATCGCGGTCGGGGCGGTTCCGGGTCATGGCCCGGACGGGGGTGCCCCTACCTCCAATCTGTTGTCCTGTGGGATGTGGCGATCGGTGAACGGAACGGCCGGGAGAGGCCTGGGGCCGCACGCGGTGGGCGCTCGGGCGTGCGACGGCTCAGCCTGCGGTGCCGCCTTCGGCGGCGGCGGTGCTGTCGTCGTCCGCGGGGCCGGCGCTGGGCGTGGCCGGGTCGCCGGCCTCCGGGTCCGTCCGGTCCGTACGCTGGTTCGCGGCGCGGAACTCACCGAAGCGGGCGCCGAGGTCGATGCGCGGGCGCGGCACGTCCGCCGGCTCCTCGAGCGGGGCCTGCGGGCGGGTGGCCTCGGACATGGTCAGGCCGCGCACGCGCTTGGGCAGGACGTACAGGTCGTCCTCGGCCGCGTCGGTGTCCGCAGCGGCCGCGTCGGCGTCAGGAGCCGCCACGGCATCCGGGCGGACGGCGCCCTCGGCGGCCCCCGACCGCCGGTGCGGGTCCGCTCCGCGGTCTCCCGCAACGTCCCGGTCTGCGGCGCCGGACGTCTCGCCTGCGGAGGCGGGCACGGGTGCGGGTGCGGCGGTGTCGGCGAGCTGTGCGTCCTCCTCGCGCAGGCGGGTGATGAGCTGCTGCGGGATCAGGACCAGCACGCCCGTGCCGCCGCGGGAGGACGGGCGGAAGTGGACGCTGAGCCCGTGCTTGCGGGCCAGGCCGCCGACGACGGCGAGCCCGAGGCGGGTGCCGGACAGCGTGCCCAGGTTCAACGGGTCGTGGGAGACGGCGTACTGAGCCCGGTTCAGGGCGGCGGGGCTCATCACCAGGCCCGCGTCCTCGATGGTGACCATCACCCCGGTGGTCAGCTCCTCGACGTAGACGTGCACCATCTCCGTCGGGGGCGAGAACTTCGTCGCGTTGTCGATGAGTTCGGCAAGGGCGTGCATCACGCCCTCGGCGGCGTGGCCCACCACGGCCACCGAACTCGTCGAGTGCAGGCGGACGCGCTGGTAGGCACTGATGCGGCTCATGGCGCCGCGCAGGACGCTCTCCATGACGATCGGCCTGGTCCACCGCCGCCCGGAACGGCCACCGGTGAGGACCGCGATGCTGTCCGCGAGCCGCCCGGCCTGCGCCGTCGCGTGGTCGAGCTTCAGCAGGTCGCCGAGGACTTCCTGGTCGTAGCGGTTCTCCATCTCCCGCAGGTCGGCCAGCATGGTGGTCGACAGGGCCTGGACCCGGCCCGCGGCGTTGGCGCACGCGGCGAGGGTCGCGGTGCGCATGCGCTCACCGCGGGAGAGCTGGGTGGCGAAGACCTCCAGCACCTTCTGGTGCCCGGCGCTGTCGAGCTTGGTCGTCCCGGCCATCGCGGTGGCCGCGGACGCACCCTCGTCGAGCTGCTTCATCAGCTCGGGGATGGCCTCGTCGACCAACCGCAGGGTATCGGCGTCCACTTCGCTCAGCCGGCCGCTCAGGCGCTCGATCTCCTTGCGGGTACGCGCCAGTTCGGCGCGGGCGGCCTCCAGTTGCGCCGCAAGCTCCGCCGCGCGACGCTCCTCCGCGTCGTGATCCTGCTGCAACCGGGCCGCCTCGGCTCGCAGTTCGAGGCCCCGGGACTCGGCTGTCCGCTGCGCCTGCCGCAGGTCGTGCGCGCGTCCGGCGGCAGTGGCGATCCAGCCGGCCGCGGCGGAGAGCAGGACCCCGCACGTCACGGACACCCCGAGCACCCAGCTCCGCGCGTCCGCGGGAGCGGCGGCCCCGAGGCCCGCGCAGGCCAGGGCGCAGACCGCGACCACCGGCCCGGTGACGGCCAACGGCCTGGCGAGGGACGGCCGACCAGCCGGCCGACCTGGAGGAGAAGACACTGACATCTGATGGTCCTCGGTGGACGATAGCGGGACAACGAGAAGGGATCAGGGGCCGGGCCACAGACCGCGCAAATGCCGTGACACGAGAGCGAAAGGGTGCGCTGTCGAGCCTGACCGGCGAGCTCAGACCTGACCGCTCCCCAGGGGCGCGATGATCCTACCCAGCCCGGGACACCTCGCGCGCCGACGGCTTCCGGTTCACCTCCCCGGCTCCCCGTCCGCCCGGCTCCGAGGTCCCCAACTCCCTTGCTTTCCTGGAGTGCACGTGGCGGTCATGGCCGCGGACCCGGTTCCGGCGGAGGCGCCGGGGGGCCGGGCGGACGCAGTGATCCGGAGATCACGCGACGCAACCGACCTGCCACCGTTGCGGGTTGCATGGTTCCTGGGCATGGCGTCCGTGGCCGCGGGAGCGTACCGGTCGCCCCACAGGGTCAGTTGAGGTGTCCCTCGACGGCCGGGGTCACAGCAATCGGCCGACCAGCCCGTCGATGTAGTCCGGCGTGAGCGGGACGATGCCGAACAGGACGCGGATGTACATCGGGGCCAGGATGTGGTCCAGCACGTCGAGCGCGTCGAGTGCGCGCTCACCACGTTCGTGGGCGCGATCGAGCATGGACTGCAACTGCCGCATGCGGTCGGCACGGAGGATGTCACCGGCCCGCAGGCCCTGCTGACCGGTGCTCGACAGGGCGACGGCGAGATGCAGTACTGCCGGCCCATCGGGTCCGGTGATCTCGCGGGCCACCTGGGCCGCGTAGGCGCGCAGGTCGCCGGCCAGGCTCCCGGTGTCGGGCATCGGCGACCGCGCGTTGAGGCGCGTGAGGGCCACATCGGTGAGCAGGGTTTCCAGACTGCCCCACCGGCGGTAGACGCTGCTGTCGGCAACGCCTGCGCGGGCCGCGACGTCGCCGACGGTGAAGTTGCCGTAGCCGCGCTCGCTGATCAGGTCGGTGACGGCCTGGTGCACCTGCGCGCCGACCCGTGCACTGCGCCCGCCGGGGCGCCGCGCCGGCTGTCCTTCGTTCATGCCTCACCTTAACGCAGCTCCCGCTTGCGTTTGCGGCAGGGTGCGCCCTACGATCATCTAACGCAGTTCCTGGCTGCGTTAGGGCGAGGGTGTCGCCATCCGCCTCGGCCACGGCCAGGTGCGACCAACGATGGAGGGGGATCCCATGTCCGCGTCGCACGCGACCGTCGGGAGACGGTCACACCGGGCCGTACTGCTCACGGTGACCTGCCTGGGCCAGTTCATGGTCCTTCTCGACAACACGATCGTCGGGGCGGCGCTGCCCGACATGCAGCGCCGGCTGCACACCCAACTGACCGGTCTGCAGTGGATCGTCGACGCGTACGTCCTGCTGGTCGCCATGCTGCTGCTGTCCGGCGGTGTCTTCGCCGACCGGTTCGGTCGCAAGCGGGTGTACCTGACCGGTGTGGCGGCCTTCACCGCGGCGTCGGTGCTGTGCAGCCTCGCGCCCTCCCTCGGCTGGCTGATCGCCGGCCGGGTGCTGCAGGGCATCGGGGCCGCAGCGCTGAGCCCCGCCTCCCTGGCCCTGCTCGCCGCCGCCTATCCCGCGCCGCAGGAACGCGTCAAGGCGATCGGCCTGTGGGCCGGACTCAGCGGAATCGGGCTGGCCGCGGGCCCCGTGGCCGGCGGTGTGCTGACCGAGGCCTTCGGCTGGCCCGCCATCTTCCTGGTCAATCTGCCCATCGGTGTGGCCCTGTTGCTGGTCGGCCTGCGCCACCTCGGCGAGTCGCACAAGCCGGGCGCCCCCGCGATCGACATCCCGGGCACGGTGCTGTCCGTTCTGACGGTGGGGGCACTGACCTACGGACTGATCGAGGGCGGTGCACGCGGCTGGACCTCGCCGGTGATCCTGGGCAGCTTCGGCGCGGCAGCGATCCTCCTCGCCGCACTCGTCGCCGTCGAAGCGCGTCGCTCCGCTCCGATGCTTCCCCTCGGCCTGTTCCGTCAGCGCCTGTTCACCGTGTCCAACACCGCGATGGTCGTGGTGGGGTTCGCGCTCATGGGCTCGTCGTTCTTCTTCTCCCAGTTCTTCGTGTACGTCCAGGGCAGCTCGATCCTGCGCGCCGGCCTGCAGACCCTCCCCGTCTCCCTCGCCATGGTGATCGTCAGCCCGTACGCGGGCCGGCTCGCCGCCCGGCACGGCTTCCGGGTCGTGGTCACCACCGGCCTGGCCCTGGCCGGCCTGGGACTCCTCGCGCTCGGTACCGTGCACGCCGGCACCGGGTACGGAAACGTGTGGTGGCGGCTGGGACTCGTCGGTACCGGCTTCGCCCTGACGATGTCCCCGCTGACGGGAGCCGCGATCCAAGCCGTCAGCCCGCAGGACGGCGGCCTCGCCTCAGGTGTCAGCAGTACCACCCGGCAGATCGGTGCCGTGCTCGGCGTGGCGCTGCTCGGAGCCGTCGCCCGCGCGCGGCAGTCCGGCGGCGCCTCCTTCGAGACCGGCCTCGACAGCGCGTTCCTCGTCGCCGGCGCCGTCACGCTGGCCACCGCCGTGTTCACCGGCCTGTGGCTGGCGGGGTCCAAGCCGGCGCAAGGCCCCGCGGGGCCGCGGCGTTCCACCGAGCCAGCCGCGGTCACCACCTTGAGCGAGGCGGCTCCGAACAGCCCGAACCAAACGAGGATCACCTGACGCGCTGGTGACCAGCTCGGCGGCCGACCCGTCGCTGTGCAGGGACTGCTGCCGCGCTGACGGTCGACAGTCGTGGCCGGTACTGACTCCGGCAAGCCCGCAGCCAGTGCGATCCAGCGTGTGGTGTTCAAGCTCTGCTGCCCGATCCGGCCGACGGCACCGCCGATCACGTCGTCGACGAGTGCCGGTTCGATGCCGGTCCGCTCGACCAGCGTGCGGATGGCGTACGCGTGCCGATCGACCAGGTGCACCCCGGCGAGCGCACCCTGCGCCTTGCCGGAGGGGACCTCGCCCTCGGTTCGGATCCGTTGTGCTCGCGCCCTCGAAGCGAGGCCGGGCGCGGCTGCCGTCGGAACACGCGGGCCAGGCGGTCAAATCGGCGGGCTTCGTGCCGCCCGTTGGCACAATGAAAACGACCTTCGCGCCTGGGCGCGTTGCATACAAGGGAACCGACGATGCCGACGCGAGAAGTGAAGGACGCAGAGCCGACCTGCGGCCACGTGAACCTGCCGCCCACTGTGGTGAGCACATGAGCGGGCCAGGCGACGACCACGATGAGCAGGCTGCTTCCACCCCGAGCGCCGACCTGTCGGTCATGGTCACCTTGCTCACCACCGAGCACTACAACCTGCAGACGCGACGTGCCGCGACCATCGGCGAGGCCAACGGACGGGCGAGCATCTTCTTGGGCGCGGTGTCGGCCGGGCTGATCGCGATCGGATTCCACGGCACATCGTCCGGCCGCGCTCCAGGTACCGTCCTGTTCGACGTGCTGGTGCTCTCGTGCCTGAGCTTCCTGGGCGGCGTGACCTTTCTGCGCTGCGTGGAGCTCGCCATCGACGACTGGCAGTACTACCTCGGAATCACCGCACTTCGGCAGCGATACGTGACGCTGGCTCCGGAACTCGCCGAGTTGGTCGCCTCGGAGGCCGGAGCGGAGCAGTCGGCCACCATGCTCACGCCGGGCCGGCAGGTGTTCCAGATGACGCTCACCGTTGCCGGCAGCATCGGTGTCATCACCGGTGTCCTCGCGGGCGCGGACGCCGGGGTCCTCGCCTACGGCCTCCACGCGGCATTCGGCCCGGCTGTCGGAGTCGGGGCAGCGGTGGGCCTGCTCGTCACCGTCACCTGCGATCGCTTTCAGCGGGCGCGCTGGAGCGGAGCCATCCGCGCCTGATCGGTCATCGCTTTCACCGACCAACCGCACCCATCCGCCCCAACGCTCGAACCGGTCCGAGGCCGGAGCGGCCGGCGATCTCGCGCTGGAGACGTACCGTGCCCCGAGACCACGGCGTCCGCGACCCGGCCATGCCGCCCCGTCACTGCCCGGTCGCGCCGTCGTCGGTGCCGCTCCCGTGCGCGTAGGCCACCAGGGCATCGACCGTGACACCGAGCGCGTCCGCCAGAGCCGCGATCGTGAACAGGCCGGGAGCGGCTGAGCCGGCGATCTCGATCCGCTTCAGTGTCCGGCGTGAGACCCCCGCGGCATCGGCCAGCTGTGTGTGGGTCCACCCTCGTTCCTCGCGCAGGGTGCGCAGCCGCATGCCCAGCCGTGCACCTTTGAGGTGCTGTTCCTGACCGGCGGACGGTCTTCCTGCCATGGGTGAGTCCTCGTTCTGCTTCGACGATGTGGACCTCTTTGACCTCTCGGGCTCACGGGCCCGATCCGACGGCTGCACGGTCACGGGGTGAGGTCGTCCGGCCGGGAGAGTGGATCTTGCAGCTCGGTGCGCAGACGGGCCGTCCTCGACGAAGCCAGCCCGAACCGGGCGCCGCGCAGATCCGTCGCATACGCGGTGATGCGGTCCAAGTCCCTGAGCTGGCGGCGCAGTTCCTCGGCTCGGAATTCGTCGGGGTCCTCTGCGTACCCTCCTTCGTCTCCGGGAAGTCGGGGGGCGGCTTCAAGCGCCTCACCGCTGGTGAAGAGCGCGAAGTCGGTGCAGCCGTGCAGGTACGCGCGCGCGGCGTGCAGAATGGCTGCCGCCGCGGGTTCCCGCGCGTCGTCCGGTCCGTCAGTCCCGTCGTTGTGGCAGTACTCGCTCAGGTAGAACGTTCCCAGCCCGCTCTTGACGGCGCCGAAGGCGGAAGTGTCACCCAGGGCGCCTGCCCACACCGCGCTCAGCAGAGGGCGCAGGCTCAAGGTGAAGGACCTCTGGGCGCGCAGGGGCAGTGCTTCGTGCGCCCGCAGGAGGCGTTGTGCGACGCCGGCGCTGAACACGGTTCGCTCGCCGTCGGACGACTCGGCAAGCCGACGCGCCACCTCGGCGTCCAGGGCCTTCCACGCCACCGCCCACACCTCGGGGCGGGTGGGGGCACCGTTTGCCACGCGCTGCCAGGTGAGTTCGAAACGGGCCTGGTCCAAGGGAGCCGTGGACAGCCGCAAGGTGTCCGCGTCGATGAGTTCGGCGTACCGCCTCTGATCGGAGTCGAAGGGCGGGATGCCGACGTGCACCAGGTGCGTCAGCACCCCCGCACCGGTCGAGTACCGTCCCGCATAGGCGATGGTCAGCGGACGTCCTTCGCGCCTGCCACGGATGACGACGGACATGAATCCGTCGGGGGAGTAGCTGATCATCCCCGACGCCTCGCTGCCGTACGCGTTCCTTGAGGCTTCCCCGTGCCCGTGGTGTTCGGTGACGCTCTTGAGCCGCCAGCTGCCCGCCAGCGTCCCGGCGTCGATTGTGTGTTTCACCGCTCTCCCACCGGTTGGTCGCGCACGACGTCCTCGCGGACCGGCTCTCCGGGTTGTCGGTGGCCGAGGTGAGCCGCGAAGCCATGCAGCTACGAAAGAGTAACCCTCTGAATCCTCATGGACAACTCAGTGGCTGTCGCGTGGTCGCCGCCTGACCGGGCTGACTGCACGACGCCCGCGAAGCGGTGCCCGGCGGGGGAGCGGACCCGGCGGTAACCTGGGCTGGTACAGCGACGTTGACCGGCCGGGCGGCGATGCCAATGGATCCGAGCGACCCCCCACGCCGTCTCGGAGGCGTGGACGGCGCAGGAGACGGCCAGGAGTTCCTGCTCTCAGCGGCGCGAGGGCTGGTGCATGAGGTCGGTGCCGCAGCCGCGACCGTCTTCCTCCGCGTTCCGGGGACGCCTGAGCTGCGGGCGGCCGTGGTGGCTGTGACTGCCCTGGGAGTCGGCTCCGTCGAGCGCGTTTCGGTGGACGACGACGTCTATCCGTCAGCCGAGGCCTGGCGGACCGGCCGGGTCGCAACGGCCCACTCGACGGAGATCATGGCAGGCCACCCGGACCTGTCGGTGCTCGCGCCCCTGCCGTATCAAGCAGCCGCAGCGCCATTGTTCTCCGCAACCCACCGGTTCGGGACGATCACCGCGTTCTGGCTGAGCGCCCACGGTGGGGCCGACAGGGCACAACTCGAGCGCCTGGCCGAGATCGCGGCCGACCTGACGGCCGGTCTTGAAGAGCTGGCCGACCGCGGTCAAGCACCAGAGCCTCCCCGAGTGCCCGTCGTGGTGGCAGTCGACGACCAGGCAGCCGACGGCGGACGCATGACCTCCGCCACCGCCCCGCTGATCTACCACCTCCACAAGCTGGCCATCCTCCTGCCAGGGGTGACTCGCACCCGCGACGCCGTCGACCTGGCCATGGAGCGGGTGATGAGCGGATTCGGGGCCAGCGCCGCGATCGTCAGCCTCATCGACGCGGACCGGCTGTACCTGGCCGGCGCGTCAGGCTGTGCGAGGGAGTTCCTGCGTACCGCCAACGGTGTGCCCCTGGGACGCAGCACGCCCGAGACGGACGCGGTTGCCAGGCAGCGGCAGACTCTCTACGCCACCGCTGATCCCCGCGTCCGTGGCAGGCTGCCGGATGAGGCGTCGGATGACGACTGCTTCTGGGTGGTCCTGCCCCTGCTGGTCGGCGACCGGCCGGTGGGCGCGCTGTCGATGGCGTTCGACCAGCGCCACAAGGAGATCGTCGCCGAGCAGGCGACGCTGACCGCACTGGCAACAGTGCTGGCACAGGCGGTCGAGCGCACCCAGATGCACGAGGCGCGGCACGAGTTGGCCGAGGGCCTGCAGCAGGCGCTGCTGCCCAGGATGCTGCCCCAGCCGGCAGGCGTCGTCAGCACCAGCAGGTACGCGTCGGCCACCAGCGGGATCGAGCTCGGCGGCGACTGGTACGACCTGATCGGACTCCCCGCCGGGGGCGTGGCCATGGTCATCGGCGACGTGGAGGGCCACAACACGGCCGCCGCCGTGGTGATGGGACAACTGCGCAGCGCCGTACGCGCCTACGCCGCCGAGGGCCACGATCCAGCGGCGGTGCTCACCCGGGCCAACCAACTCCTGGTCGGGCTGGACACCGACCTGTTCGCCACCTGTTGCTGCGTATGGCTGGACCCGGACACGGGCAGGACCCAGATCGCCAGCGCAGGCCATCCACCACCGCTCATCTTCACGAACGCCGCCGCCGTCCCCCTTTCCGGCCTCGATGTCGGAATACCCCTGGGTATCGAGGCCGGTGCACGCTACGAGGCGGCCGAGCTGGAGCTGGAGCCGGGTGCGCTGCTCGCCTGCTTCACCGACGGGCTGGTCGACTTCGCGGGCGACCTGCGGCCAGAGGCGGTGAAGGCCGCCTTCGCCGGCGAAAGGGACCTCGAGTCCCTCGCGGATCAGCTCATCGGCGGCTTCGAGGACCTGCACGTCCAGCATGCCGATGATGCCGCGCTGCTGCTGGCGCGGTACGAGGGGCCCTCCGCCGAGGCCCGGCGCAACGTACGCCAGCTGAAGATCCACCGTCGTGACCTGCTGGGAGCCCAGCGCACCCGCGCCCTGCTCAGGCAGTGGCTGGACGGATGGGGCCTGGCCGACATGGCCGACGAAGAGGAACTGCTGGTGTCCGAGGTCGTCACCAACGGCCTGGTCCACGGCGACAGCGACGTGTACGTCTACGTGCGCCGGTATCCCGAGCGCGTGCGCGTGGAAGTCCGGGACAGCGACCCACACCCCGCCCAGGCCGTGACGATTCCGCGGGAGGAGGACCAGGCCGAGGGCGGCCGCGGGCTGGTGATCGTCTCGGCACTGGCTTCTGCCTGGGGCAACTCTCCTGGCGGGCGCGGCAAGACCGTGTGGTTCGAGCTGCCGATTGCTGATCCTGAGCGCGGCCGACACCTGAGCACGTGACGGGGCTGTGCGGCGGCACTCAGCCCGCCTGGTCCGCGCTCTCCCCCTCGGAGTCCTCCTCGGGGTACACGTCGGTCCTGACGGCACGGACATCCGCCCAGGGCACCTCGTACCCGAGGTCGTCGATGAAGGCCACGTGAACCGGGCGGTCGGTGCGCATCGCACGGCGCTGAATGCTCGGGCCCTCAGGCCGCGGCAGGTTCCTGTCGCCCCACTGCTGCAGGGCTCCCAGCACCACTTCCAGCTCCTGCCCCGCGTCCGTGAGGTGGTACTCGTAGCGTGTACGGCTGCCCGGCTCCTGGTACGGCTCCCTGTACATCACGCCGTACTCCACCAGCGTAGCCAGCCGCCGACTCAGCACGTCTGCGGCCAGGCCCAGAGCGGACCGGAACTCGGCGAACCGCGTGGTACCGGTCAGGGCCTCGCGCAGGATAAGAAGAGTCCAATTCTCGCCGAGAACTCCCAGACTCCTCGAGACCGAACAAGTGGAGTCATGCATCCACGAACTAGCCATGAAACGATCGTACCTGAGTTCTGTGCGCCGATCCAGGTGATGTCGCTAACCCTCATCTATACATGACGAGGAACATTTAAAACCTCTGGGAGTCGGCCAGGTTCGCCCAATGCCCGGGCGATCATTCCCTGTGTACTCACCCGGGGCGGCTCGGGCATGGAGCCGGGCGACTCGGGCTGTGGGCCGTAGGCCGAGTGAGGGGCGAGGAGTCTGCCTCCTTTCCCGCTCATGGCGATTCGCGGGGTGGCCGGTAATAGGTCTGGGGCCGGGCGGTGGCGAGCCGGTCGCGCAGCCCTGGCGGGGTCGACCGCGGGCTGCCGTAGCCCGTCTGGCCTGCGGCGTGAGGTGTCGCGGCGTGGGATCGGACCCGCCGACGGTCAACCGTGGGGCCCGGCGGTGCGAGGGGGGCGCAAAGATGCCGCTTTCCCTGTGAGCGCTTGCGGATTCCCTCTCTCTTGTCGCGTCGAAATCGACTCCGGCGCTGCATACGTAAAGAACGCAGAATGGATCGCAGGTGACTTTTCCTCATTCGTCTGGCCGTCCGAGGGAGTCAGGCTTTCCCCTCGCCATGTTGAAGGCGGCGCGGCGGTCGGCTTTCGCGGAGTGAGTATCCAGGACGATTCTCGTCGTGGGACGCTTCGGCACAGGTCGTGGCAATTGTGGATGACATACCACTGAAGTGAGAATTCAGCCCGCAATTTTTCCTGTGTGAGCTTTGCGAGGCGAGGAGAAGGGCACGGAACGCTGTGGTCTGAACGTGCGGACGGGGGTGGTCTCCCGGCTCCTCCGCGCGACGGCGAGGGCCTTCTGGAGGCCCGGATCGGCGGCCGGAACCAAGGTGGGCCTAAATTGCCCGTTCCAACTCAGCATGCTAGGTTGTCGTGACAGACTCAGTGGGTGTCGGACGCACGTCGTCCCACGTGAAGCCACGGAAGTCACGCAGTGGTTACGGAGGGTGGCCCGGGTGCGCATGCACCGGGAGTCGGCGCTCCACGGGCGCGACGCCCTGATCGGGCGTCCGCAACGCTGAATTGACCGACCCCCGTTCGGAGTGGGCCTCATGGAACCCGATGTCGCGTACGACCTGATTGGAACCTCTGAGGCCTTTCGGCCCTTGGAAACGATCCGGGAACCGTCCGTACGGCCTCCGCATCGGTGGGCCGGGCGCTGATATGCGTCTGGCTGCACATTTACCGCACGTGGCGGTGGCGGCGCATTTTCGGGGTGGTGCCGTGGCGACGCCGCGAGAAGTCACGAGGCCGTCAGTGATGGCGAGATGTCCCGAGGTCACGTGATCGGGGACCCGTAAAAGTCCATTGGCTGTTTGATCGATCATTCCTGGCCGGCGGCATGACAGTGCCGGTCATCACGACGTCAGCCGTGCGCGGAATTCGGTGCCGGGACGGCGTGATCCGAGTGAGGCAACCAGAGGGGCAGATGCATGTCGACGCCAGAATCAAGGGAAGCAAGGGAAGCAAGGCCGGTGCTGAGCGATGACCAGTGGGCCCGGCTGCGGGCCTACGGCATCAAGCAGACGACCGAGGCCGGTGACGTGCTCTTCAAGGTGGGCGAACCGGCCGGTGACATGATCCTCGTCGAGTCCGGTGGCATCGAGATCTTCCGGCCGGGTACCTCCGACGTGCAGGAGGCCGTGGTCGCCCGTTACGGCGCGCGGGAGTTCAGCGGTGAACTGAATCTGCTCACCGGCCAGTCCACCTATCTCAGTGCACGGGTAACGGCACCCGGAGCGGTCTACCGCGTGGGGACGAGGCCCTTCCGCCGGCTGATGGACGAGGACCCGGACCTGTCCGACGTCGTTCTGCGGGCGCTACTCGCCCGGCGCGAAGACCTGCGTGCCAATGCTGCGGCCGACAGCATGGTCATCGTCGGCCACGATCTGTCGGCAGGGACCATGGCGCTGCGCACCTACGCCGCGCGCCAACGGCAACCACACACGTGGGTGGAGGCGAACTCGCCCTCCGGTGCGACCCTTGCCGGAGCGGTGGGAGCCGGCGCGGACGACTTCCCCCTGGTCATCACGCCTGCAGCAGTGCTGCGGCAGGCCACTCCCTCGGACCTGGCCGACCACCTGGGCCTGTCCTACCGACCCACGGCGGGAACGACGCTGGACCTGGTGGTCATCGGCGCGGGGCCGGCCGGACTGGCCGCAGCGGTGTACGGCGCCTCGGAGGGACTGCAGACCCTGGTGCTCGACTCCGTGGCCTCCGGCGGACAAGCAGCGGCCAGCTCCAGGATCGAGAACTACCTCGGCTTCACCTCCGGCATCAGCGGCGCGGACCTGACCGGCCGTGCAGTGGTGCAGGCGCAGAAGTTCGGCGCGCGCATCGCCAGCCCGTGCCAGGTCGCGGAACTGGACGCGACCGGTGACCGGCTGCGGGTGGTGCTGGCGGACGGCACCGAGATCAGCAGCCGGGCCGCTGTGATCGCCACCGGCGCCAGCTACCGGTCCCTGCCACTCACTCGATGGACCGACTTCGAGGGGGCCGGCATCTACTACGCCGCCACCGAACTGGAGGCCCGCGCCTGCGGACCCCATCCGGTCGCCGTCGTCGGCGGAGCAAACTCCGCCGGTCAGGCATCCCTGTACCTCGCGGGGCGGGGTGCCGAAGTCGCCCTGATCGTCCGTGGCGGCGACCTCGGAGCGGGCATGTCCTCCTACCTCGCCGACCGCATCACCGCCCATCCCGCGATCACCGTGCGCACCTCCACGGAGGTGACCGGGCTGCACGGCGGTGACCGCCTTGAGGCGATCACCGTGAGCGGCAACGGGCAGGACGTCCCGGTCGAGACGGAACTGGAGTGCCGGGGACTGTTCTGCTTCATCGGCGCAAGCCCGGCCACGGACTGGCTGGAGGGCGTCGCGATGGACGATCACGGGTTCATCCTCACCGACGTGAGTGTTCAGGACGCGGCCCTGAGCGGGCCGTGGGCCGAACTGGGACGCCGGCCGTTGCCCTTCGAGACCAGCCTGCCGCGAGTGTTCGCGACCGGCGATGTCCGCGCCGGCTCCATGAAACGTGTCGCAGCGGCCGTCGGCGAGGGCGCCAGCGCGATCCGCTCGGTACACATGTCGCTGACCACGATGCCCACATGACCCACCAGGGCCGCAACCACCGTCACCATCACGAGGACACTCCATGACCACACCAGCACGCACCCCCGTCGTCTTCATCCACGGACTGTGGCTCCACGCCTCGAGCTGGGGCCCCTGGCTGGACCTGTTCTTCGACGCGGGCTACGAGGCCATCGCACCGGGCTGGCCGGGCGAGCCGGACACCGTCGAGGAGGCCAGGGCGCACCCCGAACTCGTCGCCGACATCGGTATCGACGACGCCACCGACCACTTCAGGAAGATCATCGGAGCCCTCGACGGCGACCCTGTCATCGTCGGGCACTCCTTCGGCGGCCTGATCGCACAGAAACTGCTCGGCGAAGGCCTGGTCTCCGGCGCGGTGGCCATCGACCCCGCGCAGATGAAGGGCGTCCGCCCACTGCCCCTGGCCCAGATACGGTCCGCGCTGCCCGCCATGGGCAACCCGGCGAATCTGCATCGCGCGGTGTCGCTGACCCGGGAGGCATTCCGATACGGCTTCGGCAACGCACTGTCACAGGGCGAGTCGGACGAACTGCACGGCAAGTGGTCGGTTCCCGGGCCGGCGCGCCCGGTCTTCCAGGCGGCCACCGCCAACTTCTCGCCCCGCTCGCAGGCCAAGGTGAGCACCGCCAACGACACCCGCGGACCGCTGCTGATCATCTCCGGCACCGCGGACCACACCGTGCCCGATGTGACCACCCGCGCCACCTACCGGCAGTACCGCCGATCCGGAGCGGTGACCGAACTCCTGCAGTTCGAGGACCGCGGCCACTCCCTGACCGTCGACAGCGGCTGGAAAGAGATCGCGCAGGCGACCCTGCAGTGGCTCAAGCAGCACCGGCTCTGAACACACCAGCCCGGCCAAGGGCGTTCGACGAACCTCCGACAGGACACATGCGATGACATCCTCGTTCGAGACGATCACCACCCGCCTGGACGGCCGGGTGCTGTACGCGACATTCGACGCGCCCCCGATCAACCTCATCGGCCCCGAGCTCGTACGGGACCTGGTGACGCTCCTGGGCGACCTCGCTCAGCCGGGATCACCGCGCGTCGTGGTGTTCGACAGCGCAGACCCCGATTTCTTCATCCCGCACGTCGACCTGACCAAGGTTCCTGCGTACACCGCGCAGGCAGCCAAGGCCGGCGGACCCGGAGACGCCTCGCTGGGGATGCTGCTCCGCAGCGTCAGCCAGGTCCCGGCGGTCACCATCGTCAAGCTGAGAGGCCGGGCCAGGGGAGCAGGCAGCGAGTTCGCTCTGGCCTGCGACATGCGTTTCGCATCCCGGGAGAACGCCGTACTCGGCCAGATCGAAGTGGGAATGGGCGCGCCTCCGGGTGCGGGAGCACTCCAGCACCTGTCCCGACTGCTCGGCCGGGGCCGGGCGCTGGAAGCCGTCTTGACCTCCGCCGACTTCGATGCGGACCTGGCCGAGCGCTACGGATGGGTGAACCGCGCCCTACCCGATGCCGAACTCGACGACTTCGTGGCGTCGACCGCACAACGCATCGCAGGGTTCCCGCGTGATGCGGTGATCGCTGCGAAGGCCGCGATCAACGACATCACTCTGCCCGAACCAGCCGCGGTGCGAGCCGACGCGGCCGTCTTCCAGCACCTCGTGAGCGGAGACAACGTCAAGGTACGGGCTGCCGAGCTGTTCCGGCGCGGGTTGCAGACCCGCAGCCCGGCGGAACTCGACCTGGGCACCACGCTCGGCGACCTCGAGGCCGCGGACTGATGGCCGGGTCACACCGGACGGCACGCCACGCCGCCACGCAACCGATACCGATACCCAAGGGCGCTCGGCCGGGCACCAGCCCGCGAGGGTTTTGGACCGTCGCAGCGGTACTGGGCCTCTCGCTGACCGCTGCCAGCTCGCCCACACCGCTGTACGGCGTCTACGCCGCCCGTTGGGGCTTCTCCGCCATCACACTGACCGTGGTGTTCTCCGTCTACGCGGTGGCACTGCTCGCCGCCCTGCTGGCATTCGGCACCCTGTCGGACGCCATCGGCCGCAAGCCGGTCGTCCTCCTGGCACTGGCTCTGCAGGTGATCAGCCTGCTGTGTTTCATCGCAGCCACAGGCGTCGGATGGCTGCTGGCGGCCCGGGTGGCGCAGGGCGCGGCGACCGGCCTGGCAAGCGCGGGAGTTTCGGCCGCCCTGCTGGACCTGCAACCGGCCCGACGACCCGGCCGTGCGGCGCTGGTGAACGCCCTGGTGTCCACCGGCGGACTCGGCGCGGGCGCCCTGGGGTCCGGGGCGCTGGTCGAGTACGCCCCCCATCCCGACCGGCTGGTGTACATCGTCCTGCTGCTGGTGGCCGGAGTCCTGCTGGCGGGAGTGCGCTTCCGTGTCGACGAGACGATCACCGACCGCACCAGACCGCGGCTGTGGAGCGGAATCGCCGTCCCGGAGCAGGCACGCCCCACGTTCCTGGCGGCCGTGCCGTGCCTTGCCGCCACACTGGCCCTGGGCGGGCTGTACCTGTCCCTGGGGCCGTCCCTGGCCGGCGACCTGAGCCACAGCCACAACCACCTGCTCGGCGGCGGTGTCCCGGCCATGCTCTGCGGCACCGGAGCGCTGTCGATTGCGGCACTGCGCTCGTGGTCTGCCCGCACCTGCATGATCGCAGGCTGCATCAGCCTGACCGTGGGCCCGGCCCTGACCGTCGTCGCGCTGAGTGTCTCCGACGCCGGTCTGTTCTACGCCAGCACGGTCGTTGCCGGCGTCGGCTTCGGCGTGGGCTACCTCGGAGCGTTCCGCAGCCTGGTCGTCCTGGCCGCCCCCGAACACCGGGCCGCGCTCGTCTCGGCGATCTACGTCGTGGCGTACACGGCCTTCTCCGTGCCCGTCGTCGTGGCCGGTGTGATCGACACGCACATCGGCCTGCGGGACACCGCCACCGGCTTCCTTGCCGTCCTTGCCGTTCTCGCCCTCACGGCACTGATCGCCACCTTGCGCACCGCGCCACCCGCGCAGCCCGTCGTGGCAACTCCGCTGCCCGCGGGGCTCAACGACCCGCATTCCTCCTGAAAGGAAAACCCACCATGTCCGCCACCGTCCTTCTCGTCCACGGAGCCTTCGCCGACGGCTCCGCCTGGAACAAGGTCATCGCCCACCTCCGCGAGGCCGGCATCAGCGCCCGCGCGATCCCCAACCAGCTGCGAGGTCTGACCGCCGACGGCGAGTACGTCGCCAGCGCCGCCGCCCAGACCGAAGGCGACGTCGTCCTGGTCGGCCACAGCTACGGCGGTCCGGTCGTCACCTATGCCGGAAGCTCCGCCGACAACGTCAAGGCCCTGGTGTTCGTGGCGGCCTTCGGCCTCGACAAGGGCGAGAACGCGCAGGACGCCCCGAGTTCCTTCCCGCCCTCGGAGCTGGTCGACGCGCTGCAGCCCTGGAGCTACCCGGGCAGCGACGTTCCCGAGTTCACCTTGCAGGTCGACAAGTACCGCTCGGTCTTCGCCGCCGACGTCACGGCACAGGAAGCCGCGGCCGGCGCCGCCAACCAGCGCCCGGCATCCGGTGTCGCCTTCGGCGAGCCGCTGTCGGTCGAGCCGGCCTGGAAGCGCCTGCCCACCTGGTGGGTCATCCCGGACGCCGACAACGCGATCAACCCCGAGTACCAGAAGGCGACCGCCGCGAAGATCGGCGCGAAGGCCACGGTGCTTGAGGGCGGCTCCCACTCCATCGCGGTGTCGCGGTCGCGCGAGGTCGCGGACGTGATCATCGAAGCGGTGGCCTCGGCCTCGTGACCCGCTCCGCGGGGGTCGCTCACCGGCCGGCCCGGTCAGTCGCCGTCGATCAGGCGCTGCCTGGTCTCTTCGAGGATCCGGTCGGACAGGGCAGGATCCGAGCCGTGCACGGCCCGGGAGAGAACCATGGCGCCGATCATCGTGGCCAGCGCGGGGAAGTCCGGTGCCGCGGGAACGCCCTCGGCGGGCGGGTCGCCGGTGACCGATCCCATGGCCAGGGCCATGCCGGTGACGCCGGAGGCGAACACTTCCTGCATCTGGGGCGAACCGCGCCAGGCGTCGGCGGCCAGAGCGGCCACCGTGCAGGCGTCGTGCGGATCCTCGCGGCGATGAACGGACAGGTAGTCGTCCACGACGCGCCGCAGCGCGTCGTGGCGGCTGCCGCCGTCCGCAGGGGTGTCCGGCGGGCCGACGGCGGACTCGTAGAGGGCCGCCACGCTCTCGCGTACCCCGCGCGCGCAGGCCTCTTCGGCCAGGGCTTCCTTCGAGGCGAACTGAAGGTAGAAGCCGCCGTGGGTCAGGCCCGCGGCCTTCATGATGTCGGCGATGGTCACCCCGTCCAGACCCCGCAGACGAAACAGTTCGCCGGCGGTGTCCAGCACGCGTTCGCGGTTGGCCGCGGCCTGCTGACGGGAGACGCGCATCGCAACCTCCGGGACGAGCGGCTGCCTTTCGGCCAGCCCGGCATTCTGCCTTGACGGAAATAAATGTTACATGTCATGGTTAAAGCTATACATGATGGCGAACATTTAACTGACGGCCTGGTCGCTCTTCACCGCCGACATGGCGCCCACCAGCCGCTCTCGGGCCCAGCCCGACGAAAACCTTCGAACGAAGCTCTCACGGAAAGAGGGATCCACCATGACCACTCCCCCCTACCCGGCCGAACGTACTGCCCTCGTCCTGGTCGATCTCCTCAACGACTTCCTCGCCGACGAGGGCAAGCTCAACGGCCTGATCGCCCCCATGCTCAAGGAGATGGACCTCACCGCCCGGCTGGCGCACCTGATCGAGAAGTCCCGCGAGCGGGGCGTGCGCATCTTCTACTCCCCGCACGGGATCGACGAGCACAGCTTCGACGACGTCACGTCCCTGCTGCCGGTGTTCCAGGGAGCCCTGGACAACCAGGTGTTCTGGAAGGGCTCCTACGGGGGCGACTTCTACCAGCCGCTGCGGCCCCGGGACGGCGAGACCGTCATCAGCCACCACCGGATGTTCGACTCCTTCGTCGGGACCGACCTCGACCAGCAACTGAAGGCGCAGGGCATCGAGCGCGTCGTCCTGGCCGGCCTGACCGCTCACACCTGCGTCGAGGGAACAGGGCGGCACGCCCTCGAGGCCGGATACCACGTCACGTACCTCACCGACGCCGTGGCGGAGTTCACCGAAGCAGCTCAGCGCGCAGCGGTCGACCTCTCCTACCCGACGTTCGGCCACGCGGTGACCACCATCGACGCATTCCTCGCCGGTGTCGAGCCCGCAGTGACGGCCTGAACGGGCCCCGAAAAGTACCAGCAGCCGTGAATATCGCCGGCAGCCCGCGCGAAACCGTGAACTCAGAGGTCTGGACATGCACTTCGACGTAGTAGTTGTTGGAGCCGGAGTCGGCGGATACACCGCCGCCATCCGATCCGCCCAGCTCGGGCTGCGCGTGGCGGTGGTCGAGGAGCGGTTCTGGGGCGGCGTGTGCCTGAACGTGGGGTGCATTCCTTCCAAGGCACTGCTCCGCAACGCGGAGCTGGCGCACATCTTCACGCACGAGGCCGAGGCCTTCGGTATCCGTGTCGAAGGCAGCGTCGGTCTCGACTACATCAAGGCGTACGAACGAAGCCGGAAGGTCGCCGACGGAAGGGTGGCCGGTGTCCACTACCTGATGAAGAAGAACGCCATCACCGAGTACGACGGCGCCGGATTCTTCACCGACGACCACACCCTGCGGGTGACCTCGCCGGACGGCCGGGTGCAGACCCTCACATTCGACCACTGCATCCTCGCGGTCGGTGCCACCACGAAGCTGCTGCCCGGCACCGCACGCAGCGACCGCGTCGTCACCTACGAGGAGCAGATCCTGTCCGACACGCTTCCCTCAAGCGTTGTCATAGCCGGTGCCGGAGCGATCGGCGTGGAGTTCGCCTACGTGCTCAACAGCTACGGGGTGAAGGTGACGATCGTGGAGTTCCTCGAGCGCATCGTTCCCCTCGAGGACACCGAGGTCTCCGCCGAACTGGGCCGCCGTTACCGGCGTCTGGGCATCGACGTGCTCACGTCCACTCGGGTCGAGGAGATCGACGACAGCGACCCGGCGGGCAAGGTACGCGTGACGATCACACGCCGGGGCGAGCGGCAGGTACTCGAAGCGGACAAGGTGCTGCAGGCCGTCGGCTTCCAGCCGCGGGTGACCGGCTACGGGCTGGAGAACACCGGTGTGCGCCTGACCGAGCGCGCCGCCGTCGAGGTGGACGGGCGAGGCCGCACCTCGAACCCGCACATCTTCGCCATCGGCGACGTCACGGCCAAGCTGATGCTGGCACACACCGCCTCGGCCATGGGCGTCATCGCCGCCGAGACGATCGGCGGCGCGGAGACGATGGAACTGGACTTCGTGATGATCCCGCGGGCCACTTACGGCCAGCCGCAGATCGCGAGCTTCGGATGGACCGAGGCACAGGCCCGGGAGATGGGGTTCGACATCAAGGTCGCGAAGTTCCCCTTCACCGCGAACGGCAAAGCCCAAGGACTCGGTGAACCGGCCGGATTCGTCAAGGTGATCAGCGACGGACGCCACGGCGAGCTGCTCGGCGCGCACCTGATCGGGCCGGAAGTCACCGAACTGCTGCCGGAACTCACGTTGGCGCAGCAGTGGGACCTAACCGTCCACGAGGTGGCGCGCAACGTTCACGCCCACCCCACCTTGGGCGAGGCGGTCAAGGAGGCCGTCCACGGGCTGGCCGGCCACATGATCGACTTCTGACGGTTCAGCCCACCGGACTCGTAAGTCCCCACACCTTCCACCTTCCCGGAACACCAACAGCCCGGCGACCGCGGGCCCCGCGAACGACGGCAATCGTCTGTGCGGCACTGACGCGCCCGGCGAGATCGGAGGTGACGGCCATGAGGGGACTGGAGATCACCGTCATCCTGCTCACCGCAGTCCTGACGCTGACCTGGACAGCCCGCCGCATACACGCCAGCGAACCCGTACTCCTGCTCCTGGGCGGAGTCCTGATCGGGCTCGTTCCCCAATTCCGGAGCGTCCGCCTGCCGCCCGACCTGGTGCTGCTGATCTTCCTGCCACCGCTGCTGTACGCCGAGGCGCTGACCATCTCGCTCCGCCAGATCCTCGCCAACCTGCGGACCATCGTCACGCTGGCCGTAGGCCTGGTCCTGACCACCGCCCTGACCGTGGCAGGAACGGCCCACGCCTTCGGCATGGCCTGGCCGATGGCCTTCGTCCTGGGCGCCGTACTGGCTCCCACCGACGCCACCGCGGTGGCGAGCGTGGCACGAGGCATGCCCCGCAGCACCCTGACCACCATGCGGGCCGAGAGCCTGGTCAACGACGGCACAGCGCTCGTGGTCTTCGCCGTCGCCGCGCAGATCGCCGCCGGCGGTCACTCGCCGCACTGGGACGAGGCGATCTGGCGATTCGTCTTCAGCTACGCCGGCGGCCTGGCCATCGGGGCGGCGGGAGGTGCACTGGTCGTCGCGGTACGGCGGCGTATCAAGGACCGCGCTCTGGAGAGCGGGCTCAGCGCACTGACCCCCTTCGCGGTCTACCTACCCGCGCAACTTGCCGGAGCGTCAGGGGTTCTGGCGGTGGTGGTGAGCGGGCTGCTGATCAGCCGCGCCAGCCCCCTGCTGGTGACCGCCAGCAGCCGTATCCAGACCCTGGCCTTCTGGGACGTGACCACCTTTCTGCTGAACGGCTCGCTGTTCGTGCTGGTCGGCATGCAACTACCCAATGCCGTCAGCGGACTTCGCTCGCTCGGACTCGGCCAGGCGTGCCTGCTGGCAGCCGCGGTCTGCATGGCAGTGATCGTCACCAGACTCGTCTACATCCACACCGTACCGCTCGTGGTCCATGCGGTTCGCGGGCAGCGCGACGCACACCCTCGACCGTTCGCCGGCAGACAGCGCCTACCGGTGGCCTGGGGCGGAGTGCGTGGAGCGGTCTCCTTGGCTGCCGCACTGGCCGTTCCGAGCTTCACCGCGGACGGAGCAGTCCTGCGGGGCCGGGACGTGATCGTCTTCACCACGGCCGCCGTCATCCTCGGCACGCTGCTGCTCCAAGGGCAGAGCCTCCCCGCGGTGATCCGCTGGTCCCGGCTGCGATCCGACCTCGCCGAAGGCGACGAGGAGCGACTCGCGCGCCACCGCGTCCTGGAGGTCGCGCTGGATGAACTGCCGCACCAGGCATCGCGCCTGGGTGTCCCTCGGGAAGTAGTGGCGCGGCTGGAGCGGGAGTTGCACGAGCAGGCTCAGCTGCTGGGTCCGGACAACGAATCGGCCCACCACACCGAGCAGGAACTTCGCCACACCCTGCTCAGCGCCAAGAGGACGGCTCTGGTCGCGCTGCGGGATGCACGTGTCATCGACGACGCGGTGCTGCGCCGCGTACAGGAGACCTTGGACACCGAGGAGATGTGGCTGGAACGACGGGATGCGGCCGCACACGGCGGCGGGACCTCTGGCGGCCCGAGGGGCGGCTCTCCGGCACCGGGCCAGAAATCTCCACGACGAGAGCCCGTCGACGGATAAAAAACTTCTGACACACAGCTGCGGCAGATTGCCTGAAGGCTACCCGTACACAAATACAGGCCACTGCCCCAACCCCCCTTAGGAATAAGGCTCTTCAAAGTCGACCGCTGGCCTGGGGCCATCCCCTGCTTTTCGGTCCCGGGTGCGGGACAGCGCAGGCGCCGGGCACCTGAGGATACGTGTGTCCACAGCCAAGTTGTCGGAGACAACTCAGCCTGCTAGGTTTGTTGGAGCAACTCAGATATGGGGTCTGAGGACTTGCAGGTATCCGAGGAAAGGAAAGAAAGATGATCGTTGTCGGTACTTCCGATTGGCGCGGCGCGTTCCGAGACGGCGAGGGAACGGTTTCCACCGCCACCACGGACACCCTGCCGAACGCTCCGTACACCTACGCCAGCCGCTTCGACGGCGCGCCCGGAGCCATCCCCGAGGAACTCCTCGCAGCCGGGCACGCCGGTTGCTTCAACCATGCGGTGGCCAACATCTCGGGCCAGAAGGGCCTGACCGTGGAATCCGTCCACACCTCGGTCGAGGTGACGATGGGGACCGACGACCACGGGCCCGCCATCACGGGTGTCCACATCACCACGGACGCCACGATCCCGGGGGCGACGGAGGACACCTTCCGGCAGATTGCCGAGGGCGCGCGAGCCTGGTGCGCATTCTCCAAGGCGCTCTCCGTGGAGATCACTCTGAAGGCCACCCTCTCCAACTGATCAGCCTCCGCAGCCGCCCACGGCTCCGCAGGGGGAACCGAACACTCAGAAAGGCTGGGCACTCATGCCGTTCGCCAACGACTACAAGCCGACCCACTTCACGCTCACCGAGACGTCCCCGACTCTGTGGCGGGTGACCTTCGACAACCCGCCCGTCAACGTCATCGGCCCGGACCTGATGCGTGACCTGAAGGAGCTCCTCACCGAACTGGAGAACAACGACACCGTCAAGGTCGTCGTCTTCGACAGCGCGAACCCGGAGTTCTTCCTGGCCCACTACGACCTGGCGGCCGACCCGGCGATCGCCGAGGCCCTGCCCGGCACGACGGGCTACGCGGCGTGGGTCGACATCCTCGTCCGCCTCACCAAGCTCCCCGTGGTCACCATCAGCGCCATCCGCGGTATCGCCCGCGGAGCCGGCAGCGAGTTCGTCCTCGCCACCGACATCCGCTTCGCCAGCCTCGAGAAGGCCGTCCTCGGCCAGATGGAAGTCGGGTTCACGGCGGTGGCCGGCGGCGGTGCCACGGCGCGATTGTCGGAACTGGTCGGCCGCGGACGCACCTTCGAGATCATGCTCGGAGGTGAGGACTTCAACGGCGAACTCGCCGAGCGGTACGGCTACGTCAACCGCGCCATCCCCGACGCGTCGTTCGAGACGTTCGTCGACTCCTACGCCACGCGGGTCTCCAAATGGGACCGACGGGTCCTGGTGGACATCAAGAGTTTCGTCAACGAGCTCACCCTTCCCGTCGAGGACGTCTTCCCCCGGCAGTCGGACGCCTTCTGGGCCGCTGCCGCCCGTCCGGAGTTCCAGTCCATCAACGCCCAGCTCTTCGAGCGCGGGCTGCAGCAGAACAGCCACATCGAGAGGAACCTCGGCGCCGAGATGGGCCGCACCTTCCCCAAGCCGGTGTCCGAGTCCTGACCCGCCCCGTGCCGGAGATGACAGGCACGGCGTTTCAGATCGCGCGGGGCCGTCCGGAGGTTGCGGACCTATGAGGGCACGTCATGCCGATAGGCCCGCAACCACGCTCGGCGGCGTCGGACGGCCCCGCGTCACCACCCAGCCCTTCTCACCACCCGCATCGAAGGAACACTGAGCATGGAAGACAACGGGATCAATCCCTCGGCGGCGCCTTCGGGAAGCGGCTGCGTCGAATGCGAGGAGTCCGGGGGCTGGTGGTTCCACCTGCGCCGATGCGCTGAATGCGGGCACGTCGGCTGCTGCGACGACTCCCCTTCCCAGCATGCGCAGAATCACTGGCGGACGACCGGTCACCGAGTCATGCAGAGCTTCGAACCGGGCGAGTCCTGGTTCTGGGACTACCTCACCCAAAGGTCCGTCCACGGGCCGGTTCTGGCACCCCCACAGTCGCATCCGGTCACGCAGCCCGTGCCCGGTCCCGCCGGCAGGGTCCCCGCCGACTGGGAGTTCAAGTTGCACGCCTGAGGCGGCCGCTCTCCCCTCACGAGGAGTCGGGGTCCTGAAGCTGCGCGCGTACAGCTCCGCGGGCCGGTGTGGACGACTCAGTGAACTTCGGTGCGGTGCCCGCCGCCCATCGACACCTTCAGCCTGGAAAGGGCATTTCATGACCTCACGGCTCACCGGCTCAACCGCCCTGGTAACCGGGTCCACCAGCGGGATCGGACGCGCGATCGCCGAGGCGCTGGCTCAACTGGACGCTCACGTCATCGTCTCGGGCAGGGACCCGGCACGTGGTGAAGACGTCGTCGCCGGGATACGTGCCGCCGGCGGCAAGGCAGACTTCATATCCGCAGACCTCAGCGACTCCGCCGGCGCTCACGCCCTGGCCGAGCAGGCCACAGCCGTCACTGGCAGGATCGACATCCTGGTCAACAACGCCGGCATCTACACCTTCGGCCCGACCACGGAATTCACCGACGCAGCCTTCGACCGGATGTACAACGTGAACGTGAAGGCGCCCTACGTGCTCGTGGGCGACCTCGCGCCGGGGATGGCCGAGCGGGGCGGAGGCGCGATCATCAACATCACCACCGGAGCGGCGGTCAAGGGCCTTCCCAGCGCCGGGCTCTACGGTTCGAGCAAGGCTGCCATCGACCTGCTCACGAAGGCATGGGCAGCCGAATTCGGGCCCCGAGGAGTCCGCGTCAACGCGGTCAGCCCCGGTCCGATTCACACCGCCGGCACCGAAGCGATGGGAGAGGGCGCCATCGAGTCCTTCGCGGAAGGACTTCCGGCCGGCCGGGTCGGACAGCCGCACGAGATCGCCACCGCTGTGGCCTACCTCGCCTCCGACGACGCTTCGTTCGTGCACGGAGCGATCTTCTCGGTGGACGGTGGCTTCACCGTCATCTGATGCAACCGTGCAGTTCGGACCGGCCACCCACCGCAGGAGCCGGGCCGACGTGTCCTTCCTGGGGCAGCCGAGCCCCGTTCGGCCACAGGCAGGCGACCTCGTGAAGAGGTCGCCTGCCTGTGGCCGAACGCGGACAGCCCCCGATCCTGGCGCAAGGAGTTCAGTGGTCACCTTCCAAGGCGTCGCGCACATCGCCTTCACCGTCGGGGACATGGAAGCCGCGGCCGCATGGTGGGGGAGAGTCTTCGGATTCGAGCGTGTGATGCGCATCGAGGAGCCGCCGACCGTGCAGCGCCACCCCCGCATCCTTGTCCGGCACCCACGCTCCGGTGTCTTACTCGGGCTTCACGAACCCTACGACCGGTCGGGAGACATGTTCGACCCGAGCAGGACCGGGCTCGATCATGTGGCGCTCACCGTGCTGGACCAGGAGGAGCTTTCAGCCTGGATGGACCGGCTCGACCTCCTGGGGGTGGAGCACTCTCCCGTGCGGACCTTCGGGGCCTCCCGGTTCATCTCACTGGAAGACCCCGACGGAATACAGATCGAGTTGTGGTCCTCGGGAGGCGCTCCAGGTCCCGACGCTGCGTGACGTGCACGCTGCGGGCTGCCCGCGCCCGGCAGGGCAACCGGGCGCGAACCCCGACCGCCACGACGCCGTGAGCTTGTCGAGTACAGGGCTGAAGTCCCCGAGCCCCAGCGACATGTGCCCCTGTCCGGAGTCCAACTCGGCATCCGCCCCCGGGATGTGGGCGGCGAGCCACCGGCCGTGTGCAAAGGGAACCATGAGGTCCTGGGCGCCCTGCCGGATGAACGCCGGTACCTGCACGTCCTGGAGGAGGAAGCCCCAGGGCTCCAGGAATGCCAGGTCGTCGTCGATCCAGCCGCACGCACCGTGCGCCAACCCCTCGGCGACGGCCGAGGCCAGCTCATCCGCGACCACAGCCGTCGGGAACGTCCGATCCACCGCTGCCAGCATGGGCGCAAGCCCCGTCCGCAGGCCGGCGCCGTCGGCCCTGCGCATTCCTGCGGCCTCCGCCTCCAGAGCGGATCGCAAGGCATCCTCGCCTTGCATGGCCGGCTCTCGGAGGGCGGGGTGTGAGGTGATGTCCGTTTCGCTGCGCGGAGGGAGTTGCTGCGCTGGTTGTCTGGGCGTTCTGGGCAGGCGCGTTTGTGCAGTTCATGGGTGCGTGGCGGGTCTCGGCATCCGCAGCATCGGCCGACGTCGCCAGCGGACCGGTCACCAGCTCCAGCCGGGCGGCTGCGACACTGCCAGGCGAGAGCGCCAGCCGTCGGCGCCGACCACATGCCTCGGGGGCACACATGGGGACATTCGAGCGCGTCAATCTGTTCTACGGCGTCGATCACGAGCAGGTGTACGCCGCGTTGGAGGAGTTCTGGCACCAGGAGGAGCACACGCTCAAACAGGAGGACGTTCACGACGTCAACCTCGACTCGTACGCCCTGCACGAGCGGCGCGGTGACTGGACCGTGCTGAAATGGACCCGGGGTTGGGAGTGGGACCTGCGCCGACGCGCCCAGCTTCGCGTTTCACGCGTCTACGACTGCCCGGGGCTGCTGGTCTTCATCTACGACGATGACTTCTGGGGCTGCGAGCTGTTCCACCACGGCAGAGCGATCGACCAGTTCCAGCAGGAGACTGGCATCATTGGCTCGTTCTTCGGCGATCTTCCGTGCCAGGGGCGCCCCGACCTCCTGCTGGCCCAATTCCCGGCTCTGGATCTGGATATCGAGCATGCCCGGGGCTATCTGACCCACTACAGCATCGACGACCCCGGGCACGAGGACATCGATTGGGAGGACGAGCACGACCCTCTCAACAGTCCCGTCCGTCCGAGCGATGGGTACGGCCGCCTTGAAGGAGGCGTCTACTGGGACTTCCAGAACTTCCTCGGCGTCAACCACCGTGCCCCGGTCTGGCGGAGATTCACCACCTCGCCCCAGGCACTCAGGAGAACGGACAAATGATCGGTTCTGCCCGAGACCGAAGGTGGCTACGCCCCCTGGCCCGCACCTGCCGCGGCAACACGCCTCAAACGCTGATCATGCTCTGAACTGTGGAAAGTAGCGAGTGGCCCCAGGCGCCACAGCGGACGGTTGTGGTCGTGGCGGGGTGCGTGCAGGCTCTGGGTGTCGAGCGCCACCAGGCTGGGGTCGGCCAATCGGCCCCTCTTCTCGCGGATCTGCCAGCGCAGCAGGTCGTGAATGACCTGGTCGGTGCCGTCGTTGCGCCACGGGTAGAAGTGGTACTTCACGGCGGCACCCGGCGGAAGGTCGTGCGGGAGGTAGTCCCACTGGCAGCCGGTCCGGGACTGGCAGCAGCTCGCATTCCGCCCTCTCAGAGGTCTTCGGCAGCCATGGCCGCGCCGACGATGCCGGCATCGTTGTGCAACTCCGCGGGCACGATCGGGGTTGTGACACGGCCCAGCAGCGGCAGGAACATCCGCGCTTCACGGCTGATGCCGCCTCCGATGATGAAGAGCCCGGGGGAGAAGAGCCCTTCCAGGTGCGTCAGGTAGGTCTCAAGTCCGCGTGCCCAGCGCGACCAGCTGAGGTCACCGTCTTCCCGTGCCTTCGCCGAGGCACGTCTCTCGGCGTCGTGGCCGTGCAGTTCCAGGTGGCCCAACTCGGTGTTGGGCACGAGCACGCCGTCCACGAAGACCGCGCTGCCTATACCCGTGCCCAAAGTGAGGACGATCGTCGGTCCCCGCCCGGACGCCCAGGACCAGCCTGCTCGTCCCCACTGCGTTCTGCCGGCGCCGTACGTCATCTCGGCCATCCCCGCTGCATCGGCGTCATTGAGCAGCGCAATCTGCGTCCGCAGGCGGCGGGAGATGAGCTCGGCCGCGTCCAGGCCAATCCAGCGAGGGTCGAGGTTCGCTGCGCTGCGCGTGACGCCGTCGATCACCACTCCCGGAAAGGCCACACCGACCGGGCCCGGCCAGCCGAAGTGCTCGACGACTTTGCGTACCCCCTCGACGACGCTGGACGGGTCGGCCGGATGCGGGGTCGCAATCTCGTACCGCTGCGCTGAGAGGGTCCCACTGCCCAGGTGGACCGGCCCGCCTTTGATTCCCGTACCGCCGATGTCAACGCCGAACGCCTGCATGGCTCTCCACGATCGTTTGCCCTCGATCCGGCCGCTCTGCGACGGGGGCGCCTCGCCCCCACCGAGCGCCGGCGGTGTGGTTCCCCTCGAGTGCCGTGGGCGCCTCCGGCAGCCGCGCGGTCCGCGGCTGTCATGCGCAGTGGAGGCGCCCACGGCTCCGCCGCGTCCCAGGAGCTGACCGGATGTCCCCTGGGAGCGTCGGTCCTCGGACCGTCAGTGCGCTCCGGCAGCCTGCTCGACCAGGTTGCTGACCGCCCCGGGATCGGTCAGCGCCACCACGTGCGGGGCGTTGACCTCGACCGTGTGGGCGTGGGCGCGCTGCGCCATGAAACGCTCGGCGGCCGGCGGGATCGCGTGGTCCTGGTCGGCGACCAGATACCAGGACGGGATCGTCTTCCAGGCCGGAGCCCCCGAAGGCTCGTTGAGCGCCTGTACGGTGATCGGCCGCTGCTCGGCCGCCAGAGCTGCGACGTCGGAGTCGCTGACGGAGCTGTCCAGGAACAGATCGCGGTAGTGATCAGGCTTGAGATACAGGTCGATGCCGGTGGTCCCGTCCGCCTGCGTGTAGGGAACCGGGTTCAGAGCCGTGGGCACCGGTGCCGTGGGGTCGTCGGTGATGTGGCTGCCGGGGAACTTCGCCGACAGTCCTCCGGCGGTCTCGCCGGCGTCCGGGGCGAAGGCGGCGATGTAGACCAGCGCCTTGACGTTGGTGTTGCCCCGCGCGGCGTTGGTGATCACGGAACCGCCGTACGAGTGGCCCACCAGGACGATCGGACCGGAGATGGTCTTCAGGTAGTCCGACACGTAGGTGGAGTCGCTGGCCAGACCGCGCAGCGGGAGCGGCGCGGCGTCGACGGTGTATCCGTCGTGCTGGAGGCGCTTGATCACGCCACCCCAGCTGGAGGAGTCGCTCCAGGCGCCGTGGACCAGTACCACGGTCGGCTTCGGAGCGGTCGGCGCGTGGTGCGCGGGCGAGGACGCCACGGCCAGCGGCGTGAGCCCGGCAGCCAGCGCTACGCCCGCGGCCACGACCGCGGAACGCTTGGTGATGCGTCGCATCATGATGCAACTCCGATGGTGATGTGGACGGCGTGTTCCCCTTCGGGCCCGCCGTCGCGTCGGGACTTCTGTGGCTGAGTGCCGGCGGCGTTGGGACTTCTCTGACCGAACCGGCCGAGTCCCGCACTCCTCAGGTGCGCTGCTTCTCCTTCCTTCCGTCGCGCCGTAGCGGCGGTGGAAGAGCAAGCAGCACACGGAGAGGACACCACTCTAGCCTGAGTTGCCCATAACAATCCAGTGAGCTAGATTGCTGTAACCAATCCAGCGTGGAGGAACGATGAAGATCGACGGCAGTACCGCCCTGGTCACAGGTGCCAACCGCGGCCTGGGCAAGCGCTTCGCCGAGCAGCTCGTGGCCCGCGGCGCGCGAGTCTACGGCGGTGCGCGCAACCCGGATTCGATCGATGTGCCCGGCGTCGTTCCGGTGCGGCTCGACGTGACGGACCCCGACTCGGTGGAAGCCGCAGCCAAGGCGGCGACCGGCATCTCTCTTGTGATCAACAACGCAGGTACCTTCACCGGGGTGTCGGTGACGGACGGGTCCCTTGAGGACATCCGCCTGGAGATGGAGACGCACTACTTCGGCACGCTGGCGGTCAGCCGGGCGTTCGCACCCCAACTGGCGCACAACGGGGGCGGCGCGATCCTCAACGTCCTGTCGGTGCTGTCGTGGCTCACCTATCCCGGGTTCAGCGCCTATTCGGCCGCCAAGTCGGCCCAGTGGTCCCTGACCAGCGCGCTTCGCAACGAGCTGGCAGGCCAGGGCACCCAGGTGACGGCTCTGCACGTCGGCTACATGAACACCGACATGGTCAGCTCCATCGACGCCCCCAAGAGCGATCCCGCCGTCATCGCGGCGCTGTCGCTGGACGCCCTCGAAGCGGGCGCCGTCGAGATCCTCGCGGACGAAGGCGCGCGCCAGACCCAGGCAAACCTCTCCGGCGGCGTGGCCCTTCTGTACCCGCCGGCTGCCTGACCCGTAACGCCCGGAACGGAACCTGGTGGGGGTGGAGGGGCTCATGAAACCCGGTATCCACCCCACTTCGCGGCAGGTGGTCTTCCGCGACCGCGTGGGAGGGCTCGCGTTCCTGACGCGGTCCACCCTGGACTCGCCCAAGACGATCGCGTGGGAGGACGGGAACACGTACCCGGTCATCGACGTGGAGGTCTCCTCAGCGAGTCACCCCTTCTACACCGGCGCGGCTCGCGTGCTGGACACCGCCGGCCGTGTGGAGCGGTTCGAACGCCGCTACGGCCGAAGGACCGGTGACAAGCCCGGCAGCCCGGAAGGCGCCGACCGCCAGGGGTGAGACAGGCGCACAGCGTCCGGACCACCTCGATCGCGAGGTCGGGCGGAGCGACTCCGGCGGGTGCTCGGCCCCTGGAGATGACGGTCAACGACGTACGGACGAGGTCATCGGTATGGGCGACATGACGGCGGCGAAGAACACGGCTCCGCCCGACGCAAGGGCGGGTAGGGCCTGGTCTGTGCACCTGCTGTCCCTCGCCGCGGGTTCGGCGATCGCAGTGGGGGTGATCTACCTGCCGCAGACGCTGTTGTCGACGATGGCCGCTGACTTCGGAGTGACCAGCGCCGCGGCGAGCATCCTCCCCACGGTCATTCAGGTGGGCTACGCCCTGGGGATCTTCTTCCTCGTCCCCCTCGCCGACAGGGTGGCACCACGGCGCCAGGTCACCGTGCAGTCGTTGCTGCTGACCGTGGCGCTGCTGGCCACGGCCGTCATGCCCGGAGTACTGGGAGCTGCACTGGGCTTCGCGGTCGTGGGGTTGGTGGCCAACATCGCCCAGGTCATCATCGCCGCGTCGCCGAAGCTCGCGCCGCCGGGTGCGGGCGCCGGCGCCGTGGCGACGATCGTGGGTTCACTGACCGTCGGAATCTTCGGCGGCCGCATCATGGCCGGGCTGCTCGTGACGGCCGTCGGCTGGCGCTGGGTGGTCGTGCTCTTCGCTGTCCTGGTCCTTGCCGTACTGCTGGCGCTGCGTGCCGCACTGCACCCGGCGCAGGCCACGAGCCCGGGAACCGCCTACCGGAGCCTGCTGGGGTCGACGCTGAACTCGGTGCGGACAAGCCGTGCCACCCGCGAGTCAGTGCTGATGCAGTTCTTCGTCTTCGCTGCCTTCAACGCACTGTGGGCAGCCATGGTGCTGCACCTGACAGGATCCCGACACGCCTGGTCGGCCGCACACGCAGGCCTCTTCGGTCTCGTCGGGATGGCGGCAGGCCTGGCCAGCCCTGTGGCGTTCCGGTTCACGAGACGGATGAGCGAGCTTGCGATCGCCGGCACCTTCCTCCTGGTCTTCCTGGCCGCCACGACATCGATCACTCTCGACGCCGACGTCATCCCGCTCTTCGCCGTCTCGGTGTTCCTGGCCACCGGAGCGAACCAGTTCATCCAGACCGCGGCTCAACGGCGTGTCCTGACATCCCATGCCGATCATCCCGCACCTGCCAACGCACTGTTCATGGTCGGCGTGTTCGCCGGCGGCGCGACCGGCTCCTTCAGCGGCGTAGCGGCCTTCACCGCCGGCGGCATGAGACTGGTCGGCGCGCTCGGGGCGATGCTGATCGTCTGCGGGAGCGTGGTCTGGGCTCTTGCTGCCCGGCACGACCGCAAGCACCAGCGCAGGGATGTGCCGCACGATCCGATCCAGGTGCCCGAACGGACCTGAGGACGCTTCAGGGTCGAGCACCCGGTGAACACCCACCCCCGCCGGCGCCATCTGACTCCTGCCCGTTCGGCAGCGTGAGGCCGAAGCCGGCAAGCCCGTGGCCGACAGGCACGCCTGTCGGCCACGGGCTCTGCGCTACCCCGGGCACGCGGACCGCGGGCCGGGGACTTCGGCTACGCCGGACCGACAGCTGCCAGGAACTGGTCGACGGTGACTGTCTCGTGCCCGTACACCGGGTAGGCCAGGTCCACTGCAGCGCGGTGTTCCTCCTGGGTGAAGTCCGCGACCGCGTCCGCGACGAACGTGACGTGGTAGCCGGCTTCCAGAGCGTGGCGGCCGGTCCCCTCGATGCACGCACTCGATGTCAGTCCGGCGAAGACGATCTTCTGTATCCCCTGCGCGTGAAGCTGCTCCTGCAGATCGGTGCCGATGAAGGAGTCGTACATCCGGTGCTGGGTGAGCACCGTCTCGCCGGCCTGCGGGCGCAGCGGTGGGTAGAAGTCCGCTCCCGTGGTGCCCTTCCAGAACGCCTTGTTCTCCAGCGCCCTCGTGAAGCTCGGATGAAGGTAGGTGATGTCGTCGAAGCTGTGCTCGTCCAGGCCGTGAGGGGCGTAGATGATCGGGACACCGGCTACCCGGGCTCCGGCGATCAGGCGACCGAGCTGGGAGACCAGGTCCTGGCTCCTGACCATTTCGGCGATACGGGCGTTCAGCTTTCCGTCGTCGGCCAGGAACTCATTCAGGAGATCGATGAGCACCAGGCCCGTGGTCCCGGTGTCGTAGCGCAGCTGTTCTGCCATGACGGAGTTCTCTTCTCGCAGAGGGGGACCCTCCGACGGTGATGACCCGGCAGGGTCTCACATTTATGAGGGTCGTCATTTAAATGAGCTTAACATGTTGCTCATCATGTAACTCGTCAGGTGACATCAGCCCTGCCGTAGCCCGGCTGCCTCGTCGTCCCGCCCCGGCTCGGTCGGCGGCCTGCACGCGAGCTGGACGCCGGGAACGGGGCCACGTGCGTCGCAGCCCCGGCTGATGGTCAGCGCGGCGATGAGCCCACCGGCCAGACACGCCGTAGCTGCGATCAGCATGGCCGACCGGAATCCCTGCGCCAGGGAGTCGGCGCCGCTCACGTCGATGCCTGCAGCGCCGGGGAGCACGGCGATGGCGACGAGCCCGGCCACCCGTGAGATGGCGTTGTTGGCTCCCGACGCGGCGCCCGCCCGCTCGTCGCTGACGGCGGACAGTACGGCGGAGGTCAGCGGGGCCACGGTGAAGGCCAGGCCCAGCCCGAAGACCAGGACGCCCGGCAGCACGTTCGGCAGGTACGAACACCCCGGCGAGATGTGCGACATCAAGACGAAACCGGCCGCGGCCAGCACGGGGCCCAGCGTCATCGGGATCCGGGGACCCGTGCGCTGGGTCACCCCGCCGATCCAGCTCGACAGCAGCAGGATCTCCACGGTGATCGGCAACGTCGCCAGTCCTGCGGCCAGGGCCGAATACCCCAGTGACAGCTGCAACTGTAGCGTCAGCAGGAACAATCCGCCGCTGAGTGCCGCGTAGACGGCGAACGTCACCAAGTTGGCTCCGGTGAACTGGGCGGAGCGGAACAGGGACAGCGGCAGGAGTGGAGTCGGGTGCAGATGCTCGATCACGACGAACGCCAGCAGCAGGACCGCCCCGGACGCACCCGTCGCCGTGGTGAAGACGGTCCAGCCCCGGGTGGGCACCTCGATCAGGGCGATCGTGACACCGGCCAGCCCGGTGGTGACCGCGATCGTCCCGGCGACGTCGAGACGTGACGCATTCCGGGCCTGGCTCTCCGGCACGTGCCGGGCGGTCGCGAGTACCACGGCGGCAGCCAGGGGCACATTGATCAGAAACACCCACCGCCAGGACGCGGCGTCGATCAGCCAGCCGCCCAACAGCGGGCCCAACGCAGTGGACACCCCCGACAGACCCGCCCAGGCGCCGATCGCCCGCCCGCGGTCAACCGGGCGGATCACCGCGTCGATCAGGGCGAGACTGCCAGGTACGAGCAGCGCACCGCCCACGCCCTGCAGTAGTCGAGCGCCCACCAGCACTCCGGCCGAGGGCGCGGCCCCGCATGCCACGGATGCGGCGCTGAAGACCACCAGGCCGACGAGAAACAGCCGCCTGCGCCCGTAGCGGTCTCCCAGCGCACCGCCGAGCAGCAGCAGGGCGCTCAGGGTGAGCAGATATCCGTCGAGCACCCATTGCAGGGTGGAGAACCCGCCGCCCAGATCATCGGTGATGGCGGGCAGAGCCACGTTCACCACCGAACCGTCGAGAAAAACGATTCCGGACCCCAGCGCGGTGGTGGCGATGAGCCATCGGCCTCTGGCCGACGCCAGCGCCACGCCTCCTCCCGCCTCCTGCAGCGCGGTCGCCTCAGTAGTACCCATCACCCCTCCAGGCGTCGAGGGCCCAGGGTTCGGCACCCAGCGGTGACGGCCTCCCGAGGCCCTGCATTGCCGCAGCGCTCGCGCTTCACAAGGCGGTGGGTGACGAGCCGACCGTCCACACCTGGCCGTTGTCCTCGGTCCCGAGATGGCCCAACAGGGAAGCTGCGGACCGCTCCGCGGTGATGAGCCGGCCTTGCTCGTAGGAGGTGACGAACTGTCGGTGCAGCTCGTCACCGATCTGCCGCGGATCCTGCTCGCGGATCCACGCCTGCATCGCGGTGTCGACGATGCCCGGCCGGTAGGCATTGACGGTGACGCCCGTTCCGCCGGTCTCGGCCGCCAGGTTGAGGGTGTGGGCTTCCAACGCGGCTTTGGTGCTGACGTAGACGTTGCCACCGGGCATGCTCGCCGGCCGGGCGGCCAGTCCCGAGGAGAGGTTGACGATCCGGCCCCAGCCCCGTTCCCGCATGCCCGACAGCACGGCGCTGCTCAGCGCGGCCGCGGAAACGACATTGAGGACCAGCGAGGACACGAACTCCTCGGGGGCCAGCCGCTCGGTGGGCCCGAGGGGGGCCACCGTCGCCGCGTTGTTGATGAGGATGTCGATGACGCCGCCGGCTTCCATCACGGCGCGGCCTGCCTGCCGCAGTTGCGACGGGTCCGAGAGATCGGCGACCACCAGTTCAGCGCTGCGCCCCCTGGCACGGATCTCGTCCGCCGCGGAGGCGAGCTGCTCCTTGGAACGGGCGAGGAGGACCAGGTCGGCCCCTGCGTCCGCGAGAGCGGTGGCGACGGCGCGGCCGATGCCGCGTCCGGCACCTGTCACGAGGGCGGTCTTACCACTGAACGAGGAGGACATCGGTGTGTGCCTTTCTTGCCGAGGAGATGTGCGACACGGGCAGGCCCGCTCAGCTCGGCAGGCCCTGCAGCAATGGATCGGGGGAAGCGAGGGTCGTCTCGGCCTTCTGCCATGCCTGCATCTGGTTGCACCCCTCAGGCCATGAGCGGCCAGGCCGAGTGGACTCCCGCTTGGTCACCGGCTGTAGACACCCACGGTGCGCGCCTGCTCGATGATGTGCTCATCGACAGCCGCCAGGAGGCCCGCGCGGTCAAGGCCCGGGCTGAGGTTCAGCCCGCCCTCGAGCGCGTAGAGGTCGAAGTGGTAGTGGTGGTGGCTGCGGCCGGGCGGGGGCAGCGGCACGAAGTATCCGGGCTGGCCCAGTGAGTTGATCCCGGCGGTGTAGGCAGCGCCGTCGTCGTCCAGTTGGGTGGTGCCCGCGGGGATTCCGTAGACGACCCAGTGGGTGAAGCCGTAGGTGAGCGGCGCGTCGGGATCGTGCATGACCAGGGCGTACGACACCGTCCCGGAAGGCGCATTGGTCCACCGGAGGGGCGGGGGTACCGGACGGTCGAGGTCGGTGTAGCGCTGCGGGATCCGCTCGCCATGACCGAAGGCCGGGCTGGTGATGTCGAGGTCGCCGAGGTTCAGCTTGGGCGCGTCCATCGAAGACGTCCTCTCGGGGAGGTGGCAGACCCCGCCGCGGGTGAACGCCAACGTGGCTCCATGCCAGAGTCTGAGTCGTGAATAACGACTCAGATCAACTTACAGGTCAACCCGCGCCACGACAAATGAGTCGGCTCGCTGGAGGAATGGACTTGCGATGGCTTCCCTGGGTGCTTAGCCTGAGTTGTAGATGAGGATCATGGCGCCAGGTTGATGAGCCAGCGGGGAGCTTCACCGGGTCCCGTCCCGGCCCGGACCGAAATCGAAGGCGTGCGCATGACCGTCGAGGCGCAGCTGCCCGATGTGAGGCAGCGGCGGTTCCGGGAACTCGCGGAACGGGCCGTACGTACGTGCGCGATCTCGAAGGCTCTCAGCGTCAAGCATCACGGTGACCGCCGCACTCGATCCCTGACGATCATCGCGGAAGGCCGGCCCGAACCCGTGGACGGCCCCGGACCCGGAGGTTTCCATGCAGCAGCCACCTGAGACCAGCGCCGAACAGGCCATACTCAGCCGCATCAGTGCCATGGTCGGAGACGAGAAAACGCTGCGCGCCCTGATGGAAAGCGGTGGCATCGACGGCACGACGGAACGTCAGCGCCTCGCCGCGCTCGAACGTGAACTCGACCAGTGCTGGGACCTGCTGCGCCAGCGCCGCGCCCTGGCCGACGTGGGAGAGAACCCGGGTGGCGCCCGAGTTCGCCCCTCCTCGACCGTCGAGGGGTACCAGTCGTGACCGCGGGTGAGGCAGCCGAGGCCATCGTTGTCACCGACCATCAGCAGAAGCGGCAGTACGAAGCGCGTGTCGACGGCGAAATGGTCGGACGCGCTGTCTACTTGCGCCGGCCCGGAGTGATCGCCTTCGTGCACACCGAGGTCGAGAACGCCTGGGAGGGCCGCGGGATCGGCTCCACCCTGATTCGGTTCGCGCTGGACCAGGCGCGCGCCGAGGATCTGCGGGTGATCGCGGTCTGCCCCTTCGTCGCGGGCTGGATCGACCGGCACCCCGCCTACCAGGACATTCTCTACGTGCCGGCCAGTCGCGTGAAGGACTAGCGGTTCGTCCGGCCGGTTGAGCGGACAGGGCTGAAGGATGCCTGGAGAACGCGGGCGGCGGGAGAACGTCGCGCTTGCCCGCCCGCGAGCATGCTAGATTGTAGAAACAAACTCAGGTGTCCTTATTGACGGCGCACTGCCGTCTTCTGGGGCCCGCCGCCGGCTGCCGATGCCGCAGCTCGAGGAGCCCGCGGCCGGCTTCGCTGCCTGACCGATCTCATGCGGGCCAGCGCCAAGAGAGGTGAAGGGCCCGTCCCGCCGAAGGGTCCACCATGCCTATAGCCGTGATCGCCCTGGCGGTCAGCATGTTCGCGATCGGTACCACCGAGTTCGTCGTCGTCGGGCTGATCCCCGATCTTTCCGGCAGCTTTGGTGTCAGCATCTCCACGGCAGGGCTCCTGGTGACCTGCTACGCGCTGGGGATCGCGATCGGCGGACCGTTCCTGACGGCGGTGGCGGCCAGAGCAGAGCGCAAGAAGCTCCTCGTGAGCCTGATGGCACTGTTCGTCGTAGGCAACGTCCTGGCGGGCCTCGCGCCGAACTTCGGGCTGCTGCTGGTCTTCCGCCTGCTCACGTCATTCACCCACGCGGTGTTCCTGAGCTCCAGCATCGCTCTGGGGATCACTCTGGTCGACGACAAACACCGCGCCTGCGCCATCGCAGCGATCTTCGGTGGCCTGACCATCGCTCTGGTGATCGGCGTGCCTCTGGGGACCTTCCTGGGCAATGCGTTCAGCTGGCGCGTCCCCTTCTTCGCGGTGGCCGGACTCGGCGCCCTGGCGCTGGCCGCCGACGTGCTGCTCCTGCCCGCAACGGCGCCGCCGCCGGCCGTGGCACTCGGCGAGCAACTGCGAACGCTCGCACGCCCCCGGCTCGTCGTGGCCCTGGTGACCATCCTCCTGGGCTTCGGCGGCCAGATCCTCGCGTACACCTATGTGGCACCGTTCCTCGAGAAGATCTCCGGCTTCCCCCAGTCGAGCTTGAGCGTGCTGCTCTTCGTCTTCGGAGTGGCGGCCGCGATCGGCAACTTCGCCGCGGGGCCCCTGGCCGATCGGTGGCCCGTCGTTTCCGCCGCGGCGGGGTTGTCCATTCTGGCGCTGGTACTCCTGGCCATGACCTTCGCGGGACGCACCGAAGTGGGTGCTGTGGTCGTGATAGTGCTGTGGGGCGCCACCGGCTTCGGCCTCGGCCCGGTACTGCAGAACCTCGCCACGCGAGCAGCCCCGGAAATCGCGCACATCACCGGATCGTTGGCGGCAAGCGCGTTCAACCTCGGCATTGCCGGCGGGTCGGTGTTCGGCGGAGTCGTCGTCTCCACCCTCGGGGTGGGGTCGGTCACCTGGATCGGGGCCGCCATCGTCGCCGTATCGGCGCTCCTGGCCATCGGCACGGTGCTCAAGGACCGCGGAACGCCAGAGGAAGCCGGCGAGCCGGCCGAACTGACGGAATCGGTCGCCTGACCATCGCAAGGGGTTGCACGGGAGCCTGCGAGGAGCGGCGCCACCTGAAAGCGCCGCCGAGCTCCGACCCCGGCAGGACACGGATCCCTCCAACTCCCAGTACTCCCGGCATTTGCGGTGAAGACCGCGCCGGCCCCGAAGAGGTAGCGATGACACGCCTGCAAGAAGCTGTATCCATCGGCAAACGCGAGGACTACCTGGCGGTGGTCTCGACCCTGCGCGCTGACCTCACGATCCAGTCGTCCCTGGTCAATGCCGGAATTCTGGTCCACCCCGACAGCGGCCGGCAGGTGCTCGCGTTCGTCACATCCGGCCGGGTGAAACTCGGCAACCTGCGCGCCCGGCCACAGCTCGGCGCCACCTTCCGGCACGGTACGCGGTGGGCCACCGTCGAGGGCACCGCGGAACTGGCAGGCCCCGACGACCCCCGGCCGTGGCTGCAACCGGAGGCCCTGCCAGGGCTGCTGCGGCAGATATTCACTGCTGCGGGAGGACATCATGACAACTGGGAGGAATACGACCGGGTGATGACCGAGCAGCGCCGAACCGCCGTCCTGATCACACCCTCACGGATCTACTCCAGCTAGGGCCATGACGGAGAAGGTTCGCCGGGCTCAATGGCGGGCGACGGTGAACTGCCGCAGCGGGCCGAACCGGGTCTCGGGCCGAACCGGGCCTCGGCCGGGTTGGCGTCAGGGCGCGTGGGCCAGCCGGCAGCCTATGAACTCGGCGGAGTTCGGGCCGCACCGGGCGTCGGGGCGCGGGGACGGCTGACGTCCCCGCGCCCCGCCCGCGGGCCGGGTCAGAAGCTCTCGGACTCCGGGATCACGTGCATCGCCGCTTCCTCCGCCGACGCGCCGGCGCCGTCGAGGCCCCGGTCGGAGGCGAACAGGTCGGAGTCGGTGACCGCGTGTGCGCCCTCGTCCAGGGCGACGAGACGTCCCGCACGGGCGTCGCCGACCTCGTCGTCGAGGAGTTCGCCGTCCGTGTCCCAGGTGTCGCCTATGCCGTCGCCGAACGGGACGCCGAGGTCCGGCACCTCCTCCGCGAGACGCTCGGCCAGCGTCTCCCCGCGCCGCGCCTCCGCCGCGGTCACGCCCGTGTGCTCCACGGCCCACGGCCGCTCCGGCGGCGAGTAGCCCTCGTCCAGGGCCTCCGCGCCCGCTCGGTAGTCCAGGGTGTCCGAAGCGTCCAGCACGCCCGCGTCGTCCTGCACCTCCGAACCGTCCGGCTGGTAGACCTCGTCACCCATCACTTCGTCGGTCATGCGCGCTCCATCGTGACTCGGGCCGTCAGCTCGACGGCCTTCCATCGGAAAGCGTAGGAGGTCACGGCCACGAACGGGCGCCGCGGCCCCAACCGCCGCCCGACCCCGAGCGGCCGGGCCGGCATCTTGGCGTCGATGCTCCGATATCGTAATATCCGAAAGCATGAAGTCCGAATCCGTACGACCGGGTCGGTCCGCACTCCTGGCGTTGCAGCGTGCGACCCACGCCACCCTGCAGCTGATCGCCGCCGAACTCGTCGACCTCGACCTGACGGGCTCCGAGATCAACGCGCTGGCCAACCTCGCCGACGGCCAGGGGCGCACCGTCTCCCAGCTCGGAGCCGCCGTCGGCACCCGCCCGACGACGCTGACCAGCGTGCTGGACCGGCTGGAACGCCGCGGCCACATCACCCGCGGGACGCGGGCCGGCGACCGCCGCTCGGTGCTCATCGAACTCACCGATTCCGGGCGGGCGACGGCCGCCGTCATCACCCGGACCCTGGCCGGCATCGAGAACCGCGCGCTGGACGGTTTGCCCGCGGAAGCGCTCGCCGGCTTCCACGCCGTCCTGGACGCGCTGGTCGAGGAGGGGCCGTGATTCCACAGGACCAGGGCCCGCACACCGCTCACGGCGGCCACGAGGAGTCGTCGCCGTTCGCCGAGCTGATGGAGGAGGTGATGGCGACCGCCGAGCGGTTCGGGCACCGCCAGCACGTCCACCTGACCTGGCTGGCCGTCCGGCGCCACGGCACCGCCGCCGCGGTCGGCCTGGTGAGCGACGGCATCCAGCGCACCGCGCGCTACGCGGGCGCTCCGCAGAAGTACCACGTCACCGTCAGCCGGGCCTGGGTGGAACTGGTGGGCCACCACGCCGGGGAGTCGGACGCCGCCGACTTCGCCGAATTCGCCGACCGGAACCCCGCGTTGCTCGACAAGAGGCTGCTCGCCCGGTTCTACCGGTCCTCGACCCTGGCCAGTGACCGCGCCAGGACCGGCTGGGTCGAGCCGGACCTCGATCCGTTCCCCTGGCAGCAGGCCGGCGGCTGAGGCTCGCGGCCGCAGCACGCCGGTCCTGCCCGGGGCCCCTCCGGCGTTCGCCAGTGGCGCCTCTGACGTCAACTGCCGTCAGAGGGAGAACGTCACGAGATTGAGCTTCCCGGAGTCCTGGGCCGCGGCATCGGTGATCTGAAGGCGCCACAGGCCGGCCCGACGTTCGGAGGACAGGTCCACGGCGTAGCTCTCGTCGATGTTGTCGGCGCTGCCGCCCAGCCGGTAGCGCAAGGGGTAGACACGGCCGGACGTGCCGATGAGGTTGATGATCAGGTCGCCCACATACGTGTGCGTGATGTCGACATGGACGAAGGAGCTGGCGGACGCGAAGCCGGCGGCGCTGTTGGGCGCGTCGCGGTAGACGGTGGACAGGTCGGGGATGGCCAGGACGCGGTGGTCGGTCATCGTGGTCCAGGACTCGTACGCCACGACGGTGAGGGTGAAGGTCGTGGTGGTGCTCTCCGGCAGGCTGTCGGTCGCCGTCGCCGTGACCGTGTAGGTGCCCGCCTGGGTGGGGATCCCGGTGATCGTCCCGGCCGCCGGGTCGAGGGAGAGTCCGGGCGGCAGGCCCTGCGCCGACCACGTCACCGCACCCACCGCTCCGGTGGCGGTGAGGGCGATCTGACGGGCGCCGTCGAGCGGGACGTTGAGGTCGCGGCTGACCGGTGCGACCGGGCGTACGGAGAACAGCGGGAACGGGCACGGCATCAGGAGCTGGGCGTTGCGGTTCTGCGCGGGGTTGTCGCCGGGAGCCGTCTCGCCGTCGCGGCGCAGATCGATGCCGCGGGAGACCTCCTGCGGGTCGTTGGTGGCCAGTTCACGGCCCAGGGACGCGAGACCGGCGGGCGTGCTGATGTCTCCGCCGAAGCTCAGCGGGGCGTCGGCGTCGACCATGGTGGTGTAGAGGGAGAGCACGCCGTCGCCCTCGGCGACCTCGATGAGCCGGCTCTGGACCGGCCAGTCGATGTGCGAGGCGGTGTTCACCTCCCAGAAGCCGTTGCGGTTGCCGGTGTCGTCGAACTCCACGACGTGGGGCCACAGGTTGTTGGCGTGGGTGTGGCCGTTGACCATCATGATCACGTTGGGGAAGCGCAGCAGGAGGTCGCGTACGGCGGGGCCCTGCCGTCCCGGGCTGTCCTTGGTCATGGTGGCGAGCGTGTGGTGGCAGAACAGCACGATCAGCTTGTCCTGGACGCCGGGGTTGGCGACGAAGGTGCCGCTGGTCAGGTCGGGCCGGTAGCGGGAGCTGTTCGCCTTCAACTGCGCTTCCAGCCAGGCGAACTGGGTGTCGTCGATGATGCCGTCGGCGCCGAAGCTCGTCTCGTCCACGGTGTCCAGGCAGAGGAACTGGAACAGGTCGTCCGGGCCCGACGGGATCGCGTAGTAGCCGTTGCCGCCGCTGGTGCCGAAACCGTGGCCGGCCGGTCCCGGGAGGGCGGCGGTGGTGAAGTGCTCCTGGATGAACTCGCTCTTGCTCAGCAACCGCCGGTTCGCGTCCGCCCTCACGGTGTGGCTCTCGATGGAGAAGTCCCCGGTGAACACCGACTCCAGCACGTCCTCCAGGGCCGACAGCGTGCTGCCGAGCTGATCGGGCAGGCCGGTCACGCGCGCGATCTTGGACGAGCCGACGGCGATGTGGTTCAGCAGGTCCTCGGAGAAGAAGTCCACCATCCCGAGGTCCGCGTTGCCCTGCACGAGCAGGTCGTGGTTCCCGATGGCCGCGTACCAGGGCATGCCCAGGCCGTTGGCGGAGAACGCCTTGCGCGAGGCGCCGAGCAGGCCGGGCACGGTCGGGAAGTTCGCGTACTTGGGTCCCTGGAACTGGGGTTGGTCCTCGCAGATCCAGTACCGGGCGTCGGGCCCGCGGACCCCGCCGGACACGCTCTGGTCGCCGCCGCCGATGATGCCGGAGTCCGGCTGCACCGTGCCGCCGTCGAGCAGGTCGATGTACCAACGGGTCTCGTTGTACTGGGCGTTGTCGACGGCGTCGCCCGTCACCAGTGTGAGCTTCAGGGGCAGACCGGTCACCGGGCCGCTGCCGACGCGCTGCACCGCCCGGCACATCGAGTCCGCGAGCTGGGCCGAGAGCATCTCGTGCGGGCGGTAGGCGGAGTCGGTGCCCCAGCTGGCGAAGTGCGGGGCGCCGGCGTCGTCGTACTCGTCCAGGTACTCGACCCGCGCCGGTGACTTCTGGTCCATGATCTGCATGTCGGAGATCTGCGCGAAGGCGATCAGCGAGCGGGTCATCTGCGGCGGCGTGCCGCTCGGGAAGAGGCGGCGGACCAGGTGCGGTTCGCCGGGGCCGGTGGTGATGCCGAAGTATCCGTTGCCGAGGTCGGTGCGCACCAGGGTGCGGTCCAAGGTGGTCACCGCCGGCCCCGCCTGAGGGGTGGCGGCCGCGGCGGTGGCCGCCTTTCCGCAGGCGCGGCCGAGGGGGTCGAGAGCCGTGACGAGCACCCCGAGGGTGCCCGCCGCCAGAAGACTTCGCCGGGACAGGTTCACTTCGACTCCAATCGCGGCGCGGTAGCGCGCGGGAAGGCAGAGGGGATGCCAGTCCGAACCGGCGTGAAGGTGGGACGCGGCGGCGTGGCATGGAGAGGATGGGGCACCCCGGACGTCCTGCGCAAGAGGTGGCTGAGCCACTCAGCCTCTGCGGATCTTTCGGCCATCGCGGGTTCGCCTTGCGGCCATATGTGCCGAATGTGGAACGCCGGTGTCACGGTGACGGAACGTCCGTGGAACACCGGGAGGTCGGGCCCCGGCCAGTGCCGACGAGGGGATCGCGGAGCGATCCTGACAGGCCGTCACTCGGGCCAGTAGGAGCACCGGATCCCGGTGTGCACGGCCTGCCGCAGGTGTGCCCCGATCGCGGAGTCGGCCGCCGCGATCCGGTCCATGGCCCGGCGGACCGCCTTGCTCACGGCCACCCGGGAGCGTTCCTCGCCCTCGGGGAAGGTGCGGACACGTCCGCTCAGGCCGGTGGCGCCCGCCAACTGGCCCACCAGCCAGTCGTGTTCGGCCCGCGCGACGGCAGCCCGGTCGGGGTCGCCGCCCGCGGTGAGCTCGTCCAGCTCCGTACGCAGCCGGGCCAGGCGGTACCGGTACTGCTGCGCCGCCACCCGGTCGAGCACCGGCTGTCCGGACAGGGCGGGCCGTTCAGCGGCCTCGTTGAGCGCGGCCAGCCCCGCCACGAGGTCGACGGCCCGGATCTCCTGGCGCGGATTGCCGATCAGCACCACCAGGTGGAGCATCCCCACGCTGTGCTCCACCAGCACGCTGCGATCACCCAGCCCGATCCGCCACTTGCGGCCGAGCCGGGTGCAGACCGCCGTGGGCGGTCGGCGCTCGTCCCCGCTCGGCCCGTCGCCGCCGAGCTCGTCCCCGCGGGATCCGTCCCCGACGAGCCTGCCCGCGCCCCGCATGCCCCCGCCCTGCCCGTCCGCACGGGCGAGTCCGCCGCCTCCGCCGAGTCCGTCGCCCCCCGGCAGGGGCGCCGTGGCCTCTCCCGCGAGCACGTCCGTCTCGGCCCGGACGGCGTCGGCCTCCTCCGGCCGCCCGGCCCGTTCCAGCGCCAGCGCGAGCCGGTCGCGGGATGCCGCGGCCGCGGGCCAGTGCGCCAAGGCCAGGTTCTGCCGGAGCGCGTCCCGCAGATGGGTCACGGCCCGGTCGACGTCTCCCGTGGTCAACGCGGCGACACCCAGGGCATGGTGGGCCGAGCCGAAGCAGGCGACGGCGAGACTGCCCACCATGGGCAGATGCCCGTACGGGCTCAGCAGCTCGTAGACCCGCGCCGCCGTGGCGGTGTCGTCGAGGAGGTAGGCGGCCTCCGCGACACCGTGCATCGTCACCATCCAGCTGCTCGACCGGGGCAGGTCGCCGAGGTCGCCGCCGCACAGGGTGGCCAGCGCGCCGACCGCCCTGCGCCGGTCCCCGGCCGTCGCCGCGGCGACCGCGAGCGCCGCCAGGGCGTGATCGTCCACGGCGCTCAGCGTGGGGGAGTTGACCAGATCGCCGAGCAGCGGTACCAGCTCCGCCACCCGGCCCTGGTACCAGCGGACGGTCACGAGCTGCGCGGCCTGCCACACCGTCGCGTTGACGTCGCCGGCGGCGATCCCGCGCTCGGCGCAGGTGCGGGCCAGCTCCTCGGCCTCGTCGAGGCGGCCCGCACGGACGGCGAGCATGACGCTCATCGCGCTCGCCACGAAGCCCACCGCGAGGTGGTCCCGTTCGGTCAGCAGCTCACGCAGTTCGGCCAGGCAGCGTTCCGCGTGCGGATCGCCGTCGAGGAACATGTCGACGGTCTGCCACAGCAGGCCCATCAGCAGATCGCTGCGGCGGGAGGTGCGGAAGCTCTCCGCGACGAGGTCGGCGGCCAGCTTCCGGCGGAGCGCGCCGTGTTCGGGGCCGACCAGGCAGTGATGGGTGAGGCTCAGCGCCTCCGCGCGCGCCAGCGGAGCGCGCCGCGCCGTGGCCTCCTCGAGCAGCGCCAGCACGGCCGTATGGTCGCTGCGGCGGTAGTCGCCCTCCCCGGCCAGCCGGATCCGCAGCCGCAGGGCCAGCGACGACTCGGGCTCCAGCACGTCCAGCGCCTGGCGTATCCGCGACTCCAGGAGCACCGAGGCCGTGACCGTGCGGTGCTCGTGCACCCACAGGCCGCCGAAGCCCAGCGCGGCCACCGCCATCGCCCCCGCGTCGCCGGCCGACTCGGCGATCCGGAAGGCCCGGTCGAACCGGTCCCGGCCCGACCGCAGATCACCGTCCTCGACGACGGCACGGGTCCCCTCGTCGAGCAGCGTCCGGAGTTCCGGCAGCCGGTTCATGTCAGGCCTCACGTCCGGCTCGACGTCCGGCCGCGCGTCCGGCCCGGGGGGACCCGGCACGTTCCGCGCCGGCGCTTCGGCATCGTTCACGGCGGCACTTCTCTCCTGGGTGCACTCGACAGCGCCAGGGGGAGCCGGCCGGACCGCCGTGTCGGTCGTGATCGGTGGCCTTGCCACAGGCGGAGGACGCCGAACAAGGTAGCGCAGCGCCCCTCGGCGGGGGAACCGCCGCATGCCGCACACCAGGTGCGCGGGCGCGATGGCACGCCACGGCACCCGACGGCACGCCACGTCCCGCGACGGCACGCATCGGAACGCCCACCTGGCAGCGGCACATCCTGTCGCCCATTCCTTTCGAAGGGGACTCAGCCGTGGGCTTTTTCGGGCATCGGCGCTCCGCACTCGGCGGCGCCGTGGCGCTCGCGCTCTGGCTCGCGCTCGGTGGCGGTCCGGGGGCGACCACCGCGTCCGCCGCGGCACCGGCGTTCTCCATCACCTCCGACAACCAGCAGGACCTCTTCGTCCAGGCGATCGCCACTCCGGACGCCGTGGTGCACATCGCCGGGAACGTGGACCTCGACCTGACCGGCCGGGAGTCCCTGCCGGTCGCCCCCGGGGTCCGGATCCTGGGCGACCGGACGCTGCGTCCGCAGGGACCACGGCTGTTCACGACCTCCTTCCCGTCCCTCCTCCTCAGCGTCGGGAACGACGGCGCCGGCACGCACAGCGACGACGTGCGGATCAGCGGCATCCGGCTGCAGGGCGCGGAGAGCGACGATCCCTTCTCGGCGGTCGGCACCAGCGACTCCGACGGCATCCGGGTGGACTCCAGCGTGAACGTGGAGATCGACCACAGCGAGATCGACCACTGGCGCGGAGCCGCGGTGAGCATCGTCGACGGCCAGAACCGGATCGGCCTGCAGAACGCCCGGACCGTGTGGGTGCACGACGACTACATCCACCACAACCAGCACCCCACCGGCACCATCTGCTGCGGTCACGGCGCCGGTTACGGCGTGGAGACGAGCCACGGCGCCTACGCCCTGGTCGAGCGGAACGTGTTCGACGACAACCGGCACGCGATCACCGGCGACGGTTCGGCCGGCGACGGCTACCTGGCGTACCGCAACCTGATCTGGGGCGGCGGCGGGGACAACTCCTACGTCTGGCACACCCACGAGATCGACATGCACGGCAGCGACTCGTCGTGCAGCTACGAGTGCGGCTCGGCGGGCGAGTACATGGACGTGGAGTACAACACCGTCTGGTACACCAACGGCACAGGCGTCAAACTCCGCGGCACCCCCAGCATCGGCATGACGGTGTCGCACAACGTCTTCCAGCACGAGGACCTCTGGGTGGGGTCGATCCTGCCCCTCCACGCGGCGCTGGACCAGACCGAGACCGGGCTGCACCAGTCCGCCAACACCCTGGACTCGTACACCGGCGACCAGCGCAAGTACTGCGACTTCGACGGCGACGGCACCGACGACGCGTTCATCGCCACCGGCATCACCTGGTGGTACCAGTCCAGCGCGCTCGGCGGCCGCTGGGTGTACCTCGACCAGTCGACGACGAGGCTCGCGGACGTCTCGCTCGGCGACGTCGACAACGACGGCCTGTGCGACGTGGGTTATCCCGGCGGGGTGTTCGTCAACCCGGGCCAGGGCGTCTCGTCGACCACCGCGACCGCGACGGTCTCCAGCGGCGACTTCGACGGCGACGGCCGCACCGACCTGGCGCTCAGCGCCTCGGACACCTGGCAGGGCCTGCCCGTCGCCTCCTCCCACGGTGACGGAACCTTCTCCACGGACCAGGCCGCGTCCGGCGACTTCCCCCGCCTCGCGGCCACCCCCGGAGCCCGGACCTTCACCGGGGACTTCGACGGCGACGGCCGCACCGACCTCGCCGCGTTGGGCGCGCAGGGCTGGAGCACCCTGCCGGTGGCGTTCTCGAACGGCGACGGGACGTTCCGGGACACGCGTTCCGGCGTCGGCGACTTCGCCGCGTGGGCGTCCCTGCCCGGTGTGAAGGCGCAGGTGGGCGACTTCGACGGCGACGGCCGGTCGGACATCGCGCTGGTCGGCGGAAGGGGCTGGGGTTCGGTGCCCGTGGCGTTCTCCAACGGGGACGGCACGTTCCGGGTCGCCAACGCGTCCGTGGACAGCTTCGCCGGGTGGGCGCAGGTGCCGGGGGCGCAGGTGGTGAGCGGTGACTTCGACCACGACGGCCGGACCGACCTCGCGCTGGTAGGGGGCGGCGGCTGGGGTTCGGTGCCGGTGGCGTTCTCGAACGGCGACGGCACGTTCCGCATCGCCAACGCGTCGTCGGTCGACTTCGCCGGCTGGGCGGCCGTCCCCGGAGCGAGGATCGAGGTGGGCGACGTGAACGGGGACGGCCGCACGGACATCGCCCTCGTCCCGGGGCCCGACACCCCCTGGTGGTACACCCTCCCGGTCGCGTTCTCCAACGGGGACGGCACGTTCCGCGTCACGAACGCGCCCTCGGCCGATTTCGCCGGGTGGGCGCAGGTGCCGGGGGCGCAGGTGGTGAGCGGTGACTTCGACCACGACGGCCGGACCGACCTCGCGCTGGTGGGGGGCGGCGGCTGGGGTTCGGTGCCGGTGGCGTTCTCGAACGGCGACGGCACGTTCCGCGTCACCAACGCGTCGTCGGTCGACTTCGCCGGCTGGGCGGCCGTCCCCGGAGTGAAGGCACGGGTGGGCGACTTCGACGGGGACGGACGGACGGACATCGCCCTCGTCCGGGGCCCCGACACTCCGTGGTGGTACACCCTGCCGGTGGCCTTCTCCAGCGGGGACGGCACCTTCCGTATCACCAACGCCGCCGCCGACCGGTTCGACCGGTGGGCATCGGCCCCCGCGCACACCCCCGACCCGTCGAGTCCGGACGCGCAGGCCACGAGCGGGACATGACGGGCACCCCGGTGTTCCGCCCGCGGCACCGCCCGACGGCCCTTTGAGCGCGACGGCTCCACGACCCGGTTCCACGCACGTTCCGCTTCCAGGAGGGTTCCTGTGTCACTGCCACGCGTCCGCACCACGCTGACCGCCCTGACCATGACGTTCGCGGCGTGCGCCGGCGTGCTGTCCGCCGGCGCGCCCGCCGCCGCGGCCCGGCCCGCCGGTACGGCGAGCCGCTCGGTCCTGGCACCGTTCCGGGAGCCGGACTTCGCCGCCACCTGCGCGTGGCACACCTTCGGCGAGGGGGAACAGCCGCCGCTGTGGCTGATGTTCGTGAACCCGCTCTGCGTGGAGTACAGCAAGCGCGACATCACCTTCGACGACGGCGGCGCCCTGACGTTCCTGCTCGCCGAGCCGTCCCGGTTCGCCATCGCGCTCCCGACCTGCCGGTACTACCAGAAGGACCACTGGAGCGTGCAGACCACGTCCGGCGCGACGCCCCTGGTGGCCTGGGACGGCCAGTACTGGTGGGACAAGTCCGGCGGCCACGCCGGCGCCCGCCTGGCGAACTTCCGGATCGACGGGCGGACCGTCGGCATCGGTGACGCCGCCCTCGCCCTCCGGGACAGCGGCTTTCCGCACGTCGCCGACGCCCTCGACGCCTACGGCCAGGCGCCCGGCGAGACCGGGGGCACCGTGGACCTGCCGTTCGACCTGACCTGCGCGCTCGCCGGGTGACCCCGATGACCTCACGGGACATGCGGCGACGCGACGTCGTCACAGCGCTGACCGCGACGCTGACGGCGCTGGCCGCCGGGCAGGTGATCCGTCCCGGAGCGGCCGACGCGCTCGGCTCCACGGGCGGCCGGGCGGAAGCCGCCGGCGAGAGCTGGACCACGCAGACCCTCGAAGCCTTCGCCGACACCCTCATCCCCGGGCAGCGCCGGTACCCGGGCGACCTGGCCGTGGCGGGCGCCGTCACCGGGCCGGGAGCGGTCCAGGCGGGGGTGGTCGACGTCCTCACGTCCCCTGACCTGCCGCTGGCGCCCCTGCTGCCGGAGATCGCCGCCCTGCTCGACGCCCGGGCCGTCGCCTACGCACTGGACCACCTCGTCCTGCTGCCGGTGACGTCCCCGCCCTTCGTCGGCCTGTCGTTCGCCCAGCGCACCGATCTGGTCGCCGGACTGTTCCGGCCCGGGACGCCCGACCGCCCCGTGTGGCAGATCCTCGGCCTCGTCACCGGCCTGGCCTTCGACACCGCCGCCACGCTCGACACCGCGCAGGCGGTGGCAGCCGCCCATCCGGGCCTCGCCTGGCTGCACTTCCCCCCGCCGGACGCGGACGGACTGTGGCGCTTCCCGCAGTTCTCCTACGGACGCGCCCTGGCGGACACCCACCCCGCAACCACGGCGTCCGGGAGCCCGGCATGAGCGAGGAGACCACCGACGTCCTCGTCATCGGCAGCGGCTTCGGCGGCGCCATCCCCGCCTACCACCTCGCGGCCGGCGGCGCCCGGGTCACCGTCCTGGAACGCGGGCCCCGCCTGGCGGCCGAGGACTTCGCCCACTCGATGCGCCTGGGCACCTACAACCGCATCGTCGACGTCATCCAGGGCGACGGCATCTCCGTCGTGGCGGGCAACTGCGTCGGCGGCGGCAGCGTCGTCTACTTCGCCGCCTCGCTCCGCGCGCCCGCCTTCGCCTTCGAACGGTCCGGCAGTCTCGGCAGGCGGATCTGGCCGGCCGCGCTCACCCGGGCCGCGCTCGACCCCTGGTACGAACGGGTCGAGGAGGCGCTGCCCGTGGCCAGGACCGGCTGGCAGGACGTCTCCTACGCCGGCGGGGTCCTGGCCGCGGCCTGCCGGCGCTCCGGCCACACCTGCAACCCCGTGCCGGTCGCGGTGGACACCGGTCGCTGCACCAACTGCAACTGGATGCTGTCCGGTTGCCGTTTCGACGCCAAGCGCTCGATGCTGCTGAACTACCTTCCCGGGGCCGAGGCCCACGGTGCCGTGATCCGCCCCCTGCACGAAGTGCAACTCCTCGGCCCCAGCACGGAATCCGGCTACCGGTACGCCGCCGCCTACACCGTGCTGGACCCGGGCGACTACAGCTGCACGGCCGAAGTCGGCGTCATCCACGCCAAAGTGGTGGTCCTCGCCGCGGGAGCCGTCGGCAGTCCGGTGATCCTCCAGCGGTCCGCGCTGCCCCTCGGCGGCATACCGCCGGCCGTCGGACGCTACTTCTCCGGCAACGGAGACCGCGTGAGCGTCGCCGACGTCGACGAGACCAAGGTGCGGACGCTGCTCGGCCTGTCCCGGCCCGACGGTGCCGCATACGAGGGTCTGCCGATCGGCCGCCCGATCACCGCCGCCACGTACGACTACCTGGACCCGGCGGCCCCCGAGTACAGCCGCTTCATGCTCCAGCAGATCTACTTCCCGCCGTTGACCAATCTGCTGGCCCGCACCGCCTCGGCACCCGACTGGTTCGGTGTGGCGAAACGCTCTCTGCGCGGCAGGTGGCCGTCCTGGCTGACGTTGCTGGCCATGACGGAGGACGACAACGAAGGGACCTTCGGCCCGCCGCCCCTCACCGGCGGTTTCCTCCGCCTCGCCCCCGGACTGGGCAGGGGCACCATGGCCTACCACCCCACCGCCCGCACGCGCGGCGGATGGAACACCGCGGACGACGCGCTGCGCGCCATCCTGGAGAAGGACGGACTGGCCCAGGTCCGCCCCTGGTCCGAGGACGTGGCGGGGACCGTCACGGCCCACCCCATCGGCTCAGTGCGCATCGGCGACGACCCGGCCGGCAGCGCGCTGAGCGACACGCACGAACTCCGGGGCCACACCGGCCTGTTCGTCACCGACGGCTCGGCGGTCCCGGCGTCCCTCACCGTCAACCCGTCGCTGACCATCGCGGCCCTCGCGGAACGCGCCGTCCCCGCGATCGTGTTCCGCGCCAGGGAAGCGGCGGTCGACGTCACCTACGGTGCGCCGCTGCCGCGCCCGTAGCGAGGGTCAGCCCGGTCGGCTGACGGCACGCCAGCAGGCGCCCGCGATCTCGTCGAGCTGGGCCTGGGCCAGTTCGGTACCGGCGGAGGCGAGGCGGACGGCCGGGCTGAGGGACAGCTCGTAGAGCACGTCGAGGGGGAGCGGGAGCAGTCGCGCGGCCACGTCCGGCAGGGCCACCTGGGCCGGCAGCGGGTCGTTCGCGTCGGCGAGGGCGGACGCGTGGGCGGCGGCGCGGTAGGGGGAGTGCTCCACCTGGAGGAGGAACTGCGCGTGGGTGGGGTGGGCCTTCAAGTACCGGTAACAGGCCAGCCACAGGGCGTGGAACCGCTCCTCGGCGGGGGCGTCCGGGTCCAGGCCGGCGGTGGCGGCGAGGCCGAGTGCCGCCTTCGTCTCGCCGTACGCGGCCAGCACCAGCTCGTCCTTGGAGGCGTAGTAGGTGTAGGCGGTGCCGGTGGCCACGCCGGCCTCGCGGGCGACCGCGCTCATGGACGCACCGTGGAAGCCGTTGCGCGCCACCAGGCCGCGCAGGGCCGCGCGGACGGCGGCCGCCCGGCCGGTGGCCGCGCGGTCGGTGGCCGCGCGGTCGGTGGTCGCCGCCATCACGGACCGGCCGGGGCACGCGGGTCGAGGGCGACGCCGGTCTCACGCTCGGACACCTGCCAGAGCTTGGCGACGGCCCCGTCCATCCCGATCCGGCGCAGCACCGGCTTGCGGACCGGAGCGCCGTTGTTCACGAACACCGGACCGTAGAACTCGCCGCCCTTGGCCGACGGGTCGGTGGCGGCGCGCAGTTGCGGCAGCGCGCCGTCGTCGGCCGACATGCCGGTGTGCCGGGCCATGGCGTGGAAGAAGCGCTGGGAGACCCCGCCGCCCGAGCCCTCCACGCTGACCGTCTGCAGGTCGGTGTCGGACAGGCCCGGGTGCGCGATCAGGCTGATGGTCCGCGCGCCCGCCCGTTCGAGTTCCTGCTGCAGGCCGAGCCCGAAGTGGTAGTTGGCCAGCTTCGCCTGGCCGTAGGCGCGCCAGGGTCCGTAGCGGCCCTTCAGATGGGGGTTGGCGACGTCGACGGAGCGGCCCATGTGGTGGGCGGTGCTGGTCACGGTCACCACGCGGGATCCGGGCGTGCGCAGCAGCGCGGGCAGCAGGAGCGCGGTCAGCGTCCAGTGGCCCAGGTGGTCGACGCCGAACTGCATCTCGTAGCCGTCGGCCGTCCGCGCCTCGGCGATTCCCATCACCCCGGCGTTGTTGACCAGCAGGTCGAGACGGTCGTGGGCGGCCAGGATCCGCTCCGCGGCCTCCTTCACGGACGCCTGCGAGGACAGGTCGAGCGCGACCGGTTCCAGCGAGGCGTCCGGGGCGGCCGCCCGGATCTCCTCCACCGCGGCGGCCGCCTTCTCCTGGTTGCGCACGGCCATCACCACGTGCGCGCCCTTCGCGGCCAGGTTCTTCGCGGTCACGAGTCCGAGCCCGCCGTTGGCACCGGTGACGACGGCCGTGCGGCCGTGCTGGTCGGGGATGTCGGTCGCGGTCCAGGTCATCGCACACCTCCGAATGAATGTTCATTCATCCTACGGGGCCGTGCGCCTGCCCGCAAACGGGGCCGTCCCGCGCCCCGCGGACGGCCCCGTGCGTGCGGCCCCGTCAGGCCAGGGTCCAGGTGACGGTGTCGGTGTACGGGGTGCCGTTGATCGTGGCGGTCACGGACGCCGTGTTCTGGCCCTGGCGCAGGGTCACGCCGTTCCAGACGAAGACGTGGTCGCTGCCGGTGACCGTGCCCAGGGAGACGCCGTTCAGGCTGGCCGTGACCTGCGCGGCGTTGGAGTACACCTTGAGCTGGGTGGCGGCGTCGGTGCGCTGCGCCCAGCGGCGGCTGGTGATGTAGAGGGTGGGCGCCGTGGACCAGGTGGCCTTGTAGAAGTAGAACGCGTCCTTGCGCGTGACGCGGTCGCGGGTGACGAGGCCCTTGTCGTTGATGCCGGGCTGGCTGCCCTCGTTGCGGCCGTCGGACGCGAAGTCGAACATGTTCCACACGAAGGTGCCCCAGAGGAAGGGCCGGGCCTCGATCTGCTTCCAGGCCGCCTCGTGGAACAGCGCCTGGTACTCCTCCGGATGCCAGCTTCCGGAGGGGGCCGGAGCGGCGGGGTCGAGGGCGTGCTGGGTCGTGTTGGCCCCCGCGCCGTATTCGGACACGCCGAATTTCAGGGCGGGTTGGCTCGCGTGGAGACCGTCGGCCCAGCTGCCGAGGTTGCCGTCCTTGGAACCGCCGTACCAGCCGTAGTACTTGTTCCACGCGCACACCTGCGTGTGCTTGCCCACGCCCGCGGTGTCGCCGAGGTCGGAGGCGTAGGTGGACAGGCGGTCGGGATCCTCGGCGGCGACGATGCCGGCCAGCGCGGCGAGCAGGGTGTTGGTCGGGGTGTCGTCGCTGTTCTGCTCGTTGCCGATGCTCCAGAAGGCGATGGACGGGTGGTTGTAGTTCTGCCGGATCAGCTCGCGGAGCTGGTTCTCGGTACTGGCGGTGAACGCGGCCGAGTTCGTGGTGGCGTTGACGAGGGGGATCTCGGCCCAGACGACGAACCCCCGCTCGTCCGCGAGGTTGTAGTCCTTCTGGTCGTGCTGGTAGTGCGCCATGCGGATGGCGTCGGCGCCGATCTCCTCGATGAGGTCGAAGTCCTGGGTGTGGTCGGCGTCGGAGATCGCCCACCCCTTCCCGGCCCGGTCCTGGTGCAGGTTGACCCCGCGCAGCGCCAGGTTCCGGCCGTTGAGCGAGAACCCGGTGGCGGCGTCGACGGCGAGGCTGCGGAGCCCCAGCGGTTCGGTGACGGCGTCCGTGACCGTGTCCCCGCCGCCGGTCACGTCGTGGATCTCGACGGTGGCGCTGTAGAGGTGGGGGTCGCTCCGGCCGTTCCACAGGCGGGGGTTGGTGACGGTGACGGACTGGGTGAGCTGCGTGCCGGCCGCCGCGGCGAGGGACTGGGGGGCGCTCGTCCGGTCGGCGACGACCGTCCCGTCGGCGTCGGCGACGACGGTGCGGACCGCCACCGACCTGCTCGCGCCGGTGTTGTTGTTCCACAGCTTGGCGGTGATGCCCACGGTCGCGGAGGCGGTGGTCACCGCACTCTGCCGCAGGTAGATGCCGGGGCCGGAGTAGTCGAGCATCTGGACCTGGAGCCGGTCGACGGCCCACAGGCTGACGTTGCGGTAGATGCCGCCGGCGAAGGTGTAGTCGGCGCTCAGCGGGGCGATGTCCGGGTCGGCCGCGTTCGTCACCTTGACCGCTATGACGTTGTCCTTCCCCGGCAGCAGGGCGTCGGTCGCGCCGAACCGGAACCGGGAGTACCCGCCCTTGTGCTGGCCCAGGTGGACGCCGTTGACCCACACGTCGGCCACCTGGTTCACGCCGGCGAACTGCAGGAAGAGCATCCGTCCCGCCAGGCCGGCGGGGACGGTGAGGTGCCGGCGGTACCAGCCGACGCCGCGGTAGTAGTTGTTGCCGCCGTCGGCCCCGTCGGTGGCGTTCCAGGTGTGCGGGGTGCTCACCGCCGCCCAGGCCGAGTCGTCGAAGCTCGACGCCTGCGCGCCGCTGACGTCGCTTTTGACGAACCGCCAGCCGGTGTCGAGGTCGAGTCGGGTGCGCGGGTCGGGGGCCGAGTAGGCGGCCGTCGTGCCACCCGTGGCAGCGGCCGGCGTACGGCGGGACGGGCGCGTCGCACCGTCGGCGGCGTGTGCGGCGGGCACGGCGGGTACGCCGACGAATGACGCCGCCACACCGGCGGCCGCGCCACCCAGTATCTGCCTGCGTGAGGGGAGGTCTGACATCTCGTCACCTGCATCCGGGAAAGGTGGGGGGCCGGGAGAGGTCGCACGTCGTCCACATACAGCTGTCCACATACATGGACCAGATTCAAAGGGTCGAATCCCGGTGTGAACCTAGCCAAGTGGTGGGCCGGAGTCCAGAGGGCGGGCACGGAAGAGCCCGCCGCCGTGACGTGTCGACGTCGGGGCGGCGGGCGGGTGGTGTGCCTGCTGTCGGTGGGCGCCCGGGTCACTGCTCCGGCAGCGGGAAGCCGAGCGCCTCGGCCGCGGCGGCGGGCGTGGGCTGCCGCCAGAGCTCGGCCACGGCCTCGTGGGTCGCCAGCGAGCGCGTCTCGGCGCGGTCCAGGTACAGGGTGCCGTCGAGGTGGTCCGTCTCGTGCTGGACGATCCGGGCGGGCCAGCCGGAGAATTCCTCGTCCACGCCGGTGCCGTTCTGGTCCTCCCCGCGCAGCCGGACCCGCTCGGGCCGGGCCACCACCGCCTGAAAGCCGGGCACGCTCAGGCATCCTTCGAAGAACGCGACCCTGCGCTCGCCCACCGGCTCGTAGGACGGGTTGACCAGCACCCGGAAGGGCAACGGCATCCTGCCCCGCGCCGCCCGCACCTCCGCGGGCACCTCCGGGCGCGTGCCCCGGAGCTCGGCAGGCACGTCGACCGGGTCCTCGATCACCGCGATCCGCAGGGGGATCCCGATCTGCGGCGCCGCCAGGCCCACTCCGGGCGCGGCGCGCATGCACTCCTTCATCGCCTCGACGAGACGGGCCAGGCGCTCCGTGCCGAGCTGACCTTCGTACCGCAGTGCCGGCCGGCGCAGCACCGGGACGCCCGCGCGGACGATGGCCAGTGGCCCCGGAGCGGACAGGAGTTCGTCGACAAGATCGTTGAGTGCGTCGCTTTGCATTGATCCAGAATCGCAGAAGCTCCGTCACCGCCTGCCCGCCCGCTCGCGAGGGGCCGCGCGTTCCGCCGGCCGGGCGTGTCGTGACAGTGGTGCAGCCCCGCCAAGGGCGGGGCTGCACCACGCGCGTCACGACACGCCCGGTGCGGACGTCAGTAGGAGAACTGCTCCAGCCCCGTGCCCCAGCCGTTCACGACCCACCCGGTGCGGGTGCCCGGGTCGAGGAAGAGTCCCTGACGGCCGGTGAAGTCGAAGTTGGAGCCTGCGACGGTGGAGTTCACGAGGTTGGCCACCGGGTGGCGCGCCAGCACGGTGCCGGTCGCGGGGTCCAGCACGGTGATCTCGCTCATGGCGTTGTTGTCGGTCTCGACTCCCTTCTCGTAGAGGCTCGCCTCCACCGCGACCCGGTGGGCGGTGTCGAGGGCCGGCCAGACCGGGCCGCGGGTGCCGGTGTCGGCCGTGGCGGCGGTGGTGAGCGTCTTCTGGTCGGCGGTCAGCCAGGTGCTGGTGGGGAAGGTGCCGCTCTCGGCATCGGGCTGGGCGGCGCCCACGGCCCCGTAGAGCTTGTCGCCCTTGCCGTCGGGCAGCAGCGCCGAGACGCACAGCGGCAGCGACGTGACGGCGGTGACGGTGCCGGTGGTGAAGTCCGCGCCGACCGCGCCGTAGGGGACACGTCCGCCCAGGCACGCGCCCATGGTGCCGCCGGTGGCGACGAACGCCTCACCGGTGGAGGCGTCCACCGAGACGCTGTTGTACGAGCGGTACAGGTTGTGCGGGTTGAGCGCCAGCGGCGTGCCGACCTGCCCGGTGGTCATGTCGACGGGCCACAGGCGGCTCAGCCCGCTGTCGGGCTCGTAGGTGGTGACCAGCCCGCGGTGGCGGACGGCGTCCACGGTGCCGCCCTCCAGGTAGCCGCTGCCGGCGATCAGGTCGGACAGCGCGGTGACCTTCACGGGAGCCCCGGTGGCGGGGTTCTCCACGTCGATCTCGGCGGTGGAGCCGGCGAACGGGGTGTGGATGATCAGGGCGTGACCGCTGGCCGGGTCGGTGCCGAGCACCTCCTGCATGGTCTGCCCGTCGGTGGACTCGGCGACGGAGGCGCCCAGGGTGCCGGTGGCCAGGTCGTAGCCGGTCGTGGCCGAGCGGTCCAGGTGGAACACCTCGGTGCCGCCGGTGTAGGTGAAGGCGTCGGTGGAGATCAGCGCCTTGCTGCCGGAGACGGTGAAACTCTCGACGGTGCCGGTCAGCTGGTCGCCGTCGCGGTACTGCAGGAACGAGGTCGGGGAGGCCTGGCCGATCGGCGAGCCGTGCCGGGTGGCGAGCACCCGCACCGGGTACTGAAGCCCGGTGGGCAGTCCGAGGGCGGCGAGGTCGAGCACGGTACGGCCCTTCACCGAGGGCAGCTTGACGGTGAGCGTGGAGGCGTGGTTGAAGCCGTCGTCGTCACGGCGGCTGCCGTTCTGGTTGGTGGCGGTGTTCAGGGAACCGTAGAGCGTCGGCCCGGGCGACATCACCTCGAACGCGGCGCCGTCCGCGCCGGACACCCCGCTCGCGTCCCAACTCACCGTCGCCCTGGGGGTGCTGCGGGCGGTGTCGGCGGCGTGGGCCGCGGTGTAGCCGGCCGTGGTCAGCAGCGGGGCGGTCGGCCGCTGGTCGGCGGCGGGGCCGATCCGCAGGGCGCGGAAGTCGCCGTAGACCGGCAGCACCCCGGCGATCTCGGCCTGTTCGACACCGACGCCGTAGAGTCCGGCGCCGCCGGCGGTGAAGGCCGACGCGGGGATCGTCACGGTGCCCTTCGTCGCGGTGAGCGGGGCGGACCACTGGACGTTGAAGTCGTCCACGGCCGCGCTCGGCGTGTAGTGGCCGACGGAGGAGAGCACCAGGCGGGGGCTGTCCACGCCGCGCACGCCGGTCAGGTCGTAGGAGACGGTGACCGGCCGGCCGAGCGGAGTGGCGCCGGGGGCCGCGGGGGCGAGCGCCTGCGCGTAAGTGCCGTCGTCGGCGAGGAAGGTCAGCGTCTGCGAGAGCTGCCCGACGACCTCGCCGCCGCGCAGCGCCTGGAACGTGACGGGCACGCTGCGGGCGGTGCCGGAGGCGAGCGGGAGGTGGGCCGCGCCCAGGATCTGCGCGGGCGTCAGGCGCAGGCTCGGCTGCCCGGTGGTGAAGGAGGCGCCGCCGACCCGGACCCGGTAGGTCAGTCCGCCGCGGTCGCCGGTCATGTCCAGTCCGAGGGTGATCGGCGAGACGGCGTTCTGGCCGGTGGGCGTGCCGTTGCCGTCGGCGGGCCCGGACAGGTCGATCGCCGCGGGGTCGGTGGACTCGGTGAAGGCGGTGCCGGAGCCGGTGGGCAGCAGCTGCCGCTGGGCGACGGAGAGCCGGACGGGCCGGGCCGCGATGCGGTAGCGCTTGGCGAGGACCTTCTCCACGGCGGCGGTGACGTCGAGCTGGGTGCCCATGGTGAGCGGCTGGTCGGCCTGCGGCGGCTGGGCGATCGGGCTGCCGGTGGACACCAGCAGGTCGCGGACCTGGCGCGGGGTCAGGTCCTGGTGGGTGGCCTTGGCGGCCTGGAGCACGTCGGCGACGGCGGCGGCGATCTCGGGTGCCGAGGCGGAGGTACCGCCGTTGAGCACGACCTCGACGTCCTGCGCGGCGCACGGGTTCGAGGTGCAGACGTGCATCAGGGACGGCAGGTCGTCGCCGGGGGCGGCGAGGTCCACGCGGGTGCCGAAGCCGGAGGAGTAGGCGGCCGAGCCGTTGTAGCGGGTCGTCGGGTAGACGCCCTGCCTGGTGTCGGCGGAGCTCAGCGTGTCGTCCGTGGTGGTGGCGCCGGCCGCGATGACGCCGCTGTCGACCACCTTCGAGGGCGTGGTGGTGGGCTCCACGTCGTCGATGTCGGTCTGGGCGCTCGCCTTGGTGGTGGTGTCCGTGGGGGTGCTGCCGCCGTCGGGGCCGACGGAGACGGGCAGGGCGAGCCGGGTGCCGTCGTTGGAGGAGACGACCACGGCGATGCCGGACTTCACGATGGAGGTCAGGGTGGCCCGGATCGTCGGGTCGTCCTCCAGGTAGCGGCCGGGGAAGCCGATCTGCTCGTCGGTGCCGAAGCCGAGGCTGGCCGTGATGACGTTCGGCCGGGGCTTCTGGTTCGCGGCGGCCTTCAGCGCGGCGGCGATGCCCGCGTAGCTGGCCTCCTGCGGCACGACCAGGCGGTACTGGGCGCCGGGGGCGATGCCGAGCAGGTCGGTGGCGCCGCTGCCGGTGGCGCCGGGGCGCTGCCGGTCGTGCGGGAGCGGGGCCATCATCGAGAAGTCGAGGAGCACCTCGCCGAGGTTCGGATCCTCGCCCTCGGCCGAGCCCAGAGGATCCAGCGTGCCATCGTTGTCAGCCGTGTAGGTCGGGATGAGCGGCATCGACGGCTCGTCGAGGTAGCGCTGGCCGTTCCGGACGACGGTGGTGGGGCCGTAGGCGCGTACGTAGTCGTCACCGTTGTCGGCCATCGACTGGTCGGTGAGGTCACCGACGGAGACGTTGGTGACGATCTGCCCGGCGCCGGGCAGGGCGTGCAGGTAGGTGTCCGCGTCCACGAAGGCGCTGGCGGCGTCCACGCCCTGGGCGTTGAGGGCGGACTGGAAGGACGTGCTCAGGCCGTCGTTGGCGGGCAGGCCGGTGGTCGAGCCGGGCTGGGGTGCCTGGCGCGCGTCCTGCCGCAGCGCGGCCTTCGCGGCGGTCGGCAGCTTCACGGGGCCGGTGTTCATCGCCTGAACGGGAGCCTGCTGGGCGGCGGCGCCCGACTTCGCGCCGAGGACGTACGAGGCGGCACGGCTCACCTGGGCGCGGGCGGTCATCGCCGTCGTGGAGGGGGTGATCGTGGCCCCGAGCCCGGTGCGGCCGGCCGAGCGCGGCACGGGGAAGGCGCGGGTGCGGCCCTGCGGGTCGGTGAGGGTGCCGGTGCCGTCGTCGGCCCAGACCACCTTCGAGCCGTCGGCGAGGGTGAGGTGGTGGGTCGCGGGTGCGGCCGGCGCGGGTTCGCCGGCGTGCGCGGCGACGGCCGGGCCGGCCGTCACCAGGGGGACCAGCAGAGCCAGCGCGGCGGCTGCCCCTCTGACATGTCGGTGCATCAACGTGCTCCTTGCGCGGGAGGACTTCGGTGGCGGCGCGGGTGCGGGTCCGTCTGCGTGGGGGGAGCTCCTGCCGGTCCCCTCCGCCGCGAACGCCGGGGACACGGGGGTTGGCGTGGCGGTGTACCAGAGTGCTCGGCGGAAGGTCGCTGATCACCTTGCGGCGGGTGTGCCGGTGGGGACAAGGGAATGCCGGTGCGGCTGAGCGCAGTTGCGCTTTGGCGCGATGCGCGAGCGGCGCGGGAGCCGTGCACCGGCGGGCAGTTGACCCCTGAACGCCCCGGATAGCGCCACTTTGCGGGCCCGGTCGCGACGCCGTGGGAACGCTCCCCCCGCCGAACTCGTGTGCGGGGGAACGGGGTTAGGATCACTGCACTCCCACCGGTGAACGACAGCAGGGGCCGCCCGATGGCCGCGGAGCCGCAGGTGCCGCAGATCCCGCAGGTCCCCTGGAGCGGCCTGGGGCTGCCACCGCTGGCGGGGCGGATCCTGGAGTACCTGGTCGGGCACCCGGAGACGGTTCCCGCCGAGGCGGCGGCGGCCCTGGGCACGTCGACGGCCGCTGCCGCGCGGGCCCTTCGGCTGCTGGAGTCCGAACTGCTCGCCGTCCGGGTCAGCGGGCGCGGGGCCCGCTGGAGCGCCAGCCCGCCGCGCCCCGCGCTGGGCAGCCTGCTGGCCCGCCGCCGCGAGGAGCTGGCGAGTCTGGAGACCCACGCCGAACTGCTGCACGAGGTGCACATCTCGGTGACCAACCACCGTTTCGCGTCGGACCAGTTCGAGATCCTCGACACCGAGGAACGGGTCACCGCGCGCTACGTCCATCAGCTGCGTGCGGCCCGGCACGAGGTGCTGCACCTGGTGATGCCGCCGTACGTGGCGGCGGTCGACGGGGTGCCGGACAGGCTCGCCGTGCAGGCCGCGGCGATTCGCGTGGGAGTGCGCTTCCGGTCGGTGTACGACAGCGACACCCTCACCGACGAGGTGTCGCTGGAGACCGCGCGGCGTGGCGTCGAGATCGGGGGCGCGGTGCGGCTGTCCAGGGGCCTGCCGATGAAGCTGGTGATCTTCGACGGCAGCACCGCGATCATGCCGCTGCGGCGGGACGACGCGGCGGCCGGCTCGCTGCTGGTGCACTCCCCGACGCTGCTGCACGTGCTGGCGGCGCTGTTCGAGAGCCTGTGGGGGCACGGGGTGCCCTGGGGACAGGGGTCCCGCCCGGTGCCGCCGGCGCCCGCCGCCGACACGCCGAACCCGAGGACCCGCGAGGTGCTGCGGCTGCTCTCGCTCGGCATGAAGCAGGAGACGATCGCCCGCACGCTGGGGGTGAGCCGGCGCACCGTGCAGAAGGACATCAGCGACATCGGCACGGCGTTGGGCGCGCGCAACCACTTCCAGATCGCGCTGCTCGCCCAGGAGCGCGGCTGGCTGACCCCGGGCCGCTGACCCCGGCCCACCGACCCCGGGCCGCCGACCCCCCGCGGCCGTCGCCGGGCCGCCTGTTCGGTGCGATCCGGGTCAGGAGGCGGCGAGCACACCGCCGGCGTCGAGCGCGCTGAGACCGTCACCGTCATCGGCGACGGCGCGTCGGGCCTGTCCGCGGTGATCGTCGACCACCACGACCCCGGGAAGGTCGCCTGGCTCAACGAGGCAGCCAAGGTCCTCCACGCCGCCCAGGACACGGCTGGGGACGCGGAGCATCAGCGGAGGGCCTGGTCCAGGGCTTCCAGGCCGTCGCGGTAGATACCGGTGAAGAGGGCGATCACCTCCTCCTCGGTCGCACCCTGAGGAGTGAACCTGCCGGACCACTCCACTTCGCAGAGGCCGGCGTCGCCGACCACGCTGTGCACCCGCAGCGTCGAGACGTACCCGACGACCGGGAACGGTGCTTCGAGGATGGTGTAGCTGTAGTGCCGTTCCGTTTCGTTGAAGTCCACGAGGCGCTCGACGATGGCGCCTCCGTCGGGGTCCCTCAGGCGCCGTACGCGACCGCCCTCTTCGAGGGTGCTCTCGGGGATGTACGGCAGCCAGTCGGGCAGGGACCCGAAGCCGCCCACGGTGTGCCAGGCACGGGCGGGGCTGGCCGGGATGGTCCGGCTCACGGAGGTGGATGCCATGAGACTCCTTGCGCGTGGGGCGACTGCTCTCGGGGCGGGATCTCCGCTCCCGTTACTCACACACCGTCAGGAAGCGGCGCGAGGGGGCTGACCAGGCCGCTTGCCCGCAGGTCTCGCCAGAATGCGGTCGGGATCCGCTCGTTGAGAGCGGCGAGGTCCTCGGCGATGCGACTCGGCTTGGTGGCGCCCGGGATCACCGCCGCGGCGACCGGATGGGCGAGGGAGAACTGGACGGCAGCTGCCTTGATGCCCACGCCGTGCCGTGCCGCGAGTTCCTTGAGCTTGGCGACCTTGTCCAGGACGGCCGGAGGCGCGGCCTGGTATTCGAAGGTGGTTCCGCCCGCGAGAATGCCCGAGCTGTAGGGGCCTCCGACGACCATGCCGACGTGCTGTTCCGTGGCCATGGGCAAGAGCCGCTCCAGGGCGTGGGCGTGGTCGAGCAAGGTGTACCGGCCGGCCAGGAGGAACCCGTCGGGCCGCGGTTCGTCCAGCTCCAGCGTGAGTTCGATGGGCTCGGTGCGGTTGACGCCCAGTCCCCACGCCTTGATGACGCCCTCGTCCCGCAACCGGGACAGGACCCTGAAGGCACCTGTGCGGGCCTCCTCGAACTTCTGCAGCCACAGATCGCCGTAGAAGTCCTGCGCGATGTCGTGCACCCACACGATGTCGAGGCGGTCGACTCCGAGTCGCTGGAGGCTGCCCTCGAGGGAACGCTCGGTCGCCTCGGCCGTCCACTGGTGAAGGATCTTGTTGGGCCGGCCGTGCTCGAACAGGGAGCCGCCTTTCTCCCCCAGGTCGCGGGCCCCGTCCTCCGTCTCGTCCAGGATCACGCGACCGACCTTGGTCGAGAGCACGAAGCTGTCGCGCGGCTTGCCGGACAGCAGGCCGCCGAGGCGGATTTCCGCCAGGCCCGCACCGTAGAGCGGAGCCGTGTCGTAGTACCGGATGCCGTCGTCCCAGGCCGCGTCCAACGTGGCGCCCGCTTCGTCGTCCGGGACAGCGCGGAACATGTTGCCCATCGGCGCTGTCCCGAAACCGATACGTGCGGGGAGAAGCTGACTGAGGTTCATGAGGTCCCTCGCTCTCGGGATGGGACAGGGTGGAAAGCTAACAGCGCCACCGTGAGAAGGGGTCGCCCGAGGAATTGACCTGCCGTGCGTCCACCCGAAAGGGGCAAGAGGTGGCTCTCATGACGACGGAGCCGGCCGTCCCCTGATGTGCAATTGAACGGGGAGCCACATCCATGGATATCCGTGCGGTATGAGCGGAGAAAGTGGGACGGGACGGTCGAGTTGCTGCCAACCAGGAGCAGTTCTAGCGTTGTTATGTACTGCGGTGGCCGACTGATGCGGGTGCCGGAGGCTCAATGGCGCTCATCAGGACTCCCATGGCTCATGCCCCGGTTGCGGGATGTTCCGACTTCCTGCCGGAGATGCGCGAGACCTTCCAAGGAGATGTCATGCCCTTCGTGACCGTCGGCCAGGAGAACTCCGGGCCGATCGAGCTGTACTACGAGGACCATGGATCGGGTCGGCCGATCGTGCTGATCGCAGGCTTCCCTCTCGGCGGCCGCGCCTGGGAGCGGCAGGAGCGTGCGCTGCTCGCCGCGGGACGCCGGGTGATCACGTATGACCGGCGGGGGTTCGGACGCTCCAGCCAGCCGGTCACCGGTTACGAGTACGACACGTTCGCGGCGGACCTGGACAAGCTGCTGACCGCGCTGGACCTGACCGACGTCGACCTGGCCGGGCACTCCATGGGCGGCGGTGAGATCGCGCGCTACCTCGGAGTCCACGGGGGCGGCAGGATCCGTAAGGCGGTGATCATTTCCGGTGTGCCGCCGTATCTGCTGAACACACCGGAGGACCCGTTCGGAGCGCCCCAGGAGCTGTTCGACCAGATCGCCGGCGCTCTGACCGAGGACCGCTTCGCGTACTTCACCGAGTGGAACAAGAACTTCTTCAACCTCGACGAGACGCTGGGCAACCGTGTGAGCCCCGAGGTCGTCCAGGACGCCTGGAATTCCGCGGTGGCCGCGTCCCCGACGGGCACCATCGCCTGCGTGGCGGCGTGGCACACCGACTTCCGCGAGGACCTGCCGAAGATCGATGTCCCGGTTCTCGTCATGCACGGCACGAACGACCACATTCTGCCGATCGAGGCGACCGGCGCGCGCACCCACGAAATGATCAAGGGCTCGCGGTACGTCACGGTTGAAGGCGCGGGGCACGGCCTGTGCTGGACGCACGCGGACGTGGTCAATGAGCACCTGCTCACATTCCTGGCCTGACAGTTCGGCCGGGACCGGTACGTCACTGGAGACGTCGTGAACTCCACGAACGAGATCGATACGACCGTGCCGCCGAGCGGCAGCGGCTGCGCGGAGTGCGACGCCGAGGGCGCATGGTGGCTTCACCTGCGACGGTGCGCGACCTGCGGCCACATCGGCTGCTGCGACGATTCGCTGTCCAAGCACGCGACCGCGCACGCCCGGACGACCGGGCATGCGGTGATCCAGAGCTTCGAACCGGGTGAGGACTGGTTCTGGGACTACGCCACCTCGCAGCTCTACGAGACGGGCCCGGACCTTGCACCGCCGCTCAGCCACCCCGCGGACCAGCCGGTCCCCGGCCCGGTGGGCCGCGTTCCCGCCGACTGGCAGCAGCGCCTGGTCGCCGACGCCACCGACCGCGAAGCGTGACCGGCACCCCGGGGGTAGCGCGCTGACGCCATCCCCGGGGGCACTCGCCCACGGAAAACACATTCGAGCTGAATGCTGACCGACCGCGGCACGGTGTGTACGCGGACGTTCCCTTTCCACTGATGAACGGATGGCGGACATTCACCCGTGGAGCCGGCGGGTGATCTTGATCTGCAAGCGCTGGGTTGGCGGGCAAGGCCGGTGATCGCCTTCCTCGGGTGCGGCCGACTCATGGCCCCGTCGCGTCGTCACGAATCCTCGCCTGCCGCCTGCTAATCTCGCGTGATCGATTCGGTGCCATCTCCGGCTTCCTGGAAAATCCTTGCTGACCGGCACGTTTCACGGGGTGGCCGGGGCACGACCAGCATCACGAGACGCCAGATTGGGTTCCTCCGTGTCGCAACCATCGTCAGACGTGCCGGTCGCCCCGCCGCCCGGCCTCACCGCCCCCGACCCCGCGCCTCTCGGCCTCTTCGCGTTCAGTCTGGCCAATATCATCCAGAGCTTCTTCAACGTGGGCGTCAACCCTGCCCTCTTTCCGGCCGCCTTCCCGCTGGAGTTCCTCGTCGGCGGGCTGGTGCAGACGATTGCCGGAATCGTCGAGTTCCGGCAGGGCAGCAGGCTCGGCGCCACCGCCTTCACCATCCTGGGCGCGTTCTGGCTCTCCTTCGTGATCTACGTCAGGAACATCGTCGGCACGCTGCCCCCCGCGCAGGCCGGCACGGCGTCGGGTTACTTCCTGTTGCCGTGGGCCATCCTCCTCTTCGTTCTGACACTGGCCGCGCTGAGGACGACCGGTGTGCTCCTGGCGGCGTTCGTTTCCACGACGATCACCCTTGCCGTCCTTACGGCCGGCGAGTTCAACGAGTCCAGCACACTGATCAAGGTCGGCGGTGGTTTCGGCTTCCTCACCGCGGCTCTCGGCATGTACGGCGCGTTCGCGGGCCTGGTGAACGGGACATGGGGCCGGCACCTGATCCCGACGTACCCCGACCCTGGCAGGCGCCTTGAGCGCCTTGCCCGCAACAAGGCGCGTCCCACATCCGTCACATCGTCCACGGCGGAGCACCCCGAGCATTCCCGTTGAGCCGGCGCGGCCAATTCCTGGCGTGGCGAGGGAAATCCACCGAATCGCCGGCATTCTGATTCATGAATCCGGCACGCGAATCCACCTCTGGTCGGATCGCATTCCCTGAGTTGCCGGGAGTCGCCGCCCGGACCAGACTGATGTAGAGGTCTTCCGGGGAACGGCTCGTCAGCCGTCCTCGGGACGGGGCTGCCGCTGAGAGTGGCGGCCGGTGTCGAGGTACAGGCCGTTGATCACGAAACATCGCGAGGGTTCTTGCCTCACGCCGCTCAGGGGGAGTGGCGTACACGACTTCCCGTGCCGCCCTGCGCCGAGTCCGCCTGGGCCGACGCAGACCCCACGGGACCAGGAACGTGAGAGGAAGCGCGCGAATGGCGAACGCACAACTGAGGAAGGTCCTCATCACGGGAGCGGGAACCGGCTTCGGGTTCGAAGCTGCCATGCGCCTCGCCGACAAGGGCTTCGACGTGATCGCCGGGGTGGAGATCTACGGCCAGGTGCAGACCCTGAAGTGGCAGGCGAAGGAACGAGGGGTCTCGCTGCGGGTGGAGAAGCTCGACGTCACGAACGACGGAGACCGCCGCAAAGCGCTCGACTGGGGCGTGGAGATCCTGGTGAACAACGCCGGTGTCGGTGAGGGCGGTTCCACCGTCGACATTCCCGAGGCGAACATCCGGCACCAGTTCGAGGTCAATGTGACCGGGCCGCTGGTGCTCACCCAGGGCATCGTCAAGCAGATGGTCAAGCGCGGACGCGGCCGAGTCGTCTGGGTGTCCTCGCGGGAGGGCCTGAACGTCAATCCCTTCACCGGAATCTACTCCGCCTCGAAGCACGCGGTGGAGGCGATCGCCGAGACGATGGCGTACGAGCTGCAGGAACACAACATCGAGGTCGCCACGGTGAACCCGGGGCCCTTCCTGACAGGATTCAACGACCGGATGTTCCAGACCTGGGAGAGCTGGGAGGACGACGCCTCGGAGCGGCTCTTCGACTACTCCGAGCTCGCTTTCCCCCGTGCGCAGTTCGACCCCGAAGCGGTCTTCGCCACGTTGACGGCCGTTGCCGCCGGAGAGGTCGACACGTACCGCAACCTCGAGCCCAAGTCGATGACCGAGGAGACCAAGCAGCTCCAGGCCGTTCCCTGGGAGCGGAAGGTCACGGACGGCCTCGGCACCCGTCACCCCGCCATCCAGCACTCCTACGAGATGACGCCGGAGACTCCCGTCGCGGCGTCGTAGGGCATCTCCAGGTCGGGACGGCCCGCGCTCACACCGTGCAGCCGGACGCGACATCGCCGCACGGGCGCGCAGAGTTCACCACTGCCGGAGGTACACGACCATGCCTGTCAAGCCAACCGTGCTGCAGGATCGCTCGCGCAATCGCGGGACGGCGTTCACTCTGGAGGAGCGGGCGAGACTGGGGATCACCGGGCGGCTGCCGGCGACCGTCGAGACCCTCGACCAACAGGCCGGCCGGGCCTACGCCCAACTGCGGGAGCAGCCCTCCAACCTGCACAGGTACATCTACCTCAACCAGGTCCACGACCGGAACCAGGTGCTGTACTTCAAGCTGCTGGGCGACCATCTCGACGAGTTGCTCCCCGTCGTCTACGACCCCACGGTCGGCGAGGCGATCGAGAAGTGGTCTCTCGACTATCGCGACTCGCGCGCCGTGTACCTGTCGATCGATCGTCCCGAGGACATGAAGACGTCGTTCCAGTCGCTCGGGCTCGGCCCGGACGACGTGGACCTGATCGTCGTCTCCGATGCCCAGGAGATCCTCGGCATCGGCGACTGGGGTGTCAACGGGACCGACATCTCCATCGGGAAGCTCGCCGTCTACACCGCTGCTGCCGGCATCGACCCCGACCGGGTCATCGCCGTGAACCTCGATGTGGGAACGGACAACGAGCAGTTGCTCAACAGTCCGTCCTACCTGGGCAACCGGCACGCGCGGGTCACGGGCCGGCGCTACGACGACTTCGTCGCCCTCTACCTCAGGACCGCGTCCGAGCTGTTCCCCGGCGCGTTCCTCCACTTCGAGGACTTCGGGCCGTCGAACGCCCGGCGAATCCTCGTGGAGAACGCCGACACGTACCGGATCTTCAACGACGACATGCAGGGCACCGGCGCCATCGTCATGGCGGCGGCGTTCTCGGCCCTGAAGGTCACCGGCGGACGCTGGTCCGAGCAGCGGCTCGTCGTCTTCGGTGCGGGCACCGCGGGCACCGGCATGGCCGACCAGATCCACGCGGCGATGCTGCGGGACGGCGCGACGCCCGACGAGGCGAAGAGCAACATCTGGCTGGTCGACGTCCACGGCCTGGTGACGGACGACATGCCGGACCTGCCCGACTACCAGCAGGTCTACGCCCGGTCGAGGTCCGAGGTCGCCGCGTGGGCCGACGGCGAGATCGATCTGCCCACCACCATCCGGCACGTCAAGCCCACCATCCTGATCGGCACCTCCACCGCGCACGGCGCGTTCACGGAGGACGTCGTCCGCGCGCTGGCCGCCGGTGTCGAACGTCCGCTGCTGCTCCCGCTGTCGAACCCGACGAGTCGCATCGAGGTCATGCCGTCGGACGCGGTGAAGTGGTCCGACGGACGGGCCCTGATCGCCACGGGCATCCCCTCCGAACCGGTGGAATACCAGGGGGTCTCGTACGAGATCGGGGAGGCCAACAACGCGCTGCTGTATCCCGGGCTGGGCTTGGGCGTGATCGTCTCGGGGGCTCGCCGTGTGACGGACACCATGCTGCTGGCAGCCGCCGAGGCGGTGGCGAGCCAGGTCGACGTGTCGGCGCCCGGTGCCTCGCTCCTGCCGCCGGTGGCGAACCTGAGGGCATCGTCCGCGACGGTGGCGGTTGCCGTGGCCAAGGCCGCGGCGCAGGACGGTGTCGCCACCAAGCCGCTCGACAACCTCGTCCAGGCGGTCCAGGACGCGATGTGGGACCCGGTCTACCGCGCGGACGACCGGGAGGGCCGGCCATGAGCGGAGATCAGCAGACGCCGAGGATGACGAACCTGCCCGTGGGGATCGACGCCGACGGACAGCGGCAGGAGTTCGACAGCATGGGCACGGTCGACGTGCCGGCGGACCGGTACTGGGGCGCGCAGACGCAGCGCTCGCTCCTGCACTTCTCCATCGGCGACGACCGGATGCCCAAAGAGGTCTACCACGCGTACGGCTACGTGAAGAAGGCGGCAGCGCTGGTCAACGCCGCCGCCGGGCGCCTGCCCGCGTGGAAGGAACAGGCCATCGTGCGGGCCGCGGAGGAGGCCATCGCGGGCAGGCTCGACGACCACTTCCCGCTCTACGTGTGGCAGACCGGGTCGGGCACCCAGAGCAACATGAACGTCAACGAGGTCCTGTCGAACCGCGCGTCGCAGCTGCTCGGCGGCACGCTCGGAACCCAGGAGCCGGTTGCCCCCAACGACGACGTCAACATGGGGCAGTCGAGCAACGACAGCTTCCCGACCGCGATGCACATCGCCTCCGTCAAGGAGATCGACGAGCACCTCCTGCCCCAGGCCCGGGAACTCGCCGCGGCCATCGAGGCGAAGGCCACGGAGTGGACCCAGATCGTCAAGATCGGCCGCACCCACCTCGAAGACGCGGTACCGCTCACCGTCGGGCAGGAGTGGTCGGGCTACGCGGCCCAACTGCGCGCCTGCATCGACGACATCGAGCACAGCCGCTCGGGCCTGCTCGAACTGGCCCTGGGCGGCACCGCGGTCGGCACGGGGCTGAACGCGCCCAGCGGCTTCAGCCGCGACGTCGCCGGCAAGATCGCCGAACTGACCGGCACGTCGTTCGTCACGGCCGGGAACAAGTTCATGGCGCAGGGGTCCCTGGACCCGATGGTGCGGGCGCACGCCGCGCTGCGCGGGCTGGCCGTGGCCTTGATGAAGATCGCCAACGACATGCGGTGGCTCGCCTCGGGTCCTCGCACCGGATTCGCCGAACTGCGGCTCCCGCAGAACGAACCCGGCTCGTCGATCATGCCCGGCAAGGTCAACCCGACCCAGTGCGAGGCCGTCGTCATGATCGCGATCCAGGTACTCGGCAACGACACGGCGGTCGCCTTCTCGGGCAGCCAGGGCAACTTCGAGCTGAACGCCATGCGCCCGGTGATCATCAACAACTTCCTCCACTCCGCGCGCATCCTCGCCGACGGTATGGAGAAGTTCCGGACCTACTCCGTCAGCGACACGGAGCTCAACCGGGAGAAGATCCAGCAGTACGTGGACGAGAGCCTGATGCTCGTGACGGCGCTGAGCCCGGTCATCGGCTACCAGAACGCGGCGCACATCGCCGAATCCGCGCTGGCCGACGGCCAGACCCTCAAGGAAGCGGCCTTGGCGAGCGGCCACGTCGACGAGCAGACGTTCGACTCCGTCGTCGACCCCCTGTCGATGGTCGGCCACGGCGTCTCCGGCGCCTGACCGGCACCGTCACGCGGACACAGGCACGGAATCCGAACGGAGGGCCGGCGCATGAGCACACGCGACAACGGACCCGCGGGGCAGGGACGCCCGGTCGTGGCGGTACTGGGGATCGGCACCATGGGTGACGCGATGGCCAGGAACATCGCGGCGGCCGGGCTGGGGCTGCGCGTCTGGAACCGGCGCCGCGAGCCCGCCGAGGCGCTGGCCGAGGTCGGAGCCGTCGTCTGCGACACCGCGGCGGAGGCATGCCGGGGAGCGAAGGTCGTGCTGACCGTCCTCGCCAACGAGCGGATCGTCGCCGAGGTCGTCGAACAGGCCCGGGAAGGCATCGACAGGGACGCCGTGCTGCTGCAGTGCTGCACCGTCTCCCCCGAGGGCAGCCGCCGCCTGGCCGCTCAGGCAGCCGCCCTCGGGGTGGCTTACGTGGAGGCTCCGCTGCTCGGCTCCAAAGAGCCGGCCGTCGCCGGAACATTGACGATCCTGGCTGCCGCGTCCGACATGTGCGCGGGGGAGCGCGTCCAGCCGGTGCTGGACGCGGTGGGCACGCGCACCGTGTGGCTGGACGGGATCAGCCAGCCCAGCAGCCTCAAGCTCGCCTACAACGCCTGGGTGCTGACCACCGTCGAAGGCATCGCCGAGGCGCTGTCGCTCGCCGACGGCCTGGGCGTCGATCCACGCCAGCTGATCAACGTCATCAACGGCAGCGCGCTGGACAGCACCTATGTGCAGTCCAAGGGACCGAAGATGATCAGCGACGATCTCGACACCCCGTCGTTCCCCCTGGAGGCCGCGGCCAAGGACGCCGGGCTGATCGCCGACGCCGCCCGGGGCGCGGGACTGCGGTTGGGCATCGTCGAAGTGGTGCGTGACCGGTTGCAACTGGCGGCGAGCAGCGGTCTGGGCCGTGCGGACGTGGCTGCCACCTACCGCACGTCCCGCCAGGCGGTGGTGAGCACGAACTAGCCTGCCGGCCCGAACGCAGGCGCAGGCCGAAGAAGGGTACGGACAGAATGAGCACGTATCAGGGTCACTGCGCGTGTGGCGCGGTGACGTACGGCTTCGACGACGAACCGTCGTTCGTCGCCAACTGCCACTGCACGGACTGCAAGCGCGCATCCGGCGGCGAGATGGCGACGTTCGCACTCATCTCCGCGTCGGATTTCACCGTGAAGGGTGAGACCAGGAGCTTCCACTACCCGAAGAACCCGGAGACGTGCGCGGGAAACGGCCTCGACCGAGTCTTCTGCGTGGTGTGCGGTTCCCGGGTCTACACCGACAACCTGGCCGACTTCCCTGGAGGTGTCTTCGTCCAGGAGGGAAGCCTCGACGGCCTCGACCAGTGGTTCCCGCCGCAGGCCGAGATCTTCACCTGGAGCCGGCAGCCCTGGATGCCGGCGCTTCCGATCCCGCAATACGACCACGGCGTCACGGCCGCGACGGACGGTTGACGGAGCCGCTCTCGGGAATCGACCGACAGCGCTGCCGGCCGGGAACGGGCGGTGCCCGTTCCCGGCCGGCAGCTGGTGCGGGGCGGCGGCTCAGGGTTGCCAGATGCCCCTCGTGGGCGTCAGCTGCTCGCCCGGGCGGCGTCCGCGATGAGGCCGGCGACGACTCGGGGGTGGCCGTTCAGTGGACCCTATCGTCCAGTTTGTGCGACACTGAATGGCGAGGAAGCTCAGTAGTGGTCTCTATGGTCCAATGCCGACTGTTGGACGGTCTGACGGTGCGATGGAGTGTGAAGCTGATGAGTGACGAAGGACCGATCCGGGTGACCGAGCAGCTGACCGACGACATCGATCAAGGACGGTTCGAGCTCTATCGCGACGGCGACCTCATCGGCTGGCTCTACTACACCCATCTGCATCCCAACCGGTATGCGCTTCAGCACACCGAAGTCGAGCCGAGTCACCAACACCAAGGCGTGGGGGATGTGCTGATACAGCGGGTGCTCGACGAGATCCGGAGCCGCGAGGGCACGATCACCGCGATCTGTCCCTTTGTGGTCGGGTACCTCTCCCGGACAACTGCGTATGCCGATCTGGTCGACACCCGCCACCCGGGTTACTCCGACCGTGCGGCCGCCGAGGCGGCGCTGACCGAGACCCGCGGCTGAGCGCATCGCCCCACGTTCGAGAGCCTCCTCGCGCTGACCTCGTCACGGCCCCACAGGGCCGTGACGAACCGTCAGTTGGCGAGCTCGGGCAGTGGCTCCAGCGTGATCGTGTGCTGGGTGTGCTCGATCTTGGCGCGGAGGTAGCGGAGGTTCTGCGCGGTGGCGTGGACGCCGGTGGGGACCCTTTCGCGGATCGGGACGCCGAGGTCGTGCAACTGGCCGGCCTTGTCAGGGTTGTTGGAGAGCAGGTCGATGCCTCCCACGCCAAGGGCGGCGAGCATCTGCGCGGCGGCCGTGTAGTCGCGGCAGTCCTCCGGGAAGCCGAGTTCCACGTTGGCCGCGTAGGTGTCCCGCCCCTGGTCCTGCAGCGCGTAGGCGTCGAGCTTGTTGTACAGGCCGATGCCGCGGCCCTCCTGGCGCAGGTAGAGCAGGTAGCCGCCGCGCAGCGCGATGCGCTCCACGGCTTCACGGAGCTGCGGGCCGCAGTCGCAGCGGGCGGAGCCGAAGACGTCGCCGGTCAGGCACTCGGAGTGCAGCCGGACCAGCGGGGTCTCGGCGGCGTGCGGCTCGCCGAGGACGACGGCGAGATGCTCCTGGCCGTCGACCAGGCCGTGGAAGGTCACCAGTTCGGAGTCGACGCTGTATCCGTCGCCGAACCGCAGCGGGACGCGGACGCGGGTCCGGATCGCCGCCTCGGGTATCACAGTCACAAAGGGCTCCGCTCGATCGGGCTTACGGTCCCGCCTACAGGAAGGTGAAGAGCTGGTCGGAGTCGAAGCGTGAGACCGGGCTGCTGTACACCTTCGCGGGGTCGGGGTACCCGAGGGCCAGGAGCACGGTCGTGGTGTGGCCGGTCTCGCGGATCTTGAAGGCACGGTCGACGCTGGCCGGGTCGAAGCCCTCGAGCGGCATGGCTTCGATGCCGAGCTCGGCAGCCGCCATCATCGTCAGACCCAGGGCCAGGTAGGTCTGCTTCTCCATCCAGTGGTACACGTCCTTGTACTGGTAGTTGCGCAGGCTGAGGAAGTCGCGGGTCATCGATTCCCACAGTTCCTGCTTGGCCGGGTCCGCGAACCGGCCGTCGGCCCTCTCCTTGGCGAACACCCCGTCGAGATGGCTCTCCGGAAGGTCCGCCCTGGTGGTGAGGATGACGGTGTGTGAGGCGTTCAGGATCTTCTCGCCGTTGTCCTGGAACCGTTCGCCCAGGTTGGCCGCCAGCCGCGCCTTACCTTCGGGCGTGGCGAGGACGTAGAAGTGGTTGGGCTGGATGTTCGTGGACGACGGTGTCGAACGGAGGAACTTCAGCAACTGCTGGAGCTTCTCCTCCGGGATGGTCCTCCCACCGTCGAAGTACCTGGTGAGGTGCTTGCTCATGAGCCTGTCGAGATTCATGTCGACCTGTCCTGTCCTGTTCGTGCGTTCCGTGCGGGAGCGGGGTGGATCGTGGGTGTGGTTAGTCGGTGGTGCGGCTGAGCAGCGCGTTGACGCGGTCGAAGCTCATGCCTGTCGTCGCGGAGGCGAGATCGCCCGCGACGAGGGCCCGGGCGGCCTGCTCGAGCGCTTCCGCTGCGTGGGTGTAGAGCGCCGGCCCCAGGCTGATCCGTTTGACCCCGGCCTTCTGCAGCTCAGGGACGGTCAGGACGTGGTCCGATGGTGAGATGAGGACGTTGACCGGTGTCGGCGCGACCGCGGTGACGACCGTCACGAGTGCATCCAGGTCCGGCAGAAGCGGCGCGTACAGCGCGTCGGCGCCCGCCTCCGCGAACGCTGTGAGGCGACGGACGGTGTCCTCGAGGTCGGGCCGGCCCTGGAGGAAGTTGTCGGTGCGACCGGTGACGACGATGCGTCCCTTGGCCGCGGTGACGGCGCCGCGTACGCGGCCGACGGCTTCGTCGAAGTCGCGGATCGGCTGGTCGGGACGGCCCGAGGTGTCTTCGATCCCGATCCCGGCCAGGCCGGATGCGACGGCGGCTTCCACGGTCGTGGCGACGTCCTCGGACGTGACGCCGTAACCGTCCTCGAAGTCCCCGTTGATGGGGAGTCCGGTGACTCGGCCGAGCAGCCGCGCGTGTTCGAGATGTTCCTCGCGGGTGATGCCGTGACGTCCGTCGAAGCGTCCCAGCGAAGCGGCCAGTGCCGCCGACGATGTCCCGATCGCCTCGAAGCCGGCATCGGCCAGAACCAGCGCCGAGAGGCCGTCCCAGGCGTTCGGCATGACCAGGCCACCCTCACGGGTGTGCAGCGTCATGAACTTCTCATAGAGCTCGGAGCCTGGCATGTCGCACCTTTCCTGAAGGGTCGTTTCGAGGCGGAGCGGTGCTGACCCGGTGTGTCAGCACCCTGGACGGGGTTCCGGCGCTCAACCGGGCCCACCGGGCGACCGGACGGTGGGGATGTCGATGTCGGTCTGATTGACGTTGTTGAGGAAGTTCGTCAGCAGGGCCTGCACCGCGACCGTGACGATCGCCAGGATCTCCGGGTCGGTGTAGCCGGCGGCACGTACAGCCACGAGCTCCGCGTCGCCGACTCGCCCGCGGCTGACGACCACCTGCCGCGCGAAGCGAGCTGCCGCGGCGCGCTTGCGGTCGACCGAACTCCCGGTGCGGGCCAGCTCGATGTCCCTGCTCGACATCCCGCCGAGTTCGGACGACACGTAGGTGTGAATCGCCAGGCAGTAAGCGCAACCGTTGGCCTCCGAGACCGCCAACGCGATGGTGTGCCGCGTCTTCGCGTCCAGAACGCGGCTCATGGTGCCCTGCAGATTCACGACGGCATCAAGAACAGCCGGGTTCGACGCGAGGGTCCTGAACATGTTCGGGACGAAGCCGAGCTGCGCGCCCAGTCTGTCCAGGATCGCGGTTGTCTCGTCGGGGACGTCCTCCAGAGCAGGCGTGTTCATTCGTGACACGGCGGATCAACCTCCGATGGGGGAGTGGCCGGTTGTCGGGCCCAGGCCGGCCCTTGGCGCTCAGGAGTCCCTGCGCGGGGCTTCTCGCGCTGGTCGTGGTGTCGAAGCCGGGCCTCGGTCCGGCCGGGCCCGGTGACGCGCATCGTGGCCGGGACTCCGCCGGCGCCCGGTTTCGGATCGCTTCGCAGCGGGACGCCGTAACGAGACTATACAGTCCAAAACTGGCCACACCAAGAGCCTCCGACGGATGCCCCGTGTCCGGCGGCTGGACGCAGGTGGGGTGTGTCGCGCGGGGCCGACAAAGGTGCAGTTCAGAGCCCTATTCGCGGACCCCTGTGAGATCGGGCGGTCGAGCTGGGCCTGTAGCTTCGCGGGCCCTCGACGCAGGCCGGCGCGTGCGTACCCGCTTGACGTATCATGGACTAAATCGTCCATTTACTTGTGGGTCGACCCCGAGGGAGGAGACACATGGAAGTGCCGCCGGACCGCTCTCTGCGCTGGCAGCCCGGATTTCCCGTGGACGCGAAGCTGACGCTCAAAATCCTTCAGCGCGGCCGCCGCGATCCCACCCACCGTCAGGAACCCGACGGGACCCTGTGGCGGACGGCCCTGACCTCGTCGGGGCCCGTCACCTGCCGGATTCGGCAGCATCGCCTCGACGATCTGGACGTCGACGCCTGGGGGCCGGGCTCCGGCGAGCTCATCGGGAACATCCGCGCCGAGCTCGGCGAACAGGACCGTCCGGAGGACTTCCGGCCGGCACACCCCGTTCTGGCGCGGGCCTGGAGCCGGCTGCCCGGCCTCCGGGTCCCGCGCACCGGGCGACTGTTCGAGGCCCTCGTCCCCGCGGTCCTCGAACAGCGCGTGGTCGGCCTGGACGCCCAAGCGGCGTGGGCCCGCCTCGTAGGCGCCCACGGCACCCGGCCGCCGGGTCCCGCGCCCGAGACCATGCGGGTCCCGCCCACGCCCCCGGCGTGGGCGAAGATCCCGAGCTGGGAATGGCGGCGGGCCGGCGTCGACCTGCACCGTTCCGCGACCGTCATCACCGCGGCACGCCATGCGGCCAAGCTCGATCGTGCCGCCGCGGACCCCGCCCGCGCCTATGACCTGATGTCCGCGTTGCCCGGCGTCGGCGTGTGGACCGCCGCGCAGGTCGGGCACCGTGCCCTCGGCGACGCCGACGCGCTTCCGCTCGGCGACTTCCACCTCGGCCGTATGACCGGCATGGCCTTGCTCGGCCGTCCGCTGGCCGATGAGGAGATCGAGTCGTTCTACCTGGCGTGGCGGCCGCACCGCTACCGGGTGGTCCGCACCATCGAACTCACCTCCGGCCTGGCGCCTCGCCGCAGTCATCGCGCGCCCTGCGCCCCGCGCCTGGCCTAGGAGTTCTCGTAAGCCAGGGTGCCGATGACGTGGCCTTCGATCAGCGCCTCGTAGAGGTGGGTCGTCTCGTCCTTGCGCACCGTAACGGCCGTCGGTGTTGGTTCCATGGTCTCTTCTCGTCTCAGTGTCTCTGATCGGTGGCCCGAGCGGACGAGCGATGCGAGCGGTACATCACTCGATCGCAGACAGAACTCTTCAGGCGCGCACGCGGATGACCGTCTTCCCGCTGATCCGCTCGGTCGAGTTGAACGCGGCGACAGCGTCCTTGAGGTCCGCGACCCGGCCGATGTGCGTCCGGAGGCGTCCGTCCGCCATCCGCCGGGCGATCTCGCCCAGTTGTGCGCGGTCGGACACGACGACGAAGTCGACTGCCACGCCGTCGGCCGGCCGCGCCTCGGGCGGGCCGGCGATGGTCACCAGCGTTCCTCCGGCCCGGACCAGACGCGCGGATCGCATTCCGATGTCACCTCCGAAGACGTCGAAGACCAGATCGACTTCGCCGACATCGTCCAGCTCGTCGCTACCCAGGTCCACGAACTCCTGCGCTCCGAAGTCCACCGCGGTCGGGCGGTGGGCGGCGCGTCCGGTGCCGATGACGTACGCACCGTGCTCACGTGCGAGCTGGGCCACCGCCGAACCGACCGCGCCGGCCGCGCCGTGTACGAGGACGCTCTGGCCGGGCTGAAGGCGGCCGTGCTCGAACAGTCCCTGCCACGCGGTCAGGCCCGTCATCGCGATGCCCGCGGCGGCGGTGAAGTCGACGTCGCCGGGCAGTGGCGCGAGGTTGCGCGCCTCGACGACGACGTGCTCCGCGAGGGTGCCGTCACGCGTCCAGTCCGTCAGGCCGAACACCCGCTGTCCCACCGACAGCCCCGACGTTCCGTAGCTGAGCGCACTGACCACGCCGGCGACCTCGTGGCCGGGGATCGACGGCGTCCGGTCGCGGCCGAGGCGGTCCACCCAGGTCGAGGGCCACTCCAGCTCGTTCCCGGTGAAACCCGACGCATGAACGTCGACGACGACATCGCCGTAGTTCGCTCCGTCAAGGCTGGCGAGCCTCGCCGTGTCCGGGCCCGGGCGCTCCGTGAGCGTCATCCCAGCCGTTCCGGCGTCCCGGTCCGTCACCACGATCGCCTTCATCCGACTACCTCTCGCTGTCGTGTTTCACGTCCGTGCGATGTGGGCCGCAGGGCTGAGTCGTCTCCGCCTCCTTACGGGCGGACGCGGATGATGGTCTTTCCTTTGGGTCGTTGTGCGGGGTTGAGCGCCGTAACGGCGTCGTCGAGGTCCGCGACCCGGCCGATGACGGTCCGCAGGCGTCCGTCCCTCACCCGCTGGACGATCTCGCCCA
>NZ_FODD01000004.1 GCF_900110255.1 Actinacidiphila rubida
GGGGACGAGGGGCGGGGTGGGGCGGAGGGCGGGGGGACCTGGTCGCGGCGGGGGCGGAGCCGGGAGCGGACGTCGGCGTGGGGGAGGAAGTCCGCCCATCGCTCGGGGTACTCCGCCGGAGGCGCGTCCTCGTCGCCGAACGCCTGGCGGGCCCGCCGGGCCGCGGCCCGGGCCACCACGTCGGCCGCCGCCGCCTCGCGGCGCCGCGCGTTCTCCTCGCGTGCCGCGGCCGTCGCCAGCGACGGCCACACCCGGTCGGCGGCCGCGTTGACCGCCGCGCCCACCAGCACGGCGAACGCCGAGACGCCGATCCACAGCAGCACCGCCACAGGCGCCGCCAGCGACCCGTAGATCGTCGGCCCCTCGACCGCGTGCGTCAGGTAGATGCGCAGGACGAAGCTGCCTATCACCCACATCAGGAGGGCGACGAGCGCGCCCGGGACGTCCTCGTACCAGGGCGCCCGCACGGGGACCGACACGTGGTAGAGCGTGGTGAGGAAGGCGACCGAGGCCAGCAGCACGAATGGCCAGTACAGGATGTTCATCAGGCCCGCGCCGCCGGGCAGCACGTCGGTCACCGCGCTCGGCCCGACCACCACCAGCGGCAGCACGGCCGCGCCGAGGATCAGGGCGACGACGTACAGCGCGAGCGACATCAGCCGCGTGCGGACGATGCCGCGGCGGCCCTCCAGGCCGTACATGATCGTGATGGTGTCCACGAAGACGTTGACCGCGCGGGACCCCGACCACAGGGCGATGACGAAGCCGAGCGAGATCAGGTCCGGCCGCCGGCCGTGGAAGACGTCGTCGACGAGCGGCTTGACCAGCTGGTTGACGCCCTTGTCGGAGAGCACCGTCGACGACGCCCGCAGGATGTTGTGACGTATGTGGTCTATGGTGTCGAGACCGATGACGGTGTCGACGTAGCCGAGCGCGCCGACGAGCCCGAGCAGCAGCGGCGGCAGCGACAGCAGCACGAAGAACGCGGCCTCCGCGGCGAGCCCGGTGACGCGGTACTCCATGCAGGAGTTGATCGTGTCCTTCAGCAGCAGCCAGGCCACCTTGCGCTTGGAGACGTTGCGGTACAGGGCCCGCGCACGGCGCCAGCGTCCGGGACGCCGGTGGCTTCTTTCTTCTGCTGCTTGCACCCCCTTACGTTAGCTGGCATGACAGCCCCCACTCACACGGTCACGAATCAGGCTCCGCCCCTGGTGGGGCATGACGTGTACCGCACCGACAGCGTGCTCAGCGAGGCCGTCGGGCGGCACGCGGACCCGGAACGGTTCGCCGAGATCGACGCGGAGCTGCGCCTTCTCGGGATCTCGGCGGGATCCGCGCAGGCGCAGAAGTGGGGTGAGCAGGCCAACGCCCACCCGCCGGTGCTGCGGACGCACGACCGCTACGGGCACCGGATCGACGAGGTCGAGTTCCATCCGGCCTGGCACCGGCTGCTCGGTCACGCGATCACCGCGGGGCTGACCGACGCCTGGTCACGGCCGGACGGGCACCTGCGGCGGGCGGCGGGCTTCCTGGTGTGGACGCAGGTCGAGGCCGGGCACGGCTGCCCGCTGTCGATGACGCACGCCGCGGTGCCGGCGCTGCGCACCGACCCGGAACTGGCCGCCGAGTGGGAGCCGCGGCTGGGGTCGCACGTGTACGACCCGCGCCTGGTGCCGGCGGGCGAGAAGCCGGGCGCGCTGTTCGGTATGGGCATGACGGAGAAGCAGGGCGGCTCCGACGTGCGCGCCAACACGACGCGGGCCGTGCCGCTCGCCGAGGACGGCACGTACACGCTCACCGGTCACAAGTGGTTCTGCTCGGCGCCGATGTCGGACGGTTTCCTGGTCCTGGCACAGGTGGACGAGGGCGGGCGGGACCGGCTGACCTGCTTCCTGGTGCCGCGGGTGCTGGCCGACGGCACGCGCAACGTCTTCGCGATCCAGCGGCTCAAGGACAAGCTCGGCAACCGCTCCAACGCCTCCTGGAGGTGGAGTTCGCCGGGACGTGGGCCCGCCGGGTGGGCGAGGTGGGGCGCGGTGTGGCGACCATCATCGAGATGGTGGCGGCCACCCGGCTCGACTGCGCGGTGGGCTCGGCGGCCCTGATGCGGCAGGCGGTGGCGCAGGCGGTGCACCACGCGACGCACCGCTCGGCGTTCGGCGGTCCGCTCGTCGACAAGCCGCTCATGCGGAACGTGCTGGCCGACATGGCACTGGAGTCGGAGGCGGCGACCACGACGGCGATGCGCCTGGCGGCGGCGTACGACGCGGACACCGAGCAGGAGCGGGCGTTCCGCCGCCTCGGGGTGGCCGTGACCAAGTACTGGGTGACCAAGCGCTGCCCGGTGATCGCCGCCGAGGCGCTGGAGTGCCTCGGCGGCAACGGCTACGTCGAGGAGTCGGGCATGCCGCGGCTGTTCCGCGAGTCCCCGCTGAACTCCGTGTGGGAGGGCTCGGGCAACGTGCAGGCGCTGGACGTGCTGCGGGTGCTGCAGCGCGAGCCGCAGGCACTGAACGCGTTCCTCGTGGAGATCGGCCGGGCCCGCGGCGCCGACCACCGGCTGGACGCGGCGGTCAAGGACCTGCTGGGCGAACTCGGCGACCTGGAGGGGATCGAGGCGCGCGCCCGCCGCATCGTCGAACGCATGGCCCTGGTCCTCCAGGGCTCGCTCCTGGTCCGGTTCGCCCCGCCCGCCGTCGCCGACGCCTTCGCCGCGTCCCGGCTCGGCCCGGACTGGGGCACGACCTTCGGCACCCTCCCCCCCACCCTCGACCTCGCCTCCCTCGTCACCCGCGCCCGACCGACGGAACACTGACGTCCCCGCGCCTCTCTCGCCGGAAAGCCCGTCCCCCGTGACCGGGACTCGTACCCGGCCACTTCCGAGCCGCGCCGAGAGGGGTGCCCCAGAAGGACCTCGTAGGGCTTGAGCCAAAGGGCGCGCCGCTGTCGAAAGGGTGGGGGCACCTCCCAGCGGTAGCTGGGGGAGCCCGGAGGCGAAAGCCCGGCAAAAAAAGGCCCCAAAAAAAGCAGAGGGTGGCGCCGCGCCGACTCGGCACCACCCTCTGTCTCGTAGGCCGACCGCGCAGGGGGTGCATGGGTGCAGCCCGAGTACGGTGACGCCCCGTCACTCTCCGTCCAAGTCGCGTAGGCTCGCAACCGTTGCATTCCGTTGCACGCCGCGGGCCGCGGCGGATGAGGGATCCAGGGTGGGAGCGACGTGGCGTTTCTTCCGAGCGGGCTCGGGCGGCTCGACGGCCTGGACGTCCGCAGGTCGCCCCATCTGCTGGCCTCGGTCCGGGAGGCGGCCCTCGCCGGGAGCGTGCCGCCGGAGGAGCCGCGCACGGTGATCGGACAGTCGTGGACCCGGGCGCTGGGACACGGCGTGGATCCGGACGTGGGCGGGCACAACGGCCTGATCGCCACGGAGGAGATCGAGCACCGCCGCCGGTCGTCGCCGCTCGGCGACCTCCTGCCGGTGCTGCGCGAGGGTCTGGTGTCGGTCGCGGACGCGGCCTGGCACATCATGGTCGTCACCGACGCCGACGGCCGGCTGCTGTGGCGGGACGGCAGTCTCGCGGTGCGCAGGAGCGCGGACCGCCTGGGGTTCGCGGAGGGCGCGTCCTGGGCCGAGGAGGTGGTGGGCACCAACGCGATCGGCACGGCGCTCATCACCCGGTCGCCCCTTCAGGTGCACTCCGCCGAGCACTTCGTCCGCACGCACCACGGCTGGACGTGTGCCGCGGCGCCGCTGCACGATCCGCGGGACGGGCGGCTGCTGGGGGTGGTGGACGTCAGTGGTCCGGCCGCGACGCTGCATCCGGCGACGCTGTCGCTGGTGGCGGCGGTGGCACGGGTCGCGGAGGGCGAGTTGCGGTCGCGGCACTGGGCGGCGGTGGAGGGGCTGCGGGCGATGGCGGCGCCGATCCTGGCGCGGATCGGGGGCCAGGCTCTGGCCGTGGACCGCAACGGCTGGACGGCGGCGGTGACCGGCATGGCGCCGCCGGATCGCGTGGCGCTGCCGGCGTCGATGGGGGCGGGGCCGCTGTGGCTGCCGTCGCTGGGGATGTGCACGGCGGAGCCGCTGCCGGGGGGCTGGCTGATCCGGGTGGACGGCGGGGAGCGGGCGCCGGACGCGGGCCGGGTGGTGCTGGACGTGAGCCGTCCGCGGTCGGCGTCGCTCACGGTGTCCGGGCCGGCGGGCAGTTGGACGCAGACGCTGAGCCCGCGCCATGCCGAGCTGCTGTTCGTGCTGGCGGTGCACCGGGACGGGCGGAGCGCGGCGGAGCTGGCGGGCGACCTGTTCGGGGACCCGAGCCGGACGGTGACGGTCCGCGCCGAGCTGTCGCGGCTGCGCCGCAGTCTGGCGGGCGTGCTGGCGCACCGGCCGTACCGGTTCGCGGACGGCGTGGACGTGGCGCTGGTCCGGCCGGAGAACCCGCTGGACCTGCTGCCGCACTCGGTGGCGCCGGTGGTGCTGGCCGCGCGGCGCTGAGCCGGACCGCCCGGCGGGCGGGTGCCGGCCGCATCGTAGGGTGTGCGGCATGAGCACCCCTGTGACCACCTGGTATCTGGAGCAGAACGCGCCCGAGGAGCTGCGGCCGGCGGCCGAGCCGGCGCTGCCCGGTGTCACGGTGGTGCGGGCCGAGGTGCCCTCGGGGGTGCTGGGCCGCTTCCTGTACGCGGCGGTCGGCGGCGACGTGTCGTGGGTCGACCGGCTGCCGTGGCCGGCCGAGCAGTGGCAGGCGCATCTGGAGCGGCCGGGCGCGGAGGTGTGGATCGCGTACGAGCGCGGCACGCCTGCCGGCTACATCGAGCTGGACGCGCAGGACGAAGGGGCCGTGGAGATCGCGTACTTCGGGCTGCTGCCGGCGTTCCGGGGCAGGGGCCTCGGCGGCCACCTGCTGTCGTTCGGCACCGCGCGGGCCTGGGACCTGGCCGGGCGCTGGCCGGGGCGGCCGGAGACCCGCCGGGTGTGGGTGCACACGTGCTCGCTGGACGGCCCCCATGCGCTGGGCAACTACCAGCGGCGCGGCTTCCGCGTGACCCACACCACAGTGTCTCACTGATCGAGATGATCGAGTCCACATGACGGATAACGGTGGACTGCCCGAAGACCCGCGTGCCACGCTTCCGTCATGTCGCGCACTGGAATCGCCTTGGTAGGTCGGCCGCACGTCGACTTCTGCCGCGTGTCCAGCGCCATCTGTCCGGCGGGCTGACAGCACGCTGACCGAGTTCAGCACCACTCCCCCGCCCTCCCCGTCGTCGTGGACGTGTGCGGTTCCCCGCTGCCCCGTTGAGCCTCACCTCCAGGCGTTCTCCCAGGCCGCAGGGTTCCTCCGCGTTGTTCCGACCGCATTTCGAGCCTGCCCGAAGGACGCATCGCCATGGCTGCCAGCCCCGATCAACCGCAGACCCCGGCCAGGAGCGCCGCGGCGGCCGCCCGCCGCAAGTCCGGGCGCCACCGCGGTGAGGGCCAGTGGGCCAAGGGCCACTTCACTCCGCTCAACGCCAACGAGCAGACGAAGAAGGACGACGACGGTCTCAATGTGCGGACACGTATTGAGACGATCTACGCCCACCGGGGTTTCGACTCGATCGACGGCGCCGACCTGCGCGGCCGCATGCGGTGGTGGGGCCTGTACACCCAGCGCCGCCCCGGGATCGACGGCGGCCGGACCGCCGTGCTGGAGCCCGAGGAGCTGGACGACCGCTACTTCATGATGCGGGTGCGGGTCGACGGCGGCCGGCTGACGGTGGCCCAGCTGCGGGTGATCGGCGAGGTCTCGCAGGAGTTCGCCCGCGGCACCGCGGACATCACCGACCGGCAGAACATCCAGCTGCACTGGATCCGCATCGAGGACGTCCCGGAGATCTGGCGACGGCTGGAGGGCGTGGGCCTGTCCACCACCGAGGCGTGCGGCGACGTGCCGCGCGTCATCGTCGGCTCGCCCGTCGCGGGCATCGCCGAGGACGAGATCATCGACGGCACGCCCGCGATCGACGAGATCACCGAGCGCTACATCGGCAGCAGGGAGTTCTCCAACCTGCCGCGCAAGTTCAAGACCGCGATCTCCGGGTCGCCGCTGCTGGACGTCGTCCACGAGATCAACGACCTGGCGTTCGTCGGGGTCGAACACCCCGAGCACGGGCCGGGGTTCGACCTGTGGGTGGGCGGCGGCCTGTCCACCAACCCGCGGCTGGGCGAGCGGCTGAACGCGTGGGTGCCGCTGGCCGAGGTGCCCGAGGTGTGGGCGGGCGTCGTCGGCATCTTCCGTGACTACGGCTACCGGCGGCTGCGCTCCCGCGCCCGGCTGAAGTTCCTGATGGCCGACTGGGGCCCGGAGAAGTTCCGCCAGGTGCTGGAGGAGGAGTACCTGAAGCGGGAGCTTGTCGACGGTCCGGCCCCCGAACTCCCCCGGCAGGTCTGGCGCGACCACGTCGGCGTGCACCGGCAGAAGGACGGCCGCTACTACGTCGGGTTCGCCCCGCGGGTCGGCCGGGTGGACGGCGCCACGCTCACCAAGATCGCGGAGGTCGCCGCCGGGCACGGTTCGGACCGGCTGCGCACCACCACCGACCAGAAGATGCTCGTGCTCGACGTGGCCGAGGACCGGATCGAGTCGCTGACGGCGGCCCTGGAAGCGATGGACCTGCGGGTGCGGCCGTCCTCGTTCCGGCGCGGGACGATGGCCTGCACCGGCATCGAGTTCTGCAAGCTCGCGATCGTCGAGACCAAGGAGCGGGCCTCCACGCTCATCGACGAACTGGAGCGCAGGCTGCCGGAGTTCGACTCGCCGATCGGCATCAACATCAACGGCTGCCCGAACTCCTGCGCACGGATCCAGACCGCGGACATCGGCCTCAAGGGCCAGCTGGTGACCGACGCCGACGGCAACCAGGTCGAGGGCTACCAGGTCCACCTCGGCGGCGGCCTGGGCCTGGACCCCGGCTTCGGCCGCAAGGTCCGCGGCCTGAAGGTCACCGCGGCCGAACTCCCGGACTACATCGAGCGGGTGCTGACCCGCTTCCAGGAGCAGCGCACCGACGGCGAGCGCTTCGCGCAGTGGGCGGCACGGGCCGACGAGGGGGCGCTGTCATGAGCGAGCGTGCCGCACCGTTCTACTGCCCCTACTGCGGCGACGAGGACCTCCGCCCGTCGGAGGAGGGCCACGGCGCGTGGGAGTGCCGGGCCTGCAACCGCGCGTTCCAGCTGAAGTTCCTCGGCCTGCTCGCCGAGGGGTTCAGGGCCGCTCCGTCCCAGCACTCCGCACCGGACTCCCCGCATGGAGGCGCTTCGTGACCACCGCTCAGCACACGGCGGAAGAACTGGAGCGGCTGGCCGTACAGGCCGGCCGCGACCTGGAGGAGGCGTCGGCGCTCGACGTGCTGCGCTGGGCCGCCGGCACCTTCGGCCGGCGCTTCTGCGTCACGTCCTCGATGGAGGACGCGGTCGTGGCGCACCTGGCCTCGCGGGCGCTGCCCGGTGTGGACGTGGTCTTCCTCGACACGGGCTACCACTTCCCGGAGACCATCGGCACCCGGGACGCGGTCGCGGCGGTGATGGACGTCAACGTCATCACGCTCACCCCGCGGCAGACGGTGGCCGAGCAGGACGCCGAGTACGGGCCGCGGCTGCACGACCGCGACCCCGACCGGTGCTGCGCGCTGCGCAAGGTGGCGCCGCTGGAGGAGGGCCTGCGCGGCTACGACGCCTGGGCGACCGGGCTGCGCCGCGACGAGTCCCCGACCCGCGCGAACACGCCGGTGGTCAGCTGGGACGCCCGCCGCCGGAAGGTCAAGATCGCCCCGATCGCGCGCTGGACACAGGACGACGTGGAGTCCTACGTCGCCGAGCACGGCGTCCTCACCAACCCGCTGCTGATGGACGGCTACGCGTCGATCGGCTGCGCGCCCTGCACCCGCCGGGTGCTGGAGGGTGAGGACGCGCGCGCCGGACGCTGGGCGGGGCTCGGCAAGACCGAGTGCGGGATCCACCAGTGACGGCGTCGCGGACGACGGTTCAGGAGAGCGAGAGCGGGATGAGCACCGGGGCCACGGTCTGGCTGACCGGTCTGCCGAGCGCGGGCAAGACCACCATCGCGCACGCGCTGGCGGAGCGGCTGCGCGGCGCGGGCCGCCGCGTCGAGGTGCTCGACGGGGACGAGATCCGCGAGTTCCTCTCCGCGGGCCTCGGCTTCAGCCGCGAGGACCGGCACACCAACGTGCAGCGGATCGGCTTCGTCGCCGAACTGCTCGCCTCCCACGGGGTGCTGGTGCTGGTGCCGGTCATCGCGCCGTACACGGACAGCCGCGAGGCGGTCCGCAAACGCCACCAGGCCCAGGGCACGGGCTACGTGGAGGTGCACGTCGCCACACCGGTCGACGTCTGCTCCGTCAGGGACGTCAAGGGCCTCTACGCCAGGCAGGCCGCGGGCGAACTCTCCGGGCTGACCGGCGTGGACGACCCGTACGAGGTGCCCGAGGACCCGGACCTGCGGATCGAGACGCAGGACCGCGCCGTCGAGGAGTCCGCGGCCGCCGTGTGGGCGCTGCTCGCCGAACGCGGCCTGGTGACGGGCGACGCCCTTGCTCGAGAAGCCCGCGAAAGGGGCCCGGCGGGCGACGCACCCGCGGCCACCGGGCCGCAGGCGACAGCGACATCCGAGCGTTCACGCCGCGGGGGCGGAGAAGCCCGCGAAAGGGGCACAGCGGGCGACGCACCCGCGGCCACCGGGCCGCAGGCGACAGCGACATCCGAGCGTTCACGCCGCGGGGGCGGAGAAGCCCGCGAAAGGGGCACAGCATGACGACGACCGTTGCGCACGGCGGGGCGACGGACAGTCCGTACGCGCTCTCGCACCTGGACGCGCTGGAGTCCGAGGCGGTGCACATCTTCCGCGAGGTGGCGGGCGAGTTCGAGCGGCCGGTGGTGCTGTTCTCCGGCGGCAAGGACTCGATCCTGATGCTGCACCTGGCGCTGAAGGCGTTCGCTCCGGCCGCGGTGCCGTTCTCCCTGCTGCACGTGGACACGGGCCACAACTTCCCGGAGGTGCTGGAGTTCCGCGACCGCACGGTCGCCGAGCACTCCCTGCGGCTGCACGTGGCGAGCGTGCAGGACTACATCGACGACGGCCGGCTGCGCGAGCGCCCGGACGGCACCCGCAACCCGCTGCAGACCGTGCCGCTCACCGACGCGATCCGCGAGCTGCGGTTCGACGCGGTGTTCGGCGGCGGCCGCCGCGACGAGGAGAAGGCCCGCGCCAAGGAGCGGGTGTTCAGCCTGCGCGACGAGTTCTCGCAATGGGACCCGCGCCGGCAGCGTCCGGAGCTGTGGCAGCTGTACAACGGGCGGCACGCGCCCGGCGAGCACGTCCGGGTCTTCCCGCTGTCCAACTGGACCGAGCTGGACGTGTGGCAGTACATCGCCCGCGAGGACATCGCGCTGCCGGAGATCTACTTCGCGCACGAGCGCGAGGTGTTCCAGCGGTCCGGGATGTGGCTGACCGCCGGCGAGTGGGGCGGCCCGAAGGACGGCGAGGCCGTGGAGACCCGGCTGGTGCGCTACCGCACGGTCGGCGACATGTCCTGCACCGGCGCGGTGGACTCGGACGCCACGACGCTCGACACGGTGATCGCGGAGATCGCCGCCTCCCGGCTGACCGAGCGGGGCGCGACCCGGGCGGACGACAAGATGTCCGAGGCCGCGATGGAGGACCGGAAGCGCGAGGGGTACTTCTAGCCATGACCAGCACCACGAGCCCGATCACCGCAGAGGCCCTGTCGGCGACGACCCTGCTGCGCTTCGCCACCGCCGGTTCGGTGGACGACGGCAAGTCGACCCTGGTCGGCCGGCTGCTGCACGACTCCAAGTCGGTGCTCACCGACCAGTTGGAGGCGGTCGAGCGCGCGTCGCAGATCCGCGGCCACGACGCGCCGGACCTGGCGCTGCTCACCGACGGCCTGCGGGCCGAGCGCGAGCAGGGCATCACCATCGACGTGGCCTACCGCTACTTCGCCACCCCCCGGCGCCGGTTCATCCTCGCCGACACCCCGGGGCACGTGCAGTACACCCGGAACATGGTCACCGGCGCGTCCACCGCCGAGCTGGCGGTGGTCCTGGTCGACGCCCGCAACGGCGTGGTCGAGCAGACCCGCCGGCACGCCGCGGTCGCCGCCCTGCTGCGGGTGCCGCACGTGGTGCTGGCCGTGAACAAGATGGACCTCGTCGACTACGCGGAGCCCGTGTTCGCCGCGATCGCCGAGGAGTTCACCGCGTACGCCGCGTCGCTGGGCGTCCCGGACATCACCGCGATCCCGATCTCGGCGCTGGCCGGCGACAACGTGGTCGAGCCGTCGGCGCACATGGACTGGTACGGCGGCCCGACGGTGCTGGAGCACCTGGAGACGGTGCCGGTCAGCCACGACCTGGCCGCCTGCCCGCCGCGGTTCCCGGTGCAGTACGTGATCCGCCCGCAGACCGCCGGCCACCCCGACTACCGCGGCTACGCCGGCCGGATCGCCTCCGGCATGCTGCGGGTCGGCGACCCGGTGACGGTCCTGCCGTCGGGCCGCACCACCACGATCACCGGCATCGACGTGCTGGGCACGAGCGTGGACACCGCGTGGGCGCCGCAGTCGGTGACGCTGCTGCTCGCCGACGACCTGGACGTCTCGCGCGGCGACCTGATCGCGCCGACCGCGTCCGCGCCGGCCGTCACCCAGGACGTCCGGGCGACGGTGTGCCACCTGCACGAGCGTGCGCTGCGGGTCGGCAGCCGGGTGCTGCTCAAGCACGGCACCCGCACCGTCAAGGCGCTGGTGAAGGAACTGCCGTACCGGATCGACCTGTCGCACGGGCTGGCGCACGAGAACGACCCGGCCGAGCTGGCCGTCAACGACATCGGCGCGGTGGTGCTGCGCACCGCGGAGCCGCTGCCGATCGACGCCTACGCGGACTCGCGGCTGACCGGATCGTTCCTGCTGATCGACCCGGCGGACGGCACGACTCTGACCGCCGGCATGGCCGGCGAGGCCTTCGCCGCGCAGCCGCCCCCGGCGGCGGCCGCGGCCGGGGACGACGAGGGATGGGACTTCTGACGATGTCCCAGCTGGCTCAGGAGGCCTTCTCGGGCTTCGCGAAGGAGGGCGGTCGCGTCGGCAGCGGCACGCTCGGCGCGGGCACGGGAGGAGTGGCGCGATGTGCGTGCTGACCGCGACCTCCTCTCCCGTCCGTGCGGCGCGTCCCGCGCCGCAGCCCTCTCGAAGACCTGACGCCACTCCGGCCGCGCCCTGACCCGTCTGGGCGCGACACGCCGGGCCTTACGAAAGGACACCCACGTGTCTGCCCTGCCCCGCCCGCTGGCCCGTTCCTCCTCCCGCCGCCGCAGACTCGTCGCCGCGGCCGCCGCCCTGCCGATCCTCATCGGCGCTCTGGCCGCCTGCGGCTACGGTTCCGACAAGTCCAGCACCGACGACAACGCCTCCGCCGCGGCGCCCGCGGCGAGCCCGAGCGGCGCCAAGCTCTCGGCCGACGAGGTGAAGATCGGCTACTTCCCGAACCTGACCCACGCCACCGCGCTGGTCGGCCTCAAGGAGGGCTTCTTCCAGCAGGCGCTGGGCAGCACCAAGATCAAGCAGGCCACGTTCAACGCGGGTCCGGCGGAGATCGAGGCGCTGAACGCCGGCTCCATCGACATCGGCTGGATCGGCCCCTCGCCGTCGATCAACGGCTACACCAAGTCGCAGGGCAGCGACCTGCGCATCATCTCCGGCTCCGCGTCGGGCGGCGTGAAGCTGGTGGTCAACCCGGCGAAGATCAAGACCCTGGCGGACGTCAAGGGCAAGAAGATCGCCACCCCGCAGCTCGGCAACACCCAGGACGTGGCCCTGCTGAACTGGATCAAGTCCCAGGGCTGGCACGTCGACGCGCAGAGCGGCAAGGGCGACGTGTCGGTGATCCGCACCGACAACAAGATCACCCCCGACGCCTACAAGAACGGCTCCATCGACGGCGCGTGGGTGCCGGAGCCCACCGCGTCCAAGCTGGTCTCCGAGGGCGCCAAGGTGCTGCTGGACGAGAGCACGCTGTGGCCCCAGAAGCAGTTCGTGATCACCAACGTCATCGTGTCGCAGAAGTTCCTGACGGCTCACCCGGACGTCGTCGAGGCGGTGCTGCGCGGCTCGGTGAAGACCAACGCGTGGATCAACGCCAACCCCGACAAGGCGAAGGCCGACGCCAACGACCAGCTCAAGGCGCTGACCCAGAAGGCGCTTCCGGCCGCCGTGCTCGACCCGGCCTGGGCGTCGATCAAGGTGCTGGACGACCCGCTGGCGTCCACCGCCAAGGACGAGGCGGACCACGCGGTGGCCGCCGGCCTGCTCAAGTCCCCGAAGCTGGACGGCATCTACGACCTGACGCTGCTCAACAAGGTCCTCAAGGCGCAGGGGCAGCCGGCGGTGTCCGCCGCGGGCCTCGGCACCGAGTAGGAGCGCCGCGCCCCGCCGCCCGACCGCAGCACTCCCAGACGCCAGCACCCGACAGACCCAGGAGGTGACACCGATGGCCGACACTCTCACCAGTGCCGCCGCTCCGGGCACGGAGACCGCCGCCTACGCCGCGCGGATCGACCACGTGTCGAAGGCGTTCGGCCGCCCCGGCGCCCAGCAGCTCGTGCTGGACGACATCGCCCTCGATGTGCGGCCGGGCGAGTTCGTGTGCCTCCTGGGCGCGTCGGGCTGCGGCAAGTCCACGCTGCTCAATCTGGTGGCGGGGCTCGACGAGCCGTCCGCCGGGACCATCGCCACTCCCGGCGGGCGGCCGGCCCTGATGTTCCAGGAGCACGCCCTGTTCCCGTGGCTGACCGCGGGCAGGAACATCGAACTGGCGCTGCGGCTGCGCGGGGTGCCGCGCGAGGAGCGCCGCACGGAGGCCGAGCGGCTGCTGGAGCTGGTCCGCCTCGGCGGCGCCCACCGCAAGCGGGTGCACGAGCTGTCCGGTGGTATGCGGCAGCGTGTGGCGCTCGCCAGGGCGCTCGCCCAGGACAGCCAACTGCTGCTGATGGACGAGCCGTTCGCTGCGCTCGACGCGATCACCCGGGACGTGCTGCACGACGAGCTGACCCGGATCTGGTCGGAGACCTCGCTGTCGGTGCTGTTCGTGACGCACAACGTGCGGGAGGCGGTCCGGCTGGCGCAGCGTGTGGTGCTGCTGTCCTCCCGGCCCGGCCGGATCAACCGCGAGTGGGCCATCGACATCCCGCAGCCGCGCCGCATCGAGGACGCCGCCGTGGCGGACCTGTCCGTCGAGATCACCGAAGAACTGCGTGGGGAGATCCGCCGCCATGGCCAGCACTGAGACGGGGACGGACGGTGCGGAGGCCGCGGCCGCCGCACCGCTCGACAAGACGCCGGCACCGGCCGCCGAGGCCGGGGTCCGCGGCGGCGACCTGTCGGGCCTGGAGGCCGGCCTCGACGCGCTGGAGACGGTGACGGTCGAGCGGTCGCCGCTGGGCCGGCTGCTGGTGCAGAAGGTGCTGCCGCCGGTCGTCGCGATCGTGCTGGTGCTGGTGGCCTGGCAGGTGGCGTACACACTGAAGCTGACGCCGTCGTACAAGCTGCCCAGTCCCCGCTCGGTCGCGTCCGCCCTGGGCGACCTGTGGGACCAGGGCATCCTGTTCAGCGTCATCTGGACGAGCGTGGAGCGCGGCCTGCTGGGCTTCGTCGTGGCCGTGCTGATCGGGACACCCCTCGGCCTGCTGGTCGCCCGGGTGAAGGTCGTGCGCGCGGCGATCGGCCCGATCCTGACGGGCCTCCAGTCGCTGCCTTCGGTGGCGTGGGTGCCGGCCGCCGTGATCTGGCTGGGCATCACCAGTTCGGCGATGTACGCGGTGATCCTGCTCGGGGCCGTGCCCTCGATCGCCAACGGCCTGGTGGCCGGCATCGACCAGGTGCCGCCGCTGTACCTGCGGGCCGGGCGGACCATGGGGGCGCGCGGGGTCCGCAGCGCCTGGTTCGTGCTGCTTCCGGCGGCGCTGCCGGGCTACACGGCCGGCCTCAAGCAGGGCTGGGCGTTCTCCTGGCGGTCGCTGATGGCCGCCGAGCTGATCGCCTCCTCGCCCGATCTCGGGCTGGGGCTGGGGCAGTTCCTCGAGAACGCCCGCACCAACTCGGACATGTCGCAGGTCCTGCTGGCCATTCTCATGATTCTGGCCGTCGGCATCGCCATCGACCTCATCGTCTTCAGCCCGCTGGAGCGGTGGGTGCTGCGCAGCCGCGGCCTGACCGCCAGGAGCCAGTGACCGTGCGCCGCGTCTTCCCGTCCCCGCCGCCGTCCCCGCGGCCGCTCGCGCCGCCGTTGGGGGCGCCGGCCGCCGGGCCGCCGCTGCTGATCGTCGCGCACGGCTCGCGCGACCCGCGGCACGCGGCGACCGTGCACGCGCTGGCCGGGCGGGTGGCGGCGGCGCGGCCGGGACTGCGGGTGGAGACGTCGTTCCTGGACTTCAACGCGCCCTCGGTGCCGCAGGCGGTGCGCCGGCTCGCGTCGGACGGAGTGCGCGACGTCGTGGCCCTCCCCCTGCTGTTGACCCGAGCATTCCATGCCAAGTCCGACATTCCCGCCGTTCTGCGCGAAGCCACCGCGCAGCTGCCCGCGTTGCGGGTGCGCACCGCGCAGGTGCTCGGCCCCTCACCGCTGCTGACGGCCGCGCTGGAACGGCGGCTGCGCGAGGCCGGGCTGACCGCCGCCGACCGTGCCGCCACCGGCGTCGTGCTGGCCTGTGCCGGCTCCACCGACCCCGAGGCGCGCGCCGTCGTCGACGGCATCGCCCGCCGCTGGCAGCGTTCCGGCTGGCGCGCCGTGCGGCCCGCGTTCGCCTCCGCGTCCCTCCCCCGTACGGATGAGGCCGTTCGGCAGCTCAGAGCGGAGGGCGTAAGGTCGGTCGCGGTCGCGCCGTACGTCATCGCGCCCGGCTTCCTGCCGGACCGCATCGCGCGCGGCGCCCGGGAGGCCGGGGCGGACGTGCTGGCTCCGGTACTCGGGGCGGCGCCGGAACTGGCGGAGCTGCTGCTGCGCCGGTACGACGACGCGCGTCTGCCGGTCGGACACCTGATCGTGGCCTGAGGACAACCCTTTCGGCCCGCCGAGCGGTCGACCGACCGAGGCTTCCGGAGCCCATGACCTGGAGGACGAGACCGGAAACGGCGGATGCATGACCCAGACCGAGGAGATATTCCAGCCCGGCGGGACAGGAAGCGGAGGGGATGACGTAGGCACGACGACGGGGGAGCCGACGGGGACCACGGCGGCCGGCAGCGCCGGCAGTGCGGCAGGACGCGGAGCGGCGCTCGGTACGCCGCCCCCCAGGGCGGCCCCCGCCCCGGCGGGCCAGGCCCGGCCGGGAGTGCGCAAGGACCGGCTGCCGGCGCTGGACGGGCTGCGGTTCGCCGCGGCGATGTCGGTGGTGCTGTTCCACTTCATGGGGCAGACCAGATGGTCGATGATCGGCATCTGGGGCCGCCCCTACCAGGAGACCTTTCCCGCCGCCCACCAGTACTTCGCCTTCGGGCGCCTGGGCGTCGACCTGTTCTTCCTGATCAGCGGATTCGTCATCTGCATGAGCGCCTGGGGACGCACCCCGCGGGACTTCTTCATCTCCCGCGTCACCCGGCTCTACCCGATGTACTGGCTGGCCATCGCGGTGTCCGCGGCGGTGATCTATCTCACCGACAGCCCGTTCGGGCACCCCAACCCGCGGCTGCTGTTCGCGAACTTCACGATGATGCAGCGCCCTCTCGGGGTGGACAACCTCGACCCGGTGTACTGGACGCTCTGGCCGGAGCTGTGCTTCTACCTCACCTTCGCGGTGGTGGTGTGGAAGGGGCTGAGCTACCGGCGGGTGGTGGTCTTCTGCGGGCTGTGGACGGTCGCCGCGGTCATCGCGCCCAGCGCCGACCTGCCGCTGCTGACGCTGCTCGCCAATCCGACCTCGGCGCCGTACTTCATCGGCGGCATGGCGTTCTACCTGATGTACCGGTACCGGTCGACGCCACTGCTGTGGGGCATCGTCGCGATGTCCTGGCTGCTGGCCCTGCACTTCCTGCTGGCGCCCAGCGGCGGCAGCAACAACTGGGACACCTGGTCGCCGTGGCGCGGCTGGCTGGTGCTGACGATCACGGTGTTCTACGGGCTCGTCGCGGCGATCGCCCTGGGCTGGACCCGGTGGGTGCGCTGGCGGCTGCTGACCACGGCCGGCACGCTGACGTTCCCGCTCTACCTGCTGCACGACGTGACGGGAATGACGCTCGCCCACTACTACGGCGACCGGATGGACCCGCGGCTGCTGGTCGCGGTCTCGGTCGCGGCACTCGTGGCGCTGTCGTACGTGGTGCACCGGTACGCCGAGCAGCCGCTCGCGCTGGCCATGCGGCGGTCCCTGAAGACCGCCGCGTTCGGCCTGCAGCCCCCCGCTCCACGCCGCTGACCTGCGGCGCGCTCCGGCCCGCGCGCCCCCGCGCGGTACCGGGTGTAAGGGGCATCCTCCCGTCGGGGGTGGGGTTCTCCCCACCCCTGAGGGGGAGAACGCCCTCCCCGAACTCACCAGTTGGCCGGATGGGTCGGGCCGCCCCCCGCCCCTAGCGTCGTAGGTGGTCAGAGCGGCAGGTCGCCGCCACCACGACGATCCACACAAGGGGGCACACCGTGAGTCGCGCACGCGGACGCACGCACGGCAGCAGGATGGGCATCGCGGCGGCGATGGGCAGTTGGAGCGCCCGCCACCGCTGGGCGGCGGTGGGCGGCTGGCTGCTGCTCGTCGTCCTGGTCGTGGTCATCGGGCAGGCCGCCGGCCGCCACGACGTCGACGAGGACCGGGCGATGCCCGGCGAGGTCTCGCAGGCGGCCACGATCATGGACGACGCCGGACTGGCCGACACGGCGAGCGAGATGGTCCTGATCCAGGCCCGGCACGCCGGCACCACCGTGGACGACCCGGCCTTCCGGGCCGCCGTCGGCGACGTGGTGGCCGCGGTCAAGGGCACCGGCAAGGTCACCGCCGTCGAGTCGCCGTACACCACCAGGGCCGTCTCGGCCGACCACCGCTCCGCGCTGGTCCGGTTCGACATGGCAGGACCGAAGGACAAGGCCGCCGACCAGGTGCAGCCCGTCCTCGACGCCGTCGACAAGGTCCAGGGCGGCCACCAGGACCTGAAGATCGCCGAGTTCGGCGACGCCAGCTCCGAGCAGGCGGTCAACCACGCCTTCGGCTCGGACTTCAAGACCGCCGAGTACTCGGCCCTGCCGGTGGCGCTCGGCATCCTGCTCGTCGCGTTCGGCGCGCTGGTCGCCGCACTGCTGCCGGTCGTGCTGGCCATGACCGCGTTCCTCGGCGCCACCGGCGTCGTCGCCCTGGTCAGCCACGCGGTGCCGATGAGCGACACCGCCAACTCCGTGATGCTGCTGGTGGGTCTGGCCGTCGGCGTCGACTACTGCCTGTTCTACCTGCGCCGGGAGCGCGAGGAGCGGGCCGCGGGGCACGACCCGGCGACCGCGCTGCGGATCGCCGCGGCGACCTCCGGCCGGGCCATCCTGATCTCCGGCATCACCGTGATCGTGGCCATGGCCGGCATGCTGTTCACCGGCATCGGGGACTTCGAGGCGATGGGCGTGGCGACCATGATCGTCGTCGCCATCGCGATGATCGGCTCGGTCACCGTGCTGCCCGCGCTGCTGTCGCTGCTCGGCGAGCGCGTCGAGAAGGGCCGGCTGCCGTTCCTGCGCCGGGCCGCGCGGAAGGGCGCTCCGGCCGCCGGTCCCGCCGGCGGCGGCAGCCGCTTCTGGCGGACCGTGCTGCGCCCGGTGCTGCGCAGCCCGAAGGCCGCCACGGTGCTGGCCGGCGGAGTGCTGGTGGCGATCGCGATCCCCGCGTTCGGCATGCACACCGCGAACCTGTCCATGGACCAGGAGCTCGGCGGCCACCTGAAGGTCGTCCAGACCTACGAGGCGATCAACGCCGCGTTCCCCGGCGGCCCGGACCCGGCCCACGTCGTCGTCAAGGCCGACGACATCACGGCACCGGCCGTCACCCGGGCCATCGCCGACTTCCGCGCCCAGGCCGTCTCCTCCGGCGCCAGCCGGGGCCGGTCACCCTGACCGTGCACGCCGACCGGAACATCGCCGAGATCCACGTGCCGCTGGCCGGCGGGACCGACCGCGGCAAGGCGGAGGCCGACCTCCACCTGCTGCGCGACCACGTCCGCCCCGCCACGCTCGGGAAGGTCGCCGGACTGCGGGCGCCGATCACGGGCGAGACCGCGGGTTCCATGGACTTCAACCACAAGATCACCAGCAGCGTCCCGCCGGTGTTCGCCTTCGTGACGGTCTTCGCCTTCGTGCTGATGCTGCTGTCCTTCAGGTCGCTGACCATCGCGCTGACCTCGGTGGTGCTCAACCTGCTCTCGGTGGGTGCGGCCTACGGCGTGCTGACCATGGTCTTCCAGCACGGCTGGGGCGCCTCGCTGGTCGGCGCGACCGGCACCGGCGCCGTGGTGGCCTGGCTGCCGCTGTTCCTCTTCGTGATCCTGTTCGGGCTGAGCATGGACTACCACGTCTTCGTGGTCTCCCGGATCCGCGAGGCCCGCATGCGCGGCCTGACCACCAAGGCCGCCATCGAGCAGGGCATCACCACCACCGCGGGCGTGGTGACCAGCGCCGCGGTGATCATGGTGGCGGTGTTCGCGATCTTCGGGACGCTGTCCATGCAGAGCATGAAGCAGATGGGCGTCGGCCTGGCCTTCGCGGTGCTCATCGACGCCACGGTGATCCGCGGGGTGCTGCTGCCGGCGGTGATGAGCCTGCTCGGCGACCGCAACTGGTACCTGCCGCGCTGGATGCACCGCCTGCCGGACCTGACCCACGACGAGCCGGCCGCCGCGGCGCCCGCCGCCCCGCAGGCCCCGACCGCTCCCCCGGTGCCGACGGGCCACGGCCGCTACTGACGGGCCCCGCGCCCGCCGCCGACCGCCCCGCACGGCCCCCGCGGGGCAGCGCAGCGCCCCCGTACCCGCCCGGGTACGGGGGCGCTGTCGGTGCCCGCTAGTACGGTGGGAAACATGACCGCAAGGAACAGCAGCGCAAGCGCCGCGGTGGTTCCGTCCGCCGGCGAGGTGGAGAGCCGGCTGGAGGACTACCGGGTCGAACTGACCGGCTACTGCTACCGCATGCTCGGCTCGGTCTTCGAGGCCGAGGACGCGGTGCAGGAGACCCTGGTCCGCGCCTGGCGCGCGGCCGACCGCTTCGAGGGACGCTCGTCGCTCCGCTCGTGGCTGTACCGGATCGCCACCAACGTGTGCCTGGACAGCCTGAACGCGGGCAAGCGCCGCGCCCGGCCGATGGACCTGTCGCCCGCCTCGCACGCCGGCGCGGTGCTGCCGGACATGACGCCGGAGTCGATGTGGGTCGAGCCGGTGCCGGACGCCCGCGCCGTGCCCGCCGCGGGCGCCGGCGACCCGGCCGACGTGGTGGTCTCCCGCGAGACGATCCGGCTGGCGTTCGTCGCCGCGCTGCAGCACCTGCCGCCGCGGCAGCGCGCGGTGCTGATCCTGCGCGAGGTGCTGGCGTGGAAGGCGAGCGAGACCGCCGAGCTGCTCGGCACCACCGTCGCCTCGGTGAACAGCGCGCTGCAGCGCGCCCGGGCCACCCTCGCCGAGGCCGAGGTGGGCGCCGACGTCCCGCCCGCCGCGCCGATGGACGGCGCGCAGGAGGCCCTGCTGGCTCGCTACGTCGACGCGTTCGAGCGCTACGACCTGGACTCGCTGACCAGCCTGCTGCACGAGGACGCCACGCTGAACATGCCGCCCTACCCGCTGTGGCTGCGCGGTCGCGAGGAGATACGCGCCTGGTTCCTGGGCACCGGCGCCGGCTGCAAGGGCTCGCGCCTCCTCCCGGTGAGTGCGAACGGCGCACCGGGCTTCGGCCAGTACCGTCCCGACCCCGACGGCGGCCACCGCGCGTGGGCGCTGCAGGTGCTGGACGTCACCGACGGCCGGATCACCGGTCTCAGCTCATTCCTCGACACCGAGCACCTGTTCCCCCTCTTCGGCCTCCCACTCGAACTCCCCGGCTAGACCGGCCAGTTCGACCAGGGCTCGCAGGTCCGCCGAGGCACCGCGCAGCCGCACGCGGTGACCGGTGCGGCGGGCGGCCAGGCGCAGGCGGGCCAGCGCGGCGACCGCGCCGAGACCGCCGAGGGCCTGGCTGTCCGGTGGCTCGGCGGCGGCCGGCAGGCCGCTGACGTCCACCGTGACCAGGCGCTCGACGGGATCCGGACAGGCCGGTTCCTGCGGGTCGCGGTCCGCCGCCACACTCGCTCCTCCCGGCCGGTCCGGACACGTCCTCAGCACGCGCCGGCACGCGTCGGCCCGCACCGGCCCGCACCGGCCTTCGACGGGGCCGGCGGGGCCCGAGGTCCCGCATCGGGGCCTCTGGGATATCGACCGCGCGCGCAGCCGTAACTCATCGCACCCGTGGGTACGTATGCGCCGCGGATTCCTGGGAAACCCGACGGAATTCCCGGGGGCGAGGGTGCGAGACTTGCCTGTGTCCGAACGAACGGCCGATGACCGCGGCATATGCGATCGGTCGGACACCCCAGCAGGCGGACGGAAGGCGAGAGGCTGGACATGGCGGACGCGGTGTTCACGCAGGAACGGGCGCGGGCGGTACTGGACGCGGCCGGCCACGCCCAGGCCGACCTGCTGTCCTTCGGGGAGAACGCGGTGTTCGCGGCCGGCCGCCTGGTGATCAAGGTCGGCCGGGGCGCCGACCTGCTGGACCGGGCCCGGCGCGAGGTCCGCACCGCGGACTGGCTCGCCAAGCACGACGTGCCCGCGGTGCGCTCGGCCGAGTCCGAGGTGCGGCTCGTCGAGGGTCACCCGGTGACGTACTGGCAGCGGCTGCCGGAGTCGCTGCGGCCCGCCGAACCGGCTGACGTCGCGCCGCTGCTGCTGCGCGTCCACGCCCTGCCCGAACCGGACTTCGGCCTGCCGCCGCGGGATCTGCTCGGCGGCGTCGAGCGCTGGCTGCGGCTGGCCGGCGACGCCGTCGACCCGGCCGACGCGGCGTTCCTGCGCAGGCGCAGGGACGGTTTCGCGGACGCGGCCGCGGCCCTCGAACCCCACCTGACGCCCGGTCCGATCCACGGCGACGCGCTGCCCCGCAACGTGCACATCGGCCCGGACGGCCCGGTCCTGGTCGACCTGGAGACCTTCTCCTCCGACCTGCGCGAGCACGACCTCGTCGTGCACACCCTCAGCCGTGACCGCTACGGCGTGCCCGCCGCCGCGTACGACGCCTTCACCGCCGCGTACGGCTGGGACGTCGCCGCCTGGCCCGGCTGCGAGGTCCTGCGCGGCGCCCGCGAGACCGCCAGCTGCGCCTGGGTCGCCCAGCACGCCCCCGCCAACCCCGCGGCCCTCACCGAGTTCCGCCGCCGCGTCGCCTCCCTGCGCGCCGGCGACCCCACGGTCCGCTGGTATCCGTTCTGATGGCGGCCCTCCCGCCTACGGGCGCCACCGGCCCCCGCGGCGAGGTACCCGCCGGCACCCGGTGTCAGCCGCGCAGGGGGACGGACGTACGCAGGGGCCAGGCGGTGTCGACCTGGGTGTCCTGGGAGCCCTTCCTGGCGAGCCACGCGGCGAAGTCCTCGGCCCAGGAGGCGTACCAGGCGGTCTGACGGGTCTGGAGGTCGGCGAGGTCGGCCTCGGCGACCTCGGGGAAGCGCAGGGCCAGGGCGCGGGCCACGCGGACCGCGGCGAGGGCGTCCACCCCCGCGTCGTGCGCGCCGTCCAGGGCGACGCCGTAGACCTGGCAGGCGGCCTCCAGGGTGCGCTTGCCGCGGCGGTACCGGTCGAGCGCGCGGTCCAGCACCAGCGGGTCGATGACGGGGCCGGGCGTGCCGCCCTCGGCCACCAGCGGCGGCAGCGCGTACCGCCGCAACTCCTCGTCGAGCAGCGTCAGGTCGAACGGCGCGTTGTAGACCACCACGGGCACCCCGGCCGCCCAGTGGCGGCGCAGCGCGTCGGCGACCTCCGCCACGACCTCCGGAGCCGGCCGCCCCTCGGCGGCCGCCCGCTGGGTGCTGACGCCGTGTATGGCCGTGGTCTCCGCCGGGATCGGCACGCCGGGGTTCGCGAGCCAGGCCCGGTGCCGCACCGGCTCGCCGCTCTTCACCTCGGTGACCGCGGCCGTCACGATCCGCGCCTGGCGCGGATCCGTCCCCGTGGTCTCCAGGTCGAAGCCGACCAGCAGATCCTCATGCCATGCCATGGCGCGTCCTTCCAGCCGATTCCCCCGTGTGCCCTGCCATCATCCCGTGCCCCACTGACAGCGCCGCGGGGCGGGCCGGGTTCAGGACACCGGGCGCGAATCGGTCCAGATCCCCTCGAACTCCTCGCGGTAGACCTCGAACAGGCCGCCCTCGTTCGGGCGTTCGCCCTCGACCACCTTGCGTGATCCGCCGCGCAGCACCATCACGGGGACCTCCATGCCGCGTGCCCGCCGCAGGTACGTCTGCACGACCGCCAGGCCGTCGCCGCTGTCGCCGTCGACCAGGTAGGCGGTGAAGCGCGGGGTCTCGTCGAAGACCTGGATCTCGAACGCGCCCTGGTCCCGCAGCCGGGCCCGCACCCGGCGCATGTGCATGATGTTCATCTCGACCGAGCGGCCCAGCTCGCCGCGCCCGAGGCCGAGTTCCCGCTCGCGCCGGCGCACCGCGCTGCTGGCGGGGTTGAGGAACGCCAGCCGTACCCGGCAGCCGGACTCGGCCAGCCGCACCAGGCGCCGCCCGGAGTAGTTCTGCACCAGCAGGTTCAGGCCGATCCCGATCGCGTCCAGCCGCCGGGCACCGGCGAACAGGTCCTCCACCGGCAGCTGGCGCTGCAGCCGCACCCGGTCCGGGTAGACGCCGATGACGTCGGCGTAGCGGTCGGCGACCAGCTGCTCGACCGCGTCCACCGGCAGCCGCTGCGAGGTGTTGCGGGGGGCGCCGGCGCCCAGCAGTTCCAGCAGCCGCGCCGAGGCCCGCTCGGCCTGGTCCAGCACCGTCCTGGACAGCGCCCGGTTGCGCGACACGACGTGCCGGGCCACCTCCAGCTCGTCCAGGGCCAGTTCGAGTTCGCGCCGGTCGTCGAAGTACGGCTCGAAGCAGGGCCAGTGCTGGACCACCAGCTCGCGCAGCTGCGGCAGGGTGAGGAAGCTCAGCACGTTGTCGTCGGCGGGGTCCAGCAGGAACCCCTTGCGGCGGCTCACCTCGCGGACGGCGACCGCCCGCTGCACCCACTCGCCGCCGGCCGGGCCGGCCGCGGCCACCACCCACTCCTCGCCGTGCACCGGCTCGTAGATCGGCCGCAGCACGGCGTTGACGACGGCGCGCAGCCGCTGCTCGACGAGATTGAGCCAGACGTACGCCCGCCCGGCCCGGCGCGCCCGGGTCCGCACCTCGGCCCAGGCCTCGGCACCCCAGTCCAGTTCCGCTCCGATCTCCAGGGGCGCGGCGAGGGTGACCGCGCCACTCGGGCCGTCGGCGCTGGCGTCGTCAGCGACGTGCCGGTCGCCCTGCTCACCGCCACCCGGGAGCATCAGACCTCCGGACGTCACCGTTGCACCGCCTCCCACCCCGTCCACGATCAAGGAAGGGTACTGCGGTGCGGGGGGTGCCGCAGCGGTATCGACCCTACTTGACGACTAACGGAAAACCTCATCACCCTTGCGATTGCGCCCTGTTGTGGCTAGGTCACCCTCGGGTGGGGCGTGATGGGAGGATGCGGGTTCGGCAACACAACTGCCGGGATCGCGGGAGATGTCCCACGAGGTCCGGTTCCGGAGTGGAAGAGTCACTACATGCAAGTCTGGCCGGGTCAGTCGTATCCCCTCGGCGCCACCTTCGACGGGGCGGGCACCAACTTCGCCGTCTTCTCCGAGGTCGCGTCGCGGATCGAGCTGTGTCTGCTGCACGACGACGGCTCCGAGACGGCGGTGGAGCTGCGGGAGGCGGACGCCTTCGTCCGCCACGCCTATCTGCCGGGGGTGATGCCCGGTCAGCGGTACGGGTTCCGGGTGCACGGGCCGTACGACCCGGCCCGCGGCCACCGCTGCAACTCGGCGAAGCTGCTGCTCGACCCCTACGCCAAGGCCATGAGCGGGGCCATCGACTGGGACGAGGCGGTCTACGGCTACCGCTTCGGCCAGCCGGACTCGCGCAACGACCTGGACTCCGCCCCGCACACCATGACCTCGGTGGTGGTCAACCCCTACTTCGACTGGGCCGACGACCGGGCGCCGCGCATCGACTACCACCGGACGATCATCTACGAGGCCCACGTCAAGGGCCTGACGATGACCCACCCCGGGCTGCCGGAGGAGATCCGCGGCACCTACGCGGCGCTCGCACACCCGTCCGTGATCAGCCATCTGGTGGAACTCGGGGTGACCACCCTGGAACTGATGCCGGTGCACCAGTTCGTCCAGGACCACCGCCTGGCCGACGCGGGCCTGGCGAACTACTGGGGCTACAACACCATCGGGTTCTTCGCCCCGCACAACGGCTACTCCTCGCTGGGCGACCGGGGCCAGCAGGTGCTGGAGTTCAAGACCGCGGTGCGGGCGCTGCACCGGGCGGGCATCGAGGTGATCCTCGACGTGGTGTACAACCACACCGCCGAGGGCAGCCACCTGGGCCCGACGCTGTCGCTGCGCGGCCTGGACAACGCCTCGTACTACCGGCTGAGCGGCGACAAGCGCTACTACACGGACACCACGGGCACCGGCAACAGCCTGCTGATGCGCAGCCCGCACGTGCTGCAGATGATCATGGACAGCCTGCGGTACTGGGTGACCGAGATGCACGTGGACGGCTTCCGCTTCGACCTGGCGGCCACGCTGGCCCGGCAGTTCCACGAGGTGGACCGGCTGTCGTCGTTCTTCGACCTGGTGCAGCAGGACCCGGTGGTCTCGCAGGTGAAGCTGATCGCCGAACCGTGGGACGTCGGCGAGGGCGGCTACCAGGTGGGCAACTTCCCGCCGCTGTGGACCGAGTGGAACGGCAAGTTCCGGGACACCGTCCGGGACCTGTGGCGGGGCGAGAGCGCGACGCTGGCGGAGTTCGCGTCGCGGCTGACCGGCTCCTCCGACCTGTACCAGGACGACGGCCGCCGCCCGCTGGCCTCGATCAACTTCGTCACCTGCCACGACGGCTTCACCCTGCGCGACATGGTGTCGTACAACGACAAGCACAACGACGCCAACGGCGAGGGCAACCGGGACGGCGAGAGCCACAACCGCTCGTGGAACTGCGGCGCGGAGGGCGAGACGGACGACCGGGCGGTGCAGACGCTGCGGGGCCGGCAGGTCCGCAACTTCGTGGCGACACTGATGCTGTCCCAGGGCGTGCCGATGCTGAGCCACGGCGACGAGTTCGGCCGCACCCAGCACGGCAACAACAACGCCTACTGCCAGGACAACGAGCTGTCGTGGCTCCTGTGGCCGGGCAAGGCGGGCACCTCGGACGCCGACGAGGAGGCGCTGCGGCTGCACGACTTCGTGAAGTCGATGGTGTGGCTGCGCCGCGACCACCCGGTGTTCCGGCGGCGCCGCTTCTTCCACGGCCGCCCGGTCGAGGGCACGCACGACGAGCTGTCGGACATCGCCTGGTTCACCGCCGAGGGCCAGGAGATGACGCAGCGCGACTGGCAGGCGGCGCACGCGCGCTCGCTGGTGGTGTTCCTCAACGGCAACGCCATCTCCGAGCCGGGCCCGCGCGGCGAGCGGGTCACCGACGACTCGTTCCTGCTGATGTTCAACGCCGCGCCGCGCGCCCAGGAGTTCGTGGTGCCGGTCAACCACGGCAAGGAGTGGCAGCTGGTGGTGGACACCGAGCGGCCGGAGGGCGTCGTGCCGGGCACCGGCGAGCTGGTGGCGGCGGGCGACCGGCTGCTGCTGGCGGACCGCAGCATGGTGGTGCTGCAGCGCCCGGCGGACTGACGGCGCTCCGGGCGCGGGCGGTGGCCGGCTCGGGGCACGGAGTGGCGTTCGGACCGCTCCGGCGCGCCCCGGGCGCCGATCCGGGGTAGAGAAGACCCCATGACGGCAACCCCCGTGACGCCCAGCTCGACCTACCGGATACAGCTGCAGCCCGGCTTCACCTTCGCCGACGCGGCCGGCGCCGTGCCCTACCTCGCGGCCCTCGGCATCACCCATCTGCACCTGTCGCCCGTGCTGGAGGCGGTCCCGGGCTCCCGGCACGGCTACGACGTGGTGGACCACACGCGGGTGCGGGCCGCCTTCGGCGGCGAGCAGGGCCTGCGGGAGCTTTCCCGCACCGCCCGCGAGCACGGCCTGGGGCTGATCCTGGACATCGTCCCGAACCATATGGCGGTCCCCGCCCCCGAGTACCTCAACGGCCCGCTGTGGGCCGTGCTGCGCGACGGGCCCTCGTCGCCGTACGCGCCCTGGTTCGACATCGACTGGGACGCGCTGGGCGGCCGGGTGCTGCTGCCGGTGCTGGGCGAGCCGGTGCCGGACGTCCTGGGCGAGCTGTCGGTGGTCAAGGACAAGGCCGCGGGCGGCCGGGTGCTGCGGTACTACGACCACCGCTTCCCGCTGCGGGCGGGCACGGAGGACCTGCCGCTGCCGGAGCTGCTGGAGGCCCAGTGGTACCGGCTCGCCTACTGGCGGACCGCCCGCACCGAGCTGAACTACCGCCGCTTCTTCACCATCTCGGACCTGATCGCGGTGCGCGTGGAGCGGCCGGAGGTGTTCGAGGCCACGCACGCGACGGTCCTGGGACTGCTGCGCGAGGGCGTCGTGGACGGGCTGCGGATCGACCACCCCGACGGACTCGCCGACCCCGCGGGCTACCTCCGGCGCCTGGCCGAGGCGACCGGCGGGCGGTGGACGGTGGTGGAGAAGATCCTCCAGCGCGACGAGGAGCTGCCGTCCGACTGGGCGTGCGCGGGCACGACGGGGTACGACGCGCTCGACCGTGTCGACGGGCTGTTCACCGACCCCGAGGGCGCGGCGGAACTGGCCGATTTCTACCGGGAGTTCACCGGCGTCCCGGACGACCGCGGCGGCCGGTGGGCGGCCACCGCGCGGCGCGCGGCGTACCGGGTGGTGACGCACGACCTGGCGGCCGAGGTGGCCCGGCTGACCCGTTCGGCCCAGCGCGCCCTCGCGGCGGCGCCGCCGGACGCGGACACGGGCGCGGGAGCAGGAGCGGGCGCGGGAGCCGAGGCGGGCGCGGGAGCCGAGGCGGGCGCGGACGGCGGCGCGGGGGCGGGGGCGCTGGCGGACGCGATCCGCGAGCTGCTCGTCCGCGTGCCCGTCTACCGACCGTACGTCCGGCCGGGGCAGCCCGCGGCGGACGCCGACACGGCGCTCATGGAGGGGGCCGCGGACCGGGCCCGCGAGCAGTGCCCAACGGCGCTGTCCCCCGTCCTCGACCTGATGCGCGACCTGGCGCTGGGGCGGCGGCCCGGGGAGGACGCCGCCGACTTCTGCGTGCGGTTCGCCCAGGTCGCCTCCGCGCTGCACGCGAAGTCCGTCGAGGACACGTCGTTCTACCGGTACGTGCCACTGCTGTCGCTGTGCGAGGTGGGCCGCGACCCCGGGCACCCGGCGACCACGCCCGAGGAGTTCCACGCCTACTGCGCCCGGCTGCTGCGGGAGCGGCCGGCGACCGGGACGGTGCTGTCCACCCACGACACCAAGCGCAGTGCCGACCTGAGGCTGCGGCTGGCGGTGCTCACGGAGCGGCCGGCGGCCTGGCGGGAGTGGCTGGCCGCCCGCGACGCCCGGGCCGCGCGACTCGGCACGCCGGCGGCGCCCGACCGGCACACCCAGTACACGGTCTTCCAGACCGGTGTCGGCCTCGGCTTCTGCTCCCCCGACCGGCTGGTGCCCGCGGTGCTGAAGGCCGTGCGCGAGTCGGGGCTGCGCACCTCGTGGACCGAGCAGGACGAGGCGTACGAGAAGGCGGTCGCCGACTTCACCGACGAGGGGCCCTGCGGGGTCCAGGTCTACGACATCGGCGAGTTCACCGGGACGCTGGAACGGTACGCCGCCGCCAACAGCCTGGGCGCGGCGCTGCTGCACCTGACGATGCCGGGCGTGCCGGACGTGTACCAGGGCACGGAGTACCCGGTGTACACGCTGGTCGACCCGGACAACCGGGGCACGCTCCACCAGCCGGAGCCCGGCACCAACCGGTTCGGGGTCGCCCGCACCCTCCAGGAGCTGCTGGACGGCGCCGAGCCGCGCGGCTTCGACCAGGCCAAGCTGCGGCTGACCGCGGTCGCGCTGCGGCTGCGCCGGGAACACCCCGAGTGGTACGGGCCGGCGGCCGCGTACCGGCCGCTGGCCGCGGCGGGCCCGGCCGCCGCGCACGCCGTCGCGTTCGTGCGCGGCGAGGGCGCGGTCTCCGTCGCCACGCGCCTGCCGGCACGACTGGAGGACGCCGGCGGCTGGGACGGCACCGTGCTGCCGCTGCCCCCGGGGACCTGGCAGGACCGGCTCACCGGCGCCCGGCACGAGGGCCGCGTCCCGCTCGCCACGCTCCTCGCCGGCTCCCCCGTGGCCCTGCTCACCCCGGCGTAGGCGCCGGCGGCCCGGCGGGGTCCGGGCGCCGAGGTCCGGGAGGGTGAGCGGCCCGTTTCCGCGCGGCCGGCAGGCCCGCGGAAATCCGGTGGACCCGCGGCCGGCGTCCGGGCTACGGTTCCGGGGACGTCCGAGAGACCAGGAGAGGAGGCGAGAGCGATGACCGTCACCGTGCCGCGCTCCCGCCCATCCGCCGGGCGTCCCTGAGTCCACGGGAGCGCATGCCTCCCGAAGGAATTCCAGGACACACATGTCTGATCTGATCTTCCGCCCGCTCGTCGCGGGCGAGTCCGCCCTGTTCACCTCGCTGCCCGACGCCGGCCTGGTCGGCCGCGCGCTGCTGGGCCGCACCTTCGCGACCGTGGACGAGGGCGGCGAGTACCGCCCCGACTGGTCGTGGGTCGCGCTGCGCGACGGCAGGGTCGTGGCCCGCGCCGCCTGGTGGGGCAAGGACGGGGACACCGCGCCGGTGGCCCTGGACTGGCTGGACTTCGCGCCGGGCGAGTCCACCGCGGCCTCCGAACTCCTGCGCGCCGCGCCGCTGCACGCCGAGTACGACCTACTGCTGCCGCACGGCTGGCGCGAGGACCCCGCGGTGCGGGCCGAGGCCGAGGGCCGGAGGGCCGCCGCGGAACAGGCCGGTATGCGGCTGCTGGTGGAGCGCTACCGCTACACGTGGTCCGGGGAGTCGGCGGGGTCCGCGGGGTCCGCGGAATCCGCGGGCACCACCCCGCTGCCGCCGCGCACCGGCCGCCTGGAGTGCCGCCCGGTGCCGGACGACGCGACGTTCCGCGCGGTGATGGCCCGCATCATGGAGGGCACGCTCGACGCCCACGACCGCCGCACGCTCGACGAACAGGGCCTGGAGGCCGCGCTCGACGAGACGATCGGCATCCTCGACTGGATGCCGTCGCCCAAGGACTGGCGGCGGCTCGCCTACGCGCCCGACGGCGGGATCGCCGGGCTGCACGTTCCGGCGGAGAACCCGGGCGGGCCGTGCATCGGGTTCATCGCCGTGGTCCCGGAGTACCGGGGCCGCGGCTACGCGTACGACCTGCTGCTGGAGTGCACCCACGACCTGGTCGACCGCGGCGCGACCCGGATCGCCGCCGCGACCGACCAGGGAAACTTCCCGATGGCCGCCGCGTTCGCCAAAGCGGGCTACCCGATCACGCAGGAGCGTGTGAACTTCGTCTGAACCACCCGGCCTCCGGGCATGGATCTGCTCGGGAGCAAGTCGACCTGAGCTGACGGAGGCCGTGCGTGCTGTTCGAGGTGTGGGCGCCGGGCGCCCGGCAGGTGGAGATCCTGATCGACGACCGCACGCACCGGCTCGGCCCCGACCCGTCACGGACGGGGTGGTGGCGGACGGAGCTGCCGGCCGGGGACGGCACGCGGTACGCGTACCGGCTCGACGGCGGCCCGCCGCTGCCGGACCCGCGCTCCCGGCGGCAGCCGGACGGTCCGGACGGCCCGTCCGCGGTGGTCGACCACGACGCGTTCGCGTGGTCGGTGCCGTGGCCGGGCCGCGGGCTGCCCCGCGCGGTGCTCTACGAACTGCACGTCGGCACGTTCACGCCCGAAGGCACCTTCGACGCCGCGATCGAGCGGCTGCCGCACCTGGCGCGGCTGGGCGTCACGCACGTCGAGCTGATGCCCGTCTGCCCCTTCCCCGGCACCAACGGGTGGGGGTACGAAGGGGTGTCGCTGTGGGCGGTGCACGAACCCTACGGTGGCCCCGAGGCGATGAAGCGCTTTGTCGACGCGGCACACGCGCACAGCCTGGGCGTGGTACTCGACGTGGTGCACAACCACCTCGGCCCGTCCGGCAACCATCTCCCGCCGTTCGGCCCGTACTTCACCGACCGGCACCACACGCCGTGGGGCGACGCGGTGAACCTGGACGCGCCCGGCTCCGACGAGGTGCGGGACTTCCTCATCGGCAGCGCGCTGGCCTGGCTGCGCGACTACCGGCTCGACGGCCTGCGGCTCGACGCGGTGCACGCCCTGGTCGACACCCGGGCGCTGCACTTCCTGGAGGAGCTGTCGGCCGCGGTGGACGGCCTGTCCGCGGCGCTGGGCCGGCCGCTGTTCCTGATCGCCGAGTCGGACCTGAACGACCCGCGGACCACCGCCCCGCGCGACCAGGGCGGCCTCGGCCTGCACGCGCAGTGGAACGACGACTTCCACCACGCCCTGCACACCGCGGTGACCGGCGAATCGCAGGGCTACTACGCCGACTTCGCCGCGTCCGGCCCGGCCGGGCTCGCCAAGGTGCTCGGCCGCGGCTTCTTCCACGACGGCAGCTGGTCGTCGTTCCGCGGCCGCCATCACGGGCGGCCGCTGGACCCGGCGTCCGCGCCCGGGCGGCGGCTGCTGGGCTACGCCCAGACCCACGACCAGGTCGGCAACCGCGCCACCGGCGACCGGCTGCCGCCGGCCCAGCTCGGCGCCGCCGCCGCGCTGGTGCTCACCTCGCCGTTCACGCCGATGCTGTTCATGGGCGAGGAGTGGGGGGCCGCGACCCCGTGGCAGTTCTTCACCGACCACTCCGACGCGGAGCTGGGCGCGGCCATCACCCGCGGCAGACGGCGGGAGTTCGCGGCCCACGGCTGGTCGGAGGAGGAGGTCCCGGACCCGCAGGACCCGGCGACCCGCGACCGCTCGGTGCTGGACTGGGCGGAGCCCGACAAGCAGGAGCACCGCGAACTCCTGGAGTGGTACCGGGCGCTGATCGCGCTGCGCAGGGCCGAGCCGGAGCTGGCCGACGGGCGGCTGGACGAGGTGACGGCGACCGCCGGGGGCCGCACCCTGCGGGTGGCGCGCGGCCCGTTCCGCATCCTCGTCAACTTCTCGGACACCCCCGCGCGCGTCCCGCTGAACGCGCCGTGCGAGGTGCTGCTGGCCCGGCCGGCGTGCACGCTCCAGCAGGGCGGCGCGGTGCAGCTGCCGCCGCGCGGCGCCGCGGTGCTGCGGGTCCGCGGCACCGGCGGGGCGGCTACGGTGGAGGGGTGACCGAGACAGCGGCCGGGACCGCCGCCGAGACCGTGGAGGACCGCGAGCCGCACGCCGACTGCGTGCTGTGCGGGGAGCCGACCGAGTACCCCGCCAGCACCAGGGGCGCCACGCTGTGCCCGGTGTGCGAGTGGCAGGAGGCGCAGCGCACCGCGTGCTCCGGCTGAGCCCGCGGTGCCGGCCGGCGACCGCCGGTCAGCTCCGGAGCAGTGCCCTCCTGCTCTCCTCCACGTCGAAGTCGCCCTGCGGGTACCGCGGGTCGATGCCCTCCAGATGCTCCAGCAGCAGCCGGCTGACCGCCCAGTTGCGATACCACTTGCGGTTGGCGGGCACGACGTACCAGGGCGCGGCGCCGGTCGAGCAGCGTTCCAGCACGGCCTGGTAGGCCTCCTGGTAGGCGGGCCACATCGCGCGCTCCTCGATGTCGCCGGCGTTGAACTTCCAGTGCTTGTCCGGCCGGTCGAGCCGGGCCAGCAGCCGCTCGCGCTGCTCGTCGTGGCCGATGTGCAGGAAGACCTTGAGGACGGTGACGCCGTCGTCGGCCAGGGACTGCTCGAAGCGGTTGATGGTGTCGTAGCGGCGCCGCCAGGTGGCCCGCGGCACGAGGTCGTGGACGCGGACGATGAGCACGTCCTCGTAGTGGGAGCGGTCGAAGACGCCGATCTCGCCGGCCTCGGGCAGCGCCTTGCGGATCCGCCAGAGGAACGGGTGCGCGCGCTCCTCGGCGGTGGGGGTCTTGAAGGCGGTGACCCGCACGCCGGTCGGGTTCAGGCCCGTGGCGACGTGCTTGATCGTGCCGCCCTTGCCGGAGGTGTCCATGCCCTGCAGGACCACCAGCAGGCGGCGCCGGTCCCCGGCGGTGCTCTGCGCGAAGAGCCGCTCCTGGAGGTCGGCGAGGCGCAGCCGCAGCTCCTCGGTCTCCTTCCGGGCGTGCTTCTTGCTCGGGGGCGCGCCGGGCGTGGCGGACGGGTCGAACGCCGCCAGGTCGACCGGACCGTCGCCGGCCGGCACCCTCAGCAGGGACCGCAGGTCCGCGGGCGCGGGCCCGCCGCCGGACGCGGCCTTGCCCCCGCCGGACTTGTCCTTGCCGGCCTTCTTGCCCTGGGGTGCGTCCCTGCCCTTGGACGCGGGCCTGTCCTTCGCGTGGTGGGCGTGCTTGGCCATGGCCCGATCCTCCGCCCGATCCGGGCCGGCCGCCAGCGCCGGGGCCGGACGGCCGGAGGAGTCAGGTGCCGGGCGGACGGCCGGAGGGCCAGGCGTCGGCGCGAGGGCTCAGGCGGCGGTCTCGTCGTCGGCGCGGGCGTCGCGGGCGAGTGCCGTGAGCCGGGAGACCGCGCGGAAGTACTTCTTGCGGTACCCGCCGGCCAGCATCTCCTCGGTGAACAGCCGGTCGAAGGCCACGCCGGAGGCCATCACCGGGATCTCCCGGTCGTACAGCCGGTCGGCGAGGACCACCAGGCGCAGCGCGGTGGCCTGGTCGGTGATCTGCTCGACGCCGCGCAGGTACAGCGCGTGCACGCCGTCGCACAGGGCTCCGTAGCGGCTGGGGTGCACCACGGCCAGGTGGGCGGTGAGCGCGCCGAAGTCGTCGAGGGCCGCACCCGGGGTGCCCTGGGCGGCCGCGGTCACCTCGTCGTCGCCGTAGGGGGCGGGCGCGGCGGGCAGTCCGCGGTGGCGGTAGTCGTCGCCGTCGATGCGCAGCGAGGCGAAGCGGGCGGACAGGCCCTGTATCTCGCGCATGAAGTCGGTGGCGGCGAAGCGGCCCTCGCCGAGCCTGCCGGGCAGCGTGTTGGACGTGGCGGCCAGCCGGACGCCCGCGTCGGCGAGGCGGCCGAGCAGGGTGGAGACCAGCACGGTGTCGCCCGGGTCGTCCAGCTCGAACTCGTCGATGCAGACCAGGCTGTGGTCGCTGAGCGCGGTGACGGCCTGCTGGAAGCCCAGCGCGCCGACGAGGTTGGTCAGCTCCACGAAGGTGCCGAACGCCTTGCGCTCGCGCGGGGCGGGGGCCGCGTGCCACACGCTGGCCAGCAGGTGGGTCTTGCCGACGCCGTAGCCGCCGTCGAGGTACACGCCGGTCGGCCCCTGCGGGGCCTGCGGCTCGCGGCGGAACCAGCGCCTGCGCTCGCCCGCGCCGGACGCGGCGCCGGTGCGCTGGGCGAAGGAGCGCAGCCTGCGCACCGCCTCGGCCTGACTGGGCTGCCGCTCGTCGGGGAGATAGGTCTCGAAGCGGACGGAGTCGAAGCGCGGCGGCGGGACCATGTCGCTGACCAGCCGCGCGGTGTCCACCACCGGCGTCCGCGCGCTCAGGGCCACCGGCCCGGTGGTCGGGACGGCGCCGGTCTCGGCGAGGGAGGAGGACACGACTACCCATCGTAGTGCGGCCGCGCCACCGTCCTGGCCCAATGTGGCGCAGCCCACGGCCCCGCCCCGTGCGACACTGCGCGACATGCAGCGGCTTTTCCCCGTGTCCGGACGGGACCCAGGGCAGGACGACGGCTCACCGGCACTCGGCACCCTCCTGGGACTCGCGGACGCGTACGCGTACCCGCCGCGGGAGTCCGGGCCGTACCTGCGGGCCAACATGGTGTCCGGGCTGGACGGCGCGGCGCGGGCCGAGGGGCGTTCGGCGCCGCTGTCCTCGCCCGCCGACATGCGGATCTTCGGCACCCTGCGGGCGCTGGCCGACGTGGTCGTGGTGGGCGCGGAGACCGTACGGCAGGAGGGCTACCGCCCGGCGAAGGTGCGGGAGGCGTTCGCGGACCGGCGGGCCGCCGACGGCCAGCCGCCGGCGGCGGCGATCGCCGTGGTCAGCCGCAGCCTGGACCTGGACCTGGCCGCTCCCCTGTTCACCCGGCCGGTGGTGCCCACGCTGGTGCTCACCGGCGCCGCCGCGAAGGAGGCGGACGTGGCGGCGGTGCGCGGCGCCGGGGCGCGCGTGGTGGTCGCCGGGGACGGCGACGGCGTGGACCCGGTGCGGGCGGTGCGGGAACTGGCCGCGCTCGGCCTGGGCCGGATGCTGCACGAGGGCGGCCCGCGGCTGCTCGCGCAGTTCACTGCCGCCGGCGCGGTGGACGAGCTGTGCCTGACGCTGTCCCCGCTGGTCACGGCGGGGGACGAGCCCCGGATCATGCACGGCCCGGCGGTCGTGCCGCCGTCCCGCTTCCGGCCGCTGTCGGTCCTGGAGGAGGACGGTTTCCTGTTCACCCGGTACGTCCGCGCCTAGCGGGTGCCGGGCCGGCGCCGGGGTACAGCCGGGGTACACGGGAGTGGCCGGACACCGGACGGGACCCGGCCGGGGGCCCGCGCGGGGCCGGGCTCGCCGGAGAACTCACCGAAAAAGCGGATTCTTCTGTTCCGCTTCGCGTCGCGTGGGAACACTTACCCCGGTGCCCTGTGAGGATCGGGGTAGGGCCCACGAGAGACAAGGACGCGTCCGTGTTCACGACCGTACTCATGATCGAGAAGCCGCTCGCCCCTGCCGACGTCGAGATGGTCACCACCCTGCACGGCGACGAGCAGGTCTCGTTCGTCGTGCTCATGCAGCCGCGCGGCGACCAGGACCGGCTGCTGCGGGCCGTCGACGACGTGGCACTGGGATACCTCGACGACGCCGCACGCGAGAACAGGGAGCCCGAGGGCGAGAACGCCGTGCCGCCGGCCGAGCGGGCGCTGGCGTACTCCCTGGACGCGTTGCGCGCGTCCGGCGCGGAGGCCGTCGGCGAGCTGGTCGAGCACCACCCGCTGGACCTGCTGCGCACCGTGGTGGAGCGGACCGGCGCCGACGAGGTGATCGTGCTCACCGCGCCGCACTTCGTCGAGGAGTTCTTCCACCGCGACTGGACGTCGCGGGCCCGCCACAAGGTCGGCGTTCCGGTGCTCAAGCTCTTCGCCCAGCACGAACCGGAGGGCCACGACGCCGAGCGGGACGAGCACGCGTGACGGAGGTGCGAGAATCGGGCCGCAGACCGTCGCCGAGCACGCACCCCGGGAGACCCGCGCATGAGCACGCCCACCCCGCCCCTGCCGTCCGCCCTGGAACGCCCGCACTTCGTCGGGATCGGCGGAGCCGGGATGTCGGGTATCGCCAAGATCCTCGCCCAGCGCGGGGCGCGGGTGGCGGGCAGCGACGCGAAGGACTCCGAGACGGCCCAGGCGCTGCGGGGCCTGGGCGTCACCGTGCACATCGGGCACGACGCCGGGCACCTGGCCCCGGACACCACCGCGGTCGTCGTGTCCAGCGCGATCCGCCAGGAGAACCCCGAGCTGGCCGCGGCCCGCGAGCGGGGCGTGCCGGTGGTGCACCGCAGCGACGCGCTGGCCGCGCTGATGGACGGCACCCGGCCGATCGCGGTGGCCGGCACGCACGGCAAGACCACCACGACCTCGATGCTGGCGGTCGCGCTGACCGCGCTGGGCCGCGGTCCGTCGTACGCGATCGGCGGCGACCTGGACGCGCCCGGCTCCAACGCGCACCACGGCGACGGCGAGATCTTCGTCGCCGAGGCCGACGAGAGCGACCGCAGCTTCCACACGTACTCCCCCGAGGTCGCCATCGTCCTCAACGTGGAGCTGGACCACCACGCGAACTACGCGTCGATGGAGGAGATCTACGAGTCCTTCGCGACGTTCGTCGGCAAGATCCGCCCCGGCGGCACGCTGGTGGTGGCCGCCGACCAGCCGGGCGCGGTGGAGCTGACCGCCCGCGTGCGGGACACCGCCGGTCTCGACGTCGTCACGTACGGTGAGTCCGAGGACGCCGACCTGCGGATCACCGCGATCACGGCGCACGGCCTGACCAGCGAGGTGACCGTGCTGCTCGACGGCGGCCCGCTCACCTTCACCGTCTCCGTGCCCGGCCGCCACTACGCGCACAACGCGGTGGCCGCGCTCGCCGCGGGCGTCGCGATGGGCGTCCCGGCCGGCGAGCTGGCCGCGGCCCTGGCGAAGTACACCGGGGTCAAGCGCCGGCTGCAGCTCAAGGGCGAGGCCGCGGGCGTGCAGGTCATCGACTCCTACGCGCACCACCCCACCGAGATGACCGCCGACCTGGAGGCCATCAGGAGCGCGGCCGGCCCGGACGCCCGGGTGCTGGTGGTCTTCCAGCCGCACCTGTTCAGCCGCACCCGGGAACTGGGCGCGGAGATGGGCGCCGCGCTGGCGCTGGCCGACGCGTCCGTCGTGCTGGACATCTACCCGGCCCGCGAGGACCCGGTTCCGGGGGTGACGAGCGACCTGGTGATCGACGCGGCCCGCGCGGCAGGCGCCGACGTCGCCGCCGAGCACGACAAGTCCGCGATTCCCGAGGTCGTGGCAGGAATGGCGAAGCCCGGTGATCTCGTTCTCACCATGGGGGCGGGAGACGTGACCGACCTGGGTCCGCTGGTGCTCGCCCGCCTCGGCAGCTGAGGAGGCCCCATGGCGTACGAAGTGAACAAGACCGACGCGCAGTGGCGCGCGGAGCTCTCCCCGGAGGAGTACTCGGTGCTCCGGCAGGCCGCCACCGAGCGCCCGTTCGTCGGGGAGTACACCGACACCAAGACGGAGGGCGTGTACTCCTGCCGCGCCTGCGGTGCGGAGCTGTTCCGGTCGGACACCAAGTTCGACTCGCACTGCGGGTGGCCGTCGTTCTACGACCCGTCCAAGTCCGAAGCGGTGGAGCTGATCCAGGACAAGACGCTGGGGATGGTCAGGACCGAGGTGCGCTGCGCGCGCTGCGGTTCCCACCTCGGCCACGTCTTCGAGGGCGAGGGCTACCCCACCCCGACCGACCAGCGCTACTGCATCAACTCGGTCTCCCTCCGGCTCACCCCGGAGCAGTGACCGCGGCCGTGTGAGGGCGCACGGCGGCCGGGCGGGACGGAAGTCCCGCACGGCCGCCGTGAGGGCGGTCGGGCCGGTGTCTGCCCGCGTGGGCCGGACCCGGTCAGCCGTCCCCGTCCGCGGCGGCCGGAAGCCCGTCGCGGATCGCGTCCATCACCGAGGAGTCGGTGAGCGTCGTCACGTCACCGAGCGGGCGGTTCTCGGCGATGTCCCGCAGCAGGCGCCGCATGATCTTGCCCGAGCGGGTCTTGGGGAGTTCGCCGACGACGAGGATCTGCCGGGGACGGGCGATCGGGCCGATCTCCTTGGCCACGTGGGCCCGCAGCTTCGCGGCGAGCTCACCGTCCGGCGTGTCCCCGCCGCCGTCGCCGCGCAGGATCACGAACGCGACGATCCCCTGCCCGGTGGTGGCGTCGGCGGCGCCGACGACCGCCGCCTCGGCGACCCGCGGGTGGGAGACCAGCGCGGACTCCACCTCGGTGGTGGAGATCCGGTGGCCGGACACGTTCATCACGTCGTCGACCCGGCCCAGCAGCCAGATGTCGCCGTCCTCGTCCTTCTTGGCGCCGTCCCCGGCGAAGTAGTAGCCGGGGAAGCGCGACCAGTAGGTGTCGATGTACCGCTGCTCGTCGCCCCAGATGGTGCGCAGCATCGACGGCCACGGCTCGGTCAGCACCAGGTACCCGCCGGAGCCGTTGGGCACCGGCTTGCCGGTGTCGTCGACGACCTCCGCCCGGATGCCGGGCAGCGCCCGCAGGGCGGAGCCCGGCTTGAGGGTGGCCGCGCCGGGGAGCGGGCTGATCATGTGCGCGCCGGTCTCGGTCTGCCACCAGGTGTCGACCACCGGGCAGCGGTCCGAGCCGATGGCGTGGCGGTACCACATCCACGCCTCGGGGTTGATCGGCTCGCCGACCGACCCGAGCAGCCGCAGCGAGGACAGGTCGAAGCGGCCCGGGATCTCCTCGCCCCACTTCATGAACGTCCGGATCGCGGTGGGCGCGCAGTACAGGATCGTCACCCCGTACTTCTGCACGATCTCCCACCAGCGGCCCTGGTGCGGGGTGTCGGGCGTCCCCTCGTACAGCACCGAGGTGACGCCGTTGGCGAGCGGCCCGTAGACGATGTACGAGTGGCCGGTGACCCAGCCGATGTCGGCGGCCGTCCAGTACACGTCCTGCTCGGGCTTGATGTCGAAGACGGCCCAGTGCGACCACGCGACCTGCGTGAGGTAGCCGCCCGTGGTGTGCAGGATGCCCTTGGGGCGGGCCGTCGTCCCGGAGGTGTACATGATGTAGAGCGGGTGCTCGGCGTCGAACGCCTCCGGCTCGTGCTCGGCCGGCTGGGCGCCGACCAGGTCGTGCCACCACACGTCCCGGCCGTCGGTCCAGCCGACGTCCTGGCCGGTGCGCCGCACGACCAGCACGCTGCGCACGTCCGGGCACTGCTCCAGCGCCTCGTCCACCGCGGGCTTGAGCGCCGAGGCCGCGCCCTTGCGGTAGCCGCCGTCGGCCGTGACGACGACGCGGGCGTCGCAGTCCAGGATGCGGCCGCGCAGCGCCTCCGCGGAGAACCCGCCGAAGACCACGGTGTGCGGGGCGCCGATGCGGGCACAGGCCAGCATCGCCACCACGGTCTCCGGGATCATCGGCATGTACAGCGCGACCCGGTCGCCGGCCCGCACCCCCAGTTCCAGCAGGGCGTTCGCGGCCCGGCAGACCTCGTCCTTGAGGTCGGCGTAGGTCAGGGTCCGGGTGTCGCCGGGCTCGCCCTCCCAGTGGAAGGCGACCCGGTCGCCGCGCCCGTCCCGCACGTGCCGGTCCAGGCAGTTGGCCGCCACGTTGAGCCGGCCGCCGGTGAACCAGCGGGCGAACGGCGCGCGGCTCCAGTCGCGGACCTGCGTCCACGGCTCGGCCCATTCCAGCCGGGCGGCGGCCGCCGCCCAGAACGCGTCGCCGTCCGCGTCGGCCGCCCGGAAGGCGTCCTCGCCGGCGTTGGCCGCCGCCGCCATCTCCGGCGGCGGCGGGAAACGCCGCTCCTCGCGAAGCAGGTTGGCGAGTGTCTCGCCGTCGCCGTCCATCAGTGGGCCTCGCCCGCCACCGGTCCGCCGCGGCCGCCGAGGGAGACCTTCGCGCCGGCGCCGGGGAAGACCGGCAGCACGTTCTGCTTCCACGTCGCGTTGGTGACCGCGGCGAAGGAGGCGTACCAGGCGCAGAGCGCGGTGATCAGGCCGACCCAGCCGCCGACCTTGGTCATGCCGGTGGACTGCGAGAACTCGGCGATCGTCAGCAGGATGAAGGTGAGCGACAGGGTGACGAACACCGCCAGGATCGCCCCGTTGGTGCGCAGCGCGGCGACCGTCATGTAGACCGTGAACACCGCCCATATCAGCAGGTAGAGCCCGGTGGCCTGGTGCGCGGTGCCGGCGGGCAGGCCGCCGGCGACGAACTTCACGTAGGCGGCGTACGACAGCCAGAACGCGCCGTAGGACACGAACGCGGTGGAGCCGAACGTGTTGCCCTTGCGGAACTCCCAGAGGCCCGCGAGGAGTTGGGCCAGGCCGCCGTAGAACAGCGCGAGTGGCAGCACCACGGCGAGCAGGTTCTGGTCGATGAGGTGGGCGTTGAAGGAACTGAGGACGAACGTGGTGGCGGCGAAGCCGGCGAGCCCGAGCGGCCCGGGGTCGGCGATCGAGTCCGCGCCGGGCGCGGGGGTCGTGTCGGGAGTGCTCATCTGCGAGTTCTCCTCCTCATCGAGGAACGGCAGGGGTGGCGGGCCCGTAGGGGGCCTGCTGTCACGCTAGGAAGTGATCACCACGGGCGGCCAGACGCTCCGCGGCGGGCGTCGCCCAGCGGTGCGGCCGGTTCGGCGGACGGTCGCCCCGGCACGCCGAGCGGTAGCCGTGGTGCGCCCAACGGCCCTGGCACTCCGTGCAGTTCACGGCACCGGAGGCCACGATGCGGGCGGGTAAGCGGAAGCCGGGGTCTGCCGGTGAGGGGAAGCCGGATGTCTGCGGGCGGGGTCTCCGCGTCTCTGCCGGAGCCGGGCGCCGGGGTCGGGTTCTGGTGCCGGGGTCGGGCGACGGATCGGTGCCGGGCTCGGGCGCCCGGGGTCCGCGCCGCGGTCCGGCGACGGGCTGTCTGCCGCGCCGCACGCGCGCGCCCGCGCCGTGCCCGCGACCGCGGCCGCTCGGGGTCGGTCCCGGGTCAACGGGGCTGCGGCAGCGGCTCGGCCGCGCCGACCTCCTCCGGCAGGTGCATCCGCAGCATCACCCGGTCCACCGCGTCCTCCGACAGCCGGTGGCGGGTCAGCAGCGACCCGCCGACCATCACCGCGAACGCCACCGGCACCGTCCACGCGGCCGGCTGCTCCAGCAGCGCCGCCGACCAGCCGCCGCCGGGGCCGCGCACGCTGGTCAGCACCACCGCGCACGCCGCCAGGCCGCCGCCGGTCACCAGGCCCAGCAGCGCGCCGGTGTCGGTCAGCCCGCGCCACCAGATCCCCAGGACCAGCAGCGGGCAGAACGACGACGCGGCCACCGCGAACGCCAGGCCGATCGCGTCGGCCACCGGCAGCCCCGCGGTCACCGCCGCCATCACCAGTGGCGGCCCGGCGGCCAGCAGCGTCGCCCAGCGGAAGCCGCGGGCCGACCCGTGCATCAGGTCCTGCGACAGCACCCCGGCGACCGACACCGTCAGCCCGGAGGCCGTCGAGACGAACGCGGCGAACGCCCCGGCGGTGGCGAGCGCGGCGAGCAGCCGGCCGCCCGCGCCCGCCTCGGTGAGCTGCGGGAGCACCAGCACCGCGGTGTCGGTCCGGCCGGTGAGCAGCAGTTGCGGTGCGAAGACCCGTCCGAGGGCGCCGTACAGCGTCGGCAGCAGGTAGAAGACGCTGAGCAGGACCAGCACCAGCACGGTGGTGCGGCGGGCCGCGCGGCCGTCGGGGTTGGTGTAGAAGCGCACCAGGACGTGCGGCAGGCCCATCGTGCCGAGGAACGTCGCGAGCAGGATCGAGTACACCGCGTACAGCGGGTGGGAGCGCCCGCCCGCGCCGGACAGCGGGTCGGCCCACGCGGCGCCGGTGGCCGGCTTCAGGCCGTCGCGGTGCGGGACGGCGGCGCCCGCGGGGAACCCCAGGCGGGTCCCGTCCCCGGCGACATGCTGTCCCCGCCCCAGCCGCACGGCGGTGCCGGCCCCGGTGGAGGCGGAGTCGGGGTCGTGCGGACCCGAACCACTCGCGCCGCCAGGTGAGTTGCCGGGTCCGACGTCCGGCCCGCGGCCGTAGGCGGTGCCGTCGAGGGTGCCGCGGACGGTCACGGTGACCGGGGCGGTCACGTCGAACCGCACCTGCCCGTCCAGGGTGACGACGGTGCTGTGCGCGAACCGCGGCACGTCAGGTCCGGTCAGTGCGGGCGACCCCGCCGAGCGCCAGGCCAGGACCAGGAAGACGGCCGGTACGGCTATCGCGGTGAGCTTGAGCCAGAAGTGGAAGCCCTGCACGAGGGTGACGCTGCGCATGCCGCCGGCCGCGGCGACGCCGGTGACCGCGACCGCCACGACCACCGCACCGGCCCAGCGCGGTGCGCCGGTGACCGTCTGCAGCGTGAGCCCGGCCCCCTGGAGCTGCGGCAGCAGGTACAGCCAGGCGATCACCGCGACCAGCACGCTCGCCACCCGCCGCACCGCGACCGAGCCCAGCCGTTCCTCGGCGAAGTCCGGCAGCGTGTAGGCGCCGGAGCGGCGCAGCGGCGCAGCGACCAGGAGCAGCAGCACCAGGTATCCGGCGGTGTAGCCCACGGGGTACGCCAGCATGTCGACGCCGTAGGCCATCACCAGCCCGGCCACCCCGAGGAACGACGCGGCCGACAGGTACTCGCCGCCGATCGCGGAGGCGTTCCACAGCGGCGACACCTCCCGCGAGGCCACGTAGAAGTCCGAGGTGCCGCGGGACAGGCGCAGCCCGTAGACGCCGACGGCGACGGTCGCCGCGAGGACCAGGGCGAGCGCCGCCAGCCCGAGCGCCGGGTTCACCGCTCGCCCGGGACGCCGGACGGCCCGGCTTCTGCGGCCGTCCCGTCGCCGGGAGGCGGGGCGGCGGCCCGCGGTGCGTCGCCCTCGGCGACCTCGGGGACGGTCGCGTCCGCGTCGCCGCCCGGTCCGCCCGGTCCGCCCGGTCCGCCCGGTCCGCCCGGTGCGCCCGGTGCGCCCGGTGCGGGGACGGCGGGCGCGCCCGGCGCGTTGAGCATGTCGGTGAAGTCCCGCTCCACGCGCTCGGCGTGGCGCACGTGGAACCAGGCCGCGCCGACCATCACCGGGTAGGCGACCGCGCCCAGCAGCAGCCAGGGCAGCCGGATCCCCGCGACCTCCAGCGTGCGCAGCCCCGGCAGCAGCGCGAACGCGGCGGGCAGCCCGCCGAGCACCACCGCGAGGACCGCGAGCACGCCCAAGGCCAGCCGCAACTGGTCGCGCACCAGGGCGCGCAGGTAGATCTGGCCGAGGCGCGGCTGGGCGTGCAGGTCCTGCGCGCCCGCGCGGGCCGACCAGCCGCCCGAGCGGTTGCGGCGCGGCGCCGAGACCGCGACCCGGCGCGACGGCGGCGGCGTCCCCGTCATGACGGCCCGTCGCCGGACGCCGGCGCCCAGCGCACGAGCAGGTCCCGCAGTTCCCTGGAGTGCCGCCGGGCGACCGGGAGTTCGGTGCCCGCGACCCGCACGGTCCAGTGCCCGGCGTCCGACCGCAGCTCCTCGACGTGCCGCAGCGAGACCAGGTAGCCGCGGTGGATGCGCACGAAGCCGTGCATCGCCCAGCGCTCCTCCAGCACCGTGAGGGAGACCCGCACCAGCGGTGCCCGGCCGCCCGCGTGGAGCCGCACGTAGTCGCCGCGCGCCTCCGCGTAGGCCACCTCGTCCCGCGAGACGAACCGGGTGACGCCGCCCAGGTCGACGGGTATGCGCTCGTCGGCCGGGTCGGCGGCGCGGGTGCCGCGCGGCACCCCGGGTCCGGCCGGCACGGAGGTGCCGGGACCGCCGGCGCCCCCGTCGATGAGTTCCGCCGCCCGGCGCACCGCCTCGGCCAGCCGCTCCCGGCCGACCGGCTTGAGCAGGTAGTCGCACGCCTTGAGCGCGAACGCGTCGACCGCGAAGTCCTCGTAGGCGGTGACGAACACGACGGCGGGCGGGCGGGCGAACCGCCGCAGCACCCGCACCAGGTCGAGGCCGTCGAGGCCGGGCATGCGGATGTCCAGGAAGACCGCGTCGATCGTCTCGCACTCCAGCAGCCGCAGCGCGGCGTCACTGCTGCCGGCCGCGAGCACCCGCCCGATCCGGTGGTCGCCGCGCAGCAGGTACGTCAGGTCCTCCAGGGCGGGCGGCTCGTCGTCCACGGCCAGCACCCGCAGCGGCATCCTCACGCGCGCACCCCGTTCCGGTACTTGGGCACCCGGACGTTCACCTTGGTCCCGGCGCCCGGGGCGGTCTCCACGACGAGCCCGTACTCGTCGCCGAACACCGCGCGCAGCCGCTCGTCCACGTTGCCGAGGCCGAGCGAGTCCCCGTCGCCCTCCCCGGCCAGCTGCACGCGGACCTCCTCGGGGTCCATGCCCACCCCGTCGTCCTCCACACTGATCCGGCACTCCGCTCCCGCGTCCACGGCCCGTATCGTGACCCGGCCCGGCGTCGGCTTGGGGCCCAGGCCGTGGCGCACGGCGTTCTCCACGATCGGCTGCAGGCACAAGAACGGCACGGCCACCGGCAGCACTTCGGGGGCGATCAGCAGGTCGACCTGGAGCCGGGCGCCGAACCGGGCGCGTTCCAGCCGCAAGTACCGGTCCACGGACCGCAGTTCCTCGGCGAGAGTACTGAACTGGCCGTGCCTGCGCAGGCTGTAGCGGGTCAACTCGGCGAATTCCAGCAGCAGTTCCCGGGCCTGGTCGGGGTCGGTGCGGACGAACGAGGCGATCGCGGTGAGCGAGTTGTACACGAAGTGCGGCGAGATCTGGGCGCGCAGGGCGCGCAGTTCGGCCTCCACCATGCGGGTGCGGGACCGGTCGAGCTCGGCGAGTTCGAGCTGCGCGATGACCCAGTGCGCGACCTCCCCCGCGGCCCGCACCAGCCCCGCGGAGACCTGCCGTCCGTAGACCGACAGGGCGCCGACGACCAAGCCGTCGACGACCAGCGGCACCACCACCGCGCTGCGCACCGGGCAGTCGAGGTCGCCGCACTCGACGATCTCGGGCGGCACCACCCAGGGCCGGCCGCTCTCCATCGCCTCGCGGGCGTGCTCGACCGCCGCGGGCGCGTGCCGGCGGCCCGGCCCCTCCCACGCCAGCAGCTCGCCGTCCCCGACGACCGCGAGCGCCGGAGTGCCCAGCAGCGCGCGCAGGTGGCGGGCGGCGCGGCGCGCGGAGTCCGGGTTGAGGCCGTCACGCAGCGGGGGCGCGGCCAGCGACGCCTCGTGCAGGGTGGCGAAGGCGGCCCGGTCGGCCGGCGTGCCGAACCCGCGGCGCCCGCGGACCAGCCAGAACAGCCCCGCCGCGGCGCCCGCGACCACCAACGCGACGGCCACCACGGTGATCACGGACCCCATGCCGCGTCATTATCGCGGTGGCCGGGTGGCCCGGACAGGCCCGCGGCACGGGATTCTCGGCCGGGCGGGCGCCCGATCCGCGCCCGCGCGCCGCCCGGGGCTTCCGCACGCCACCCAGCGGACCCCGTACGCCGTCCGCCCGCCGGCCCTCGGCCGCGGCCGCCGGGCGCCCGACTGGCCGCCGCACGCTCGCGGGCCGGCGGGCGGTGGCCGACGGTAGGAGGAAACGAGGGCCGCGGGGCGGGACGCCCGCGTGTCCCGGACACCGGGCGGACCACCGAACGGGCGCCGGTCCGGGAGCCGGGGCCGGGTGCCCGGACCGCGAGCGAGGACCGAGCAGCGAGGAGCGGGCGTGAGCGGATCGGCGGCGGGCGGCGGCGGAACGGGGCAGCGGAACCTGGTCCTGGCGGCGATGATCTTCGCGGTCGCGATGACCTTCATCGACCAGACCATCGTGTCGATCGCCGCTCCCGACATCCAGCGCGAGCTGAACCTGTCGACGACCGGCCTGCAGTGGGCCGTCAACGCCTACCTGCTGACCCTGGCCGCGTTCTTCGCCTACGGCGGCCGGCTCGCCGACACCGCCGGCCACCGGCGGGTCGTGGTCGCCGGCGTGGTGATCTTCGCCCTCTCCTCGCTGCTGTGCGGGCTGACGCCCAAGGGCGGCGCCGCCCAGGCGTGGATCGTGACGTTCCGGGCGGTGCAGGGCGTCGGCGGCGCGATCATGTTCCCCGCCGCGCTGGGCATCGTGGTGCAGACGTTCGCGCTGCGCGAGCGCGGCCGGGCGCTGGCCCTGTTCTTCGGGATCGCCGGCGGCCTGACCGCGATCGGGCCGATCCTCGGCGGCTACCTGACGCAGTGGACGTGGCGGGCCATCTTCTGGGTGAACGTGCCGGTCGCCGTGATCGCCCTGGTCCTCATCGCGCTCTCCAAGCCGGTGACCGACCACCGCCCCGCGCCGATGGACTACCGCGGCCTGGCGCTGATCGCCGGCGGGGTGGGGCTGAGCGTGTTCGGGTTCCAGCAGGCGCAGATCTGGCACTGGTCGAACCCGGGCATCGCGCTGTGCATCGCGGGCGGCCTGCTGCTGCTCGCCGTCTTCTACGCGGTGGAGCTGCGGACGCCCTCGCCGCTGATGCAGGTGCGGATCTTCCGCAACCGTGCGTTCGGGGTGCAGAACCTGGTGCTGGGCACCTCGATGCTGGTGTTCGTGCCGCTGTTCTTCTTCGCCAGCGAGTACGCCCAGATCGGCCTGGGCAAGTCGGCGTCGGAGGCCGGCCTCTACCTGCTCTACTTCTTCGTCGGGTTCGTCATCGCGTCCCAGATCGGCGGCCGGATGCTGGACCGCGGCGGGGCGAAGCGGCCGGTCGTGCTGGGGTGCGTGCTCGCCGCGGTCGGCTTCTTCCTGCTCGCCGGCGAGGTGACCGGCCTCGATTTCGGCACGCAGCAGTGGTACGTCATCCTCGCCGGCTTCGGCATGGGCATGATGCTGACGCCCGCGACGACGGACGCGGTGAACCGGGCCGGGCGCCTGTCGTACGGCGAGGCCACCGGCATCACCCAGACCGTCCGCAACTACGCGGCCAGCCTCGGTCTCGCGGTGCTCGGCACGATCTCGCTGGCCGTCTTCGAGTCCCATCTGCGCACGTCCCTGATCTCCCAGGGCGTCCCCGCGGCCCAGGCCTCCTCCCAGGCCCACTCCCTCGCGCAGTCGCACTCCGCGCCGTCCGGCTCGGGCACCGTCCCGCACTACGTCCGGCTGGACTTCGCGTACTCCACCCGCACGGTCTTCTACGTGATGGCCGGGATCATGGCCGCGGCCGCGATCGTCGCGAAGATCGGCCTGCGGCCCGGCCTCCAGGAGGAGCACGAGGGCGCGGGCGCGGCCGGGACGGACGGGAACGCGACCGCGGGGGCCCGCTCCGGGGAGTCGGGCGCGGACGGGGCGGGGGCACAGGGGTCGGGCGCTGGAGGCTCGGGCGCGGGCGGGTCGCAGGCCGCGGGGTCTCCGACGCCGTACGAGAAGGGGGCGCCGCCTCCCCCGGCGGACCGGCCGCCGTCGGGCTGACGGGCCGGCGGCTCAGCGCCAGGAGCGGGCGACGGCCCAGGCGGACAGGCGGGCGGCGGCGAGGGCCACCACCGCGGCCGCGAGGAGGGCGAGGACCGGATAGTGCACGGCGCCGGTGCGCGAGCCCGTCACCAGGCCGGTGACCGCGGCCTGCGCGGGCGAGCCGGAGACGATGAGCACCGCGCCCGCGGCGACCGCGGTGGTCAGCACCGGCCAGCCGGCGCCCCGCACGAGCGGCGGGTTGGTGAGGGCGCCGACGGCGGTCCCCAGCAGGACGGACACCGCCGCCGCCATCGCGCCGGCCAGGGCGGCGGGGCCGATCGGCACCGCGGTGTGCAGGTCGTCGGCGTGCGGCCCGCTGACCGCGGCGACGACCGCCGTCCCGGCGAGCCCCAGCACCCCGGACACCACGGCCGCGGCGGCGAGCGCGGCGCTCTGCGCCCGGGCCGGCCCCACCGCCGAGGCGACGCAGGCGCGGGCCGCGGCGGGCTCGTTGGTCACGCACACGCGGACCGTCCACGCCGCGACCGGCAGCAGCAGCGCCGCCGCGTAGCCGAGCGATCCGAGCAGGGGTTCGCCGCCCGCGATGCCGATCGCCATCACGGCGCCGTAGAAGATCAGCGGCGGCAGCCAGCGGTGCGAGCGCAGCAGCAGGTCGAGCTGGTAGCGCACCAGCACGCCCGGGCGACGGGCCCGCGCGGACGGACCCGTGGCCCCGACCGGGGCCGTCAGCCGGGGCGTTCGCGGCGCCGGGCGGGGGCCCGGCACCGCCGTCGCGGGCGGCGCGTCCGTCCGCACGGCGGTGATGTGCCAGGGCGGTGCGGCCGCCAGCAGGGCCCGCAGCACGGCGTCGGACCGTCCGGCCGGCACGGCGCCCCGGACCGCGCCGCTCTCCCCCACCGGCAGCAGGCCCTCGGCCCCCGCGGGCAGCGGGCGCCCGGTGCCGACGGCTTCGATCACGACGGTGGCCGCGTCGTCGGGCGCAGGGTCGGCAGCGGAGAGGGCGGGGGCGGTCATGGTCAGGACGCCGGTGTCCACGGCGTGGACGGCGGTCGTGTCGGCCGCCAGCCGCCGCGGGTCGTGGTCGACGAACACGACGATCGCCCCGGCCGCGACCCGTTCGCGTACCGCCGCGTCGAGCACGGCGCGGGCCGCCACGTCCAGGCCCGTCCACGCCTCGTCCAGGACGAGCAGCGCGGGGTCGGCCAGCAGCGCCTGGATCACCGCGACCTTCTGGCAGGTGCCCTTGGAGAGCTCGTCGAGCGGGGTGCGGGCGTGGCCGGCGAGGCCGAAGCGGTCGAGCCAGTACAGGGCGCTGTCCGCGGCCTCGCGTGCGGGCAGCCCGCGCACCGCGCCCATGTGCGTGAGGTAGCGCAGTACGGCGAAGGGCAGGGCGGGCGGGAACCGCTCGGGCACGTACGCGGTGCCGGCCGCGGGCCTCCCGCTCACCTGCCCGGCGGTGGGGCGGTCGACCCCGGCGAGGATCCGCAGCAGCGTCGACTTGCCGCTGCCGTTCGGGCCCTCGACCCGCACGAGGCTGCCGGGCGGCACCTCGAACGCGACGTCACGCAGCACCCACGGCCCGCGGAGCCCGTAGCGCCGCCCCACACCGTCCAGTCGCAGCCCGCCGCCGGCCGCGGCCGCCTCCCCGTCGTCTCGCACGGGCCCATCCTCACCCACGCGGGCGGGGGCGTGGAAGGCGCGGATGGCAGACTTGCCACGTGAGTACGCCTGTCGAACGCAGTACCAGCACCAGCAGCACCAGCACCAGCCCCTTCCGGGACGAGGCGCCGGACCGGGACGAGGCCCCGCAGTTCGTCCTGCCGCTCGTCGTCCGCATCGAGCGCGACGCGCCGCCGGGGCGGACGGACGCGCTGGAGACGGCGGCCCGCGCGGTCCTCACGCTGCTCGCCGACGAGCGGTCGACGGCGCCGGACGGGGAGTGGGCGGAGGCGGTGCGCGACTGGCAGGACGCGCGCATCCGCAAGGTCGTGCGGCGCGCGCGGGGCGCGGAGTGGCGCCGGGCCGGGGCGCTGCCGGGGATCACCGTGACGGGTGACGCCGCGGAGGTGCGGGTGTTCCCGCCGGTGCCGCTGGACGCGTGGCCCAAGGACCTGGCGCGGCTCCAGGTCTCCGGCACCGAGCTCGACGAGCCGCAGCCGCCGGCCGCCCCCGCACCGGGCGTCCCCGTCCTGTGGATGAACCCGGACGTCGCGATGTCCGCGGGCAAGGCGATGGCCCAGGCCGGGCACGGCGCGCAGCTCGCCTGGTGGGAGCTGTCCGCAGAGGAGCGGGCCGCCTGGGCGGCGTCCGGTTTCCGGCTCGCCGTCCGCACCGCCGCCCCCGCCGACTGGCCGCGCCTGACGGCCGCCGGCCTCCCGGTCGTCCGCGACGCCGGCTTCACCGAGATCGCCGCCGGCTCCTGCACCGTCGTCGCCGCCCACCCGGCCCTCAAGGGGGCCACCCCGTAGCACGGAGCCCGTCCCCGGGCGCAGCACGACCCCGGGCCCCCAAGGGGCTCGGGGTCGTGCTGCGCCCGGCCGGGCGATGCCCCCGGCGCGGGGCCGAGCCCACGCCGGGTCCGCGCCCGGAGGGGGCTACGCGAGCGTCGCGATCAGGTCCGGGAGGGAGCGGCGACGACCCGTGTAGAACGGGACCTCCTCGCGGACGTGGCGGCGGGCCTCGGACCCGCGCAGGTGCCGCATGAGGTCGACGATGCGGTACAGCTCGTCCGCCTCGAACGCGAGGATCCACTCGTAGTCGCCGAGCGAGAACGACGCCACGGTGTTGGCCCGCACGTCGGGGTAGCCGCGCGCCATCTTGCCGTGGTCGGCCAGCATCCGCCGCCGGTCCTCGTCGGGCAGCAGGTACCAGTCGTACGACCGGACGAACGGGTAGACGCTGACCCAGTCGCGGGGCGTCTCGTCCGCGAGGAACGCGGGCACGTGGGACTTGTTGAACTCCGCGGGGCGGTGCAGCGCCATGTTGGACCACACCGGCTCCAGCGCGCGGCCGAGCCGGGTGCGGCGGAAGAGGTTGTACGCCTCCTGCAGGGCGTCCGCGGTCTCCGCGTGCCACCAGATCATGACGTCCGCGTCGGCCCGCATGCCGGACACGTCGTAGGTGCCGCGCACGGTGACGTCCTTCGCGGCGAGCTGCGCGAACAGCTCCTCCACCTCGTCCGCCCAGCCGCCGCGGTCCTCCGGCAGCGCCGCGCGCAGCCGGAACACCGACCACAGCGTGTAACGGATGACCTCGTTGAGGTCCTTGGCCTTCTTGCCCGCGTGGGGCGCCTTCGCGGGCCCTTCGGCGTCGGCGCTGGAACGGGCGGCAGTCGAGTCGGTCATGCGGCTATTCTCCCGCGCCGTCCCCCGCGCCCCGCACCAGGGTCGCCAGGACCTCGCGGGCCGCCCGCCGGCCGCTGCCGACGCACGCCGGGATGCCCACGCCGTCGTAGACCGCGCCGCACACCGCGAGTCCCGGCAGCTTGCCGACCTGTTCGCGGATGCGCGCGACCCGGCCGACGTGCCCGACGGCATACTGCGGCAGGCCGGCCTCCCAGCGGGTGACGCGTGCGGCGACGGGAGCCGCGCGGAGCCCGGCGGCCTCGCCGAGGTCCTCGCGGGACAGGCGCACCAGGTCGGTGTCGTCCCAGGCGAGATCCGCCTCGCTGCCGTAGCGGCCGACGGAGGTGCGCAGCACGAAGGTGTCGCCGCCGGCCTTGCCGAGCCAGCCCCACTTGTGGCTGGAGAAGGTGGCCGCCTTGATGGTGCGGCCGTCCACCGGGGGCACCAGGAACCCGCTGCCGACCGGGAGTTGGTGGACGTCGCGGCGGCGGAAGGCCATGGTGACCAGGGCCATGCCGGCGTACTCGACGGCGGCCAGGTCCGCGGCCGCAGCCGGCGCCTCCGCGGCCAGCAGCCGGGCGGCGGCCGGTGCGGGCGCGGCGACCACCACGGCGTCGGCGGTGAGGTCCCGGTCGGCGAGCACGACCTGCCAGCCGTGCGGGCGCCGCCGCAGCTCGCGCACCGCCGCGCCCGTCTCGATGGTGACGCCCGCGGCCCGGCAGGCGCCGGCGACGGCGACCGGGAGGCGGCCGACGCCCCCGCTGATGCCGTTGAAGACCGGTCCGGTCTGGCGCGCGGCGACGGCCTTGCGCTGCAGCTCGCGGGCGGCCTCGATGAGGGAGCGGCCGTCGCGGGCGGCGGTGTAGAGCTGCGGGATGGCCGCACGCAGCGAGATCTCGTAGGCGTTGCCCGCGTAGACGCCGCCGAGCAGGGGCTCGACGAGCCGGTCGACGACCTCGCGGCCGAGCCGGGCCGCGACGTACGTGCCGACCGCGGTGTCCTCGCCGATGTCGGTGCGGGGCAGGACGTGGTCGAGCGGTATGCGGGCCAGGCCCGCGGCGGACAGCACTCCGGAGGAGGCCAGCGGGCCGAGGTCGGCGGGCACGCCCATGACGCCGCCGGACGGCATGGGCCGCAGCCGGCCGCGGGTCCACAGCTTCGCGCCGAGCACCGCGGGCGGCTCCAGCGCGTCGGCCAGGCCCACCGCGCGGGCCAGCTCGATCGCTTCGGGCCGCCTGGCCAGCAGGGACTCGGCGCCCAGGTCGACGGGGACGCCGGCGATCTCGTCGGCGTGCAGCTTGCCGCCGAGGCGTTCCGAGGCCTCCAGCAGTGTCACGCGGGCCCCGGCCCCGGCCAGGTCGTACGCGGCCGCGAGACCGGAGATCCCGCCGCCGACGACCACCACGTGCCCCGCGTCGGGGGCGCCTCCCGGGGCCGGCGCGGGGACGGTCGGGCGGTGGGTCTGGCTCATGCCCCCACTGTCTCAGACACCGGATCGCGTTCCGAACGTGACCCCATCGGGATCGCCCGGCGGCAACCCGCCGCGGGGCCGGTCCGTCCAACTCGCGACACCGTTCCGACGGCCCTGACTCCGGGGGGATTTGATGGAAGCGAACGACACGGCACGCACTGCCGCGCGGCAGTGGAGACGGCGGCGGCGGACGGCCGCGGCCTGCGGGCTGCTGCTGGCCGCCGCGGTGGCCCTCGCGGGCTGCGGCAGCTCGGGCGGGAGCAGGTCGAACGACTCGGCGGCCGCGCCGCAGGCCAGGAACCAGCAGGATACGGGGAACGCGGACGCGGCGGGCACCGGCGGCACGGGCGGGGCGGGTGGCGGCACGGCGGGGACGGGGGGCGCGGGCACGACCGCACCGCGGCCGGCGCCCGGTTCCCTGATCCGCGTCGCCCACCTGACGGTGCGCACCCCGCACGTCGAGCAGCAGTTGGACGCCGCGCGCACGATGGCCGCGGACGCCGGCGGGTACGCGGGGGACGAGCAGACCACCGTCGACGCGCGCGGGCACGCCGAGTCCACGGTCGAGCTGCGGGTGCCGGTGGCCGCGTACGACGCGACGGTCACCCGCCTCGCGAAGCTGGGCACGCTGCTGGCGCGCACGGTCAGCGTCCAGGACGTCACGGGGCAGGTGGTGGACGTCGCCAGCCGGGTCAGGTCGCAGCAGGCGAGTGTGGCGCGGGTGCGGGCGCTGATGGACCGGGCGTCGAGCCTGAGCGACGTGGTGTCGCTGGAGAGCGAGCTGAGCACCCGTGAGTCGGCGCTGGAGGCGCTGGAGGCGCAGCAGGCCGCGCTCAGGTCGCAGACGGAGCTGGCGACGATCAGCCTGCGGCTCACGGAGCCGCCGGCCAGGCCCGCGCCACCGCACCCGGCCCGGAAGCACGACGGCTTCTGGACCGTGGTCGGGCACGGCCTCGGCCAGGGCTGGCACGCCTTCTACGTGACGATGCGGGTGCTGCTGGTCGTGGCCGCCGTGGTGCTGCCGTTCGCGCTGCTCGCGCTGCTGGTCTGGTACGGCTACCGGCTGCTGCGGCGCCGGCTGCCCGGCATCGTGCCCGGACACCGGCCCGAGCCGTCGACACTTCGCGCGCCCGACGGCTCCGGACCGCGGGTGCCGGGCCCGGCACTCCCCGCCTACCCGGGCGCGGCCCGGAAGGCGGCTCCGAAGGCGTCCGGCGCGCCGGACCGGCCGAACGCGCCGGAGGGGCAGGACGAGCCGGAGGGGCCGCCCGCCGGCTAGGCGGACGGCCGGGGGCGGCTCAGACCGCGCTCGCCTTGTGCACGAACTCGACGAGGCGGGTCAGGGCGTCCGGGTCGGTGCTGGGCATCACGCCGTGGCCGAGGTTGAAGACATGGCCGGTCCCGGCGGCCGCGGCGGCGTCCAGCACCTCCTGCGCCTTGACCTCGACGGCCGCGGTCGGGGCGAACAGCACCGTCGGGTCGAGGTTGCCCTGGAGCGCCTTGCCGGGGCCGACCCGGCGGGCCGCCTCGTCCAGCGGGACGCGCCAGTCCACGCCGACGACGTCGGCGCCGGCCTCTCCCATCAGGCCGAGCAGTTCGCCGGTGCCGACGCCGAAGTGGATGCGGGGCACCCCGTAGCCGGCGACGGCGTCGAAGACCTTGGCGGAGGCGGGCATCACGTAGCGCCGGTAGTCGGCGGGGGCGAGCGCGCCGGCCCAGGAGTCGAAGAGCTGGACGGCGCTGGCGCCCGCCTCGATCTGCACCTTGAGGAACGCGACGGTCATGTCGGCGAGGCGGTCGGTGAGGTCGGCCCACAGCTCGGGCTCGCCGTACATCATCGCCTTGGTGCGCTCGTAGGTGCGCGAGGGGCCGCCCTCGATGAGGTAGCTGGCCAGCGTGAAGGGCGCGCCCGCGAAGCCGATGAGCGGGGTCTCGCCCAGCTCGTCGGTGAGCATGCCGACGGCCTCGGTGACGTAGGGGACGTCGCCGGGCTCCAGGGGGCGCAGCCGCGACAGGTCGGCGCGGGTGCGGAGCGGCTCGGCGACGACCGGGCCGACGCCGGGCTTGATGTCCAGGTCGATGCCGATGGCCCGGAGCGGCACCACGATGTCGCTGAAGTAGATGGCGGCGTCGACGTGGTGGCGGCGGACCGGCTGCAGGGTGATCTCGGTGATCAGGTCCGGGCGCGTGCAGGACTCCAGCATCGGGACGCCCTCGCGGACCTTCAGGTACTCGGGCAGCGAACGCCCTGCCTGCCGCATGAACCACACCGGGGTGTGCGGTACGGGCTCGCTCCGGCAGGCGCGGACGAAGGGGGAATCAGCGGTCTTCTGGTGCGCACTCACACCCGAATCCTCCCACGCCGTCACGACCGCTCCGGCCCCGCGGTCCGCTCGCGGGCCGGCCGGCGGCGCGCCACCCGCCCGGCCGCGGCCGGGCGGGCCGGCACGCACGGCGCGCGGGAGGTGCGCGGAACGTGCGCTCAAGGTGCACGAAAGGGAACGACATGGCCGAGTTGGCGTCAAGAAACCGGTGTTGGTCCGGGCAGCGGGCCGCCGGGGCGCTTACCCTTCCGGGCATGGCAGCGGTTACCGGGCACCTGGACGACGAGGCACCCCTCTCCTTCCGTCGGGCGGTCGAGGCGCTGCGCTCGGCACGGGTGCGGCCGGAGGTCCGGATCGAGGAGACCGCGGCGCCGCGCCGCCTCGCCCCCTACGCCTACGCCCTGGAGGCCACGGTCATGTCGGGCGGCGAGGAACTGGCCGACGGCCGCCTCGTGCTGCTGCACGAGCCCGGCGGGCACGACTCGTGGAACGGCGAGTTCCGGCTCGTCACGCTGGCCAGGGCGGAGCTGGAGCCGGAGATGGCCGGCGATCCGCTGCTGCCCGAGGTGAGCTGGTCCTGGCTGACCGGCGCGCTGGCCGCCCGCGGCGCGGGCTACCACGACCCCAGCGGCACCGTCTCGCGCGCCTCGTCCCACCACTTCGGCGGGCTCGCGGACCGTCCGGACGACACCCAGATCGAGATCCGGGCGTCCTGGACGCCGTCGTCGCCTGACGACGCGGCCGGTCATGTGGCGGCCTGGTGCGACCTGCTGTGCGCCTGCGCGGGACTGCCGCCGTCGGACGGCCCGGAGGCGGGGACGCGAGGCGGCGCCAGCGGGGTCCTCCCGCTGCCCAAGCGCCGTAGCTGAACCACCCGGCCGGAGCGGCGCGGCTGAGGCCCCGTCATCTCGCGGCCGTGCTCCCGGGCAGCGCCCGCGGAGCACCGCACGGGTGTGCCCAGGGAGACCACCCGTTCGATCGGGCGTCCGATTTGCCTGAAATGCCACTCAATAAATCGTGATCTTTCCCTAAAGGCCGGAGCAATTGCTGCCGAAGGAGACTGTGACCGTTCCAGTCCCCTTTGCCACAGGAGGCCCGGTGTCCGTTCTTCTCGAGCAGCCCACGAGCCTGGTCGCCTACCGTCCCAGCAAGCCGACGGCCATGGTCGTCGTCGCCGACCCCCGCGTCCGCTCCACTGTCACCCGACACCTGTGGGCTCTCGGGGTTCGTGATGTGATCGAGGCCTCGTCCATCGCCGAGGCCCGTCCCCGGGTCGGTAATCCCCGCGACATCTGCGTTGCCGACGTCCATCTGCCCGACGGCTCGGGCCTCACCCTGCTCGCCGAGACCCGCGCGGCGGGCTGGCCCAACGGCCTGGCCCTGTCCGCCGCCGACGACATCGGCGCGGTCCGCAACGCGCTCGCCGGCGGCGTGAAGGGCTATGTCGTCACCGGCACCCGCAACACCGCGGGCGCGCTGGCCGGACGCCCCGGCCTCGCCCCGCTCGGCGCCACCGCGGCCCGCATGCAACGGCGCCCGCCCGGCTCCCACGGCCACCCGGGCAACGGCTACCGCGAGCTGTCGGGCCGCGAGGTCGAGGTGCTGCGGCTGGTCGCGGAGGGCCAGTCGAACAAGGCGATCGGCGTGTCCATGGGACTGTCGGCGCTGACCGTGAAGAGCCATCTGGCCCGGATCGCCCGCAAGCTGGGCACCGGCGACCGGGCGGGCATGGTCGCGGTGGCGCTGCGTACCGGCATCATCCACTGACCCCTGCGGCATGCGCGCCCGTCGGCGGAACGTTCCGCCCGGCGGGCGCGCGCGCATGAGCGGGGCCGCGGAGCCGGCCGGGAGCGGGCCGGACACGGGCCGGACGGAAGGCGGGCCGGGAGTGCTCCGGCCGGAACCGGCGGGAGGGCAGTGCTGTGGATCTCCGCGGGACCGGCCCGGCCCGGCTACCCTTGACAGGTGACCGACGCCAGAGACCCCGAATCCCCAGTAACCTCGGCGCCGGTCCCGCTGCTGGACCCGCGTGAGGGGATCCCGCCGGTCACCGCCGGCCCGGAGGCCCTGGACGACGTCGTGACGGCTTTCGCCGCGGGCTCCGGCCCGGTCGCCGTCGATGCCGAGCGCGCCTCCGGCTACCGCTACGGGCAGCGGGCCTATCTGGTCCAGCTGCGCCGCACCGGAGCAGGGACCGCGCTGATCGACCCCGTCGCATGCCCCGACCTGACCGACCTGGGCGAGGCGCTCGCCGACACGGAGTGGGTGCTGCACGCGGCGACCCAGGACCTGCCGTGCCTGGCTGAGCTGGGCATGCGTCCCACCTCGCTGTTCGACACCGAACTCGCCGGCCGGCTGGCCGGGTTCGCGCGGGTCGGGCTCGGCGCGATGGTGGAGAACGTGCTCGGGTTCGCACTGGAGAAGGGCCACTCCGCGGTCGACTGGTCGACGCGCCCGCTGCCCGAGCCGTGGCTGCGGTACGCGGCGCTGGACGTGGAGCTGCTGGTCGACCTGCGCGACGCACTGGAGGAGGAGCTGCGCTCCCAGGGGAAGCTGGAGTGGGCGCTGCAGGAGTTCGCCGCGATCGCGGCCGCGCCCGCACCCGCCCCGCGGGTCGACCCGTGGCGCCGCACGTCGGGCATGCACAAGGTGCGCAGGCGCCGGCAGATCGCGGTGGTCCGCGAGCTGTGGCAGGCGCGGGACCGCGCCGCCCAGGACCGGGACGTGTCGCCGGGCCGGGTGCTGACCGACGCCGCGATCGTCGCCGCGGCTCTGGAGTCGCCGCCCAACGTGCACGCGCTCGCCGCGCTGCCCGGATTCGGGCACCGCATGGGCCGCCGCCAGCTCGACCAGTGGCAGGCCGCGGTGGACCGGGCCCGGGCACTGCCCGAGAAGGAACTGCCGCAGCCCACCGCCGCGTACACCGGTCCCCCGCCGCCGCGCGCGTGGGCGGACAAGGACCCGGTGGCGGCCGCCCGCCTGTCGGCTGCGCGGGCCGCGGTCTCGGCGCTGGCCGACGAGCTGAACCTCCCGCAGGAGAACCTGATCTCGCCCGACACCGTCCGGCGGCTGTGCTGGGCGCCGCCCGCGGTGCCGACCCCCGAACCGGTGGCGGAGACGCTCTCCTCGCTCGGCGCCCGCCCGTGGCAGGTCCAGCTCACGACGCCGCTGCTCACGAAGGCGCTCGCGGCCCGGCCGACCGAGGCATAACCGTCGGTAACTCCGATGGGCGTGTGACCTACACCGCTTCCGCGGGTAAGACTGTGCACATGGGTTACCCACGAGTAGCATGACCATGAGCAAGCGCTCGCTCGTTCACGGGCAGCGGGCAGGACGAGCGAGTGAGCACGGTCGACCGCCGACGCCGGGTCCCAGCACCCGGCGGGGCACCCCCGGGTGACGTGCCGGGGAAGAGCGAACAGACTAAGAGGGAGCCATCGTGCCTCGTACCGGAAGGGACGTCGTCTTCGTCGACGGCGTCCGCACCCCGTTCGGCAAGGCGGGCCCGAAGGGCATCTACCACGAGACCCGCGCCGACGACCTGGTGATCAAGTGCATCCGGGAGCTGCTGCGCCGCAATCCCGGACTGGACCCGGCCCGCATCGACGAGGTCGCGGTCGCCGCCACCACGCAGATCGGCGACCAGGGCCTGACCCTCGGCCGCACCGCCGGCATCCTGGCCGGGCTGCCGACGACCGTCCCCGGCTTCTCCATCGACCGCATGTGCGCGGGCGCGATGACCGCGGTCACCACGACGGCCGGCGGCATCGCCTTCGGCGCGTACGACGTGGTGGTCGCCGGCGGCGTCGAGCACATGGGCCGGCACCCGATGGGCGAGGGCGTCGACCCCAACCCGCGGTTCGTCTCGGAGAAGCTCGTCGACGAGTCCGCGCTGTTCATGGGCATGACGGCGGAGAACCTGCACGACCGCTTCCCGCAGCTGACCCGGCAGCGCTCCGACGAGTTCGCCGCGCGCAGCCAGGAGAAGGCCGCGAAGGCGTACGCCAACGGCAGCATCCAGCAGGACCTGGTACCGATCGCGATCCGCCGCACCAGCCCCGAGGCCGGGGAGACCGGCTGGGGTCTGGCGACCGCGGACGAGCCGATGCGCCCGGGCACCACGGTGGAGCAGCTGGCCGGCCTGAAGACCCCGTTCCGCCCGCACGGCCGGGTCACCGCGGGCAACGCGGCCGGCCTGAACGACGGCGCGACCGCCTCGCTGCTGGCGGCCGAGGACGTGGCCCGTGAGCTGGAACTGCCGGTGCGGATGCGCCTGGTGGCCTACGCCTTCGCGGGCGTCGAGCCCGAGGTGATGGGCATCGGCCCGGTGCCGGCGACCCAGAAGGCGCTGGCGAAGGCCGGTCTGACGATCGACGACATCGGCCTGTTCGAGATCAACGAGGCGTTCGCCGTCCAGGTCCTGTCGCTGCTGGACCACTACGGCATCGCCGACGACGACCCGCGGGTCAACCAGTACGGCGGCGCGATCGCGTTCGGTCACCCGCTGGCGTCCTCGGGCGTGCGCCTGATGACGCAGCTGGCGCGGCAGTTCGAGGAGCAGCCGCACGTGCGCTACGGCATCACCACCATGTGCGTCGGGTTCGGCATGGGCGGCACGGTCATCTGGGAGAACCCGCACTTCGAGGGGGAAAAGTGAGCACGACCGCAGAACTGCTGAAGGGCGCGGCCGAGCTGTTCCCCGGCGAGGTCGTCACCAGCGCCCACGTCCGCCACCTGGATCTGCCGGGCGGCGCCGGGCGCTTCGCCCTGATCACCCTGGACAACGGCCTGGACCACACCAAGCCGACCACGTTCGGGCCGCAGTCGCTGGCGAACCTGTCCGCCGCGATCGACCAGGTCGAGAAGGAGGCCGCGGCCGGCGAGATCGCCGGTGCCGGCATCACCGGCAAGCCGTTCATCTTCGCCGTGGGCGCCGACCTCAAGGGCGTCGAGCTGCTCACGCGGCACGAGGACGCGCTGGCCATCGGGAAGGGCGGTCACGACGTCTTCAAGCGGCTGGCGTCGCTGGCGGTGCCGACCTTCGCGTACTACAACGGCGCGGCGATGGGCGGCGGCGTCGAGGTCGGCCTGCACTGCACGTACCGCACGGTCTCCGCGTCGGTCCCGGCCTTCTCGCTGCCCGAGGTCTTCCTCGGCCTGATCCCCGGCTGGGGCGGCTGCACGCTGCTGCCGAACCTGATCGGCGCGGACCGCGCGGTCACGGTCGTCATCGAGAACTCGCTCAACCAGAACCGGCAGCTCAAGGGCATGCAGGTGCACGAACTGGGCATCGCCGACGCCCTGTTCGACGCCGCGGACTTCCTGGAGCAGTCGCTGCAGTGGACCGCGGCCGTCCTCCGCGGCGAGATCGCGGTGGCCCGCCCCGAGGTGGACCGCGGCGAGGCGTGGGACCGCGCCGTGGAGCGCGGCCGGTCCCTCGCCGACGGCAAGGTGCACGGTGCGGCCCCGGCCGCCTACCGGGCGCTGGACATCATCGCGGCGGCGAAGAACGGCGACCTGCGCCAGGGCTTCGACGCCGAGGACCAGGCGCTGGCCGACCTGATCATGGGCGGCGAGGTGCGCAGCGGCATCTACGCCTTCAACCTGGTGCAGAAGCGCGGCAAGCGGCCCGCCGGCGCGCCCGACAAGGCACTGGCCCGCCCGGTGTCGAAGGTCGGCGTGGTCGGCGCGGGCCTGATGGCCTCGCAGCTGGCGCTGCTGTTCGCCCGCCGCCTGGAGGTGCCGGTCGTGCTGACCGACATCGACCAGGAGCGGATCGACAAGGGCGTCGGCTACGTGCACGGTGAGATCGACAAGCTGCTGCTCAAGGGCCGGGTCAACCCGGACAAGGCCAACCGCCTCAAGGGCCTGGTCTCCGGCCACCTGGACAAGGCGACGGCGTTCGGCGACGCGGACTTCGTGATCGAGGCCGTCTTCGAGGAGATGGGCGTCAAGCAGCAGGTCTTCGCCGAACTGGAGGCCGTCGTCCGGCCGGACGCGATCCTGGCGACGAACACCTCCTCGCTGTCGGTGACGGAGATGGCCGCGAAGCTGGAGCACCCCGAGCGGGTCGTCGGCTTCCACTTCTTCAACCCGGTGGCGGTGCTCCCGCTGCTGGAGATCGTCCGCGGCGAGGACACCGACGACGCGTCGCTGGCCACCGCGTTCGCGGTCGCCAGGAAGCTGAAGAAGACCGCGGTCCTGGTGAAGGACGCCCCGGCGTTCGTCGTGAACCGCATCCTGACCCGCTTCATGGGCGAGATCCAGAACGTCATCGACGAGGGCACCCCGATCCCGGTGGCCGAGAAGGCGGTCGAGCCGCTGGGCCTGCCGATGTCGCCGCTGGTGCTGCTGGAACTGGTCGGCCCGGCGATCGGCCTGCACGTCTCCGAGACGCTGCACGCCGCGTTCCCCGACCGGTTCACGGTCTCGGAGAACCTGGCGGCGGTCGTGAAGGCCGGCAAGCGCGGCTTCTTCGTCTACGACTCCGGAGTGCCGGAGCTGGACCCGGAGGTCGCCGCGCTGCTCAGGCAGGGCGACACCGTGCTGACCGAGGAGCAGGTCCGCGCCCGCGTCCTGGACGCGGTCGCGCAGGAGATCGGTGTGATGCTCGACGAGGGCGTCGTCGCGGAGGCCCAGGACATCGACCTGTGCCTGATCACCGGCGCCGGCTGGCCGTTCCACCTCGGCGGCATCACCCCCTACCTGGACCGCGAGGGCGTCTCCGAGCGGGTGAACGGCAAGCCGTTCCTCGCGCCGGGCGTCGCCAGCGTCCCCGCGTAGGTCGCGCCGTCCGCGTCACCCGGTGCCCGGCACCCCCGCGGGGGTGCCGGGCACCGGCATGTCCGGGCGTTCCGGGATTCCGGATGACTCCGGATTGCTCCGGATGACTCAGGACCGCGTGTTTGCGACAGGTGCACATCAAGATCCTGACGGAGCGCCCCCGGGCCCAGTACATTGCGTGAGGAAGGCACCGGCCGGGCGAGCGGGGGGGTGACCGGATGACGCTGCGGATCCACTTCACGCCGGAGGACCTCGCGCGGGTCACCGTGGCGCCGGGCACCAGCATCCTGTGGGAGGCGGTGCTCAGCCTGCACACCCTGCGGTCGGCGCGGGTCCCCCCGGCCTACCGGGAGTGGCGGGACGGGACGCGGCGGCGGCTGACCGCGAGCCCGGCGTGCCGGCAGATCCTCCTGCTGGTCTCGCTGATACCGGAGAGCGGCGACTTCCCCGACTTCCTGACGCCCTCCCAGTCCCAAGACCTCGCCGAGGGACTGGAGGAGGTGCGCTCCACTCCCGCCGCCTTCCTGCGCTCCGACCTCAGCCGGGTGTTCGCCGAACGCCGGCCCCCCGACTGGGTGCGGCAGCTGGCCGGCGGCGGCACGGCCGAACTCGCGCCGGTGGCCGAGGCGTTACGGGTGTACGCGGACGCCGTCCTCGCGCCCTGCCGGGACGCCGTCGACGCCGCGGTGGGCACCGACCGGTCGCTGCGGGGCAGGACCCTGATGAACGGCGGCGTGGGGCAGTTGCTCGGCGGGCTGCCGGCGCCCGTCCGCTGGACGGCGCCGGTCCTGGAGACCCCCTACCCGGTGGACCGCGACCTGCGTCTGGACGGGCGGGGGCTGACGCTGGTACCCGCGTACTTCTGCTGGGGCGCCCCGGTCACCCTCATCGACGAGGAGCTGCCGCCGGTGCTGGTGTATCCGGCCGCCGGCCCGGCGACGGGGCCGACGCCCGGGACCGCGAACCGCCACCTCACCGCGCTGCTCGGCCGGACCCGGGCGAACGCGCTGCGCGCGCTGTGCGTGCCGCACTCCACCACCGAACTGGCCCGCCGCATCGGCACGACGGCGGGCTCCGCCAGCAAGCACGCGGCCGTGCTGCGCGGCTCGGGCCTCATCACGAGCACCCGCCACGGCAACACGGTGATCCACGTCATCACCCCCGTCGGGCAGACCCTCCTCGCCCCTCCCCCGGGCCCCTGACCGCCGGCCCGCCAGGTCCTGCCGCCCACGTCCGCCACGACCCCGTCACGACCCCGCCACGGCCCCTCACGGCGCGCTCACGGCCCCGCGGTGCCCGCCGGGGGAAGGTGCGCCGGGGCCAGCAGGACGATCGTCAAGTCCCGTACGAGAGAGGTGCGTTCGTAGTCGTCGAGGTCGGCGAGGCCGTGCCACCCGACCGAGCGGGCGCACGAACGGCCCGTTCCGGCAGGGACTCCTGCGGAACGGGCCGTTCGGGAAGGTGCTGCGTGCCCGGCGGGTGACCCCGGTGTCAGCCCACCATCGTGCTGGTCGGCGACGGCGTCGCCTGGACCGCGATCACGTGCTTGGCCTCGGCCAGGATCATCGACCGCAGCTTCTGCGGCGAGACGCCCGAGACGTCCTTCACCGGCTTGTTGTCGATCTCCACGGCCGGCACGTCACCGAGCCCGGAGGCGGCGAAGTCGGTCTGCGAGGTGCTCACCCAGCCGATGTGGTCGCCCTGCTCGATGCACGGCTCGAACGTCTGCATCTTGATCTTGTGGGCCTTCAGCGCGAGGTTCTTCAGGAACGCCTCGTGGGCCAGCGAGTCGGTCTGCGGGTCCGGCTGGTGCCGGAACACCTGGTCCACGAACTGCGTGAACCGGGTCTGGTCCTGGGCGCAGGCCGCGGCCGCGGCCGCCTTCAGCGAGCCGTCGCCGCCGTACTTCTTGTCGGACGCGGTCACCAGGCGGTAGTGGATCTGCACCTGACCGGTCGTCAGCAGCTGGGTCAGCATCGGCGAGTACTCGTCGTAGAACGCCTTGGAGACCGGGCTGCGCAGGTCCTCGTAGACGGTGACGGTCACCGGGACGGTCGGGTGCACCGGCACGTCGAGCTTGGGGCCCTTGGGGGTGTCGGTGGGGCTCGGGCTCACCTGCGGGCCGGTCGGGACCACCACCGGGGCTGCGGCGCCGGTCGGCTCCTTGACCTTGGTGTCCTTGTTGCCGCGCACGTGGGCGCCGATGACGGCGGAGCCGCCGAAGACCACGGCCATCACCACCAGGGTCATCGCGTAGGGACGCACCCGGTCCAGCGGGGTCTTCCGCTTCTTCTTGCCGGGGACAGCCGCGTCTCCGGCCTGGGGGCCCTTGGACTCCGTCATGACTACGCCACCTCGATCATCCCGCACTGCTCTCGCGCATTTCTACCACCGCTCGCGCCTGTGCCCGAATTCCGGGTGCCCTCAGCGGCCGGCGGCCCTGCTCACGGCGCTGCCCGGCGTGCGCGAGGTGCCCTCCGTCACCGTTACCGCCCGTTACCGCGGCGGCGCTTCCCGCGCTCCCGCGGCCTCCTCCGCGTCGCGCACCGCCGCCGGCTCCCGCGTCCCGCCGCGGGCCAGCCGGCTGTGCGAGCGGCCGTAGCCGACGTAGACGACGAGGCCGGCCAGCATCCAGCCGGCGAAGCGCAGCCAGGTCTCGGCGCTGAGGTTGATCATGAGCCACAGCGACGCGCACACCGACAGCGACGGGAGGACCGGCACCCAGGGCGCCCGGAAGGCCCGGTGCAGGTCGGGGCGGGTGCGGCGGAGCACGATGACGCCGACGGCGACGACGACGAAGGCGAAGAGGGTGCCGATGTTCACCATCTGCTCCAGCTCGCCGACGGTGAAGAAGCCGGCGATCAGCGCCACGACCACGCCGAGCAGCACGGTGGTGCGGTACGGGGTGCCGTACCGGGGGTGGACCTGGGAGAAGGCCCGCGGCAGCAGGCCGTCGCGGCTCATCGCGAAGAACACGCGGGTCTGGCCGAGCAGCAGGATCATCACCACGGACGTGAGGCCGACCGCGGCCCCGAAGCTGATCAGGCCCGACCAGAAGGGCGCCCCGACCGCCTTGAAGGCGTTGGACAGCGGCGCGCTGGTGTCCAGGTCGGAGTACTTCTGCATGCCCGTGACGACCAGCGAGACGGCGACGTACAGGGTCGTGCACAGGATCAGCGAGCCGAAGATGCCGCGCGGCATGTCGCGCTGCGGGTTGCGGGTCTCCTCGGCGGCGGTCGCCACGATGTCGAAGCCGATGAACGCGAAGAACACCACCGCGGCGGCCGAGAAGATCCCCATGACGCCGAAGGACGAGGGCGTGAAGCCGAACACCACCTGCACCAGCGGGGCGTGCAGCGTGGAGCCGGTGCCGGTGGTCGCCCGGGACGGCGGCAGGAACGGAGAGTAGTTGCTGCCGGTGACGTAGAAGAGGCCGGCGAAGATGACGACGAGGACCACCGTGACCTTGGTCGCCACCACCAGGCCCGTGATGCGGGCGGACAGCTTCATGCCCATCATCACGATGCCGGTGAGCACCAGGACGAGCGCGGCCGCCAGGACGTCGAAGCCGAACCTTCCGTCGCGGTGGCTGAGCGAGGCCGGCACCTCGATCCCGGCGTGCGACAGCAGGCTCGCCACGTAGCCGGACCAGCCGCCGGCCACCACGCCCGCGCCCAGGGCGAGCTCCAGCACCAGGTCCCAGCCGATGATCCAGGCCGGCAGCTCCCCGATGGAGGCGTAGCTGAAGGTGTAGGCGGAGCCGGCCACGGGGACCGTCGAGGCGAACTCGGCGTAGCACAGGGCCGCCAGCCCGCAGACGACCGCGGAGGCGACGAAGGCCAGGGACACCGCGGGGCCCGCGTACTCCTTGGCGACCGAGCCGGTCACCACGAAGATGCCGGTGCCGACGATGACGCCGACGCCGTACACGACGAGGTCCAGCGCGGACAGTTCCTTGCGCAGCCCGTGCTCGGGCTCCTCGGTGTCCGCGATGGACTGCTCGACGGTCTTGGTGCGGAAGGCTCCGCGCGCCGGCCGCTGCGGGGCCGCACCGCCGCCGCTGCCGTCGCGGGAACCGATGTCCAGGCCCATGGGGCCACCTCCAGGCGTCCGCCGGCCCCGACCGGGCCGGCAGTCGCCACTCCACTGGCGCGGCGGCCGCGCACCCGGACAGGCGCGCCCACGGGTACGCCCACGGCACAGGGGGTCCACCCCTGCGGGTGAACCCCCTGGTGGGGCGCTGACGGCGGCGCGCGGCGCGTGGCCGTCAGCGGTGGCCGGATCAGTCCCGGGCGATCTCCGGGGCCGCCTCCGCGGTCTTCCCCTCGGCCGCCTCGGCCGCCTCGTCGGCCTCGTCCACGAAGCGGCCGTCGATGGTGGCGACGACGCCGGTGACCTGGCGGGCGACGGCGGGCGCGGTGAGGCCGATGGCCGCCATCACGTCCTTGCGGGAGCCGTGGGACAGGAACTCCTGCGGGATGCCGAAGTCGCGCAGCGGGACGTCCACCTCGGCGTCGCGCAGCGCCTGGGCGATCGCCGTGCCGACGCCGCCGGCCCGCCCGTTGTCCTCGACGGTGACCACGACGCGGTGCCGGGCGGCCAGGCCCGGCAGCGCCTCGTCGACCGGCTTGACCCAGCGCGGGTCGACGACCGTGGTGGTGATGCCCTGGGCGTCCAGCAGGTCGGCGATCTCCAGGCACATCGGCGCCAGCGCGCCGACCGACACCAGGAGCACGTCGGGCCGTGCCGTGCCGTCGGCGGGGGTGCGCAGCACGTCCATGCCGCCGATCCGCCCGACCGCGGGCACCGCGGGGCCCACGGCGCCCTTGGAGTAGCGGACCACGGTGGGCGCGTCCTCGACGGTGACGGCCTCCCGCAGCTGGGCGCGGACCTGGTCGGCGTCGCGCGGCGCGGCGATCCGCAGGCCGGGCACGACCTGGAGGATCGACATGTCCCACATGCCGTTGTGCGAGGCGCCGTCGCTGCCGGTGACGCCGGCGCGGTCCAGCACGAACGTCACACCGCACTTGTGCAGGGCGACGTCCATCAGCACCTGGTCGAACGCCCGGTTGAGGAACGTCGCGTAGACCGCGACGACCGGGTGCAGGCCGCCGGTGGCCAGGCCGGCCGCGGACACGGCGGCGTGCTGCTCGGCGATGCCGACGTCGTAGACCCGCTCCGGGAACTCGGCGGCGAACTTCGTCAGGCCCACCGGGTGCAGCATGGCCGCGGTGATGGCCACGATGTCCTTGCGCTCCCGGCCGAGTTCGAGCATCTCGTCGCCGAACACCGAGGTCCAGTCCGCGCCGCCGGCCGAGAGGGGCAGGCCGGTGTCGGGGTGGATCGGCGCGATGCCGTGGAAACGGTCGATCTCGTCCCGCTCGGCCGGGCGGTAGCCGCGGCCCTTCTCGGTGATGCAGTGCACGATCACCGGGCCGCGGAAGCGCTTGGCGCGCTGCAGCGCGGACTCGACGGCCTCGATGTCGTGGCCATCGATCGGACCGACGTACTTCAGGCCCAGGTCCTCGAACATGCCCTGCGGCGTGATGAAGTCCTTCAGGCCCTTCTTGGCGCCGTGCAGGGTCTCGTACAGCGGGCGGCCGATGAGCGGGGTGCGCTCCAGGAGCTCCCTGGTGCGGGCCAGGAACTGCTCGTAGCCGTCGGTGGTGCGCAGCGTCGCCAGGTGGTTCGCGAGGCCGCCGATGGTCGGCGAGTAGGACCACTCGTTGTCGTTGACGACGATGACCAGCGGGCGGTCCTTGGCGGCCGCGATGTTGTTCAGCGCCTCCCAGGCCATGCCGCCGGTCAGCGCGCCGTCACCGATCACCGCGACCACGTGGTCGTCGCGGTCCAGCAGCTCGTTGGCCTTGGCCAGGCCGTCGGCCCAGCCCAGCACGGTCGAGGCGTGGCTGTTCTCGATGACGTCGTGCTCGGACTCGGCCCGCGAGGGGTAGCCGGACAGCCCGCCCGTGCTCTTCAGCCGCGTGAAGTCCTGGCGTCCGGTCAGCAGCTTGTGGACGTAGGCCTGGTGGCCGGTGTCGAAGAGGATGCGGTCCTGCGGGGAGTGGAAGACCCGGTGCAGGGCGATGGTCAGCTCGACCACGCCGAGGTTGGGGCCCAGGTGCCCACCGGTCTTGGACACCGCGTCGACGAGGAAGGTACGGATCTCGGCCGCCAGCTCCTCCAGCTGCTGGGGGCCGAGCGGGTCCAGGTCGCGGGGTCCGTTGATACGGGTCAGCACTGCCACCCGTGCCTCCTCTTGCCTGTGGCTCTGCCTGCGGCTCGGCCTTCGCCTGTTGTGTCGCTGTGTACCGCGGTGGGTCCACCGCGCCTGTGCCTACCGGCCGGTCGGGCCGATCCGACGAGTCTAGACCGCACGAAACCGCCGGGCGGCTCTGGAGGGTCCAGGGCCGCCCGGCGGTTCGCGTGATCTGTGTCGCGGTTACGCGCGCCCGGACGACTTCTGGGTGCGACGCGAGAGCGAGTCGACGATGACAGCGGCGAGCAGAACGGCGCCGGTGATCATGTACTGGATCGACTGGTTCATGTTCAGCAGGTCGAGGCCGGTCTGGATGGACTGGATGACCAGCATGCCCAGCAGGGCGGACCAGACGTTGCCGCGGCCGCCGAAGAGGCTGGTGCCGCCGATGACGGCGGCGGCGATGGCCAGCATCAGCAGGTTGCCGCCGCCACCCTGGAGGGTGGCCGCCTGGGTCTGGCCGGCCAGGAACAGGCCGCCGATCGCCGCGAAGCCACCGGAGATGCCGAAGACCGCCATGCGGACGACGCCCACGTTGATACCGGCACGGCGGGACGCCTCGACGCTGCCGCCGAGCGCGAAGACCTTGCGGCCGAAGGTGGTGCGGCGCAGCACGAAGTCGCAGATGATCAGCGCGATCAGGAAGAACACCAGGGCGTTGGGCACACCGCCGGCGTTGTTGAGCACGATCGCCATGCCGTACGCCACGATCGCCAGCAGCACGGTGCGGAGCAGGATCTCGCCGGTGGTCCGGAACGGCACCCCCGCCTTGCGGCGGCGGCCCTGCTCGACCAGCGAGCCGGCCAGCAGCGCGGCGACACCGACGGTGGCCAGGACGTACGCACCGGCGATGTCCTGGTTCATGAAGTACGAGTTCTGCCCGAGCAGGTGGATCGGGCCCGTGTCGGCGATCTGCAGGGAGCCGGTGTCACCCAGCACCCACAGCATCAGACCGTTCCAGCCGAGGAAGCCGGCCAGGGTGACGACGAACGCTGGTACGCCGATCTTCGCGAAGAAGAATCCCTGGAAGACGCCGATACCGGCGCCGATCGCGACCGTGAGCACCAGCGCTAGCCACACGTTCATGCCATGTGTGGCGGTGAACACCGCGAACAACGCCGAGGCGAGGCCGCTGACCGACGCGACCGACAGGTCGATCTCACCCAGCAGCAGGACGAAGACCAGCCCGATGGCCAGCATGCCCGTGCCGGACAGGAAGTAGGTGATGTGGAGGACGTTTCCGGACGTCAGGAACTTGCTGCTCTGACTCTGGAAGATCACCCAGATGACGATCAGCGCGACGATGACCGGGAGGGAGCCCAGCTCGCCGCCCCTGAGCCTGCGCTTGAACTCGGTGATGTAGCCCTTGAAGCCCTCTTCGCGGACCAGCAGCCGGGGGTCGACGGCCACGACCGCCGGCGGCGGAACCTCTTCCGCCGGGATGCCCTTGTCCAGGGTGGTCTTGTCGCTGCTCACTTGGCCGCCTCCGCGTTACGCGACTGCCGACGGGTCACGGCGTTGTCCGTGGCACCGGTGATCGCCGCGATGATCTGTTCGTTCGTGGTCTCCTTCACCGGGAAGGAGCCGTTGTTGCGGCCGAGGCGCAGCACGTGGACGGTGTCCGCGACGGCGGTGACGTCGGCCATGTTGTGGCTGATGAGGATGACGCCCAGACCGCGCTCGCGGAGCCGCTCCACCAGGTCGAGGACCTGGGCGGTCTGCTCGACGCCGAGGGCGGCGGTGGGCTCGTCGAGGATGACGACCTTGGGGTCGCCGATCAGGGCGCGGGCGATCGCCACGACCTGGCGCTGGCCACCGGAGAGGCTGGCGATCGGGATCCGGACGCTGGGGATGCGGATCGACAGCGTGTTGAGCAGCTCGCGGGCGCGCTGCTCCATCGTGACCTCGTCGAGGCTGCCGAGGCGCAGCAACTCCCGTCCGAGGTACAGGTTTCCGACCACGTCGAGGTTGTCGCACAGGGCGAGGTCCTGGTAGACGGTGGCGATACCGAGCTGCTGGGCGTCCTGCGGCCGGTTGATGCTGACCGCGCTGCCCTCCCACTCGATGACGCCCTCGTCGATGGGGTGGACCCCGGCGATCGTCTTGACCAGCGTGGACTTACCGGCACCGTTGTCGCCGACCAGGGCGACGACTTCTCCGGTGTGGACCTCCAGTTCGACATCGGTGAGGGCCTGGACCGCACCGAATCGCTTGGAGACTCCGCGCAACGCCAGCACGGGCGTAGCGGACACGTGAACCATCTCCTTCGCCGCCTGACCGGCGGGGATGCCGCGTGCTGGAACAGCCGCGGAGGGAGTGCACAAGGCACAGGACTACATAGTGAACGGGGAAGCCGCAGGAGGTCTTCCTGCGATTCCCCCTCGTTTTCCCCACGTTGCGGGAATTTCTTCCCCGTTGCCCCCAGGGTTTCCGTCCGGCGCCCCGCCCCGGCAGCGGGGTGGATTGGTGGGGCGGGGCGCCGGACAGGCTCTGCGGGCGGAGGCGGCCGCACACGGGGTCCCCGGGCGTTCCGGGGTCCTTGCGGGGCCGCCGTCCTGGTTGTTACTGGATGCCGGCGGCCGTGCAGGCCGCGGCGAACTCACCGGAGCAGAGCTGGGCGGTGGTGTACAGCCCGTCCTTGATCACGGTGTCCTTGATGTTCGCCTTGGTGACCGGGGTGGCGCCGATCAGCAGGGCCGGAACGGTCTCGCCGGAAGCGCTGGTCGCGGTCGTGGTGGCGACGGACTTGAAGTCCTTGCCCTCGAGCAGGTCCACGGCGATCTCGGCGGTGGCGTTGGCCTCCGGAGCGTACGGCTTGTAGATCGTGGCCGTCTGCGCGCCGGTCAGGATCCGCTGCAGGCCCGCGAGTTCGGCGTCCTGGCCGGTCAGCGGCACGGTCATGCCGTTGCCCTTGAGGACCGTGGAGACACCGCCGGCCATGCCGTCGTTCGCCGAGTAGACGCCCTTGATGTTGCCCTTGCCGAGCTGGGTGACCGCCGCGGTCATCTTCTGGGCGGCGACCGTGTCCTTCCAGAGACCGCTCTGCTCGTAGGCGATCTTCACCTTGCCGTCGAGGACCTTGTGGGCGCCGGCCTTGAACATGGCGGCGTTCGGGTCCGCCGGGTCGCCGTCGATCATGACAACGTTCGCCGACGGCGTGGCCGCCGAGCCCATCGCGTCCAGCAGGGCCTGACCCTGCAGCTCGCCGATCTTCTCGTTGTCGTAGGAGACGTAGGCCGAGATCGGGCCCTGGGCGAGGCGGTCGTACGCGACGACCTTGATGCCCTTGTCGACCGCGGACTGGATGGAGCTCTTGATGGCCGCCGAGTCCTGCGGGTCCACGATCAGGACCTTGACACCCTTGGTGATCATGGTCTGAACCTGCTGGGCCTGCTTCTGCGGGTCGGCACCGGCGTTCGCGTACTCGACCGAGCAGTCGGAGCACAGGGACTTGATCTTGGCCTCGATCAGCGGCTTGTCGAACTTCTCGTACCGCGTCGTGGCGTTCTCCGGGAGGAGCAGGCCGATGGACTTGCCACCCTTGCTCGACGTGCTGTCGCTGCTGCTGCTGCTCTTGTCACCGGCCTTGCCGCAAGCGGCCATGGTGAAGGCGATCGAAACGGCGACCGATCCGATCGCGATGCGACGCGTCATTGCGTTCATGTGAGGTTGCCTCCCTGACAGGGCCGCAACACCGCGGCCGAGGTGCTGGTGAGTCAACTCCGGCTGACGCCATGTCGTCAAGAAGTAAACACTTAACGAGATGGCAACGACCCGTTTCGTTAGCTGTGTGAACGCTCCGTTATGCCGAGAAGGCGGGGGTGTCAACCGGGGCATTGCCATCCAAAAGGGTCGAATCGCCCATTTCGCTCAGAACCAGGGCAAGGGCTCCCAGAACCTCCGCCCTGGCGCCCAGTGCGCCGGGGACGACCGAAAGCCGTTGGGCCGCACTGGGGATGGCGTACCGCGACACGGACTCCCTGATCGGCCCCAGGACCAGCTCACCGGCCTCCGCGAGGTCGCCGCCGAGCACGACCCGGCTGGGGTTGAGCAGGTTGCACAGGCTCGCCACGCCCATCCCTATGTGGCGCCCGACGTCGCCGATGACACGGCGGCACCCCGGGTCCCCCTCCCGCCCCAGCTGCACCATGCGCGGGATCGTCAGACCCTCGCCGTGGCTGCCGCGGAGCAGTTCCAGCACGTACCGGGCGGCGGTGAAGGTCTCCAGGCAGCCGCGGTTGCCGCAGCGGCAGACCGGCCCCGACTCGTCGAGCGTGATGTGGCCGATCTCCCCCGCGGTGCCGCCGGGTCCGCGGTAGATCCGGCCGTCGATCACCAGGCCGGCGCCGACGCCGCTGGCCACCTTGATGTAGGCCAGGTCCTTGACACCGCGCCCGCCGCCCCAGACCAGCTCGCCCAGCGCCCCCAGATTGGCGTCGTTGTCCACCTGGACGGGCACGCCGAGCCGGTCGGAGAGTTCCTGGCGGGGGTTGATCCCGCTCCACCCCGGCAGGATCGCGGTGGAGCCCAGCGCCCCGGTCTCCACGTCGATCGGGCCGGGCACGCCGAGGCCGACGCCCAGCACCTTTTCCGGGCTGACGCCGGTGGACTCCACCAGCCGGGCCACCAACTGCTCGGCCCTGTCGAAGCCCTGGGACGCCGAGGCGTCCACGTCGATGGGCTCGGACTGCTCGGCGAGGACCTGGTGGGCCAGGTTGCCGACCGCGACCCGCAGGTGCGAGTGTCCGAAATCGACTCCGACGACGATTCCCGCGTCTCCCGACAGCGCCACGCTGCGGGCCCGCCGACCACCCGAGGAGGTCGGCGTGACCTGCACCGTTCCGTTGTCGCGCAGCTCGCGGACGATGTTGGACACCGTCGCCGCCGACAGCCCCGTGCTCCGCGCGATCTCGGCCTGGGTGAGCGATCCGGCGAGCCGTACGGCCCGCACCACGCGCTCCAGGTTGGCCCGGTGCAGCGACGACTGCGATCCCGGAGTCTCCACGACATCCACTCCTGCCCGGCAGGCGGAGACAGCTCCGTCTGCCCGCACGGGACGGGACTCGGGCCGGTGTCGATGTCGCCACACCCGCGAGACCCCGTCGTCTACAACATGTGAACTCTAAGTTGAGTGTTTGGTGTGATGTCCCGTCAAGGGGGAGAACCACACCGTTATGGGTTTTCCCCGGCCGGGAACGCGGACGAGCGGCTCCGCGCGATCGCGGAGCCGCTCGTCGGGACTCGTCGTTCCGGTCCCGGTCCGGCCGGGAGGTGTCGGGACGATTCGTGACAGGGCCGGGCTTACTTCAGGGTGCCCGCGGTCAGGCCGGCCTGGACCTGGCGCTGGAAGGACAGGTACACCACCAGCACGGGCAGCATCGCCACGACCATGCCGGCGAACAGCGCCGGGTAGTCGCCGGAGTAGCCCTGCTGGAGGGACAGGTTGACCAGGCCCTGGGCCAGCATCGAGCGGTCCGGGTCGGTGCTGGACTGCGGCTGCATCAGGGTCACCGGCAGGATGTACTGGTTCCACTGGCCCAGCACGTTGAAGATGCCGACGCTCAGCAGACCCGGCTTGGCCATCGGGATCATGACCTGGAAGAACGTCCTGGTGTGCGACGCCCCGTCGAGCACCGCCGCCTCGTGGATCGCCGTCGGCAGCGTCTTGAAGAACGAGTGCATGAAGAACGTGGTGAACGGCAGCGAGTACGCGATGTAGACCAGGATCAGACCCTGGTAGGTGTTGAGCATGCCGAGGTTCTTGACCATGAAGAACAGCGGCACCAGGGCGAGGAAGTACGGGAACATCGCGCCGCCGACGAACAGGAAGTAGAAGAACCTGTTGCCGGGGAAGGTGTACCGCGCCAGGACGTAGGCGACCATGGAGCCGAAGAGCATCGTCAGCGGCACCGAGAAGATCATCACGATCACGGTGTTCAGGAAGAACTTGCCGATGCCCTTGTCCCAGGCCCGGCCGAAGGAACCGAAGCTCCAGTGCGACGGCCAGGACCAGGCGCTGGAGCCGATCTCCGCATTGTTCTTGAACGCGCCGAGGATGATCCACAGCAGCGGCAGGATGATCAGGATCGCCCAGAGGATCAGGAAGCCGTGCGAGAAGACGTTGAGGACCCGGCCGCCGGCGCCGTCGTAGCGCTCGTCGTCGGCCGCCTTCTGCCCCTTGCGCAGCCCCCTGGCGTCGGGGGTCTGGTTGATCAGGCCCGCCTGCGACTCGGTGATGGGTGAGGTCATGGTGCTTCCCCGCTCAGAACTCGATGCGGTCACGGCGGGAGGCCCGCAGCGTGATCACGGACACGATCATTGTCAGCAGCATGATCATGACGCCCTGCGCACAGGCGTAGCCGCTCTTACCGAAGTACAGGAAGTTACGCATCAGGTAGGTCGACATGACCTCGCTGTGGTGGTCGGGGCCACCGCCGTAGGTTCCCTGTGTCAGGCCGGAGACCAGCGCGAAGAAGTCCATGGCGAAGATCGAGATGTACACCCACGAGGTCTGGACCGTGTCCCACAGCAGCGGGAGGGTGACCTTGAAGAAGGTCTGCGACCGGTCGGCGCCGTCGAGCAGCGCGGCCTCGTAGATGTCCTTGGGGATGGACTGCATCGCCGCCGAGAACAGCACCAGGTAGAAGCCCACACCTGCCCAGACCTGGACGCCCAGCAGGCACCACAGCACCAGGTTCGGATCGTTCAGCCACTCGATCGGGTTGTTCGCGTCCTCCAGGTGCAGCTTCGTCAGCACACCGTTGAGGAGGCCGGCCGAGTCACTCCGGTAGATCGCGCCGAACAGCACGATCAGAATGGCCACCGACAGCACCTGCGGGAAGAAGTACACGACCTTGTAGATCGACGCGCCCCGCACACCCTGGACGCCACCCGCCGTGGAGCGCCCGCCCACGTTCACCATGAAGGCGAAGAACAGGGCGAGCAGGATGGTGACGACCGGGAGGAAGATCAGAAGCAGGATGTTGTGCCACAACGCGGTCCGGAACACGCCGTCGTGGAACAGGTCCGAGTAGTTCTGGAACCCGACGAACTTGAAGGTCTGCGACTCGCCCTGCCAGTTCGTGAGCGAATAGCCGATCGTCTGAATGTACGGCCAGATCACGAACGTGATGTAGAGGACGAGCGGAACGATGAGGAACCCCACGATGAAGGGGTATTTGCGATGCTGCATGGATCCTGCTCCTGGTCGAGTGGCTGTGCCGGAGCGGGGGCCGGCAGATCTCCGGCCCCCGCCTCACGCACGCTGTCGGCGAATCAGCTCGACTTGGCCTTGGCGGCGAGCTGCTTGGCCTTGGCGACCCACTCGGCCGGCTTCAGGCGCTTGGCCATCAGCTCGGCGCTGAGGTTCTGCAGGTCCGTGTCGAACTGGCTGTTCGTGTTCGGGTAGTTGTAGTTGAACGTGTTGGTGCCCGCGGCGGTCAGCGCGGTCACGGTCGACGCGGTACCCGGACGCAGCTGGACGTCGGAGCCGACGCCGTCCTTCAGGACCGTGAGGGAGTTGGCGGCGGCGGCGAACTTGCCGGAGCCCTCCTTCGTCAGCATCATGCGCAGGAACTCCAGGCCACCGGCCTGGTTCTTGGCCTTCGCCGGGACGATGAACGGCTCGCCGGCGCCGGCGCGGATCGCGTCCGGCGGCAGCTTGTCGCCGTCGAGCGAGGGCATCGGCATGAACTTCATGTCGAAGTCGCTCGGCGTCGCCTTGAGCTGCTCGTTCTCCAGCCAGGAGCCACAGGGGATGAACGCGGCCTTGTACTGGTTCCACTTGGTCTGCGACTCGATGTGGGTCAGACCGTTGGTGCCGGGGAGCAGGTAGCCCTTGTCGACGATCTCGTAGATGGCCGTGATGCCCTTGAGGACGGCCGGGTCGTCCCACGCGGTGGGGTCGAAGGCGTCGATGCGCTTCTGCAGGTCCACGCCGCCGTTCTTGGCGATCAGGTCCATGATGGCGACGTTGATGTAGTACGGGTACTTGCCCTGGTGGGCGAAGGGCGCGATGCCGGCCTTCTTGATCTCCGCGGACAGCGACATGAAGTCGGTCCACGTCTTCGGCGCGGTCCAGCCCTTCTCCTTGAAGAGCTTGCCGGAGTACCACAGACCCCACACGGTGTAGATGTAGCTCAGCGAGTACATCTTGCCGTCGAGCGTGCCGGTCTCGATCGTGCCGGGCTGCAGCACGTCGCGGATCTTCTTGCTCGGGTCGTCGATGTACGGCGCGTCGAGCAGCGGCGTCAGGTCGGAGAGCTGGCCGTTCTTCTGCAGGACGTCGAGCTTGATCTGCTGGGCGCCCGAGTCGTCGATGACGTCCGGCGGGTTGCCGCCGTTGAAGCGCGGCTGCAGCTTGCCGGTGATGTCCTGCGTCGGCAGGACGGAGGCCTTCGAGCCCGCGTGCTTGGACTCGTACAGCTTGCCCAGCGCGGTGGCGTAGTCGTGGCCGTAACCACCGTCGAAGATGACGATGTCGAGGGCCGCGGAGTCGTTGACGCCGAAGGGGTTGTCCTTGGACGCCGCGCCCTTGGTGGGCTTGGTCGAGCTGTTGCTGTCGCTGCCACCGCTGGACGCGCACGCGCTCAGCAGACCGGCCGCGGGAACTGCCACCAGGCCAAGCGCCGCAGACCGCTTGACCAGATCCCGGCGGTTCATTTCGGATCCCATGCTCAAGTCCTCGCCTTCTCCAGGACTCATGCGGTGCAGCGGAATCCGCCGACTACCGCGAACAGTTGAAGCGTGAGTGAAGCCGTACATCCAGTGAGGCGAGGAACAATATCGAAAACGACTGGCTGAGCCACTCGTCCGCCCCCCGCGCGTCCCCGCTCCCAGCGGGTTCCTTGGACGCGACAGGTATAGTCCACTTGGCTCGGGCAGGGCAAGATCGAGACAACCCGGACCGCCAAGCTTTCCCGAGTTGAGACCTGGCCGAAACGTGGAAGGGGCAGCGGATCCGGCGTCGTGAGGGCCTCCAGGACAGCGCGAAAGGGCCGCACTCCGCCATGGCGGAGTGCGGCCCTGTGAGTGCCGCTGAGCGGCCCTGGAACCGCTGTTGGGCGGCCCGGGGACGCGCGGGCGCTACTTGCGCAGCAGCGACCGCAGCACGTACTGCATGATGCCGCCGTTGCGGTAGTAGTCCGCCTCGCCGGGGGTGTCGATCCGGACAACCGCGTCGAACTCGACACCGGTGTCGGTGGTGACCTTCACCGTGCGCGGGGTGCTGCCGTCGTTGAGCGCGGTGACGCCCGCGAAGGCGAACGTCTCCTCACCCGTCAGGCCCAGCGTCAGCGCCGTGGCGCCCTCCGGGAACTGCAGCGGCAGCACGCCCATGCCGATCAGGTTGGAGCGGTGGATGCGCTCGTAGGACTCGGCGATCACGGCCTTGACGCCGAGCAGCGCGGTGCCCTTGGCCGCCCAGTCGCGGGACGAGCCGGAGCCGTACTCCTTGCCCGCCAGGACGACCAGCGGCACGCCCTGCTCGATGTAGTTCCGGGAGGCGTCGTAGATGAACGCCACCGGGCCCCCGTCCTGGGTGAAGTCCCGGGTGAAGCCGCCCTCGGTGCCCGGCGCGATCTGGTTGCGCAGGCGGATGTTGGCGAAGGTGCCGCGGATCATGACCTCGTGGTTGCCGCGGCGCGAGCCGTAGCTGTTGAAGTCGCGCCGCTGCACGCCGTGCTCGGTGAGGTACTGCCCGGCCGGCGTGTCGGCCTTGATGGCGCCGGCCGGAGAGATGTGGTCGGTGGTGACCGAGTCGCCGAGCTTGGCCAGCACGCGGGCGCCGGCGATGTCGGTGACCGCGGCCGGCTCCATCTCCATGCCCTCGAAGTACGGGGGCTTGCGGACGTAGGTGGACTCCGCGTCCCACTCGAAGGTGTTGCCGGTGGGGATCGGCAGCGCCTGCCACTGGGCGTCGCCCGCGAACACGTCCTGGTAGGACTGGCTGAACATGTCCTGGCCGATCGCGGACGCGACCACGTCGTTGACCTCGGCCTCGGACGGCCAGATGTCGGCCAGGTAGACCGGCTTGCCGTCGGTGTCGGTGCCCAGGGCGTCCTTGGTGATGTCGACCTTCATCGACCCGGCGATGGCGTACGCGACCACCAGCGGCGGGGACGCCAGGTAGTTCATCTTGACGTCCGGGTTGATCCGGCCCTCGAAGTTGCGGTTGCCGGAGAGCACCGAGGTGACCGCCAGGTCGGCGGCGTTGACCGCCTGCGAGACCTCCTCGGGCAGCGGGCCCGAGTTGCCGATGCAGGTGGTGCAGCCGTAGCCGACCAGGTTGAAGCCCAGCTTGTCCAGGTACGGGGTGAGGTTGGCCTTGTCGAAGTAGTCGGTGACGACCTTCGAGCCGGGGGCCAGGGTGGTCTTCACCCACGGCTTGCGGGTCAGGCCACGCTCGACCGCCTTCTTGGCCACCAGCGCGGCGGCGACCATGACGTACGGGTTCGAGGTGTTGGTGCACGAGGTGATCGCGGCGACGGTGACGGCGCCGTGGTCGAGCTCGTAGCTGGTGCCGTCGGGGGCGGTGACCAGCGTCGGCTTCGTCGGCACGCCGTTGTGCGTGGCCGGGGAGTCCGAGGCCGGGAAGGACTCCTTGCCCGCCTCCTCGTCGTCCGTGACGTAGTTGCGCACGTCGACGGCGAACTGCTCGGCGGCGTTCGCCAGCACGATGCGGTCCTGCGGGCGCTTGGGGCCGGCGATGGACGGCACGACGGTGGACAGGTCCAGCTCGAGCTTCTCGGAGTAGTCCGGCTCCGCGGCCGGGTCCAGCCACAGGCCCTGCTCCTTGGCGTACGCCTCGACCAGCGCGACCTGCTGCTCGCTGCGGCCGGTCAGCTTCAGGTAGCCGAGGGTCTCCGCGTCGATCGGGAAGATCGCGGCGGTGGAACCGAACTCCGGCGACATGTTGCCGATGGTGGCGCGGTTGGCCAGGGACGTGGCGGCCACGCCCTCGCCGTAGAACTCGACGAACTTGCCGACCACGCCGTGCTTGCGCAGCATCTCGGTGATGGTCAGCACCAGGTCGGTCGCGGTGGTGCCGGTGGGCAGCTCGCCGGTCAGCTTGAAGCCGACCACGCGCGGGATGAGCATGGAGACCGGCTGGCCGAGCATCGCGGCCTCGGCCTCGATGCCGCCGACGCCCCAGCCCAGCACACCGAGGCCGTTGACCATCGTGGTGTGCGAGTCGGTGCCGACGAGGGTGTCGGGGTACGCCTGGCCGTTGCGCACCATGACCGTGCGGGCCAGGTGCTCGATGTTCACCTGGTGAACGATGCCGGTGCCGGGCGGGACGACCTTGAACTCGTCGAACGCGGTCTGGCCCCAGCGCAGGAACTGGTAGCGCTCCTTGTTGCGGCCGTACTCCAGCTCCACGTTCTGCGCGAAGGAGTCGGGGGTGCCGAAGCGGTCGGCGATCACCGAGTGGTCGATGACCAGCTCGGCCGGCGCCAGCGGGTTGATCTTCGCCGGGTCGCCGCCCAGCTCCTTGACGGCCTCGCGCATGGTGGCGAGGTCGACCACGCAGGGCACGCCGGTGAAGTCCTGCATGATCACGCGGGCCGGCGTGAACTGGATCTCCTGGCTCGGCTGGGCCTGCGAGTCCCATCCGCCGAGAGCCCGGATGTGGTCGGCGGTGATGTTGGCGCCGTCCTCGGTGCGCAGGAGGTTCTCCAGCAGCACCTTCAGGCTGTACGGCAGCCGGGCGGAGCCCTCCACCTTGTCCAGCCGGAAGATCTCATACGATTCGTCGCCCACCTGCAGGGTGCTGCGGGCGTCGAAGCTGTTCGCCGACACGACAGTCTCCTTCATGCATGTTTTTCGCGCGTACCACCGCATTGCTGCCGATCTGACGGTACGCCTCGGCAGATATCTCGATGTCGAGATAACTCTAGTACACGACCCCGCCCGGGTCATGCCCCGGCCTGGCGGGTACCCGGACGGCGCCGCCTCAAAGGCCCGCGGCGCCTGCCGGCGCGGAGGTCCGGGTCCGGGGCCCGCGGAGCCCGCGGGCCGGGCGCTCTCCCGGCGGCCGCGCGGTCACCGGCCGCGCCCGGCGGGAGGCACGGCGCGGGGCCGGGGCGCTGCCCGGTGCGGCGTGCGGCGAGACGTCCCGCCGGGCTCGGCCATCGCGGTCACGGCGTGGGCCACCCGGGTGGCCCACGCCGTACGGCACGCCCGCACGGCCCGCACGGGGGCGCGTCGCGGGACACGTCCCCGGGACACGTCCCCGGGGCACGTCGGCCGGCGCGGGCCCGCGGAACGCGTCACGCGGCAGGGCCGGCGGGCGGGCGCCGGACTTGCGCCGGGCCCATCGGGCAGTGGTACCAAGGAGGTTGACGCCGTGTCACGGCACTGACCGACGGGGGTTGTCCGGCATGCGGGATGGGGTCGAGCTGACGGCGTATCTCGTCAACGAGTCGCGGGCCCGCAGACCGGAACTGGCCGAGGACCGGCTGGCCGCGGCGTGGATCCCGGACGGCGAGCGCGGCGCGGTGCGCGAGCTGTGGGACGAGTACGCGGCCGCCGTGTACGCGCACGACGACCTGGTGGTGTCGCTGCGCGGCCGGTTCGTCGCCGACACCCTCACCAGGGCGCTGGCCGCCGATCCGGACACCGTGCTGGTGGTCTGCGGGGCGGGCTTCTCGTCCTACCCCTGGCTGCTGCCGTTCGCGCTCTCGGTCGAGGTGGACCTGCCCGACATGGTCGCGGCCAAGCGGCGGCGCGCCGCGGAGCTGGTCGGCGACGGGGTCGCCACGGGCCGCGAGGTGCACCACGTGGCCGCCGACCTGGGCAGCGCCGAGGACCGGGAGCGGCTGATCGGCACGGTCCGCGCGCTGGCCGGCGGGCGCCCGGTCGCCTACGTCGCGGAGGGCGTGCTGTTCTACCTGCCGGAGACCGACGCGGAGGCCGTGGTGACCCTGGGCGCCGGCTTCGGCACCACGGCGGTGACGGCCGTCAGCTACTGGCCGGCCGCCGCCGCGGGCAGCCGCGTGCTGGCCGAGCAGCGGCACTGGTTCCGCCGCCGCGAGGTCCCCGCGGACGCCAGCTACCTCACCCACGACCGGCTGGTGCGGCTGCTCGGCCCCGGCCTGGAGGACCTCGGGCCCGAGGACCTGCAGCGCCGCTACCTCGGCGGCGTCACGGTGCCGGAGAGCGACCTGATCCCCGAGTACGTGGCCGTCTCGTGGGCGGCGCCGCGGGGAGCCGCCGGGTGAGCGAGGTCCTGCACCTGCAGAGCAGGGCGTACCCGTTGCACCACCGTTCCCCCGACACCGGCACCGAACTCGTCGTCGTCCCCGGTCTGGGCGAACTGCGCCCGGTCGTCGGCGCGCTGCGGTCGCTCGCGTACAACCCGGACACCACCATCGAGCTGGACCTGACCACGGTGATCCGGTCCGCGGTGACGCTGCCGGGCGCCGAGATCATCGCCTGCCACGCGCGCATCCTGACCGCCGGCACCGTCCTCGTGGTGTACGCGCTGCGGCACGAACGGGACCTGCGGCAGCTCGGGCTGCACGAGCTGGACGCCCTCGACGCGCAGGTCAACCGGGTGCTGCGGGAGGCCGACTCGCCGGTGCTGACGGCCGTGCTGGCCGCATCCGTGGCCGGCGGCCTGATGGACGGCGTGGCGCTGCGGCCCGACCTGGCACTCGGCGGTGGCCGCTCCCCCATCGACCGCCAGTCCGCGCGCTACAACGCGCACTTCGTCACCGTCGATCCGCCGTGGGAGCCCGACGCCCGGGTGCCGGACCTGACCGCCGGTCCGGACTGCCGCCTCCTGCTGCCGTACACGTACGCGTGGGACCGCGATCCGGCCACCCCGCTGTTCGACCTGCTGACCATGACCGAGCCCACCGACATCGCGGTGGCCCAGCAGTCGCTGCTGGTGGGCGCGCTCATCGCGGGCCGGTGGGTGCTGGCCGACCTGGCGCACGGCCAGCCGGAGAGCACCGACGTGCACGCCTTCCGGCGCTTCCTGGACGGCCTGTGGTCCGACTTCCACCACCTGGACGGCTACCGGATCGAGTCGACGCAGGCGCACCGGGCCAGCTATCTGGCGGCCCGCGAGGTGATCGGCCTGGACGACACCCAGGAGCGGGCCGACAAGCTGCTCGGCTACGTCTCCAACTCGCTGCTGGCCGCGGCGTCGCAGCGCTCCGAGGAGCTGGACGCCCGCCTCAACCGCGTGGCCGCGGCGCTGGCGGTGGTGAGCGCCGCGTCGTTCGGCCTGGACATCGCGGTGTTCGTGCTGCCCCAGGTGTCGCTGGCCACGAAGCTCGGGGTGGTCGTCGGCCTGCTGGGCATGGCGGTCTCGTGCCTGATGGCGGTCATCGTCCCCCGTTCGGCCCGACGCTCGGCGCGCCGCCGTCTGCTGGACCGGACGGTGCCGAGGCCCCGTACGCCGGGCGGTCTGGCCGTTCCCGGCGACGACGAGGCGCTGTTCGCCCCGCAGGGCCCGTGACCGCCGCCGGGCGGCACGCCCGGGGCGGAGGTACCGTGCTCACGCGGGCTGCGGGGAATGTACGGAATCCGTTCTGGGGCTGTCACGAATGGACGCCCCCGAATGGCCGTATCTCACCTATGAGATAGCCTCGCGGTATGACCGACGACTACCTCGCACGTATCGGCAGGCTCATCCGTGACGCACGGCAGCACCGTGGCTGGACTCAGGCGCAACTCGCCGAAGCGCTGAGCACCAGCCAGAGCGCCGTCAACCGTATCGAACGAGGCAATCAGAACATCAGCCTTGAGATGATCGCGCGTATCGGCGAGGCACTGGACAGCGAGATCGTCTCGCTCGGCTACGCCGGGCCGATGCATCTGCGCGTCGTCGGCCGCCGGCGGCTGTCCGGCTCGATCGACGTCAAGACGAGCAAGAACGCGTGCGTGGCGCTGCTGTGCGCGACGCTGCTGAACGCCGGGCGCACCACGCTGCGCCGCGTCGCGCGGATCGAGGAGGTCTACCGGATCCTCGAGGTGCTCGGCAGCATCGGCGTCCGCACCCGCTGGATCAACGACGGCAACGACCTGGAGATCGTGCCGCCGGCCGAGCTGCAGCTCGACGCGATGGACACCGAGGCCGCCCGCCGCACCCGCAGCGTCATCATGTTCCTCGGCCCGCTGCTGCACCGCACCGACCGCTTCCGCATCCCGTACGCGGGCGGCTGCGACCTGGGCACCCGCACGGTGCAGCCGCACATGAACGCGCTGCGCCACTTCGGGCTCGACGTCACCGCCACCGACGGCTCGTACCACGCCGTCGTGGAGCGGGACATCGTGCCGAACCGGCCGATCGTGCTGACCGAGCGCGGCGACACCGTGACGGAGAACGCGCTGCTGGCCGCCGCCCGCCACGAGGGCGTCACCGTCATCCGCAACGCCAGCTCCAACTACATGGTCCAGGACCTGTGCTTCTTCCTGGAGGAGCTGGGCGTGCGGGTCGAGGGCATCGGCACCACCACCCTCACCGTCTACGGCACCGGCCACATCGACCGCGACGTGGACTACGCGCCGTCCGAGGACCCGGTCGAGGCGATGAGCCTGCTGGCCGCGGCCGTGGTCACCGAGTCGGAGCTGACGATCCGCCGGGTGCCGATCGAGTTCATGGAGATCGAGCTCGCGGTCCTGGAGGAGATGGGCCTGGACCACGAGCTGACCCCGGAGTACCGCGCGGACAACGGCCGCACCCGGCTGGTCGACCTCACGGTGCGGCCGTCCAAGCTCAGCTCGCCCATCGACAAGATCCACCCGATGCCGTTCCCCGGCATCAACATCGACAACGTGCCCTTCTTCGCGGCGATCGCGGCCACCGCCCAGGGCTCGACGCTCATCCACGACTGGGTCTACGACAACCGCGCGATCTACCTGACGGAGCTGACCCGGCTGGGCGCCCAGGTCAAACTGCTGGACCCGCACCGGGTCCTGGTCGAGGGCCCGACCCGGTGGCGGGCCGCCGAGATGATGTGCCCGCCCGCGCTGCGCCCCGCCGTCGTCGTGCTGCTGGCGATGATGGCCGCCGAGGGCACGTCCGTGCTGCGCAACGTCTACGTCATCAACCGCGGCTACGAGGACCTGGCCGAGCGCCTCAACTCGATCGGCGCGCAGATCGAGACGTTCCGCGACATCTGATCCGCCGCCCGGCGCCGGCGGCCCCGGCCGGCGGCGCGTTCACCGCCGTCCGGCCGGCTGCGGCGCCGCGCCGTCGCCGTCGGCGTCGGCGTCGAGGGCGTCGGCCAGCCAGGTGTACGCGGCGACCCGGGACACCGGGGGCTCCTGCCCGTGCATCACGGCCAGCAGGCCGCGGTAGCGCTCCAGACGGTCGTCGATACCGGCGTCCAGCCGGGCCCGGACCCGGCCGCGCACCACGGAGCGCCGCTCCGGCCCGGGGTGGCCGAGCAGGCGGTCGACGACCTCGGTCGCCTGCGGCGAGTGGGGGGCGACACCCGCGCGCAGGGCCGCGCCGACGGTGCGGTCCAGATTCACCGCGAACCGCCGGTGCGGGTCCGGCTCCCGACCCGGCGCGGCTCCGGAGACCGGGGTCGCCCCGCCGCCCGGCCCGGGTTCGCTGTGCTCCGCGGCCCGGCGGGCGAGCCGCTCGAACTCCGGATCGGCCAGCAACTCCGAGAGTTCCAGCCAGGCGTCCAGTTGCTGCTGCGTGGGGTCGTCCGGCAGCCGGTGGCCGCCGCCGGTCAGCCGCTCGCGCAGGTGCGAGCCGCCCGCGAGGTCCGCGCAGACGCGTGCGGCGAAGTCGTCGATGATCTGCTGCCGTTCCCGTGCCGACAGCCGTGCCATACGGTGCAGCCGGTCCATGTGCCCTGGCTCCTCTCGATCTCCCGCGGCGATGGCGGACAGCACGGCGCGGCGCAGCCGCAGAGCGGCGATCTCGGCGTCCAGCGCCGCGAGATGGACCGCGGCCACCTCGGCCACGCTGCTCTCGCGGTCGAGGACCTGCCGCACCTCGGCGTGGCTGAGACCCAACGCCCGCAGCGTGGCGACCAGTTCCAGCCGGGCCAGGGCCGCCGCGTCGTACAGCCGGTGGCCGCCCGCGCTGCGGGCGGACTCCGGGACCACTCCGGCCTCCGCCCAGTACCGGATCGTGCGCACCGGCAGTCCGGTCCTGCGGGCGAGATCGCCGATGGTGAGCAGCGGGGACGCCGCCGCGTGCGTGCCGTCCATGGGGTCGAGTCTGCGACTTCCACCCGCTGGAGATGCAAGCCCGGCACCGGACCTTCTCCGGCCTCCCGCCTCCCTCGCCCCGGGACCGGCTACCGCCCGCTACCGCAGGCAGGCCGAGCGAAGTGCACCGACGCCTCCGGCCGGGGGCCGGACCGGATGTGGCCGGCCGGGGCGGAGATCCGTGGACGGCGTCGAGACGGTGCCGCTCGTGGGCCGTTCGGCGGTGCCCACCCGCCTGTTACGGCTCCGTCCGAGTGTCGGCGCCGGACCCGGCCCGGTGGGCCGGGGTGGCGGCCCGCGTCGTGGGTCGCGGGCGGCGGCTGGTGGCATGCGGTGGGGTCCCGTGGCAGGGTGGCGCGATGCGTACGGATCCTGTGGACTGGCCGGGCCTCGCCGGCGACGGCTTCCCGTTCCCCAGCCGCCTGCCCGCGGATGAACTCGCCGCGGAACTGGCGGAGATGCTGGTGTCGCCCGACCCGCGGGTGCGGGACGACCACGCCTACACCGCGGCCGCGCGGTGGATCCGGGCGGGGCACCTGGACGCGGTGCTGGCGGCGATGGGCGACACCGCGGCGGAGCGTCTCGGGCATCCCGACGTCCAGGCGCGCACGTTCGCGCCGCTGATCCTCACGCGCGTGCTGGCCCGCGGACGGGACGTGCCGGGTGCGGTGCCCGAGCCGGCAGTGCGCCGCTGGTACGCGGCGTTCACCGCCTGGTTCCCGGCCGAGACCGACACCCGGGGCTGGGACGACGCGCTGGGCTGGCTGCACGCCGTGGCCCACGGCGCCGACGCCGCCGCGGCGTTCGCCGCCGCGCTGCCCGACCGCCGCACCGAGCTGCTGGAGACGTGCGCGCGCCGGATGACGGCGGGCGGCACCGCCCACCGCTACGTCCAGTTGGAGGACGCCCGCCTGGCCGCGGCGATCACCCGCGTCCTGCTCGCGCCCGGCCTGGACGCGGCCCAGGCCACCGGCTGGCTGGACGTCGTCATGGCGGCGTTCGAGGGCGGCGGCCCCGGTGCCGTCCCGCCGTGGGCGTTCAACACGTTCGCCACGCTCCAGTCCCTGCACCTGCACCTGAACCGCGGCCTGGCCGACGGCGGCGTGCCGCCACACGCCGGCGCGGTGTCGGCGCGGGTGCTGGAGGTGCTGCGGCTGCCCTACGGCTGGCTGGGCTGAACCGGCGGTCCCGGCAGCACGGCGATGCCGTCGAGTTCGATCAGGGCCTCCTCGTCCCACAGGCGGACCACGCCCACCAGCGCCATCGCGGGGTAGTCCCGGCCCGCCGACTCCCGCCAGATCCGGCCGAGTTCGGGGGCGTGCGCCCGGTACGCGGCGACGTCGGTGGTGTAGACGGTGACGCGTGCCAGGTCGGCCGGGGTGCCGCCGGCGGCGCGCAGCGCGGTCAGCAGGTTGGCCAGCGCGCGGGCGAACTGGGCGGGGAGGCCGTCCCCGGTGACGACGCCGTCCGCGTCCAGCGCGGTCTGCCCGGCGAGCATGACGAGGGTGCCGCCGGTCGCGGTGACCGCGTGGGAGAAGCCGCTCGGCGGGGCGAGCCCGGGCGGGTTGACGCGGTGCAGGGCCGGCCGTGAGATGTCGGTCATCGGTACAGCTCCCGGGCGATGATGGTGCGCTGGACTTCGCTGGCGCCCTCGTAGATCCTCGGTGCCCGCACTTCGCGGTACAGGTGTTCCAGCAGGTGGCCGCGGCGCAGGGCGCGGGCGCCGTGGATCTGCACGGCCGTGTCGACCGCGAACTGCGCGGTCTCGGTGGCGTAGAGCTTGGCCATCGCCGCACGTGCGGTGACGTCGGGAGCGCCCGCGTCGTACGCGGCGGCCGCCGCGTACACCAGCAGGCGGGCGGCCTCGACGCGGGTGGCCGTCTCGGCCAGCGGGTGGGACACCGCCTGCAGGTCCTTCAGCGGTCCGCCGAACGCGGTGCGTTCCCCCGCGTGGGCGACCGCCGCGTCGAGCGCGGCCTGCGCCATGCCGACCGCGAACGCGCCGACGCTGGGCCGGAAGAGGTCGAGGGTGCCCATCGCCACCCGGAAGCCGTGGGCCTCCTCGCCGAGCAGGTCGTCGGTGCCGACCGGCACCCCGTCGAAGTCCAGGCGCCCGATCGGGTGCGGGGAGAGCATGTCGAGCGGCTCGCCGGACAGGCCGGGCCGGTCGGCGGGGACGGCGAACGCGGTGACGCCGCGGGCGCCGGCGCCGGGCCGGGTGCGGGCGAACACCGTGTAGACGTCGGCCTCGGGCGCGTTGGAGATCCAGCACTTCTCACCGGTCAGCCGCCAGCGGCCGGGGCCGTCCGGTTCCGCGGCCAGGCGGAGGGCGCCGGCGTCGGAGCCCGCGGCCTCCTCGCTGAGCGCGAAGGCGGCGACCGCCCGTCCGGCCGCGACCTCCGGCAGCCAGCGGGCGGCGATCGCGGGCGCGTGGAGCAGCGGGTGGGCGCCGAGGCCCTGGAGGGCCAGCGCGGTCTCCGCCTCGGTGCACTCGCGGGCCAGCGACTCGCGCAGTACGCACAGGTCCAGCGCGGAGGGTGGCCGGCCGGCGGGCAGGGCGCGGGCGATCAGCCCGGCGTCGGCGAGCCCGGCGAGCAGCGCCCGGTTCACCCGGCCGGGCGCGCGGGCGGGTACGGAGGGGGCCGAGGGGGCGGACGGTGCCATGGTGGACGTGACGGCCAGCCCGCCGGAGCCCCCGGTCCCGGCGCCGGCCCGGGCCTCGGCGCCGCCCTCCGCTCCGGTCCCGGGCGAAGCTCCGGTCCCGGCGCGGGCCTTGGCACCGGGGTCGTCGAACATCTCGGTGGCCAGCGGACGCAGCCGTTCCCGCGCGATCGCCCGCACCTCCTCGGCCCACGCGGCGCGGGCCGGATCGAGCCCGAATCGGGCAACGGGGTGCTCAGAAGAATCCATCACTCACACCCTTATCGCGTTCAGTTGACTGTCGTCATGAACACGTTACGCTGAAAACCGTCCGCCTTCAGGTGCCGACGAGGGGCTCTGCCGCCATGGACCTGGACCTGCTGCCGTCAGCCCATGTGGACACGTTCACGCGCGACCACCTGCCCCCGCCGGACCGGTGGCCGGTGCTGGAGAACATCCCGGACTACCCCGAACGGCTCAACTGCGCGGCCGAGTTGCTGGCCGGCGGCGCGCCGGACGCGGTGTGCCTGCGGACCCCGGACGGGCAGAGCTGGACGTACGGGGAGCTGCGGGCGCGCTCGGCGCGGATCGCGCACGTGCTGACCGGCGAGCTGGGCGTCGTGCCCGGCAACCGGGTGCTGCTGCGCGGGCCGACCACCCCGTGGCTGGTGGCCTGCTGGATGGCGGTGCTGCAGGCGGGCGCGGTCGCGGTGACGGTCCTCGCGGCCCAGCGGGCGCACGAGTTGGCGGACGTCTGCGACATCGGGCAGGTGCGGTACGCGCTGTGCGACCACCGCTTCACCGGCGAGCTGGTCAAGGCCGCGGTCCCGGACCTGCGGATCGTCCCGTACGGCGGAGGCGGCGACGACGACCTGCTGCGGCGGGCGCAGGACCGGCCGGACTCCTACGACGCGGTGCCGACGTCGTGCGACGACGTGGCGCTGATCGCCTTCACCTCCGGCACCACCGGGCGCCCCAAGGGCTGCCTCCATTTCCACCGGGACGTGCTGGCGATCGCCGACACCTTCTCCGCGACGGTGCTGCGGCCGTCGGCCGACGACCTGTTCACCGGCAGCCCGCCGCTGGGCTTCACCTTCGGCCTCGGTGGCCTGGTGGTCTTCCCGATGCGCGTCGGGGCCTCCTCGCTGCTGCTGGAGAAGGCCGGGCCGGCCGAGCTGCTGGCCGCCGTCGCGGACCAGCGGGTGACGGTGCTGTTCACCGCGCCGACCGCGTACCGGGCGATGCTCGCCGAGGCCGACGCGTACGACCTGACGAGCCTGCGGCGGTGCGTGTCCGCGGGCGAGAACCTGCCGGCCGCGACCTGGCAGGCCTGGTACGACCGGACGGGGCTGCGGCTGATCAACGGGATCGGGGCCACGGAGATGCTGCACATCTTCATCTCCGCGGCCGGCCAGGAGGCACGCCCCGGCGCGACCGGCCGGCCGGTCCCGGGGTACGCGGCGCGGATCGTGGACGCCGCCCTGCAGCCGGTGCCGGACGGGCAGCCGGGTCTGCTGGCGGTGCGCGGCCCGACCGGCTGCCGCTATCTGGCCGACGAGCGGCAGCGGGAGTACGTGCGCGCCGGGTGGAACCTCACCGGCGACACCTACGTCCGGGACATCGACGGCTGGTACCGCTACGTGGCGCGGGCCGACGACATGATCATCTCGGCGGGCTACAACATCGCGGGTCCGGAGGTCGAGGAGACGCTGCTGCGCCATCCGGACGTCGTGGAGGCCGCGGTGATCGGCGTGCCCGACGACGAACGCGGCCAGGTGGTCAAGGCGTTCGTGGTGCTGCGGGAGGGCGTGCCGGCGGACGACGCCACGGTGGCGGAGCTGCGGCGGTTCGCCAAGAGCGTGATGGTGCCGTACAAGTGCCCGCGCGAGTTCCGCTTCCTGCCCGGCCTGCCCCGCACGCCCACCGGCAAGCTGCAGCGCTTCCGGCTGCGCGACGCGACGTGACCCTGCCACATAAAGTGACCGTGTGACCGCCGATCCGCGCCCCGCCCACACGCCCGGTTCGCTCATCCTCAGCTTCTACGGCGCCTACGGCCGCTCCGAGCTGGGCGGCACCGTCCCGGTGGCGCTGCTGATCAGGCTGATGGGCGCGGCGGACGTGGACGCGCCGTCGGTGCGCTCGGCGGTGTCGCGGCTGAAGCGGCGTGGCCTGCTGGTGGCGCGCCGGGAGGAGGGCGCCGCCGCGTACGGGCTGTCCGAGGACGCGCGGCAGCTGCTCGCCGACGGCGACCGGCGGATCTACGGGACGAGGCCCGCGGAGGACGCGGACTGGCTGCTCGCCGTGTTCTCGGTGCCGGAGTCGGAGCGGGCCAGGCGGCACGTGCTGCGCTCACGGCTGGCCGGGCTGGGCTTCGGCCAGGCGGCGCCGGGCGTGTGGATCGCGCCGGCCGCCCTGCACGAGGAGACCCGGCACGCCCTGGACCGCCTGGGCCTGGCCGCGTACGTCGACCTGTTCCGCGGCACGCACGCCGGTTTCGAGCCGACCGCCCGCGCGGTGCGCAGGTGGTGGGACCTGGACGCGCTGGCGGACCTGCACCGCGCGTTCCTGGCCGCCCAGGAGCCGGCGCTGGCCCGCTGGTCGGAGCGGCCGCCGAGCCCGGACCTGGCCTTCCGCGACTACCTGCGGGCCCTGGACTCCTGGCGGCGGCTGCCCTACGCCGACCCCGGACTGCCACCGGCGCTGCTGCCCGCGGACTGGCCGGGCGCGCGCTCGGCTGAGGTGTTCGACGCGCTGCACTCCCTGCTGCGCGACCGCGGCGCGCGGTTCGTGCGCGACGAGGAATGACGGAGCCGACGGCACCCGCACAGAAGGGGCCGGCGGGCCGCACCCACCGCACGAGCCGCCCGGGTCGCCGGGGTCGCTTGCGGTTCCTCAACCGTCCAGCGTGAGGCGGGGCTTGGGGGCGTCGGTGCGGCCGGTCGGGGGCGGTCGCCGGCCGGCCAGGTAGGACGGCGGCCAGGGGGCGGCCGGTCCCTCGTAGCCCTGCTCGGCCGCGGCGTGCAGCGTCCAGTGCGGGTCGTACAGGTGCGGGCGGGCCAGCGCGCACAGGTCGGCGCGGCCCGCCAGCAGCAGGGAGTTGACGTCGTCCCACGACGAGATGGCGCCGACCGCGATGACCGGCAGCCCCGTCGCGTTGCGGATGCGGTCGGCGAACGGCGTCTGGTAGGAGCGGCCGAACGCCGGGGCCTCGTCGGCGACGACCTGCCCGGTGGACACGTCGACGGCGTCGGCACCGTGCGCCGCCAGCGCGCGGGCGATCTCCACCGCGTCGTCACCCGAAGTGCCGCCGTCGGCCCAGTCGGTGGCGGAGATCCGGACGCTCAGGGGGCGGTCGCCCGGCCACACCCGCCGTACCGCGTCGAGCACGTCGAGGGGGAAGCGCAGCCGGCCGGCGAGGTCGCCGCCGTAGGCGTCGGTGCGGTGGTTGGTGAGCGGGGAGAGGAAGGAGGACAGCAGGTAGCCGTGGGCGCAGTGCAGTTCGAGCAGGTCGAAGCCGGCGCGGGCGCCGCGTTCGGCGGCGGCGGCGAACTGGTCGCGGATGCGGGCGAGTCCGGCCTGGTCGAGCGCGTGCGGCACCTGGTTGACGCCGCTCCGGTAGGGCAGTGCGGACGGCGCGACGACCGGCCAGTTGCCGTCGGGCAGCGGCTGGTCGATGCCCTCCCACATCAGGCGGGTGGAGCCCTTGCGGCCGCTGTGGCCGAGTTGCAGCCCGACGGCCGCGCCCTGCCCGGAGGCGTGCACGAAGTCGGCGACGCGGCGCCAGGCCGCCTCCTGCTCGTCGGACCACAGGCCGGTGCAGCCCGGGGTGATGCGCCCTTCGGGACTCACGCACACCATCTCGGTCATCACCAGGCCGGCGCCGCCCAGCGCCCGCGCGCCCAGGTGGACGAGGTGGAAGTCGCCGGGCAGGCCGTCGCGCGCGGTGTACAGGTCCATCGGCGAGACGACGACGCGGTTGCGCAGGGTCAGGCCGCGCAGGGTGAACGGGGTGAACATCGGCGGCGTGCCGGGCGGGGCGCCGAACGCGGCCTCCACGGTGTCGGTGAACTCCCGGTCGCGCAGCCGCAGATTGTCGTGGGTGACGCGGCGGCTGCGGGTGAGCAGGTTGAACGCGAACTGCAGCGGCGGCTGGTCGACATACTGGGCGATCCGCTCGAACCACTCCGAGCTGGCCAGCGCCGCCCGCTGGGTGCTCGCCACGACCGGGCGGCGCTCGGCCTCGTACGCGGCGAGCGCGGTGCCGGTGTCCGGGTGCTCACGCAGGCAGGCGGCGAGCGCCAGGGCGTCCTCCATGGCCAGTTTGGTGCCGGAGCCGATGGAGAAGTGCGCGGTGTGCGCGGCGTCGCCGAGCAGCACCGTGTTCCCGTGCCGCCAGCGGTCGTTGACGACGGTGGTGAAGTACTGCCAGCGCGAGCGGTTGCCGCGCAGCGGGCGGCCGTCGAGGACCTGGGCGAACAGCTTCTCGCAGGCGGCGATGCTGCCGGCCTCGTCCAGCGCGTCGAACCCGGCGCGCCGCCACACGTCCTCGGCCATCTCGACGATGAAGGTGGCGGCGTCGGCACGGTAGGGGTAGGCGTGCGCCTGCATCACGCCGTGCGGGGTCTGCAGGATCTCGAACCGAAAGGCGTCCAGCGGGAGTTCGGCGGAGAGCCAGATGTAGCGGCAGCCGTGCGGGGTCAGATGGGGGCCGAACGCGTCGGCGTGCCCGGCGCGGGTGGCGCTGCGCGCGCCGTCGGCGGCGACCACGAGGTCGTACGCGGCGGCGAGTGCGGCGGCCGGCGGCGCCGGGGTGCGGACATGGACCCGCACGCCGAGAGCGCGGCAGCGCTCGGCGAGCAGCACGAGCAGCCGGCGCCGGTCGAGGGCGGCGAAACCGTGGCCGCCGCTGCGGACCGCGCGGCCGCGGTGGTGGATCTCGATGTCCTGCCAGCGGACGAACTCCCGCTGCACGGCATCGTGCAGGACCGGGTCGGCCTGGGCGATGCCGCCGAGGGTCTCGTCGGAGAACACGACGCCGAAGCCGAAGCTGTCCTCGGGGGCGCCGCGCTCCCAGACGGTCACCGAGCGGTCCGGGTCGAGGCGTTTGAGCAGGGCGGCGGCGTAGAGGCCGCCGGGTCCGCCGCCGACGACGGCGACCCGCAGGCCGGTGTTCGGACCCGCGTCCGGGACGGTGTCCGGGCCGGCGGCGGGCCCGGTCACGGTCAGCGGCCTTCCCACTCGGGTTCGCGCCGTGCGGTGAACGCGGCGTGGAACTCGGCGTAGTCGGCGCTGGTCATCAGCAGCGCCTGGGCGGCGGCGTCCATCTCGACGGCGGCGCCGAGCGGCATGTCGAGTTCCGCGGTGAGCAGCGCCTTGGTCTGGCGGTAGGCCAGCGCGGGGCCGTCGGCGAGCTTCCGGGCCAGGGCCGCGGCGGCCGCGTGCGCGCCGCCCTCCGGCGCGGTCTGGCTGACCAGCCCGATCCGCTCGGCCTCCGCCGCGTCGACCGCGTCGCCGAGCATCAGCAGCCGGGTGGCGTGGCCGAGGCCGACCAGGCGCGGCAGCAGGTAGGCGGCGCCCATGTCGGCGCCGGCCAGTCCGACGCGGGTGAACAGGAACGCGAAGCGGGCGCCGGGTTCGACGATCCGGAAGTCCGAGGCGAGCGCCAGGACCGCGCCGGCCCCGGCGGCCACGCCGTGCACGGCGGCGATGACGGGGAACGGGGCCTCGCGGATGGCGCGGACGACCTGGCCGGTCATGCGGGTGAAGTCCAGCAGTTCGCCGGCGCTCATGGCGAGCGTGGCGCCGATGATCTCCTCCACGTCACCGCCGGAGCAGAAGCCGCGGCCGGCGCCGCCGAGCACCAGGGCGCGGGTGTCGCCCTCGCGGGCCAGCTCGGCGAGCAGGTCGCGCAGGTCGGCGTAGGCGCCGAAGGTGAGGGCGTTGAGCCGGTCGGGACGGTCGAGCGTGACGGTGGCGACGCCCTCGGAGCGGTCCAGGCGCAGATGGCGCCAGTGGCCGGTGGGGCTCGCGGAGCTGGGGTGCGGACTCATGGCGCGGCCTCCTCGCGCTCGACGGTATCACCAGTTCGTGACTGTCGTCAGTAACGCGAGACAAGGCCGTGCCGTGGTCCGCTCCGGCCGGGAGCCGCCTCCCCGGGGTCAGCCCAGGGTGGCGACCATGATCGCCTTGATGGTGTGCATGCGGTTCTCCGCCTGGTCGAACACCACGGAGCGCGGGGACTCGAAGACCTCGTCCGAGACCTCGAGGAAGTCCAGGCCGTGGCGGGCGTGGATGTCCCGGCCGACGGTGGTGCCCAGGTCGTGGAAGGCCGGCAGGCAGTGCAGGAAGGTGGCCTCGGGGTTGCCGGTGGCGCGCATGACGTCGGCGGTGACGGCGTAGGGGCGCAGCAGCGCGATCCGCTCGTCCCAGATCTCCTTGGGCTCGCCCATCGAGACCCACACGTCGGTGTGGATGTGGTCGGCGCCGCTGACGCCCTCCTCCACGTCGTCGGTGAGGGTGATGCGGGCACCGGAGCTCTCGGCGACCCGGCGCGCCTCGGCGACGACGTCGGCGTCGGGCCACAGGCCCTGCGGCGCGGCGATGCGCACGTCCATGCCGAGCAGCGCGCCGGTGACCAGCAGGGAGTTGCCCATGTTGGAGCGGGCGTCGCCGAGGTAGGCGTAGGCGATCTCGCCGAGCGGCTTGGGGTTGTGCTCGGTCATGGTGAGGACGTCGGCGAGCATCTGGGTGGGGTGCCACTCGTCGGTGAGGCCGTTCCACACCGGCACACCGGCGTGCGCGGCCAGCTCCTCGACGACGGTCTGGCCGTGGCCGCGGTACTGGATGCCGTCGAACATCCGGCCCAGGACGCGCGCGGTGTCCTTGACCGACTCCTTGTGGCCGATCTGCGAGCCGGACGGGTCGAGGTAGGTGGAGGAGGCGCCCTGGTCGGCGGCGGCCACCTCGAACGAGCACCGGGTGCGGGTGGAGGTCTTCTCGAAGACCAGCGCGATGTTCTTCCCGCGCAGCCGCTGCTGCTCGGCGCCCGCCTTCTTGGCGGCCTTGAGCTCCGCGGCCAGGTCCACCAGGGAGCGGAACTCCTCGGCGGTGAAGTCCAGCTCCTTCAGGAAGTGCCGGCCCTTGAGGTCGACGGCCATGCGGATACTCCTATGGTGCGTACGGTGCGGTGCGCGCTCGGCGGACGCGGGAACACTGGAACCCTATACGATAGTCAGCATTCTTATACACCCCCTTCTCGGCTGGCGGACGACGGTCAGACGGCCTCCCGCTCGACCGGGCAGCTCATGCAGCGCGGCCCGCCGCGGCCGCGGCCCAGCTCGCTGCCGGGGATCTCGATGACCTCGATGCCGCGCTTGCGCAGGAAGGTGTTGGTGGTCGCGTTGCGCTCGTAGGCGACGACCACGCCCGGCTCCACGGCCAGCACGTTGCAGCCGTCGTCCCACTGCTCGCGCTCGGCGGAGTGCACGTCCTGGGTGGCGGTGAGCACCGTGATCATGTCCAGGCCGAGGGCCGCCGCGATCGCGCGGTGCATGTGCTCCGGCGGGTGGTCGGTGACCTTCAGCTCGCCCGGCTCGGCGCCCGGCTCGATGGTGTAGGAGCGGAGCATGCCCAGGCCCGCGTACTGGGTGAAGGTGTCCCCGTCGACCATCGTCATGACCGTGTCCAGGTGCATGAACGCCCGCGCCTTGGGCATGTCCAGCGCCACGATGGTCTGTGCGGACCCGGTCGCGAACAGGCCGCGGGCCAGCATCTCCACCGCCTGCGGGGTGGTGCGCTCGCTCATCCCGATGAGCACCGCGCCGCGCCCGATCACCAGCACGTCGCCGCCTTCTATGGTCGACGGGTAGGCGCTCTGGCCCTCGGACCACACGTGGAAACCGCCGCCCGCGAACAGCGGGTGGTGCCGGTAGATCGCCTCGAAGTGCACGGTCTCGCGCTGCCGCGCCGGCCAGCGCATCGCGTTGATGCTCACGCCGTCGTACACCCACGCCGAGGTGTCGCGGGTGAACAGGTGGTTGGGCAGCGGGCTGAGCAGGAAGTCGTCCAGGTCCATGGCGTGGAACAGCACGGACACCGGCTCGGGGAAGCGCTCCAGGTACTCGCGCTTGGTCATGCCGCCGACCAGCGCCTCGGTCAGCTCGGCCGGGGCCAGCTCGTCGAAGGCGGCCCGCAGCCGGTCGGTGGCGAGCGGCCCGTACTCCTTCTCGTGGAACACCCGGTCGAGAACCAGCCGCCGCGCCTCGGGCACCGCCAGCGACTCCGCGAGCAGGTCCCCGAACAGGTGGACCTGCACTCCGCGGTCGCGCAGCACGTCGGCGAAGCCGTCGTGCTCGGCGCGCGCCCGGCGCACCCACAGCAGGTCGTCGAAGAGCAGCGCGTCCTTGTTGCTGGGGGTCAGGCGCTTCAGCTCGAGGTCCGGGCGGTGCAGGATGACGCTGCGCAGCCGCCCGGCCTCGGAGTCGACGTGGAATCCCATGGCACCAGACCTTCCCACTTTTCCCGTGCCGTCACGCCGGAGTGACGGCACGGGAAGGAGGGCTCGGTCACAGCCGCGGGTCGACCGGCTCCGACTCCAGCGCGAGGACCGCGAACACCGCCTCGTGGACGCGCCACAGCGGTTCGCCGCCCGCCAGCCGGTCCAGGGCCTCCAGGCCGAGGGCGTACTCGCGCAGCGCCAGCGACCGCTTGTGTCCCAGCGACCGGCCGCGCAGCCGTGCCAGGTGCTCGGGTCGGGTGTACTCCGGGCCGTAGATGATCCGCAGGTACTCCCGGCCGCGGCACTTGACGCCCGGCTGCACGAGCCGCCCGGACTCCGTCCGTGCCAGCGCCGCGAGCGGCTTGACGACCATGCCCTCACCACCCGCGGCGGTCAGGTCCAGCCACCAGTCCGTGCCGGCCGCCACCGACGCCTCGTCCCCGGTGTCGACGACCAGCCGCCGGGTGGTGCGCAGCAGCCCGCTGGGGTCGGCCTCCACCAGCCGGTCCAGCAGCGCGAGCTGCTGGTCGTGCGGCAGCCCGGCCAGGCTGCGGCCCTGCACCGCGAGCAGCTGGAACGGCGCGAGGTGCACGCCCTCCAGGCCGTCCGTGGTCCAGCAGTAGCGGCCGTAGGCGTCGGTGAACGCGCCCGCGTCGGCGGCGCGTTCACGCTGCCTGCCCAGCAGCGGGGACACCTCGGCGCCGCGGCCCGCGGCGGCCTCCAGCGCGGCCAGCGCCGGCGGGAAGACCGCGCCCGCGGCCGCGCCGACCGCCGCGTACTGGCGGCGCAGCAGCCCGGACGCCTTCAGCGACCAGGGCAGCAGCTCGGCGTCGAGCAGCAGCCAGCCGGTGCCGAACTCCTCCCACAGGCCGGCGGCCGTCGCGGCCGCCCGCAGCCGGGCCAGCACCTCCTCGGTGACCTGGGGGTCGTCGAAGAACGGCCGCCCGGTGCGGGTGTGCAGCGCGCCGGTCACGCCCCGGGTGCCGAACCGTTCGGCGGCCGCCTCCTCGTCGCGGCACACCAGGGCGACCGCCCGGGAGCCCATGTGCTTCTCCTCGCACACCACGTGCCGCACGCCGTCCTCGCGGTAGGCGGCGAACGCCTCCCGCGGGTGCTCCAGGTAGCCGTCCCGCAGGGACGTGGCGCACGGCGCCATCGTCGGCGGCAGGTAGGCCAGCAGCCGCGGGTCGACGGCGAACCGGCTCATCACCTCCAGCGCCGCCGCCGCGTTCTCCTCGCGCACGGCGAGCCGTCCCATGGCGGAGGTCTCCACCACGCGCCGGCCCGCGACGTCCGCGAGGTCCAGCGGGCGGCCCTCCCGGCCGCCGGGTGCCTCCGTCTGCAGCGGCTTGGCCGGCTCGTACCAGACCCGCTCAGCCGGCACGTCGACGATCTCTCGCTCCGGCCAGCGCAGCGCGGTCAGGCGGCCGCCGAACACCGCGCCGGTGTCCAGGCACAGGGTGTTGTTGATCCACGAGGTGCGCGGCACCGGGGTGTGGCCGTAGACCACGGCGGCGCGGCCGCGGTAGTCCTCGGCCCACGGGTAGCGCACGGGCAGGCCGAACTCGTCGGTCTCGCCGGTGGTGTCGCCGTACAGGGCGTGCGAGCGCACCCGGCCCGAGGTGCGGCCGTGGTACTTCTCCGGCAGGCCGGCGTGGCAGACCACGAGCCGGCCGCCGTCCAGCACGTAGTGGCTGACCAGGCCGTCCACGAAGGTGCGCACCCGCTCGCGGAACTCCGGGTCCCGGGCGTCCTCGCGGGTGAACTGCTCGATGGTCTCGGCCAGGCCGTGGGTGTGCTGGACGGCGCGGCCCTTGAGCCAGCGCCCGAGCTTGTTCTCGTGGTTGCCGGGCACGCACAGCGCGGTGCCCGCCTCGACCATGCCCATGACGCGGCGCAGCACGCCGGGGCTGTCCGGGCCGCGGTCGACCAGGTCGCCGACGAACACGGCGGTGCGGCCCTCGGGGTGCGCCCCGTCGCGGTAGCCGAGCTTCGCCAGCAGCGTGTCCAGCTCGGAGCTGCAGCCGTGCACGTCGCCGATGATGTCGAACGGGCCGGTGAGGTGGGCCAGGTCGTTGTACCGGCGCTCGGTGACGATCCGGGCGGCGTCGATCTCCGCGGTGCCGCGCAGCACGTGCACCTTGCGGAAGCCCTCGCGCTCCAGACCGCGCAGGGAGCGGCGCAGCTCGCGCTGGTGCCGCTGGATGACGTGGCGGGGCATCCCGGCCCGGTCGGGGCGGGCGGCGTTGCGCTCGGCGCACACCTGCTCGGGCACGTCGAGGACGATCGCGATGGGCAGCACGTCGTACTCGCGGGCCAGCCTGACCAGCTGCCGGCGGGACTCGGGCTGGACGCTCGTCGCGTCGACGACGGTACGGCGGCCGGCCGCCAGCCGCTTGCCGGCGATGTAGTGGAGCACATCGAACGCGTCGGAGCTGGCGCTCTGGTCGTTCTCGTCGTCGCTGACCAGGGCGCGGCAGAAGTCCGACGAGATCACCTCGGTCGGCGTGAAGTGCCGGGCGGCGAACGTGGACTTGCCCGATCCGGTGGCTCCGATCAGCACGACCAGGGACAGGTCGGTGACGGGCAGGGTGCGGACGGCGGCGGACTGCTCGGTCATGCCGCTGCCTCCTTCGCGCTGGTGCGGGAACCGTTCTCGGAACCGGTGCCGGTCGAGTCACCGGTACCGGTCGTGCTGCCGGTGCGGGTCGTGCTGCCGTCGCGGGCGCCGGCGAGGGTGAGCACCGCCATCTGGGTCGGCGGGCCCACCTCGGGGTCGTCGGGGCCGACGGGGGCGAACGCCACGGTGTAACCGTGCCGTTCGGCCACCGCGCCCGCCCACGCGGCGAACTCCGCGCGGGTCCACTCGAAGCGGTGGTCGGCGTGCCGGACGTGGCCGTGCGGCAGCGACTCCCAGCGCACGTTGTACTCGGCGTTCGGGGTCGTCACCACGACCGTGCGGGGCCGCGCGGCCCCGAACACCGCGTACTCCAGCGCGGGCAGCCGCGGCGGGTCGACGTGCTCGACGACCTCGCAGAGCACTGCCGCGTCGTAGCCCTTCAGCCGCTGGTCGGTGTACGTCAGCGCGCCCTGGAACAGCGTGACCCGGGACGCCTGCCGCTCGCCCATCCGGTCCAGGTGCAGCCGGCGCGCGGCCATGTCGAGTGCGCGTACCGACACGTCCACCCCCACGACCTCGGTGAACCGCGGGTCCTTCAGCAGCGCGGCCACCAGCTGGCCCTGGCCGCAGCCGAGGTCCAGCACCCGGGCGGCCCCGGCCTCGCGCAGCGCGGCCAGGATCGCCTCGCGGCGCTGCACGGCCAGCGGGGCCGGGCGCTCCTCGGCGCCTTCGGGCGCCTCGGCCTCGACCGCGTTGTCCAGGTCCTCGACCTCGACGTCGTCGGCGTCCGCGAGCCGGGCCAGCTCCAGCCGCTCCCTGGCCTGACGGGTCAGCGACCAGCGGCGCGCCAGGTAGCGCGTGGTGATCAGGCTCTGCTCGGGGTGGCGCGGCAGCCATCCCTCGCCGAACCGCAGCAGCTTGTCGACCTCGTCCTCCGACACCCAGTAGTGCTTGGCGTCGTCGAGCACAGGGAGGAGTACATAGAGGTGGCGCAGCGCCTCCGACAGCCGCAGGTCGCCCTCCAGCGTCAGCGCCACGTAGCGCGACTCGCCCCACTCGGGGAACCGGGCGTCCAGCGCGACCGGTTCCGCCGTCACCCGCCAGCCCAGTGGCTCGAAGAGCCGGGCGACGAGCGCGGCGCCGCCGCGCGCGGGCACTGCCGGCACCTCGACGCGCAGTGGCATCGGCGCCGCCGCCCGCTCCGGGTGGCTGCGGCACTCTCCCTTGAGCGCGCTGGAGAACACGGTCCGCAGCGCGACCGCGAGCAGCGACGACGCCGCGTACGGCCGGTCGTTGACGTACTGCGCCAGCGCCGCGTCGGGCGCCCCGCCACGGCCCCTTCCCCGCCCGCGCCGCAGCAGCGCGGGCGGATCGACCTCCAGCAGCAGTGCCGCGGTGGTGCGCTCCTGCGACGCCTCGGGGTAGAACACGTGGGCGTCGCCGTAGGACGTCGAGAACGTCTGCGCCTTGTCCGGGTGCTTGTGCAGCAGGAAGCCGAGGTCGGTGGCAGGGGCCGCCGCGGTGCCGGTGGTGGTGAGGGTCAGGAACACCCGATCGAGTATCCCCGCAGGTCGCCCGGGTGACGAGCCGTTTTCCCTCCCCCGTCACCCCCCGCGCCGGACCGCGCCCGTTGCCCGCGGACCGCGTCAGGTGTGGAGCGCCTGGGCCAGGGCGGCGATCACCGGCGGGCCGACGCGGCAGCAGCCGCCGATGAGGCGGGCCCCGGAGGCGCGCCAGCTGACGGCCCGGGCGGGGTCGAGGGACGTGCCGCCCGTCCAGGCGCGGGCGTCCGGGTCCCAGCGCTCGCCGCTGTTGGGGTAGGCGACGACCGGTTTGCCGGTGGCCGCCGCGGCCAGTTCGACGGCGGCGTCCACGTCGGCGGGTGCGCAGCAGTTCACGCCCACGGCCACCACCTCGGGACGTCCGGCGGCCACCGCGAACGCCTCGGCCAGGGGCTGGCCCGCGCGGGTGCGCTCGCCGTCGACCGTGTAGGAGAGCCACACCGGCACGCCCGTGCCCTCGGCCGCCCGCAGCATGGCCTCCGCCTCGTCCGCGTCCGGGACGGTCTCCAGCGCCAGCGCGTCCGGAGCGGCCTCGGCGAGCGTCTCGATCCGCGGCCGGTGGAACGCGGCCAGTTCCCGCACCGATCTGCCGTACCGGCCGCGGTACTCGCTGCCGTCCGCGAGCATCGCCCCGTACGGGCCGACGGACGCCGCGACCCGCACGTCCGTGCCGCCCGCCGCGGCCCGCCGGGCCAGCTCCACGCTGGAGCGGAGCAGCCGGGCGGCCTCCGCCCGGTCGGTGCCGCGGTGCGCGAAGCCTTCGTACGTCGCCTGGTAGCTGGCCGTGATGAGCACCTGCGCCCCCGCCCGGACGTAGGCGGCGTGGGCCGCCTCGATCTGCCCGGGCGCGTCGGCCAGCAGCCGGGCCGACCACAGCGCGTCGGACAGGTCGCAGCCCTGGTCGGCGAGCTGGTTGGACAGCCCGCCGTCCAGCACCAGCGTCGTGCCGGACGCCAGTACCTGGCCCAGGGGCGCGAGGGTGCTCATCGCGGAGTCACCCCAGCTGGGCCTGGACCTGCGAGGAGATCAGCTCCAGGTGGTCCAGGTCGTGGAGGTCGAGGATCTGGAGGTAGAACCGGCTCGCGCCCTGCTCGGCGTACCGCCCGATCTTGTCGACCACCTCGGCGGGCGAGCCGGCCAGGCCGTTCTCCTTCAGCTCGTCGGCCTCGCGGCCGATGGCGGCGGCGCGCCGGGCCACCTCGGCGTCGTCCCGGCCGACGACCGCGACCAGCGCGTTGGAGTACACCAGGTCGCCGGGGTCCCGGCCGGCCGCCCCGGCCGCTTCCCTGACGCGGGTGAACTGGGTCCCGGTGTCGGCGACCGACGCGAACGGCACGTTGAACTCGTCGGCGTACCGGGCGGCCAGCTCCGGCGTGCGGCGGGCGCCCATGCCGCCGATCAGCACGGGAATCCTCGACTGGGCGGGCTTGGGCAGCGCGGGCGAGTCCTTGAGCTGGTAGAACTGCCCGTCGTAGGTGAAGGTCTCGCCGGCGGGCGTCCCCCACAGGCCGGTGACGACGGCCAGTTGCTCCTCCAGCCGGCCGAACTTCTCCTTGGGGAACGGGATGCCGTAGGCGGTGTGCTCCGCCTCGTACCACCCGGCGCCCAGCCCGAACTCGACGCGCCCGCCCGACATCTGGTCGACCTGCGCCACCTGGATGGCGAGGACGCCCGGCAGCCGGAACGTGCCGGCGGTCATCAGGGTGCCGAGCTTGATCCTGCTGGTCTCGCGGGCCAGGCCGGCCAGGGTGATCCACGCGTCCGTGGGTCCGGGGAAGCCGTCCCCGTCCCCCATCACCAGATAGTGGTCGGAGCGGAAGAAGGCGTCGAAGCCGAGGTCCTCGGTCGCCTTGGCGACGGCCAGCAGCGTGTCGTAGCTCGCCCCCTGCTGGGGCTCGGTGAAGATTCGCAGATCCATTCCTCCATCCTGCATCCCTGCCGCCCCGTCCGGGGCGGCGCCCTGCTGTCGGCCCGCGGAACGACCGGTCGCCCGGCGCACGCGTCCGCCCCTCAGCCCCCTTCGTCCCGGGCCAGGCCGCGCACCGCGTCCTTGGCCTCGTCCACCGCGTCCAGCGCCTCGATGCACTGCCAGTACGCGGCCTCGTCCTCGGCCGAGCTCGTCAGGCCCACCAGCGCGAGGCCGATCTCGCCGAGGAGCACGTGCAGGGCACGCAGCGTGCCGGGCGCGTCCCGCACACCCGTGAGGCGCGCGGCTCTGGGCGGACCCGCGCCCGTGGCCGCCCCGGGGGGCAGCCCGGGCCCGCGCCGCCGGCCGGACCCCGGCCCCGCCCCCTCCGCCAGCAGCAGCCCGACCGCCCCGGCCAGCTCGTAGGCCTGCCATGCCTCCGCGAGGACGTCCTCAGGACGCGGGCAGCCCCGCATCCTCCGCTCCGCCTCCGCCACCAGCCGTGCCGCGTCCATCTCCCGGCCCCCGCTTCCCCGTTCCCACGAGGCGGCCTCGTGCCGCCCCGCCGTCGTCATGTCACCCAGCGTGACAGAGTCGGCGGGGGCGGGAACGGGCCGGAGCCGGATCTGTGGACAACGGGCCGCCTGTGGACAACTTCGTCACCCCGGCGAGTGACCGTCCGCCTCCGGCCGGGGAAACCGCAGCTCATTGCGGTCGATCTTCGCCGCGAGCGCGGCCAGCGGATCGACGCCCAGCACCTCGCAGAACTGCAGCAGATACGCCAGCACGTCCGCCACCTCGTCCCTGACGCGGTGGGCGGACGCGGCATCGTCCATCACCGCGGCGGACTGCTCGGGCGTCAGCCACTGGAAGATCTCCAGCAGTTCCGACGCCTCGACGCTGAGGGCGACGGCGAGGTTCTTCGGCGTGTGGAAGGGCTGCCACCGCCGCGCCGCGGCGAACTCGGCCAGGCGAGCCTGGAGCGCGGCGAGTCCGGGCACGGGCGACGGCTCGGAGGAGCTGGACTGGGCATCCTGCGCGGGTCGTTCGGTCACCCGGACTGGTCTACCTCATCCTGCCGGCCGGGCGCACCGCCCTGCTCGGCGCCCAGCGCCCGCACCGACACCCCGCCCACGCCCTCCACGCACGCCGCGTCCTGCACCGTGCCCAGGAGCCGGATGTGCCCGCGGGCCGCGGCGAGGCCCGCGAGCCGCAGCAGTTCGCGCACCTGCCGCCGGTCGAGCCCGAGGTCGAGCCCGTCAGCCAGTACGGTCAGCACCTGGCCGGCCGGAAGATGCTCGGTGCTGGTGTCCACGTCCAGCACGCCCGGCCCGGTGAGCAGCACCAACGCCTGTGCGAGGAAACGCAGTTCGCCGTCCCCGAGGCGGTCGATGGGCAGCGTGCCCTGCGGGCCGCGGTCGACCGCGGCGATCACCGCGTCGACGGCCGGGCCGCGCGCGTCGCCCGGCAGCACCGCGGGCAGCGTGGTCAGCCCCTCGACCGGCCCGCTGCACACCCCGCGCATCGCGTGGACGAGCGCGGCGTGCCGCGTGGCGCACTCCCCCTCCGTCCTGGCCAGCACCGCCGAGAGGTTGTCGCACGCCTCGCGCAGCCGGCCGTCGCCGAGCGGCACGGCCGCGCGCATCAACTCCGGCCGCGGCGCGACCGGGAACACCCCGCGCAGCGCGACGACCACCTGCTCGGCCGCGGCCAGCACCAGCCGCTGCCCGTCGGTGCGCCCGGCGACGCGCAACGGCAGCAGCGCTGTGGCGAGCAGGTCGTCGGGCAGCGGTGCCCGGGTGACCGGGACGACACCGGCGGTGTGCCACGCGGCCTGCACCGAGGACCGGGCCGGGTCCCGCAAAGCGGTCGTCAGCAACGTCTCCCCCGCGCCGGTGAGCCGTTCGCCGACGATGCGCAGGCAGGGTTCGGCCTGGATCGCGACGTCGAGCCGCACCGGGCCGACCGGGCCGGTGACCGTGCAGCCGATCCGGAAGCCGCGCCTGCCCTCCGCGTCGGGCAAGGCGGCCTGCGGCACGCACGCGGCCGCGCCCCCGCGCACCACCGTGCCGAAGACCTCCTCCAGCGAGGCGCCGCAGGCCAGCCGGCCGAGCGCGGCGAGCCCTTCGAGCACGCTGGACTTGCCCGTGCCGCTGCCGCCGGTGAGCAGGGTCAGCGGCCCGAAGGAGAACGTGGCTCCCCGGTGCGACTTGAAGGCCGACAGCCGCAGTTCGGTGACGACGGGCCGGTGGTGCCTGGTGCTCATGGGCGCGAACGTAACGAGCCCGACGGCCGCCGAACCGTTCCAGCGGGCGAGGGTTCCTTCGAAAGAAGGACAACACGCATGATTCGCGTGGCCGGTGGATAACGGGCCCTCGCGACGGCGCCCAGTAGCGTGGCCGCGTGACGAGGACGACGGGCACATCGGGGACGGCGAAGGACGCGGGGACGACTCCCCGGTACGTGGCGCTTCTGCGCGGCATCAATGTCGGCGGCCACAACAAGGTGCCCATGCAGACACTCCGCGAGCTGCTGGCCGGGATCGGCGGCACCGAGGTGCGCACCCATCTGCAGAGCGGCAACGCGGTGTTCGCCCACGACGAGCGCGACCCGGCGCTGCTGGCCGCCGATCTGGAGCGGGCGCTCGCCGACGAACTCGGCCTGACCATCACCTGCATGGTGCGCACCGGCGCGGATCTGCGCCGCGTCGTGGATGCGAACCCCTACGCGATGGACGACGTCAACGGCTCGCGTTTCCTGGTGGTGTTCCTGTCCGGGCCCGTCCCGCTGGACAAGCTCGCCGCCATCGACCGGAGCACGTACGCGCCGGACAGCCTGGAGCCGGGCGAGCGGGAGATCTACGGGCACTTTCCGGACGGCATCCGGGACTCGAAGCTGGCGGCGCTGCTGACCGACCGCCGTCTCGGGGTGAGCGCGACCGCCCGCAACTGGAACACGGTGACCAAGCTGCTGGAGTTCGCTGAGGCATGACGCCCCGGCATGACATGGGCCGGGGCCCGTCCGGCGGATCGCGGCGGACGGGCCCCGGGGTGGAGGAGCGCGGACCTACGGCTTCACGGCGAGGGCGAAGACGTGGATCGCGGGCTGGTTCGGCAGGGTCACGGTGCGCACCGTCTTGCCCGCGGTGAGCGGGACGGTGTTGGAGAACACCCGGTAGCTGACGCCGAAGTTGGCGGGACCGGCCTGGGTGTTGCGGTGGTCCATCGTGAGCACGGTCTTCGCGCCGTAGTCCGTGGTGGTCGAGCAGCACCAGTTCGGGAAGCCGAGCGTGCCGGTGCTGGTCGTGCCGTCGGTGTACGTGACGACGACCGGGCCGGAGGTGAAGCCCGTCTCGGTGCCGAGGAAGGCCAGCGCGCTGCCCTGGCCCGTGAGTTCGACGGCCTGGCCGCCGGTCGCCACGTTGTCGGGGGTGCCGGGCGCGGCGGCCGGCCAGGTGAAGGACGCGCCGTCGGAGGTGACGGTGGCGCCGGGGGTCGCGCCGGCCGCGGCGAGCGCGTCAGCGGAGTAACTGTCGCCGCCGCCGTCCAGGTTGCCCGGCGCGGTGTCGCTCTCCAGAGTGGCACCGACATTGTTGAAGGCGTCGGCGAGCGTCGGGTAGGGCACCACGCTGGTGATCGTCAGCGGTCCGCTCACCGAGTCGGCGCCGGCCGGCGCGGCGACGTACCGCGCGGTGGCGGTGACGGTGCTGACCGTGGTGCCGGGTGACGCCTTGGGCGCGGTGACGGTGACCGTCGTGGTGGCGGTCTGCCCGGGGTCCACCCGGTTGATGCGGACCGACGACGGGGTGACGGTCCAGCCGGCGGGCGCGGTGAGCGTCAGCGTGGTGGCGGACAGGCCGGTCGCCCCGTGGTCGGTCAGGCCGACGGTGTAGGTGCCGGGGTGGGCGGCGGTGCTGACGTCCTTCCAGGTCAGGGCAGTGGCGGGCGCGGTGGAGCGGTCGCCGCCAGCGCTGACCCGGTACAGGACGGTGGCGTGCGGCGGGACGTCCGCGGCGATGGTGCCGGTGGTCCGGGTGACGTGCTTGGTCACCAGGTCCTTGAGCAGGAACGACGAGCCGGGGCCGAAGCCGGCCGCGGCGGCCGACGTGGTGACGGTCTGCGCGGAGTCCGACTCGTTGAACAGCGCGACCGCGCGGTCGCCGTTCGCGAGCGGCTTGGACAGCACGTCGTAGCCGTCGCCGTGCTGGACGACCCGCCCCTGGAGGCCGGTCGGGTCCTGGTCGACGGCGATGACGTCGGGGTTGCCGAGGACGGCGAGGGCGTCCGCGGACAGATGGGTGAGGTCCGTGCTGGAGATGAGCGGGGCGGCCATGACGGACCACAGCGACATCTGGCTCTGGATCTCGTCGCGGGTCAGCCCGGAGTCGCCGGCGAGCAGGAAGTCCGGGTCGTTCCAGCGGCCCGGCCGCTGGAGGTCGGCCAGGCCCACGTTGTAGCCGTAGTTGTACTTCAGGGAGCTCCACTTGGCGCCGGCGCTCTCCTGGCCGAGGGCGACGTCGGCGCCCTCGCGCCAGAGGTTGCCGACCTCGGCGGACCAGCCGATGACGGTGTCCCAGTCGGGCCCGCCCTCGAAGTACGCGGGCGCGGACACCGAGAAGACCATGGGGCGGCCGGTGTTGAGCATCGCCTGGCTCCACGCCGCGTAGGTGTCGTGGTAGCTCTGCTCGTCGGTCTCGCCGGTTTTCGTCGGCACGTTGCAGCCGTCGAGCTTGACGTAGTCGACGCCCCACTTCGCGAACAGGTCGGCGTCCTGCTGCCAGTGGCCGAGGGAGCCGGGGTAGCCGCCGCAGGTGGCTGTTCCGGCGTCCTCGTAGATGCCGAACTTCAGCCCCATCGCGTGGAGTTGCTGCCCCACGTAGTCCATGCCGTGCGGGAACTTCAACGGGTCGGCGACGAGGTTGCCGGAGCTGTCGCGGGTGTGCGCCATCCAGCAGTCGTCGGTGGTGACGGTGTCGTAGCCCTTGGCGGCCAGTCCGGTGCTCACCAGCGCGCGTGCGTTGCCGAGGATGGTGTTCTCGTCGATGTCGCACTGGTAGTACGACCAGTCGTTCCAGCCCATGGGCGGCGTGGGCGCGTAGTTGGGGTACTGCGCGGCGGCCGCGGGTGGAGCGGCGAGCGCCGCGGGCGCGGCCACGAGTCCGGCGAGTGCGAGGGCGAGCGAGCCGCATCCGGCGGCTGCGATGCGCAGCCGCCGGGCGAGAGGTGATGTCACGGGGGCAACCTCACTGATCGGTCGGGCCGCCGGAGCGGCTGATCCAGAACCGTTGCGAGGTATATCTAGGCAGTCCTGCACAGACATGACAAGAGTCTGGCGCCAACACGCAGAAACACGCAGCGCCGCACACGCGGTGTGCGCAGTCGGATTCCCCTGGCCCGTGCCGCGTCGGAGCTGGTGACGGTGATTCAGGGCCGTCGCGCGTACACGGGGACGCCGCTCACGCCCGCGCTCACCTGCCCGGGCACCGGGGGCGGCAGCCATCCCCGGCGGCACCGCGCGGTCCCGACGGGACCGCGCAGCCAAGGGGCACCGGCGTCCGTGCGGTAGGGCGCCGCGTCAGACGCACTGCACCTCGACGCCCTGCGCGGTGAACCGCTCGACCAGCTCCTCGGGAGCGTCCTTGTCGGTGATCAGCACCGCGATCGCGGCGATGTCGCAGACCTGGGCGAACGCGCGCTTGCCGAGCTTGGTGGAGTCGGCGACCACGATGACCTTCTCGGCGCGCTCCGCCATCGCGCGGTTCGCGCTGGCCTCGCCCTCGTCGTGGGTGGCCGCGCCGAACCGGGGGTCGACCGCGTTCACGCCGAGGATCGCGTAGTCGAGCGAGATGGCCTGGAGCACCATGGTGGCCAACGGACCCGTCAGCTCGTAGGAGTTGGGCCTGGCCACCCCACCGGTGACGACCGTCTTCACGTAGGGCCGCACGGCCAGCTCGTTGGCGATGTTGATCGCGTTGGTGACGATGGTCAGCGCGGTCGCGGTGCCGCGGTCGGCGATGTCGGCGCGGATCGCCAGCTCCCGGGCGACGTCCGACGCGGTGGTCCCGCCGTTGACGCCGACCACCGCGCCCGGCGGGACCAGGCCGGCCGCCGCCTTGGCGATGCGGTGCTTCTCGTCGGCCTGGCGCGCGGCCTTGTAGCGCAGCGGCAGGTCGTAGGCGACACCACTGAGCACGGCTCCGCCGCGGGTGCGGGTCAGCAGCTGCTGCCGCGCCAGTTCCTCCATGTCGCGCCGGACCGTCGCCGTGGAGACGCCGAGCAGTTCGGCCGCCTCGGCGACCTGGATGCGGCCCTTGTCGCCCAGGACCTCCAGCAGCCGCGTCCACCGCTCGTGCGTGCCCATCGCCGCCCCGCTCTCCGCCGTCGCCCGTTGCCCCGTACCCCGCCGCCCGTCCACCGGAAGGGCGGGCTGCCGAGATTACCGCGCGCACGGTCGCGGAGTACCCGCCCTGCGGGCACCTGCTCGTTCGTGACACATCGCGCACGAACGCGTCACATCCGCGCATCGTCTCGCACGCCCGTGCAGGTCGCCGCCCCCGCTGCCCTTGCGCGCTCGGCGGCGGCGAACCGCGCAACGGCGGAGCGCGGCGCTCGGCACGACGCGCGGCACGACGCACGGCCCCCGCACGGCCCGGCGCTCGGCGCTCGCCGCCCCGTCGGCGGGTGGCGTCCGAGCCCGGGTGTCCGGACCTGCGGTCGGTGCCCGTGTCCGGACCTGCGGTCAGTGCCGTTGTCAGTGGGCCGGTGTCAGTGGCCGGTGCCAGGATGGGCGGATGCTGAGGATGGGTTCTGTGGTGATGGGCGTCGCGGACATGGAACGCGCCGCGGCCTTCTGGAAGGCGGCGCTGGAGTACGTGCCGCGCGAGGAGATGTCGGACGACTGGGTGGTGCTGGTCCCGGCGCGAGGGGCGGGCCCGCAGCTCTCCCTCGGTCTGAGCGAGACGCCGGTGCAGGACCGCCCCCGGGTCCACCTGGACCTGTACGCCGGTGACGCCGCGGACCAGGCCGCGGAGGTGGAGCGCCTGGTGGCCCTCGGGGCGACGCGGGTGGACTGGGACGCGTATCCGGACGACGCGGACTTCGTCGTCCTCGCCGACACCGAGGGCAACCGCTTCTGCGTCATCGACACCGGCCACGGCGGCTGAGACGCCGTGGTCGGCCGGGCCGGCGCACGGCGACGCGCGGCGACGCGCGGCAGTTGCGACCAACACCCGGACAAGGTCAGGTCGCGTCGTGGAAGACCAGGCCGAGGGTGTGCCTGCGCCCCGAGCGCACGGTGCTGACGCCGTGCCGCATCGGCGCGCTCGACCAGCCGCGGCGGGAGGCCACCGGCCGGTCGCGGGTGGTGAAGACCAGCCCGCGGCCCTGCGGGAGCACGGTCGCCGACCCGCGCGACTGGGCACGCGGCCGCTGCTCCGTCATCAGGAACTCGCCCCCGGTGAAGTCCTCACCGGGCACGTCGAGACCGATCACCACCTGGAGCGGGAAGACCCGCTCGCCGAACAGGTCGCGGTGCAGCGCGTTCCAGTCCCCGGCCCCGTACCGCAGCAGGATCTGGGCCGACCTGGACTGCCCGGCCGCGTGGCAGAGCGCGATCCACTCGTCGAGGCGGTCGGGCCAGGGCGCGGGCCGGCCGAGCCGCGCGGCCCAGTCCCGTGCGACCGGCAGCAGCCGCGGGTACAGCGCCTCGCGCAGCGAGCGGACGCCGTCCGGCAGGTCACGGGTGAAGTAGCGGTACTGCCCGGAGCCGAAGCGGTGCCGGGCCATGTCGACGGTCGACCGGAACCGCGTGTCGTCGCCGTACAGCGCGCTGAGCCCGCGGCACTCGTCGGCCGTGAGCAGCGGGCCGGTCAACGCGCTGCCGTAGGTGTCCAGTTCGGCGGTCAGGGCGGTCCAGTCGGTGGCGGCCACCCGCTGGGCGAGGGTGCCGCCGGGGCGGACGGTGGTGGTCATGGCGGTGGTGGTCATGGCGGTGGTCCTCCGCTGGGGTTGCGCGGCACGGCGCCGTTTCCCGGCGCCCGCCTGGTCACCCCCAGCCTCGGTGCGGACCGGCCGCACTGCTGGCGGGAATCGGACGCCGCGCACCGCGGAGGCCGCCCCTGCCGACGCCGCCCCTGCGGACGGCGCGCGACCACGGACACCGCCCTCACGACGCCCGCCGTCACGGACGGCACCACCACGCACGAGACCCCACGTGCACGCGCCCCGGCACGCCATCGCCATGCGGCCGGCGCGTCATCGACGCGCCCCGCGGTCAGGACGTCAGCACACCTCGGCGACGAGCAGCGCGATGTCGTCCGGGTGGTCCGGGGGCGGCAGCGCGGCCAGCAGCCGGTCGCAGGTGTCCTCCAGGGGGATGCGCGGCTGGGTGACCACGTCGAGCAGGGCGCGCAGCCGGTCGCCGATGGCCTGGCGGCGGCTCTCCACCAGGCCGTCGGTGTAGAGGACGAGGCGGTCGCCCGGCTCCACGTCCACGGTCGTGGTGGTGAACGGCACGCCGCCGACGCCCAGGGGCGCGCCGGTGGGCAGGTCGAGCAGCACGGGCGGGCGGTGGGCGTGGTCCAGCACCGGCGGCGGATGGCCGGCCAGCGAGATCCTGCACTGGCCGCGCTGCGGGTCGTACACCGCGTACACGCAGGTCGCGATGATCTCGTCGAGTTCCAGGGTGGCCTTGTCGAGGTGGCCGAGTATCTCGGCCGGGTCCAGGTCGAGACGGGCGAGCGTGCGGGTCACGGTGCGGAGCTGGCCCATGGTGGCGGCCGCGTTGATGCCGTGTCCCATGACGTCGCCGACCACCAGCGCGGTCTTGTCGCCACCGAGCCGTATCGTGTCGAACCAGTCGCCGCCGGCCTGCTGCGCGGTCCCGGCCGGCTGGTAGCGGTAGGCGACCTCCAGGCCGGGCAGCTCCGGCGGGCGCTGCGGCAGCAGGTGCCGTTGGAGGGCGACCGCGGCGTGGCGCTGGCGCTGGTACCAGCGCGCGTTGTCGATGGCGACCGCGGCACGGGCGGCCAGCTCGCCGGCCAGCACGAGGTCGTCCTGGGTGAACGGGTTCGGGTTGCGGGTCCGCGCGAGGTCCAGCACGCCGAGCACCTGGCCGCGCGCGATGAGCGGCACTATCAGGTACGAGTGCAGCCCCGCCCGCTCCCACCTGGCCGCGGACCGCTCGTCGCGGGCGATGCGCCGCAGGTCGTCGGGCCGGACGTGCGGGACGAGGATGGGGCGCCGGGTGCGCGCGGACCGGGTGACCAGCCGGTGCGCCCCGTACGCGGCTATCTCCCCGGCCGGGTCGGCGGCCTCCATCACGTCGGTGGCGTAGGAGGTGGCCATCGCCAGGGCCCGGAAGTTCGCCGGGCCGAAGCCGGGATCGGTCGGGTCGTCGTCGCGCAGTACCGCGTCCAGCACGTCGACCGCCGCGAGGTCGGCCAGGTCGGTGACGACCACGTCGGCCAGCTCGCGCGCGGTGCGCTCCAGGTCGAGGGTGGTGCCGATGCGGACGGAGGCGTTGGCGATGACGGCGAGGCGGCGGCGGGCCTCGGCGGCCTCGGCCGCCGCCCGGTACTGGTCGGTGATGTCCACGACGGAGATCGCCACGCCGATGACCCGGCCCGAGGGGTCCTGCAGCCGGTAGTAGGACGCGTTCCAGGTGTGGTCGGTGCCGGGGTCGGCCGCGGTCCTGCCGGTGCGCACCCGGTCCAGCAGCGGCTTGCCGGTGGCCAGCACCTGCCGCATGTCGGCCTCGATGGCCTTGGTGTCGAGCTTCGGCACCACTTCGGAGACCGAGCGGCCCAGGTGGTCCTCGGCGCGTATGCCGGTGATGTGCTCCATCACCGGGTTGACCAGGACGTAGCGCAGGTCCTCGTCGAGGACGGCGAGGCCGATCGGCGAGTGCGAGACCAGGCCGACGGTCAGCGCCACGTCCCGTTCGAGGTCACGCAGCGTGGTCGCGTCGGTGGCCAGGCCCAGCGCGTAGTACTCGCCGTGTTCGCCCTGCAACCGCACGTTGCGGAACTCCACGGGGCGCGTCGTGCCGTCCTTGTGCCGGACGGGGAAGACCCCGGCCCAGGGCTCGCCGCCGCCCATCACGCGCGAGAAGAGCTCCAGCACCAGCCCGATGTGCTCGTCGGCGACCATCCGGCCCGCCGCGGGGCGGCCGAGGACCTCCTCCGCGCTCCAGCCGAAGAGCTCCTGTGCCTGCGGGCTCCACAGCACGACCCGCCCCTCGGCGTCGAGCACCACGGCGGCGACGCCCAGCACGTCCATCAGCCCTCCCGCCTCGGACGTGACGAGGCCCGCGGGACCGGGCACGGCCCGCACACTCTCGGAGGTTGTCACCCCGGGCCCTCCTTCCCCCAGGTCACCGCGCCGCGTAAGCCCCCGCGCGCGTGCGCCGGGGCCGCGGTGAGCCGGGACACCATCCAGCGCGCACGTCCCATGGTCTCTCCGCCCCACGCGGGCGGCAGCCCGGGACGCCGGCCGATGTGCGCCGGCGGCGTCCCCGGCCGCTTCCCCGTTGTCTCACATGGCGGTCGTCCGGCCGCCGAAGGCGCCCATTGTGCCGTACGCCCGGCGTCCGCGCCCCAGGGGGGAAGCACTGGCGCCTCCCCGTGCGGGGTACCGTCCAGAGTGCCCCGCGCGGGCCGCCGCCGCCAGATGTGCGGGGTGCCGAATTCGTCCAGGTCAGGCGGGCCCGACCGGAGGCGGGACGCGCCCCGCGGGCGGTGCCGCCGCTCGCGGGGCGCGGTGGCCGGTCCGCCGGCCGGTGGTGGGATCAGGCGCAGGTGGTGGCGAAGGCACCGGCGGTCAGCAGGGAGCAGAACGCGGCGCGGCCCTGCGGATAGCGGCTGACGAGCGAGTTGACGTACCAGCCGCTGGTGGGCGGCAGGGCGATGGGGGCGCCGGGCGAGGTCTGCCCGTCGAATCCGTACCGCCAGTCGACGTTGATGTAGGTGACCGCCCTGATCACCTGCGACAGGTCGTAGCCGGTGCCGATGAAGTGGGTCGGGGCGCCGTCGACGACGCCGTTGGGCAGCGGCCCGCGGTACGTGGTCAGCGTGGCCAGCCGCTGCATGAACGCGGTGACGTCGCTGTCGTGCTGGGTGCCGTCGGCGGCGAGGTCGTCGGACATGCGCTGCACGCCGGACTCGGCGACGAGCATCGGCTTGCCGTGGGACTGCGCCCACCACATCATCCGCAGGATGTTCAGGTCGACCGGGTAGCCGTGCGGGATGGCGTTGACGTTGCCGTTGACGTAGTCGTCGTAGTAGCCGGAGCAGGTGCGGGCGGCGGTGTCCTCGGTACCGTTCCAGTAGGTGGTGCCGTTCTCCCGGTAGGGCTGGCACAGGTCCTGGTCGAACACGCTGACGCCGACCCAGTCGGTGACGTCGTCGCCGGGGTAGAGCTTGTCGAACTCGCCCCGCACCGGGTGGTAGACGAACTGCACGCGGCTGCCGGCGCCGCTCTGCCCGCGCACCAGCTGGACGACGTGGCGGAAGGCGTTCTTGTACGGGGTGCAGTCGGTGCCGCCGGCGCAGAAGAAGGCACTGCTGACCTCGTAGTCGACGCGGATCAGGAACGTCGCGGCGGGGTGGGCGGCGATGAAGGAGGACAGGGCGGCGAACTGCCCGTCGTAGCCGCCTTCGGCGATGGCGGCCGTGGCCTGCTGCGACGCGGTCTGCTTGTCGGCGTCGGCGCCGTCCCAGCCGGGCGGGTCGTCCTTCCAGCTGACGCCGACCTCGATCTGCTTGCCGCGGTCGGCGAGGAAGGAGGCGTAGCCGGTCTCACATCCCGTGCCGCAGGCGCCGGAGAAGCCGCCGTCGCGGACGCTGTAGTACACCGAACCGCCCTGCGGGTTCGCCCCGGTGGACGAGGTCAGGTCGTTCCACGCGCCGGTGTTGCTCTGCCCGACGAGCAGGGCGCGGGGTCCGGCCGCGGCGGGAACGGCCTTCGCGGACGCGGAGTTCGGGGCGGCGGGGGCGGGAGCGGCGGAAGCGGGCGCGGCGGCGTGGGCCGCGGTCCCCGCGGTGAGGACGGCGGCGGCCGCGAGCAGCGCGGAGGTGAGGGCCGCGGCGAACCTGCGTGGGGCGCGGGTTCGGACGCGCCTGGGGGTGGGGGGCACGGTGACTCCTTCGGCGTGGGGGGCGGGAGTTGGTGCGTCGGTGGTGCGGGCGCCGGCCGCCGCGGACGGATGACCACGCGGCGGCCGGCGGCTTGTGGGGGGGTGGCGGCTCAGTGCTCCCGGTAGGTGGCGAAGTCGAAGTCGGCGTAGGCGCCGTCGGCCCCGATGTCCTGCACCCACAGGCCGAGGAAGGCGCCGGTGAAGGCCGGGCTCGCGGCCCGCCCGTCCGGGGCCTGCTTCTCGCCGGCGTACTCGTCGGACAGGATGGTGGCGTTCAGCGCCGGGCCGAGCGCGCTCCATGCCCCGTCCTCGAGCCGGTGGTCGAACAGCACGTGCTCGCCGTCGAGCGTGACCCGCAGCTCGACCGGCCCGGTGCCGGGCAGCGCGAAGTCGGCGGCCGGGTAGGCGATGCGGTCGCCGTCGTCGCATGTGAGCAGCGACAGCACGGTGCGGCCCTCGTCGTCGCGGGTGACGTAGGCGAAGTGCCAGTTGCGGCTGTCGTAGTAGGCGGTGACGCCGGCGAGCTGGCGCACGTCGGCGGGCCGGAACTCCAGCGAGGTCTCCAGCGAGCAGTGCAGCGAGCCGGCCCTCCGGGCGACCAGGCTGGGGCTGCGCAGGCCGCGCGGCGACTGCCCGCCGTGCACCCGCAGATGCGAGCGGCGGGCGCTCGGATCGGCCCAGTCGGGGGTGGCGGGCCGGCGCAGCGTCGCCCAGTGCGGGCCGAGCCGGGCGCCGTCGAACTCGTCCCGCTCGGGCTCCGCGGGGAACGGGTGGGCGGGCAGCCGGGGCGCCGGGACCTCTTCGGCGGGGACGCCGCCGGCCACCCGCGGCCAGCCGTCCGGCGTCCAGTCGACGCGCTGGATCGCCGTCTCCCGGCCGAGCACGCAGCGGCCGAGCCGGGAGTCGGGGCGGCCGGTGAGGTGCGCCAGGTACCACTCGCCGGTCTGCGTCTCGACGAGGCTGCCGTGCCCGGCCTTCTGCAGCACCAGGTCGGGGCGGCCGCGGGAGGTGAGGGTGGGTCCGGCGGGGTCGGACTCGTAGGGGCCGAGCAGGGTGCGGGAGCGGGCGACGGTGACCTGGTGGTCGTAGGCGGTGCCGCCCTCGGCGGTCATCAGGTAGTACCAGCCGTCACGGCGGTAGAGGTGCGGGCCCTCGGTGACGCCGGCGTCGGTGCCGTCGAAGAGCATGTGCACCTCGCCGGTCAGCCGGCTCGCGGAGCAGTCCCACGCCTGGGCCTGGATGCCGGCGAACGGGTCCCGCCGCGGCCGCCAGTCGCCGGTCAGCGACAGCATCCAGCAGGAGCCGTCCTCGTCGTGGAAGAGCGACGGGTCGAAGCCGCGGGCGTGCACCGGTACCGGGTCGGACCACGGCCCCTCGGGCGAGGGGGCGGTCGTGACGTAGTTCTGCGCGTCCCACCAGCCGCCGTGGTGGTTGTCGACGCGGGTGAAGACCAGGTGGAACAAGCCGTGCGCGTACGACAGGCAGGGGGCCCAGACGCCGCCGGAGTCGGGCACGCCGGACAGGTCCAGCAGCCGGGTCTCGCCCAGTGCGCCGGGCAGCGGGCGCCAGTGCACCAGGTCGCGCGAGTGGTGGATGCGGACCCCGGGGTGCCACTCGAAGGTGGAGGTGGCCAGGTAGTAGTCGTCCCCGACGCGCAGCACGGAGGGGTCGGGGTGGAAGCCGGTCAGGACCGGGTTGCGGATGACCTGCCCGTCGCCGTCGGCGGGCGGGGCGTCGAGGGTGGTGGCCTCGGTCGTCATGGGGGCCTTTCGGATAGGGGTGGGCGGCGGCCCGGAGGAGGCGGTCGGCACGCGGGGGCGGACGGCCGGCGCGCGGGCGCGGATCCGGCGGCGGCTACTTGCCGAAGCCGGCGGTCAGGCCGCTGAGGAGGTGGCGGCGGCCGAACAGGTACGCGGCGAGCAGCGGCAGGAGGGACAGCACGACCGCGGCCATCGTGGCGGGCACGTTGATGCCGCCCTGCTGGCCCTGGTAGTTCCACAGGCCGAGGGTGACGGTGCGCCGGGCGTCGCTCTGGGTGAGGACCAGCGGGAAGATGAAGCCGTTCCAGGCGCCGAGCGCGGTGTAGACGCCGACGGTGACGAGGCCAGGCCGGGTCAGCGGCAGCACCAGGGCCCGCAGCGTGTGGGTGGCGTCGGCGCCGTCCACGGTCATGGCCTCGTACAGCTCGCCGGGGATGTCCCGCATGGTGGAGGTGAGCACGAGGATCGCCATCGGCAGCGAGAACGCCGCGGTGGGCAGCACGATCGCGGTGAGCGTGTCGTAGATGTGCAGCCGGGTGATGAGCAGGTAGACCGGCACGATCGTGGCCTGTGCCGGGATGGCCAGGCCCATCAGCATGACCGAGAAGCCGAGCGACACGAACCGGCTGCGGCTGCGCACGATCGCGTACGCGGCGGGCAGCGCCAGGGCGAGCACCAGCGCGACCGTGCAGAGCGTGACGAGGACGCTGTTCCACAGGTAGGTGGCGAAGCCGGAGTCCAGCACGGTGCGGTAGTTGGACAGCACCACGTGGTGCGGCAGGCTGAGCGGGCCGGCGTCGAGGTAGTCGCTCTTGTCGCGCAGGCTGGAGGCGAGCACGTAGTACAGCGGCACGGCGACGACGGCCAGCCACACGGCGGCGCCGAGGCCGCCGAGCCAGTCGGGCCGCCGGTACAGGTGCCCGGTGCCGCGCCGCCGCGCCCGTCCGGGGGCGGGCCGCGGCCCGCGCACGGCGGGTTCGACGGTGGACAGGGTGCGGCTGCTCATCACAGGCCTTCCCGCTGGCTGGTCATGCGCCGGAAGCCGGTGACCCGGACGACCAGCAGGGACAGGGCCGTGCCGGCGACCAGCAGCAGCACGGCGAGCACGCTGGCGTACCCCATGTCGAAACTGCTGAAGCCGGTCAGGTACATGTGCAGCGGCAGGATCCGGGTGGACGTCCCCGGGCCGCCGTTGGTGAGGATCAGCACGATGTCGAAGTAGGTCAGCGAACCGACCAGGATCAGCACGGACGACGTGACGACCGTGTTGCGCAGCTGCGGCAGCGTGATGGAGAGGAACTGACGCCACCGGCCGGCGCCGTCGATCGTCGCGGCCTCGTAGAGCTGGACCGGGACCTGCCGGGCGGCGGCCTGGTAGAGCAGCGTGTGGAACGGCACGAACTGCCAGGTGATGACGGCCATGACGGTCCACAGCGCGAGGTGCGGGTCGCCGATGAAGTTGCCGTCCTTCACGCCCAGCCAGGGCCCGAGGGTGTGCGCCAGGCCGAAGTTGGGGTCGAGCAGTGCCGAGAACAGCAGCGCGACGGCGGCGCTGGACATCAGCAGCGGGACGAAGAACAGGGTGCTGAGCACCGCACGGCCGCGCTGGTGCCCGGCGCACCACACGCCCAGCGGCAGGCAGATGAGGGTCTGCACGCACCAGGTGACGACGGTCAGCAGCACCGACAGCCGCAGCGACTGGCCGAGTTGGGGGTCGTGGAAGAGCCGGGACCAGTTCGCGGTGCCCGCCCAGTGCGGGCTGCCGAGCCCGTTCCAGCGGCAGAAGCTGAGCGCGACGACGAGCGCCATGGGAACCACGGCGAACAGGGCGAAGTAGAGCAGCGCGGGGACGGCCCACAGGGCGCCGGGCCGTCCGTCGCCCCGCCGGGGGGCGGCGCCCCGGCGGGACGTGCCGGCCCCGCGGCGGGTCGCCGCGAGGCCGCCGCGCGATGCGGTGATGGTCACTTGGCGTCCATGGCGGACACGAACTGCTGGGGCGTGGACTGCTTGTTGAAGACCTTCTGCAGGTTGGTCAGCATCGTCTGCGCGGTGGCCGGGTCCAGCGCCTGGTCCCAGGACTGGGTGAACGACGGCGCGTTCTGCACCAGTTGGTAGACGAACGTGGTGTAGTCCGCGTTCGGCGCGGAGCGCAGCTGGCCCTCGATGCCGGCGATGGCCGGGACCTGGCCGATGTCGATGAGGTCCTTGACGTAGGACGGCTCGGCGACGGTCTTCTTGATGAAGTCGGCCGCGTCGGACCTGTGGGCGGACTTGGCGGTCACGGAGAAGAAGTTGGACGGGTTGCCGACGACGTCCTTCGGGTCGCCCTTGCCGTTCGCGACGGTCGGGAAGGTCGTCCAGCCGAGCTTGCCGGCCTTCACGAAGTCCGGCGCGGTGGCGAGCTGGCCCGCGTACTCCCAGGAGCCCATCAGCTCCATGCCGGCCCGGCCCTTGGACAGCAGCGCGTCGGCGCCGCCGGAGTCCTGGCCGACGGAGCCGTAGTTGCTGCCGAAGGCGCCGCGGTCGACGAGGTCGCGGATCATGCCGAGCGCGGTGGCCACGGCCGGGTCCTGCCAGGCGCCGGGCTTGCCGGCCTGGATGCCCGCGAACACCCCGGGTCCGCCGACCCGGTCGAGCAGGTACTCCATCCACATCAGCTCGGTCCACGCCTGGGAGCCGGCCAGGGCGATCGGGGTGACGCCCTCGGCCTTCATCAGGTCGATGTCGTGCAGCAGGTCCTGCCAGGTGGCGGGAGGCGTGCTGATGCCGGCCTTGGTGAAGACGTCCTTGTTGTAGAAGAGCGCGACGGGCTGCACGCCCTCCATGGGGACGCCGTAGACCTTGCCGTCGACGGTGCCGCCGGCGAGCACGCTGGGCAGGAACCTGGACCTGAACGCGGGGTCGAGGTCGGCGCTGAGGTCCGCGACGTTCCCGGACTTCACGTACGTCGACAGGTTGCCGCCGCCCCAGTTGAGGAAGACGTCCGGGGCGTTCGGCGAGCCGAGCGCGGTCTGGAGCTTCTGCTTGTACGGGTCGTTGACGAAGAACTGCAGCGTGGCCTGGGAGTCCTTGGACGCGGCGTTGTACGTGCCGGCGGACTTCTTCTGGACGGGGTTCAGCGCGGTGTCCTGGAGGGACCAGACGGTGACCTTGCCGGAACCGCCGCCGGAGCCGGGGCCGCTGCTGCCGCAGGCGGTGGCGGTGGCGGCGAGGACCACGGCGGCCGCCACGGCGGTGGCGGCTCTGAGGGTGAGTGCACGCTGCATCGTCGGAACACGCTCCTCCGGGAGCCGGAAGACGTCGGCTCCACTCGATGGAAACTTCGATGGAAAGTTGCGATACTTTCCGTTCGACGGACCGTAGAGTTTTCTGCCGAACGGCGTCAACGGAGCGGCAGGTAACAGTGCGGTCACGGGCGGACGGGCCCAGCCGCGGGCCGCCCATGACCAGGGAGAGCGTCGGCGGCTTCGTCTACGCTGGCCGCGACCGACAAAGAGCAGTGAGGTGACCGTGGTCGACAGCGACCGCACCAAAGCGCCGCAGGCGGACCTGCAGCCCCGTGTGACGATCGCCGAGATCGCCCGCAAGGCGGGGGTGTCGGTCGCCACCGTCTCCAAGGTGCTCAACGGCCACGCACACGTCGCCGACGCGACCCGCGAGCGGGTCGAGGGGCTGCTGGAGAGCCACAACTACCTGCGCCGGCGCAGCCGTCCGACCCGGACGGTGGGGCTCATCGACCTGGTCATCAACGAGCTGGACAGCCCGTGGTCGGTCGAGGTGGTCCGCGGGGTGGAGGAGACCACCGCGCAGCACGGCAGCGGCCTGGTGGTCACCGCCGTGCACGGCCGGCCCGCCGACACCCTGCGCTGGCTGGACAACCTCACCAAGCGCGGCAGCGACGGCGTGATCCTCGCGGTGACCGAACTGCCGCCCGGCCAGCGGCGGAAGGTGCAGGAACTGGACGTCCCACTGGTCGTCGTCGACCCGGTGGGCAACCCTGACCCGGCCATCCCCTCGGTCGGCGCCACCAACTGGCACGGCGGGCTGGCGGCCACCCAGCACCTGCTCGACCTGGGGCACCGCAGGATCGGCATCATCACCGGACCGGACGACGTGCTCAGCGCGCGGGCCCGGCTCGACGGCTACCGGGCCGCGCTGGAGAGCGCCGGTGTCGGGGTCGATCCGGCCCTGGAGATCCGCGGCGACTTCCACCACGAGACCGGCTTCAGCGGCGCCCGCGAACTGCTGGCGCTGCCCGAGGCGCCCACCGCGATCTTCGCCAGCAGCGACCTGCAGGCACTCGGCGCCTACGACGCGATCCGGCGGGCCGGGCTGCAGGTCGGACAGGACGTCAGCGTGGTCGGTTTCGACGACCTGCCGGCCGCGTCGTGGGCCTCGCCGCCGCTGACCACCGTGCGCCAGCCGCTCAGCGACATGGCGGCGATGGCCGCGCGCATCGTCCTGCAGGGCGTCGAGGCGGTGCTGCCCGGCGGCATGCGCCGGATGGAGCTCGCCACCGCGCTCGTGGAGCGCGAGAGCACGGCGCCGCCGCACGCCCGCTGACGCGGGGCACGCGCCACCGGCCGGCCCATGTGCCCGCGGCCGCCAGGACGGTGGCGACTGTGGCACCTCCACAGGCGCGCCCTGACGCGCCGCGCTTCCCCGGAGTCCCCGCGCGGGGCACCGCGTTCCCCTGCCCGCACCGCGGATTCGGTCCGATCCATTGACGTGACCGCGGATGCCTCCTACGGTTCCGCACCGGAAACACTGCGAGAGTTTCCGATCTACGAAGGCTGTCTTTCAGCGGTACGACGCGTTCCCAGTCGTCCGCCGCGTGCCGCTCCGACCGCTCCGACCGCTCCGACAGTTCCGACAGTTCTGACAGCTCCGACAGCTCGGCCTTCGTACCCCCCACCGCACCGACCGAGGAGTCCTCAGTGAGACTTCGCACCGCCCTCGCGGCGTCCACCGCCGCGGTGGCCGCCACCCTCGCCCTGCTGGCCGCGGGCACCACCTCCGGAGTGCCCGCCGCCGCCGCGGGCCTGACGGCCCGCAACCTGCCCGCGGACGGGAAGATCCTGCCGGTCATGGGCCAGGACTCCGACACCCTGTCCGACTACAAGAGCCAGGTGCTGGACAACGCCTCGCTCAACGCCCCCCAGCCGGGCGCGGTCACCCTGTACACCAACCTCGTCGAGGGCGGCAGTCCCGCACCGCTGGCCGGCATGTTCTCCCCCGCGAACTGGGGCAGCGGCACGATGGACTTCGCCAAGACGCTCTCCCAGTACCCGAATTCGGGACTGGCGGTCGGCCTGTACCTGTCCGACGCGACCAGCGGGTGCGGCAACCAGCCGCTGCGCGCGATCATCGGCCGCACGGACGCCGACATCACCCCGCAGCTCACGCAGCAGTACCGCAGCGACATCGACCGCATGGTCAACCAGTTCAAGTCCTGGAACCGGCAGGTGTTCCTGCGCATCGGCTACGAGTTCGACGGCCCCTGGAACTGCTACAACGCCGACTACTACAAGCAGGCGTTCCAGTACATCAAGGGCCGCATCGACGCGCTCGGCGCCACCAAGGTGGCCACCGTCTGGCAGGCCGCGGCCTGGCCGCTGAACGCCTCGCCCGACCATCCCGAGTACGACTACACGGTCACCGACCCCCACCACCTCGATCCGTGGTATCCCGGTGACGCCTACGTCGACTACGTCGGGCTCTCGGACTTCTACAACTCCGGTTCGCTGAGCACCCAGTGGGGATGCAGCAGCTACGACGTCGACCCGGTGACGCTGCAGAACCGGGTGCTGGACTTCGCCCGCTCCCACGGCAAGCCGGCCATGATCGCCGAGGCGTCGCCGCAGGGCTACAGCACCTCGGGCCACACCAAGAGCTGCATCATGCGCAAGAACCCGCAGTCCACGACCGCCGCCACGCTGCTCAGCGAGTGGTACGCCGGCTACTGGAACTGGATCGAGACCAACAGCGACGTCATCCGCGTGGCCTCCTACATCAACACCGACTGGGACGCGCAGACCCAGTGGCAGTGCGCGGACGGCGCGTCGGCGGGCGGCACCGGCTGCTCCAACGGCTACTGGGGCGACGCCCGGATCCAGGCCGACAGCACCATCCGCGACGCGTTCCTGACCCAGTTGCGCACGTGCGCGTTCGTCGGCGGCACCACCGGCACCTGCGGCGGCGGCACGACGGGCGGGACCACCGGTGGAACGTCCGGCGGCACCACGACGCCCCCCACCACCCCGCCGACCACGCCGCCCACCACTCCCCCGACCACCCCGCCCGGCGGCAGCGGCTTCACCCAGGGCGTGGCGGCCGGAGCGAGCGGCAGCGACACCCTGTGGTTCGCGCCGGCCGCGGGCGCCAGCGAGTCCTTCGTCGCCGTGCACTACAGCCTCGACGGCGGCGGCCAGCTCAACTACATGGCGACGTGGAACGGCTCGGCCGGCCGCTGGGAGCAGCCGGTGACCGTACCCGCCGGGCACACCCTGTCGTACTACTTCGACTACCAGCCGACCACCCAGACCTACCAGAACACCACCCCGCACTACACGTTCACCGGCTGACCCGGCCGACCCCCGGCGTGCGTCGCCGCCCACCGGCGCGCGCCTCCGTTCCCCCCACCAGAGCCGCCGGACCGCCTGGGCGCGGTCCGGCGGCCTCTGCCGACGGAAAAGGAGTGTCCGTGAGGCGTTCACCCCGCAGGAGATCCACCAGGAAACGCGGTGCAGCCAGGGCCTTCGCCGCGGCCCTGCTGGCCGCCGCGGTGCTCGGGCCCGCCGTGCCCCGGTCCGCGGCCGCCGGCCCGGCCGACGCGGCCGCGCCCGAGGTCATCACCGTGGACACCGGCCAGCAGAGCGGCCCGATGAAGAAGCCCGGCCTGGGCTCGCTGTTCGGCGTGGCCTCCCAGCCCGACACGCCCGCCGGCCTGGCGGACGCGTCGCAGAACCTGCTGGCCCAGCACGCCGCCCTCGACGGCGACACCTCCTACCCCACGTCCACCGAGAGCGTCGCCGGCAAGCTCGCGGGCACCGGCGTCCGGATGATCGTGCGCTACAACGACCTGATGGGCGGCTGGCCGTACGTCTGGAAAGGGTTGCAGCCCTGGCTCGACGAGGTCGACAGCGCCACCCGCTCCCTCCAGGCCTACCGGTCGCAGGTCTACGCCGTCGCCCCCCTGAACGAGCCGGACAACAAGCTCGGCACCTCGGCGTCCAGCCCGTTCATGACCGACCCCCAGGTCCAGGGCGGCACCTACGACGACAAGGTGAACTGGCTCTGGACGCAGACCGTGCGCCGCATCCGGGCCATCGACCCCACCGTGCCGATCATGGGGCCGAACTACGAGCACTACAACCCGTGGGAGTCCGCCGACCGGCAGCCGCGGATGCGGGCGTTCCTGGTCAACGCGATGAACACCGGGACGGTGCCCGACGTCATGGGCTGGCACAGCCTGGGCCCGAGCCCGGGTGACGTGCCCGAGAGCCTGACGCACTACTACCGTCCGCTGGAGCAGGAACTGCACCTGCCCGGCGCGCCGAAGCCCGTGGTGATCGAGGAGTACGGGCCGGGCAGCGGCGACTTCGAGGGCGTGCCCGGCACGATGGTCAAGCACTGGGCGGAGTTCGCCCGCCACGGCGTCGACGCGGCGGCGATGGGCACGTACACGAACGTGGGTCTGCTCGGGAACACCCTGCGCCGGACGGCGGACGGCACCCTGCAGCCCAACGCCGGCTGGTACTTCGAGAACTGGTACCAGCAGATGCAGGGCAGCCAACTCGCCGTCAGCCGCTGGGACACCCGTCACTACCAGGCGGCCGACGGCGTCGCCTCCTACGACCCGGGCAGCCGCAGCGTCACCCTGCTGGTCGGCGGCGAGACCACCGACCTGGACGCGCAGATCCTCGGCCTGGCCGCCCGCGGCCTCGGCCCGCAGGTCCGGGTCCGGGTCGACGACGCGCACTGGACCACCGACCCGGGGGCCGCGGACCGGACGGTCGAGCACGGCGGCGACCCGCAGAGCGGCGGCTACGCCGTCCTCGACACGACCATGACGCTCGACGGGTCGGGCAACCTGACGGTGCCGCTGCGCGGCCTGACCCAGTACGACGGCTACCGCGTCACCGTCGCGCCGGCGGCCGCGCCGGCGCCGTCCCCCACGAAGTACGAGGCGGAGCAGGCGCACTGGACGGACGCGGTGCTGCACAACGGCTCCGACGCCGCGCTCGCCTCCGGTCACGCCTACCTCGGCGGCATCGACCACGCGGACTCCTCCGTCGCGTTCACCGTCAACGCCCCCTCGGCTGGCCTGTACACGATGGCCGTCCGCTACGCCAACGGCGGCACCTCGGACGCCACCCACACCGTCACCGTCAACGGCCGCGCCGAGGGAGCGGTCGACTATCCGCCGACCGGCGGCTGGCTGGACCGCGAACCGCACCTCGCCTCCACGGAGCTGCTGCTGGACGCGGGCACCAACACCGTGACCCTCGCCAAGGGCACGCAGTACGCCGAACTGGACGACATCGACGTGCGGCCGGACACCCACCGCTACGAGGCCGAGTACGCGTCCGTCACCGACGCGCGCACCTCCCCGTTCAAGTGGAACGGATTCCCCGACTACGTGGGCGGCATCGACAACGCGGACAGCGCCGTCGACTTCACCGTCCAGGCGCCGGCCGCCGGCAGCTACCGGTTCACCGTCGGGTACGCCGACGGCACGGCCTCCCCCGCCACACACCAGGTGCTGGTCAACGGCGGCCGGCAGGCCACGATGGCCTACCAGCCGACCGGTTCCTGGTTCGACAGCGCCCAGCAGGACCGCGCCGAGGGGCGAAGCTCCGTGCAGGTGGTCCTGCAGCAGGGCGCCAACCACATCCGCCTGCAGAAGGGAGACGGCTACGCCGAGCTCGACTGGGGTCTGCTGAGCCCCACCTGAGCAGACTCCGGCGCTGGTGTCCGGACGGGCGGCGCCGACCCCCGCCCGGACCCGGTCCGTGCCCCACCACCGACCAACGAGGAGAATCCATGCGCACGTCGCACCTCCCGGCGCTCCATCGCGCGGCCGCCGCGCTCGCGGTCCTGCTGCTGGCCGCCGCCGCGGCCCTGCTGCATCCGGCCGCCGCCCACGCCGACACCCAGATCTGCGACCAGTTCGGCAGCGCGTCCATCGCGGGCGGCCACTACATCGTGCAGAACAACGAGTGGGGGGACACCTCCCCGCAGTGCATCGACGTCACGAGCACCGGCTTCGCCGTCACCACGGCCGGCCACAACGTGCCGACCAACGGCGCCCCCGCCGCGTACCCGTCGATCTACGCCGGCTGCCACTACGGCAACTGCAGCACGGGCAGCGGACTCCCACTGCAGGTCAGCGCGTTCGGCAACCCCGAGAGCACGGTGGCGTACCACACCTCCGGCGGTTCCTGGGACGCCGCGTACGACATCTGGTTCGACTCCAGCCCCAACCCGGCGGGGCAGAACAACGGCGCCGAGCTGATGATCTGGGGCAGCCACGCCGGCGCCCCGCAGCCCGCGGGCGGCAAGGTCGGCACCGCGAACCTCGAGGGCGCCACATGGGACGTGTGGGAGGGCCGGCTCTCCAACGGCGGCATCTCCTGGAACGTGATCTCCTACGTCCGCCAGCAGACCACCGGCAGCCTCGACGTCCACGTCAAGGACTTCACCAACGACATCACCGGCCGCGGCTACATGAGCAGCGCCTGGTACATGACGAGCGTGCAGTTCGGCTTCGAGCCGTGGGTCGGCGGCACCGGCCTGGGCGTGGACGACTTCACCTTCACCGCCAACGGCACGTCCGGCGGCGGGGGCGAAGGCGGGAGCGCCGTCGTGGGCCAGGGCAGCGGGCGTTGCGTCGACGTCAACGCGGCCGGCACGGCCGACGGCACCGTCGTCCAGTTGTGGGACTGCAACGGCACGGTCGCGCAGAAGTGGAGCCGGGTGGGCGGCACCTTCGTCAACCCGAACTCCGGGAAGTGCCTGGACGTCTCCGGCGGCCGCACGGCCGACGGCACCGTCGTCCAGCTGTGGACCTGCCTGAACAACGCCGCCCAGCAGTGGGTGGTCAACGGCAACGGCACGATCGTCAACCCGAACTCCGGGAAGTGCCTGGACGCCACGGGCCAGGGGACGGCCAACGGCACGCGGCTGCAGATCTGGGACTGCTACGCCGGCGGCACGCAGGCCAACCAGGTCTGGACGCTGTGACGTCGGGGGCCGCCGGCACCCGCGAGGGGGCCGGCGGCCTCACCCCGGCGTCCGGCCGCCGGGCGCGAGGTGACCCGTGCGCGGGTCAGCCGGCGTCGGGCCACACGGGGTAGCCGCCGTCCACGCGGATCGCGGTGATCCCGCTGATGTACCGGGCGCCGCAGCGGTCCTGCGGGAGGACGAGCTGCGGCCCGGCGCCGTCCAGTTGCGTCCCGTCGAGGGTGACCGCGAGCAGCACCGGCGCCCGCCCGAAGTCCGGGTCGATCTCGGCCCACGAGAGCACCGCGTGATGGCCGTCCGCACCGCGCACCGCGATCAGGAAGCGCAGCCGGTCCTTGCGGCGCCGCGGGTCGAACCGGGGCCCGGCGTCCAGCAGGACGTCGTGCAGCAGCGGGCCGGTGAAGGTGTGGCGCCGCTCGCCGCTGGTCGCGCACGCGAACTCCACCCGCGCCAGGTGCTGCCGCCGGCCGCGCAGCGCCGCCACCGTCAGCGGTCCCGGGCGCGCGAGGTCCCCGGTGAGCGCGACCTCCGCCACGGGCCCGGCGGCCGCCGTCCCCGCCGCTGCTGCTGCTGCTGCCGGTGACCGTCCCACGGCACCCACCTCCCCAGGTGACCGTCCCCCGCGGGGGACGGTCACAAACGCACCTGCGGCCGGGATCGCGTCAACCACCGGCATCTGCAAGCCTATTGAGGGATGGAGGCCAGCACCTGCGACGTGCCGATCCGCCGGCGCGGGGTGGGCCCGGCCGTCGGCGGCCGGTCGTACAGTGGCAGGCGTGTATGCGACGAGGATGACGCGCCACATGGATGCTCCGCCGTCCCGGGTCTACCGGGCACTGCTCGACCCGGAGGCGGTGGCCGCCTGGAGGGTGCCCGACGGCATGACGTGCCGGGTGCACGCGTTCGAGGCGCGCGTCGGCGGCGCCTTCCGGGTCTCCCTCACCTACGACGCGCCGGACGCCGCCGGCAAGTCGGCCGGCCGCACCGACACGTACCACGGCACCTTCGTGGAGCTCGTCGAGAACGAGAAGGTCGTCGAGCGGCTGCGCTTCGAGAGCGACGACCCGCAGGTGGCGGCGCCGATGACGATGACCACGACGCTCACGGCGGCCGGCGGCGGCACGGACGTCGTCCTGGTGCACGAGGGCGTTCCCGACGCCGTTCCCGCGGCGGACAACGAGGCGGGGACGCGGATGGCGCTGGACCGGCTGGCCGCGCTGGTCGTCCGGATGTGACCCGCACGCCGTCCTGACGCCCGGGAACGCCCAGGCGCCCCGCCACCCCCTCGGGGCAGGGGGGTGACGGGGCGGGTGACGGGGGCAGCAGCCGTCACCTGGGGGGATGGTCAGAGCAGCGGAACACCGTGGTTCCGGCTGTCGTGACTCGTGTGGGAGTCGTGGTTGTCGCGGGTGTCCCCGCTGCCACGGTGGTCCCGGTTGTCGCCGTGGTTGTCGCCACGCTTGTCGCCGTGGTCGTCACCACGCTTGTCGCCGTGGTTGTCGCCACGCTTGTCACCGTGGTCGTCACCACGCTTGTCACCGCGGTCGTCACCACGCTTGTCACCGCGGTCGTCACCACGCTTGTCACCGCGGTGGTCCCGGTTGTCACCGCGGTTGTCGCCGCGGTGGTCGCGGTCGTCGCCGTACCTCCACGACTCGGAGGCGACGAAGCGGCCCTCGTCGTCGCGCAGGGTCGCGGCGTCGTCGTTCCCCCACACCGAGGTGTGGCGGTCCTGGTAGACGTCGGTGCGCGTGTTGTGGCCGTAGCCGGTGTGCACACGCACGCTGGCGTGGGGGGCCAGCGTGAGGTACGAGAAGCGGTAGCTGTGGTGGTCCCGGTCGGAGAGGGTCCACCCCGACAGGTTGACGCTGTGCCGGCCGCCGTTGGCGACGGTGATCCACTCGTTGTTCAGCGCCGCGCTGCCGCGGTAGCCATGGCTGGACATGCCATGGTGGACAGCTCCGAGGGTCACCTGCGACCGCTGCGGGTAGTGGTACCGACCGTGGTCCGCGGCGGCGGCCGGAAGCGCCGCTGCGGCGAGCGCGGCACCGGCGATCACAGCGGTCGCGGTCAGACGGGAAGCGAGACGGGACACTGATGTCCCCTTTCAGACGGGGCACGACCGTGGGGGGCTGTGCCAGTGGTACTCCTCCGCGGCAGGTGCGCCGGAGAGGGCCCCAATCTGTCGGTCGCAAACCGGACGCCACAAGACAAACACACTCTGTTACACATTGCAGACATCGCCGTGACCCTCGATTGCCCGCCACAACCAGTTCCCGCCCCGGGCGTGCCGCCGCGAACGGCCGGGCGCGGACACGCCGACCGCACCGCGCGCGACCACGTCACCGGCCGTCGGCCGCGGCCGCGCACCGAGCTTCGGCAACCCTGAACACCCGTACGTCAAGCCTCCGTCGGCCGCGCCGCCGTTCGTAACAGAAGCCTGATGAAAATCGTGACAGAAGCCACGAATCAGCCCCGCGCGGCGAGCCAGTCCCGGTAGCCGGTGGGGGCGATGCGCGCGTCGGGACCGGGGATCAGGACGCCGTCGCCCTTGATGGCGCCGAACAGGCCCGCGGTGTCGTCGACGACCACGGTCCGGTCGTCGTGGCGTGCCCCCAGGGTGATCGCGCCGAGCTCGTCGAGGCGGAACACGTCGGGGCCGGCGGTCTCGCGGATGCCGTTCAGCGGCGCGCCCGCGGCGGCCTCGGCGACCGCCGCGGCCACGTCCGCCGCGGCCATCGGCTGGATGCGGGTGGCGGGCAGCCGGACCGTGTCCTCGTCGGACGTCCAGGACAGCACCGCGTCCATGAACTCGAAGAACTGGGTGGCGCGCACGATCGAGTACGGCGTCGGCCCCTGCCGGAGCAGTTCCTCCTGCAGCGCCTTGGCGCGGTAGTAGTCCAGCTCCGGGACCTGGTCCACGCCGACGATCGACAGGACCACCTGGTGCCGGACTCCGGCCCGCTCCCCGGCGGCCAGCAGATTGCCCGTCGCGGTCCGGAAGAAGTCGAGCGACGCCTCGTCGAACGTGGGCGAGTTCGCCACGTTGACGACGGTGTCGGCTCCCTCCAGGGCCGCGTCCAGGCCCTTGCCGGTGAGCAGGTCGACGCCGGTGGACGGCGCCGCGGGCACCGCCTCGTGGCCGCCGTCCGCCAGATTCCGCACGACCTGCGAGCCGATCATGCCGGTACCGCCGATGACTGTGACCTTCACTGTTCCCACCTCTCATGGAGCGTCTGCGGTGTCCCCGGGCATACGGGTGCCCGCCGGAGTCCGGCGACTCCCCGGCCCGACTCGGACACTTCTTGTCCGGGATGATAGTCGGATAGCCTGTGTCCGAGTCAACGGGAAGGGTCGGGGCGCGGAAATGAAGCTGTCCGGCGGCGTCGAATGGGCGCTGCACTGCTGCGTGGTGCTGACCACGGCCTCCGACCCGGTGCCGGCGGCGCGGCTGGCCGCACTCCACGACGTCTCCGGCAGCTACCTCGCCAAGCAGCTCCAGGCCCTGTCGCGGGCCGGCCTGGTGACGTCGGTCCAGGGCAAGGCCGGGGGGTACGTCCTCACCCGCCCCCCGGCGCGGATCACCGTCCTCGACGTGGTGAACGCCGTCGACGGCCCCGAACCGGCCTTCACCTGCACGGAGATCCGGCAGCGCGGCCCCCTGGCGGCCGCGCCGGAGAGCTGCACCCGGCCGTGCGCGATCTCGCGCGCGATGGCCGGCGCCGACGCCGCCTGGCGGGCGGCCCTGCGGGACGTGACGATCGCCGATCTGGCCCACGACGTGATCGGCGACTACGGGCCCGGCTCGCTCGCGGGCATCGGCGCGTGGCTGGCGCAGGAAGGCGACGGCGCCGGGTCGCAGCGCGACTGACCCCCTCGGGCCGCCGGGCTCCGGGAATGGGGCGGGGCGGTGCCCCGGTCCGGAGACCGGGGCACCGCCCTTTCACGCCCGCGCCCGCGGATGACGTGCCGTCAGGCGGGGGCGGAGGCCAGCTCGGTGCGGGCTCGCGCGGCCGCACCGACGGCGACCGCGTCGCTGCCCAGGAGGGCGGGGACGAGCCGGATGGGCCGGCCGCTCACCGGGGGCTCGTCCTCCAGGGCGGCCTTGACGGCCGGCTCCAGGAGGGACCAGGCCCGGCTGACGCCGCCGCCGATGACGGCTGTGGTGACGTCGACGAGGCCCGCGGTGATCAGCAGTGCCCGGGCGATGCCCGCGCCGGCCGCGGAGAAGACGGCCAGGGCGTCGGCGTCGCCCTGCCCGGCCGCCATCGCGACGCCCTTCGCGTCGGCGTTCCGCCCGGTGCGTTCGGCGTAGCGGGCGGCCAGGGAGCGGCCCGCGGCGAGGGTCTCCAGGTGGCCGCGGCCCCCGCAGGAGCAGGGGAGGTCGCCGAAGCCGGGGATGTGGCCGATCTCGCCGGCCGCGCCGTGCGGCCCGTCGACGAGGGCGCCGTCCATCCACAGCGCTCCCCCGACGCCGGTGCCGAGCGTCATGCCGAGCACGTACCGCTCGCCGGCGGCCGCGCCTCTGGCGACCTCGCCGCGCAGGAACGCGTTCACGTCGTTGTCCAGGAAGGCGGGCACGCCCAGGCTCTCCTCGAGGGCGGCCGTGACGGCGAACCCGGCCCACCCCGCGAACGAGTCGCTCGCCACCAGGATGCGGCCGGCCCGCGCGTCGACCACACCGGCCGCGCCCACGCCGACTCCCGCCAGCGGGGCCGGAGTCCGGGCCAGCAGCCGGCCGAGCCCGTCGAGCACGGTGCCGATCATCGCGCGGCCGCCCTCGGCGGCGGGCGTGGGCAGTTCGACGCGGTCCAGCACGTCGAGGCCGGTGGAGCACAGCACGACCTGGGTGGTGGTGCCGCCGATGTCCACACCCGCGAGGACCGCGTCCGCGTCGGTGGGGCCGGTCGAGGACCCGGACGGTCGGAGCGTCGTGGTCACGCCGTCGCCCCCGTCCCGGCGGCGGTCCCGGCGGCCGGGCCGGTCCCGGCGGCCGCGGCCTGTCTGGCCGTGCGCCGCTGCCGCTGCCGCACCGGGTCCGGCACGGGGACGGCCGCCAGCAGGCGCCGGGTGTAGTCGGTGCCGGGGTGCAGCAGCGTGTCCATGGTGCCGCCCTGCTCCTCGATCCGGCCCGCGCGCATGACGACGACGCGTTCGGCGAAGTGCTGGACCACGGCGAGGTCGTGGGAGACGAACAGGCACGCGAACCCGAGCTCCTCCTGCAGCTCGGAGATCACCTCCAGCACCGCCTCCTGCACGCTGACGTCGAGCGCGCTCGTCGGTTCGTCGGCGACCAGCAGCCGCGGCGCGAGCGCCAGTGCCCGGGCCAGGCTGACCCGCTGGCGCTGGCCGCCGGACAGCTCCCGGGGGGCGCGCTGCGCGTAGGCGCGCGGCAGCCGCACCCGTTCCAGCAGCTCGGCGACGTGTTCCTGGCGGTCCTTCGCGGACATGCCGCGCCGGTGCACCCGCAGCGGCTCGGCGACGCACTCCTGCACCGTCATCCGCGCGTCGAGCGAGGCGACGGGGTCCTGGAGGACGACGCCGATGCCGGCGCGCAGCGAGCGCCGGGCCCGGGCGCGGGTGCGCCGCAGGTCGGAGCCGAAGAGCGTGACCGTGCCCGCGGTGGGCCGGATGAGGCCGAGCGCCACCCGTGCCGCCGTGGACTTGCCGGAACCCGACTCCCCCACGAGCCCGACGGTCTCACCCGGGCGGACGTGCAGGGAGACGCCGTCGAGGGCGCGCACGGCGCCGGTGCGGCGGCCGTACACCACGGACACGTCCCGCAGGTCGACGACGCGTTCGCCGTCCGTCCCGGAGTCCCGGGCCGGGTTCGCGCTCCTGGCCCGGGTCCCGTACCGCGGCCGCGGCACCTCGGCGGCGACGGCGCCTGACCCCTCACCGGACTCCTGGCCGGACGCCTGGCCGGACGCCTGGCCGGCCTCCTCGCCGGACCCCGCACCGGGCCGTGCCGCCGCGTCCGAAGCGCCGGGCACGGCAGGGGATCCGGCGACGGCCAGCCGCGGCACCGCCGCCAGCAGCCGCCTGGTGTACTCGTGTTCGGGCCGCAGCAGGACGTCCTCGACCGGTCCGGTCTCGACGATCCGGCCCTGCAGCATCACCGCGACACGGTCGGCGAAGTCGGCGACGACGCCCATGTTGTGGGTGACGAGCAGGACGCCGGTGCCGGACTCGACGGCGAGCCGGCGCAGCAGGTCGAGGATCTCCGCCTGCACGGTGACGTCCAGCGCGGTCGTCGGCTCGTCCGCGATGAGCAGTTCCGGGTCGTTGGCGATGGCCATCGCGATGACGACGCGCTGGCGCTGGCCGCCGGACAGCTCGAACGGGAAGGCGCGCGCCCGGCGTTCGGGGTCGGGGATGCCCACGCGGCGCAGCAGGTCCACGGCGAGCACGCCGGCCTCCTTCGCGGGGATCTGCCGGTGGTTGCGCACCACCTCGGCGATCTGCGCGCCGATCCTGGTCAGCGGGTCGAGCGCGGTCGCCGGTTCCTGGAAGACCATGGAGACGGCGCGGCCGCGCAGCGCCGCGAGGTCGCGCTCGGACGCGGTGACGACGTCGGTGACGAGATCGGTGGAGCCCAGCAGCGCGCGGCCGCTCGCGCGGGCGTTGTCGGGCAGCAGCCCGATCGACGCGAGCGCGACGGTGGACTTGCCGGAGCCGGACTCGCCGACGAGTGCGAGCGTCTCGCCCGGCCGCACGTGGAGGGAGACCCCCCGTACGGCGGGCACGTCGCCGGTCTCCGAGGAGAACGTGACGCCGAGGTCCTCCAGCCGCAGGACGGGCTCGGTGCCGGCGGTCGCGGCGGCGGTGGTGTCGGTGGCGGTCATCCGCGTCCCCTCACGTCGAATGCGTCACGGAGCCCGTCGCCGATGGCGTTGAACGCGCAGACGACGAGGATGACGGCGAGGCCGGGCGGCACGATGAGCCACCAGCGGCCGGAGTACGTGGCGCTGAGGCCGGCCGAGAGCATGCCGCCCCAGTCGGTCTTGGGCGGCTGGAGGCCCAGGCCCAGGTAGGACACGTAGGCGACGAGCAGGATGGCGTCGGCGACCTGGAAGGTCGCCGCGACCACCACCGTGGACACCGAGTTGGGCAGGATGTGGCGGCCGATCGCGCGGGTGTGGGTGCCGCCGATGGCCCGCAGGGTGTGCACGTAGTCGCGGTTCTTCAGGGTCAGGGTCTCGGCCCGCACCAGGCGGGAGGGGACCAGCCACGACACCAGGCCGAGGATGAGGATCAGGCCCCACACGCCGGGGGTCGCGATGGCCGAGATGACCAGCAGGATGAACAGCGCGGGGATCGCGATGCCGGCGTCGACGACGCGCATCATGACCGCGTCGATCCACCCGCCGGCGTATCCGGCGGCGGCGCCCCACAGGGTGCCGATCACGGTGGCCAGCACGCCGGCCGCCAGGCCGACGACGAGCGAGACCTTCCCGCCGTACATGAGCCGGCCCAGCTCGTCGTGGCCGACCGCGTCGGTGCCGAGCCAGTGGGCGCCGCTCGGGCCCAGGTTGGCGTGGGTGAGCGCGGTGTGCGTCTGGTCGGTGGACCAGACCAGCGGACCGGCGAAGCAGAAGAGGAAGAACAGGACGACGACGGCGAGGCCGATGACGGCGAGCCGGTTGCGGCTGAACCTCCTTACGGCCAGGCGCAGTCCGGAGATCCCCGGTCCGCCGGTGCCCGCGCCTGCCGACGGTCCGGTGCCGCCGGCCGGCCGGCCGGACTGGACTGCGGCGCTCATGCGTGGCCCTCCTTCACTCGGGGGTCGATGAACCGCTGGACGACGTCCGCGGCGAGCGTGCCGACGACGGTGGCGACCGAGATCACCAGGACGCAGCCGAGCAGCACCGGGTAGTCGGAGGACTGCGCGGCGGTCCAGAACAGCAGCCCCATGCCGGGGTAGTTGAAGAGCTGCTCGACGACCAGCGCGCCGCCGAACAGCACCGGCACGTAGTAGCCGAGCATCGCCACGACCGGGGTGAGGGAGTTGCGGAACACGTGCCGGCGCAGGATCGCGCCGCGCCGCGAACCGCCGGCCCGCGCGGTCCTGACGTAGTCCTCGGAGAGGTTCTCCAGGGTCGCGCCGCGCATGTAGCGGCTGAAGACGGCGACGACGGACGCGGCGCCCGCGACGACCGGCAGCACCAGCCCGGCGGGGTCGGCGAAGACCTGCGCGAGCGTGTCGCCCTGGGGCGCCTGGGCCGGGAACCATGGCAGGACGTGGCTGAAGACCAGCACCAGCATCAGGCCGAGGAAGTACACCGGCGTGGAGTACGCGACGAAGCTCAGCGTGGTGATGACGTAGTCGACCGGCTTGTTGCGCCGGACGGCCTGCCACATGCCGAGCGGGATCGCCAGCAGCAGGCCGACGACCGCGGACAGCAGGGTGAGCACCAGCGTCTTCGGCAGCCGCTCCTGGATGAGCTGCGAGACCGGCTCGTTGAGCGTGTAGGAGGTCCCCAGGTCGCCGTGCAGCAGCCGCCCGAGGTAGGCGACGTACTGCACGGGCAGCGGCCGGTCGAGGCTCTGCTCGTGGTTGAACTGCGCGATCTGCTGCACGGTGGCCTGGGGCCCGAGGATCCCGCGAGCGGGACCCCCGGGCAGCGCGTGCAGGAGGCAGAACGTCGCCACCGTCACGATGAGGATCACCGCGAGGGCCTGCAGGACGCGCCGGATCAGGTAGAGGAACGTGCTCACTTGCCGGTCCACTGCCACTGTGCGGGGTGGAAGTCGGCCAGCGAGTCCTGCGCGAAGCCGCCCAGGCCGTTCCTGATGACCGAGATCTGGTAGTCCGGCTCGGGCAGCCACACCACCGGCAGGTCCTTGGCGAGCGCCTCGCTGTACTGCTGCACGGCGTCCGTGGACGAGGACGTGGTGGTCTGGTTGATCAGCGTGTCGACGTCCGGGTTGGAGTAACTGCCGAAGTTGGAGCCGCCCTTGGACTGGAAGAGCGAGTCGCCGGTCGGGAAGGCCGGGAAGTACCAGCTGCCGGCGGTGCCGAAGTAGGACAGCTGCCAGTTGCAGATCGACTGGTCCGAGGTGCACTGCGGGGTCTGCGACAGCACCGAGTTGACCGGGGCGGTCTTGATCGAGAAGTCGATGCCGCTCTTGCCCAGCGAGGACTGGATGGCGCTCATCAGGTTGTCCGTCACGGTGGAGCCGGACTGGGACAGCACCCGCATCGCGAACTTGGTGCCCTTGGCGACGCCCTCACCGCACTGCGCGGCGCCCGTGCCGGGCTGCGTGCAGACCATGGTGCCGCCCTGGTCGGTCCAGCCGTGACTGGTGAGCAGCGCGCGGGCGTTGCTGGTGGAGAAGGGGTACGGGTTGTCCTTCTGCGCCTGGGAGACGAAGGCGGACGCCTGCGCGGTGGGGATCGGGCCGTAGCCGGGCACGGCGGTGCCGTTGTAGATCACCTTCACCAGGCTCGCCTGGTCGATCGACTCCTGGACGGCCTGCCGGGCGTACAGCTGCTTGAAGACCGGGCCCATCGTGGGGTTGTTGAAGTTCAGCGGCATGTAGGTGACCGCCCAGCCGGTCCACGGCTTGACGGTGTACCCCTGGCCGGTGAACGACGCCTTCTGGTCCAGGTCGGTGGAGTTGATGTAGCCGTAGTCGACCTGGCCGGAGCGCAGCGCGTTCTCCTCGGCGTCCGTCGTGGTGAACGGCAGCAGGTTCACGGTCTTGATGTGCGCCTTCTCGCCGCCGTCGTAGGTGGCGTTGGCCGCGAGCACGACCTTGCCCGCGGTCGAGAACGACTTGACGGTGTAGGGGCCGCTGACGGTCTTCCACAGCGGGTCGGTCGCGTACTTGGCGATGCTCTTGGCGGCCGTGTTGAGGTAGGTCCACACCTTCTGGGCACCGGCCGGGGTGGTGTCCGCGCCGGACACGGCGGCCGCGGCGCTCTCCTTGTCCCACAGGTGTTGCGGCAGCGGCGTGATGAGGCTCAGCTGGTTGGCGAGCATCCACTGGGAGTTGTACGCGCGGTCGAAGGTGAGCGTGAAGTGCTGGTCGTCGGTCACCTTGAACGACGTCCAGTTGTCCGGGGCCTTGCCCTCGCTGTATCCGGCCCATTGGGCCTTGTTCGCCTTGATCAGGTTGAACCAGAACTGCACGTCACGCGAGGTGATCGGCTTTCCGTCGCTCCAGTGCCGGTTTCCCAGCGTGATGGTGACGCTCTTGCCGTCGGTGGCGAAGTCGGCGCCGGTGGCTATGGACGCCGACTTGTTCCAGCCCATCGACCCGGTGGAGCCGTCGTACGCGATGAGTGGCTCCCACAACGATGCCGCGATGGACACGTTGTTGGTGTTGAGGTGCGCGGGCGTCCCGATCGGCAGGATCCAGTTCGGCGTGAAGTTCGCCGGCAGCGCGTAGTTGATGGCGTCGTGCGAGGCGGAGGCCGAGCTTCCGGCACCGTTGCAGGCACTGAGCAGGGCGGTCGCGGTGAGCGCGGCTCCTGCGGCGAGGGCCCAGCGGCGTCGTTCCGCCGTGCGGACAGGGAACATGGATTCTCCTCGGGGTGAACGGCCACGAAACGATCGCTGGGACCCGGTGAACACTGGGGGCGTCGCGGTGTGTGCCGACAGTCAAAGGTCTCCGGCTCGGAAAAAACAAACCTTCGCCGATAACAACTATGTTTCTGCGAAAATGCAGAAAGTCCGGCCCGGGGGTGAAATCCCGTGGAGGCACGGCGGTTACCGGGGATACCGGTGGGGGACGATTCGTGAATGTGGTGTGCGCCACTTCCTCATCCCGTATCGCCGGGCGTAGTGTCATCGCCGTCCACCCGTTCTTTCGGAAGTAAGTCCGCCCATGCCCGACGTAAGTTCTGCGCAGCGGAACGGCGCCAAAGGCCCGGCGTCCCTCGCCGAGCGCGTGCTGGCACTCATCGCCTCCGGGCAGGGGACCTCGCGCACCGAACTCGCCGGGATGCTCGGCGCCTCGCCCTCGACGATCTCGCTCACCGTCGGCCAGCTGGTCGAGCGCGGCCTGGTGACCGAGCAGGGCACCCAGGCCTCCACCGGCGGCCGGCCGCGCAAGGTGCTGCGGATCGGCGCCCGCGACGAGTTCGCGGTCGCCGCCGACCTCGGCAGCCGCCACGCCCGCATCGGCGTCGTCCTGCCCGGCGGCGAACTGACCGACGTCACGACCGTGCCGCTGGTCATCGCCGACGGGCCGGAGACCGCGCTGCCCCGGCTCGCCCAGACCCTGGAGGAGCTCGCCGCACGCCACGGCCGGGACCTGCTGCGCGGCGTCGGCTGCTCGCTGCCGGGCCCGGTCGACGTGCAGGCCGGCGCCGTCACCCTGCCGTCCCGGATGCCCGGCTGGCACCGCTTCCCCGTGGCCGCCTGGCTGCGCGAGCACTTCGGGGTACCCGCCGCGGTCGACAACGACGCGAACTGCATGGCGGTCGGCGAGCACGCCGTGCAGCCCGCCGAGCGGCGGCAGTCGATCATGGTGAAGATCGGGTCCGCGATCGGCACCGGGATCATCGCCGACGGCAAGCTCTACCGCGGTGCCACCGGCGCGGCCGGCGACATCACCCACGTCAGGATCGCCGCGGCCGGCGACACCCCCTGCTCCTGCGGCAACACCGGCTGCCTGGAGACCGTCGCCTCGGGCGCCTCACTCGTGCGGAACCTGCGCGACGGCGGCGTCCCCGTCACCGAACTGGCCGACGTGGTCCGCCTGGTCGCCGACGGCGATCCGCGGTCCACCCGGGCGGTACGGCAGGCCGGCAGCCACCTGGGGACGGTCCTGGCCGCGAACATCAACTTCTTCAACCCCGACGCCGTCTACCTCGGCGGCATGCTGTCGACCCTGGAGCCGTTCGTGGCCGCGGTCCGCAGCCAGCTCTACGAGAGCTGCCACCCCCTCGTCACCGAGCACCTGACCATCGAGCGCGCGAGCCTCGGCGCCGACGCCGGGCTCTTCGGCGCCGGGCTGTTCGCACTGGAACGCGCCATGGCCCGGGCCCTGCACGACGCGGCCGATCCCGCGGCAGCCGCCCCGCCGGCGGCCACCGCGCCGCCGGCGACCACCGCCAGGCGCGGTGCGGCGTCCGGCGGCTGAACGCCCCGCGGACGCCCGCCGTCACCTGTTCCGCGGACGCCCGCCCCCGCCACCCCCGATCCCCAGCCGGTCGACCCCCGCGGGACGACCCCTTGTAGGAGGAGCCATGTCGCAACCCCGCACGCCCGCCGCCCGCCCGGTGATCGCGATCGCCGGCCTCGGCATCGAGTCGTCGACGTTCTCGCCCGCGCGCACCCTGGCCCCGGCCTTCCACCCTTCGCGCGGCGACGAGGTCCTGGCCCGTTACCCGTTCCTCGACAAGGGCGCGCCGTTGCGCGAGGCCGCCGAGTGGCACGGCGCGCTGGTCGGCAAGTCGCTGCCCGGCGGCACGGTGACCGCGGAGGCGTTCGCGGCACTGTCCGACGAGCTCGTCGAACGGCTCGCCGCGCTGCCCCGCCTCGACGGCCTCTGGTACGACATCCACGGCGCGATGACGGTGGAGGGCATCGACGACGCGGAGGCCGTGCTGCTGCGCCGGATCCGCGAGAGCGTCGGCCCCGACGTCATCGTCTCGACCTCCATGGACCTGCACGGCAACGTCTCCCGCGCGCTGGTCCACGGCAGCGACCTCATCACCTGCTACCGGATGGCCCCGCACGAGGACCACATGGAGACCAAGGAGCGGGCCGCCCTCAACCTGGTGGACCTGCTGGTCTCCGGCGCGCCGCGGCCGGTCAAGGCGTGGGTGCCGGTGCCGGTGCTGCTGGCCGGTGAGCAGACGTCCACCCGGATCGAGCCGGCGAAGGGCGTGTACGCGGCGGTCGCCGAGGTGGAGGCGCTGGACGGCGTGATCGACGCGGCGATCTGGGTCGGCTACGCGTGGGCCGACGAGCCGCGCAACCGGGCGGTCGTGGTCGTCACCGGCACGGATGCCGGCGCCGTCGCGCAGGGCGCCGAGCGGCTGGCCCGCGGATTCTGGGACGCCCGGCGGGACTTCGCGTTCGTCGCCCCCACCGGAACGCTCGCCGAGTGCCTGGACGAGGCTCTGGCGTCCCCCGCCCGCCCCTACTTCGTCAGCGACACCGGCGACAACCCGACGGCGGGCGGCGCGGGCGACGTCACGTGGGGGCTCACGCGGGTGCTGGCCCGGCCCGAGTTCCGCACGGCGGACGGCCCGACCGTCATCTACGCGTCCGTGCCCGGCCCTTCGGCCGTCCGGACCGCGGTGGAGGCCGGCGTCGGCGCGACCGTCACGGTCACCGCGGGCGCCGAGGTCGACGACCGGCACGCCGGACCGCTGACGATGACGGGCGTCGTGCACGCCGTCCGCCACGGCGACCGTGACGCCGGGACCGAGGTCGTGCTGCGGGTCGGCAGCGTCCACGTCATCATCACCGCGCTGCGCAAGCCCTACCACCACGAGCACGACTTCACCGACCTCGACCTCGACCCGCGCGGCGCGGACGTCGTCATCGTGAAGATCGGCTACCTCGAGCCCGAGCTCTACGCGATGGCCGCGGACTGGAAGATGGCGCTCACCCCCGGCGGCGTCGACCAGGACCTGGTGCGCCTCGGCCACCACCGCATCCGCCGCCCCATGTTCCCCTTCGACGCGGACATGGCGGCGCCGGACCTCACCGCGCGCCTCATCGCCCCCTCGGACGAGGCGCTCACCGGGGCCGACGAGTGACGTCCGCCGCGGAGCGGGCGCACCTGCTCGTGGCAGGCGCCGCACCGGCCGGGGCCCGGCTCGCGCTGGAGATCGCGGTGACCGGTGCGGCCGGCGCCCGCGTGGCCAGGGACGGCGGTGCCGACCGGGTCGAGCTGTGCTCGGCCCTCGAACTCGGCGGCGTGACGCCCTCGGACGCCGCCGTCGCCGCGACCGCGGCGGCCGGGCTGCCCGTGCAGGTGCTCGTCCGCTGCCGGCCCGGCGACTTCGTGCACGACGACGAGGAGGTCGCGCTGATGGCCGCGGAGGTCCGGGGCGCGGTGGCGGCGGGCGCGGCGGGTGTCGTCGTGGGCGTGCTCGACGCGCACGGCGCACTGCACGCGGAGGCGATGCGCCGGCTGGTCGGCGCGGCACGCGACGCCGGGGCCACGGCCGGGCGCCCGGTCGACGTCACGCTGCACCGGGCGATCGACCAGTCCGCCGACCCGGTGGCGACGGCCGTCCGCGCCGCCGCGCTGGGCGTCACCCGCATCCTCACGTCGGGCGGCGCGCCCAGCGCCCCGGACGGCGCGGCCGTGCTGCGCGCGATCGCGGCCGCCGTCCCCGGTGTCGAGGTGATGGCCGGCGGCGGCGTCCGCCCCGAGGACGTCCCGGCGCTGGCCGCGACCGGCATCGCCGCCGTCCACCTCTCGGCCAAGCGCCCCGCGCCCCCGCGCCGCGCCGGCACATGGGTCCCGATGGGCGCGGCCGCGACGGCGGCCGACGCGGACCGGCACTTCGTGACGTCACCCGGCATCGTGGCCGCCGCACGGCACGCCGTCGACGCGCTCGCCTGACCGCCGTGGCCTGACCACCGGGGGCCCGCGCGGGACCGATGAGTTCCGCGCGGGCCCCCGGTCCACCCCTGCGACCGCACCGAACCGCCGACAGGGAGATCGAGATGACCGCCACGGCCCCGCACGGCCCCGCCAGTTACTTCCCGTCCATCGAGAAGAAGTACGGCCGGCCGATCGCCGAGTGGAAGGACCTCGTCCGGGCCTCGCCGCTCACCCGCCACATGCAGCTCGTCGCGTGGCTCAAGAGCGAGTACGGGCTCGGCCACGGGCACGCCAACGCGCTCGTCGCGCACACGCTGGCCGAGCACACCCAGAGCACAGGGAACGCCGAGGGCACCGGGAACGCCGAGGGCTCCGCGGCGGTGTGACCACCGCGCGGCGCGGTCCCGGCGGCGGGCCCGCGCCCGGGTACGCCGCGGAACTGCGTGACTAAGAAGCCGAGTTGAGCGCGTACGACGCCGAGTTGCGCCGGGCCGCCGCCGTGCGGGTGCACGAGCGCGTGCCGGACGTCCGCCGCCGGGCGTCGGACCCGGCGAACCGGCCCGGACGGCACGGCAGACGCCTCCTGAAAACCCCTGCGCGGAACCTGTGCGTGCCCGGGCCACCCCCCGTGCACGCACGGGCAAGGCGGCGGCGGAACCCGCCCGTACGGTCGGTTCCCTCACCCCACCGCACCGTTCCTGGAGATGAACATGTCCGATCAGCCCGCCGCCGACCACCGACCGGTCCTCGAAGCGGAGGCCCAGGCCTTCGCCGACGCGACCGCCAACCCGCCGTACCTGTTCGACCTGGGGCCGGTGGAGGGCCGCAAGGCCGTCGACGAGGTCCAGTCCGGCGGCATCACCGGGCCGGCCGTCGACGAGCAGTGGGTCGAGGTGCCCGGGGGCCCGACCGGTTCCGTGCGTGCGCGCATCGTCCGGCCCGCCGGCGTCACCGGACCGCTCCCGGTCGTCGTCTACCTCCACGGCGCGGGCTGGGTGTTCGGCAACGCCCACACCCACGACCGCCTGGTCCGCGAGCTGGCCACCGGCGCCCGCGCCGCCGTGGTGTTCCCCGAGTACGACCTGTCGCCGGAGGCCCGCTACCCCGTCGCGATCGAGCAGAACTGGACCGTCGCGCGCTGGGTCGTCACCGAGGGCGCGGCCCACGGCCTCGACGCCGCGCACGTCGCCGTCGCGGGCGACAGCGTGGGCGGCAACATGTCCGCCGCGCTCACGCTGATGGCGAAGGACCGCGGCGGCCTGGCGCTCGCCGCACAGGTGCTGTTCTACCCGGTCACCGACGCCGCGTTCGAGACCGGCTCCTACCACCGGTTCGCCACCGGCTACTTCCTGCGCCGCGACGCGATGCAGTGGTTCTGGGACCAGTACACGACCGACCCGGCCCAGCGGGCGGAGATCACCGCCTCGCCGCTGCGCGCCACCTCCGAGCAGCTGGCGGGGCTGCCGCCGGCCCTGGTCGTCACCGCCGAGGCCGACGTCCTGCGCGACGAGGGCGAGGCCTACGCCGAGCGGCTGCGGACCGCCGGCGTTCCGGTCACCGCCGTGCGCTACCAGGGCGTCATCCACGACTTCGTGATGCTCAACGCGCTGCGGCCGACGGACGCCGCCGAGGCCGCGATCAACCAGGCCGCCGCGTTCCTGCGCACCGCCCTGCACCAGGGCTGACGCGCCGTCCGGTCGGGCCCCGCACGGACGCGGCCATGGGCGCCACGGCGCCCGCGCGCGGTGTGCGGGGCCCGGTTGCGGGGCCCGGCCGGGCCGGGCGCCGCTGACCCGGCTGGGTGAGCGAGGTCGCCGCCCCGGGGGCCGTCCGGGAGACTCGGGGTGTGGCGGATCTGACGGACAGTGAGGTCGGGGAGGGGGAGGCGCGGGCCCGCGTGCGGATGCCGTACCGCGTGCACGGACCGGTGCGCACCATCGCCAGCCGCATGGCCGTCGCGGTGGGCCTCATCGTGGTGGCCGCCTGCGTGGTGTACGTCGGACGCGACGGGTACAGCGACTCGACGGGCCAGCCGGTCGGCTGGCTGACCAGCTTCTACTACGCGGTGGTGACGCTCACCACCATCGGCTACGGCGACGTCGTCCCGGTGAGCGGGGAGGCGCGTCTGATCAACACGCTGGTGATCACGCCGCTGCGGCTCGGCTTCCTGCTGGTCCTGGTCGGCACCACCTTCCGCGCGCTGACCGAACGCACCCGCCACGAGTGGCACGAGCAGTCCTGGAGGCGCAAGGTGCACGACCACACCGTCGTCATCGGCTACGGAACCACCGGCCGCGCGGCCGTGGCCACCCTGCGGGCCCGCGGGAGCCGGCCGCGCCGCATCGTCGTCATCGACCTCGACCCGGCGGCGGTGGGCGACGCCAACCGGAGCGGCCTGGTCGGCATCGTCGGCGACGGCACCGGCAGCGTCGTCCTGGAGCACGCGGAACTGGGCAAGGCCCGGCACGTGCTGATCGCCACCGACCGGGACGACACCGCCGTGCTGGCCGCGCTCACCGCCCGCCGCATGAACCCCACCGCCGTCATCACGGCCTCCGTCGCACGCGCCGAGAACGTGGCGCTGCTGCGCGGCGGCGGCGCCGACAACGTCATCACGTCCTCCGAGACGGCCGGGCACCTGCTCGGCGTCGCGGCCCTCAACCCCGCGGTCGGGACGGTGCTCGAGGACCTGCTGTCGGTGGGGCTCGGCCTGGAGGTGGCCGAGCGGGCGCCGGAGCCGGCCGAGGTGGGCAAGGACGCGGAGCAGCTGCGCGAACCCGTGCTCGCGGTGGTGCGGGACGGCCGTCCGCTGCGGTACTGCGACCCGCAGATCGGCGGGATCCGCGCCGACGACCGTCTGATCGTCGCCCGCGAGGCACCCGCCGACGACGCGCGGGCGCGATCCCAGGAGGAGGCGCAGACGGGGTCGCCGTGGCGGTCGCGCGTGCGGTCCCGGTCGCGCCAGGCGGCCCGCTGAGACGTGGCCCGGGAGCCCGCGGGAGCCGGTGCGGGGACCGCGTGAGACGGGCCGGCGGCCGGCCGGCCAGGGGCCTCGTGGGCCGGCGGCGCAAGGGAATCCGCAGAAGGAAGCCCGTTGGCCGGCGCGCCCCGCAGATCCTCGTCCCCCGTGCCTACAGCGCCGCAAATCCGGCTGCTAAGGTTTGCCTAACTTAAGTGCGTCGGCACAGCACCGGGCATTCCCGGGGAGGGGCATCTTCATGTGGGACAACGTGTTCCCCAACTTCCTCATAGGTCTGCGCGAGGGACTTGAGGCGGGGCTGGTGGTTTCCATCCTGGTGGCCACCCTGGTCCGGGGCGGCAACAAGGAGCGGCTGCCCCAGGTGTGGACCGGTGTCGCGGCCGCGATCGGACTGTCCCTCAGCTTCGGCGCGGTGCTGACCTTCAGCTCGCAGCAGATGCCCACCACCGCGCAGGAGGCCTTCGGCGGCGTCCTCTCGGTGATCGCCGTCGGCTTCGTCACGGTGATGGTCTTCTGGATGCGCAGGAACGCGCGCCACCTCTCCGGCGAGATCAAGGAGCGGGTCGCCGCCGCCCTGACCATGGGTGCCGGCGCCCTGATCCTCACCAGCTTCCTCGCGGTGGGCCGCGAGGGCCTGGAGACGGCGCTCTTCCTGTGGACCAACGCGCAGACCGCGCACGGCTCCAGCGCCGGCCCGCTCATCGGCGGGGCCGTCGGCCTGGTGCTGGCCGCGGTGCTCTGCTGGGCGCTGTACAAGCGCGTGCTGAAGATCAACCTGACCAGGTTCTTCACCTGGACGGGCTTCGGCCTCATCGTCATCGCCGCGGGTGTGCTCGGCTACGGCCTGCGGGACCTGCAGGAGGGCAAGGTCCTGCCGGGCGGCAGTTCCTACGCGGTGGACCTCTCCGGCCACGTCGACGCGACCTCCTGGTACGCGCAACTGGTGCAGGGCGTGCTCAACCTGACCACGCAGATGACCTGGCTGCAGGTCACCGCCTATGTCGTCTACCTCGCCGTGGTGATGACGCTGTTCGTCCGCGGACTGAACCCGGCGCCGGCGGCGAAGCCCGCGGCCGAGCCGAAGCCCGAGGCGGTGCGGGTGGCCGCGGGCGCGGCCGCCTCCACCTCCGCGCCGGCCTCCGTCTCCCAGAGCGCGGCCGCGTCCGGCGGCACGCCCCCGTCCGGCTCCCCGTCCGGGACTGCGGACGGGTCCGGGGGCGGGGGAACGTCCCGGCCCGCGGCCGCCGGTGCGCGGCGGGGCGTGCCCCGCTGGGCCATCCCGGTCGCCGTGGTCGCCGTCCCCGCCGTCATCGCCGGCCTGGTCATCGCCGCCTCCGGCGGCAAGAAGGCCGCCGCCGCCACGGTGAGCGTCTCCGAGACCGACTGCGGCAAGGGCTTCAAGGCCCCGCAGCCCGGCCGCCAGACGTTCCAGATGCACAACACGGGCAGCAAGGCGTCCGAGGTCTACCTCATCGACCCGGCCTCCAACGCCGTCTACGGCGAGATCGAGGGCCTGGCCCCCGGCACCACCCGCGACCTGGTGGCGACCGTCGGCAGCGGCACGTACGCCTGGCGCTGCGTGCCGACCGGCGGCAAGCCCGTCACGTCCGCCGCCGTGCGGGTCAGCGGCGGCGGCTCCGCCAAGGCCGTGCTCCCGCTGGCCGAGTCCGAGCTGCAGCCGCCGCTGACCGCGTACAAGGCGTACGTCGACGCGGGCCTGGCCACGCTCCAGACGCAGACCGCCAAGCTGCAGGCCGACCTGAAGGCCGGCGACCTGGGCGCGGCCCGCGCCGACTGGCTCACCGCGCACGTCACGTACTCCTCCCTCGGCGCGGCCTACGGCACCTTCGCGGACTTCGACGCGAAGATCAACGGCCGCAAGGACGGCCTGCCCGGCGGCGTCTCGGACGCCGGCTTCACCGGCTTCCACCGCCTCGAGTACGGCCTGTGGCACCAGCAGCCGGCCGCGGTGCTCGCGCCGTTCGCCGACCGGCTCGCCGCGGACGTCACGGGGCTGCGCAAGGCGTTCCCCACCCAGGACTTCGACCCCTCGGACCTGCCGCTGCGCAGCCACGAGATCCTGGAGAACACCCTGCAGTTCGAGCTGACCGGCGACACCGACGAGGGCAGCGGCACCAACCTGGCGACCGCGGACGCGAACCTGGCCGGCACCAACGAGCTGCTGAGCGTGCTGCGCCCGCTGATCACCCGCCGCGCGCCGGACGAGCTGAAGGTCGTCGACGCCGACGTCGCCCGCCTGCAGGGCCTGCTGGACGCCGCCCACCACGGCACCGCCTGGACCCCGGTGGAGTCGCTGGACGCGACGTCCCGCGCCAAGATCAACGGCGCGACCGGCCAGCTCCTGGAGGACCTGGCGCCGATCCCCGACCTCCTCGAGATCCGGAAGTCGGCGTGACAAGCCGCTCAGCCGGCCCCGACCGCACCGGCCGGCCCGGCCCGACCGGCCGGATGAGCCCGGCCGGCCGCACCCCCCGACCCGAACGCACCGACCGCACCGACCGCCAGCAGAGCTCCGAAGGGATCCCGCCGATGTCCGCCGAATCCTCCCGTCCCGAGGGCTTCGAGGGCCTGCAGGGCACCTGCCCGATGGGCCACGGGCGCCGGTCGTTCGTGAAGACCGCGCTCGGCGCCGGCGCCGGCGCGGCCGCCCTGGCCGGTGGCGGCTTCGCGCTGACCTCCGCGACCGGCGGCGGCACCGCGCAGGCCGCGGACTCCGCGCAGCCGGGCCGGGCGCCCGCCGTGTCGTTCCACGGCGCCCACCAGGCGGGCATCACCACCGCGGCGCCGTCCGCGGCGACCTTCGTGTCGTTCAACGTGATCGCCGACACCAAGGCCGAACTCGCCGACCTGCTGCGGACGATCACCGAGCGGGCCCGGTTCCTGACCGCGGGCGGCGTCCCGGCCGACCTCGGCGTCGGCGCTCCGCCGTCCGACAACGGCATCCTCGGCCCGACGGTCCCGGCCGACGCGCTCACCATCACCGTGGGCGTCGGCGCCTCGCTGTTCGACGACCGCTACGGACTGGCCGCCGCCAAGCCCCGCAAGCTCGCGCCGATGCGGGTGTTCCCCAACGACAACCTGCAGGACGCGGAGTGCCACGGCGACCTGTCGCTGCAGATCTGCGGCGGCAGCACCGACACCGTGCTGCACGCGCTGCGCGACATCGCCCGGCACACGCGCGGCGCGATGCAGATCAAGTGGCGCATCGACGGCTTCCAGAACGCGCCGCGCCCCACCGGCGCCCAGCGCAACCTGCTCGGCTTCAAGGACGGCATCGTCAACCCCGACGTCGCCTCCTCGCGCGAGATGGACCGCCTGGTGTGGGTCGACGACAAGCTCGGCGAGCCCGCGTGGGCGACCGGCGGCAGCTACCAGGTCATCCGCATCATCCGCATGCTCGTGGAGTTCTGGGACCGCGTCTCGCTCACCGAGCAGGAGAAGATGTTCGGCCGCCGCAAGGACACCGGGGCCCCGCTGGACGGCGCCAAGGAGACCGACGCGCCGAACTACGCCAAGGACCCGGACGGCAACGCGATCCCGCTGGACGCGCACATCCGGATGGCCAACCCGCGCACCGCCAAGACCGACGACTCGCGCATCCTGCGCCGCGGCTTCAACTACGACCGCGGCGTCGACCAGGTCGGCAACCTCGACATGGGCCTGGTCTTCTGCTGCTACCAGCAGGACGTGGTGCGGCAGTTCGAGGCGACCCAGACCCGCCTGATCGACGAGCCCCTCGTCGACTACATCTCCCCCGTCGGCGGCGGCTACTTCTTCGCCCTGCCCGGCGTCCGCGACCAGCACGACTGGCTCGGCCGCGGCCTGCTGGGCGCCTGAACCCCCGTCAGGTCCGGCGCGCCCACACCGGCCGCGCCGGACCTGCCTCCTCGCGCCGCCGTCTCGCTCAGGCGATCACGCTCCCGGGCCGTCGCCCGCGGGGGTCCGGGGGGCGAAGGGGCCGTCCTGGGTGTGAGGGGCGTTGAGGCGCGTACGGCTGTCCGTGAGGGCCTGCTGGACGTGCTCCTCGATGAGCTCGGGGTCGAGGCCGAGGGCCCGGCCTATGTGCACCGACCACACCTCCGCTCGGACATTGGTCTCGAAGTCCAGGTCGGCACGGACGTTCTCCCGCGCGGCCTGCCGGTTCTGGCTGACCATGACGAAGGTGGACAGGAAGATGGCCTCCAGGCTCACGACCATGGTGAGCAGCCCGAACGGGTACCTGTCGAAGACGGCCCGCGGGCCGAGCAGCCCCTCGTTCACCGCGATCCAGCCGGCGAACCACACGGCGTGCAGGTAGACGAAGAGCATGGTGCCGGAGAACGACGTGATGGCGTCCGCCACCCGGTCCTGCGTGGTCAGCATGCGCGCGAAGACCACCCGCTCGTGCGGGAGGCGCACGGGCGGGTGGTGGGCGGGGGGACGGTCGCCCGGAGAGGTAGTCATACCGCACATGGTGCCCCTGGTGATCGCCGCGCCGGACAGGGACCGGGGCCTCCCGCACCGGTGACCGCGCCCGGAAGGCCGCGCCGCGGGTTCGGCGGGCCGGAGGAGCAGACTGGAAGTGCGGAGGACGCGGTTCGGCGGAGGGAGTGCGCCATGGGTCTCGTCGATGCGGTGCCGGCGGGTGCTGGGTGCCGTCAGCGCCGGTGGACCGGAACGCCGGGGGCGGTGAGCTGACATGCGCTCCCGCTTCGCGCCCGACCGGCAGCTGACGGTCCGCATGGTGACCGTGATCTTCCTGCTCGGTCTGGTGTACGTGGCGTTCGTCGCCGCGCTGGTCGCCCTGCTGAAGTCGGTGGCATTGGTCGTGGTCATCGTCGCGGCCGCGCTGGTCGCCCAGTACTGGTTCTCGGACCGCATCGCCCTGTTCGCGATGCACGCGCACGAGGTCACCGCGGAGGAGCAGCCGGCCCTGCACGGGACCGTCGACCGGTTGTGCGCCCTGTCCGACATGCCCAAGCCCAGGGTGGCGGTCTCCGAGCTGGACCTGCCCAACGCGTTCGCCACCGGACGCAACGCCGACCACGCGGTACTGTGCGTGACCACCGGTCTGCTGCGCCGGCTCGAACCCGGGGAGCTGGAGGGCGTGCTCGCGCACGAGCTGTCCCACGTCGCGCACAAGGACGTCGCGGTCATCACGATCGCGTCGTTCCTCGGCGTGCTCGCGGGACTGCTGGTGCGGTTCGCCTTCTACTCCGAGCTGTTCGGCGGCCGCCGCAACGACCAGAACACGGCCGCGCTGCTCGCCGTGATCCTGGCCGTCTCCGCGCTGGTGTACATCCTCAGCTTCCTGCTGCTCCGGGCGCTGTCCCGCTACCGCGAGCTGGCCGCCGACCGCTCCGCCGCGCTCCTCACGGGCCGGCCCTCCGAGCTGGCCTCGGCGCTGGTGAAGGTCAGCGGCAGCATCGCCCGTATCCCGACCGAGGACCTGCGCACCGCGCAGTCCTTCAACGCGTTCTTCTTCACCCCCGCACTGAACGACGAATCGACCCTGGCCACGCTCTTCTCCACGCACCCCAGCCTTCAGCGGCGCCTGGACGCGCTCGGCAAGCTCTCCACGGAGCTCGGCCTGCCGTCCTGACGCCGCTCGGACGAGCGCGCCGGACCGCCGCTCAGACGAGCGCGCCGAATTCCTCCGCCACGATGCCGCCGACCGTCGCGCACCAGCTCGCCGTGTCCAGCGAGCCGGTCTGCGGCAGCCCGTGCAGCTGCTGCATGTCCGCCACGGCGGTGAGGGTCGCCTGGTCGTACGTGCCGTTGGCGGTCACGCCGTAGCCCTTGTGCGCGAGCATCGTCTGGGCCGCGAGCACGGTAGGGCCCGAGGCGCCCGGACCGGCGGGTGCGGCCAGCGCCTCCCAGGTCGGCTGGGTCACGGTGCCGTTCGAGGACACGGTCAGGCCGTGCGCCTTCTGGAAGCCGGAGATCGCCTTCAGCGTGCTGCTGCTCATCGCGCCGTCGGTCTTCACCTGGTAGCCCTGCGCCTTGAGCAGGTACTGGACGGTGACGACGATCGCCCCGGCGCTGGAGGAGTACGGGTCCGGCCAGGTGCGCGCCGGGATGGCGGCGGGGTCCTGGGCCAACGCCTGCGCGGTTCGCAGCCGCAGCTGCGGGAACAGCGGGTAGAAGGCCGTGCCGGGGCAGTCGGTGTCGTTGAAGTCCCAGTGCCCGAAGATCTGGTGGGCGCCGAGCCCGTACTGCGTGCAGACGTCCGTGAGGAGGTGCACCAGCGAGTCCAGCAGCGCCTGGGGAGGCGTCTCGGTGAAGTAGGTGCCCTCGTTCTCGATCCCGATGGCCCGGGTGTTCTCGCCGACGGCGTGCGCGCTGACCGGCTGGAAGGCGCCGCCGGTCAGCCCTTCGAGGCTGCGGTGCCGGCCCTCCAGGACGTAGCCGCCGCGGCTGACGGTGAAGTGCTGTCCGGTGTCGATCCAGCCGTTGGTGTCCATGTGCAGGTTCTGGATCTCCTGCGCCAGCGCGACCGCCCGGTCCCGGGAGTAGTCGGTGGTGTTGGGCCACTCCGTCTGGTGGACGACGATCCGGCTGGTCGTGCCGGACGACACCGAGATCGGCGAGGACGGCGGGCGGGCGCTCCAGCCCGCGCAGTCGATGACGTACGAGGTGTCGACGCCGCTCAGCGGCGTCACCGCGCCCGCCCGGCGGGCGGCGAGGAGCTGCGCGCCGCCGATCCCGAGCCCGACGGCGGCCGCGGCCCTGAGGACACTGCGACGGCCTAAGTACACGGGACCGTTGGACATCGGCCCCTCCTTCCGATGCCGGGGCGCCAGGTGGCCGCCAGACATCGTGCCCACCCGCGCGCATCCATGAACTTGTCGGTGTCCAATCATGTCGGCCGGACGCGCGGGGGGAAAGGGGTGGCGCGTGCGCGGTCGGCGCCCAGCGCCCGGCCGGAGCCCTGCTGAACCGACGGTCGGCCGACGAGGCGCAGAGAAGCGGCGTTCGCGGTCTGGGTGGTGAGCACCAGCTGCTCGCCGGGCAGCGCTCCGGCGAACAGCCGTGCGTACGGACAACGTTCAGGCCCCCCGGGCGGCCCGCTGCCGGACGCGGCGGGACGCCGGGAACGGGCCCCGTCCGCCCGCACCGCGCATCATGCGCGCCCGCGGGCTCGCGGGCTCGCGGCTCAGCGCCCTACTTGGCCGGGGCGAGGATCGCCACGCACTCCACGTGGTGGGTCATCGGGAAGAGGTCGAAGGCGCGGAGGGTGACGGGGCGGTAGCCCTCCTCGGCGAACCACGCGAGGTCGCGGGCGAGGGCGGCCGGGTCGCAGGCGACGTAGGCGATGCGGCGGGGGGCGAGGCCGGCGAGGTGGCGGACGGTGGGGTGGCCGGCGCCGGCGCGCGGCGGGTCGAGGACGACGAGGTCGACCTCGGAGATGCCGGTGCGCGGCAGCACCTGCTCGACCTTGCCCTGCTCGATGCGGACGCGGTCGAGGTCCTGGAGGTTGTGGCGGGCGTCCTCGACGGCGCGGCGGGAGGACTCGACGCCGAGCACCGCGCCGCGTTCGCCGACCCGCTCGGCCAGCGCCCCGGCGAACAGGCCGACGCCGCAGTACAGGTCGAGGGCCATGTCGCCCTTGCGCGGCATCAGGCCCTGCATGACGGCCTCGACGAGCAGGTCCGCGGCCTTCGGGTGGACCTGCCAGAAGCCGCCGTCGCCGACGCGCCAGGTGCGGCCCGCGGCGCGCTCGCGGACGAACGGGCGGCCGTGCACGCGGTGCACGGCCTTGTCGCGCTCCCCGATCCGCTGGACGGACACCGGGCGGTCGAGCGCGACGATGGGCAGCCGGCCGCCGGGCCGCGGGGTGAGGATCACCTGGCGGTCGTGGGAGCCGGTCGCGGCGATGGCCTCCACCGTGGCCATGTCCGGCCAGGTCCGCGTCTCCACGCCGAGTTCGCTGACCTCGGGCGCGGCGATCATGCAGTGGTCGATCACCTCGACGTCGTGGGAGCGGTGCCGGCGCAGGCCCGCGCGTCCCTCCGCGTCGATCGCGTACTGCACGCGGGTCCGCCACGCGGGCACCTCGCCCTTGGCGACCTTGTCGCCGGGCGCGGGCGCGACGGTGCCGTCCCAGCCGGCCTCGTCCGGGGTGAGCCCGGCCAGCCGGGCGAGCTGCTCGGCGACCACCGCGGCCTTCAGCCGCCGCTGGGCGCCGGGCGCGGCGTGCTGCCAGTCGCAGCCGCCGCAGCGGCCGGGCCCGGCGTAGGGGCAGGGCGCCTCGACACGGTCCTTGGACGCGGTCAGCACCCGCACGGCGTCGGCGCGCAGGAAGCGCGCGCCCTCCTCGCCCTCGGTGACCCGCGCGACGACCCGCTCGCCCGGCAGCGCGTGGCGGACGAAGAGCACCTGGCCGCCGTCGGTCCGCGCGACGCAGTGGCCGCCGTGGGCGACCGGCCCCACCTCGACCTCGTACTCGCGGCCGACGAGGGAGGGGACGGGTTCGGTCTGCATGGCGGAGCTGCTCCTGGGCTGGAACGGGAAAGCGGGAACGGGAACGGGCGTCGAGGGCGGCGAGGAGGACGGTGCTGGCCGGAGCGGCGAGCGGCGCGATCGCACGGCCCGCGGCGACAGCCGACCAGTCTACGTCCCCGCGCGGGGCACCGCGCCGACCGCGGACCGCGGACCGGCCGGACGGACCGTGGCGAGCCCCTCGGCCGGCCGCGACCCCGGCCGAGCGGGCCTCAGCCCTTCCCGCCTCCCGGCGGCACCGGCGCGCTCGGCTCGCGCTCGGCCGGCCGCGGCGCCGCGACGGGCCCGCGGCGGATGGAGCCGGGCGCGTTCCAGTCGGCACGGCGCCGGGCGCGCAGCTTGGCCGCCTCGGAGGACTCCAGCTGCCACGGCACGGACGTCACCATGACGCCCGGGGTGAAGAGCAGCCGGCCCTTGAGCCGCAGCGCGCTCTGGTTGTGCAGCAGGTGCTCGTACCAGTGCCCGACGACGTACTCGGGGATGTAGATGCTCACCACGTCGCGCGGGCTGTTGCGGCGCAGGCCCTTGACGTAGTCGATGATCGGCCGGGTGATCTCGCGGTAGGGCGAGTCGAGGACCTTCAGCGGGACGTCGATGCCGCGGCTGTGCCACTCCCCCTGCAGCGCCTTGGTCTCCTGCGGGTCGACGTTGACGCTCAGCGCCTCCAGCGAGTCCGAGCGCATCAGCTTGGCGTAGGACAGCGCCCGCAGCGTGGGCTTGTGCAGCTTGGAGACCAGCACGATCGAGTGGACGCGCGACGGGAGCACGTAGTCCTCGCCCGGGGCGTCGCCGGCGGCGATCTCCTCCGAGACCCGCGTGTAGTGACGGCGGATGGCGGTCATCGTGGCGTAGAAGACGACCATGCCGACGACCGCGACCCACGCGCCGTGGGTGAACTTGGTGAGGAGCACGATCACCAGCACCAGGCCGGTCAGGAAACCGCCGAAGGTGTTGATCGCCCGGGAGCGGATCATGTGGCGGCGCTTGGCGGGGTCGGTCTCGGTGCGCAGGTGACGGTTCCAGTGGCGGACCATACCGGTCTGGCTGAGAGTGAAGGAGACGAAGACGCCGACGATGTAGAGCTGGATCAGTCGCGTGGAGTCGGCGCCGTAGATGACCACGAGGACCGCCGCGAATCCGGCGAGCAGCACGATGCCGTTGGAGAAGGCCAGCCGGTCGCCGCGGGTGTGGAGCTGGCGCGGCAGGTAGCGGTCCTGGGCGAGGATCGAGCCGAGGACCGGGAAGCCGTTGTACGCGGTGTTGGCCGCCAGGAAGAGCACCAGTGCGGTGGCGGTGGCCAGGAAGATGAAGGGGACCGAGTTGTGGCCGAAGACCGCCTCGGCGACCTGGGCGATCACCGGGTTCTGGGTGAAGCCGGGGCCGACCGGCCTGCCGTGGTCGAGCAGGTCGGAGGCGGGGTTCTCGGCCATCCGGACCTTGGTGTTCACCGCGAGGGCGATGATACCGAGGAGCATGGTGACCGCCAGCAGGCCGATCAGCGCGAGCGTGGTCGCGGCGTTCTTCGACTTGGGCTTGCGGAAGGCCGGCACGCCGTTGCTGATGGCCTCGACGCCGGTGAGCGCGGCGCACCCGGAGGAGAAGGCCCGTAGCAGCAGGAAGACGAGAGCGAAGCCGCCGATGCCGGAGGACTCCGCATGGATGGTGAGATGCGCGGTGGGCGCCTGCATGTCGTGCCCGGTGGCGATCCGGAGGATGCCCCAGGCGATCATGCAGAAGACGCCGAAGACGAAGGCGTAGGTCGGGATCGCGAATATGGTGCCCGACTCGCGCACCCCCCGCAGGTTCATGACCATGAGCAGGAAGATGACCGCGACCGCGCCCAGCACCTTGTGTGTGACGAAGAACGGCACGGCCGAGCCGAGGTTCTCGATGCCCGACGCGATCGACACCGCGACGGTGAGCACGTAGTCCACCATCAGCGCGCTGGCGACCGTGAGCCCCGCCCTCGGGCCGAGATTGGTGGTGGCGACCTCGTAGTCGCCGCCGCCGGAGGGGTAGGCGTGGACGTTCTGCCGGTAGGACGCGACGACGGTGAACATCACCACCGCCACCGCGACGACGATCCACGGGCTGTAGTGGTACGCCGCACCGCCCGCGATCGACAGGACGAGCAGCACCTCCCCAGGGGCGTAGGCCACCGAGGACAGCGAGTCGGACGCGAAAACGGGGAGCGCGAGCCGCTTCGGCAGCAGGGTCTCGCCCAGCTTGTCGCTGCGCAGCGCCCGGCCGATCAGGATCCGTTTCGGCAGGTCGGTCAGTTTGGACACCCCGCGATGTTAAGGGATCGTCAAGACGGGCGCGTCCCCCCTGGGCACTACAGGTGTGTGGCGAACTTGTGAGCTGCCGATGACGCAACCTTGGGGCGGGGACCGGGCGTGTGTAGCTTTGGGCGCGGTCTGAGACGCTTGGGCGGCACAGTCGGATCAGCAGTTTCGGAATGGATCGCCACCGGAAGGACGGTCGTGCACGTCGTGATTATGGGATGCGGGCGAGTGGGCTCCACTCTCGCGTACTCCCTTGAGCAGCAAGGCCACACGGTCGCCGTGATCGACCAGGACCCGACGGCCTTCCGCCGCCTGGGACCGGGGTTCGGCGGGCGGCGTGTGACCGGAGTCGGGTTCGACCAGGACACGCTGCGCGAGGCGGGCATCGAGGAGGCGGGTGCCTTCGCGGCGGTGAGCAGCGGCGACAACTCCAACATCATCGCGGCCCGGGTGGCACGTGAGATGTTCGGCATCGAGAACGTGGCGGCGCGGATCTACGACCCCCGGCGGGCCGAGGTCTACCAGCGCCTGGGCATCCCGACGGTGGCCACCGTGCGGTGGACCGCCGACCAGATGCTGCGGCGGCTGCTGCCGTCCGGCGCCGAGCCGCTGTGGCGTGACCCCAGCGGCGGCGTGCAGCTCGCCGAGGTGCACACCTCGCCGGCCTGGGTCGGCCACAAGGTCAGCAGGCTGCAGGAGGAGACCGGGGTGCGTGTGGCTTTTCTCACCCGGCTCGGTGAGGCGATGCTGCCGACCTCGCAGACGGTGCTGCAGGAAGGCGACCTGGTGCACGCGATGATGCGCACCGACGGCGTCGCCGAGGTCGAGGCGGCCTTCGCCAAGGGGCCCGAGGGAGCAGAGTCATGAGGGTCGCCATCGCCGGGGCCGGCGCGGTCGGCCGCTCGATCGCGGGCGAGCTGCTGGAGAACGGGCACGAGGTGCTGCTCGTCGACAAGAACCCCACGTCGATCTCGGTGGAGCGGGTGCCGCAGGCCGAGTGGCTGCTCGCCGACGCCTGCGAGATCACCTCGCTGGACGAGGCGGCGCTGCAGCGCTGCAACGTGGTGATCGCCGCGACCGGTGACGACAAGGTCAACCTGGTGGTGTCGCTGCTCGCCAAGACCGAGTACGGCGTCCCGCGGGTGGTCGCCCGGGTGAACAACCCGAAGAACGAGTGGCTCTTCAACGAGTCGTGGGGCGTGGACGTCGCGGTGTCGACGCCGCGCCTGATGTCCGCGCTGGTCGAGGAGGCGGTGAGCGTCGGCGACCTGGTCCGGCTGCTGCGCTTCAGCCAGGGCGACGCGAACCTCGTGGAGCTGACGCTGCCGGAGGAGGCGGTGCTGGTCGGCACCCGCGTCGGCGACGTCGAGTGGCCTCAGGACACCTCGCTGGTGACCATCATCCGCGGCAACCGGGTGCTCACCCCGTCGAAGGACGACGCGCTGGAGGCCGGCGACGAGCTGCTGTTCGTGGCCGCGCCGCACCGCGAGGAGCAGCTGGAGGACCTGCTGTCGGTGCGGGAGGAGGAGGCCGACTCCAAGGGCGCCAAGGACAAGGACGCGAAGGACGGCAGGGACGCCAAGTAGGACCGTCCGCGCCTCCGGGCGGCCGCGAGGCCGTCCCGGGGCGCGGACGCGTGTGGGGCCCGGACCGGTACGGTCCGGGCCCCACACGCGTGAGCCGGTGGCTCAGGAGGTCACAGGGAGGTGCCGCGGGCGGAGTTCTCCTGCTCGGCCCGCTCCCGCTGCGTCTTCTCGGCGTTCTCGGCGTTCCCGGCGTTCCCGGACTTCTCCGCCTTCTCGGCGGCCTCCATCTCGGCGATGACGTCGATCGGCGGCGGCGCCTTCACCAGGAAGATCCAGGTGAGGTAGACGGACAGCAGGAACGGCGGGATGCCCAGCGCGACCTTGACCCAGCCGAGCTGGGTGGCGTTGCCCCACCAGTACAGCGGGAAGAGGATCGCCGACTTGCCGAGCAGGATCAGGCCCCACGCCCAGCTGGCCTTGGTGTAGGCGCGCAGGCGGCCGGGGTTGCGCTTCCGCCAGGAGAGGTTCTCCTTGAAGATCGGCCCGAGGATGAGGCCGAGCAGCGGCCAGCGCACCATCGCCGAGACGATGTAGGCGACCGACAGGCCGAGCGTGTAGAGCATGCCCGGCAGGTAGAAGTTCTTGGCGTTCCCGGACATCATCGCGAAGACCGCGCCGAACGCGACCCCGAAGATGCCGCTGAACGCGTGCTTGAGGGTGTCCTTCTGGGCCAGCCGCGCCACGCCCATGATCACCGACAGCGCGAGCGCGGCGATCCCCGAGGACGTGATGTCCCGGTTGATGGTGTAGACGGCGACGAACACGAGGCCGGGCACGGTGGTCTCCACCATGCCGCGGATCCCGCCGAACGCCTCGAAGAGCGCGGCCTCGGTCACGGCGCGTGCGTCGGCGGATACCGCCGTGGCGCCGCTGGCGCGGCCCGTGTCACCGGGGGTGCCGCTGCCGTCACCGGTGGTGCCGGGTGCGGACGGCCCGCGCGTGCCTGCCGTCGGCTCGGCGGCCGCCTCGCCGTTGTCGATCGACGTCACCTGTTACTCCTGTCCGACCGGACGCAGTTCGTACTTGGGGTTGAACAGCACCGGACGGCCGCGGTTCATGGCGATCCGGCCGGACGCGATGATCATGCGCCCGGGTTCTATGCCGGCGATGCTGCGGCGGCCCAGCCACACCACGTCGAGCGCGGCGGACCCGTCGAAGAGCTCGGCTTCCAGTGCGGGCACGCCGGCCCGGGGGCGCAGCGTGACCGTACGCAGCGTACCGGTTACGGAAACGATCTGGCGGTCGGTGCAGTCCTGGATCGGGGTGCACCCCGTGGCCAGCGCGTCCTTCTGCAGCTCCTCGGAGTGCAGCTCCTCCGGGGTGGAGGACAGCCGGTCGAGCATGCGGCGGAACCGGCCTGCCGGCCGGTCGGATCGCGTGGGACCACTCATGCCGCCAAGGGTACCGGCCGGACGCGGCAGTTCCAGAGGCCGCAACCCACCGCGAGGTGGCCGCGACCGGCCGTGAACACCGGTCGCGCGGTGCCGGCCGCCGGACCCCGCGGCGCCGGGCCGGACGCGGTGGTGGCGGCCGCCGGATCCTACGGCTCGAAGCGGTATCCCATGCCGGGCTCGGTGATGAAGTGGCGCGGGCGCGCCGGGTCGGCCTCCAGCTTGCGCCGCAGCTGGGCCATGTAGACCCGCAGGTAGTTGCTCTCGGTGCCGTAGGCCGGGCCCCACACCTCCTGCAGCAGCTGCTTCTGCCCGACGAGCCGGCCGGGGTTGCGCACCAGCACCTCCAGCAGGTGCCACTCGGTGGGCGTGAGGCGGACGTCGGCGCCGGCCCGGTGGACCTTCTTCGCGGCCAGGTCGACGGTGAACGTCTCCGTCTCCACGATCGCCGCGCCCTCCTCGGCGCCGGCCGGCGTGGAGCGGCGGACCGCGGCGCGCACCCGGGCCAGCAGCTCGTCCATGCCGAACGGCTTGGTGACGTAGTCGTCAGCGCCGGCGTCCAGCGCCTCGACCTTCTCGCCCGACGCCTGGCGGGCGGACAGCACGATGATCGGCACCCGCGTCCAGCCGCGCAGGCCGCGGATGACGTCCACGCCGTCCATGTCGGGCAGGCCCAGGTCGAGCACCACCACGTCCGGCTGGCGGGCGGCCACCGCGCGCAGCGCCCCGGCACCGTCATGGGCGGCGTCGACCTCGAAGGAGCGGGCCCGCAGGTTGATCGCCAGCGCCCGGACGAGCTGCGGCTCGTCGTCGACCACGAGGACCCGGTGCATGCGTGTTCTCTCTTCTGTCGTGTGCGGTGGGGGCGGCGTGACCGGGCTCATCCGGGCCGCCCGACGGCCGGCGCGCCGCTCACCCGGCCGGAGCGGTCGCCGGCGGGGGACGCGCCCGGGGCGGCGGGCAGGGTCAGCACCATGGTCAGGCCCCCGCCGGGGGTGTCCTCGGCCTGCAGCGTGCCGCCGACGGCCTCCAGGAAGCCCCGGGCGACCGCCAGTCCGAGGCCCACGCCGGTGCCGCGCGGCGCGTCGCCGTAGCGCTGGAAGGGCTCGAAGATGTGCTCCTTGGCCGCGTCGGGCACGCCGGGCCCGCGGTCGACCACCCGGACCTCGACGCGGTCGCCGAGCGCGCTCGCGGCCACCAGGACCTTCTGGTCGGGCGGGCTGTACTTGACGGCGTTCTCCACGATGTTGGCCGCGGCCCGCTCCAGCAGGCCGGGGTCGACGGCGACCATCGGCAGCGTCTCGGGGATGTCGAGGGTGACGCTGTTCTCGGGGACGCCGCCGAGCGCCATGGGCACCACCTCGTCGACGTCGACGACGCGGATCAGCGGGGTCACGGTGCCGGTCTGCAGGCGGGACATGTCGAGGAGGTTGCCGACCAGGTGGTCCAGCCGGTCGGCGCCGTCCTCGATGCCGGCCAGGAGCTCGGCCTCGTCCTGCGGCGACCAGGCGACGTCCTCGGAGCGCAGGCTGGACACCGCCGCCTTGATGCCGGCCAGCGGGGTGCGCAGGTCGTGGGAGACGGCGGCGAGCAGCGCGGTGCGGATCCGGTTGCCCTCGGCGAGCTCGCGGGCCCGCGCCGCCTCGCCGGCCAGCCGCTCGCGGTCCAGCACCACGGCGGCCTGCGCGGCGAACGCGGACAGCACGCGGCGGTCGGCGGCGGGCAGTACCCGCCCGGTCAGCGCCAGCGTCAGCCGGTCGCTGACGGCGACCTCCACGTCGGCGTCCTCGGGCCGCGCGCACGGGTCGGTGCCGACACTGGCCGCACGGGTCCAGGGGCTGCGCCCGCCGGAACGTTCCAGCAGGACCGCCGACTCCATCTGGAAGGTCTCCCTGACCCGCTCCAGCAGCGCCTCCAGCGTGTTCTCGCCGCGCAGCACGCTGCCGGCCAGGTGGGAGAGGATCTCGGCCTCCGCGCGGAGCCGCGCGGCCTGCTGGGTGCGGCGGGCCGCCAGGTCGACGACCGACGAGACCGCCGCGCCCACCACCACGAAGATCAGGATCGCCACGATGTTCTCGGGCTGGGCGATGGTGAACGAGTGGGTGGGCGGGGTGAAGAAGAAGTTCAGCAGCAGCGAGCCGAGCAGCGCCGAGGCGAGGGCCGGCAGGAGGCCGCCGACCAGGGCCGCCGCGACCGTCATGGTCAGGAACAGCAGCATGTCGGTGGCCTGGCCGGGGCCCGGGTGGAACTGGTCCAGGAGCACCGTGAGCAGCGCGGGCCCGGCCACCCCGGTCAGCCAGCCGGCGACGGTCCGGGAGCGGCCCAGACTGGCGCCGCGGGCGGCGGGCAGCCCGCGGCCCTTGGCGGCCTGCTCGTGGGTGACGATGTGCACGTCGATGTCGTCGGACTCGCGGGCGACGGTCGCGCCGACGCCGGGCCCGAAGGCGTACTGCCAGGTCTTGCGCCGGCTGGAGCCGAGGACGATCTGGGTGGCGTTGACGCCGCGCGCGAAGTCCATCAGCGCGTTGGGGACGTCGTCGCCGACGACGCTGTGGAAGCTGCCGCCGAGGTCCTCCACCAGCGTCCGCTGGACCGCCAGCTCCTTGGCCGAGCCGGAGACCAGCCCGTCGCTGCGCACGATGTGCACGGCGAGGATCTCGCTGCCGGAGGCCTTGGCCGCCATGCGGGCGGCGCGCCGGATCAGGGTGCGGCCCTCGGGGCCGCCGGTGAGGCCGACGACGATCCGCTCGCGGGCCTGCCAGGCGGCGGATATGCGGTGGTCGGCGCGGTACTGCTGCAGGTACTCGTCGACGCGGTCGGCGGTCCACAGCAGCGCCAGCTCGCGCAGCGCGGTGAGGTTGCCGGGGCGGAACCAGTTGGACAGCGCCGCGTCGATCCGGTCCGGCGGGTAGACGTTGCCGTGGGCCATGCGGCGGCGCAGCGCCTGGGGCGACATGTCGACCAGCTCGATCTGGTCGGCGCGGCGCACCACCTCGTCCGGGACGGTCTCCTGCTGCCGGACGCCGGTGATCGACTCGACGACGTCGCCGAGGGACTCCAGGTGCTGGATGTTGACGGTGGACACCACGTCGATGCCGGCCCGCAGCAGCTCCTCGACGTCCTGCCAGCGCTTGGGGTTGCGGGAGCCGGGGGCGTTGGTGTGGGCGAGCTCGTCGACCAGCACCGACTGCGGGGCGCGGCGCAGGATCGCGTCGACGTCCATCTCCTCCAGGACCTGCCCGCGGTGCTCGGACCGCTTGCGGGGCATCTCCTCCAGGCCGGCCATCAGGGCCTCGGTCCGGGGCCGGGTGTGGTGCTCGACGTAGCCGACGACCACGTCGGAGCCGCGCTCGTGACGGCGCTGTGCCTCGGCGAGCATGGCGTAGGTCTTGCCCACCCCGGGCGCCGCCCCGAGGAAGATGCGCAGCGTGCCGCGTGTCATGGCTCAATCGTCCTACCGCGCCGGGGCGCTCGCGAGGCCCGGTGCGCGGGACGGAGGAGGGCGGGCGGCCTGGTCGTGGACACGTTGATGGATCCTAAGCGGCCGGACGACCCGGCGGCCGGATGGGCGGGCCCGGAGGCGTTAAGGACGCGTATGGGTTGCCGGCCGCCCCGCGGCGGCCGGCAGCCCGCGGGTCACCGCCGGGTCACGCGCCGCTGACGATGCGGCCGTCGCGCAGCTCCAGCACGCGGTCGGCCAGCGCCAGCAGCTGCGCGTCGTGGGTGGCCACCAGCGCGGTCACGCCTTCGCTGCGCACGACCGCGCGCAGCAGCTCCATGACGGCCAGGCCGGTGTCGGCGTCGAGCTGCCCGGTGGGCTCGTCGGCGATGATCAGCACCGGGCGGTTGGCGAGCGCGCGGGCGATGGCGACGCGCTGCTGCTGCCCGCCGGACAGCTCGCCGGGGCGCTGGGCCGCGTGGTCGGACAGGCCGACCAGCGCGAGCAGCAGTTCCACACGCTCCTCGCGCTCGCGCGGCGCCACCTTGCGCAGCCGCATCGGCACGCCGACGTTCTCCGCGGCGGTGAGGATGGGGATGAGCCCGAAGGACTGGAACACGAAGCCGATCCGGTCGCGGCGCAGCGCCAGCAGCTCGTCGTCGCCGAGCCCGGCCAGGTCGGTGCCGTCCAGGCTGATCCGGCCGCCGTCGGGGGTGTCGAGGCCGCCGACGAGGTTGAGGATGGTGGTCTTCCCGGAGCCGGAGCGGCCCTTGAGGGCGACCAGTTCGCCGCGCGGCACCGAGAAGGACACGCCGCGCAGGGCGTGGACCGCGGTCTCGCCGCTGCCGTAGGTGCGCTTCAGGTCCTCCACGACGACCATGTCGCCGGTGTGCGGTCCGTCGGCGACGGCGGTGCCCGCGTGCCCGCTGGACTGCTCGCTCATGCGTCTTCCTCCCCCTGCCGGTCCGCGTCCGCGCCGTGCTCGCCGCGGTCGGGCCAGACCCCGATGTGGTCGCGCTCCGTGGTGAGCCGCACCCGGCGGCGCAGTCCGTAGCGCTCGGTGTACTCGCGGGGCAACTGCAGCCGCCCCACCCTGTCGAGCACCGCGTACTCCTCCCCGGCGCCCTGCGAAGGTCGCAGCACCTCCGTGGCGGTGCGGCCGTCGCGTATCCGTACGGTACGCCTCACCTGGCCCGAAACCAGCGGGTCGTGGGTAACGATCAGGACGGTCACGCCGAGTTCCTCGTTGGCCCGGCGCAGCGCGGCGAACACCTCCTCGCCGCTGCCGGTGTCGAGTTCGCCGGTGGGCTCGTCCGCGAACAGCACCCGCGGGTTGTTCGCGGCGGCCACCGCGATGGCCACGCGCTGCTGCTGACCACCGGACAGTTCCCCGGGCCTGCGGCGGCCGCAGTCGGCGACGCCCAGCAGGTCGAGGAGTTCCGCCGCACGTCCGCTGCGGCGGGCCCGCGGCACCCGGGCGTAGCCCATGGGCAGGGCGACGTTCTCCAGCGCGGTCAGGTACGGGAGCAGGTTGCGGGAGGTCTGCTGCCACACGAACCCGACGGTGCTGCGGCGGTACTCCAGGCGCTCGCGGCGCTTCATGGCCAGCAGGTCGTGGTGCGCGACGCGGGCGCGGCCCGCGGTGGGCAGGTCGAGGCCGGACAGGATGCCCAGCAGTGTGGACTTGCCGGAGCCGGAGGCCCCGACGACCGCCAGCACCTCGCCCTCGTCGACGCTCAGGTCGAGGCCCTGGAGCGCCTGCACCTCGACGCCCTCGGTGCGGAAGACGCGCACGAGGTTGTCGCAGACGATCAGGCCGTCGTCCGGTTCGGGGGCGGCACGGGCCAGGGCGCGGGCCTGGAGGGCCGCCAGATCGGCGGGGCGACGGGCGGCGGCCGCGCCGGTGGCCGGGCTGGCCGGGGTGGTGGCCGCGTCCGCCGGACCCGTGGATCCCGTGTCGGGCGCCGGCTCGCCCGCGGCGCCGGATCGGTGGTGCGTGCTCATGCCGGGTCTCCCAGTCTCAGGACGGCGCCGAGGCCGCGGCGGCGGCCGAGCCACGTCTCGGCGGCGACGGTCGCCACGACCAGCGCGGCAAGTCCCGCGCCGAGCGCGGCGGTCAGCAGGTAGTCGGTGTGCAGCGGAGGCGCCTGCGGCCCGCCGGTGAACCGCCGCAGGGTCAGCGCGGGCCCGAGGACCGTGGGCGTCGCCAGCCCGACCGCCACGCCGCCGGCGACCGCGGCCAGCGCCATCGGCAGCAGTTCCAGTGCCTCCAGGGCGGCCAGGGATCGCGTCGGCAGGCCGAGGGTGCGCAACCGCGAGGCCGTGCGGCCCCGTTCGCGCGCGGTCGTCAGCAGCTCCAGCACGAGCGCGAGCAGTGCCAGCAGGACGGAGAGGGCGGTGCCGGCCGCGTACACGCGCCGCACCCCGCTCAGCAGGCCGTCGTGCCCGGCCGCCGCCAACTCCTCGTCGCGCAGCACCAGTTCGCCGGTGGGCCCGGTCACCCGGGCGGCCGCGACGTGCAGGGCCGCGGCGTCCAGGCGCGGCCCGTACAGCAGCACCTGCGAGTAGTCGGTGTCGTGCCGGGTGAGCACGGCGGCGGCCGCCGCGTCGAGCATCAGCATCGGCAGCGGCGCGGCGGCCGTCGGGTCGCCGCCGGGCCCGGCGGTGCGGGCCGCGTCGGTGGCGGTCAGCGGGCCGAGGGCGGGGTCCTCGCGGACGGCGTCACCGAGGACGCCGACGATGCGGAAGGAGACGTGCGAGTTGTGCAGCGCCGAGGCGTAGACGTCGCCCACCGCGGCCGTGCCGAACTCCGCGGACGCCAGGGCGGGAAGGACGATCCGGCCATCGGCACCGGTACTCGCGCGGGCCGGCCCGGCCGCCAGCAGGGCCCGGGCGAGGACGGAGCCGGGGGCGGCGGCGTGCAGACCGGCGGCGTCCACCCCGGCGATCCGCACCCGGCCCCAACTGGTGCCGTCCCGGCCGCTGACGAGGCGGGACGTCGTGCCGCGCAGCACCACGGCCCGCCGCACGCCGGGAACGTGCAGCAGGTCGGCTTCGGCGGTGCCGTCGCGGCCCGCGCCGACGACGGTGGCGTCCGCGCCGGCGGTCCACACGGCGGCCGCGCGGCGGCCGTCGGCGACGGTGCGGGAGACCAGGCCCCCGAACACGGCGGTCGACAGCGTCGTCACCAGCACCAGCAGCGCCAGCGCGTGCCGGGGGGCCTCGCCCGCCGCCCGGGACAGCCCGATCGTGCCGACCGCGCCACGCCCGCGCCGCGCCGCCCGGGCCAGCAGCCGCAGCGGCAGCGGGTAGGCGCGGACCAGCAGCACGACGGCGGCCAGGCCCAGCACGGCCGGGACGGCGGCCAGTTGGAGGTCGATGCCGGACGCGGAGCCGGCCGAGCCGCGCGACCTCAGCGCCAGGACCCCCGCGACGGCGAGCGCCAGCACGCCCGCTTCGATGGTGAGGCGGCGGGTGCCGCGCGGCGGGTGCTCCCGGCGGCCGCGGTCCCGCAGCGCCACCCACGTCAGCGCAGGCAGCACCAGCCAGGCGACGGCGGCCAGGGCGACGGCCGGGAGCGCCGATCCCGGGGAGGTGCCGGGCGGCGCGAGCAGGCCCGCCGCGACGAGGCCCGCGAGCAGGCCGAGGAGCGCGGCGGGCGCGGTCTGCAGCAGCCGCAGCAGGGCCAGGTCGGCGGCCGAGGCGCCGCGGGCCCGCTGCAGCGCCTGGGCCGCGGCCCTGCGGTGCAGCGCCAGCCGCGCGGTGACCACGACGGTGGCCAGGCCGACCGCGAGCAGCCCGGCGAGCGCGAACGACTCCAGGGTGCGGGCCTGTTCCCGCTCGGCGCCGAAGTCCTGGACCAGCAGCGGGATGTCGTCGGCGGTGTCGAGCGTCTCGGTGCCGTGGCCGGCGACCGAGCACGCGACGATGGTGTAACCGCCCTCGTCGGGCGGGCAGTAGCGGTCGCCGGAGGAGACGGCGTAGGCCTCGGCGGCGCGACTGAGCGCGACCAGCCCGCCCGGCGTGGCCATCCGGGTGGCGGCGGCGCCGTCCGGACGCAGCACGCTTTGCCAGGTGACGGTCAGGTCGCCGGCGCCGCGCAGTTGCAGCGCGTCGAGCGCCGACGCGTCGACCACCGCCTGCGCGCGCCAGCCGCCGGCGCCGCCCGACGGGCGTTCCAGCAGCGGCTCCTGGCGCCACAGCGGCGCCTCGGCGTCCGGCGGGAGCGCGAAGAAGCCGGAGACGCGGGCCGGGGTGCGGTAGTGGTCGGAGACCGGCTCGAGGTCGAGGATCTGGCCGAGCGCGAGGTGCAGGGCGTCGCGGGTGCGCACCGACACCGCGACGTCGATCGGGCCGTCCCTGCCGGCCCGCCCGGGCGGGCCTCCTTGGACGTAGGCGGCGCGGGCGGGGGCGTCGTCGGCGTACAGGAGGGCGAGCTGACCGGGACCCGCGGCGGTCGACGTGCCCGCCGGCGCCACCTCGACCCGGGTCGACTGGTGCCGCAGCGCGCCACTCAGCGGCGCCTTTGCCGTCCGCAGGAACTGCCGCCCGGCCGCGGCGAGTTCGGGCGCGAGGGTGCTCCGCGCGGGGTCGGCCTGGGCGCGCTCGTCCAGCCGGTGCAGCACCGCGCTCTGCCGCACCAGCGTGCGGGCCGCCTGCGCGTCCGCGGCCCGCGCCGCGAGCGCGTCACCGGCCATCCGGTCCAGCACCGGCGGCCCCGCCACGATCACCGCGGTCAGCACCGCGACGACAGCGAACAAGCAGGCCAGCAGCGGCACTTCCCCCCGCGCCTCACCTCCCGCCCCGACCCCGCGCGGCACCACCCCGCCCAGCCCCCGACGCACCCCCGTCATCCCCGCCCCACCCCCGTTGTCCGCGGCCGCACGAACCCGCAGCCCTTCACCAGGCCCTCACCCCGCGCCCGGTACCCCGCAACGCGCCCGGCGCCACGCCGCAGACCCAGTCGCGGCGGCACCGTTGGCGCGCCGCCCGTTGCCGCGCCGACCGCGAACGGCGCGGTCAGCGAGGGAACTTCGTCCCACGGCGCAACCCCGACACCCGACCCAAGCTCCCCGCGACGCACGCGGAAGCGGCCCAGACCCGGCCGCGGCCGCGAACCGGACACGGTGGCGGCCGTCGTCAGGCCGCGTTGGGGCGGGGCGGGAGACGCCGGAGCTGCGCGCGGCGTCATTCGTCGCCGGCTCTCAGCGTGTGGACGAGGTCGACGCGGGCGAGGGTGCGGGAGAGGACGGTGACCGTGGCGACGATGAGTGCGGCGGTGAGGAGGGCGACGAGGGTGACGGCGAGGTAGGGGACGTCGGGGAGGAGGCGCGGGTAGACCGGCCGGCCGGTGTCGTCGACCGTCACGAGCGGCATGATGACCGCGGCGAGCGCCGTGCCGATGAGGGTGCCGAGGAGCACCGCGAGCAGGGCGATCCACAGCTGTTCGGTCCACAGCAGCGCGGCGAGCTGGCGGCGCCGCACCCCGATCGCGCGCAGCAGCGCGAACTCGCGCCGCCGCATCCGCGCCGACATCGCGGTGTGCAGGGTGAAGCCGACGACCGCGAAGGCCGGCGCCAGGACCAGGCTCAGCAGCAGCACCGAGCGGGTGCCGGTGCGCAGCGGGTCGTGGGTGAGCGCGGTGCGCGCGTCGGCGGCGGTGCTGACCGCGCCCAGGGCGGGATCGGCGCGCAGCGCGGCGGCGGCCGCGCCGCCGTGCGCGGACAGCCACCAGAAGGCGTCGGGCGGCTGGGCGAGGCCCTGCGCGGCCAGGTGCGCGGCCAGGGCCCGGGAGTCGACGAGCAGCCGGCCGCGCGCGCGGTCGAAGCCGGGCACCGCGCCGATCCGCCCGATGATCCGCACCGTGACCCTGGCCTCGTCGGTGCGCGTCAGCGTGACCGTGTCGCCGACCCTGAACTGGCCGCCGGCGGCGAGCGTTCCGTCGACGAGCGCCGGCACCGGCGGCACCTCGCCGGAGTGCCTGGGCGCCAGGTCGATCTGCCACACCGGCATCCTGACGCGGGTGTCGGGGCCGCGCAGCACGCCCTGGAAGAGCTCGCCCGGATGGGTGGTGCTGGTGCACAGCACCGGCGGGTCGACGCCCGTGAACAGCGGGTCGATGCCGGGGCAGGCGGCCTCGGCCGGCGCGTTGATGTCGTTGGTGAGGTCGCGCCAGGCCCCGCCCTCGGGAGCGATGCCGGGGGCGGCGACCACCAGGTGATAGGTGCGCCGGGCGTGCGCGCCGATCATGTTCAGCGACAGGCCGGTGATCCGCAGCGGGTACTGCCGGGCGGCGCCCGCCCCTCCCCCGCCGGTCAGCGGCACCCGGACCGGGTAGGGGCTGCCGTCGGTGACGGGCAGCGGCACCGACACCGCGCTGGTCAGCCCGTCGGCGTCCTCGACGGTGAGCGACAGCCGGACGGGGACTTCCTGACCGGGCGCGACACCGTCGGCGGACAGCCTTACGGTGAGCGGGAGTTCGGCGGGGCGGCCGGGGACCGCGAAGCCGTGGTCGGGTATGCGGGCGCCGAGTTCGGCGAGCAGCGCGGCGGCCGGGCGGTCGGTGAGGTCGGAGCGGATCGCGGGAACCGGGCCGCCGCCGTCCCCGCGCTGGGTGGCCGCGACGGCCGCGGTGTTGACGCCTTCGAGGTCCACGGGCGTGTCGCCCGCGGTGAGTTGGACGTCGGTGACGGGCGTGACGGCCCGGACCCCCGGCAGCGCCGCGTACCGCGCGTGCCGCTGCTCGACCGGCGGGGCCTGCCCGCCGTCGGGCTGCGGCACGACCTTGACGTCGGCGCCGGTGGCGAACGCGGCCTGGTCGGCGGTGCCGCGGTCGAGGATGCCGAGGGCGGTGGTGCTCAGCGCGGCGACCGCCAGGGCCAGCGTCATCAGCAGGGCGGGCCCGGCATGGCGGGCGGCGCGGCGGCCGACCTGCCAGCCGCCCAGCGGCAGCACCAGTCCGCTGCCCCGGCGCGCGGCCCGGTCGATGAGCGGCGCGGCCAGCGGCAGCAGCCGCAGCGAGAGCAGCGTGGCCGCGGTCGTCATGAGCACGGGCGCGAGGACGAGCACCGGGTCGACCGAGACGCCGCTGACGCCGCCGGAGGCCACCGGCGTGCGGTACTGCCGCAGTTGGAGCCAGCCGAGGACGGCCACGGCGGCGAGCGCGAGGTCGGTGCCGGCCCGCTGGAACGCGGCGGCGCGGGCGCCGCGCATCCGCAGCCGCAGGCCGGCGCGGTGGTCGGCGGCCTGCACGGCGGTGGGCACGAGCACGGCCGCGCCGTGCACGGCGAGCGCGAGCAGGGCCGCGAGACAGCCCGCGGTGGTGGCCGCGGTGCCGGGCAGCGGGCCGTCGAGCAGGCCCACCCGGCGCAGGCCGGCGAGCAGGGGGCCGACCAGGAACGGCGCGGCGGCCGCGGCGGGCACCGCGACCAGCGCCCACTGGACGGCGGTGCCGGCGACCAGCCGCGCGGTGCCCGCGCCCCTGGCGCCCATCAGCGCGACCTCGGTGGCGCGGGACTGGGCGAGTTGCCGCGCGGTGAGCACGAGCGCGGCGGTGGCCAGCGCGGCGAGCAGCGTTCCGGGGATGTCGATGCCGGCCCGCGCGACAGCCATCGGCGCGGTCAGGTCGTCGATCTCGGAGGGCAGTTCGGAGTCGGCGTGCACGCCGTCCAGCGGCGGGGCGCCGCCGTGGAAGACCGAGATGCCGGTGTCGCTGTTGGCGAAGTCGGCGGTCCGGTCGCGCAGCGGCGCGACCTGCCCGAGACGGAGGCGCGCGGTGTCGGGCGCCGCGATCCACTCGGCGAGCGCGTCGGCGGTCAGCCCCGGCTGCGCGGTGAAGGCGTCCTCGGACATCAGGGCGATGCTGTCGACGGTGTCGAAGGTGCTGGCCATGGCGGCGAGCACCCCGGGGTCGCCGGGCGCGGGCGTCCACAGGCCGCTGACCCGCAGTTGGAGGCGCTTGTCTCGGGTGAGGTTGATGGCGAACGCGTCGCCCGTTCGCAGGCCGGTGCGTGCCGCGACGGTGCGGTTGAGCGCGACCTCGAGGGGGGCGACGGACGCTCCGGGGGCTCCGGGCACGGCGGACGCGGCGGCGCGCGGCCAGTGGCCGCTGAGCAGCCGGGCGTGCCGGGCCTCGTCGGGAAGCGCGACGAGCGTCACGGAGGCGCCGCGCTGCGCCCCGTCGGGCCGCAGCACCGCGAACTGCGAGGACAGCGAGGAGGGCGTGCGCAACGCGCCGTAGGTGGTGTGCGGGACGCCCCCGAAGACGCGGCCGAGCGCGGACCGGATCGCGGTGTCCGCGGCCGCGATCCCGTCCGCCCGGTAGTGGGCCATGACCTGGACGGTGGTGCGCGGGTTGCCGGCCAGCCGCTGCTGGATGCCGCCCTCGACGGACCGGTCGGCGAGCGAGGCGATGGCGGCGAGCACCGTCGCGGACAGCAGCACGGCCAGTGCGGCCGCGGCCAGCACCGTGCCGTGCCGGGCGCCGCCGCGGACGGTCTTGGGTGCAGCGGGTGCGCGACGGGCAACAGCGCGCGGCCGTGTGCCCGTTGCCACCATGTGCTCGCCAACCCCCGTGTGTGCACGGATGAAACGACTCACCCGGCCGCCGAACGTATCGGCGACCGGGTGGCCTGTGCAACAGTTTCATCCGAACTGACGCGGATGTGCGTGCGTCTGCGGGCGGCTTGCGTACGGCGTCGCACACGGGGCCCGTCCGCCGGTGCGCCCGGAGCGGGCGCCGGTGTCAGTGCAGCTCGGTGATCTCCGGGCCGCGGCGCATCGGGTCGATGCCGTCGCCGAACTTGTTGCCCTCGCCCTCGGCGGGAGCACCGCCGTCCGGCACCATCTGCGCATCGTTCGGCAGCTTCAGCACGATCGGGTCGCGGGGTGCCATCGGGGCCTCGCCGCGCACCACGACGGTGTCGCGGAACACCGCCTCCAGCACGCCGGCGGCCTGCGGCTGCACGGCGCCCTGGCCCGAGATGACACCGCGCAGGAACCAGCGCGGCCCGTCGCAGCCGACGAAGCGCACCAGCTGCACCCCGTTGGTGCCGTCGGGCAGCTGGACCGGCACCTGGGCGCGCAGTTCCCACCCGAGCGGGCCCTCGACCTCGTCGACGATGCCACCCTGCTGGGTGATGCCGGAGGCGATCTCCTCCCGCACCTCGCCCCAGATGCCCTCGGACTTCGGAGCGGCGAACGCCTGCAGCTGCACGGCGCTGTCCCGCAGCACCACGGTCGCGGCGACGATGGACTCGCCCGCCACCTCGACCCGAAGCTCCATGCCGTCGACGCCGGGTACGAACAGTCCGCCCAGGTCCACCCGGCCCTCGCCGGGCTCCTTCACCTCGCCCTGGTCCCACGGCCCCTCGGGGCGCGGCGCGGGCGGAAGGTTGTACCGGGACTCCGCACCGGAGCCGTCCGGCTCCTGTGCGTCCTCGGTCGACTCGTCCGGGCCTTCGGCCTCGTCGAACTCGTCGATGGCGTCTTCGCGCTCCTTGCGACGACGGAACACGGTCACTGTCCTTCCCGGTCGGTGCCGACCGCTGCGTATCCGTTGCTGGACGTGCCCGCCGACGGCGTCTCCACCGCGGCGTGACCCCCCGTGGAGCCGAAGCCCCCCGCGGCCCTGGCAGAACCCGGCAGCTCCGCGACCTCGTGGAAGCGGACCCGCTCGACCTGCTGGACGACCAGTTGGGCGATCCGGTCGCCCCGCTCGAACCTGACGCTCTCACGCGGGTCGAGATTGACCACGATCACCTTGATCTCTCCACGGTACCCGGCATCCACCGTGCCCGGGGCATTCACCATGGCCACTCCGCAGCGCGCTGCCAGCCCGGAGCGCGCGTGCACGAACGCGGCGTACCCGTCGGGCAGGGCCAGCGCGATACCGGTGGGCAGCACGGTCCGCTCGCCCGGGGCGAGTTCCGCGGCCTCGGTCGTCACCAGATCCACGCCGGCGTCCCCCGGGTGCGCGTACGCGGGCACGGGCACCTCGGGATCGAGCCGCCGCAGCAGCACGTCCACCGCCGCGCGCGCGCCGCTCACCGTGCCCATCCGTTCGCTTCTCCGCCCGCTCGGCGACCCATCGCCCTCGACCCCGACGCCCGCCCGGCGGCCTCGCGCGCGCCGCTCACCGTGCCCATCCGTTCGCTTCTCCGCCCGCTCGGCGACCCATCGCCCTCGACCCCGACGCCCGCCCGGCGGCCTCGCGCGCGCCGCTCACGGGTTCACCTCGAACGCTCGCGCGACCTTCACCTGGTCCGGGTCGGACATCGCGGCGTGGACCTCTTCGGAGCGGCCGTGGGTCGTGAAGTGGTCGAGCTTGACCTCGACGAACAACGCGTCGGCGCGCACCGCGACGGGCCCGTCGGGGCCGCCGACGCGGCCCTCGGCCGTGCTGTAGATCTTGCGCCCGGCGACCGCGGTGCAGCGCGCCGTCAGGTGCAGGGTGGAGCCGACCGGTACCGGCTGCACGAAGTCGGACTCCAGCCGGCGGGTCACCGCGATGACCCGCAGCAGCCAGTTCAGCGAGCCGAGCGTCTCGTCGAGCGCGGTGGCCAGCACCCCGCCGTGCGCCAGGCCGGGCGCGCCCTGGTGGGCGGGCTGCACGGTGAACTCCGCGGTGACGCTGACGCCCTCGCCGGCCCGCGCGGCCAGGTGCAGGCCGTGCGGCTGGTCCTCACCGCAGGCGAAGCACTGGTCGTAGTGTGAGCCCAGCAGCTCTCCCGGCGCGGGCGCGTCGGGATGCCGCACGGGCGGTTTCGCGTCGGCCGGCGGGGTCAGGCTGGGCCGACCCCTGCCGGAGGGTGTCGTGGCTGCACTCACGCCGGAGACCCTACCCTCCTGCGGGATCCATTCCCTTCCCGCGTCCGTTGCTCTTCGGGGTCGCACCGTCCACGGACGGTTCCGCACTCAGTGGCGCGCGGGACCCGCACCCCCACTCGCCCCTTCCCGTACACCGGAGTCCGGATGAATCCCAGGAGCGTCGTCGTCACCGGAGCCGGCCGAGGCATCGGCCGGGCCATCACGCTGGAGCTGGCGCACGCCGGCTTCGACGTGATCGGCACGGTCCGCAGCGAGGACCGCGGTGAGGCGCTGCGCGCCGAGGTGGCCGGCACGGGGGCCGCCGTCCGCACGGTGCTGCTGGACGTCGCCGACCCCACGTCCTGCGTGCAGGCGTTCACCCGGATCGCCGGGATGACGGGCGGCGGCCCGTGGGCGGTGGTCAACAACGCCGGGTTCGCGCAGCCCGGCGCGGTGGAGGACGTCGACGACGAGCAGGTGCGGCAGCAGCTGGAGACCAACCTGGTGGCCCCGGCCAGGATCGCCCGGCTGGTGCTGCCGGCGATGCGGGACCGGCGGGCCGGCCGGATCGTCAACGTCTCCTCGATCGCCGGCCGCGTCTCCCTGCCGATGCTCGGCTGGTACTGCGCGAGCAAGCGCGGCCTCGAGTCGGTGACCGACGCGCTGCGCATGGAGACCGAGCCGTTCGGCGTGAAGGTCAGCCTCGTGGAGCCGGGCTCGTACGGCACCGGCATCTGGGAGGCGGGCGCGGACCTGCTGCCCGACGAGCACGCCTCGGCGTACGGGGACCAGTACGCGGCGGCCGGCGAGGTGCTGCGCGGGGTGCGCAACCTGCCGGGCCCGCGCCCGGTCGCGCAGGCAGTCCACAAGGCGCTGACCGCCCGGCGCCCGCAGCCCCGGTACCTGGTGGGCGGCGGCGCACGCTCGACGGCCGTCCTGGACGCGGTCGCGCCCACCGCGGCCTCGGACCGGGTCAAGCAGCTGGCGACGGGTCTGCGCACCGCGCCGCCGCGGGTCACCCGTGCACTGGCGCGCCTCCGGGGCAGGTGACACAGGCGGGCATGGCAGTCTGGTGCCATGTCTGGTGCGATCTCTGATGCGAGCTCGGGCGCGGTGGCGCCGCTCGCCGGCGACTACGACGAACGCCTCACCGTCCCACGTTCCTGGTGGCTGATGGCCGTGGGCGTGGGCGTGGCGATGGCGATAATCGTCTTCCCCATCGGTCCGCTGGCGATGCTCGTCGGCCTGGTCGGCGGCGCCGCCCTGGCCATGGCGGGGGTCAGCTCCTACGGCTCGGCGCGGATCAGGGTGGTGGCCGGCTCGCTGGTGGCGGGCAAGGCCCGCATCCCCGTCGAGGCGCTGGGCGAGGCGAGCGTCCTGGACGCGGCGGAGGCGGTCGCCTGGCGGTCGCACAAGGCCGATCCGCGGGCGTTCATGCTCATGCGCTCGTACGTGCCGACGGCGCTGAAGGTCGAGGTGACGGATCCGGCGGACCCGACGCCGTACGTCTACCTGTCGACGCGCTCGCCGCAGCGGCTGGCCGACGCGCTGGCGGCGGTCAGGTCTTCTCGGGCCCGGTAGTCCCGAACCCCGGGGTCCCGGGTCCTGCGGTCCCGGGCTCCGTGGTCCCGGGCCCCGCGTCGGGGTCCCCGGCGGGCGGCGGCGCGGGCTCGGGCGGCCAGGGCTGCTGGTGCTCGCGCAGGTCGTGGCGGACCTTCTCGGCGAGCCTGCGGGTCTCCCGGCGGTTCATGGTGGCGCCGACGGCCGCACCGATCATGAACGGCGTCAGCGACGGCGTGTGGCGCACGGTGCGCCGCAGCAGGCGCTGGCGCATCTGCCGTTTGAGGCTCGTGCCCACCGCCACGTTGACCGTGGACAGCCGGAGCACGTTGATGCCGCGCTGCTCGGTCCACGACCACAGGTAGGCGGTGGCGCGCGCCCGGGCGTTGCCGGGGCAGCGCAGCCCGTAGACCTCGTGCAGCTCGGCGATGAGCTTGTACTCCACGGCCGCCACGCCGAGGGTCTCACTGGCCAGCTCGACCGCCATGGTGGGCGGGGTGGGCAGCATCGCGACGGTGCCCATTCCGGCACCGACGGTCATCGTGCCCTTCACCGCGGCGGCGATCAGCCGGTCCGCGATGTCCTCGGGTCCCAGGCCGGGGAACTGGCGGCGAAGGGTCGCCAGGTCCCGCACCGGGATCCGCGGCGCGGTCTCGATGAGCCGTTCCGAGACCGACCCGAAGCCGGTCCTGGCCATCCGGCCGCCCCTGCGGGCCCCGCTGCTGACTCCCCGGCCGATTCCGCGAGCGGTCGTGGCCGCGAGCGAGGCCCTGCGGCCTCGCTCGTCGCCCTCGCGGCTTTCCGGCGAACCGGTCACGGGCACCCGGGGGTCAGGCCGCGCAGTCGCGGCAGATCGGGTTCCCGTCCTTCTCCGCGGCCAGCTGGCTGCGGTGGTGGACGAGGAAGCAGCTCATGCAGGTGAACTCGTCCGCCTGGCGGGGCAGCACGCGGACCGACAACTCCTCGTTGGAGAGGTCGGCGCCGGGCAGCTCCAGGGACTCTGCCTGGTCGAACTCGTCGACGTCCACCGCGGAGGTGGTCTTCTCGTTTCGCCGGGCCTTCAGTTCCTCGATGCTGTCCTCGTTGACGTCATCGTCGGTCTTGCGTGGGGTGTCGTAATCCGTAGCCATATTCGCTCTCCCCCTGTGGGTGTCTGCGGTGTCTCCAGCGCACGTAACGCGCGAGAGGCCGGACTTGTGCCCGCCTCGAGGCGGAGATTTTGCCTCACATCAAGCCCTGTTACTCAATCGACACCCGATACGCCCCTCGAATAGGTGAGCGCATCGGTGGCCGATCATGATCCGCGGCGGTCCGAAAGTCATACGCCGCGGATGCCTTCACGTGTACTTCCCGTGATCATGACCTGGGGAAACATGGATTTTCCGGTCGATTCCCCTGGCCTGGCGATCACCGAGCGTACACGCTGCCGAAGGTTGGTGTGCAATCGATCACAGCCGATCTCCAGCATGAGCGAACCCGGAAATTACTCGCAAAGCGAACAGACTCCGGGCCCGGCCACCCTCCAGGACGCAGGACAGGGGTGACAGGTTTCACAGGTCTGGACACACCTGTCCCCCGGCGGGTCCGCCGGGGGACGTGGCGGGCTCCGGGCCGGACGCCCGGGAAGTGGGCCGGTCAGACGGGAATCGCGACCCGCATGACCAGACCACCGCCCTCGCGCGGCTCGGCCGAGATGACGCCGCCGTGCGCCCGGGCCACCGAGCGCGCGATGGACAGGCCGAGCCCGACGCCCTTGTCGCTGCCGGTGCGCTCGGTACGCAGCCGCCGGAACGGCTCGAAGAGGTTGTCCACCTCGTAGGCGGGGACGACCGGGCCGCTGTTCACCACCACGAGGATCCCCTGGCCGCCCTCCACGGACGTGGCGACCTCCACCCAGCCGTCCTGGGCCACGTTGTAGCGCACGGCGTTCTGGACCAGGTTCAGGGCGATCCGCTCCAGCAGCACGCCGTTGCCCGGCACGACCGCCGGCTGGAGCTGCTCCCGCAGCTCCACGTGGCGGCTGTCGGCCTCCGCGCGGGTCTGCTCCAGGGCCTGGGAGGCCACCTCGGCCAGATCCACCGGCTTGCGGTCGACGATCTCGTTCTCGCTGCGGGCGAGCAGCAGCAGGCCCTCCACGAGCTGCTCGCTGCGCTCGTTGGTGGACAGCAGCGTCTTCCCGAGCTGCCGCAGGTCCGGCGACGCCTCCGGGTCGGACAGCTGCACCTCCAGCAGGGTCCGGTTGATCGCCAGCGGGGTGCGCAGCTCGTGCGAGGCGTTGGCGACGAACCGGCGCTGGGCGTCGAAGGAGCGCTCCAGCCGGTCCAGCATCTCGTCGAAGGTGTCGGCGAGCTCCTTCAGCTCGTCGTCCGGGCCGTCCAGCTCGATCCGCCGCTTGAGGTCGGAACCGGCCACGCTGCGGGCGGTCCTGGTGATCCTGCCGAGGGGCGCGAGCACCCGGCCGGCCATCACGTAGCCGAAGGCGAAGGCGACGACGGCGAGCCCTATCAAGGCGATCAGCGACCGCTTGAGCAGGGTGTTGAGCGCCACGTCGCGCTGGTGCTGCATGCAGGTGGCGATGGCCGAGGGGATGTTGCCGTTGTTGTTGTTGTCGACACATCCGCCCTTCGGGTACGTGATCGTCTCCACCTGGAAGGGCAGGCTGGAGCCCTCGTGAATGGCCTGGGCGGCCAGCAGGTAGATGATCCACAGCAGGATGACGCCGGCGATCAGGAACATGCCGCCGTACAGCACGGTGAGCCGTATGCGGATGGTCGGCCGCAGCCAGGGCGGCGGCTGGTGCTCGGGCAGCGACGGCTCCCGGGGCGGACGCGGCGGTGAGAGCGGCTTCGCCGGCAGGACGGTCCGGATGCCGGACGGCGAGGAAGGGCCGGGGTACTGGGTGGCCATGGCGATCAGATCCGGTAGCCGGAGCCGGGCACGGTGACGATCACCGGGGGCTCACCGAGCTTGCGGCGCAACGTCATGACGGTCACCCGCACCACGTTCGTGAAGGGGTCGGTGTTCTCGTCCCACGCCTTCTCCAGCAACTGCTCGGCGGAGACCACGGCACCCTCGCTTCGCATGAGGACCTCCAGGACGGCGAACTCCTTGGGCGCGAGGTGGACCTCCTTGCCGTCCCGGGACACCTCGCGGCGGTTGGGGTCGAGCCGGATGCCGCAGCGCTCGAGGACCGGCGGCAGGGCCGCGGTGGTCCGGCGGCCGAGCGCGCGCACGCGGGCGGTCAGCTCGGTGAAGGCGAACGGCTTCGGAAGGTAGTCGTCGGCGCCCAGTTCCAGGCCCTCGACCCGGTCGCTGACGTCGCCGGCCGCGGTGAGCATCAGCACCCGGGTGGGCAGGCCCAGGCCGACGATCTGCCGGCACACCTCGTCACCGTGCACGACCGGCAGGTCACGGTCGAGGACGACCACGTCGTAGTCGTTGACCCCGATCCGTTCCAGGGCGGCACCGCCGTCGTAGACGACATCGACGGCCATCGCCTCGCGGCGCAGGCCGGTGGCGACCGCGTCCGCGAGCAGTTGCTCGTCCTCGACGACCAGTACGCGCAAGGCGTTCTTCCTTCCGTGAAGCAGTGGCGATCCTTCCCCACATCCTGCACCGAAGGCTCGTAAACCGGCGGTAAGGGTGCGGCAGGGGAGGCCGCTGCGGAGGGTGTGGAGGGCTTGTGCAGGTCGGCGGGGCGTGCCGGATCGGCGCCAGGTCACCGGCGTGGGCGCGGGCGGTGCGGAATTTCTTTCGTGTCGGAGAGGTTTCCGGCATCAATCACGCGGGGAGGACGGCTTTACACCCACCCACCGTGCCCTGCCACGCGTTTCCCCTCGTGCGGCACCTGGGTCAGACACATCCCCGTGTCAACGGAGACGACGAGGAGGCGCCATGGACGCGTTCACCACCGGAATCCTGCAGCGCATACACACCACGGAGTCCGATCTTCGTCGGGCCCGGGAGACGGGCGACGAGTTCCTCGCCGACGTCGAGCAGAGCGAGCTGGAAGACCTCCGCCGCCTCGCCGCCGAGCACGGCGTGGACGTACGGCCCAAGGTCGCCTGAGCCCAGGGGCCGACCCCCAAGCCGCACGCCCCGGTCACCAGGAGGTGCCGGGGCGTTCGCATGCCCGTCCGCCGTCGTGACGGGCGGGGCCGGCCCGGCCCGGCCCGGCCCGTCAGTCGTGCCAGGCGCCGAGGCCGTCCAGCAGCTCCTGGAGCGGCTCGAAGAGCCCCGGCGGCGCGGCGATCGTCAGCTCGCCGGAGGCACGCTCACCGGGCCGGCCGCCGGTCAGTGCGCCGGCCTCGCGCGCGAACAGCTCGCCCGCGGCCAGGTCCCACGGGTTCAGGCCGCGCTCGTAGTACGCGTCGAGGCGCCCGCAGCCGACGTCGCACAGGTCGATGGCGGCCGAGCCGCCGCGCCGGATGTCGCGGACCCGTGGCACCAGCGTGCGGACCACCTCGGCCTGGGCCGCCCGGCGCTCGGCGATGTAGCCGAAGCCGGTGCCGACCAGGGCGTGGTCGAACTCCGGCGCCGGGCGGCAGTGCGCCGGCCGTCCGTTGACCAGGGCGCCGCGGCCCGCCACGGCCTGGTACGTCTCGCCGCGCAGCGGTGCCGCGACGACCCCCACGAGCGTGCTGCCGTCCTTCTCCGCGGCGATGCTGACGGCCCACGACGGCAGGCCGTACAGGTAGTTCACGGTGCCGTCGAGCGGGTCGACGACCCAGCGGATGCCGCTGGTGCCCGCGCTGCTCGCGCCCTCCTCGCCGAGGAAGCCGTCCTCGGGGCGGACCCGGCCGATGACGGAGGTGATCAGCTTCTCCGCGGCGATGTCCATCTCGGTGACGACGTCGATGGAGCTGCTCTTGGTCGCGGCCACGCCGAGGTCGGCGGGCCGCCCGTCGCGCAGCAGGTCGCCGGCCTGGCGGGCGGCGTCCAGCGCGGTCTGCAGCAGCTCGTCCAGCAGTGCGGCGCTGACGCCGGTCGCCGGTGTGCTCATCAGTGGTGGCTCCTTGGTCGGGATCAGTCGAGGCCGGCAGCGGCCGGCAGCGGGTTCCTGGCCGGGCAGCAGCCCGCGGGGCAGACGTCGTGGCTGGGGCCGAGCGCGCCCAGCGCGCACCGCCGGGGGCTCAGTCCCCGCTCGGTGGCGGCACGCTCCAGCACCAGGTCGCGTACCGCGGCCGCGAACCGCGGGTCGGCGCCGACGGTGGCCGCGCGGGCGACGGGCAGGCCGAGTTCCCCGGCCTTGGCGGCGGCCTCGGTGTCGAGGTCGTACTTGACCTCCATGTGGTCGGACACGAAGCCGATCGGAACCATGACGACGGCGGGCGCACCGGCCGCGTGCACGTCCTCCAGGTGGTCGCAGATGTCCGGCTCCAGCCACGGGATGTGCGGGGCGCCGCTGCGCGACTGGTAGACGAGCTCCCAGGGCCGCTCGACGCCGGTGGCCTCGCGGACGGCGTCGGCGATCACCCGGGCGGTGTCCAGGTGCTGGGCGACGTAGGCGCCGCCGCCGCCGTGGCCGGGGACCGGGCCAGAGGTGTCGGCGGCGGAGGTCGGGATGGAGTGGGTCGTGAACGCCAGCCGGGCGCCGTCCCTGACCTCCGCGGGCAGCTCGGCGAGGGCCGCCAGCACCGCGTCGGTCATCGGCTCGACGAAGCCCGGGTGGTTGAAGTAGTGCCGCAGCTTGTCCACCCGCGGCACCGGGCGGCCCTCCTCGGCCAGCACCGCCAGCGAGGCGGCCAGGTTCTCCCGGTACTGGCGGCAGCCGGAGTACGACGCGTACGCGCTGGTGGCCAGCACCAGGATGCGGCGGTGTCCGGCGTCGGCCATCTCCCGCAGGGTGTCGGTGAGGTAGGGCGCCCAGTTGCGGTTGCCCCAGTAGACCGGCAGGTCCAGACCGTGGTCGGCGAAGTCCTTGCGCAGCGCGTCCAGCAGCTCGCGGTTCTGGGCGTTGATCGGGCTCACGCCGCCGAACAGGAAGTAGTGCTTGCCGACCTCCTTCAGCCGCTCGCGCGGGATGCCGCGGCCGCGGGTCACGTTCTCCAGGAACGGCACCACGTCGTCCGGCCCCTCGGGGCCGCCGAAGGACAGCAGCAGGAGGGCGTCGTAGGGGGCGGCGTCGGACGGGGCCGCGGCGTCGGGCTGGTCTGGCTGATCGGACATGTCTCCGATCCTGCCACCCGCGGCCGTGCGGCCCGCCCCGGGCCACCCCGGCCGCCGGATGGTCCCTCCGGCCGGCGGCGGGGGTGGCAGGACCGGCGGTACTGCCAGGACCGGCGGAAAAGCCCTTGCCCCGGTTCGTAAGCTGTACGGACCATCCATGTTCCTTACCGGACACGCGGCCGCGCGTCCGCCGAGCTGCGGCCATCCGCCGGGGGCACCGTGAGCAGTCCGTACCGGGCGATCTTCACCGCCCCCGGAACCCGCGCCTTCTCGGCCGCGGGCATGGTCGGACGGATGCCGCTGTCCATGCTGAGCCTGGGCATCGTGACGATGATCTCCCAGGTGACCGGCCGCTACGGGCTGGCCGGATCGCTGTCGGCGGCGCTGGCGCTGTCCGGCGCGGTGTGCGGCCCGCAGGTCTCGCGGCTGGTCGACCGCTACGGGCAGCGGCGGGTGCTGCGCCCGGTGTGCGCGGTGACGGTGACCGCGCTCGCCGTGCTGCTCGTCGCGGTCCGGGCCGGCGCGCCGGACTGGGTGTACTTCGTCTGCGTGGTGTGCGCGGGGCTGACGCCGAGCATGGGCGCGATGGTGCGGGCCCGCTGGTCGGCGATCCACCACGGCTCCCCCGAACTGCTGCACACCGCCTACGCGTTCGAGTCCGTGGTCGACGAGGTCATCTTCATCCTCGGGCCGATCCTGTCGATCGGCCTGTGCACGGCCTGGTTCGCCGAGGCCGGCCCGCTGCTGGCCGCGTGCTTCCTGGGCGCCGGCGTGCTGCTGCTGACCGCCCAGCGCTCCACCGAGCCGCCGCCGCATCCGCGCGACCAGCTCGGCGGCGGTTCGGCGTTGCGCACCCCGGCGCTCGCGGTGATGACGGCGGTCTACGTGGGCACCGGCACGCTCTTCGGCGCGGTGGACGTGAGCACGGTGGCCTTCGCCGACGAGCGCGGCCACAAGGCGCTGGCGAGCCTGGTGCTGGCCTCCTACGCGCTGGGTTCCTGCCTGGCCGGGCTGGTCTTCGGGCTGCTGCGGCCCAAGGGCCAGGCGGCGGGCCGGTTCCTGCTGGGCGTGTCGCTGATGGCGGTGAGTATGATCCCGCCACTACTGGTCGGGAACTTGTGGTCCCTGGCCGGTGCGCTGTTCCTCTCCGGCCTCACCATCGCCCCGACGATGGTGACCGCGATGGGCCTGGTGGAGCAGCTGGTACCGCGGGCGAAACTGACCGAGGGCATCACGTGGATCTCCACGGGCCTCGCCGTCGGGGTCGCGGCGGGGGCCTCGCTCGCCGGCCGGGTGGTCGACGCGCACGGTGCCTCCGCGGCGTTCGCGGTACCCGCTGTCGCGGCGGTCGTCGCCGTGGCGGTGGCGGTCCTGGGGAATCGCCGGCTGCGGCCGGCGCGGGAGCGGGAGGAGCCGCGGGCGCATGGCGGAGACGCGGAACGGACGGACGGGCGGGGCGGCCGTGACGGCGAACGGGACAGCCGGGAGGGCGTGGCGTAACTGGGCGGGCAACGTGTCCGCGGCGCCCGCCCGTGCGGTGGCGCCCGCGTCGGTGGACGAGCTGGCCGCCGAGCTGCGCAGGGCGGCCGAGGACGGCCTCACCGTGAAGGCGGTGGGCTCCGGGCACTCCTTCACCTCCACTGCGGCCACACGGGGCGTCCAGGTGCGCCCCGAGGCGCTCACCGCGATCCGCGACATCGACCGCGCGGCGGGCACCGTCACCGCGGAGTCGGGCGTCCGGCTGAGCCAGCTCAACGCGGTGCTGGCCGCCGAGGGGCTGTCGCTGGCCAACATGGGCGACATCATGGTGCAGACGGTGGCCGGCGCGACCAGCACCGGCACGCACGGCACCGGCCGGGACTCCGGCTCCATGGCCGCGCAGATACGCGGGTTCGAACTCGTCACCGCCGACGGCTCGGTGCTGACCTGCTCCGCCGAGCGGAACCCCGAGGTGTTCGCGGCCGGCCGGATCGGCCTCGGCGCGCTCGGCGTGGTCAGCGCGATCACCTTCGCGGTGGAGCCGATGTTCCTGCTGACCGCCCGCGAGGAGCCGATGCGGTTCGACCGCGTCATGGCGGAGTTCGACCAACTCGTCGCGGAGAACGAGCACTTCGAGTTCTACTGGTTCCCGCACACCGACGGCTGCACCACCAAGCGGAACAACCGCAGCCAGGGGCCGGCCGCGCCGGTCCCCCCGCTGCGCGGCTGGATCGACGACGAACTGCTGTCCAACGGCGTCTTCCAGGCCGCCTGCGCACTCGGCAAGGCGGTGCCGGCCGCGATCCCCGGCATCGCACGGGTCTCCAGCCGGGCCCTGTCCGCCCGCACGTACACCGACATCGCCTACAAGGTGTTCACCAGCCCGCGCCGGGTGCGGTTCGTGGAGATGGAGTACGCGGTGCCGCGGGAGGCCGCGGTGTCCGTCATCCGCGAGCTCAAGGCCATGGTCGAGGCGTCCGACCTGCGGGTGAGCTTCCCGGTGGAGGTGCGGGTGGCGCCGGCCGACGACATCGTGCTGTCCACCGCGTCGGGTCGCGACAGCGCGTACGTGGCGGTGCACATGTACCGGGGCAGCGGCTACCAGCGGTACTTCACCGCGGTGGAGCGGATCATGGTCGCCGCCGGCGGCCGGCCGCACTGGGGGAAGATCCACACCAGGGACGCGGAGTATTTGTCCGGCGTCTATCCGCGGTTCGGCGAATTCACGCAGTTGCGCGACAGGTTGGACCCGGAGCGGCTGTTCACCAACAGCTACCTCCGCAGAGTGCTGGGGGCCTAGGGGGTTCGCGGGGCGGTTCATTGGGCTACGTCCCTTTTTGCCCGGCGCACAAGGGGCTCACGCGTGATCCGCGTCACCCAACTCCCGCCCCCCGTAGGACATTCGGCGGCGCGGCAGCCGCCCTCGGCTGGCCCGAATGGAGTACCGTGACGAGCCGTGGCTCAGGCTGCCCGTTCGGCCGCCCGGGCCGATCGGGGGGCGAACCAGGGACGCTTGTTCCGCGAGCACCGACGAGCGGTCACGCAGAGTGGCCAATCGACTACAGTCCCATAACGGCGTGTCACCACGCGGGCCCGACACGCCGGGCAACTCTGCAAGGTTGTGGCACGCTGCACCCGGGCAGGCCACACTCTGTCCAACGGGAGCAGCGACGCACGTGACGTCGGCAGGCACCACCCGGGAGGTAACCGTGCCCGAACTGCGCGTCGTGGCCGTCAGCAACGACGGCACACGACTGGTGCTCAAGGCTGCCGACAGCACGGAATACACGCTCCCGATCGACGAGCGTCTGCGGGCGGCGGTACGCAACGACCGGGCCCGGCTGGGCCAGATCGAGATCGAGGTCGAGAGCCATCTGCGGCCGCGCGACATCCAGGCGCGGATACGTGCCGGTGCGTCGGCGGAGGAGGTCGCCCAGCTGGCCGGCATTCCGGTCGAGCGGGTGCGCCGCTTCGAGGGTCCGGTGCTCGCCGAGCGGGCGTTCATGGCCGAGCGGGCCCGGAAGACGCCGGTCCGGCGGCACGGCGAGAGCACGGGCCCGCAGCTGGGCGAGGCGGTGGCCGAGCGGCTGCTGCTGCGCGGCGCGGAGAAGGACACCGTGCTGTGGGACTCCTGGCGGCGGGACGACGGCACCTGGGAGGTGCTGCTGGTCTACCGGGTCGCCGGTGAGCCGCACTCGGCGAGCTGGTCGTACGACCCGCCGCGCCGGCTGGTGCAGGCCGTCGACGACGAGGCCAGGTCGCTGATCGGCGAGACGGCGCAGAGCGCTGCGCAGGAGCCGAGCTTCCCGTTCGTGCCGCGGATCGCGCGGCTGCCGCGGGACCGGCCGCTGGACCGTGCCCTGGAGCGCCAGTCGGACCGCGGCGACCGTTCGGACCGGACGGACCGTACCGACAGGACCGACCGGGCCGAGCGCGCGGAGCGTGTGGAGGAACGCGGCGACCAGGACGAGCGGGACTCGCTCACCAGCCTGCTGGAGGCCGTGCCCAACTTCCGCGGTGACATGGTCGTCCCCGCGGGGCCCGTGAACGCCCCGGACGCGGCGCCTGCCGCGGAGGACCCCGCCGAGCAGGCGGAGGAGACCGCGCCGGCCGCCAGCGCGGGAGCGGGCTCCGCCTACGCGGACGTCCTCATGCCGCGCGCGGTGGCGGGCCACCGCGACCGTCTGGTCGGCACCACCGACCGCCAGGCCGAGGCCGACGGCGTCCGCCCCGGCCGCCGGGCGACCGTCCCCAGCTGGGACGAGATCGTCTTCGGCAGCCGCCGCAAGAAGCAGGAGTAGGCAGGACGTTGCCTCCGGGCCGCCGGCAAGGCGACCGGCCCGGAGGCAACGTGCGCGCATCCGTGACAGCCTGGACGGGCCGGTCGCGGAGCCGGCGGGCAACCGGCAACGGGAGGCGCTCTGATGGCGGCTGACGGCACGGCCTTCGAACCCGGGGCCGTCCTGGGGCAGATCACCGAGGCCACCGGTCAACTCCTGCGGACGGCAGCCCGGTTGGGTGAGGGCGACGTGCGCGCGCCGTCGCTGCTGCCCGGCTGGTCGCGCGCCCACGTGCTGACGCACCTGGCCCGCAATGCCGACGGCGGCCGGCGCCTGCTGACCTGGGCCAGGACCGGCACGAGGACACCGGAGTACCCGAGCCTGACCGCGCGGGCCGAGGAGATCGAGGCGGGCGCGGGCCGTGGCGCGGCCGAACTGCTGGCCGATCTGCGGGACAGCGCCGCCGCGTTCGAGGCCGAGTACCGCAGGATGCCGCCGGAGGGCTGGGACCGCGTCGTGCGCTGGACGCGCGGCCAGGAGCACCCGGCGTCGCGGGCCGCCGACGCCCGGCTCACCGAGGTGGTCGTCCACCACGCGGACCTGGACGCGGGCTACACCCCGGACGACTGGCCGGCGGCGTTCACCGATGCGATGCTCGGCCGGGTGGCGGCGTCGTTCTCCGCCCGCGACGACGCGCCGCCCATGCGCCTCCACGCCACCGACGCGGTCGCCGTCTACAGCGTCGGCGCCCCGCGGCTCGCCGGCCCGACCGTCCGCGGGACGCGGAGCGCGCTGCTCGCGTGGCTGATGGGCCGCTCCCCCGGCGACGGCCTGACCGTCCACGGCGGCGGCGCCCTTCCCGCCCCGCCGTTCCTCTACTGACCGCGCCCTCCCCCACCGACCGGAGAACGTGCCCCCCACGCCGATGAGTTGCGGGTGCGCTCACGGTCCAAGAGGTGACGGCCGAACCGCGGCGAGAGGGAGGACCCCTGGTGGTCGACGGTGCTTCACGGGACGCGGGGCGCGGCGGGCCGGCGGCGCCCGAGCCGCAGACGGCCCGCGGCAAGGTGCTCTGGCACTTCACGATGTCCCTGGACGGGTTCGTGGCGGGCCCGGAGCACGCGATGGACTGGATGACCGGGTTCACGCTGCGGCCGGGGCTCGTCCAGGAGTACGCGGCGACCACGGGCGCGGTGCTGGGCGGCCGGGACGGCTGGGATGCCTACCCGGACGCCGGAGCCGTCTACGGGGGCGCGTGGCAGGGCGCGATGTTCGTCCTCACCCACCACCCGGACGACGCCGGGCCCGCCGCCGGAGTGACCTTCCTCGACTGCGACGTCGCCGAGGCGGTCCGGATCGCCCTGCGGGCGGCCGGCGGCCGGAACCTGGAGGTGTTCTCGCCGACCATCGGCCGCCAACTGCTGGACCGCGGGCTGATCGACGAAATCGACCTGCACATCGCGCCCGTCCTGCTGGGTGACGGCGTCCGCCTGTTCGACAGCCCCGGTACCGCCCCCGTCCGGCTGCGCCTGCTGAACGGGGACGATCCGGCCGCGACGGTCGACGTCCGCTACCGGCCGGTCCGCGCGGACGCGGCGGGCGGGGACGCGACGGCCGGGACCGCGTGAGCCGGAGCGCTCAGCCGGGTGTCGGGCCCGTGGCGACCGGACGGCCGGTGCCGGCGGTCCACTCGCTCCAGGAGCCCGGGTAGAGCGCGGGCACCGGCAGGCCAGCGACGGCCACCGCGAGGATCTCGTGCGCGGCGGAGACGCCGGACCCGCAGTAGACGCCGACCTCGGCGCCTTCCTTCGCGCCCACCGCCGCGAACCGCTCCGCGAGCCGGGCCGCGGGCAGGAACGTGCCGTCGGCGGTGACGTTGTCGGTGGTCGGCGCGCTCACCGCGCCGGGGATGTGGCCGGCCACGGGGTCGATCGGCTCGACCTCGCCGCGGTAGCGCTCCCCCGCGCGGGCGTCCAGCAGCACGCCCCGGCGCGCGAGGTCCGCCGCGCCGTCCGCGTCGAGGACCGGCAGCGCGCCCGGCCGCGGCACGAAGTCGCCGTCGCCGGGCGGCGGTTCCTCGGTACTCAGCGGCAGCCCGGCCGCGGTCCACGCGCCGAGCCCGCCGTCCAGCACCCGTACGCGCTCGTGCCCGGCCCACCGCAGCAGCCACCAGGCCCGCGCCGGGCCCCAGCCGTTCCAGTCGTCGTACAGCACCACGTCGCGGTCCTCGGCGACCCCGGCGCGGCGCATCGCGGCGCCGAACGCCTCGACGTCGGGCAGCGGGTGGCGGCCGCCGGCGCCGGGCGGCGCGGCGAGGTCGGCGTCGAGGTCGACGTACCGGGCGCCCGCGAGGTGTCCGGCGGCGTACTCGCCGTGTCCGGGCGGGCCGCCCATCCGGTAGCGCACGTCGATCAGGACCGGCGGCCGCGCGCCGCCCAGTTCGGCCGCGAGCGCGGCCGCGGAGATGATCGGTTCCATGACGCCATTGTGGCGGGCGGAAGGGCGCGAACGGGACGCGGAACGAGGCGTACCGTTTCCCCCTCCTGGGCACCAAGGGGATGAATGCGGCGCGGTCGGGGCGCGCCGCACAGCCGGTGGTGCAACGATCGGCGTGCCACATTCGCCCGAGTTGCCCGCGAGGAGCGCGTTCCGCGATGACCGAAGTACCGAGCCGGCGTCCCTCCGGCACGCCCTGCTGGGCCAGCCTGATGGCCCACCGGGTCGATCGCGCGCTGGAGTTCTACGGCGCCCTGTTCGACTGGGAGTTCGTGCCCGGCCCCCGCCAGCTGGGTTCCTACGTGATCGCGCTGCGCGACGGGCGGCGGGTCGCGGGCATCGGCGAGGGCGCCGCCGAGCCGCACCGCCCGGTGTCCTGGGCGACGATGCTGGCGTCCGACGACGCGGACGCGGCGGCGGAGCTGGCCCGCGAGTGCGGCGGCACCGTCGGCATCGGGCCGCTGAACGCGGACGAGGCCGGGCGTCTGGCGATCGCCGTGGACCCGTCGGGGGCGGTGTTCGGCATCTGGCAGGGCGACCGGCTGCCGGGCGCGGAGGTCGACGGCGAGCCCGGCACGGTCGCCTGGAGCGAGCTGTTCACGCGGGACGCGGGGCTGGTCGCGAAGTTCTACCAGACGGTGTTCGGCATGGGCGCCCCGGTTCCGGAGGAGGGCGGGGTCGACCGTGTGGTCCTCACGGCCGGCGGGCGGCCGGTCGCCGGTGTCCGCGGCGTGGGCCGCGATCTCCCGCGCGACCGCGGCGCGCACTGGATGACGTACTTCGCGGTGTCCGACACCGATGCGGCGGTGACCCGGGCGGCGGGCCTCGGCGCCCGCGTCCTGGAGCCGCCTCGCGACTCCCCGTACGGCCGTCTGTCCACCGTCGCCGACCCCGAGGGCGCGGCCCTGACCCTGATCACCCCGCCCGCCGCCGGCGGGACCTGACCCGCCTCGGCCCCCGGGCCCGGGCCGGTCAGGCCGGTTCGGCCGTGGCGGAGGGGGTGGTGGGGGTGGTGGAGAGGAGCTGGGGGGCGTCGGCGAGGATCAGGCCCGCGGCGCCCCGGACTTCCGCGCCGTCGCCGAGGCCGCCGGTGACGATCGCCACGCCCTCGCCGGCCGAGGGCAGGGTGTGGCGGCGGACGCCCGCGCGCATGGGCTCCAGGATGTCCTCGCCCGCGCCCGCGAGGTCGCCGCCGACCACGATCAGCTGCGGGTTGAGCAGCGTCACGAGGGTCGACAGCGCGCGGCCCACCGCGTCGCCCGCGTCGCGGACGGCGCGCAGCGCACCGGTGTTGCGCTGCGCGATGAGCCCGGGCAGGTCCCGCGGGGCCACCGGGTGGCCCCAACTGTCGGACAGCAGCCGGGCGATGGCGACGGGGCTGGCCACCGTCTCCAGGCATCCCCGGTTGCCGCAGCGGCAGATGAGGCCGTCGGCGATGAGCGGCAGGTGGCCGATCTCGCCGGCCAGGCCCCGCGCGCCGAGCAGCAGCCGCCCGCTGCTGACGATCCCGGCGCCGATGCCCGCGGACAGCCGGACGTAGACCATGTCGCCGGCGTCCCGGCCCGCGCCGTACATCCGCTCGGCGAGGGCGCCCGCGTTCGCGTCGTTGGTGACGCGCACGGGCAGGGAGGTGCGGCGGCGCAGCTCGTCGGTGAGCCGCATGCCGACCCAGCCGGGCATGATGCCCTCGGCCCCCAGCGCGCCGCTGCCCAGCTCGACCGGGGAGGCGATGCCCGCGCCGATGCCGAGGACCCGGGCCCGGGCGACGCCGGTCTCCTGCAGGGCGCGGCCCACGAGCACCGCCACCAGGTCGAGGGTCTCCTCGGGGGCCCGGTCGACCTCCTTGGCGACCCAGTGCTCCCACAGCACGGACCCGAACAGGTCGCACAGGATCACCCGGACGTGCTGGTGCCCGATGTCCGCGCCGATCGCGTAACCCGCCGTCGGCACCAGCGACAGGGACTGCGCGGGCCGCCCGGTGCGCCGCGGTTCGGTCTCGTCGGCGCCCTCGTCCTCGGTGACCAGGCCGACCGCGATGAGGTCGGCGATCAGCGAGGAGACGGTGGCCCTGGACAGGCCCGTCACCCTGACGAGTTCGGGCCGGCTGCTGCGGGGCGCGGCGTGCAGGGCCTCCAGCACCCTCAGCCGTCCCACCTCGCGCAGGTTCACTGGCGTGTCGATCGTGACCCCCGGAATCCGTACGTGCGTCTGCCCGCACCGTGCACTCTCGCCGACATTCCCGTCAAGAGCCTTGACTTATGCGGAAGTTCAGGCAGAAACTCGCGAACTGTTCTACCTGCTGGCGCGAGTTTCAGTCGATGCCGGATGAATAACGATTGCCTTCTCTGCCCGGACACTTCCCCATGGCCCCAGCCGGGAGGACACACGTGACGACCGACCACTCCGCAGGCCCCGACACCGGTGGCGGCGCCGTTCCCGCGCTGCGCGTCGGCATGGTCGGGCACGCCTTCATGGGCGCGGCCCACTCCCAGGCGTGGCGCACCGCGGGACGCTTCTTCGACCTGCCGCGGCGGATCGCCATGACGGCCGTCTGCGGCCGCGACCGGGACCGGGTGAGCGCGGCGGCCGGCCGACTCGGCTGGGAGTCCTGGGAGACCGACTGGCGTCGCCTGGTGGCCCGCGACGACATCGACGTCGTCGACATCTGCACGCCGGGCGACAGCCACGCGGAGATCGCGGTGGCCGCGCTGGCCGCAGGCAAGCACGTGATCTGCGAGAAACCGCTCGCCAACTCGGTGGCCGAGGCCGAAGAGATGGCCGCGGCCGCGGACCGGGCGCGCGCGCACGGAGTGCGGGCCATGGTGGCCTTCACCTACCGGCGGGTCCCGGCACTCGCGCTGGCCCGCCGGCTGGTGGAGGAGGGCCGGCTCGGCCGGATCCACCAGGTGCGGGCGCAGTACCTCCAGGACTGGCTGGTGGACCCGGAGTTCCCGCTGGCCTGGCGGCTGGACAAGGAGCGCGCGGGCTCCGGCGCGCTCGGCGACCTGGGCGCCCACAGCGTCGACGCGGCGCAGTACCTGACCGGTCAGCGGATCACCTCGGTCGGCGCACTGCTGCAGACGTTCGTGACCGAACGGCCGGTGCCGACCAGCGTGAGCGGCCTGTCGGCGACGGCGGGCACCGGGCGCGGTCCGGTGACGGTGGACGACGCGGCGCTGTTCACCGCGCGTTTCGACGGCGGCGCGATCGGGGTGTTCGAGGCGACCCGGTTCGCCACCGGGCACAAGAACGCGATGCGCATCGAGATCAGCGGATCGGACGGCAGTCTCGCGTTCGACGCCGAGTCGATGAACGAACTCGCCTTCTTCGACCGCTCCGAGGGCTCGGCGACGGCCGGGTTCCGGCGCATCCTGGTGACGGAGCCCGACCACCCCTACGCCGGAGCGTGGTGGCCGCCCGGCCATCTGCTGGGCTACGAGCACGCGTTCAGCCACCAGGTGCGGGACTTCGTCGAGGCGGTGGCCGAAGGCACCGACCCGCGGCCGTCGTTCGCCGACGGCCTGTCGGTACAGCGGGTGCTGGCCGCGGCGGAGTCCAGCGCGGCGGCACTGGGCGTGCACGTCCCCGTCCTGCCCGTCCGCACCCACTGAGCCGCCCCGCCCCGAACCGGCCCGACCCCGCCCTGACCTGTCCTGACCCGCGCCGCCCCGCCCGGGCTCGCCCGGTCCCGGCGGACCACCCGCCCGCGCGACGTCCCACCGTCCGGATGGCCGCACGCTCCCTTGGAGGACGCCCATGGCACGCCCTGTCACCCTGTTCACCGGCCAGTTCGCCGACCTGCCGTTCACCGAGGTGTGCCGGCTCGCCGCGGAGTGGGGCTACGACGGCCTGGAGATCGCCTGCTGGGGCGACCACTTCGAGGTCGACAAGGCGCTGTCCGACGACGGCTACCTGCCGCGGCTGCGCGACACCTTGGACAAGCACGGGCTGGGCTGCTGGACGATCTCCTGCCACCTGACTGGCCAGGCCGTCTGCGACCACCCCATCGACGAGCGGCACCGGGGCATCCTGCCGGCCAGGATCTGGGGCGACGGCGAGCCGGAGGGGGTGCGCCGGCGGGCCGCCGCGGAGATCGCGGACACCGCGCGGGCCGCCGCCGCGTTCGGCGTCGACACCGTGGTGGGCTTCACCGGGTCCTCGATCTGGCACACGGTGGCGATGTTCCCGCCGGTGCCGCCGGAGATGATCGACCGCGGCTTCCAGGACTTCGCCGACCGCTGGAACCCGATCCTGGACGTCTTCGACGAGGTCGGCGTGCGCTTCGCGCACGAGGTGCACCCCAGCGAGATCGCCTACGACTACTGGACCACCGTGCGGGCGCTGGAGGCGATCGGCCACCGCCCCGCCTTCGGCCTCAACTTCGACCCCAGCCACTTCGTGTGGCAGGACCTGGACCCGGTGGGCTTCCTCTGGGACTTCAAGGACCGCATCTACCACGTGGACTGCAAGGAGTCCGTGAAGCAGCTCAACGGCCGCAACGGGAGGCTGGGTTCGCACCTGCCGTGGGGGGATCCGCGGCGCGGCTGGGACTTCGTGTCCACCGGGCACGGCGACGTACCGTGGGAGCCGGTGTTCCGGATGCTCAACAGCATCGGCTACGGCGGCCCGATCTCGGTGGAGTGGGAGGACGCCGGCATGGACCGGATGCTCGGCGCGCCGCAGGCGCTCGCCCATGTGCGGGCGCTGGCGGCGATCGAGCCCCCGGCCGCGTCGTTCGACTCCGCGTTCGGCTCGTCCGACGCCTGAGCCGGCTGCTGCCGGCTCCCCCTGAACGCCGGTGTGCCGCCCTCCCTGACGGGCGGCACACCGGTCCGTACGTGTCCGGGACCTCCGGGGCGGCCGGCCCGACCGGCCGCCCCGGACGGGTGTCAGCCGCCGACCGCGACGGCGAACAGGTGCATCGCCACCTGCCCGTTGGCGACGCCCTGGCTGACGTCGGGCAGCGTCACGGCCCGTACGGTCTTCCCGGGCAGCAGGTCGACGGTCGCGCCGTACAGGTGCACCGTCTGGTTCTGGTGCCCGCCGCCGTTGTTGAGGTACGGCGTGGTGGCGGCGATGTCACTGCCCTGCGACGCTCCGCCGGACCACCAGTCGGCGAGCGCCAGCGCGTACGTCTGGGTCGTGCCGTCGGTGTAGACGATGGTGCCGCTGCCGGACGAGGAGCCGAAGTCGCTGGTGCCGACGAAGCCCAGTTTCGTTCCGCTGCCGGTCAGTTCGACCGCCTGCCCGCCCGCGACGACGTTGTCCGGCTGCCCGGTGCCCGCGGTCGCCGGGAAGGTGAAGGACACCCCGTCGTGGACGGTGGCCGCTCCCGCGGTCCAGCCGGCCGCCGCGAGCGCCTGCGCCGAGAAGCTCGCGCCGCCGCCGTCGAGGTTGCCGGTGCCGGTCGCGCTGTCGTCGCTGACGCCGGAGTTGCCGAAGGCGGCGGCGAGTGAGGCGTAGGGCACGGTCACCGGGGCCTGCGCGGTGTGCGTGCCGCCGGGTGTGGTGACGGTGGCGTCCAGGCCGAACGACGCCGGGTCGGTGCCCGCCGGTATCCGCACCGCCCAGGTGGTGGTCACCGCCTGGCCCGCGCCCACCGTCGGGAAGGTGGCCGGGGTCGTCGCGGTGGCGGTCCAGCCGGCCGGGGCCGACAGGGCCACGCCGACGCCGTTCACGGGCGCGGCGCCGCCGTTGGTGTAGGTGGTGGTGGCGGTCAGGGTGCTGCCGGCCTCCGCCACCGGGAGGGCCTGCAGCGTCAGGGAGTTGTGCACGACGACGGGCGCGGAGCCCGTGACGCCGCCCACGGTCGCCGAGACCGTCGCCACGCCGTCGGCGACGGCGTGCACGGTGCCGTCGGCGGAGACCGTCGCCACCGCCGGGTTGCTGCTGGCGTACGTCACCGCGGTGTGCTTCAGGTCGGCGAACGTCTGGTCGTCGTTGACCGCCTCCACGACGTCGTCCGCGGTCAGCGACGGGTCGCGGTGCTCCTTGGCCGGGTCGGTGTCGTCCTTGATCCACCGGTTCTTCGCGGTGAGGCTGAAGGTCTCGCCGGCGTTGTACACGACGTTCTCCGGCTGCACGGTGACGTACTGGACCTTCGGTGTGAGCCGGCCGCTGATCGTGACGGGGGCGGTTCCGGCGATGTGCGCGGAGTCGCCGCCCACCTGGAACCCGTAGGTGCCGTTCCAGACGGTCTGCCGGGAGTGCGCGGCGTCCCACGAGGCGAGGCCGGCGGCCTTCACGGTGAGGTCGACGTGCTGGGTCTGCCCCGGCGCGAGGACCCGGGTCTTGGCGAAGCCGGCCAGCCGCTTCTGCGGCAGGTCCACGCCCGGCACGGTGAACGGGGTGGCCGCGTAGAGCTGGACGACGGTGGCGCCGGCCGTGCCGCCGGTGTTCGTGACGTTGACGCCGATCTTGACGGTGCCGTCGGGGGTGATGGCCTTGTGGTCGGCCTTGATCTTGGAGAAGGCGAAGCTGCTGTAGCTCAGGCCGTAGCCGAAGGGGTAGGTCGGCGTGCCGGTGAAGTACTGGTAGGTGCGGCCGAGTCCGCCGGTGGCGGCCGGGGTCAGGCCGTAGTTCTGCTTGTCGGGCAGCTGCGAGTCGTCCTTGTACCAGGTGAAGTTGAGGTGCCCGGACGGGTTCTGCTTCCCGAAGAGGACGTCGGCGAGCGCGGTGCCCTGCGCCTGCCCGTTGTAACCGCTGAACAGGACCGAGGCGACCTTGCCCTGCTCGTCGTCGATCTTCACCGGGCCGTCGGACTGGATGACCAGCGCCAGCTTGTCGTTGCCGAGCGCGGCGGTCTGGTCGATGAGCGAGTCGTAGTCGCCGGGCATCGCCAGGTTGTCGCGGTCGTTGCCCTCGTCGCCGTTGGCCTTGGTGGTGCCGACGAACAGCACTACGAGGTCGGCGGCGCGGATGTCGGCCCGGGTCTGGTCGCTGAGCACCGCGGCGCCGGTGGCGGTGGAGGAGGTGCCGGCCGCGTCGAACACGACGTCGGCGCCGGGGTTGGCGGCCTTCACCGCGTCGGTGATGCCCTGCACGGGGCTGGTGGTGTGGGTGGGTTCGCCGCTGTAGAGGCCCAGCGAGGTGGTGTTCGCCAGGTCGCCGAGGATGACGATCTTCCCGGTCTTCGCCGGGTCGGCGGGCAGCAGGGGCTTCCCGGTCGACGCGGGGGCGGCGTTCTTCAGCAGGACGAGCGCGTTGTCGGCGACCTTGGCGGCGAGCGCCTGGTGGGCCGGGCTCTCGATCTGGTCCTTGGTGATCGAGGTGTACGGCACCGAGCCGGCCGGGTCGAACTCGCCGGTGGCCATGCGGACGGTGAACACCTTGACCAGCGCCGTGTCGATGACGCCCTCGCTGAGCGCGCCGGCCCTGATCGCCTCGGTGATGTTGGCGGTGGTGGCCTCGTCGCCGGTGCAGTTGAGGTCGGTGCCGGCCCGCAGCGCGTACGCCTGGCCGCCCGCCTGGCCGGACAGGGTGGTGCCGGTGGCCGTCTGCGTCCAGGTGGGGTTCGCCTGGTGGTCGGTGGTCCAGCCGGGCGGCGCCCAGTCGTGGCCGCCCGGGAACTGGCGCCAGTTGGTGCCGACCGCGCCGCAGTCGGAGGTGATGTAGCCGCCGAACCCGTAGGTACGCTGGGCGAGTTCGTTGGTGGTGTACGTGTCGGACACCGACGGCGTGCCGTTGATCGCGTTGTACGAGGTCATCAGGCCGGCGACGTGCGCGTCCTCGATGAGGCTGCGGAACTGCGCGGTGTAGTAGTCGCGCAGGTCGGTGTCGGTGGCGTCGGAGCTGATGCCGGTGCGGTTGTCCTCGACGTTGTTCAGGGCGTAGTGCTTGGCCGTGGCCGCGACCTTCAGGTAGCCGGTCTGCGAGCTGCCGTCCTGGTTGTTGCCCTGGTAGCCGTCGACGAACTGCCCGGCCATCTGGCCCACGAAGTACGGGTCCTCGCCGAACGCCTCGTCGGTGCGGCCCCAGCGCGGGTCGCGGTCCAGGTTGACGGTGGGCGCCCAGTAGGTGAGGGAGCCGTAGTCGTCGGCGGACGGGCCGAGGTTGTTCTGCCCCTTGTCGAAGAGCGACTTGTCGACGAATCCACGGGCCTCGTCGGAGATCGCGGTGCTCTCCTGGTACATCAGGTTGCGGTCCCAGGACATCGACGAGGCGAAGTTCGTCGGGAAGCCGGTGGCGTGCACGCCGCCCTGGACCCCGCCGTTGTGCTGGTCGGCGCCCAGGCTGTTGACGCCGTGCTGGCCCTCGCTCCAGTACGTGTACTGCTGCACACCCAGCCGCGGGATGGCGGGCCCGCTGTTGGTGCTCAGCTGCTGCACCTTCTCCTGGAGCGTCATCCGGGACACCAGGTCGGCGGCCCGCTCCTGGAAGGAGTAGTGCGTGTCGCGGTAGATCGGGATGCTGCTCTGCGCGGCACGCGGCGACTGCGCGAGGGCGGCGCCGCCACCGGTGGCGCCGAGTGCGGCCGCACAGGCCAGCGCGCATGCCGCGGCGAGCGTGCCGCGTCGGCGCTTTCGCTTGTCCATCCTGCCTCCGTCGTCATCAAGCAGGGGACCCGGTCCGTTCGGCGGACTTAGGTGCAAGTCCGAAGAAAGTCCGGGGCTTGCGTTGTCAGTGTGGGAGTGTGTGGCCTCGCTTCTCCCAACGTCAAGACTCACGACGGGAGTTGGTGCCCAGGGTTTTGACTGAAGACGGCGGAACCACGGCGTCAGACCCGTTCCCGGGCGCGCAGCCGCGGTGTGAAGGTCGCGTGGAAGATGGTGGAGGCGGCGCCGACCGCGGCGGCCTCGGCGCTCAGTACCGACGGCTCGACCTCGACGCGGCGCAGCCGGCGGGCCGTCGGGTACTCGTTGACCACCCGCCGGATCTCCTCCAGGTAGAAGCCGGCCACGTCGTCGGTGAAGAACGGTCCGCCGAGCACCAGCAGGTCGATGTCCAGCAGGTCGACCAGGCCGAGCGCGCCCTGGCCGATCGCGGCCGCCACCTCGCGCAGCGCGGTGGCGGCCGCGGGGTTCCCGGCGGCCGCGGCGCGGGCCACGGCGCGGTACGCGGCGGTGCTGCCCGGCGCCTCGTCGCCGGCCGGCAGCCCGGCGCGGACCGCGAACTCCGGTACGGAGGCGGGCGGGTTGCACTCCGGGACCATCTCCGGGCGGCCGTCGGGACCGGTCCGGCCCAGGGCGATCGCGCACAGCTGGCCGAACTCCCCCGCGTTGGCGCTCACTCCGCGGTAGAGGTCGCCGTTGAGGTACAGGCCGGAGCCGAGACCGGTCCCGAGGTACAGGTAGGCGAAGTCGCGGGCCCTGCGGTCGCGCCCGATCCACCGCTCCCCCGCCGCCGCGGCCAGCGAGTCCTTCTCGATGATGACCGGGCAGGGGAAGTGGTCCTTGAGCAGGTACAGCAGCGGCAGGTCGTCCCAGGCGGAGAGCAGCGGCGGGTCGAGCACCGTGCCGGACGCGATGTCGACCGGGCCGGGCACGGCCACCCCGATGCCGAGGAAGCCGTCCTCGCGGACCGCGCTGCCGGCCTCGGCGAGCGTCTGCCGGCCGAGCGCCACGACCTGCGCGACGAACTCGGCCGGGGCGATCCCCGCGCCGACCGGCCGGGTCCGGGTGCACACGATCGCCCCGTCCAGGTCGATCACCACGGCGGTCAGCACCTCGGGATCGATGTGCAGGCCCAGCGCGTGCGCGGCCGACCCGCACAGCCGCACCGGGGTGCGGGGCTTGCCGGACGTGGCACGGCGCTGCGACTCCTCGACGAGGATGCCGCGGTCCAGCAGGCTGCGGGCGATCCGCGACACCGACTGCTGCGTGAGGCCGGTGCGGTGGGCGATCTCGCCGCGCGTGATGCTGCCCGACAGGCGCACCGACTCGATGACCACGCACTCGTTGAACGACCCCAGGTCGATCTGGTTGACGCCGGACGAGGACGGACCGGCGCCCGGGGTGTCGTCGGGGCCGCGCAGGTGGCCGGCCACGCTCTCCCGCAGCCACCGCACGGGCTGCGCGGGGCGCGCCGCGCGGTCGCGCTGCCGGAGGGCGGCCACCAGGTCGAGGTAGACCCGCCGGGTGGACTCGGGGTGGGTGGTGCTGTCGAGCGCGGCCATCGCCCGCAGGAAACTGCGCCAGCCCGCGCTGGACGGGAGTTGATGGCACGTCACCGGGCCTCCGTGCGGGGCGCTCTCGGGCTCCGCGTCCCAGAGGGTGACCGCGTGCAGGGCGATGTCGGGGTGCCGTTCGACGGCCTCGGCGAGATAGGCGTCAAGACCGGCGCCGTCCGCGGGGGCGGCGGGCCGCAGCTCGTCGAGGGCGCCGACCAGGCCGGTGAGGACGTCCTCACCGATGACCGGGCCGGCCGTCGCGGGCGGCGGCGCGGACGGCCGCGTGCCGGCCAGCAGGACGGCGCGCCGGGCGTCCGCGTACAGGCCCATCACCCACACGTCGGGGCCGGGCAGCGGGGGCCGGGTCGGCACCCGTGGGCCCGCGCCGGCGTCGGCCGGGCCGAGCCGCCAGCGGCGGCGGATCGCGGCCACCGTGGCGTGCGACAGGCCCAGTTCGCGGGCGATGGCGCGGCTGGCGCCGCTGCCGCCGGGGGCCAGCAGGGCCCGGGCCACCACCTCGGCCTCGTCGACGGTCGCCGGCCGGCCGGTGCGCGGCCGCTGTTCGAGACCGGACAGGCCCGCGCTCTGCCAGCGGTGCCGCCAGGTGCCGACGGTCTGCCGGGACACCGCGAGGCGCCGGGCGATCTCCGCGTCGCGCAGCCCCTCCTCGGCCAGCAGCACCACGCGGGCCCGCACGGCCAGCGGACCGCCGCCGCGGGCCCAGCCGCGCAGCATCTCCCACTGCTCGCCACCGCCGCCCTCGTCGGCGTCCTCCAAGGCCCGGCCGATCCCGGTGCCGGGCGCGCGGGTACCGGGAGCGACGGCGCCGGGCGGCTCGCCACCTGGCGCCGCGCCGTCCGTGCCGGTGCCGGGGTCGGTCACGGTGCCGGTGTCAGTCACGAGCGGTCTCCCGGGTCGCGGGGGGTCAGACGCAGGGTGAGGATCTGGAAGGGACGCAGGGTCAGCTCGATCCGGCCTTCGTGGTGCGGATGTCCGGACAGGGGTTCCTCCAGCAGGTCGGTCTCGTGCACCGCGGCGACGGGGAAGCCGGCGGTCAGCGCCGCGCGGGCCCGGCCGCCCAGCGACTCGTACAGGCGCACCACCACGTCGCCGCTGCCGTCGTCGGCGAGCTTGACGGTCTCGGCCAGGACGCCGGGGTGGTCGACGCGGACGAGCGGGGGGCCGGGCGGCACCGCCGGGCCGGGCCGCAGTGGCAGGTTGAGGGCGTAGCCCTCCGCGACGGCGTCGGCCGGGGAGGCGGCGGGGCGCACGGTCTGGCGGAAGCGGTGCAGCCCGCGGTCGGCGTGCGGGTCGGGGCTGCGCGGGGCGCGCAGCAGGGTGCTGCGGACCACGGTGGTGGTGCCGCCGCCCTCCCGGGGGGCGCGGGCGACGTCGTAGCCGTAGCCGGTGTCGCCGGCCAGGGCGACGCCCCAGCCGTGCTCGCCGACGTGCACCCAGCGGTGCGCGTACGCCTCGCCGGCCGCCGCGGTGGGCCGCACCACGTGCCCGAACTGGACCTCGGCGCGGGCGTGTTCGGCGTGCACGTCCAGCGGCCACGCGGCCTTGAGCACGGTGTCCTGCTCGCGCCAGTCGACCTCGGTGTCCACGGCGAGGGAGCGCGCGCCCGCGGTGAGCACGAGGTCCTGCACCACGGTGGACCGGCCGGTGCCGCGGACCACCCGGACCGAGGCCAGCAGCGGCCCGTGCTCGCGGACCTCGACGCTCCGCGCGTCGGTCAGGTCCCGCCGTCCCCGCTCACGCGCGTCGAGGTGGAACGCGCTCCAGGCGACCGGCTCGTCGCGGTGCAGCTGCAGCAGGTTGCCGGCCTCGCCGGGGGCGATGGCCTCGCGCGCGGTGGGGAGGTCGACCAGGGAGCGCACCAGCCCGTCGGCGTCCACGACCACCCGCAGCAGCCCGTTGTCCAGCACGTGGCCCCCGTCGCCGGACGGTGCCACGGTGACGGGGGCGGTACCGTCCAGCGGCAGTCCGGCGGTCCCGGCGCCCAGGGCCGGTGCCTCGGCGAGCACGGCCAGCCCGCCGCCGGCCAGGGCCTGCGCGTGCGGGAGCGCGCGCGTGTGCGTGTGCGCGTCCGGGAGTGTGCCGTCCGGCTCGAGCACGACGACCTCCCGGCGGGGCAGCGGGCCCGAGTTGAGCACGGTCGCGCCCTCGGGGTCGCCGGCGGCGCGGCGGATGAGCCTCTCCAGCCGACGCACCACCTCGCGGTGCGTCTGCTCGGCCTCCTCGTGCACCCAGGCGATCGAGGTGCCCGGCAGGATGTCGTGGCACTGCTGGAGCAGCACCTTCTGCCACAGCGCGGTGAGGTCCCGGTGCGGGTAGGGCACGCCCTGGCGTACCGCGGCGGCCGCCGACCACAGTTCGGCCTCGTGCAGCAGCGCCTCGGCGAGCCGGTTCCCGCGCTTGGTGCGGGCCTGGCTGGTGTACGTGCCGTGGTGCGCGGTGAGGTCCAGCTCGCCGCGGACCAGCGGGGCGAGCGGGGTGTCGCGTTCCGCGTCGCGGAAGAAGCGGGCCGGGGAGCGCAGCGCGACCCGCGGGGAACCGTCGAGGTCGGCGGTGCGGCGGGCGCGTTCCAGCATCGACCGGTCGGGCCCGCCGTCCGCGCGGCCGAACGCCAGCAGCGATCCCGCGGTGGCGCCCTTGTCCGCGAACTCGGCGACAGCCGAGGCGAGTTCGCCACCGGTCAGGGCGCTCTCCCGGTCGGGTCCCGGCGCGAGGTGGGTGAACAGCGTGGTGCCGTCGATGCCCTCCCAGCGGAAGGTGTGGTGGGCGGGCCCGCGGCCCCCGTCGGGGCGCCGGGTGAGCAGGCCGCGGGCTCCTGCCAGCGCCGCGATCTGCGGGAAGGCGGCGGAGACGCCCGCCGCGTCGGGCAGCCACACCACGTCGGTGTCGGCGCCGAGTTCGTCACGGAAGAACCGCCGGCCGAGCACGAACTGCCGCACCAGGGCCTCGCCGCCGGGGAGTTCCGCGTCGGCCTCGACCCACATGCCGCCGGCCGGAGCCCAGTTGCCGTCGGCCACCGCCTTGCGGATCCGCTCGTAGACGTGCGGGTGGTGCTCCCTGGTCCAGGCGTAGTGCTGCGCGGAGGAGGCGGTGACGACGAGTTCGGGGTACTCCTCGGCGAGCGCGGCCATGGTGCTGAAGGTGCGGGCGCACTTGCGGACGGTCTCGCGGACCGGCCACAGCCAGGCCGAGTCGATGTGCGCGTGCCCGACCGCGGTGAGGGTGTGCGCGGAGTCGTGCGCGGGCCGGGCCAGGACGGGGGCGAGCACGGCCCGGGCCGCGGCGGCGGTGCGGCCGACGGCCCGCGGGTCGACCGTGTCGGCGGCCTCCTCCAGCGCGGCCAGGATCTCGTGCCTGCGCGGCAGTTCGCGGGGCAGCGCCCGCATCAGGCCGTCGAGGGCCTCCACGTCGTGGATCAGCTGCCAGACGTCCTCGTCGCGGACCGCGAGGTCGGCGCGCCGCAGCCGGTACAGGGGCACGTCGCCCGCGGTGACCGGGTCGCCGTAGCGGATGCCGGTACCGCTCGCGCCTTCGATGTGCGGGTTGGCGGCGGCCTCGACCAGCAGCCGCACGGTCTCGCCGCCGGCCGCTGGCGCCGCGACCGGGACCGCGCCCAGGCCGGGGTGCAGGCCTTGCAGGGGGATGCCGTGCTCGTCGTGGACGAGTGCCTCGGCGCGGCTCTCGCCGAGGTCGAACAGCGCCTCGACGCGGCGTCCCGCCCACCGTTCGGGCACCGCGGCCTCGACCCGGAACCAGGTGGTCGCCCACGGCTTGCCCCAGGGCTCGCCGACGGCGAACGGCACGTAGTCCGCGCGCAGGGCGACGTGGGCCGGGACCGGCTCGCCGTCCAGGTGCCACGCGCTCACGTCCAGCGGGAGCCGGTGCGGATGGAGCGCGGGACGCAGGCGTCCGGTGAGGAAAGCGGATATCCGCTCTTCGCCGGCAGCAATCCGGTCATGCATGGGCGGCCCTCCCTGTCCAGCGTGTGACCGCCATGTAAAACCATGTGTGTTATCAAGTCAACGGGTCACGCGAAAAGGATGACGCCGCAGGTCGTGACCTGCCAAAACATTGTCGTCAGGGGAATTGGACTCCACTTCGGGGGCATTGCGGCAAGTAATTGGACTGACATGAGGGACGTGAAATGCACCGCGCCCCGCAAAGGGCGCGGTGCATTTCACGTCCGCCGTCAGCCGGCGGGACCTGCCGTGGCCCCGGCGGGCAGCTCGACCGGTGCGGGCCGGGGGCAGCCGTCGATCCGCCGCGTGCCGCCCTCGCGTGCGGCGTCCAGCAGGCCCAGCATCACCTCCAGCACGTGCGCGGCCAGTTCGGCCGACGCGCGGTGCGGGCGGTCCGCGGCGAGGGCACCGGCCAGGTCGGCGAGGCCCGTGCCGCGCCCGGCACCGGGGTAGCCGGCGGAGACCGGCAGCGGCTCCCACCGCGGGTGGTCCGCGGCGAAGTGCTCCACCTGCCCGTCGAAGCCGTTGGGGTCGGGGACGGACAGGGAACCCCCGGTGCCGTACACCTCGATGCGGGGCAGCCGGGCGGCGTGCACGTCGAAGCTCATCACGAGCGTCGACAGGGCGCCGCCCTCGTGCCGCAGGATGCCGGTGACGTGCGTGTCGACCTCGACCCCGAAGCGCTGCCCGGCGCGCGGGCCCGAGCCGATCTCCCGCTCGGCACGCGGCGTGGAGGCCGCGCCGGTGACGGAGATGACCGGGCCGAGCAGGTGGACCAGCGCGGTCAGGTAGTACGGGCCCATGTCGAGCAGCGGCCCGCCGCCCGGCCGGTAGTAGAACTCCGGGTCCGGGTGCCACCGTTCGTGCCCGGGTGTGGTCATGAACGCGGTGGCCGCCACCGGGGTGCCGACCAGCCCGTCGTCGACGGCCTTGCGGGCGGTCTGGATGCCGGTGCCGAGCACGGTGTCCGGCGCGCAGCCGACCCGCACCCCGGCGGCCTTCGCCGCGGCCAGCACGTCGGCGGCCTCCTCGCGGGTGGCGGCCAGCGGCTTCTCGCCGTAGACGTGCTTGCCCGCGGCGATCGCGGCCAGCGCGACCTCGGCGTGCACGGCGGGCACCGTCAGGTTGAGCACCGCGTCCACGTCGTCGCGGGCGACCAGTTCCGCGACGCCGCCGGCGACGGACGCGCCGGTGCCGGCCGCCGCCCGTGCGGCGCGTGCCGGGTCGAGGTCGGTGACCGCGGTCAGCCGCAGCCCAGGCGTCCCGGCCAGGGTGTCGAGGTACTGGCCGCTGATCTTGCCGGCCCCCACCATGCCGACGCGCAGCGCCTTCACCGGCTCGCCCACAGCAGCCCCCGTTCGGTGAGGGTGCGGACCTCGGGCACGTCGAAGTCGTCGGCCTTGTGCCCGACGGTGGAGACGAAGACCCGTCCGGCGCCGTGGGTGCGGGTCCACACCGCCGGCATGACGACGTCCCGGTCCCGCTCGCCGTCCGCGGCGAAGACGGTGGTGGCCAGGACGTCGACGGCCGGGTCGGTGGCGACCCAGTACTGCTCGGTGTGCACCTGGAAGTCGGCGAGGCCCTCGACGACGGGGTGCGTGGCGCGCTCGGGCACCACGTGCACGGTGTGGTCGGCGAAGCCGGGCGGGTGCATCAGGAACTGGCCGCCGGTGACCATGAAGTAGTCGAGGTCGCCGCGGAAGGCGTCGACGACGCCGCCGTGCCAGCCGGCGAACCCGGTGCCGGCCCGCACCGCGGCGGCCAGGCCGCGGCTCTGCTCCTGGGTGATCTCGCCCATCGTCCAGCACTGCACCACCAGGTCGGTGGCGGCGAGCAGGCCGGCGTCCTCGTAGACCGCGAGGTCCGCGGAGGTCTCCACCGTGTAGCCGCGGTCCTCGAGCAGAGGCAGGAAGAGGTCCGTGATCGCCACGGGGTCGTGGCCCTCCCAGCCGCCGCGGACCACCAGCGCACGGCGGTTCGGTATGTCGCTCACGGGCGTTGCACGCTCCCATCGGTGTTGCGCAGCAGGGCCCAGCGGTCGTGGGCCAGTGGTTCGGGTACGGGGTACCGGCGGGCGGCGGCCTCGTCGAAGTCGACGCCGTGGCCGGGGGTTTCGGGCGGCACCAGGCCGCCGTCGGCGGCGGTGACCGTCCCGGGATACACCTCGTGGACGGGGTCCTTGAACACCGCGGCCTCCTGGACGCCGAAGGCGTGGCTGGAGACGTCGAGCGCGAGGGTCGCCGCCTGCCCGACCGGGCTGACGTCCGCCGGGCCGTGCGGGGCCAGCCGCACGCCGCGCAGTTCGCACAGGGCGGCGACCTTGCGGGCCGGGGTGAGGCCGCCGAGCGTGGGGACGCGGATGCGGGCGAAGTCGATGTCGGGCGCCAGCAGCAGGGCGGTGAACTGGGCGGGATCGTGGAAGAGTTCGCCGACCGCGAGCGGCACCGGGGAGACGGCGTGCAGCCGCCGGAAGTGGCCGGCGTCCTCGGGAGCGAGCAGGTCCTCGACGAAGAACAGGCGGGCATCCCTGATCCGTTCGAGGAACTGCGGGGCCTGTCGCGGGTCCAGGCGTTCGTGGACGTCGTGCAGCAACTCGACGTCGTCGCCGACCCGTTCGCGCACCGCGGTGAGCACCCCGGGGACGTGCCGCAGGTAGGCGGCGCCGTCCCAGGGCACGCGCCGGGCCCGGACGGCCTCGGGGTCGGCGGCCCGGCCCGCGGTGCCGTAGGTGTCGGCGCCGGGGACTGCGGCCTGGACGCGCACGTGCCGGTAGCCGCGGGCGCGGGCCGCCTGGACCTTGTCGGCGATCTCGGCCGCGTCGGCGCCGTCGACGTGGGTGTACGCCTCGGCGAAGGCGCGCACCCGCCCGCCGAGCACCGAGTACAGCGGGGCGCCGAGCCGCTTGGCCTTCAGGTCCCACAGGGCGACGTCGACGCCGCCCAGCGCGTTGCCGGTGATCGAACCTCCGCGCCAGTAAGCGCTGTTGAGCAGGAGCCGGTGGATGTCGTCGATGTCGTCGGGGTCGCGGCCCACCAGCAGCGGCGCCACGTAGTCGTCCAGGACCGAGCGGACTGCGAGGGTGCGCTGCGGGTCGCTGGCGCAGCCCAGGCCGTACAGCCCGGGATCGCCGGTCTCGATCCTGACGATCAGGTGGGGGCAGCCGTGCGGGGCGGTCAGAAAGGTGCGGACGGCCGTGATGCGGACGGTGGCCCCGCGCTCGTCCACCCGCGGGGCCCAGGGGGCCGGGGCGAGCGGCGCGGTGCCTGCATCAGGCAATGCCATGCGAATCTCCCACGTACCGGGGCGCGTGCCGCAGGGGCACGCGCACGCGTCGTACCAGCAGGTCGGTCGGTGGCGGCCGCGGACGGGCCGGCCCTGCGCCGGCGCGAGGGCCACCGCGGACGGCGCGCGGACACCCCCTCACAGTGAGTACAGGTAACCGAACGACGTACGCACACTCGAACGTAGGGAGATCGCTTCAGGTTTGTCAATCACTCTGACAAATCCCGGCGGCGCGGTCAACGCCCCGCCGCCGCCGACCTGTTCCCCGCGCGGGCGTCAGTGCAGCCCCAGCCGCTTGAGCAGGGTGCTCAGCTGGTGCGCGGACTCGGTCACCGCCTGCGCGACCTCCTCCAGTCGCGCGTCGTCCATCCGGCTGGCGGGCGCCGAGCAGCTGATCGCGTCCGAGCCCGGGCCGCCGCCGAGGGCCACGGCCACGCACCTGATGTCCACCGAGTTCTCCCCGTCGTCGGTCGCCCAGCCGCGCAGCCGGGCCTCGGCGAGCTGCCGGAGGAACGCGTCGGGATCGGTGACCGTGTTGGGCGTCAGCCGCTCCAGCGGCCAGTCGAGGCGGCGCTGCACCTCGGCCGGGTCGTACCGCGACAGCACCGCCTTGCCGAGCGCGGAGGCGTGCGCCGGCAGCCGGCGGCCGACCGCCGAGTACATCCGCAGAGCGTGCCGCGACTCGCGTTTGGCCAGGTAGACCACGGTCGTGCCGTCCAGCCGGCCGAGGTGGACGGCCTCGCCGGTCTCCTCGGCGAGCGCGTCCAGCACCGGCCCCGCCAGGCTCGTGACGTCGTCGCCCTCCAGGTAGGCGGTCCCGGTCAGCAGGGCCTTGAGGCCCAGGCTGTACCGGGTGCCGGACGGGTCGACGTCCACCCACCGGCGCGCCTCCATCGTGCGCAGGATCGCGTGCAGGCTGCTCTTGGGCACCGCCATCGCGGCCGCCATCTCGGCCAGCGACAGCCGGGCGCCGTCCGCCCCCAGCAGCTCCAGCACCTCCAGCACCCGCGCCGCGGACTTGACTTCCTCGGGCTTGCGCCCGCGCGCCGCTTCCACCACCGAGTCCACTGATCCTCCCGCTCCCCGGTCCCACCGGCCGGCCATCCCATGCCCCCGGAGGGACACCCAATCGCAACGCGCGTCTTGACGCTATATCAGCCGCGACTCTAAGTTCGGCTATCCCAACGTCATTCGCTCTTCTGAACGATTGAACCTCAGGTAGGGGCTATGCATACACCTCGGCGGATACCTTTCGCACCTTCCGGACGGATTCTTCCGGCGTCCCGGAGGATCAGGCTGGCAGCGGCCGCCGTCGCCGGCGTCCTCGCGCTCACCCCGCTCGCCGCGTGCGGCGGCTCCTCGGGCTCCGGCAGCAGCACGTCGCTGACCATGTGGACCTTCAAGCAGTCGCACGTGGCCGCGCTGAAGAACGCGGCGGCCGAGTTCAAGAAGCAGACCGGCATCTCCGTCGACGTGCAGGCCTACGGCCCGGACGACGCCTACACCACCAAGGTGCAGGCGGCCGCGAAGACCCACGACCTGCCGGACGTCCTCGAAGTGCACTCCGACGGTGAGGACTTCGCGCTCGGCGCGACCGGCATCGTCCGCGACCTGTCCAAGGACGTCGGCAGCGACTGGAGCGGCCTCTACCAGAAGGGCGTCCAGATCTCCGGCACGGTGACCCCCGCGCACTACAAGGAGTCCGTTCCCTCCGACTCCAAGTCGCACGGCGTCAAGGAGGGCCAGCGCTTCAGCGTGCCGCTGACGTCAGGCACCTTCGGCATCGTGATGGGCAACAAGAAGACGCTGGCCGCCGCCGGCATCACCAAGCCCCCGGCCTCCTACGAGGAATGGCTCGCCGACCTGAAGGCGACCACGTCCAAGGACCCGAAGAACGGCGGTGTCTCGCTCGGCCTGAAGGTCAAGGCGACCGGCCTGACCTGGGCCCTCCAACCCCTGGCCTTCGCGGAGTTGGGCAAGGAGAAGTTCCAGGCGCTGTGGGGCAAGGACGCCTCGGCCGACTTCTCCTCGCCCGACGGCCAGAAGGTGCTCGCCGACTACGCGAAGATGCAGCCGTACTGGATGCCCGGCACGCAGACGCTCGACATCGACACCGCCGACCAGGCCTTCGCCCAGGGCAAGTCCGCCTGGGACATCGGCGGCACCTTCACGCTGGCGTTCCTCCAGCAGAACGGCATGAACCCCGACGACGTCATGGCGTTCGGCTTCCCCGGCCCGCAGGGCGGCACGGTGCCCAAGCCCGCCCTCGCGCCGCTGGCACTCACCGGCCTGGCGGTCAGCTCCACCAGCGCGCACCCCGACAACGCGCTCAAGTGGATGAAGTTCCTCGCGCAGCCCGGCGTCGCCTCGAAGTTCGCCAAGGACGCCACCGAGGTGCCCTCCACCGAGCTCGGTGCGAACGCCGCCTCCGTGATGGGCGCGACCCTCGCCGACATGACCCAGGCCTTCGTGGGCACGCCCGAGAACACCTACGACCCGAACGTGGCCGACTTCCGGCCGCCCGGCTACGACCAGGACTCGATGGCGGAGATCCTCGCCGACCTCACCCCGCTGAAGCAGAAGGGCGTGGCGGCCACCGGCAAGGACATGGCCAAGCTCAACGGCAACTTCTGGGCGACGGCGGACAAGTGAGCACCGTACCCCGTCCCGCACCGGCACGGACGGCCGCCGCCGGCCGGGGGGAGACCCCCCGGCCGGCCCGCGCGGCCGGTCCCGGCACCGGCCGGCGCGTACTGCGGCGCCGCACGTACGAGGCCGTCTCCGGTTACCTCTTCGTCGCCCCCGCCGTGATCCTCTTCGCGGTCATGGGCCTGTACACGGTCGGCTACGGCTTCCTGCTGAGCTTCGCCCGGTGGAACGGCTTCGCGCCGCACTGGGACTGGGTGGGCCTGCAGAACTACAAGGACCTGCTGTGGCAGAACCCCGCCTACGCGCCCCGGCTCCACCACGCGGCGATGCACACCCTCTACGTGATGATCGCCGTGCCGCTGCTGACCGTGCTGGTGTCCTTCCCGCTCGCGGTGCTGCTCAACTCGGCCCGGCGGATGCAGGGACTGCTGCGCTCGGTCTACTTCGTGCCGTACGTGACCAGCGGCGTCGCGGTGTTCTTCGCCTGGCAGTACATCCTCCAGCCCGACGGCGCCGTGAACACCGTGCTGGGCAGCCTGGGCATGGGCTCGCTCAGCCAGCCGCAGGGCTGGCTCGGCAACCCCGCCACCGCGCTGCCCACGATGATCGTGGTCACCGTCTGGGGAGCCGTGCCGGTCGCGATGCTGCTGTACCTGACAGGACTCCAGAGCATCGACCGCAGTGTGCTGGAGGCCTCGCAGCTCGACGGCGCCGGCTGGTGGCGCACCAACGTCTCGGTGGTGTGGCCCCTCGTGCGGCCCATCACCTCGATCGTGGTGCTGCTCAACCTGCGCGACTCGCTGCAGGGCTTCCAGACCTTCCTGGTGATGACCAACGGCGGTCCCGGCGACCACACCAACGTGCTCGGCCTGGAGGCCTACCGGCTGGCCTTCCTCATGGATCTCGCGCCGACGCTCGGCCTGGCCAGCGCCCTGGGCTGGCTGCTGTTCGCCGCGGCGCTCGTCATCGCGCTGATCAACCTGCGAGTCATGCGGAGCGCAACATGACAACGACTCCCCTCACCCCCATCACCTCCCGCCCCCACCGCACCCCGGCCGGCGGCGGCGCCGGCCCGGCCCGGGCACGCAGGATCAGCGCCCGCGTGCTGGTCGGCCTGCTGCTCGCGCTCTACGGCGTGATCAGCGTCTACCCCTTCCTGTGGATGGTGTCGGCGGCCTTCAAGAACCAGTTCGAGGTGGTCCGCGGCGGGCATCTGGTCCCGCACCACCCGACGTTCGCCACGCTCTCCCAGACCTGGAACCAGCTGCACTTCTTCCGGTACTTCGTGAACAGCCTCGAAGTCACCCTGCTGACCGTGGTGCTGACCCTGGTGGTCTACGCGGCCGCCGGCTACGCCTTCGCGGTGCTGGACTTCCCCGGCCGCGGGCTCCTGCAGAAGATGTTCGTGGCGCTGCTGTTCGTGCCCGGCGTGACGGTGATGCTGCCGATCGTCCTGCTGGAGGACAAGATGGGCATCCTCGGCACCCACATGGGACTGGTCCTGCCCTTCGTCAACGGCGGCGCGCCCCTGTCGGTGCTGCTGATGACGGGCGCGTTCGCCACCGTTCCGAAGGAACTGCGCGAGTCGGCCCGGGTGGACGGGGCCGGCGAGTTCCACATCTTCACCCGCATCTACCTGCCGCTGACCCGGCCCGCGCTGATCACGGTGGCCCTCATCACCGCGATCCCCACCTGGAACGAGTACCTGCTGACCCGCGTGTCGCTGAACAGCGAGAGCACCTACACGCTGCCGCTGGGCCTGCAGACCCTCGCCTCGGAGAACGTGCCGCACTACAACGACCTGATGGCCGGCGCGCTCATCGTGGTGATCCCGGTCGTGGTGCTCTTCCTGTCCCTCCAGCGCTACTTCGTCAACGGCCTGGTCGGGGCGGTGAAGGGCTGATGCGCGTCCTGGTCACCGGGGCCGCCGGGCACATCGGCCGCCATGTGACCGCCGACCTGCTGGCGGCGGGGCACGAACTGGTGCTCACCGACCTGCTGCCGGTGGACGAGCCCGACGCGCTGCGGGTGCACATCGGCGACCTGCGCGACCCCGCCCTGGTCCGCGAGGCCGTGGCCGGCACCGAGGCGGTGGTCCACCTCGGTGCCGTGCCGCACCCCAACGTGCCCGACGCCAGCGAGCTGTTCGCCCACAACTGCCTCACCGCGCACCGGGTGTTCGAGGAAGCCGGGCGGGCCGGGGTACGCCGCGTGGTGGCCGCCTCCAGCATGGCCGCGGTGGGCCTGGCCTGGTCGCCGGTGCCGGTCTCACCGGAGTACGTGCCCCTCGACGAGCGCCACCCCGGCCTGGTGCGCGACCCGTACGGGCTGTCCAAGCAGGTGCTGGAGGACGTCGCGCGCACCGCCCACCGCCGGTACGGGCTGGACGCGCTGTGCCTGCGCCTGCCGTTCACGGGCAGCGGGGAACGGCTGGCCGGCTTCCTCGCCGCGTGCGCGGCCGACCCGGCCGTACAGCGGCACGACCTGTGGGGCTGGCTGCACACCCTCGACGCGGCCGCCGTGGTGCGGCTCGCCCTGGAACGCGACTGGCGGGGCTGCCACGTGGTCAACGTCAGCGCCGCCGACACCACCTCCACCGTGCCGTCGGCGGACCTCATGGCCCGCCACCACCCGGGCGTGCCGCTGCACCGCGACGTGCCCGGCCACGGCGCGCTGTTCGACACCGCGGCCTGCACCGCGCTGCTCGGCTTCGTCCCGCGGCGCACCTGGCGCACCGGCGCGGACGCGGGCGGCAGCACGCACCATCCGTCACACCCCGCCGCCCGCCGGGCCTGACCGCCGCCCACGCTCACCGCTACCGGCCGGCGGCAGCGGCCGCCGGCCCCTCGCAGAAAGAGCACTCCTGTGCATGACGACCGTCTCATCGTCGAAGAGCGGATCACCAAGTTCCTCGACCGGGTGGTGCGCCCGGCCGTGTACGGCCCGGCGCGGGGCCTCGACCTCGCCCTATGGAACGTGCCGGGCGAGCCGGTCCCGGTGGCCGACGCGCTGGCCGCCGGCTACACGCCCGTGTCGATCGGCGCCACCTGGGGCGGCCCCTGGTCCACGAGCTGGCTGAGAACCCGCGGGCGGATCCCGCAGGCGTGGGCGGGGCGCCGTGTCGAGGCGCTGTTCGACCTGGGCTTCGACTGGACCAAGGGACCCGGCGGGCAGGCGGAGGGGTTCGTCCACGACGCCTCGGGCTCGCCGCTCCAGGGCCTGCACCCCTACCACCGCGGCGTGCTGCTGGCGGAGTCCGCCGCCGGAGGCGAGGCCGTCGACCTGCTGGTGGAGCTGGCCGCCAACCCCATGATCGAGGGCGCGCACGCGGTCGACACCCACTACGGCTCCCGGGAGACCGCCGGGGACGCCCACCTCTACCAGCTGCGGCAGGTGGAGATCGCCGTCCGCGAGGACGCGGTGTGGCACCTGGTCCACGACATGGACGTCCTCGACCAGTTGATGCGGGAACTGCCGGCGGGCGGGACGCGGCGGCACGAGATCCTGCGGGCGCTGCGGGACGCGATCGACGCGGTGGACGTCCGCGACGTGGCGGGCACCGCGCAGGCCGCGCGGGACCGGCTGGCCGGCGTGCTGGCGCGGCCCGCCCACGCCTCGGCGCACACCGTCACCGCGGTCGGGCACGCGCACATCGACTCGGCGTGGCTGTGGCCGGTCCGCGAGACGGTCCGCAAGTGCGCCCGCACCTTCACCAACATGACGACGCTGGCGCAGGAGTACCCGGAACTGGTCTTCGCGTGCTCCTCCGCGCAGCAGTACGCCTGGATCAAGGAGCAGCGCCCGGAGGTCTTCGAGCGCGTCAAGAAGGCGGTCTCCGCGGGCACCTGGGCGCCGGTCGGCGGCATGTGGGTGGAGGCGGACGGCAATCTGCCGGGCGGCGAGGCACTCGCCCGCCAGCTGGTCCTCGGACGCCGCTTCTTCCAGGAGGAGTTCGGCATCGCGCAGGAGGGGGTGTGGCTGCCGGACTCCTTCGGCTACACCGCCGCCTATCCCCAACTGGCCGCGCTGGCGGGGGCCAAGTGGTTCCTCACCCAGAAGCTGTCGTGGAACGAGACCAACCGGCTGCCGCACCACACCTTCCACTGGGAGGGCATCGACGGCACCCGGATCTTCACCCACTTCCCGCCCGTCGACACCTACAACGCGTCGATCACCGGTGCCGAACTCGCGCACGCCGAGGCCAACTTCGCGGAGAAGGGCGCGGCCACCCGCTCGCTCGCGCCGTTCGGCTACGGGGACGGCGGCGGCGGCCCCACCCGCGACATGCTGGAGCGGGCCCGGCGGCTGCGCGACCTGGAGGGCTCGCCGAGGGTCGAGGTGGCGGGGCCCGCGGCGTTCTTCGACGCGGCCCGCGCGGAGTACGAGCGGCTGCCGGTGTGGCGCGGTGAGCTGTACCTGGAGAACCACCGCGGCACCTACACCAGCCAGGCCCGTACCAAGCGCGGCAACCGGCGGGCCGAGGCGCTGCTGCGGGAGGCCGAACTGTGGTCGGTGGCCGCGGCGGTCCGGGCGGGCGCGGCCTACCCGTACGAGCGCCTGGAGTCGCTCTGGCAGCGGGTGCTGCTGCACCAGTTCCACGACATCCTGCCGGGGTCCTCGATCGCCTGGGTGCACCAGGAGGCCGAGGCCGTGCACGCCGCGCTCCAGGCCGAACTGGCCGAGGTGATCGGCACCGCGCTGGACGGCGGCGACGGGACGGCGTTCTTCAACGCCGGTCCGTACGCGCGCCACGAGGTGGTGACGCTGCCGGCCGGCGCCGCCGCGACCGGGGTGGCGGAGCAGCAGCTGTCGGACGGGCGGCGCACGGTGCTCGTCGAGGCGCCGCCGCTGGGCACGGGCCGGGCGGTCGCACCGCGGCACCCCGGCGTGACGGTGGACTCCGGCGCGGACGGCGTCACCCTGGACAACGGGGTGATCCGGGTGCGGATCGACGGCGCCGGGCTGGTGCGCTCGGTGTACGACCACCGGGCGGGCCGCGAGGCCCTGGACCCGGAGCGGCCCGGGAACCTGCTGCAACTGCACCCCGACGACCCCAACCGGTGGAGCGCCTGGAACATCGACGGCTACTACCGCGACGTGGTGCGCGACCTCACCGAGGCCGACTCCGTCGAGGTCGCCGAGCCCGGCCCGCTGCTGGCCTCGGTGCGCGTCGCCCGCTCCTTCGGCGATTCGCACCTGGTGCAGCACCTCGAACTGACGGTGGGGAGCGCGCAGTTGACGGTGCGCACCGAGGTCGACTGGCAGGAGCGGGACACCCTGCTCAAGGCGGCCTTCCCGCTGGACGTGCACGCCGAGGAGGAGAGCGCGGAGATCCAGTTCGGCCATGTGCGCCGGCCCACCCACGAGAACACCAGCTGGGACGCCGCCCGTTTCGAGCTGTGGGCGCACCGCTGGGTGCACGTCGGCGAGCACGGCTGGGGCGCGGCCGTGGTCAACGAGTCGACGTACGGCCACGACGTGTCCCGCACCACCCGCGAGGACGGCGGCACGACGACGACGGTCCGGCTGTCGCTGCTGCGCTCCCCGCACAGCCCCGACCCGCAGGCCGACCGCGGCGCGCACTCCTTCGCGTACGGCCTCGTCGTGGGCGCCGGCGTCGGGGAGGCCGTCGCCGCCGGCTACGCCCTCAACCTGCCGTTGCGGCCCGCCGGTTCGGGCGCGGCGGCCGGACCCTCGCTGGTCGCCGTCGACACACCCGACATCGTGGTGGAGGCGGTCAAGCTCGCCGACGACCGCTCCGGGGACGTCGTGGTCCGGCTGTACGAGTCCCGGGGCGGTGCCGCGCGCGGGACCCTGCGGACGGACTTCCCACTCGCCGGCGCCCAGGTGACCGACCTGCTGGAGAACCCGGTGGAGCCGCTGACCGCCGGGCCCGACGGGACGCTGCCGCTGCGGCTGCGCCCGTTCCAGATCCTCACCCTGCGCCTGCGCAGGCCCTGAACAGGCGGCCCGGGAGCCGGTCCCCACCCACAGGCCCGGCTCCCGGCCCCCGGCTCCGTCCGCCCCCGCACGTCCCGTACGACCCCCGTTCGCCGACTGGCGTCCCGTCAGACCTGGAGGTTGTTTCCGTGCCGGCACCGTTCCTGGCTCCGACCAGATCCCCCGATCCCCGACCGCCGCGCCGCCGCCGGCCGCGCGGCCCCGCGGCGCTGCTGCTCCCCCTCGTCCTCGCGCTGTTCGCGGTGTTCGCGCCCGCGCCCCCGGCCGCCTCAGCCCTGGCGCCTGCGGCCTACCCGCTGGGGGTGGGCGCCGATCTCGGGCCCGACCCGGTCACGCTGGGCCTGACCGCCTCCGCCGGCGACGACGCCGCGGGGCTGCGTACGGGCGAGGACGGCGGAACCCCGTACTGGCGGACCGACGTCGCCGCGGGCACCGGCTATCTCGCGTTCGACCTGGCCCGCGAGTACACCGACGCCTCCGGCGGCTCCGCGCTGACCGTCTCCGTCCGCTACGAGGACCTCGGCACGGGCACGCTGCGGCTGGAGCTGGGCACCGGCGACCTCGTCGGCAGCGTGCCGCTCACCGGCTCCGGCGCCTGGCGCACCGAGGCGTTCCCGCTGCGCGCCGACTTCTCCCGGTCCCGGCGGCTCCGGCTGAGCGCCGTCTCGGACCAGGGCGCGGCCACCGACGTCACCGCGGGTTCGCTGCGGGTCGCGCCGGCCTATGCCGTCGATCTCGGCCCGGCCGTGCAGGCCCAGGGCATCACCCCGCGGGCCGGCGACAGCGACGCGAGCCTGATCACCGGCACGCAGGCCGGGCGCGGCTACTGGCGCACCGACCGCGCGAACCCGGCGGCGGAGACCGGCTTCTTCTACATGAACGTCGACGACACCGCGCTGTACGACGTCACCGACCCGGTCGCGGTCAGCGTCGACTACCTGGACCAGGGCAACGGCTCGATGCAGCTGGAGTACGACTCCCCCGGCGGCACGATCCCGCAGATGTTCAAGAGGTCGCCGGTCTTCACCTACGGCGACACCGGCACGTGGAAGACCCACACCTTCCTGCTGGACGACGCGATCCTGACGAACCGCTCGAACGGTTCGGACTTCCGCGTCACCACCGGCGACGGCGCCCCCGAACTGACCGTGGCCCGCGTGTCGGTGAGCGCGCTGCCCACGTCCCTCGACCCGTCACGGGGTCTGCGGCAGCTGGTGGCGCAGGCCGACCTGGCGTACGGCGCGGCCCGCGAGGGGACCCGCGACGGCCAGTACCCGCCCGGCGCGAGGGACGCGTTGCGGCAGGCCGCGGACACGGCCCGGGCGGTGGCGGGCGGCGACGGCCTCACCGACGCCCGGGCGCTCGCCGCGTTCGGCGCCCTGGAGCGCGCGCTGGAGACCTTCCACGCCGCGCAGGTGACCACCGACCTGGCGCACCTGGGCACGGTCACCGCGTCCAGCACCGCGCCGGGCTCGTCGCCCGGCGCGGCCGTCGACCGCGACCCCGGCACCGCGTGGGTGAGCGGCGACGGCGGTCAGGGCGAGACGCTCACCGTCGACCTCGGCGCGCCGAAGCGGTTCTCGGAGGTCTCCACGCAGTGGACCAGCCGCTTCTCCTCCGACTACACCGTCCAGGTCTCCGACGACGGAGGCACGTTCCGCACGGCCGGGCGCAGCGGCGGCACCGGCCCCACGCAGGTGTTCCGCACCGCCTTCGCGCCGCTGACCGCCCGCTGGGTGCGCCTGGCGGTGCACGGCTACGCGGCCGGCTCCACCCGCGTCGAACTCACCGGTCTGGAGGTCCGCGACCGGCCCGTGCCCACCGCGCACCCGCACCTGGTCGCCACCCGCTACCCGGTGGCCGACCCGGTCGTCGCGGACTTCGACGCCGCCGCCTACGGCGCCGACCCGACAGGCGCGAAGGACTCCACCCCGGCGATCCAGAACGCCCTCGACGACTGCCAGGACGCGGGCGGCGGCACGGTGTGGCTGGGCGGGGGCACCTACCGGGTGACCGGAACCGTGGAGGTCCCGGCGTTCTGCTCGCTGCGCGGCGACCGGCGCGACCCCGACCACGGCTCCGGCCCGTACGGCACGGTGATCAGCGCCGACCTGCCCGCGGGCGCGGACGGCCCGGTGCTGTTCCGGATCGGCGGCAGCGCCTCCGTGCAGGGGCTGACCACCTACTACCCGCGCCAGAGCGCGAGCGACCCGGTGCCGTACAACGACACGTTCGAGATCCCGGGTGTGGCCTGGCAGGGCGACGTCAACGACATGATGGGCGCGGTCGAGCACGTGACGATGCTCGACTCGTACAAGGGCATCGGCATCTCCACCATGCCCAACGACGGCGGCCAGCCGGCGGTCCAGGGCCAGGTGCACGAGTCCGCGGCGGTGCTCGACGTCAAGGGGACCGTGCTGTCCGAGGGCGCCCGCGCCTACAACGGCTCGGACGTGGGCACCTGGCAGGACGTCACGCTGTCCAACTCGTACTGGGCGAAGGCCCCCGCGGCCTTCCATCCGCCGAACAGGGCGGCGCTGGACGCCTGGACCCGGGCGCACGGCACCGGCCTGGTCCTCGGTGACCTGGAGTGGGACCAGTTCGACCGGATCAGCCTGTCCGACTACCGCACGGGCATCCAGGTCGTGGCGGGCCAACGGGCCGCGTTCTGCGGGGTGTTCCTGCGCACGACCGTGCTCCGCGCCGACGTCGCCCTCCAGGTCGACAGCATCGACAGCCGCTGGGGCCTGTCGCTGGCGTCGAGCACCCTCCAGGGCAGTGTCGCCTCGGTCCGCAACGCCTCGTCCGCGTACGTCAAGGTCACCGGCACCACGCTGGACGGCCCGACGTCGGGAACGGTGATCCCGCTCGCCGGCGACCTGCCCGCGCCGCCCGGCCCGGTGCCCGCGCCCGCCCCCGCCCGCCGGGTGCTGTACGTGGCGGACGCCGTGCCGCACGGGGTGGGCTACACGCCCGCGCAGGACGCCACTTCGGCCCTGCAGAAGGTGCTGGACCGGGCCGGTGCGGACGGCGGCGGCGTGGTCTACCTGCCCGCCGGCTGGTACCGCCTCGCCGGGCACGTCCGGGTCCCGGCCGGGGTCGAACTGCGCGGCGCCGCGGCCTCCCAGAACCGCGACGAGAGCGGCCTCAGCGGCGGCACGGTGCTGATGGCCCACGAGGGCCGCGACGCCGCCGACGCGGACAGCGCACCGGCGGTGGTGACGCTGGCCGGCCGCGGCGCGGGCGTGCGGGGCCTGCGGGTCTTCCACCCGGAGAACAACCCCGCCGACGGCTACGTCCCCTACCCGTACGCGATCCGCGCCACCGGCGTGGGCGCCTACGTGGTGAACGTGGACCTGGTCAACTCCTGGAACGGCGTGGACGTGGCGGCGGGGGCCGACCACTTCCTGGTGAGCAAGCTGGCCGGCGCGTTCCTCAACCGCGGCATCACCGTGGGCGCGGTCGCGGGCGGCACCGTCGACGGCGTGCTGACCAACGGGAACTCGCCCAACCGGGTCGGATACGCCCTGCCGAACTGGGGCCTGGGAAGCGCGGTGTTCAGCCAGACCATCGACGCCTACACCCGCAAGCGCACGGACCTGGTGCACGTGACGGGCGCCCGCGCCCTGACCCTGCACGACGTCTTCGGCTACGGCATGCACAACGGCCTGGTCGTCGACTCCGGCGACGTGCGGGCGTTCAGCCTGGGCACGGACAACCTCGGCGACGGCGGGTACACCGTCAGGGCCGCGGCCGGCTCGCGGGTCACGGTGGTCGGCCTGATGCGCTACAACGGCACCACGTCGACGGGTCCGGCGGTGCTCCGCAACATCATGGTGATCGGCATGGTGGAGCAGTCCGTGACGGCCACCGCCGATCCTCCGGCCGGCGGCGCGGTACGGGTCACCGGCAACGAGACGTCGCCCGGCCACTACGAGAAGGGCACCACGGTGACCGTCACCGCGTCGCCCGCGCGCGGGCAGCGCCTCCTCGGCTGGACCCTCGACGGGACCGCGCTGCCCGGCACGGCGCCCGCACTCGCGGTCCCGGTGACCGGGGACCGCACGGTGACCGCCCGCTTCGGCCCGGCGGCCGCCGCCGGCTGACCGCGGGTCAGGGCCGGGCAGCCCACGCCCGGCGCGCAGGCCGCGGTCCCGGTCGACGACCGGGACCGCGGCCCCCTGGCGTCCCGGGAGGCCCCCCGTGGGACGCCGCCCTCGCGGGCGCCGTCACTGCGTCCCCCTGCGGGCGCGGTCGCCGAAGGTGCGGAGGCGGTCGATCAGGGCCGGCGGCGACTGGACGCGGAACGGCAGGTCGAGCATCAGCAGCCGCACGGCCATCCAGTCGATCCGGTCCGCGTCCACCCGCCAGCGGGACGTGCCGTCCGTGACGGACTCGACCTCGCCCGGCGCCTGGCCCAGTTTCGACCGGACGACGCCGGCCGGGGCGTCGAAGTCCACCACGGCCGCCGCCGTGGGCCACAGGTTGCGCAGCTTGGACTCGACGAACTCCGAGGCGTCGGCCGCGGGAAGCGTGCGCGGCGCCGTCCGCGCGCCGGTGGCGGTGACGCCGGTGAGCCGGTCGACGCGGAAGATGCGCCAGTCGTCGCGCGCCAGGTCCCAGGCGACCAGGTACCAGCGCCGGCCGCTGGCGACCAGCCGCTGCGGTTCGGCGTGGCGCCGGGTCTCGGCGCCGTCTCCCGCGCGGTAGGCGAAGCGGACGCACTCGCGGTTGGCGATCGCCCCCGCGAGGACCGTCAGCGCGGAGGGGTCGACCCGCGGGCCGCCGCCGGTCATCGTCACCACGGCGGAGCCCAGCGTGCCGACGCGGTGCCGCAGCCGGGACGGCAGCACCTGCTCCAGCTTGGTCAGCGCGCGCAGCGACGCCTCCTCGATGCCGTCCACCGCGCTGCCCGCGGCGGCGCGCAGGCCGACCGCGATGGCGACCGCCTCCTCGTCGTCCAGCAGCAGCGGGGGCAGGGCCCTGCCGGCCACCAGGCGGTAGCCGCCGACCGAGCCCATCGTGGCCTCGACCGGGTAGCCGAGATCGCGCAGCCGGTCCACGTCCCGGCGGATGGTGCGGGTGCTCACCGCGAGCCGGTCGGCCAGTTCCGTGCCCGACCACTCCCGCGGGGTCTGGAGGAGCGAGAGCAGGTTCAGCAGTCGTGCCGGGGTGTCCGTCATGGTGTCCAGGGTCCGCGCCTTGTAGGACAAGAGCTGTCCTACATCCTGCATAGCGTAGGTCCTGTCAACGCAAGAGGCAGGCAGGAGCCCAGGAATGAGTACCGAGCGCAGGCGCTGGATCGCCCTCGCCGTCGTGATGACGGCCAGCTTCATGGACCTGGTCGACGCGACCATCGTCAACATCGCCGTCCCGAGCATCCAGCGCGACACCGGCGCCGGCTTCAGCGCCGTGCAGTGGATCACCGCCGGTTACGCCCTCGCGTTCGCGGTCGGCCTGATCACCGGCGGGCGGCTCGGCGACATCTACGGCCGCAAGCGGGTGTTCCTGATCGGCACGGCCGGGTTCACGGTCGCGTCGCTGCTGTGCGGGGTGGCCGCCGATCCGCAGATGCTGGTGGCGACCCGCCTGCTGCAGGGCGGTGCGGCCGCGCTGATGGTCCCGCAGGTCCTGTCGATCATCCACGCGACCTTCTCCGGCGAGGAACGCGGCAAGGTCTTCGGGATGTTCGGCGCGATCATCGGCCTGGCGGCCGTCACGGGCCCGCTGCTCGGCGCGCTGCTCACCCAGTGGGACATCCTCGGCCTGGAGTGGCGGCCGATCTTCCTGATCAACCTGCCCGCCGGCATCGCCGGCCTCGTCCTCGGCCGCCGGTTCATCGACGAGTCGAAGGCCCCGCAGGCGCTCCGGCTCGACCTGGTCGGCGTCGCCCTGGCCACGGCGGGCCTGCTGCTGCTGATGTACCCGCTGGTCCAGGGCCGGGAGAACGGATGGCCGCTGTGGGGCTTCGCGATGATGGCCGGCGGCGTCGCCGTCCTCGCGGGCTTCGTCCGCTACGAGCGGGCCAAGAAGGCCAAGGACGGTTCACCGCTGGTCGAGCTGGCGCTCTTCCGGGCCCGCAGCTTCGCCGCGGGGATCGGGGTGCAGCTGGTGTTCGGCGTAGCGTGCGGCATCTTCTTCCTGGTCTGGACGCTCTACATGCAGATCGGCCTGGGCTGGACCCCGCTGCACGCCGGACTGACCGGGCTCCCGTTCACCGTCGCGTGCTCGGCCTCGGCCGGCCTGTCCGTCCAGCTGCTGGTGCCTCGGTTCGGCCGCAAGGTGCTGCAGGCCGGGGCGCTGATCACGGCCGCCGGCGCGCTCCTCTACATCGCGGAGTCCGCCCGCTACGGGCACGCGGTCCACTCGTGGCAGATGGCGCTGCCGCTGCTGGTGATGGGAGCCGGCATGGGCATGATCTTCTCGCCGCTGACGGACGCGGTCCTGTCCGACGTGCCGCAGGAGCACGCGGGGTCGGCCTCCGGCCTGATCAACACCACCAACCAGCTCGGCAACGCGTTCGGCCTGGCGCTGGTCTCGGTCGCCTTCACCGGCCCGACCCCGGTCCGCGCCTTCGAGCACGCGATGCTCTGGATGGTCGGCGCGCTCGCGATCGTGGTCACCCTCATGACGGCCCTCCCCCGGCGCGCCGCGCGCCCCTCGGAGGCCGTGGACCAGTCCGCCGAGCCCGCGAGGACGCCCGCGCTGGCGGGTTGACGCCCGCGGAGAGCGCCCATGCCGTGGCCGGGGGGACGTCCCCCCGGCCACGGCATGGGCGCCGGCGTCGTGTCAGCCCTTGGCGTGCGGGTGCTGCGCCTGCGGGCTCAGGGTCGCGGCGAGGACGCTGTCGCAGTACGACACGGTGCCGGTGTTGGCGACGTACCGGGCGCTGAGCCAGCGCTCGTGGCTGCTGCCGCGCATCAGGTACCAGATGGTGTTGCCGTCGATGTTCTGGGCGCGGACCTTGCACGTGAGGCCGACCTGCGCGTGGTAGGCGAGGAAGCCGACGACGGACGAGTCCGTGCTCGGGAACTGGCGGATGTTCAGGCCGGCCGTGGTGGTGACGGTGCCGTACGGGAGGGCGGGCTGGGCCGGCAGCGCCTGGGCCGGAGCCGCGGCGAGCAGGATCCCGCCCATGGCGACGGCTCCGACCAGGGCGCCGGCGGTGCGCTTCAGACCGCGCCGTGCGGGGGCAGTGAGCATTGACATGTGCCTCTCCAGTTCTCGACAGCCAGGGGTCGCGGTGTGCGGCCGGTATGCGAGCGGCACATTACGGCGCATTACTGTCGTCATATGAACGAAACGCCATGAAGGACCCAGACGCGGGCATTTCTTCCCCTGTGATGGGTGCATGCGACGGGGGCACGGCGCCCGCGGGCAAGACCGTTCGGTGGCGGCCGCGCACGGCAACCGTGAGGCCGCGCACGGCAACCGTGAGCGCGACCGGGGGCCGTGGCGTCAGTCGGAGGAGACCGGCAGGACGTCGGGAGACAGGGCGCCCACGAGGGCGGACGCGCTGGTGACACGGCCGAGGTGGTGGCGGCGGCACAGGACCTCGTAGCCGACGTCCTGCGCCGGGCGGTTGACGTCGCCGACGACCACCTGGGCGCCCTCGACCACCATCCGGCCGCCGACCGTACGGGCGTTGTGCGTGGCCCGCGCGCCGCACCAGCACAACGCCTCCACCTGGAGGGTCTCTATCCGGTCGGCGAGCTCGATCAGCCGCTGCGAGCCGGGGAAGAGTTTGGTGCGGAAGTCCGTGGTGATGCCGAAGGCGAAGACGTCGAGCCCGAGATCGTCGACGATCCGCGCCAACTGGTCGATCTGCTCGGGCGCGAGGAACTGCGCCTCGTCGACGATCGCGTAGTCGACCTGGCCGCCCTTGGACAACTGGTCGACCACGTAGGCGTACACGTCCATGCCCTCGACGGCCTCGACCGCCCCGGTGACGAGGCCGAGACGCGAGGACAGCTTCCCCTCGCCCGCCCGGTCGTCCCGCGTGAAGATCACACCCCGCAGCCCCCGGGTCGAGCGGTTGTGCCCGATCTGGAGCGCCAGGGTCGACTTGCCGCAGTCCATCGTTCCGGAGAAGAAAACCAGCTCGGGCATGGAAGGGCGACGGCCTTTCGGTGGACGGCGGATGACAGGTGCGGGCGGGCACGGGGCAGGCGGAGGCGCCGGCGCGGCGCGGGGACTGAGGGTGTCAGCAGCGTACTTCGAGCAGGGGTACGAGTTGCTCGACGGGGGCCAGGGAGCCGTGCAGGCCGACCATCTTGGACTCCCCCGGCTCGCTGCGGTGGGCCACGATCGCCATGTCGTCGCGCGCCACCGCGACCACGTCACCGATCCTGCCGAGCACCCGCTCGTCCGGATCGGAGCCGAACCACCCGGCGGCGACGGCCTGTTCGCGGCCGGCCACCCACATCCGCGGGCCCAGCACCTCGCGCCACACCGCGAGGACGTCGGCCGCGGCGCCCCGCACCGCGTACACGTGGCGGGCCCGGCCCTCGCCGCCGAGCACGGCGACGCCCGCCCGCAGCTCCCAGTCCTCGTCGAAGTCGATCCGCGACTCCTCGTCGAACGGCACGTCGATCATGCCGTGGTCGGCGGTGACGTACAGGGCGCTGCGCGGCGGCAGTTGCTCGGCGAGCCGCTGCACCAGCCGGTCCACCATCATCAACTGGCCGCGCCAGGCGTCGGAGTCCACGCCGTGCCGGTGGCCCATGGCGTCCAGCTCGCTGTAGTACGTGTACACCAGCGTGCGGTCCGCGGCGGCCAGCCGGTCCGCGGCCAGGTCGACCCGCTCCTCGCCGGTGAGCCGGCCGTGGAACGTGCCGCCGGACAGCGCGACCTGGGTCAGCGGGGTCCGCTCGAACGTCGGCGACGACACCTGGCAGGTGCCGATCCCGGCGGCGTCGGCCAGCCGGAAGACGGTGGGGTGCGGCTGCCACACCGCCGGCGACGTCCACGGCTGCCAGCGCAGCTGGTTCATCAGCTCCCCCGTGCCGGGGTTGAGCGCGGTGTAGCCGGTCAGGCCGTGCCGGCCGGGCGGCAGCCCGGTGCCGACGGAGGCCAGGGACGTGGCGGTGGTGGCGGGGAAGCCGGCCGTGATCGGGCGGCCGGTACCGCCGCGGGAGGTGGCCAGCAGCGACGTCAGGTACGGCGCCTCGTCGGGGTGCCGCAGGATGAGCTCCCAGCCCAGGCCGTCGACCAGGAACACGCAGACCCGGTCGGCGGGCGTCAGCGTGAGGCCGGTGACGGGCATGCCGGGCACGGCGAAGCCGGCCACGGCCGCCGGGATGACGTCGCAGAGCGCACCGGCACCGTACTGCGGCGCGGGCGCGGTGGCCGGGTCGAGCGGCTCGTCGTCCTCGTCGGGAAACGGGTGGGCCATCAGCGAGCCGTCACTCCGCCGCCGCCGTCGCCTCGGAGAGGGCCTGCGCGAAGGCGAGGGTCTGCCGGACGGCGTCCGGCCCGTCGCCGGCCTCGCTGACCCGCAGCGACAGGTCGTCGGCGGTGGAGGAGCCCGTGTAGCCGTGGTCGGCCTCGCAGTTGGGGTCGCCGCAGGCGGCGGGCTCCAGGTCCAGCCGGGCCACCGCGCCCCAGCCGATGGTCAGCACCACTTCGCGCGGCAGGGTGCCGACGGTGTACGACTCGGGGTTCGCCACGACCCGGCTGACCACCACGGACGAGATCCGCCCGAGCTTGACCGACTCGGTGGAGGTGGTGGCGTAGGGGCTCGGCGAGGTGTCGTCGGCGGCCTGCTCGTCGGTGTGGCTGACGATGAAGCGGCTGCCGGTCAGCACCAGCACCGTGACGTGGCGGCGCACCTCGTTGGAGTCGAAGGTGGTCTCCTGGTGGACCAGGTACGAGGACACCGGCTCACGGCCCACCGCGGCCTCCACGGCCTCCGCCACCAGGGCGGGGTAGTAGCCGCTGCGCTCGATGGCCGTGCGCAGCCCCTGCGTCGTCGTACCGGTCTTCGCCATAGGCACCATCTTAAGCGGGCCGTGTGACGTTCCCCGCCGTCCGTACCGTACCGATCCGCCCGGTCGCCGGTACCGTACCGATCCGCCCGGCCGTCCGCCCGCGGGGTCCGGCAGCGGCCCCCGGGACCCGGGCACGGACGGGCCGTGCGGTCAGTACGTGGCGAGGGCGCGCGGGCCGAGGTCGGTGCGCGCCGGGGGCGGGGCGAGGCGGACGGTGGCGCCGAGCACGCTCAGGCCGCGGCCGGCCACCACCACCGGCTCCAGGTCGATCCCGACGACCTCGGGCAGGTCGTCGGCGAGCATCGACACCCGCAGCAGCAGTTCCTCCAGCGCCGCGGTGTCGACGGGTTCGGCGCCGCGCCAGCCGAACAGCAGCGGCGCGGCCCGGATGGAGCGGACGAGTTCCGCGACGTCGCTGTCGGTGGCCGGCACGAGGCGGTGCGCGAGGTCGCCGAGCAGCTCCGAGGCCGCGCCGGCCAGCCCGAAGGACAGCACGGCGCCCGCGGCGGGGTCGACGCAGGACCTGACCACCGTGTCGACGCCGCGCGGCGCCATCGCCTGCACCACGGGCCGCAGTTCGGCGGGACCGCCGAGCCGCGCGGTCAGCTCCTCGTAGGCCCGCCGCAGGTCCTGCTCGTCGGCCAGGTCAAGGCGGACGCCGCCCAGGTCGGCGCGGTGCCGCAGGTGGGGCGCGGTGGTCTTGAGCGCCACGGGGTAGCCCAGGCTCCGAGCGGCGGCGACCGCGGCGTCCTGGTCGGGCGCGGGCACCGCGCGGTGCACGTGGATGCCGTAGCGGGAGAGCAGCCGGGCCGCGTCGGCGTCGGCCAGGGTGACCTCGCGGTCGGGCGCCGGCGCCGGGCCCGCGGCCGTCGCCGAACCGGCGGCGGGGGGCGCCGCCGGGAGCAGGCGGTGGACGTCCTCGGCGGCGGCCGCCTCCTGGACGTCCTCGAACTGCGGGACGCGCCCCGGTTCGGCGGCGGTCGCGCGCCAGGCCGCGTAGGCCGTGGCCTCGGCCAGCGAGCGGACGGCGCGGTCGGGCGCGGAGTAGGCCGGGACGCGGGCGCCGGGCCGGTCCCGCGCGACCAGCCGGTCGGCCATCGTCTCCAGCGCCAGGTGGACCACCACGACCGGCTTGGCCGCGCCGTCGGCGGCCGCCCGCAGCGCCTCGGCCAGCGCCGGGTCGTCGCCCGACTCCTGGTCGGGGGCGTCCTCGGAGCCGACCCGCGGGATCGCGGTGACCACCACGGCGTCGGTGGCGGGGTCGGCCAGGGCCCGCCGCAGAGCGGCCGCGAAGTCCTCGGGCCGGGCCGCGGTCGTCAGGTCCAGCGGGGGCGCGGGGTGCAGCCCGGCCGTCAGGGCGGCGTCGTAGGTGAGCAGCCCGATGGACTCGGAGTTGCCGAGCACGGCGACCCGGTCGCCGGCCGGCAGCGGCTGCAGGGCGAGGAAGAGCCCGGCGTCCAGCAGTTCGGTGACGGTGTCGACGCGCATGACGCCGGCCTGGCGGAACAGTGCGGAGACCGTGGAGTCGGGGATCCGGGTGTCGGGCACCGCGTGACCGGCCGGCACCGATCCGGTGTGCAGCGCGCCTTTGACGACCACGACGGGCTTGTTCGCGGCGATCCGGCGCGCGATGCGGGTGAACTTCCGCGGGTTGCCGAACGACTCCAGATACATCAGCACCGCGTCGGTCTCCGGGTCGTCCTGCCAGAACTGCAGCAGGTCGTTGCCGGAGACGTCGGCACGGTTGCCCGCGGACACGAAGGACGACGGCCCGGCGCCGCGCCGGTGCAGCCCCGACAGCAGGGCGATGCCGATGGAGCCGGACTGGGTGAACAGGCCGAGGCGGCCGCGGTGCGCCATCTCGGGCGACAGCGAGGCGTTGAGCCGGATGTCGTCGGCGGTGTTGAGGACGCCGAACGCGTTGGGCCCGATCACGCGCATGCCGTGGCTGCGGGCCTGGCGGACCAGGTCGCGCTGCTTCTCCCGGCCCTCCGCACCGCTCTCGGAGTAGCCGGCGGCGACCACCACGAGACCGCGCACGCCCGCCTCGCCGCAGTCGGCGACGGCGTCGGGCACCCGGTCCGCGGGGACCGCGATCACGGCCAGGTCCACCGGCTCGCCGATCTCGGCGACCGAGCGGTACCCGGGCACGCCGTCGATGTCGGTGCCGCCCTCGCCGGCGGAGGGGAAGGAGTGGTTGACCGCGTAGACGCGGCCGGTGAAACCGCCCGCGGTGATGTTGCGCAGCAGGGTGCGGCCGACGCCGCCGGGCCTGCGGCCGGTGCCGACGACGGCCACCGAGGCGGGGCGCAGCAGCCGCTGCACCGAACGGGCCTCGGCGCGGTGCTCGCGCGCCCGCATCACCTGCACGGACTCGTCGGTGGGCTCCAGGTCCAGATCGAGGTGGACCACGCCGTCGGCGAAGCTGCGCTCCTGGGTGTAGCCGGCGTCCGTGAAGACCTTGACCATCTTCCGGTTGGCGGGGAGCACTTCGGCGGTGAAGTGGAGGATGCCGCGCTCGCGGGCGACGGCGGCGATGTGCTCCAGCAGCGCGGACGCCACCCCGCGGCCCTGGTGCGCGTCCTGCACCAGGAAGGCCACCTCGGCGCGGTTGCCGTCGCTGTTGGACCGGCCCTGGCCGTCGATCCGGTCGTAGCGGACGGTGGCGATGAACTCGCCGCCGACGGTGGCGGCCAGGCCGACCCGGTCGACGTAGTCGTGGTGCGTGAAGCGGTGCACGTCGCGGTCGGACAGCCGGGGGTACGGCGCGAAGAAGCGGTAGTACTTCGACTCGTCGGAGACCTTCTCGTAGAAGTCGACCAGCCGTCCCGCGTCGCCCGGGCCGATCGGCCGGATGTGGGCGGTACCGCCGTCCCTCAGGACGACGTCCGCCTCCCAGTGCACGGGGTACGGCTGCGGCTGCTGGTCCTCCGTCATGGCCCCAGCGTAAGCGGGCGTGGCCTGCTCGCGTCGTCGGCGCGTTGGAGGCAGGCTGGGGGCAGCGCACCGGCGGTCCGGGGCACGGCGCCGGTCATGTTTAACTGGTCTAGACAACTTCGTACCACTGTCACTGATCCGAAGGGCAACACCATGGTTGAGCGCCGCGTCAACGTCGGCTGGGCGGAGGGCCTCCACGCCCGCCCGGCGTCCATCTTCGTCCGCGCGGCGACGGCCGCCGGCGTTCCGGTGACCATCGCCAAGGCGGACGGCAGCCCCGTCAACGCCGCGTCGATGCTGGCGGTCCTGGGCCTGGGCGCCCGGGGCGGCGAGGAGATCGTGCTGACCTCCGAGGCCGACGGCGCCGAGGCGGCGCTCGACCGGCTCGCGAAGCTGGTCGCCGAGGGCCTGGACGAGCTGCCCGAGACGGTCTGACCCACGGCGGGTAACCGCGGATCGCGCATATCCGCGGCACTTTTCCGCCCGCACCGCACGCACGCCCGGAAAACGGGCAGCGGAATTCAGCCGGACCGGACGATCCCCCACGGATTGTCCGGTCCCGCTGTTTCCGCAATTGCGGAACTGCTTTTCCCGGTCTCCTGTATACGGCCGAGGTGTTAAGCCCGGCGACGTACCGCGTTGACGGGATGTTTCAGGATCCTCACCGCCGAAGCCCGTTCCACATGGACGGCGGCCAGCCTGCGGGCCCGCTCGGCGTCACCGCGCCCGACCGCGTCCACGATCGCCGCGTGCTCCTCCCAGGACTCGGCGACCCGGGCGGCCGAGGCGTCGCCGACCCTGCTCTCCGAGGCGTCGCCGTACACCCAGGCGATCTTGTGCCGCAGCTGCGTGATCAGCGCGGCGAGCGTCGGGCTGCCGGACGCCTGGGCGAGCGTCTCGTGGAACCACCCGCTCAGCGAGGGCAGATCGGCCGACTGACCCTGCACCGCGCGTTCCTGGCCCAGCCTGACCAGGCCGCGCAGCACCTTCAGGTGCCCCTCGGTGCGCCGCTGGGCGGCCCGCGCCGCACCCAGCGGCTCCAGCAGGCCGCGCATCTCCAGCAGGTCGGCGGCCTCCTGCTCGGTGGGCTCGGCCACCGACGCCCCGGCATGCCTGCGGGTGCGGACGAAGCCCTCGGACTCCAGGGTGCGCAGCGCCTCGCGCACCGGGACCCGCGAGACGCCGTAGCGCTGCGCGAGCAGTTCCTCGGTCAGCCGGCTGCCCGGCGGAAAGAATCCCGCGACGATGTCGTCGCGGATCGCCGTGCACACCACCTGGGCGGAGATACGCCGCCCCGTGCCGTCCGCCCCGTTCACGTCCGATTCCGCATCGCAGAACTCCGTTCCCTCCCCCGTATTCTGCCGTGACTCTATTCCAGCCGACCGGGAAACGGGAAAGCGGAGCGAGAATTCTTGGATTGTTCTTGGACAGCACGGTGCGGTCGGCGCCGCGGAGGGCCCGCCGGGCGGCGAGGCAGCAGGCGGTCCAGGACGCGCGCAGGCAACGCGCGAAGGCCCCGGCCGACAGGGACCGGGGCCTTCGTCGCGGGCCCGGCCGGTGGCCGGCCGGGCCGTTCCAGGTCGACGGATCAGACCGTGACGCCGTGCTTGGCGAGGTACGCGATCGGGTCGACGTCGGAGCCGTAGTCGGGCGTGGTGCGCACCTCGAAGTGCAGGTGCGGGCCGGTGACGTTGCCGGTGGCGCCGGAGATGCCGATCTCCTGGCCCTCGGTCACCGTCTGCCCGGCCGACACCAGCGGCTGCGTCAGGTGCCCGTAGAGCGTGTACATCCCGTCGGCGTGCTTGATGATCACGTCGTTGCCGTAGGCGCCGTCCGCACCGGCCGAGACGACCACACCCGCGGCCACCGCGTGCACCGCGGTGCCGGAGTCCACGAGGAAGTCGACGCCGGTGTGGTAGCCGCTGGACCAGTTGGAGCCGGCCTGGTGGTACGGGGTGCCGATGGGCGCGTCGACCGGCTTGGTCCAGCCGGAGTCGGCGGCCGCGGCCGCGGCGGTCGCCGTCGGCTGGGCAGCGGGGGCGGTGGCGGTGGCGGCCGGCGCGGTCCGGGCGGCGGCCTGCGCGGCCGCCTTGGCCTTCGCCTGGGCGGCGGCCTTGGCCTGGGCCGCCTTCGCCTTCGCGGCCTTGGCCCGCGCCTCGGCCTGGGCCTGGGCCTTGGCCTTGGCCTTCGCGGCGGCCTCGGCACGGGCCTGGTCGGCCTGCTCGTGAGCGGTGTTGGCGACCGCGCGCTGGACGTCGGCCTGCGCGGAGAAGCTGTTGGCCAGCGCGCCGGTGACGGACGCGGCCTGGCTCAGCACGGTCTTCTTGGCGGGGGCAGCGGCGGCGGCCGGCCGGGGGTGGTCGGGCGCGGCCAGCGCGCTGGCGCCGAACGCGCAGGCACCGGCGAGCACGGCGACGCCGGCCAGGGTGGCGGCGGTGCGCCCGGGGCGCCGACGCCGGTGCTTCCCGCGCAGGGCGGGACGAACGCGGAACGCCATGGAGGCGTCGCTCCTTTCCTTCCTTCTCGCCTACCGGGTTAGCTGACGGGTTCGGAGCAGGAAGGTCTCCTACGGGCGCCCCTCGCCGACGGCGGCGGAGCTCCCGATTCACCCCGGGGTGGAACCCCTCGGCGCTGCGGGCGGCGAGAGGGTGGGTCCCCGGCTCCCCTGGACGGGGACTCGGCGATGTGCGGTTGTGCGCCCGGCACGGCCGGGCGGCGCCGTCGCTGCGAGGACGGCGAGCGCTGACGCTATCCGGGCCATCCGGCGAACACCAAGCAGATCATGCGATATGTAGCGCACGCCACACAGCCGAGCGATCTCGTCAAAACGGGCACAACGGTATATACGGAGCACGGGACTTCATGCCGGGCACCTGAGGGGGCCGCGCCCGGCCACCCGGTTGCCGGGAGGTCCCACGGGTCCCGGACGCACGGAACCCCGGCGCCGCGCAGGAGGCGGCGCCGGGGTTCGCGGGCGGTCCGGGAGGGTCAGGACACGACGGTCACCGGGCCGATGCCCAGCTCGCGCACCGGCTCGGCGATCTGTGCGGCGTCGCCGACCAGGACCACCACCATCCGGTCCAGCGGGAACGCGTTGACGACCGCGGCGGTCGCCTCCACCGTCCCCGTCGCTGCCAGCCGCGCGTACAGCCCGGCCTGGTAGTCGTCGGGCAGCTGCTGCTCGACCTGGTCGGCCAGCGTGCCGGCGACCGCGGCCGCGGTCTCGTAGCGCAGCGGCGCCACGCCCACCAGGTTCTGCACCGCGATGTCGCGCTCGTCGTCCATGAGCCCGCCCGCGGCCAGGGTGCGGATGACCTGCCAGGTGTCGCCCAGCGCCGGACCCGTCACCTCGGTGGCCACCGAACCGCTGATCGCCAGCAGCGCGGCGCCCGTGCCGTCCGCGGACGACAGGAGCACCTGGGCGAAGGCCCGCACGCCGTAGGTGTAGCCCTTCTCCTCCCGCAGCACGCGGTCCAGCCGGGAGGTCAGGGTGCCGCCCAGGCAGTACGTGCCGAGGACCTGCGCGGCCCACACCGGGTCCTGCCGGTCGGGTCCGGTACGGCCGATCAGCAGCTGGGTCTGCACCGAGCCCGGGCGGTCGACGATCACCACGCGGGCGGAGTCGTCCGAGGTGATCGCGGGACGCGGCCGCGGCGTGCCGGCGCCGCCGGTCCACCGGCCGAGGGTGGCGTCGAGCAGCGCCGGCAGGTCGATGCCGGTGAGGTCGCCCACGACCACCGCGGTCGCCGTCGACGGCCGCACGTGCGCGTCGTAGAACGCCCGCACCGCCTGCCGGTCGATGGCCTTGACGGTCTCCTCGGTGCCCTGCCGCGGCCGCGAGCAGCGCAGCTCGGCCGGGAACAGCTCCTTGGACAGCGCCATCGCCGCGCGGCGCGCCGGGTTGGCCAGCTCGTGCGGGATCTCGTCGAGCCGGTTGGCGACCAGCCGCTTGACCTCGTCCTCGGGGAAGGCGGGGACGCGCAGCGCCTCGGCGAGCAGCTCCAGCGCCCGGTCCAGCCGGCGGGCCGGCACCTCCAGGGAGACCCGGACCCCGGGGTGGTCGGCGTGGGCGTCGAGCGTGGCACCGCAGCGCTCCAGCTCCGCCGCGAACTCCTCGGCGGTGTGCTGGTCGGTGCCCTCGGACAGCGCCCTGGCCATGATGGTGCCGACGCCGTCGAGGCCGGCGGGCTCGGCGTCCAGCGGCGCGTCCAGCAGCACCTCGACGGCGATCACCTGCTGGCCGGGCCGGTGGCTGGTGAGCAGCGTCAGCCCGTTGCCCAGGGTGCCGCGCCGCGGCTCGGGAAACGCCCACGGCTTGGGCTCCCCCGCCTGCGGCTGCGGGTGGAACGTCATGACAGCAGCGGACTCACTCACAGCTCTCTCCCTTCGCTTCTCCGCCCGACCGGCGCGGCAGCGCGTTGCTCGTCCGCCGCACCCCGGCGGCCTCTCGTGCGTCGCTCACAGGTCGCCCTCCTTCTCGTCGTCGGCCGCCGGCTCGCCGGCCTCGACCACGGCCTGCTGCTCGATGTCCTGCTCCTCGGCCTCGGCGCTGGCGCCGGTGGGCTCGTAGACGAGCACCGCGCGGTTGTCCGGCCGCAGCCGGGCCTGGGCGACCGCCTTGACCTCCTCCGCGGTGATCGACAGCACCCGGTCGACCGCGGTGAGCGCCAGCTGCGGGTCGCCGAACAGCACGGCGAACCGGCACAGTTCGTCGGCGCGGCCGCCGACCGTCGCCAGCCGGTCCAGCCACTCCCGCTCCAGCTGGGCCTGGGCGCGCTCCATCTCCTCGGCGGTCGGGCCCTCCTCGGCGAACCGGGCGAGCTCCTCGTCCACCGCGGCCTCGATGACCGGCAGTTCGACGCCGCTGGAGGCCTTGATGTCCAGCCAGCCCAGTGACGGCGCGCCGGCCAGCCGCAGCAGGCCGAACCCGGCGGTCACCGCGGTGCGGTCGCGCCGCACCAGGCGGTTGTGCAGGCGGGACGACTCGCCCCCTCCCAGCACCGTCAACGCCAGGTCCGCCGCGTCACCCTCGCGGGTGCCGTCCTCCGGGAGCCGGTACGCCGCCATCAGGGCGCGCGACGGCACGTCCTCCTCGACGACCTCCCGCAACTGCCCGCCCATGGTGACCGGGAGAGAGCCGTCCCGCGGCTGCGGCTTGCCGTCGTGCGCGGGGATGCTGCCGAAGTACCGCTCGATCCAGGCCAGCGTCCGCGCCGGGTCGATGTCGCCGACGACCGAGAGCACCGCGTTGCCGGGTGCGTAGTACGTGCTGAAGAAGGCCCGGGCGTCCTCCAGCGACGCGGCGTCCAGGTCGGCCATCGAGCCGATCGGCGTGTGGTGGTACGGGTGCGGCTCGGGGTAGGCGAGGGCGGTCAGCCGCTCGAACGCCGTGCCGTACGGCACGTTGTCGTACCGCTGGCGGCGCTCGTTCTTCACCACGTCCCGCTGGTTGTCCAGGCTCTCCTGGTCCAGCGCGGTCAGCAGGCTGCCCATCCGGTCGGCCTCCAGCCACAGGGCCAGCTCGACCTGGTGGGCGGGCATCGTCTCGAAGTAGTTGGTCCGCTCGAAGCTCGTGGTGCCGTTGAGCGAGCCACCGGCCGCCTGGACCAGCTCGAAGTGGCCGTTGCCCTGTACGCTCGCCGAGCCCTGGAACATCAGGTGCTCGAAGAGGTGCGCCAGGCCCGTGCGGCCCTTGACCTCGTGGCGTGAACCGACGTCGTACCAGAGGCACACGGCCGCGACCGGCGTGAGGTGGTCCTCGGAGAGCACCACCCGCAGCCCGTTCGCCAGGCGGTGCTCGGTGGCTGTCAGGCCGCTGGAGTGTGCCTCCGGGGAGGCCGTGTGACCCATGGGCAAGCTGTCCTTCCGATCGCTGCTGCGTGACTGCGTAGAGTGCTGCCACTCTAGGCAAGCGTGCCGCCGATCGGCGAAGTTCCCGCCCGCGACAGGCGCCGGGGACCGCCGGCCGGCGGCGCACGGGCACGATCGGGACGGGTCGTCGTCCGCGCTGTCGGTAGCGCGGGCCACAATGGTCCGCGTCAGCTCACCGGTCCACCCGAAGGATCCGGACCTGTTCCGGAAGGCAACCAGACAAGGAGCGCCGCCGAGATGGCCCGCCGCACGACGAAGACCCCGCCTCCCGACGACGGTTTCGAGGAGCGCATCCTCGACATCGACGTGGTCGACGAGATGCAGGGCTCGTATCTCGAATACGCCTACTCGGTGATCTACTCGCGCGCCCTGCCCGACGCCCGGGACGGCATGAAGCCCGTGCACCGGCGCATCGTCTACCAGATGAACGAGATGGGCCTGCGTCCCGAGCGCGGGTACGTCAAGTGCGCCCGCGTCGTGGGCGAGGTGATGGGCAAGCTGCACCCGCACGGCGACTCGTCGATCTACGACGCGATGGTCCGCATGGCGCAGCCGTTCTCGCAGCGCCTCCCGCTGGTCGACGGCCACGGCAACTTCGGCTCGCTCGACGACATGCCCGCCGCCATGCGGTACACCGAGGCCCGGATGTCCGGCCCGGCGCAGCTGATGGTCGAGTCGATCGACGAGGACACCGTCGACTTCGCGCCGAACTACGACGGCCAGGAGCGCGAGCCCTCCGTCCTGCCGTCGGCCTACCCCAACCTCCTGGTCAACGGCGCGTCCGGGATCGCGGTCGGCATGGCCACCAACATGCCGCCGCACAACCTCGGCGAGGTCATCGCCGCCGCCCGCCACCTCATCCGGTACCCCAACGCCGACCTCGACGCGCTGATGCGCTACGTGCCGGGCCCCGACCTGCCGACCGGCGGCCGGGTCATCGGCCTGTCCGGCATCAGGGACGCCTACGAGTCGGGCCGCGGCACCTTCAAGATGCGCGCCACCGTCTCCGTCGAGGACGTCACCGCCCGCCGCAAGGGCCTGGTGGTCACCGAACTGCCGTTCAACGTCGGTCCGGAGAAGGTGATCTCCAAGATCAAGGACATGGTCGGCGCGAAGAAGCTCCAGGGCATCGCCGACGTCAAGGACCTCACCGACCGCGCCCACGGCCTGCGCCTGGTCATCGAGATCAAGAACGGCTTCAACCCCGAGGCGGTGCTGGAGCAGCTCTACAAGCTGACGCCGATGGAGGACTCCTTCGGCATCAACAACGTGGCCCTGGTCGACGGCCAGCCGCTGACGCTGGGTCTGAAGGAACTGCTCGAGGTCTACGTCGACCACCGCTTCAGCGTGGTGCGGCGCCGCAGCGAGTTCCGCCGCACCAAGCGCCGCGACCGGCTGCACCTGGTCGACGGCCTACTGGTGGCCCTGGTCGACATCGACGAGGTCATCGCCATCATCCGGGCCAGCGAGAACGCCGCGCAGGCCAAGGAGCGCCTGATGGAGCGCTTCGGCCTGAGCGACGTGCAGACCCAGTACATCCTCGACACGCCGCTGCGCCGCCTCACCCGGTTCGACCGCATCGAGCTGGAGTCGGAGCGGGACCGGCTGAACGCGGAGATCGCCGAGCTGACCCGGATCCTGGACTCCGACGCGGAGCTGCGCAAGCTGGTGTCGGCCGAACTGGCCGCGGTGGCCAAGCAGTACGGCACCGAGCGCCGCACGGTCCTGCTGGAGTCGCCGGACGCCCCGACGGCCGCGGTGCCGCTGGAGGTCGCCGACGACCCGTGCCGCGTGCTGCTCTCCTCCACCGGCCTGCTCGCCCGCACCACCTCCGGCGAGGAGGTCGACACCGGCGAGGGCAGGCGCGCCAAGCACGACGTGATCGTGTCCGCGGTGCCGACGACGGCCCGGGCGGACGTCGGCGTCGTCACGTCGCTGGGCCGGCTGCTGCGGCTCACCGTGATCGACCTGCCGAAGCTGCCCGACACGGCGGGCGCCCCGGCGCTGGCCGGGGGCGCGCCGCTGGCCGAGTTCCTGTCCCTGGAGGACGGCGAGCACGCGCTGTGCCTGACCACGCTCGACGAGTCCTCGCCCGGACTCGCCCTGGGCACCGCGCAGGGCGTGGTCAAGCGCGTCGTGCCGGACTACCCGGCGAACAAGGACGACCTGGAGGTCATCGGTCTCAAGGACGGCGACACCGTGGTCGGTGCGGTGGAGCTGCGCACCGGCGACGAGGACCTGGTCTTCATCACGGACGACGCGCAGCTGCTGCGCTACCCGGCGTCCCAGGTGCGGCCGCAGGGCCGGCCGGCCGGCGGCATGGCGGGCATCAAGCTCGCCGACGGCGCCAAGGTGATCTCCTTCACCGCGGTCGACCCGGGCGTGGACGCGGTGGTGCTCACCATCGCCCGCAGCGACGGCACGCTCGACGGCGCGACCCAGGGGACGGCGAAGCTCACCCCGTTCGACCAGTACCCGCGCAAGGGCCGGGCCACCGGCGGCGTGCGCTGCCAGCGGTTCCTGCGCGGCGAGGACGGCCTGGCCCTGGCCTGGGCGGGTGCCACCCCGGCCCGCGCCGCCACCTCCACCGGCGCCCCCGCGGACCTTCCCCCGAAGGACCCCCGCCGCGACGGCTCCGGCGTTCCCCTCGCCAAGCCCATCACCTCCATCGCCGGCCCCATCTGATCCCCCCGCCCTTCCCTCGCCGGCTCGACGCCCGGCGGGGGAAGGGTGCCCGCCGGCGCCGCGGGGTGGTCCCCGGACTCCGTCCGGGAGGTGCCCCCGGCGGCCCGGGGGCCGGAGCGCTGCCGGGAACCTGCCGGAGAGCGGGACCTCGGAGGCGTCCGGCTAGGCTCGGCACGTGAGCCCCGACGTCACCACCTGCTCCGCCGCCTCGGCGACCCTCGCCGAACCCCTCGCCGCCACCGCGGCCGTCGCCCCGACGTGGCTGCTGATCGAGCAGCCGGGACCGTGGGGCGCGAAGGCCCTGCGGGCCAGTCACCTCAACGCCGCGGTCGGCCGCGACCTGGAGCGGCTGACCGACGGCAGCGGCGTCCGCCCGGCGCTGATCCGCCGCCCGGGCCGCCACGCGGACCTGCACCGCCCCACCCGCCACCGCGTGCTCCTTGCGCACACCGCCCCGCATGACCCGTGGATCCGCACCGCCTGGCTGGACGACCCCGCCGAACTCACCGCCCTGGACTTCGCGGCGCTCGGCGCCGGCACCCATGACGGATGGGGCACCCCCTACGTGGGACCGCCGCTGGCCCTGGTGTGCACCAACGGACGGCGCGACCGCTGCTGCGCGGTCCAGGGCCGCCCGCTCGCCGACGAGCTCGCCCGTTCCGGCGGCAACGACGTCTGGGAGGTCACCCACCTCGGCGGCCACCGTTTCGCGCCGACGATGCTGGTGCTGCCGCACGGCTACGCCTACGGCAGGGTCGACGGCCACCACGCCAAGGACGTCCTGACGGCGGTCGCGGCCGGCCGGGTCGTGCTGACCGGCTGCCGCGGCCGGTCCGCGTGGGAGCGCCCCGGCCAGGCCGCCGACCTCGCGGTCCGGGACCTGACCGGGGAGGAGCGGGCCGACGCGCTGTCCGTCGGTCCGGCCGAGCCGCTGACCCCGGACACCTGGTCCGTGCCGGTCCGGCACCGCGACGGCCGCGCGTGGCGGGTGGCCGTGACCCGCACGGTCTCGGAGCCGCCGCGCCCCGAAAGCTGCGGCGCGGCCCTCGGCACACCGGCCCGGATGGAGGTCACGGGTGTCGAGCCGGTCGCCGGGGCCGCGGAAGTGCCGCCGCGTGCTCGCTGACGCTACTTCACGTTCTTGACGAACTCCGTGGTGTAGGTCTTCTCCAGGTCCACCGTGGCGTTCCGCAGGTTCGGGTTGAACGCCTTGAGGACGTTCTCCACCGTCTTCGGGCCGTCCGCCGGCATCACGCCGTCGGTGGTGAACATCGGCAGCGTGGCCTTGATGGCCTGCGCGTAGAGCGTGGCGCCGCCGTGCGCGTAGTCGGCCGGCATCTTCGCGGCGATCTCCTCCGGGGAGTGGGAGGACATCCAGCGCAGGGTCTTCACGAAGGCGTTGGCCAGCTTCTGGACGGTGTCCTTGTGGCCGTTCACCCAGTCGGTGTTCATGTACAGGCTGGACGACGGGTACAGGCCGCCGAGCGCCTGGCGCGAGCCGTCGGGGGTGCGCATGTCGTACAGCACCTTGCCGATGCCCTTGTCGAGGATCTGCGCGACGGTCGGGTCCGTGGTCATACCGGCGTGGATGGAGCCCTGCTGCATCGCGGCGATGAAGGTCTGGCCGGCGCCGGCCGCGATCGGGGTGAAGTCCCCGACCTTGAGGCCGTTGTGGACGGCCAGGTACTTGGTGAGGAAGTCGGTGGAGGAGCCGAGACCCGTCACGCCCAGGCGCTTGCCCTTGAAGTCCTTGGCCGACGTGATGGAGCCGGCCGCCTTGTCGGACACGACCTCGACCTCGCCGGGCGCCTGGGCGAACTGCACCACGGACTCGACACTCTTGTGCTTCGTCTGCAGGTCGAGGGTGTGGTCGTAGAAGCCGACCGCGCCCTGGACGTCGCCGGAGACGAGTGCGGTGGTGGCGTCCACACCCGCGGGCTCGGTCATCAGCGTCACGTCCAGGCCCTCGGCGCCGAAGTAGCCGAGCCGCTGGGCGAGCATGGCCGGCAGGTAGATGACCTTGTCGAGGCCGCCCACCATGATCTTCACCTTGGTGCCGTCCTTGGCGACACCGCCGGAGTCGGCCGGCGCCGCGGCGTCGGAGCCCGAACCGGAGCTCGTGGCGGCGTCGTTCGCGCACGCGGTGAGGGTGGTCAGGGCGAGGGCGCCGGCGAGGGCGATCGTCGTCGTGGTACGGGTGCGCATGGGGTCACGTCCTTGTGAGGTGGTGGGAGCGTTGGGGTCCGCGCCGCGGCGGAAGCCGCGTGGCGCGGCGGGTGCCGATGATCGGGCGCGGCGGGCGCGTCTCAGCGGGCGCCGAGGTCGGCGGGCGCCGGGGTCAGCGGGCGCCGGGGTCGGCGGGCTTCCAGCGGAAGAGCCGCTTCTCCAGGAAGGTGAGCAGGCCCTCGGCGATCAGCGCGACGACCGCGAGGATCACCATGGCCGCGTAGACGCCGGCCGAGTTGAAGGTGCCCTGGGCGGTGGAGACCATCAGGCCGAGACCCTTGGTGGCGCCGATGTACTCGCCGACGATCGCGCCGATCAGCGCGAAGCCGAAGCTGACGTGCAGGCTGGTGAAGATCCACGAGGTGGCGGACGGGATGACCACCTGGAAGGTGACCTTGCGGTTGCTCGCACCCAGGATGCGGGCGTTGGACACCAGGTTGCGGTCGACCTCGCGGGCGCCCTGGAAGGCGTTGAAGAACACCGGGAAGAAGACCAGCACGACCGCGGAGGCGACCTTGGAGGCCGGTCCGAGGCCGAACCAGATGAGGAAGATCGGCGCCAGCACGATGCGCGGCATGGCGTTGAGGACCTTCACGTAGGGACCGAACACGTCGGCCAGGAAACGCACCCGGCCGAGGGCGATGCCCAGCAGCACGCCGGTGGCGACGCCGATCACCCACCCGTACACGGCTTCCTGGAGGGTGGTCCAGACCTGCTCGCCGAGCGAGCCCTGGGCGGTGCCGTGCATGATCCAGGTGGTGATCTGGTCCCAGATCTGCGAGGGCATGGAGAAGTTGAACGGGTCGATGACGCCGGTCCGGGAGAACCACTCCCACACGCCGAGGAAGACGACCAGGACGAGTAGCCGCGTTCCGTTGACGGTCAGGACACGCCGGCGGACGGCGCGGGCCCGCGTCCTGCTGCGCTCGGCGGCGTCGGTCGGCTTCGCCAGGGTGCCGGCGGCCGGCAGGGATACGGACTCAGGCGGCATGTCCCGCGCCCCTTTCACGAGTGATGCGGACCTCTTCGCCGAGCGACGACCAGATCTCGCGGTAGATCTCCAGGAACCGCGGCTCCAGCCGGACCTCCTCGACCTTGCGGGGGCGGGGCAGGTCGATGGTGAAGACCTCCTTGACGGTGGCCGGTCCGGCCGTCATGACGACGACCTTGTCGGCGAGGGCGATCGACTCCTCCAGGTCGTGGGTGACGAAGACGACCGAGGATCCGGTGCCCGCCCACAGGTCGAGCAGCTGGTCGGACATCAGCGCCCGGGTCTGCACGTCGAGCGCGGAGAACGGCTCGTCCATGAGCAGGATCTTCGGGTCGTTGACGAAGGTCGCGGCGAGCGCGACGCGCTTGCGCTGTCCGCCGGACAGCTGGTGCGGGTAGCGGTCCTCGAAGGCGGACAGGCCCACCCGGGCCAGCCAGTCGCGGGCCCGCTCCCGGGCCTCGGTCTTGGGGACGCCGCGGAACCGCGGGCCCGCCATGACGTTGGACAGCACCGTGCGCCAGGGGAAGACGGCGTCCTGCTGGAAGACGAAGCCGACGTCGCCGCCGATGCCGTGCACCGGCTCGCCGCCGACCAGGACCTCGCCCTCGGTGGGCTCCTCCAGGCCGCTGACGAGCGTCAGCGTGGTCGACTTGCCGCATCCGGTGGGGCCGACGACGGCGACGAACTCACCGCGTTCCACGGTCAGGTCCAGATCCCGTACGGCGGTGTGCAGCGCCCCGGACGGAGTCCGGAACGCCTTTCCCGCCCCCCGCAGCTCGATGGCGGGGCTCGTGTTGCTGGTCATGCCGGGGGACGTTAGGAGCGTCACACCGGGTGCCGACAGCCTTGTGAGCGCTCGGCCCCTTCTGCCCACAGAGCGGTGTTCTGCTCGTTTTGCTCGCCGCAGGACAACGAAAGCGAAACGGACTCTGCCCATCCGGCGCTCCAGCGTTTACGTTGCGTTGACGACACGGACGTCGGCGCATGCGGGGGCTGCGGAAGGCCGTACCGGACGTGACAGCGCATATCGGGCGGCGGGCGAGTCCGACGGGTACCGGAGTCGGAGGGCAGCGTCATGCGGATGGGATGGCCGCGCCGTGTCTCGGCGCAGGTCCTGCTGATGCAGGTGGCGATCACCACGGGCGTGACCACGCTGACCGCGGGCCTGTTCCTCGCGCCGCTGGCCCACGAGATCGACCAGCAGGCGGAACAGCGCGCGCTGGCCATCGCGCAGAGCGTGGCCGCGGATCCGCAGATCGCCCGGGAGCTGGTGTCCACGCGTCCGACGCCCGACGGCCCGGTGCAGGCGGAGGCCGAACGTGTCCGGAGCAGGACCCACGCGCTCTACGTGGTGGTCATGAACACCCAGGGCACCCGCTGGTCCCACACCGACACCTTCCAGATCGGCCACGTCGTCTCGACCGACCCCCGCGAGGCGCTGAACGGCCGGGACGTGATGCAGATCGACAGCGGGACGCTGGGGCGCAGCGCGCGGGGGAAGGTCCCGCTGCGCGACGCGGACGACCGCATCATCGGCGCCGTCTCGGTCGGCATCCAGTACAGCAACGTGCGCAACCGGCTGGTCGCGATCGTGCCCAGCGTGCTGATGTACGCGGGCGCGGCGCTCGCGGTCGGCACCCTCGCCGCCTACTGGGCGTCGCGGCGGCTGCAGCGCGCCACTCACGGGCTGGCGTTCGCGGACATCTCCGCGCTGCTGGACGAGCGGGAGGCGATGCTGCACGGCATCCGCGAGGGGGTCGTGGCCCTCGACCCGCAGGGCAGGGTGCGGCTGGTCAACGACGAGGCGCAGCGGCTGCTGGGCCTGGACGGGGACGCGGCCGGGCGTCCGCTGGGCGAGCTGCTGCCGCCCGGGCGGACCGCCGACGTGCTCGCCGGCCAGGCCGAGGGCGCCGACCTGCTGACCGTCAGCGAGGGCCGGGTGCTGGTCGCGAACCGGATGCCGACCGAGGACGGGGGCGCCGTGGTCACTCTGCGGGACCGCACGGAACTCGAACTCCTCGGGCGGGAGCTGGACTCCACGCACGGCCTGCTGGACGCGCTGCGCGCGCAGGACCACGAGCACGCCAACCGGCTGCACACCGTGCTGGGCCTGCTGGAGCTGGGCCTGACCGACGCGGCCGCGGAGTACGTCGCGGAGGTCGCCGACACGCAGCGCGCCTCCGCGGAGGAGGTCGCCGACCGGGTGCACGTACCGCTGCTGTCGGCGCTGCTGGTCGGGAAGGCGGCGATCGCCGCGGAGCGCGGGGTGACGTTGCGGATCTCGCAGGCCACCTGGCTGCCGGACCGGGTGGTCGACCCGCGGGACCTGGTGACGGTGCTGGGCAACCTGATCGACAACGCGCTCGACGCGGCTGCCTCGGCGGTCGAGGTGGAGCTGCGGGCGGAGCGCACCACGCTGGTGCTGCGGGTGAGCGACGACGGCCCGGGGGTTCCGCCGGAGCTGCGGGAGCGGATCTTCACCGAGGGCTGGAGCACCAAGCAGTCCCCGGCGCACCGCGGGCGGGGCCTGGGCCTGGCGCTGGTGCGGCGGCTGGCCGAGCGGTTCGGCGGAATGGCGCGGGTCGGCGCCCGGGCGGGCGGCGGCGCGGTGTTCACCGTGGTGCTCCCCGAGGCGCTGGCGTCGGAGGAGTTCGCCGCGGAGCTGACCGCGGCCGTGCCGGGAGGGGCGCGATGATCGAGGTCCTGGTCGTGGACGACGACTTCCGCGTCGCCGAGATCAACTCGGCGTACGTGGCCAAGGTCCCGGGCTTCCGGGTGGCGGCCCGCGCCCACACCGCGGCGCACGCCCTCGCCACCCTGGAGCGCACCCGCGTCGACCTGGTGCTGCTCGACCACTACCTGCCGGACGAGACGGGCCTGACGCTCGTCCGCCGGATGCGCCAGCTCGGCCACCACGCCGACGTGATCATGGTGACGGCCGCCAGGGACGTGGCGACGGTCCAGGCCGCGATGCGGCTCGGCGCCCTGCAGTACCTGGTCAAGCCCTTCGGCTTCGCGGGCCTGCGGGCCAAGCTCGACGGCTACGCGGCGCTGCGCCGCACCGTGGACGGCGTGGCCGGCGGGGGCGGCGGCGAGGCCGGGCAGGAGCAGGTCGACCGGATCTTCGGGGCACTGCGCAGCGCGGCCGCCTCCCCGGCGTCACTGCCCAAGGGGCACTCGGCGCCGACCGCGGAGCTGATCCGCCGGGTGCTGCGGGAGGCGGCCGGCGCGCTGTCGGCGCACGAGGTCGCGGAGCGGGCGGGGCTCAGCCGGTCCACCGCGCAGCGCTACCTCAAGCATCTGGAGGAGGCCGGGCGGGTACGGCTGACCCTGAAGTACGGGGACACGGGGCGCCCGGAGCACCTGTACGCGTGGGCCCCGCCGGCCTGAGCCGGCGGAGCCCGTCCCGCGTGCGGCGTGCGGGGGCCTCAGGCGGCGCCGGCGCCGGTGAGGGAGCGCACCTCGGTCTCCGCGTAGGTGGCCTCGTCGGCGGGCTCGCGCGAGGTGACGGTGCCGAGCCAGCCGGCCAGGAAGCCCAGCGGGATGGACACCAGCCCGGGGTTCTCCAGCGGGAAGACGTGGAAGTCCACGCCGGACAGCAGCGCGTCCGGCCGCCCCGACACCACCGGCGAGAGCACCACCAGCACCAGCGCGGGCACCAGGCCCCCGTACACCGACCAGACGGCGCCGCGGGTGGTGAAACGGTGCCAGAACAGCGAGTACAGCAGCGCCGGGAGGTTCGCGGAGGCGGCCACCGCGAAGGCCAGGCCGACCAGGAAGGCCACGTTCTGGTCCTGCGCGAGCAGGCTCAGCGCGATGGCGACCGCGCCGATGCCGACCGCGGCGAACCGCGCGACCCGCACCTCTCCGTGCCCCAACTCGGCTTCCGCGGAGGGCTTCTTCTCGCCGGCGGCCACCTTGGCCCGGCGCCAGGTGGCGTACAGGTCGTGCGCCACCGACGCCGAGGAGGCCAGGGTGATGCCCGCGACCACCGCCAGGATCGTCGCGAACGCCACGGCACCCACCACGGCGAACAGCACCGTGCCGCCGGTGGTGCCGGCGCCACCGCCCAGCGCCTCCGCGAGCAGCGGGACCGCCGTGTTGCCCGCGGCGTTGGAGTCGCGCACCGTGTCCGAACCCACGACGGCGGCCGCGCCGAACCCGAGCACGATCGTCATCAGGTAGAACACCCCGATCAGCCCGATCGCCCAGACCACCGACCGGCGGGCGGAGCGCGCGGTCGGCACCGTGTAGAAGCGCGACAGGATGTGCGGCAGTCCCGCGGTGCCGAGCACCAGTGCCAGACCGAGACTGATGAAGTCCAGCCGGCTGGTCCAGCTCCCGCCGTACTTGAGCCCCGGGTCCAGGAACGCCCGTCCGTGGCCGCTGTGATCCGCCGCCGTGTTCAGCAATCGCCCGAAGTCACCGTGGAAGCGCAGCAGGACCAGTACGGTCAGCGCGATCGTCCCGCCGATGAGCAGCACGGTCTTGACGATCTGGATCCAGGTGGTGGCCCGCATCCCGCCGAACGACACGTAGACCACCATCAGCGCGCCGACGCCCACCACCGTCCACGTGCGGGCCGTCCCGCTGTCGCTGCCGCCGAGCAGCACCCCGACCAGGCTGCCCGCGCCGACCATCTGCGCCACCAGGTACAGGATCGACACGGTGACCGAGGCGGTACCGGCGGCGATCCGCACCGGCCGGCGGCGCATCCGCGCGGCCAGCACGTCGGCCAGCGTGTACCGCCCGCAGTTGCGGACGAGTTCGGCCACCAGCATCAGCACGACGAGCCACGCCACGAGGAAGCCCACCGAGTACAGCAGCCCGTCGTACCCGAACAGCGCGATCAGTCCCGAGATGCCGAGGAACGACGCCGCGGACATATAGTCCCCGGCGATCGCGAAGCCGTTCTCCATGGGCGTGAACAGCCGCCCGCCCGCGAAGAACTCCTCCGACGAGCTCCGCCGCCGTCCCGCCCACACCGTGATCGCCAGCGTCGCCGTCACGAACACGGTGAACAGCAGCACCGCCAGCCCGTGCCGCTCCCCGGCCGCCTGCGCGAGCAGCGGCCCCCCGCCCCTCAACGCACCCGCTCCTGCCCCGTCCTCGTGGCCAGCGACCACCGCAGGTCCAGTGCCAGCCGGTCCCGCCGCGTCCGCGCGTGCCGGGCGTACGCCCACGTCAGCAGGAACGTCGTGGCGAACTGCGCCAGCCCCGCGACCATCGCCACATTGAGCCCGCCGCCCACCTGATGGGCCATCAGGCGCGGTGCGGTCGTCGCCGCCACCAGGTACAGCAGGTACCAGAGCAGGAACGCCGCGGTCATCGGGAAGACGAACCGCCGGTAGCGGTCGCGCACCTCACGGAACGCCGCGCTGTCCTGCACCTCCAGGTAGGCCGACGCCCGACCGTCCGCGGCCGGCTCCGCCTCGGGGTGCGGCGGCCGCGGGGCGGCCTGCTGCTCCGGCACCCACAGGCCGGTCCCGGCCGCGTCGTGCCAGGGGTCGTCCATCCGCAGCGGCCCCTGGTCGCCCCCGTCGTCGTTGTCCACCGAGCTCTCCTCGTTCCACCGGCCGGCCGGCCGATGCGCCCAATCATGGACAGAGCGGGAAGATCCAGGTCCAACAAGCCGATACCTTCACCTCATCAGGTGATGCCGTGCCGGTAGGCGTAACCGACGGCCTGCGCGCGGTCCCGGACGCCGGTCTTCGCGAACAGGTTGTTGATGTGTGTCTTGACCGTCGCCATGCTCACGTGCAGCCGCCCGGCGATCTCCGTGTTGGACAGCCCGTCCGCCACCAGTGCCAGCACCTCCGCCTCTCGCGCCGTCAGCCCGTCCGGCAGTTCGCGGGAGGCCGTCTCCCCCGGCCTGCCCGGCAGTCGGCCGCCCGCGGACAGCGCGTCCAGCACCCGGCTCTGCACCGCGGGCGACAGACCCGCGCCGCCGGCGGTGACGTCCGCGATGGCCCGGGCGATCTCGTCCCCGCCCGCGTCCTTCGTCAGATACCCCCGCGCCCCGGCCCGCAGCGCCGGGAACAGGTCGCCGTCGTCCGCGTAGGTGGTGAGCACCACCACCTGCGTGCCCGGGTGCTCGGCCCGGATCCGCCGGGTCGCCTCCACGCCGTCGCAGCGCGGCATCCTCAGGTCCATCAGCACCACGTCCGGCCGCTGTTCCGCCACCAGCCGCACCGCCTCCTCTCCGTCCGCCGCCGCCCCGACCACGTCGATGTCGGGCAGCAGCCCCAGCAGCATCACGATCCCCTCGCGAACGATCGTCTGATCGTCCGCGACCACCACCCGCGTCATGCGGGCACCCGCAGGCGCACCACGAAGCCCTCCTCCACCGGTCCGGCGTCCAGCGCGCCGCCCAGCAGTTCGGCGCGCTCCCGCATCCCCCGAAGACCGTAGCCTGCGCCGGACGCCCCCAGAGAGTTGTCCACAGGCGTCTTGCCGCCGTAGTCCCGGAACTCCAACTCCACCTCTTCGGGGCGGTACTCCAGCCGCAGCGCGACCCTGGCCCCAGGCGCGTGCTTGCGCACGTTGGTCATGGCCTCCTGCGCCACCCTGCGCACCGCCAGCCCCGCCTCGGGCGCCAGCCCGCGGGACTCCCCCTTCACCTCCAGCCGCGCCCCCTCCGCCGCGATCAGCTCCCGCAGGAACTCCTCCACCGGCGCCATCTCGCCGCGCAGCGCCGACAGCGCCTGCCGCGTCTCGGCCAGCCCCTCGCGGGCCATCCGCCGGGCGGCCACGATCCGCTCCAGGACCATCTCCCGGTCCGCGCCCCGCTCGACGAGCAGCCGCGTCGCCTCCAGGTGCACGGTCTGCGCCGACAGGCTGTGCGCGAGCACGTCGTGTATCTCCCGCGCGATCCTGGCCCGTTCGGCCAGCGTGGCCGACTCGGCCTCGGCCGCCCGGGCGGCCCTCTCCTGGGCCAGCATCCGCTGCGTGCTGCCGCGCGCCTCGGCGTCCAGCCGCATCGTGTAGCCGCCGAGCACCAGGCCGAGCGCGGTGAGCGTGACCACCAGCCAGTTGCCCCCGCCGCCGAGCAGCCCGAACCCGGTCAGCGACCCGGCCGCGAGGGGAGCCGCCGCCGCCAGCGGCAGCCGCTGGACCGACAGGATCGTGCACCCGCACCACAGGATGCTGCCGGCCACGTCCCCGCCCAGCGCGTGGGAGACCACTCCCCCGGCCATCAGCAGCAGCATCAGGCCGACGGACGGCCACAGCAGGTGCCGCAGCGTCGTCCGGAAGTACGCCCACACCACGGCGAAGGCGACGAGCACCCCGATGACCGCGCCGAACGTCTCCCACGCGCCGAGCCCGCCCCGCGCGGTGACACCCCACACGGCCGCACCCGCCAGGATCACGCGCACGCCGCGGCCGACGCCGCGCCGCGCCTGCGAGCGGCCGGCCCGGGACAGTGCCTCCCGCGACGGCCAGGTCGTCCAACCCGTCATGAGACCGCAGGGTACGACGCGTGCCCGCGCTGGGCCCGCAGCACCAGCACACCGCCCCGTACCAGCAACGTTCCGGCGACGGCCAGCAGCAGTGAGCCGGTGTGCTGGTGGATGCCCGTCCCGGCGGCTGCCGCGTACAGGCCGACGCGTATCGCGATGCCGAGCACCCACACGGCGATCGTGGCCCTGGTGCCCTGGGCCCAGACCGCGCCGTCCGTGCCGGTCCACATCCGGGTGGTGCCCGCCCACGCCAGGCCCATGACGGCGCCCACCGCCAGCTCGGCACCGAGCAGGGCTATGGAGGCGTCCCGGTGCGCGCCGTCGATCAACCCGCCGTCCCGCACCGCGACCACGGCCAGCACGACCGGCAGCAGCCACCAGCGGCCGCCCGTGGCGACGCGCCGCGGCCTGACCTGCCGCACGATCACCACGCCGATGACCGCGACGATCACCAGGGCATTGACGAGACCGGACATGACGGACGCCTCCGAAGCGTGAGCCGATGATTCCCAACGCCCTCAAATCTAGAGAAACTCGCAGGTCAGCGGATCAAGCCACGGGTTGATCCGGAGAGGGGGCCGGCTCTCCACCCACGGGTGGACGCCGCCCGGCGGGGACCCGGCCCGCCTGCCTGACGGGATGCCGCGGGCGCTCCGCGGTTCACCGCGGCCGCCGCGTACGCTCGACGGGGGACGGGGCAAGGACCCGGAGGTGGGCGTGCGAACGATCAGGGGAGCGCGTGCTGCGCGTGCGGCACGCGCCGTGCGCGCGACGGCGCGGCGGGGAGCGGGGCGAACGGCGCCGGCGTCGACGTCGACGTCGCAGGCGGAGGCGGAGGCGGACCTCTCGGCGGCGGCGAGTGACGGGACGGCCGCGGGCTCGTCATCGTCGTCCGGACCTGCTGCGGCTGCGGCTCCAGCCACGGTCCCGGCTCCGGCAGCTGTACCGGTGTCGACGGCTGTACCGGTGTCGGCCGCGGCCGGACGGCGGACGGCTCTGCTGTGGGCGACGGCCGCGGCGGGACTCGCCGTCGACCAGAGCACGAAGGCGATCGCCGCGGTGACCGTCGAGGGCCATGACCCGGTGCACGCGCTCGGCGGCGCCGTGACGTTCACCGCCCTGCGCAACTCGGGCGCGGCCGGCTCCTTCGCGCCCCACGCCACCCTCGTGTTCACCGTCCTCGCGCTGGGCGTCGTCGCGTTCATCGCCCGGGTCGCGCGGTCGGTGCAGCGTCCCGGCTGGGCCGTCGGCCTCGGCCTGATCTTCGCGGGCGCCGGCGGCAACCTCACCGACCGTCTGTTCCGCACCCCGGGCTTCGGCCGCGGCGCGGTCCTGGACTTCATCCAGGTCGGCCACTCCGGCGTGTTCAACCTCGCCGACCAGTGCGTGACCGCGGGCGCCGCGGTGGTGCTCGTCCAGGCGATGCGCGGGGTCCCCATGCGCGCCAAGTCCCCCGAATTCGGGCACCCCTGACCCACCCGGCGTCCGCCGCGCGTCGGCCCCGCACCCCGCTCCACCCGCCGCACTCCCGGCCCGCCCGCACCACGCCCGAGCGCCCGGACCACGCCTGGCCCGCCCGCACCACGCCCAAACACCCCCGGCCCCCTCCGGGGGCGTTCCCGCTCGCGCGCCGCGTCGGCCGCGGCCCGTGCCGCCGGCGTCCGCGTAGGCTCGTGGCGTGCCGCCGCCCTCCCGTCTGCATCGCGCCGCCGTCCTCGTGCTGGAAGGGGCGAAGCCGCTCGACGTCGGCATTCCCGCGCAGGTGTTCACGACCCGCGCGAGCATGCCGTTCGAGGTGCGGGTGTGCGGTGCGGAGCCGGGCCTCGTCACGGGCGGCGACGGCCTGTCGTACCACGTGGCGCACGGCCTCGACACGCTCGCGTGGGCCGACATCGTCTTCATCCCGGGCTACCGTTTCCCCGACCGCGAGGACCCACCGCGGACCGTGGTCGACGCGCTCCTCGCGGCGCACGCCGGCGGCGCCCGGCTCGCGGCCATCTCCACCGGCGCGTTCGCCCTCGCCGCGACCGGCCTGCTCGACGGCCGGCGCGCCACCACGCACTGGCACTACACGCGGGCGCTGGCGGCCCGGTACCCCCAGATCCGGGTCGACGAGAACGTGCTGTTCGTGGACGAGGGCAGCGTGCTGACGTCGGCCGGCGCGGCCTCGGGCATCGACCTGTGCCTGCACATCCTGCGCGGCGTGCTCGGGGTGGCGGCCTCCAACCACGCCGCACGCCGCCTGGTCGCGGCCCCGTACCGCAGCGGAGGCCAGGCCCAGTACGTGCCGCGCAGCGTCCCGGAACCGCTGGGCGAACGCTTCGCCGCCACCCGCGAATGGGCCCTGCACCGGCTCGGCGAGCCCCTCACCCTGGAGGTGCTGGCCCGCCACGCCGCGGTGTCGCCGCGGACGTTCTCCCGTCGCTTCGTCGAGGACACCGGATACACCCCGATGCAGTGGGTCATGCGCGCCCGGATCGACATGGCGCGCGAGCTGCTGGAGCGCTCGGAACGCGGCATCGAGCAGATCGCCACGGAGGTCGGTCTCGGCACGGGCGCGAACCTGCGGCTGCACTTCCAGCGCATCCTCGGCACGACGCCGAGCGAGTACCGGCGCACGTTCACCAGCGGCGAGTAGCCCCTGCCGCGCCCCCGTAATGCCACGCGCGGACCCCAGGAAATCCGTCCCGCCCCACCCCATCCGCGACCCCGTCGGAGCACGCGCGGACCCCCAGGGAACCCGTCCCGCCCCGCGTCGCCCGCGACCCCGATCTCGCAGGTCCGGCCACGTACCGGCCGGAAACCTTCGGGTGCCGGCAGCGTCCGCCCGGAGCTTGGCGGGATCCTTGCGAACCGTGGCGCTCGCGCCGTGGCCGCTCGCCCGCGCCGCGCGCGAGTCTGGTGGCGACACCGAAGGGACACATTCATGACTCGCATCGCCATCAACGGATTCGGCCGCATCGGGCGCAACGTGCTGCGCGTCCTGCTGGAGCGCGACAGCGACCTCGAGGTCGTGGCCGTGAACGACCTCACCGAGCCCGCCGCCCTCGCGCGGCTGCTCGCCTTCGACACCACGGCCGGCCGTCTCGGCCGCCCGGTCAGCGCCGACGGCGACACGCTCGTCGTCGACGGCCGCCGGATCAAGGTCCTCGCCGAGCGGGAGCCGGCGCAGCTGCCGTGGGCCGAACTCGGCGTCGACATCGTGCTGGAGTCCACCGGCCGGTTCACCTCCGCCAAGGCGGCCGGCGCGCACCTGACGGCGGGCGCCGCCAAGGTGCTGGTGAGCGCCCCCGCGGACGGCGCGGACGTCACGCTCGCCTACGGCGTGAACACCGGCGCGTACGACCTCGCCGCGCACACGATCGTCTCCAACGCCTCCTGCACCACGAACGCGCTCGCGCCGCTCGCAGCGGTGCTCGACGACCTCGCGGGCATCGAGCACGGGTTCATGACGACCGTGCACGCCTACACCCAGGAGCAGAACCTCCAGGACGGCCCGCACCGCGACCCCCGCCGGGCGCGTGCCGCCGGGGTCAACATCGTGCCGACGACGACCGGTGCCGCGAAGGCGATCGGCCTGGTGCTGCCGAACCTCGACGGCAGGCTGTCGGGCGACTCGATCCGTGTGCCGGTGCCGGTGGGCTCGATCGTCGAGCTCAACACGACGGTCGCCCGGGACGTGACGCGCGACGAGGTGCTGGCCGCGTACCGCGCCGCGGCCGAGGGCCCGCTGGCCGGCGTCCTGGAGTACTCCGAGGACGCCCTCGTCTCGTCGGACATCACCGGCAACCCCGCGTCGTCGATCTTCGACTCCGCCCTGACCCGCGTCGACGGCCGCCACGTCAAGGTCGTCGCCTGGTACGACAACGAGTGGGGCTTCTCCAACCGCGTCGTGGACACCCTCGACCTGCTCGCCGCGCACTGACCCCGCGCCCATCACGCGACTCCGGCCGGACGTCCCTTCCCTGGGGCGGCCGGCCTTCGCACGTCCACCGCGCCAGGGCCGCGGGCACGCCCCACCTTACGCAACGATAAGTTGCGCATCGCACTGCCTCGTGGCAGGCTGATACGCAACAGAAGGTTGCTCATCGGAGGTGCGGTGTGGAGTACGGAAAGCTGGAGCGGGAGATCCACGTCGCCGCGGCCCCCGCGGTCGTGTTCGACGTGGTGAGCCGCCCCGAGCACATCAGGATGTGGTGGTCCGACGACGCGTCGCTCGAGCCCGCGCCGGGTGAGGTCGGCGAGCTGGTGTGGGGCGACCGGGCCGAGGTCGCCGCGATCACCGTGGTCGACGTGGACCCGCCGCACAGGTTCTCGTTCCGGTGGATCGCCCCCGACGGCGAGGTGCCGGACTCCGGCAACTCCCTCCTGGTCACCTTCGAGCTGGAGCCCTCCGGCGACGGCACGATGCTGCGCCTGACCGAGAGCGGCTGGCGGGAGAAGGGCTGGGAGGCCGCCGTGCTGGAGGAGGCCTTCCACGACCACGAGCGCGGCTGGGACCTGTTCCTGCCCCGGCTGCGGGACTACGCCCCGACCGTGGTGCCGCGATGACCGTCGCCGTCGACGACGAGCTCTGGTCGGCGATCGGCGACCCGACGCGGCGCCGCCTGCTCGACCTGCTGCTCGCCCAGGGCACCGGCACGCCCACCAGCCTGAGCGACCGCCTCCCGATCTCGCGCCAGGCCGTCACCAAGCACCTGGGCGTGCTCGACCGCGCCGGCCTCGTCCACGCGACGCCGATGGGCCGCGAACGGCGCTACGAGGTCGACGAGGCCCAACTCGCCCGCGCCGTCCGGCAGCTCAGCGAGGTCGGCAAGAGCTGGGACGCGCGCCTCAACCGGATCAAGCGCATCGCGGAACAGATCCAGCGGCGCCAGGACAGCTGACCGACCGGGCGCCGCGCACCTTTGGAGGACTGTCATGAGTGGATTGCTGCTGAACGACAAGACCGCCGTCATCTACGGCGGCGGAGGCGCCATCGGCGGTGCCGTGGCCAGGGTGTTCGCCCGGGAGGGCGCGCGGGTCTTCATCGCCGGGCGGACGCAGGAGAAGCTGGACGCCGTGGCGGGCGACATCGCCGACGCGGGCGGCAAGGCCGAGACCGCGCAGGTCGACGTCTTCGACCAGGAGGCGGTCGACCGGCACGCCGACGAGGTCGCGACGACGGCCGGCGGCATCGACATCGCCCTGAACGCCGTGAGCGTCATGCACGACCAGGGAACGACACTGGCGGACCTGTCGCTCGAGGAGTTCATGCGCCCGGTCGACGGCTTCCTGCGGTCGCTCTTCATCACGAGCAAGGCCGTGGCGCGCCACATGGGCGGTGACCGCCCCGGCGTCATCCTGACGCTGTCCGAGCCCGGGTCCAAACTGGCCGTGGGCGGCATCCTCGGCCACAGCGTGAGCGCTGCCGGCAAGGAGGCCTTCACCCGGGTGCTGGCCGCGGAACTGGCTCCCCGCGACATCCGCGTGGTCGGCATCCGCCCCCACGCCGTCGTCGACGCCCCCGCCGCCGGCTCCTACACCGAAGAGCTCTTCCAGCCGCTCGCCGCGGGCGCCGGCCAGTCCGTCCGCGATCTCCTCGAAGGCGGCGCCATGGCCGAAGGCACCCTCCTCAAGCGCCTGCCCACCCTCTCCCAAGTGGCCGAGACCGCGGCGTTCCTGGCATCGGACCGGGCCGCCTCCCTCACCGCCACCACCGTCAACCTCTCCGCCGGCACCCTCACCGACTGAACCCCGCGCCGCGGTGGCGATGTGCCGTCGCGCACCCCCTCAGCGCGGCATGACGGCGGAGTGCTGATCGCGCAGGGCGGCCCAGGCGGCCTGCTGTTCGGGGACGACCGAGCCGGGCACGGGCCGTCCGGCGCGGTCCAGCAGGACAAGGGCCGTGGCGATGAGCCCCACGGTCAGCGTGCGCTGGATTCCCTGCTCCGTCGCGCCGTACTCGGCCAGCGCGGCGGAGCAGAACGCCTCGAGAAGGGAATCGTCCACGCGGCACTCGCCGTTGACGACGTCACCGCATCCCGAGGGCGCCCGCAAGAGGTCCGCGAGCAGCGCCGCGTGGCCGAGGAACAGGACGGCGACCCGGTCGTCGGGACGCCACAGGCCGGTGCCGGCGGCGGAATGCGTCGGGCCGGTTCTGAACCAGGTGTGGGACACGGGGAACCGGGCGCCTTCGGGAGCACCGTCAGAACTCATGGAATCCAGGACCCTTTCACCCGTCACTCGTCACCGTCACTCGCCACTCGTCATTCGTCACTCGTCAGAAAAGGCGTACGTCGCGCGGCGGTAGGGCTGCTGGACGGCAGCCAGGCGCTGCGGGGACCACAGGTCGTCCCTCTCGTTCAGGCTCAGGTCGTCGCCGCGGCGGAGCAGCCAGATGATCTCGTCGTGGTATTCCAGCGCGGCGTCACCGGGAACCTGGTCCAGCAGTCCCGCCACGAGCAGGATGACGTCGTCCTCCTGACCGGCCAGGTCCGCCTCCTTGTCGAACACGAACGCCACCCGCACGCTCGGGGAGATGCCGAGATCGGTGACCAGCGGGCTCCAGGGCTGCGGGCGGGTCGCGACGACCCGGATCCAGGTGCCGTGCTCCGAGACGACTCCGGGGTCCAGGAGCGCCTCGGGCGTCACGGCCGCCGCGAGCAGGCCGGCGCCGGACCCGATGGCCTTGAGCGCGCGTGCGACTTCGGCCGGCGGCATCGTCGTGGCGATGCTGAAGCTGTGGGAGATTGCCATGTCAGGGTGATCCGTCTCGATGGTTCTACGGGTACAGGTGCAGGACGTTGCCCTGCTTGTCGATGACGATGACCTCTTTCAGCCCTTCGATCGGCCAGTCATGGAGCTGGGAACGAAGTTTCCCGACGTCCGCGGAACTGTCGGCGAGGTTCACCACGACGCGGTCGGTCTGGCCGTCCTCGACTTTCTGGGAGATCCTGCTGGCGATGTTGCGGGGGTTCCCCGTCGAGGGAGCCACGTTGTCGAACACCTGGCCCTCGACCCGGTAGTCAGGGTTCTTGTCACCGGGAATGTCGGGGTTCTGCTCCACGTCATAACCCGATTTGGCCAGGGTATCGGCCGACTCGTTCTCCCGCTGCAGCGCCAGCTTGTTCTCGGGGGCGTCGCCGTCGTTGATCGGGGTCCGGCGTCCCCGTGGCGCGGCTTCGGGGTTCGGTTCGTTCGAGGGTCCCGTGCGCGACTCGGTGGCCGACGGGTCCCAGTCGCCTCCACCGCCCGAACCCCCGTCGGAGGTCATGTTCACCCGGTCAGGACCCGCCGCGTCGTGGGCGATGGTGCTCGCGCCCAGGCCCGCCAGGCTCAGCCCTCCCGTGATGGCCGCCGCGGACACCACGGCGGTAGGCACGCCCAGAAGCGCTCCGATGCCCGTGGCGTCGAGGACGACCCCGCCGATCTCGCCGCCGGCGCCCAGCGTCGCGAGCCCGATGCCCCCGAGGACCTCCATCACGGCGCCCGCGTCGTGGGCCATCGCGTTGCCGAGGGAGGCGAGATCCGAGAGCGCGGTCTCGCCGACGTTCTCCAAGGTGTGGCCGACGTCGGACAGGGCGTCGCCCACGGAGTGGCGCACCTTGTCCCACCGGCTGTCGTGCAGCCCGTCGTGGGTGATCGCCCGGTGGATGCGCTGCTCGGCAGCCCTGGCCGCGTTGTCCCGCACGTCCTTCGCCGCCCGCAACGCGGTCTTCGCGTCGCCCAGGGCCGACGCGGCGGCCTCCTGCTGCTTCTTGAGGCCGGCGAGGGTCGGATCGGACGGGTCGGTGCCCTGGGGAAGCGCGGCCATCTTCGTGGTGGCGGCCCTGTGGTCGGCGTCGGCGGTCTGGGCGTCCTTGAGCGCCTTGTCCGCCATCTTCTGGGCCTGTTCGAGTGCGCTCGCCCAGTCCGCCTCGCTCCCCTCCCGTACCTGCGATCCCATGGCCTCCGCGGCTATGTGGTAGCGGTGGTACGCCTTGCGCAGAGTGCCCTCGGCCGAGTCCGCGGCGTCCCGGAAACGGTCGGCGGCCTTGGACTTCCAGGACTCCACCGAGGCGAGGGCCTTGATCTCACCCGCCTGCCGCCAGATCCGCTCCGCCGTCTCGCCGAGTGCCGTTCCGAGCAGCGCGACGGCGTCGGGGTCCCCCGGTATCGGGTCCGCGTCCTCGTCGAGAACGGCCCACTCGTGAACGGGCGGGCGCCTCACTCGGGCGGGCCCTGCTGCTTCGCCGCGGCGTCCTCGCGCCGCAACGCGTCGGCCAGCGCCTTGTCCACGCCGTCATAGGTGTCGGCGGCGTCCTCGGTGGCCATGCCCAGCGTGCGGATCTGGTCGGCCAGGTGCTCCCGGTGGATCTTCCAGTTGCTGCCGAAGGAGTGGAACGCGCCGGTGATCCGGGAGTCTCCCAGCTCAGCCTGGGAGTAACCGTCGGCAGGATTGGCGTGACCGGTGAACTCGTCGTAGATCCGCTGCAGTTCGCGTGAACAGTCACGAATGCGCTTCGTGTCCGCTGTCAGATCGCTCAAGATCCCCCCAGTCTCCGGCGAGCTCCCCGAGCACCAGACTAGCCACGCCCACGCGCCGGCGCCCCGCCTGTTCGGTCACAACCGCGTGCCGTTGATGGTGCGGGGAGTTCGGTGGGGAGCGGGTCATGCCATCGGTGGGCGCAGGCCGGGAAAAAGCGTGTGTGCGCTCTCGTGGACGATCGCCATGGCCTCCTGGCCTTTCAGCGGAGCCCTTTCGTCGATCTGCGGCACGCTGGCGCCCATCTGCTCGACCAGGGCGAGGTAGCCGTGGAACAGGGCGGTGGCCAGTGGGTTGAGTGGTGCGTCGGGCGGGACCAGGTCCTGGTCGAACGCGGGGACCGCCTGGGCAGCGATGTCGGGCCAGTCCTGTGGATCGCGTGGCCGATCGAGGCTCAGGATGGCCGACAGGTCCGGGGCGTCGGCATCCCGGGCTGTGAGGGGCGGGCCGAGATTCCAGCGTTCGCGGAGCGTGCGGATGACCGAGGTGTGGTGGTGGACGTGGTTGACGACGGTCCGTTCGGGCACCCAGGCGGAGATCGCGATCGCGGGAAGGCGGACGCCAAGGCGGTCGAAGGCGAAGCCCATCTGCCCCGCTGGCGCGCCGGGCTCCGGGGGGACGGCGCGGGGCGGGGCTATGTGGTCGTAGGTGCCGCCGTGTTCGTCGAAGACGACCATCAGCAGCGTGTTGAAGGCATTCGAGCCCTCCGGCGCATTCGACGAGCGGACTGCACCGTAGATCTCGGCCAGCAGGGCCTCGCCGCCCAGGAGGGACGAGGGTGCGTCGAAGGGCATTCCGTGGAGCAGGGCGGATTCCGGCGGGTGCATGTCGTTGTGCCCGTGCCACAGGTTGGGCTCGATGAACGCGTAGGTGGGCAGCGTGCCGGCAGCGGCGTCCTCCAGGAACCGGTCCACGGTGACGAAGTGGGTGGCGAACCGCCGGCGCAGCCGCGGGCCGTGGATCAGCCCGGTGAAGGGGATCGAACTCGGCGCGTCCACGTAGACCCGCCAGGTCAAGCCGTTCGCCTCCAGCCGCTCGAAGACCGTCTCGGCGTTGTTGTGCAGCGGGAAGGTGCGGTACGGGGCGTTGACGACAAAGCCCGAAGCGCTCGCGGCGTGGAAGAACGAGCGGTTGGTGAACGTCTGCGAGGGTACCTCGGCGAACCAGTGGTCGAACGTGGCGAATCCCCGTGCCAGCGTTGACAGCACCGGCATCTGCTCGGAGGTGTACCCGGCCATGATCTGCGCGTACTCGCGGTACTTCGGCTGGCGGCCCAACTCTGCCCGGAACGCGCTGATGTAGTCGGTGACGAATCCGTCCATCGTCGGCGCGCGCCCGGGTCGTGGCGTGTTGAACGGGGCGGCCATGTCCTCTGCCAGCACCCCCCGGTTGCTCTCGGGGTCGATCACGCCGAAGAGCTGGGTATTGACGTGCGGGTACTCCTCGCCCGGATCCGGGTTCGGCGTGTCCATCGTCTCGGCGGTCCCGTAGGGGACGATCTGGTGGCCCGAGTGCTCCTCGGCCCAGCCAGGGATCGGGTTCGAGAGGTCTTTGCCGAGGACACCTTCGAATGCGGCGACCTCGCCCGGCTGGTACAGCTGCCCGAGCAAGTTGTCGAACGACCGGTTCTCGAACATCAACACGACCACATGGTCCAGGCCATGGCTGCCGTCGGTGGCGGACATCAGTGGCCTCCGATCCGCGCGCCCCCTGTCCCCGCAGTCGATTCCACTGTTCTCTTGCTCTGTACCGCTGTCAAAAGAAGGCAGCCGAGCCCGCACGATCAGGCCGATGACCAGCGCAAACGCGCGCCCCTCTCGCAGCTTCAAGAGCCGGGCAGCGCCTCTCGAATCCGCCGTGACAAGGGCGTCCATCGGGGCGGCGGCCCCGTCTGAGCGAGCGGCTGACGGTGGCCCGGCGAATGCGTCGGAGGCTGGGCTCGGCGGCCGCCGCTGCTTCATGGGATGAACTTCACCTCGGGGAAGGCCGCGCTCGGGCCGTCGAGGCGATGCCCTCGGCGGTGCCGGAGGTGCAGGTCGAAGAAGGCGAGCGGGTAGGCCTGTTGGATCCGTACCGACCGGGCCGGGTCCAGGGTGCCGATCCAGTCCTGGATCTGCTCCTCGGTCATCCCGAGGATCTTGCCCGCTTGCGGGATCAGCGTCGCGTTGTCGCCGTACGAGTTGTGGATGGCCCCGTCGGCCTGGATGTCGAGCCGCCAGCCGCGAAGACGAGTCCAGAACTCCTCGACGTCGGGCATGGCGGCCCGGGTGAACACGGCGGTCATCATCATGAACGGCCGGTCCAAGTCAGCGGTGATGGTCGGCTGCATCGGGCCGTCGATGCTGAGCCCGGCGCGGACGCGCCGGTCGGCGAGCATGGTGAGCGCGGTGGCGGTGCCACCCTTCGACCAGCCGAACGCTCCCATGCACCGCGGGTCGAGGGCGCCGAGCAAGCCCTGGGGCAGTGCCTTGCCGTCGACGTCGGGGTTGTGCCCGGCGGCGAGGCTCTCCACGCAGTCGAGAAGGAACGTGAGGTCGGCGGCGAAATCCCTCGGGTACATCGGAACGTCGTCCGGGATGACCACCCGTCCGTCGGGGAACTCGGTGAACGTGTCGTGGGTGTGGTCGACGGTGACCACGGCGTAGCCATGGCTGGCGAGTTCCTGGACCATGATGGTGTGGTCGCTGCGGTGGCTGCCCGAGCCGTGCGCGTACACGATGACGGGGAGGCGGTGGCCCGTGCGGCGCACGGGCGCGCCAAGGTGCCCGGCGGTGAGCGGGCCGAGCGCGGGGTCGAGGGGGAAGCCGACGTCGGCGAGGAACGCCCGCAGTGCGCCCTCGGCCATCCACGGGGCGCGCGGCAGGTTCTCCGTCCTGCGGGCGGGGTACCAGACGCTGGCCATCAACTCGCGGTAACGCCCCGGGCCGGCCGCAGGATCCGGACGGGAAGCGTCGACGAGGTGCAGGGGCACCGTGCCCACCGGGTACGGTCCGGTGGGCACGGGCAGGGTGAGCGGCACCGGGTCCGGGGCGGTCGAAGCCGCCCACGCCTGGTGTGCGGCACCCAGCGGCACGGCGGCCCCGACTGCCAGCGCGGCCCCGAGCATGCGGCGGCGCGTCATTCCTTCTCGGTTCATGAACGGAGTGGTGGTCACGGACCCTCCCTGGGGTCTGGGCGGCACTGGGTTTCCGGGCAGCATCGGGCCGCCCGGTGATGGGGGCGCCGGGCCCGCCCGGCAGGGTTTCGGTCGGGGATCAGCTCAGTGGCTCGGTGGAGTGCGGCCGTCGCCCGGCGCTGACATGAGGTAGGCGAGCACGGCCAGCACGCGGCGGTTGTCATCGTCGGAGGGGGCGAGCTGCAGCTTGGCGAAGATGCTGGTGCTGTGCTTGGACACGGCCTTCTCACTGATGAAGAGCCGGTTCGCGATGGCACTGTTGGAGCGTCCCTCGGCCATGAGTTCAATCACTTGGCGTTCCCGTTCGGTGAGCCGCGAGAGGGGTTCGCGGTCGCCGCGGCCGCGGCGGCCGAGCAGCTTGGTGACCACTTCGGGGTCCATGACCGTGCCGCCCGCGGCGACCGTACGGATCACGTCGACGAACTGGTCGTCGCTGAACACCCGGTCCTTGAGCAGGTAGCCGACCCCTCCGGACTGGTCGGCGAGCAGTTCCTCGGCGTAGATCTGCTCGACGTACTGGGAGAGGAGGAGGATCGGCAGGCCCGGGATCCGTTCGCGGGCGGTCAGTGCCGCCCGGAGCCCGTCGTCGGTGTGGGTGGGCGGCAGCCTGATGTCCACGATCGCGAGGTCCGGCCGGCAGTCCAGCAGCGCGCCGAGCAGGCCAGGGGCGCTGTCGGTGGCCGCCGCGATCTCGAACCCGCGTGCCTTGAGGAGCCTGACCAACCCCTCCCGGAGCAGGAAGAGGTCTTCCGCGACGACTATGCGCACGGCACCTCCATGGCCACGATCGTCGGTCCCCCGGGCGGGCTGCTGACCGCCAGGACTCCGTCGAAGGCCGCCAGCCGTCGCTCCACCCCGGCCAGCCCGGTGCCCCGGGCGGGATCCGCGCCGCCCACTCCGTCGTCGACGACCTCGATGCGCAGCACCCTGTCGGCCCGGGCCATGCGGATCCGGAGTTCGTGCGCCGAGGCGTGCCGGACGGCGTTGGTGACGACCTCGGCGACGGCGAAGTAGCACGCCGACTCCAGAGGGTCGGCGAGCCGTTCGGGCAGATCGATCTCGGTCCCGCACGGCAGGGGCAGGTCCAGTGCGAGTGCCCGGACCGCCTCGCCCAGGCCCCGGTCGGCCAGCATCGGCGGGTGCATCCCCCGGATCAGGCCGCGCAGTTCCTCCAGTGCCGCCGCGGAGGCGACGCGGGCCTCCACGACCAGTGCGGCGGCCTCGTGCGGATCACTGTGGATCATCTCCTCGGCGACCCGGAGGTTCATCCCGATGGTGACCAGGCGCCCCTGCGCGCCGTCGTGCAGGTCCCGCTCGATCCTGCGCAGTTCCGCAGCCGCGGAGCCGACCGCCTCGGCCCGCGTCTCCGACAGTTCCCGCACCCGCCGGGTCAGCGCCGGATCCGGATCCCGTCCCAACATGCGCCTGGCATGCGGCAACACGGTCACCGGCAGCAGCCAGAGCCCGAGGGTCAGCAGCACTGTCCCCTGGATCCCGCCGAGGACGGACGCATGGTGAGCCGTCTCCAGGGGGAGCAACGGCGTCGGCCCGCGCGGGGAACCGAACTTCTGCACCACCCCCAGGGACTGCCCGAATCCGCTCTGGGCGATGTCGTACACCCCGATCCCCACGAGTCCCAGGGCCGCCAGGGCCGCCGCCGCTCTCGGCCACCGCACGAGCCCGACCACGACGGCCCCCAACAGCGCCAAACCCACCAGGTAGTCGACCACGGCCAGCGTGATCCCGGTGCCCGGCGACGCGGACTGCCACAGATCGAGGCCGAGCAGGTCACCGGTCATCACCACGACGGCGGGCAGCAGCAGGGCCCAGCGCGCGGAACTCGGCACGTCGGCTGCGGCCAGACGCACGGGCCTTTCGCTCGCCGGCCAGCGCAGAGCTGCACAGGCAAAGACGGCGAGCACCGGGACGCTCACACAGCCCACCATGACGTTCAGCAATGTCGACCCACGGCCGGCGGAGGGATAGGTGAGCCAGTACGTCCACTCCAGCAGTTCGCCGGTCACTGCCGCGACCGCGGGGAGCACCCACCGCCGGGGGGCGCGCGCTGAGGGGAGCAGTACGGTGGCCAGCAGGCCGGCCATCAGCAGCGCCGCGGGGAACAGCCCGCCGGGTTCCAGTTCCGGCAGGGTGACGACGTAGCCGCCCCCTCCGGTGGAGTTGTGCAGGGCCAGCAGCAGGGCCGGCACACTGCCGTACGCGGCCGCGCCCACCAGCCCTGCCACGACGGGCCAGCCCATCCGCCCAGCGGGTCGCCCGATACCCCCCGACCGGTCCCGCGCCTGCTCAGCCCTGAAGGCCAGCACAGCGCAGACCGCGGTCAGCGTCACCAGCACGCCCGCCGGCCAGGGCGCTGCCCCGTACATCGGAAACGGCCACATACCCGCCCCCCGTCTCGTGATCCGGGCCACGCGCTGTGGCCTGGAAATCATGCTGCTGTGAGGGACCGGCAAGCGCCATGGGCCGAAACCCACTTCTGAGGTAGGCAAACACCTACCCCGGCCGGGCTGGGGAGCGCACGGAGGCCGAACGAAACAGCGCCCGAGCCGACCGGAGCCGTCCCGGGTGTTGTTGAGCAGGTCGGGGGCCATACCCCCGGCCTGCCACCAGTGGGCCCTGCGGGACTCGAACCCACGACCAGTCGATCAACAGCGCCGGTCCGGGCGTGCGGCCGGGTGTCGATGGGGAGCGGCTCTTCCGAAACCCGCGGGCCGCCCTGACGAAGGTGACGGGCCGGTGCGGGGAAGCGGCATGGCCACTCCCCCGCACCGGCCCGGCGGCAGATCCCTTGCGGACTGTTTGCGGACCGCAAGGGGGTAGATCAGGCGGCGTGCTCGCTCCGCCGAAGGTCAGACGTCGATCTTCGATCGATCCAGCGTCCCCGCCGAGTTGGTGATGAACTCCTTGCGGGGGGCGACCTCGTTGCCCATCAGGAGGTCGAAGGCCTGCTCCGCGGCTTCGAGGTCGGCGATGTTGATGCGGCGCAGGGTGCGGTGGCGGGGGTCCATCGTGGTCTCGGCCAGCTGGTTGGCGTCCATCTCGCCGAGGCCCTTGTAGCGCTGGATGCCGTCCTTGTAGCGCACGTTGCGGCGCTGGAGGTCCAGCAGGGTCTGGTGGAGTTCGTTGTCGGAGTAGGTGTAGACGTACTTGTCCTGGCCCTTCTTGGGCTGGACGAGTTCGATGCGGTGCAGCGGCGGGACCGCGGAGAAGACGCGGCCCTCCTCGACCATGGGGCGCATGTAGCGCTGGAACAGGGTGAGGAGGAGGCAGCGGATGTGGGCGCCGTCCACGTCGGCGTCGGCGAGGAAGATCACCTTGCCGTAGCGGGCCTGGTCGATGTCGAAGGTCCGTCCGGACCCTGCTCCTATGACCTGGATGATCGCGCCGCACTCGGCGTTCTTCAGCATGTCGGAGACCGACGACTTCTGGACGTTCAGGATCTTGCCGCGGATCGGCAGCAGCGCCTGGAACTCGGAGTTGCGGGCGAGCTTGGCGGTGCCGAGGGCTGAGTCGCCCTCGACGATGAACAGTTCGCTGCGCTCGACGTCGTCGCTGCGGCAGTCGGCCAGCTTCGCGGGCAGCGAGGACGTCTCCAGCGCGGTCTTACGGCGCTGCGCGTCCTTGTGCTGGCGGGCCGCGATCCGGGTGCGGGCGGCCGCAACGGCCTTGTCCAGCACGGCGCGTGCCTGGGCCTTGGTGTCCCGCTTGGTGGAGGTGAGGAACTCCTTCAGCTCCTTGGCGACGACCGCGGCCACGATCCGGTTGGCCGCGGAGGTGCCGAGCACCTCCTTGGTCTGGCCCTCGAACTGCGGTTCCGCCAGGCGGACGGTGATGACGGCGGTCAGGCCCTCCATCGCGTCGTCCTTGACGATGTCGTCCTCGGCGACGCGCAACAGCTTGGTGGAGCGCAGGACTTCGTTGAGGGTGCGGGTCACCGCCCGCTCGAAGCCGGTGACATGGGTGCCGCCCTTGGGGGTGGCGATGATGTTCACGAAGGAGCGGGCGGTGGTGTCGTACCCGGTGCCCCAGCGCAGCGCGATGTCGACGCCGAGTTCGCGGGTGACCTCGGTGGGCGTCATGTGGCCCAGGTCGTCCAGGACGGGCACGGTCTCCTTGAAGGTGCCGCTGCCGGTGAGCCGCAGGACGTCGCAGATGGGCTTGTCGGGAGCGAGGTACTCGCAGAACTCGCTGATGCCGCCGTCGAAGTGGAAGACCTCCTCGACCGGCTTCTCCGTCTCCAGGCCGCGTTCGTCACGCACCACGATAGTGAGGCCGGGCACGAGGAAGGCGGTCTGACGGGCGCGCTGGTGGAGGTGCTCCAGGGAAAGCTTGGCGTCCTTGAGGAAGATCTGGCGGTCCGCCCAATAGCGGATGCGGGTGCCACTGCGGGTACGCGGGACCTTCTTGACCTTCGTCAGACCGCTGCCCGGTTCGAAGCGCGCTTCGGGGCCGGCCTCGGTGAAGATGCCGGGCACACCGCGGCGGAAGCTGATGGCGTGGGTGTGGCCGCCGCGGTCGACCTCGACGTCGAGCCGGGCGGACAGCGCGTTGACGACGGAGGCGCCGACGCCGTGCAGGCCGCCGGAGGCCGCGTAGGAGCCGCCGCCGAACTTGCCGCCGGCGTGCAGCTTGGTCATGACGACCTCGACGCCGGTCAGACCCGTCTTGGGCTCCAGGTCCACGGGGATGCCGCGGCCCTGGTCGCCGACCTCGACCGAGCCGTCCTCGTGGAGGATCACCTCGATGCGGTCGCCGTGGCCAGCGAGGGCCTCGTCGACGGAGTTGTCGATGATCTCCCAGACGCAGTGCATCAGGCCCCGGCTGTCGGTGGACCCGATGTACATGCCGGGGCGCTTGCGGACGGCTTCGAGGCCTTCCAGGACGAGCAGGTGCCGCGCGGTGTAATTGGAGCCGTCACGCTCTCCACCCGTCAGCAGTGCGGACGACGGCACGGATGTTTCGGCGGTCACGCGAGCAGCTCCTCGTTCCATATGTGTGACGTTCGTCAACCGCGGCTTTCGTCGGGGGACGGCGGTCGTGTCGGTGACGAGGGTACCGAGGCCGGGCAGGGAGGCTGCGCCACGACCCGGTATCCGGACTGCCCATCCTAGCTCTCATCGAGCATGCGTTCGATAACACGCACGAGTGATACACATGTCACGTTCCCAAAGAGGCATGAACCATTTAGGCTCCGGGCACGTCCTCTCCAACAACCCGACAGCCAGCCGGGGGGAAAAGGGACAACAGCTCCAGACGCGACATCCGACGTGAATCATTCCTTTCTGCCGCGAATCGGTAACAACCAGTCACTCCGAAGTCGGTTCCAAGGAAAAGCCGTGAGCGGGAACGTTTTCGGCCTGGTTGGATGTTGATGCTGGTACGACCCCTCGTCGAGGTAGAGAAGAGGCGACGTGACTACTGTTCTGACCCCCGCGAATCCGCTGACGGCGGCCGACCGCTGCGACCGGTGCGGCGCTCAGGCTTACCTGCGTGTCGTCCTCATCAGCGGTGGTGAGCTGCTCTTCTGCGCCCACCACGGCCGCAAGTTCGGGCCCGAGCTCAAGAAGATCGCAGCGGAAATACAGGACGAGACCGGCAGGCTCACCGACACCCCGGCGTCGGCGGAAGAAGACGAGCGCTGACGCATCGCACAGCGGCGAGTTCGGACCCGCGGGCGGATGGACCCCTTCAGGGGGTGTCCGCCCGCAGGTGTTCCCGAAGGACGGTGAGTGCTGCCGTCGTTACTCGTCGCCCGTCACCTGCCGCACCGCAGCGGCGGTGCGACCCGGAATCGACAACGAACCGTCCCAACGATCTGACGCGGCGTCACGAATCGTGACGTGACGTCACATGTGCTGCGCGACGAGTGACGCGACCGCAGAGACGCGCGTGTACACGCCGGGATACTCCGCGAGCGCGCAGCCGTTCCCCCACGAGACCAGGCCGACGAGCCGGCCGCCGACGACCAGCGGGCCACCGCTGTCCCCCTGGCACGCGTCCTTGCCCCCGCCCTGCGCGCCCGCGCAGAGCATCGTGGCCGCCTGGTAGCTGCCGTCGGTACCCCCCGGATACGCCTTCTCACAGGTCGTGTCCGCGAAGATCGAGACCGGCGCGGTGCGCAGCGACGTCGCGTAGTCGCCGCGGCCGGTCGTGTCACCCCACCCGTAGACCTCGGCCTGGGTGCCCGGGGCGTAGTCCGCCGTGTCCGAGGGCTGAGCCATCGGAATGGACGCGCCGGCCGGCAGGGAGTGGCCGAGGGTGATCACCGCGACGTCTCCGGCGTTGGTCGCCGGGTCGAACGCGGGGTTGACCCAGACGTCGGCCAGCGGCATCTCCTCGCCGCCGGTGCCCGTCAGGTCGGTCCGCCCGACGATCAGGCGGAGATCCGTCAGCTGGTGCCAGTCGCTGACACCGAGGGCCTCGGTGCTGAAGCAGTGGGCCGCGGTCACCACCGTGTGCGGCCCGACGGCCACGCCGCCGCAGAACTGCCCGGAGCGGTCGGCGCCGAAGCGGGACCTGCTGCCGAGGGCGACCACCCACGGCTCCTGGTCCGTGGTGGTCGGGGTGCCGCCCACCACGACCTCGTTCGCCGAGGCGGACGTGGCGGGGGCGGCCATCGGTATGGCCAGTGCCGGCAGCACGGCGACCACCCCGGCGACCAGGACTCGGCAGCGCAGCACGGCACGAAAGACGGAACGCATAGGGCCTCCTGACTCAGTGGATCTCCTTGAACACCCAGAGTCAGCGAAACGTTCGGAGGCCGCATCCGCAGAACGCGCAGATGCCCGGCCGGGTGACCCGGCCGGGCATCTGCGGTGGTGATCCTCGGCGATCAGTCCAGGTAGTCGCGCAGAACCTGCGAGCGCGACGGGTGCCGCAGCTTCGACATCGTCTTCGACTCGATCTGGCGGATCCGCTCGCGGGTGACGCCGTACACCTTGCCGATCTCGTCCAGCGTCTTGGGCTGGCCGTCGGTGAGACCGAAGCGCATGGAGACGACGCCCGCCTCACGCTCGGACAGGGTGTCCAGCACCGAGTGCAGCTGCTCCTGCAGAAGCGTGAAGCTGACCGCGTCGGCCGGCACGACCGCCTCGGAGTCCTCGATCAGGTCACCGAACTCGCTGTCGCCGTCCTCACCCAGGGGGGTGTGCAGCGAGATGGGCTCGCGGCCGTACTTCTGGACCTCGATGACCTTCTCGGGGGTCATGTCGAGTTCCTTGGCCAGCTCCTCCGGGGTGGGCTCGCGGCCCAGGTCCTGGAGCATCTGCCGCTGGACGCGGGCCAGCTTGTTGATGACCTCGACCATGTGGACGGGGATGCGGATCGTCCGCGCCTGGTCGGCCATGGCACGGGTGATCGCCTGCCGGATCCACCACGTGGCGTACGTGGAGAACTTGAAGCCCTTGGTGTAGTCGAACTTCTCGACCGCACGGATCAGGCCCAGGTTCCCCTCCTGGATCAGGTCCAGGAAGAGCATGCCGCGGCCGGTGTAGCGCTTGGCCAGCGAGACCACGAGCCGGAGGTTGGCCTCCAGCAGGTGGTTCTTGGCCCAGCGGCCGTCCTCGGCGATGATCTCGAGCTCACGCTTGAGCTTGGGCGCGAGCTTGTCGGCCGCCGCCAGCTTGTCCTCGGCGAACAGGCCGGCCTCGATCCGCTTGGCGAGCTCGACCTCCTGCTCGGCGTTGAGCAGCGGGACCTTGCCGATCTGCTTGAGGTAGTCCTTGACCGGGTCGGCGGTGGCACCGGCGACGGCGACCTGCTGGGCAGGCGCGTCGTCCTCGTCGTCGTCGGAGAGCACGAAGCTCTCGGACTCCGTCTTCTCGGTCTCGTCTTCTCCGCCCTTGCCGGGCGCGGCGTCCTCGAGCAGCTCCTCCGCCTCGACTGCCTCGTCCTCGCCGGAGCCGGTGGCCGCGGTCTTCTTCGCCGCCACCTTCTTCGCGGGGGCCTTCTTGGCAGCCGTCTTCTTGGCGGCGGTCTTCTTCGCGGGTGCCTTCTTGGCTGGTGTTTCCGCGTCCACCGATGGCTCCACCGTGGTCTCGGCCTCGACCACCACCTCGGGGGCGGGGGCCGTGGGCACTACGGTCTTCTTGGCAGGAGTCGCCTTCGTGGCGACCGTCCTGGTGGCAGTACGCTTCGCCGGGCTCTTGGCTGCGACGCTCTTACGGGTGCGCTTGGGCGCCTCAGCGGCAGTCACCATCAGCGTCACACCCTCCTCGTCGAGGACCTGGTTGAGGCTGCGCAGAACGTTCTTCCACTGGGTTGCCGGAATCTGGTCCGCTTCGAACGCCCGACGCACGTCGTCGCCGGCGATCTGGCCCTGGGCCTTACCCTGCTCGATGAGCGCCATCAGAGACTCGGATTCGGCGATCTCGGACGGGAGCGTACGGGATGTGCTGGCCGACACGAACAACCTCTCGGAACGATGGGAACGACTCGGTGGGACCTTGCGGCGACTCAGCGTCGCAACGGACGCCGGGTATGCCGTGCGTGGCCGCCACCTCTTAAGTCATCGCACTGCTTCGCCAAGCGTTACGCCCAGCTTACGTGGCCCGAGTCACACCCCAAATCGCACCTTCATGCGGCAAAGCCGGGCATCTGCCACGCATGGGGCCGCCGCCGGTCCCGTCGGTCCGGGACCCGCGGCGGCCGGGGCGCGATCAGTGCTCGCGCGGCGCGGGGACGACGTGGTCCGAGGAACCCGCGGCGCCCGAGGAGCCCGCGGCACCGGCGCCGGCGGAGGACGGACGGGCGGACGGGACGGACAGCAGCTCGCGCATCGCCTCCTCGGCCGTGCCGCCGTCGCCCTCGGCGAGCGCGTCCACGATGCGGTGGTGCAGCCCGACGGCGGCGTCCCCCGAGCGCTCACAGCCGGTGATCGAACCGCCGGAGACGTGGAGTGCGGAGGAGACGATGCCCGACAGGTGCTCCAGCATCTTGTTGCCCGCGACCTGGAGCAGCAGGGTGTGGAACTCGGAGTCGGCGCGGGTGCAGGTCAGGGCGTCACCCTGGGCGGCGGCGTGGGCCATGATCTCCGCCATGTCGGCCAGCCGCTGCTGGACGTCCTCGCGTCCATGGCCCGCGGCGAGCCGGGCCGCCAGCGGCTCGATGGTCCAGCGCAGCTCCTGGAGCTCGCGTCGCTGCTCGTCGCGCTGCGGGCCGAACGCCCGCCACTCGATGATGTCGGGGTCGAGGAGGTTCCAGTCGCTGACCGGGCGGACCCGGGTGCCGACGTTGGGCCGGGCGCTGACCAGCCCTTTGGCCTCCAGCACGCGCAGCGACTCGCGCACCACGGTGCGGGAGACCTCGAAGCGCTGGCCGATCTCCTCGGGCACCAGCGGGCGGTCGGCGCCGAGGTCGCCGGAGACGATCATCTGGCCGAGTTGCTGGACGAGTTGGCCGTGCAGTCCACGGCCGCGACTGCCGCCCGCGCGGCGGCCGACCCGGCTCAGGTCCGGCTCCACGCCTTCCCAGGACGGCGCAGGTCCGGGGCGTTCGGCGCCGGGGGCGTCGGGGTAGGGGTAGCGGTCCAGCTCGCCCGCACCGGCGACGCCGGAGTCAGCGGAGCGAGCCGCGGTCATCATGGAATGCGCAAGGGTACTCACGCATCCTTTGTCGGCCATGCCGATACGAGCCTTGAGCGCTTTGCTGAAAAGCACACGAAAGGGTGAGCACTCATCACCTGATCATTGACGTCCCTTTGTGGAGGAATCACCCCTTCTTGCTGGTAAGCGGGGCACTTGCGCTGTCGGGGAGGGGAGTTGAGCGGCGTGCGCGCCGCCGTCCGAGCAACGCGCTGGCCGTGTACGCGCCCAGGAGCGCGGTCAGCGACAACGCCAGCGCCAGGACGAAGGGTTGGCTGACGAACCGCAGCGCCGTCGCGACCGCGCTGCCGTCGCCCTGCGGGACACCGCTCGCGACCGACCACAACGCACCTCCCGCTTCGATGAGTTCCCGGGCCGTCGACTCACCGAGCAGTGCCCGCGCGGCCGGTACGGCGAGCAGGGGCACGGCCAGTACCGCCGCGACCCCGAGCGCGGTCGTGCGGAACACGGCGCCGGCGAGCACCCCCGCCCACGCGCAGCCGACCGCCAGCGCGGCCCAGCCGCCGAGCACCACCGGCGAGCGCGCGGGGTCGGGCGCGTGCGCCCCGGCGAGCGGGGTGTGCAGCAGTGCGACGTCGACCACCGCGGCGAGTGCGGCCAGCACGAGCGCGGCGAGCGCGGTGAGCGCGAGCTTGGCGCCGAGCAGCCGCGGGCTGCGCGGCTCGGGCCCGTACCCGGGGGCGAGCGCCGGGTACAGGTACTCCTGGCCGTAGGTGAGCGCGCCCAGGCCGCCCGCGCCGATCGCGGCCGCGGGCAGCGGGAGTTCCGCGGACCAGCCGGAGAGCTGACGCAGCGGGGTGCGCGGGGTGCTGCCGTAGCGGGCCATGAGCACGGTGCCCGCGGCCGAGCAGGCCAGCGCGACGGACGCGGCCAGCCAGGGGGTGCGGACGCCGAAGCCGCGCCGCACCTCGTAGGCCAGGGCGTGGGCGGGCCCGTCGCGGTGGCCGATCCTGCGGGGCAGCCGCGGCGGCCGGGCCGCGAACCTGCGGCGCCTCCCGGACCCGACGTCCGGGCCGTCCTTCCCCGCGTCCCCGTCGGCCGGTGCGCCGGGCTGCGCGGCTCCCCCTTCGGGGGTCTGGTCGGCGAGCTGGTGGAGCAGGATGCCGTGCTGGTAGGCGGTCTCGCCGACGGCCGCGGAGGTGGAGCCGAAGACGGCGATCCTGCTGCCGCTCGTGGTCACCACCTCCGCGCCCTCGCCGGTGAGCAGTTCGCCGAGGCGCTGGGCGTAGGGGGAGCGCACGGCGACGAAGGGACGCAGCCGGGTGCGGGCGAAGTCCTCGGCCGGCTCGTCGGCGGCCAGGCGGCCGCCGTCCAGCGCGATCACATGGTCGGCGGTGCGGGCCAGGGCCCGAACGTCGCGGCTCGCCAGCAGGACGGCCCCTCCCCCGGCGGCGTGCCGCCGCGCCAGGTCGTGCACCCAGGCCGCTTCCCTGGGCGGGAGTTCGCGCACCGGGTCGTCCAGGATCAGCGCGCGGGGGCGTGCCAGGAGCGCGACGGCGAACCCGAGGCGCCGGTCCATGCCCAGCGAGTAGGTTCCGATGGGCTCCTCCGCGACGGCGTCGAGGCCGACGAGGTCCAGCACTTCCTCGGCGCGGGACAGGGGGACCCCGAAGGCCGAGCAGAGCATCCGCAGGTGTCCGCGAGCCGAACGCCTCGGGTGCGCCGGGACGTCGCCGATCAGGGCACCGATCTCCCGTGCGGGGTGGACCAGTTCCTGCAGCGGGCGGCCGTCGACCAGGGTGGCGCCCCGGCCCGGTTCGACGCCCAGCATCAGCCGCATGGCGGTGGACTTGCCCGAACCGGCGGGTCCGAGCAGGCCCGTCACCTCACCCTTGCGGACCTCGAACGACAGGTCGGCGACCGACGGCCGGGCACCGCGACGGGACATGCTGGTCAATCCGATGGCCTGGATCACCCCAGCACCATAACGCCCAAAACCTCAGAAAACGGACAGGGTTCGGGGAGCGTCAGACCTCGGGCCGCAGCATCGGCGGATTCAGCAGGGTGGCCCCTCCGGCCCTGAACAACTGAGCGGGCCGGCCGCCCTGACGGGTCGTGGTCCCGCCGGTCGGCACCAGGAAGCCCACCGTGCCGGTGACCTTGCGGTGGAAGTTGCGCGGGTCCAGCGCGACCCCCCACACCGCCTCGTAGACCCGCCGCAGCTCACCCACCGTGAACTCGGGCGGGCAGAAGGCGGTGGCCAGCGACGAGTACTCGATCTTCGACCGGGCCCGCTCGACGCCGTCCGCCAGGATCGTGCCGTGGTCGAACGCCAGCGGAGCCGTGTCGCCGGCGTGGTCCTGGCCGTTCTCGGCGAGCAGCGTGTCCACGGGAGCCCAGCGGGCGCTGCGCGCGTCGCCGCCGGCCCGGGGAGCGGGCAGGTCGGGCGCGAGCACGAGGTGGGCGACGCTGACCACCCGCATCCGCGGGTCACGCTGGGGGTCGCCGTAGGTCGCCAGCTGTTCCAGATGGGCGCCGTTCTGCGCGCGCAGTCCGGTCTCCTCCGCCAGCTCGCGGGCCGCCGCCTGGGACAGGTCCTCGTCCGCCCGCACGAACCCTCCGGGCAGTGCCCACCTGCCCTGGAACGGGGGCTCCCCGCGACGTACCGACAGCGCGCACAGGGCGTGGTGCCGCACGGTGAGCACGACCAGGTCGACGGTGACGGCAAACGGCGGGAAGGCCGACGGGTCGTAGGGCGACATGCCGCGATCTTAGTCGTCTGCCTGACGATAATCAGCCGGATCGGCACCTGTTCGCGATCAGGTCGGACCGAAAATTCCCCACGGCCCCCGCGCCCGGCGGATCCCGCGTCCGGCCCGGCACCCCGTCGAGCGTGCGCTCCCCCGCCCGTCTACCGTTCCCCCACGGGAGCTGCGGCTCCCCGCACCGACCCGTACCGCCCAGCACCGCCCCGCACCTCCGGAGAGAACACCCATGGCCGTCCACCGCCAGCCCGGCACCGTCATCACCGACCGCACCTTCACCCTGCCCCTGGACCACGCCGATCCGGCCGGCGAGCAGATCGAGGTGTACGCACGTGAGGTCGTGGCGGCCGGCAAGGAACACAGCGAGCTGCCCTGGCTGCTGTTCCTGCAGGGCGGACCCGGTGGGCGCTCGCCGCGCCCGCTGGGCCGTGACAGCTGGCTGACCCGTGCCCTGGACGACCACCGCGTGCTGCTGCTGGACCAGCGCGGCACCGGGCGCTCCACTCCGGCCACCCGGCAGACCCTGTCCGCCCGCGGCGACGCCGCCGCGCAGGCGCGCTACCTCACCCACTTCCGGGCCGACTCCATCGTCCGCGACTGCGAGGCCATCCGGCTGACGCTGCTGGGCGACGCCGGCCGCTGGACCCTGCTGGGCCAGAGCTTCGGCGGCTTCTGCGCCCTCACCTACCTCTCGTTCGCGCCGCAGGGGCTGCGCGAGGTACTAATCACCGGCGGGCTCGCCGGGCTGCTCAGCAGCGCCGAGGACGTCTACCGCGCGGCCTATCCCCGCGTCGAGCGCAAGAACCTCGCCCACTACGCCCGCTATCCCGAGGACGTGGCGGCCGTGCGGGAGATCGCACGCCACCTGTCCGACCGGGACGTGGTGCTCCCCGGCGGCGGCCGGCTGACCCCCGAGGCGTTCCAGTCGCTGGGCCTGATGCTCGGTTCCGGGACCGGCTCGCACACCCTCCACTATCTGATCGAGGACGCCTTCGTCTCCACGTCCACCGGGCCCGAGCTCTCCGACTCCTTCCTCTCCGAGGTGCAGGGGCACCTGTCGTTCGCGACCAACCCCCTCTACGCGGTCATGCACGAGGCCATCTACGGCCAGCGCTCCGTCTCCCCCGCCGGGACCGGCTGGGCGGCCGAGCGGGTCCGCGCCGAGTTCCCGCAGTTCGACGCCGCCGCCGCGCTGGGCGGAGGCAGGCCGGTGCTCTTCACCGGCGAGACCGTCCACCCGTGGATGTTCGCCACGGATCCGGCGCTCCAGCCACTGCGCGAGACCGCGGAGCTGCTGGCGCAGCACGAGGAGTGGCCCGACCTCTACGACCCGGCCGCCCTGGCGGCCAACGAGGTGCCGGTGGCGGCGGCCGTCTACCACGACGACATGTACGTCCACACCGCCGACTCCCTGGCCACCGCCCGGGCGGTGCGCGGACTGCGGACCTGGATCACCGACGAGTACGAGCACGATGGCCTCCGGGCGAGCGGCGGCCAGGTGCTCGACCGGCTGCTCCGTCTGGTCCACGGCGAGCTTTAGCCGCGGACAGGACCCTGCGGCGGCGCTCCCGTCGCAGGGAGCCGCGCAGCAGCTCAGGGTCGAGCCCCGAGTTGACGGCGTGGTGCAGCAACCGCGCGAAGGTGTAGGTGGGTTCGAGGTCGAGAGCGAGTCCGAGGGCGGCCCTGGCCTCGGCCTCGTCCCCCGTGGACCAGGCCACCCAGCCGGCGAGGGTCAGCGGCGCCGCGGCGTGCTCGGCGTAGGTGCCGGCGCAGCGCCGGGCCAGCGCCCGCCACAGCCGCAGTGCCGCGTCGACCTGCGCGGGCTCCATCCACTCCGCCGCCCGGTCGCGGGTCTCCCGGTCCTGGAGGCCCAGGATGATCGTGGCCGCCTCGTCGTCGGCGAGCAGCTTGTCGTCCCGCCGATCGGCACGTGGCGCGTCCCCGATCAGCGGCGCCCTGCGGAACCGCTCCATCGCGGTACGGGCCAGGTGGAGGGTGCGGTGCCTGATGTCGTCGCTGGCGGCGCCGTCGGCGAGCATGCGCGGTACGAGTGCGGCCGCGGCGGTGTCCAAGGCGATCTCGTGGTCCCGGTCGCGCGGTTCGAGGGGCTTGAGCCGCGACTCCATGTCCCGCAGCGACGACGGAGAGGGAAGGCCGAGGTAGGCGGCCGTGGCCGCCATGGCGGTGCTGCCCGGCGGCGGCAGCGCTTCCCCTTCCGCCGGCGAGGGCGCGGACTCGGGCCGCACGTAGGACCACCAGCGTCCCGCCGAGACGCACAGAGCCTCCACCACGGGCACCTCCAGAGTTCCGCAGGCCAGCCGCAGCCGCTGCACGAGCGGGCGCAGCCGCTCCACCACGTCGGCCGGGGTCTCCTTCTCACCGGGGTCCTGGCAGACGAAGGCCACGACGGCGTCCGGCGAGACGCCGCGGCGCGCGCTGTTCTTCACCAGCACCTCCGCCAGCTGCCCGGCGACCGCGGGCCATTCGTCCGGGTCGTGCGGCAGACCGAGGCGCACCCGGCCGCCGAACCGGCCGTGCTCGCCGTGGAGCGCCACGAGGACGATGCTGTCGTTGGGATGGAAACCCATCAGATACGGGAGCGCGTCGGCGAGCTCGCCCGGGCCGCGCAGGGTGATCTTGACTTCTTCGGACGAGTTCGGTGACTGTCCGTGCCGGATTTGGTTGCTCTGTGTCATGACTCGACGATGACGCACCGCACGCTCTCCGCACCAGCCCCCCCGAATGCCTGTGGATAACCTTCGTCCCGGGTTATCCACAGGCCCGGACCGCGGCGTTGGCGGAATGTCGGTCGGATCGGGTTGCATGGGGGCATGAGCGAGGACACCACCGCGCTGCGTGGCGCGGCCGACACCGTACTGAGCCGACTCGTCGGCGCCGAACCGGGCGCCGCGCGGCTGCGCGAGGACCAGTGGCGCGCGGTCGAGGCGCTCGTCGCGCACGGCCGCAGAACGCTGGTGGTGCAGCGCACGGGCTGGGGCAAGTCGGCGGTGTACTTCGTGGCGACCGCGCTGCTGCGCGAGCGCGGCGCGGGCCCGACCGTGATCATCTCGCCGCTGCTCGCGCTCATGCGCAACCAGGTGGAGGCGGCCGCCCGCGCGGGCATCCGCGCGCACACGATCAACTCCTCCAACGCCGAGGAGTGGGACGGCATCCAGGCCGACGTGGCGGCGGGCGAGGTCGACGTCCTGCTCGTCAGTCCCGAGCGGCTGAACAACCCCGACTTCCGCGATCAGGTCCTGCCGAAGCTGGCGTCCACGACCGGCCTCCTCGTGGTCGACGAGGCGCACTGCATCTCCGACTGGGGCCACGACTTCCGCCCGGACTACCGGCGGTTGCGCACCATGCTGTCCGACCTGCCGCCGGGAGTGCCGGTGCTGGCCACCACGGCGACGGCCAACGCCCGCGTGACCGCGGACGTCGCCGAGCAGCTCGGCACCGGTCTCGACGGCGGGGAAGGCGCGGGCGCCCTGGTGCTGCGCGGGCCGCTGGACCGGGAGAGCCTCTCACTCGGCGTGCTGGGGCTGCCCGACGCCGCGCACCGGCTGGCCTGGCTCGCCGACCACCTCGACTCCCTACCGGGCTCCGGCATCATCTACACCCTCACCGTGGCGGCGGCGGACGAGATCACGGCGTTCCTGCGGCAGCGCGGCTTCGCGGTGGCGTCTTACTCCGGGCGCACCGAGAACGCCGACCGCATGGCGGCGGAGGCGGATCTGCTGGCCAACCGAGTCAAGGCGCTCGTGGCCACGTCCGCCCTCGGCATGGGCTTCGACAAGCCGGACCTGGGTTTCGTCGTCCACGTCGGCTCGCCGTCGTCGCCGATCGCGTACTACCAGCAGGTCGGGCGGGCCGGCCGAGGCGTCGACCATGCCGAGGTGCTGCTGCTGCCCGGCCAGGAGGACAGCGCGATCTGGCGGTACTTCGCGTCCCTCGCCTTCCCGCCCGAGGAGCAGGTGCGGCGCACCCTCGATCTTCTGGCGGCGGCCGACCGCCCGCTGTCGGTCCCGGCGTTGGAGGCCCGTGTCGACCTGCGGCGGTCCCGCCTGGAGATCATGCTGAAGGTCCTCGACGTGGACGGCGCGGTGCGCCGCGTCCGCGGCGGCTGGACCGCCACCGGCCAGCCGTGGGTCTACGACACCGACCGCTACGCCTGGGTGGCCCGCCAGCGCGAGGCCGAGCAGGACGCCATGCGCGAATACGCGAGCACCACGCAGTGCCGGATGGAGTTCCTGCGGCGCCAGTTGGACGACGAGCAGGCCGCTCCCTGCGGGCGCTGCGACAACTGCATCGGCGCCCGGCATCCGTCGGAGGTGTCGGCGGCCGCATTGGAGGCCGCCCGTGCCGCACTCGGCCGGCCCGGCGTGGAGGTGGAGCCGCGCAAGATGTGGCCCTCCGGGCTGGACGCCGCCGGTATCGGCCTCAAGGGCCGTATCGCTCCAGGGGAGCAGGCCGCGCCGGGCCGCGCGCTCGGCCGCCTGTCCGACATCGGCTGGGGCAACCGGCTGCGTCCGCTGTTCGCCGACGGCGCCCCCGACCAGCCCGTACCGCCGGCCGCCGTCGAGGCCGTGGTGCAGGTCCTCGCGGACTGGGCGAAGGGGCCCGGTGGCTGGGCGAGCGGAGCCCCTGACGCTCCGGAGCGCCCGGTCGGCGTAGTGGCCATGGCGTCGCGTCGGCACGGCACCCTCGTCCAGTCGCTGGCCGCGCGGATCGCCGACGTCGGCCGCATGCCGCTGCTGGGCACCATCGGCTACGCCGGCGGGGAAGGCCCTGGTGCGGTGCCGCGCAGCAACAGCGCCCAGCGGGTCCGTGTGCTGCACGAGGCGTTCCAGCTCTCGCCCGAACTCGCCGGGGCGCTGAGCGACAGCCCCGGCCCGGTACTGCTGGTCGACGACGTCACGGACACCGGCTGGACGCTCGCGATGGGGGCCCGGCTCCTCCGGCGCGCGGGGGCCGCCGCGGTGTTCCCGCTGGTCCTGGCGATTCAGGCGTGAACCGCACCCGCATCATCAGCAACCGGAAGGGATCTAAGCGGCGGACAGGTCTATACCGGTCAGGTCGGTCAATTGCCCGTTGCCGCACGGCAGTGCGAGAGGAAGAATTGCCTTCGGATCCCCGATCGGCTCCTGGAGCCTTCTGACCGGAGTGCGCCCGCACCCGGTCCCTGGGTGTATCCGCGGAAGGGAGGACCGTGACCATGGGTTTCGTTGCGGCGACGTCCACCGGTATTCCCTCCCGCGCCGCGAGAAACCTGGAGGCCGCCGAGTGGGCGGACGTCGGCATCCCCCTCCTGGCCAATCCCCGCGACGTGATCAAGGACCTCCACACCCGCCACCTGCCGTCGCCGTCCACCGCGGTCGTCGCCGTGTACGACCCTGACGGGCGGGTGCGCGCCAGTGCCTCGTTCTCCGGACGGGTCGGCGTCTTCGACGGATGGGAGCGGCGCAACGCGCTGCTGTCCCACCTCCGCCGGGTCATCCCGCACGACCTGAGGCTGCGCCATCCGGTGCGGACCGCGGTCCTCATGGTCTGCCGGGACGGAGTGCCCGCCTGGACGCCCGAGGACGGAGCCTGGATGTGGGGGCTGCGCGACGCGTGCACCCTGCACGGCCTGCGCTGCGGCTCCTATGTGTCGCTCACCGGCGACGGCTGGAACGTGATCGGCGAGAACCGGGCCGGGCGTACGCCCAACTCGGCTTCGTGGTCCCGGCAGACGGGCGGTTCCCGCTCGCTGCCTGAGGAGACCCCGAAGCCGCTGCCCAAGGCGGCCGCCGCCCGCTGACGGCGGCGGCCGGTCAGGCGCTGGCGCCCAGCAGGGCGTTGATCCGCGCCGGCTCGCCGCAGACGATCAGCAGCGTGCCCGCGCGGTCGAGGGCACCGGCCAGCACCTGAGGCATCGTTTCGTCATCGCCGCCGTTGATCGCGACCACCACGACCGGACGGCCCGCGGCACGGCCGGCGGTGATGTCGGCGTAGAAGACGTCGTCCGTGGCGTCGTGCTGCGCCCAGTAGGACGCCTCACCGAAGGACAGCTCGTGGGCTGCCCACGGATGACGGTCGCCGGTCGTCAGCACCAGGATCTCGCCCGGTGCACGGCCGGCGTCCAGCAGCAGGTCGACGGCCTCGTCGGCCGCGTCGACCGCACCGTCGACAGGCGCGGGGATCAGCTGGATCTGCGCGGAACCATCGGTCTCACGCTGCTTGGGCACCGTGGACTGGCCGGCACCGGCGTTCGGCCGCTGGCCGCCGCCGGGCCGGGCGGGCCCGGGACGGGCCGAGCCGGCACCCGCGGACGCCGGCGGACCGGGGCGCGGGGCGGTCGGACGCGGGGCCGCGGATCGCGGGGCCGCCGGACGCGGCGGGCCGGGGACAGGACGGGGGGTCGACGCACTCCGGCCGGGGGCCGGAGCAGTGCGAGGACCCGGGACGCTCTCGTGAATCTGAGGCTCCTCGGGGGTGAGAGGCATGAGTTGATGTCTATCAAACGTGCTCGGAATGCGCAGCGGGGGGTGGGTCCTCAATCAGAAATCGAAACCGAGTTGTTCCCCTGTGTCCGCGTCTTCCCGCACCTTCTTGAGATGCTGCCAGCGGGGCATCGTGTCCAGGTAGGACCACGACAGGCGGTGCTGGCCGGTCGGCCCGAACTCCTCAAGGGCCGCCCGGTGAACGGGTGACGGATATCCGGCGTTGTCCTCGAAAGCGAACGGGGCGTATTCCGTGCCGAGTTCGGCCATGGCCGCGTCCCGCTGCACCTTCGCGATGACCGACGCGGCGGCCACCGCGACGCACGACTGGTCGCCCTTGATCACGGTGCGCACCCGCCAGGGGCCACCGAGGTAGTTGTGCTTGCCGTCGAGTATCACCGCGTCGGGGCGCTCCGGGAGGTCGTCCAGGGCCCGGGTCGCGGCCAGTCGCAGCGCGGCCGTCATCCCGAGCCGGTCGATCTCCTCGTTCGAGGCGTGTCCGAGGGCGTAGGAGGTGACCCAGCCGGTGAGCACGGCGGCAAGCGCGGTGCGCCGCTTGGGCGTGAGGAGCTTGGAGTCGGTCAGGCCCTCGGGAGCGCGGCGCAGACCGGTGATCGCGGCGCACACCGTGACCGGTCCGGCCCAGGCTCCACGGCCCACCTCGTCGACACCGGCGACGGATCGGACGCCCAGGGTGGCGCGCATCGAGCGTTCGACGCGATGAGTGGGTGGTTCGTACGGCATGGCGGGGACCAGCCTACTCTGCGGAGATCCGCGGTCTCCAGAGGGTCGAAGGTGGTCGAACAGCCCTGGTTCAGGCCGGAACGGCCCAATCCGGCAGGGTTTCGGTCCGTTCGGTCCAGGTCGCCGGCGGCTCGCCGCCCGCCCGCGCCGCGACGATCCCGCCGACGATGGCGCAGGTGGTGTCGACGTCGCCACCGGCCCGCGCCGTGGTCCAGAAGGCCCGTTCGTAGTCGCCGAGATGGCGTGCCGCGGCCCACAGCGCGAAGGGGACGGTGTCGTGGGCGCTGGTGCGCCGCCCGCAGCCGAGGACGGCGGCCACGGTCGCCACGTCGCCGTAGTCGAGCATGTCGCGGGCGCGCCGGATGCCGGCGTGCACGGCGCTGCGCGGCACCAGTTCCAGGACGGCGGCCAGCAGGTCCGCCGGGTCCTCGGGACCGCCCGCGGGGTCGGCGGCGATGGCCGCGGCCGCGGCGACGGCCATCGCACCGACGACCGCCTCACGGTGCTGGTGGGTCGGGTAGGCGGAGATCTCCGCCTGGTGGGTGGCCTGCACGGGGTCGCCCGCGTAATAGGCGCCGAGCGGGGCGACCCGCATCGCGGCGCCGTTGCCCCACGAACCCTGCCCGTTGAAGAGCGCCGCGGCCAGCTCGCGCCAGTCGGCCCCCTCCTGGCGGATCTGCCGCAGCATGCGGTTGACCGCGGGACCGTAACCGCGGTCGAAGTCGTGGTGCTCGGCGAACGACATCGCCAGGGCGTCCTGGTCGATGCGCCCGTGCCGGGCGAGGACGGCCACCACCGAGCAGGCCATCTCCGTGTCGTCGGTCCATCCCCAGGCGCCGGGCGGCAGTTCGCCGCGCTGGAGGGCGGGATAGTTGGCGGGGACGAAGAACTGGGAGCCGAGGGCGTCGCCGATGGCGAGTCCCTGGAGGCTGGCGAGGGCGCGGGCGAGCGCGGCGGAGTCGGCGGTGTGAGCGGTCATGGCCCGAAAACTCTGACATCGCACATGATCCGGGTCAATCTCCCTGTGCCGAAACTCACCTGCGTGCCCGCCACCGGCGGGCCCTCCACACAGCCGCGCACCCACACCGCCACGCACGCGTGGCGGCTCACCCGTGGTGGCTCACGCGCCGGCTCACCCGTGGCCGCCGCCGGGCGGCCCTGCCGTGCCCCACCGCTCGAAGGGACGGTCGAGCGAGAACCTGCCGTCCTTGCCGCCCACGAGCATCCGGAACTCGCCGTTCGCCGGGTTGGACAGCGTCTCGAACTCCTCCACCGTCCAGTGGAACCAGCGCATGCAGAACAGCCGCATGGTCAGCCCGTGGGTGACGAGCAGCACGTTGGGCGGGAAGTCGGGCTTGTCGAACGCGCGGTGCAGGGTCTCCAGGAAGGCCCCCACCCGGTCGTAGACGTCGGCGCCGCTCTCCCCCATGGCGAAGCGGTAGAAGAAGTGCCCGTAGGCGTCCCGGGCCTTGCGCTGCCGCTGGATGTCCTCCAGGTCCTGCCAGTTGCCCCAGTCCTGCTCCCGCAGCCGCGGCTCCTCGCGGGCCTGGACGCGCCAGGGGTCGAGGCCGAGGGCGTGGAAGGTCGCCCAGGTACGGCGGTAGGGCGACACGAACGCCTGGACGCGCTCGTGGCCGAACACCTCGCGGAGCTGCCCGCCGGCGTGCCGCGCCTGCCGCATTCCCTCGTCGGTGAGCTCCAGAGCGTGGTCCGGCACCCGTTCGTAGATGCTGTCGTCCGCGTTGCCCTGGGACTCGCCGTGCCGGATCAGCACGATGCGGTGAGGGCGTCCCATGGCGCCAGCCTATGGCCCCGCAGGTCGCGGGGCACGACCGGCCCCGGACGTCGGGCCGCCGGGCCCCGGACGCCGGGCCCTCGGCGGGCGGGCGTCGGGCCGTCGGGGGGGCGGCGTCCGGCCGCGGCCGCCGCCGGGGCGTGCCCGGTCGGCGGGGAGGACGACCGAGCTTCCGCCTGGGCCTCAGAGCGTCCAGGTAGGGACCACGTCCACCATGTCGCCCGCCACCGACAGCACGTCGTCGTCCAGCTCCGCCCGCTCCGACAACCGGGACACCGCGGACTCCCGGTACTTGCCGTGCTCGGTCGAGGAGTCCCACATGGACAGCACGAGGAAGTCGTCGCGGTCCCCCTGGCCGAAGAGACCCCGGAGCATCCCCGGGGAGCCCGCCATGGCCGGGTTCCAGACCCGCTGCTGCATCAGGGTGAAGTGGTCGACGCGGTCGGGCCGTACGTTGCACAGCGCCACCCGCAGCAGGTCGGCGTCGGTGAACAGCGGCTCGAAGCCGACCTTCACGTCGAGCCGGTGCTCGAAGAGCCGCGTGCCGAGCATCTCGAAGGTGCCCCTCTGCGCGGTCGCCAGGCCGTCGTGGGGGCCGGCCATGAACGCGTCGTACGCCCGCTGCCCGTCCCAGAAGGCGAAGAGGTGCGCCACCCCGGGCTGGGACCGGCTCCAGCCGCCGCCCTGGCCCCGGAATCCGGGTTGTTCCCGCAATGCCGCCCATCGGCGCTGGCCGCGCTCGAACCCCGGCCGGTCGAGGACCCCGCAGCGTATCCACTTCACCAACACCGCGCCATCGTAGTGGGGTTGGAACAGTGCCTCGGGCCACACGGCTGGTCCGCCCGGGATCAGAGCGCTGCGGACTCCCCCGGCCGCAGCCGGTGCAGCCGGTCGCCGAGGCCGGCGGCCGCGAACGCGGCCTCCAGGCTGTCGCCGTCCTGCGTGAAGTGGCCCCAGTGCTCGAAGTGCAGCGGCACGACCCGGCGGGCCCCGAGTATCTCCGCCGCCTGCGCCGCCTGCGCGCTGGTGAGGGTCAGCGGGGCACCGGGCACCAGCCTGCGACAAGCACCTGCCCCGCGGGCCTATTCCCGGCCTCACCCGTTCGGCCGCACATGCGGGAGGGGGCGCCGGCTCGGTGCCGGCGCCCCCTCCCGTCTCAGACGGTGATCAGCTGCAGCCGCTGGTCGAGCCGCAGCCCTCGCAGAGGTAGCAGCTTCCGGCGCGCCGCATCTTCGTGCCGCAGGAGAAGCACAGCGGGGCGTCGGCGTTCAGGCCGAGCTGGATCTCCAGCAGCTCCGTGGAGTTGTGCGCCTGCTTCGGCGCCGGGACCGTCGCCGCGGCCTCGGCGGGCTTGGCCACCGACAGCGGCTTGCGGGGCTCCTCGCGAGGCGCCGACTGGGCCAGGCCCTCGACGTCCATCTCCTCCTCGGCCGCCTCGTAGGAGCCGGTGTCCAGGTGCCGCTGGCGCTCCCCGGCGGAGTGGATGCCGAGCGCGGACCGCGTCTCGAAGGGCAGGAAGTCCAGCGCCAGGCGGCGGAAGATGTAGTCGACGATCGACTGGGCCATCCGCACGTCCGGGTCGTCCGTCAGACCGGCCGGCTCGAAGCGCATGTTGGTGAACTTCGAGACGTAGGTCTCCAGCGGGACGCCGTACTGCATGCCGACCGAGACGGCGATGGAGAAGGCGTCCATCATGCCCGCGAGGGTCGAGCCCTGCTTGGACATCTTCAGGAAGACCTCGCCCAGGCCGTCGTCCGGGTAGGAGTTGGCCGTCATGTAGCCCTCGGCACCGCCGACGGTGAAGGACGTGGTGATGCCGGGACGTCCCTTCGGGAGGCGCTTGCGCACCGGACGGTACTCGACGACCTTCTCCACCGCGGCCGGAGCGACGGCCTCGGCCTTCGTCTCCTCCTTCTTCTTGGCGGAGAGCGGCTGGCCGACCTTGCAGTTGTCGCGGTAGATCGCGAGGGCCTTCAGGCCGAGCTTCCAGCCCTCGTAGTAGACCTCCTCGACCTCCTCGACGGTCGCCGTCTCGGGCAGGTTGACCGTCTTGGAGATGGCACCGGACAGGAACGGCTGCGCCGCGGCCATCATCCGCACGTGGCCCATGGCGGAGATCGCCCGCTCACCCATCGCGCAGTCGAAGACCTCGTAGTGCTCCTGGCGCAGGCCGGGGGCGTCGACCACGTTGCCGTGCTCGGAGATGTGGGCGACGATCGCCTCGATCTGCTCGTCCTGGTAGCCGAGCCGCTTGAGGGCGGTGGGCACCGTGTTGTTGACGATCTGCATGGACCCGCCGCCGACCAGCTTCTTGAACTTGACCAGGGCCAGGTCGGGTTCGACGCCGGTGGTGTCGCAGTCCATCATCAGGCCGATGGTGCCGGTCGGGGCGAGCACCGACGCCTGCGCGTTGCGGAATCCGTTCTTCTCACCGAGGCGCAGGACGTCCTGCCATGCCTCCGTGGCCGCCGCCCACACCGGGGTGTCGAGGTCGTCCACCCGCGTGGCGGTGGTGTTGGCGTCCGAGTGCTGCTTCATGACCCGCTTGTGGGCGTCCGCGTTGCGCGCGTAGCCGTCGTACGGGCCGACGACCGCGGCGAGCTCGGCCGACCTGCGGTAGGAGGTGCCGGTCATCAGCGAGGTGATGGCGCCGGCCAGCGCCCGGCCGCCGTCCGAGTCGTAGGCGTGGCCGGTGGCCATCAGCAGGGCGCCGAGGTTGGCGTAGCCGATGCCCAGCTGGCGGAAGGCGCGGGTGGTCTCGCCGATCTTCTCGGTCGGGAAGTCGGCGAAGCAGATGGAGATGTCCATCGCCGTGATGACCAGCTCGACGACCTTGGCGAAGCGCTCGGCGTCGAAGGACTGGTGGCCCGCCTCGTCGTGCCGCAGGAACTTCATCAGGTTCAGCGAGGCCAGGTTGCAGCTGGAGTTGTCCAGGTGCATGTACTCGCTGCACGGGTTGGAGGCGGTGATCCGGCCGGTCTCCGGCGAGGTGTGCCAGTGGTTGATCGTGTCGTCGTACTGGATGCCGGGGTCGGCGCAGGCCCAGGCGGCCTCGGCGAGCTTGCGGAACAGGCCCTTGGCGTCGACCTCCTCGATGACCTCGCCGGTCATCCGGGCACGCAGCCCGAACGAGGAGCCGGACTCGTACGCCTTCATGAACTCGTCGTTGACGCGGACGGAGTTGTTGGCGTTCTGGTACTGGACGGAGGTGATGTCGTCCCCGCCGAGGTCCATGTCGAAGCCCGCGTCGCGCAGGGCGCGGATCTTCTCCTCCTCCGTGACCTTCGTCTCGATGAAGGCCTCGACGTCGGGGTGGTCGACGTCCAGCACGACCATCTTGGCGGCGCGGCGGGTGGCACCGCCCGACTTGATGGTGCCCGCGGAGGCGTCGGCACCGCGCATGAAGGAGACCGGGCCGGAGGCGTTGCCGCCGGAGGAGAGCAGCTCCTTGGAGGAGCGGATCCGGGAGAGGTTCAGACCTGCGCCCGAACCGCCCTTGAAGATCATGCCCTCTTCCTTGTACCAGTCGAGGATCGACTCCATGGAGTCGTCGACGGACAGGATGAAGCAGGCGGACACCTGCTGGGGCTGGGCGGTGCCCACGTTGAACCACACCGGCGAGTTGAAGCTGAACACCTGGTGCAGCAGCGCGTAGGTGAGCTCGTGCTCGAAGATCTCGGCATCCGCCGGGGACGCGAAGTAGCCGTGCTCCTCACCTGCCTTGCGGTAGGTGAGCACGACCCGGTCGATGAGCTGCTTCAGGCTCTTCTCGCGCTGCGGGGTGCCCACCGCGCCGCGGAAGTACTTGCTGGTGACGATGTTGACCGCGTTCACCGACCAGAAGTCGGGGAACTCCACACCGCGCTGCTCGAAGTTGACCGAACCGTCGCGCCAGTTCGTCATGACGACGTCACGGTGCTCCCAGACCACCTCGTCGTACGGGTGCACGCCGGGGGTGGTGTGGATGCGCTCGATACGCAGGCCCTTGCTCGCCTTCGCCCCCTTGCTGCGGGAACCACGCGCCGGGCCGCTCGTCGTCTCTGTCATGCCGCCTCCCTATACGGGCGAAAACGCCCTGATGTGCGCGGTTCTTCCCCCGCTGCACGGTGTTGTCTGCCGCCTTCGCACCCCCTGGGTGCGCCGGCGTAATCCGGTCCTGCGCGCGGCGGTCAGTCAGCCGCGGCCGCGGGCGCGGGGACCCCGAGGTCCTCGTCGAGCCCGCCAGGGGTCTGCGGTGGGAGCTGCTCGCGCAGCTCTCCGATGGCCCTCTCGAAGTCCTCGAGCGAGTCGAACGCCCGGTACACCGAGGCGAAGCGCAGATACGCGACCAGGTCGAGGTCCTGGAGCGGGCCGAGTATGGCCAGCCCGACGTCGTGGGTCGACAGCTCGGCGCTGCCGGTGGCCCGGACCGCCTCCTCGACGCGCTGCCCGAGCTGGGCGAGGGCGTCCTCGGTGACGGGGCGGCCCTGGCACGCCTTGCGCACGCCGGCGATCACCTTGTCCCGGCTGAAGGGCTCGGTGACGCCGCTGCGCTTGATCACCATCAGGGACGCGGTCTCGACGGTCGTGAAGCGCCGGCCGCAGTCGGGACACTGGCGCCGACGGCGGATCGAGGCTCCGTCGTCGGTGGTGCGGCTGTCCACGACGCGGCTGTCGGGGTGTCGGCAGAAGGGGCAGTGCATGTCTTCCTCCTCCCTCCCTCACCCGGAGGTGAGCGCACGACAACGACGCTCGCGCAAGCCCTGACGGGCCGCCGAAGCAGTCTCAATACTAGTCACGTGACCACAACTTGTTGTGGCCGGGGTCCATCCAACCACTAGATCTGGTGTCCGCGCGCCAAAGTCGTGGATTCGCGTGTCGCCCGCGTGTCGCGCGCCCGCCCGCGACCACGCAGGGGTGCGGAGCGTGTCGCAGCGTAGACGACGGCGTTCTCCGGTGCGGCGCCGGGAGGGGGTGGCACACTGACGACGGGGGGCGACGCGGAGGTGATCCGCGGCGACCGGAAAGGCGATCCGCGGACCCGTTCCGAGACGCTCCGATGAGGTGTCCCGAAGGTCGTGGCGACCCGGCGGAGGGGTAACCGCGACCCGCCGAAGGTCATTCCCGAATCGAACTTCCATTCGATCAATACACCCGGTACCTTGATCACGTCAGCGGATTTATGCAAATTCACTCGAACGTGTGTTTGGCGCAACCTTTCGAAACCCACTACCGTTGTACTAACTGCCCGTGCCGCGAGCGGGCCGACCGCAGTCCATGCGGTGGAGAACATCTCGAAAGGGGCCGCCGTGACCACCGCCGCAGAGAGCGGGACCGCCACACTGACCGCCCATGACCGCTCCCCGGATCGAATCGGCCCGTTGGACGTGATGAACGAAGAGAACGCACCCAAGCCCGCACGCGCCCTTCCCGGACGGCCCCCCGGTATTCGCGCGGACAGCTCCGGTCTGACCGAACGGCAGCGGCGCGTGATCGACGTGATCAGGGACTCCGTGCAGCGGCGCGGCTACCCGCCGTCCATGCGGGAGATCGGCCAGGCCGTCGGCCTGTCCAGCACCTCCTCGGTGGCGCACCAGCTGATGGCGCTGGAGCGCAAGGGCTTCCTGCGCCGCGACCCGCACCGGCCGCGCGCGTACGAGGTCCGCGCCTCGGACGCCGGCTCCCCGCAGCCCACCGACACCACGGGCAAGCCCTCCGCCTCGTACGTCCCGCTCGTCGGCCGTATCGCGGCGGGCGGTCCGATCCTGGCCGAGGAGTCCGTCGAGGACGTCTTCCCGCTGCCCCGCCAACTGGTGGGCGACGGCGAGCTGTTCGTCCTCAAGGTCGTCGGTGACTCGATGATCGAGGCCGCCATCTGCGACGGGGACTGGGTGACCGTGCGCCGCCAGCCCGTCGCGGAGAACGGCGACATCGTGGCCGCGATGCTGGACGGCGAGGCGACCGTGAAGCGCTTCAAGCGGGACAACGGCCACGTCTGGCTGATGCCGCACAACTCCGCGTACCAGCCGATCCCCGGTGACGAGGCGACGATCCTCGGCAAGGTGGTCGCGGTGCTCCGCCGGGTCTGACCGCTGCCGGCCGACCCGGCCACTCATCCGGGCCCCGGAACCACTGCGCCGGTTCCGGGGCCCTGTTCTGCCCGCGGACGGCGCCGCGGGCACCCGCTCAGACCGCCGCCTCGACCTTCGCCTTCGCGTCGATCGCCGCCAGCGACTTCCGTACCTGGTTGCGGTCGGTGGTGTACCAGAACTCCGGCATCGAGGCCCGCAGGAAGCTCCCGTAGCGCGCCGTGGCCAGCCGCGGGTCCAGGACCGCCACCACGCCGCGGTCGCCGCTCGCACGGATCAGCCGGCCGGCTCCCTGCGCCATGAGCAGCGCCGCGTGGGTGGCGGCGACGGCCATGAAGCCGTTGCCACCGTGCTCCTCCACGGACTTCTGCCGGGCGCTCATCAGCGGGTCGTCGGGCCGCGGGAACGGGATGCGGTCCATCACCACCAGCTGGCAGTTGACTCCGGGCACGTCCACCCCCTGCCACAGCGACAGCGTCCCGAACAGGCAGGTCTCCGCGTCCTGGGAGAAGGTGCGGATCAGCTCGCCGAGCGTCTCCTCGCCCTGCAGCAGCACGGGGTTGTCCAACCGGCCGCGCATCGCCTCCGCCGCCGCCTGGGCGCCACGCATCGACGAGAACAGCCCCAGGGTGCGGCCGCCCGCCGCCTCGATCAGCTCCGCGAGCTCGTCCAGCATGTCCTCGCGGCCGCTGTCGCGGCCGGGCTGGGACAGGTGCCGGGCGACATAGAGGATGCCCTGCCGGCCGTAGTCGAACGGCGAGCCGACGTCGATGCCCTTCCACGGCGGCACGTCCTCGCCCTCGGTGCCCTCGGGCGCCAGGCCGAGCGACGCCGCGACCCCGTTGAAGTCGCCGCCGAGCTTCAGCGTCGCCGAGGTCAGCACGACCGACCGCTCGGCGAACAGCTTCTCGCGCAGCAGGCCGGACACGCTGAGCGGCGCGACGCGCAGGGAGGCGCCGAAGCGGTCGTGCCGCTCGCACCACACCACGTCGTACTCCGAGCCCTGGACCAGGCGTTCGCTCACCTCGTGCACGTGCTCCACCGAGGCGAGGGCCTGCTTGCGGATCACGTCCTCGTCCTGGACCGACTTGTCGCGCGTCTCGCCGAGCGCGGTGATCACCTGGCGGCAGGCGTCGCGGAGCGCCGCGAGGACGTACGCGAGGTCCTCCGGGATCTCCTCGAGACGGCCCGGCAGAGCCAGTTCCATCAGGCGCTCGAAACCCTCGGCGGCGCTCAGCAGCGCGTCCGCCGCCTTCTCGTTGACGAGCTTGGCGGCGCGCTTGACCGCGCGGTTGACGCCGATCGGCGACAGCTCCCCGGTGGCCACACCGGTGACGCGCGACACCAGTTCGTGCGCCTCGTCGACGATCAGCACCTCGTGGCTGGGCAGCACCGGGGCGCCCTGGATGGCGTCGATGGCCAGCAGCGCGTGGTTGGTGACCACCACGTCCGCGAGCTTGGCCCGCTCCCTGGCCGCCTCCGCGAAGCACTCGGCCCCGTAGGCGCACTTGGTGGCGCCCAGGCACTCCCGCGAGGTCACGGAGACCTGGCTCCAGGCGCGGTCGGACACGCCGGGGGTCAGGCCGTCCCGGTCGCCGGTCTCCGTCTCGTCCGACCAGTCGCGCAGGCGCAGCAGGTCCTGCCCCAGCTTGCTGGTGGGGGCGGCCGCCTCGAAGGGGTCGAACAGGCCGTCCTCCTCGTCCTGCGGGACGCCCTCGTGGAGGCGGTGCAGGCACAGGTAGTTGGAACGGCCCTTGAGCATGGCGTACTGCGGCTCCCGGCGCAGCAGCGGTCTGAGCGCCTCGACCGTGCGCGGCAGGTCGCGCTCCACGAGCTGGCGCTGCAGGGCCAGCGTCGCGGTCGCCACGACCACCCGCTCACCGTGGGCGAGTGCGGGCACCAGGTACCCGAGGGACTTGCCGGTGCCGGTACCGGCCTGGACCAGCAGGTGCTCCTGCTCGTCGACGGCGGTCTCGACGGCCTGGGCCATGGCCACCTGGCCCTGCCGCTCGACGCCGCCGACGGCGGTGACCGCGGCGTGCAGCAGGTCGGTGAGGGCCGGGGGTCCCTCCGGGGGAGGCAGGGGGCGGGATGAGTCGTCCATAGGGGGGCCAGCCTACGGCGCACCACTGACAGTGACGTCCCGCGCCGTCGGATGTGGCCGATACCGGTGGCGGCGGGGATCATTCCCGGGACCGGTCGCGGCGGCCGGTGCTAGCTTCTGGTCATATGCAGTGCGAGAGCCGCTTGACGCTTGACGCCTCCGCCGCGGACCACGTCGTCGACGTGGCCAACGTCGTACGGGAGCCCGCGCTCGGCGGCGACAGGCCGGCCGACCTGGCCCGGTTCGAGGGAGTGCTCGACGCGCTGGCGGACTTCTCCCGCGACCCGGCCGTGCAGGTCTACGCGATCACCGACCGCTCCCTGCTCACCGACGCCCGGCTGACCGCGCGGGAACGCGAGCGCCTGGACCGGTGGTACCGGCACGGGCTGATGGAGGTCCTCCCGCGGGCCGACGACCGCATCCTGGAGCTGGCGGACGCCCTCGGCGTGCGGGTGGTGAGCGGCGACAACTTCCTGGACTTCCACCGCGCCCACCCGTGGATCCCCGGCGACCGCGACCGCTTCCTGCGGCCGGTGCTCGGCGACGACGGCGTGATCGTGGTGCGCCCGCGGATCATGCCGGTGCCGCCCGAATGGCAGGTCTCCCGCAAGGAGGAGGAGGGGCTGCTGCTCGAGGCGGGCGTGCTGCGGCGCTGGGCGCCGAACGGGCACCTGACGGTGCTCGGCCGGCACTGGCGCTGCCCCGAGCCCGGCTGCCCCCTCTTCGGCGCCGGGGACCGGCCGAGCACCGCCCTGCCGCGCCGCCGCAGGGATCGGGTGCTGTGCCCCACCCACGGCGGGCCGCTGGCCGACGCCGGGCCACGGCCGCGCCAGGTGCAGGTGAAGGTGCTGATGGACGGCACGGTCAGGGGCCGCTTCATGGTGACGGCCGGCGAACCGCTGGCCGTGGGGCGGGCGCCGGCCGGTGGCGGGGCCGTGCTCGGGACCTGGGTCGACGACCACGCCGTGGAGTCGGTGAGCCGCACCCATGTGGTGCTGGCGTTCGACGGCCGGGTGCTGACGGTCCTCGACGAGCGCAGTGCCAACGGCACCCGGATCCGCCGCAGCCGCCCGGCCGGCGACGAGCTGGTGCCGCTGCACCACGGCAGCCGCTGGACCCTGCGCCGCGGCGACTCGGTGGTGCTGCACGACCGTCTCGAACTGCTGCCCAGCGGGCGGCAGTTCGTGTTCGAGGAGGACGGGACGGACGGTACGGTCGATCCGCTGCGGCAGGAGTCGGCGGCCGGTCCCACGATGATGGGCGTGCCCTTGCCGGCACTCGACGAGGGGCGGCGGGGCGATGGCCGGGAGTGAGGGGCCGCGGGACGGGGAACCGGCTCGGCGCGGCCCTGGACGCCGGATCGGGCGGGTCCGGGATCAGGCGGGAGACGGGCACGGCGTGGCGGACGTGATCGACGTCGGTACGGTCCTCAGCGGCCGCTACCGGCTGGAGGAGCCGCTCGGCGGCGGCGGGTTCGGGCGGGTCTTCACGGCCCTGGACCAGAGCCTGGGCCGCCGGGTCGCGGTCAAGGTGCTGACCCTGCGCGACGAGTGGGCCGACGACGAGCGCAGCGAGCGGCAGGGCAGGTTCCGGCGCGAGGCCATGGCGGCCGCGGCCCTCAGCCATCCGAACGTCGCCACCGTCCACGACGCCGGCGACCATCAGGGGCGGCCGTTCCTCGTGATGGAGCTGCTGCGGGGCAGGGACTTCGGCCGGGTGCTGCTGGAGCGGGGCGGCCTGCCGGTCGCCGATGTCGTGGCCTACGGCGCGCAGATCTGCGCGGGCCTGCAGCACGCCCACGAACGGGGCCTGGTGCACCGGGACATCAAGCCGGAGAACCTGATGCTGCTGCCCGACGGGGTGGTGAAGATCCTGGACTTCGGCCTGGTCACGCAGCGGGACTCGAAGCTGACCAGGTACACCGACCCGCACGCCGTCATGGGCTCCCCCGCCTACTTCTCGCCCGAGCAGGCGCAGGGCCGGGACGTGACGGGCCGGTCCGACCTGTACTCCGTGGGCTGCGTCCTGTACGCGCTGCTGGCCGAGGGGCCGCCGTTCTCCTCCAGCAACTACGTCGGATTCGCGTACCTGCACGTCCACGAGACGCCGGAGCCGCTGGAGCGGCGGCGTCCTGACGTGCCGCGGGAGCTGGCCCTCCTGGTGCACGAGATGCTGGCCAAGCACCCGGCGGACCGGCCGGCCGGGGCGGGTGAGGCGGCGGCGCGGCTGCGGGCCCTGGCGCGCCCGGTCCCCCCGCCGCCGCGCAGCCCCACGGCGCTGGACCAGGGCGCCCGTCATCTGGTGTGGACACTCCTGGAGGAGGGCGAAGGGCTGCTGCGGAGCGGCAGGTTCGCGGACGCCGACCGCCGCTACTGGCAGGCCATGCAGCAGATCGCGCGCCTGGGAGCGGACCGCGAACCCGCCTCCTTCGCCGCGCAGTTCGGCCGGGCCCGGGCGCTGGAGGGGCTGCACGGCCTGGCGGCGGTGGTCCGCCGGCTGGAGAACCTGAGCGACGAGGCGGCCTCGGCGCTGGGTGCCGGCCATCCGCTGGCGCGCTGCCTGGCCGACTACTCCGCGGCCAGGCCGGAGTCGAGTCTGTGAGGGGCGGCGCCGGGGAGACCCCCACGACGGACCTTAGAGCGCGATCCGGACGGTGAGGTCGGCCGCCAGCCGGACGGTGTCGCCGGGCCGCACGGCGGCGGGCTCCAGCGCCTTGAGCCGGTAGCCGTGCACGAAGGTGCCGTTGGTGGAGTCCTCGTCGGTGATCCACGCCGAACCGTCGGCCTCGACCCCGAAGGTGGCGTGCAGCCGCGACAGGTTGTCGTGCGCCGCCAGGAACTTCACGGCCGGGCACAGCCGGGGGTCGCGGCCGAGCCGCACGCGCCCGCCCGGCTCCACGGTGACGGTCTCGTCCCCCGGGAAGCACAGGCGCAGCGCCTGGCTCGGCGCGTCCCTGCGGGTCTGCGCGGCGCGTTGCAGGGCCCCGGGGATGAGCCGGATGACCCGGGCGTGCTCGGCCTCCCGGCCGGCGGGCCCGCCGACCTGCGGCAGCGCGTCGGTGGCGTCCATGTCGTCGCCCATGTCGTCCGCGTGCTCACGGCCCTGGGCGTCGACTGCGTCGTCGGCGTGACCGGCGTACCCGGCGTCCGTGCCGCCCCGGGCCTCCCCCGCGTACTCGGCACCCCCGGTCGCGTGGCGCACCGGCCGCATGAGCGCGAACGGCACCAGGCAGCCCTGGCACACCAGTTGACCCGCGTGCGCACCCGTCGTGCCGCACTCGGGGCAGGGTCCTGCGCCCTCGTCCTCGCGCATCCCGCCCCGCACCTCTCCGTCGCCCGGCACTGGGGAGATCGTATCGGGGACGGCTCTGGATCAGGGCTGGTGCAGCGGGTTGGGGACGGTGCCGTGCACGGCGGCGTGCGGACGCTCGGCACGGTCGCGGTACCCGTCGAGGTGGAGGCGGTTGCGGTTCAGGCACAGCCGCTCGATCCGGGGGGTGAGCAGGTCGAACAGGGCGAAGCGTTCCTTGAGTTCGGGGAAGCGTTCCTGGTGGCGCAGGATCTCCTCCCGCACCAGCGTCCAGAAGTCGCCCTCGGGAACTCCGAGTTGCCGCTCGCAGATCGGGCCGAGATAGCGCAGCACTCCGACGAACAGGCCCGAGTGGATGAACTGCGTGAGGAATTCCGGCGGCTCGGTGAGCAGCACCTCGCGAACTTCGGCCGGCATGGAACGCAGTTCGGGCAGCGGTTCCGCGCTGACGTTGATGTCGTCGACGAAGTCCTTCACCGCGAGCCGCACCGGGATGTCGTTCTCGTCGAACACCACGATGGCGTTCTCGCCGTGCGGTGAGAAAACGGTTCCGTAGCGGTAGAGGAAATGCAGCAGCGGCGGCAGCAGGGCCGCGAACAGGTGGCGCAGCCAGATCCGCGGGGGCAGTCCGGACCGCTCGACGAGTTCGGCGGTGAACGCCCGCCCGGACGGGTCGGTGTGCAGCAGCGACGCCAGGGTGCGGGCCCGCTCGCCCGGGTCGAGGCACGGGCCGAGCGGCTCGCGCCAGATGCAGCCGAGCAGTTCGCGGTACTGGTACGGCACGGTCGGCAGGGCGTCGAACTGCGGGTGGGCGACGGTGACGGACGCGACCTCGCCCAGCAGGATGACCCGGGCCTCGTCCCGCAGGAAGCGGTCGTGGTCGCGCAGGCCGTGCACCCACGAGGTGACGGCGGGCGCCGCGAGGGTGCGCTCGGTGGGCAGACCGCGGTACACGAGGGTGTTCAGCACGGACAGCGGCAGCTTGACCGTCCGACGCTGCGGGCGGCTGCTGTTGAGAAAGGTGCGGATCGACTGCTGGGCCGTCCGCAGGTCGCTGTCGGTGGTCAGGTGGATGATGGTGGCGTCGGCGAGCGCGGGCGCGAACAGCGGGGCGACGATCTGCTCCCACTGCCAGGGGTGGACGGGCAGGAAGAGGTAGTCGTCGGGGTCGCGGTCCCGGTCGGCGACGGCGTGGCGGAACGCGTCGAGGGTGTCCGGGGCGAGCTCCTGCTCGTACAGGACCACGGGGGAGGCCAGTGTGGAGATGCCACGGTACGCGGCGAGGTCGCGGTGGACGGCGATCCAGGGCAGCCGGTGCTGTCTGCGGGCCTCGGGCGCCCAGCGGGCCGCGTCGGCGTCCGAGAACCCGATACGTCCCTTGTTGGCCACCAGCCAGGGGTGACCGGTCTGGTGCCCCTCCAGCTCGGCGTAGTCCAGGTCCGCCAGGGCGGCGGCCGGCAGCGCGCCGGCGTCCAGGCGCACGTCGGCGCGGAGCGTCGCGAGCAGTTCCCTGATCAGGTGCCCCGTGGTGTCCCCGCTCAGGCCGAGCACCGAGGCGTGGCCACGGGTGAGGAAGTCGAGTGGGTCACCGGTGGGGGTGATGCCCGCCGGGTCGACCTGCCAGCTGCCGTACGCACCGCGGCGGGCGCGGAAGCGGTAGACGGTGCCGTCGCCGAGGTCGACGCGGTAGGGGCGCGTGCCGTCGGCGGCCGTGCCGTCGGAGAGCGTGTCCTGCGGTTCCGGCTCGGGGGCGATCACCTCCTCGTACGCGAACTCGGCGAGCATCTTGGCGAGCATGCGGCGCGACGCGTGCTGCCAGGCGGCGGAGTCGTACGGGGGCGGGGCGATCACGGGGGCTCCTGCGAGGGGACGGGACGGGCGGTCAGGTGGGGAACCGGGTGGGCGCGCGTCGGAGGCCGGCGGCCCGGCTCACAGGCGCCGGCGCAGGGCGCGGTCGCGGATCATCAACGCGGCGCGCTTGTCCGGGAGTTCGAGTTCCAGGCTGAGACGGAAACCGGCGGCGAGGAACGCCGCCACCGAGGGGGTGTTGCGCAGGTCGGGCTCGGCGACGACCCGGGTGCAGCAGGGCCGGTTGTCCAGGACCAGGTCGGACACGGCGCGCAGCAGCGTGCCGCCCAGGCCGCGGGCGCGGTCGGCGACCGGGCCGATGAGCAGGTGCACGCCGGTGTCGTGCGGCCGGGCGGGGTAGTACCGCGCCAGCGGGTCGAGGTCGGCGCGGTAGATCTCCCAGTAGCTCATGGGGACGCCGTCGAGCACCCCGAGGCAGGGCACGCTCCGCCCGTCGCCCTCGAGTTGGGCGTCCAGGTGCTTGGCGGTGAGGTACGCCTCACCGGCCAGTTCCCAGAACTCCGCCACGGCCGGGTCGTTCATCCAGCGGGTGATCAGGTCCAGGTCCCTGTCCCGGTCGACGGGGAGGAGCTGGAAGCACCCGGCGGGGGTGTCGGCGGGCCGCCAGTCGCCGATGTGGTCGAGCAGCGCCGAGTGGTCGGCCGGATCGACGGCCCGCAGGCCGCCGCGGGCGTCGTCGGCGGAGCCGGCCGGCGCGGTCGCGAAGAGGGCGAGGACCTCGGCCGGCAGTTTCAGGTCGAGCGTGTCCTCGGTGCCGGGGTCTGCGGACGGCAACGGGTCTCCTTCCTCTCCAGGTCCGTTCGTGGTCAGCGGGCCAGCGGGTTGGGCACGGTGACGTACACCGACTGCGTGTCGACCGGCCCGACCAGCTCGTCCATGCCGTGCAGCCGGGTCAGCAGGTTGGCCTTGCAGCGCAGGTGCGTGCTGGTGAGCAGGCGTTCCGGCAGTCCGCTGCCGTGCCCGGTGGCCTGGCCGAGGAAGCGGCGGAACGCGGCGAGCAGCAGTTCCTCGTCGGCGAGCCCCTGGGCGCCGAACGCGCCGATCAGCCCGAAGACGTTGTTGATGCCGACGTAGTAGGCGAAGCGCTCGTCGGCGACGGCGTCGGGGACGAACGTGTCGCTGGCGGCGCCGATCCCGGGCAGCCGCCGGTTCAACTCTTCGCGCCGCGACTCCCGGTAGTAGTAGCCCTGGTTGTCGCGGTAGCGGCCGCCGCACGGCCAGCCCTCGGCGTCGAGCAGCACGAGGGTGTTCTGCTGGTGGGCCTCCAGCGCGATGCCGGCCTGCCCGTCGAGCCACAGCACCGGCCGGACCACCGCGTCGAGGTAGCGCAGGAACCACTCGGCGGCCACGGCGGCGGACGGTCGCCCGGTGCGCCGCGCGAGGCGCCCGACGGTGACGCCGAGCCGCGAGCGCAGCTCGGGCGCGGGCACTCCGGGCCACGGGCGCGGCGAGGTCAGCCCGGCCACGCAGTGCGCCTGGTCGCCGGGGCCGAACGGGCTGTGCCGGAGTACCGCGTCGAGCCCCTGCACGGGCGTGCCGTCCAGGTCGTCGACGCCGAGCCAGGCCGGGTCGCGCACGATGTCGAAGCCGGGGTGGGCGGCGCGCCACTCGGCGGCGAGGCCGGTGCGCAGCAGGCGGTGCACCTCGGTGCCGCGCACCAGCTCCTTGCGGAGGTTCTCCCGGCGGGAGTTGGTGATCCGCAGGCCGAGCGACAGCTTGAGCATCGCCGCCGTGCCGGGGCGGTGGACGGTGCGCACCGACGACGTCGGGAACCACGGCTCGCCCGCGGGTCCCAGGTCGTGCAGCAGCCCGGCGTCGAACAGCGCCCGCACGCCCGCGCGGTGGCGGATGTCCCTGGCCTGCCACGGATGAAGCGGCAGCGGCGCGGTGCCGTCCGGCAGCCGCAGGCCGGGTCCGGCGAACGCCGCGAGCAGGTCGGCGGCCGGCACGGCGCGGCCGCGGTCGGTCCAGGCGGAGTCGGTGGCGAGCACCCGGTGGTCGACGGCCAGCCAGTGCAGGGCGAAGGAGCCGCGCAGTTCGGGCGAGTAGGCGGCGCTCTCGCTCTCCGAGAGTCCCTCCCGGCCCTTGGGGGTGGGGTGCAGCGCGTGTCCGAGCAGCAGGGCCTGCTCGGAGTCGAGGAACGGCAGCTCGGGGTCGTCGGGCCCGGGGCGGTCGCGACGGTCGGCGAGGAAGACGGCGGTCCGCCGCACCGAGTCCGCCACGCGCGCGACCATGTCGGCGCCCTCCGCGGGCGCGGCGCCGTCGTCGCGGCCCTCCCGGGCCAGCAGCGCGGCGAGTTCGACGGAGGTCAGCGGACGCCCGGCGGGTCCGGTGGCGCCCGAGGCGCCGAAGTGCGCGGGACCGAAGCGATGCTGCCCGGTGGCCGACCAGTGCAGGACGACCGTCCGCAACTCGGCCCCTGATGCGGGAAGTTCGAGACGCAGCACCCCGTTCTCGGGGCGGCCCACGCCGGTCTCCCGCACCCAGCAGCGGAGCAGGTTCTCCGTCCCCGCGGCGTCCGCGAGCGCGTACGGCCCGGGGTCCGGGACCTGTCCACCGGCTGGGCCCGGAGCCGTCCCCTGCCCGGCCGCCGCGGCGCCGGACCGCTGCGGCGGCACACTGGGCTCGGCGTACGCGGTGGACTCGGCGTACGCGGCGGGCTCCGAGTATGCCGTGCACTCCGCGGGCTCCGCGCCGGACGGGCCGGCGGGGTCCGCCGCGTTCGCGTGCCGCGCCGACTCCGCAGCCGGGGACGCGACCTCCGGCGCGGATGAGGGCGAGGTCGCGGCCGGGGCAGGAGGGGCCGGGGGGTGCGCGGGAGCCGAGCCGGACGGCTGCACGGCGGGCTGCCCGTCGGCGCCCTCCGCCGGTCCGGTGGCGTCCGGGCGGGAGGGTGCTGCGGGTGTGGACATGCGGGGCGCTCCCCTGCTCGGTTCTGCGGAACGGCTGTTCTGGTCGGCCTCCGGGTTCACCCCGCACCTCCCGGGGCCTCGCGCGGCCCGGAGGCGGCGGCCGCCTCGATGGCCGCGCCCAGCCGGTCGAGCACGGCCTCGGCCTGCTCGTCGGTGATGGTCAGCGGCGGGAGCAGCCGCACCACGCTGGCGTGGCGCCCGCCGAGTTCGATGATCAGGCCCCGCCGCAGCGCCTCCTGCTGCACCCGGGCGGCGAGGAGCGGCGCGGCCGGGACAGCCCCGAACTCGTCGGGTTCGGCCGCGGTGTCGACGAGTTCGACGCCGATCATCAGACCGCGGCCGCGGACGTCGCCGACGCACGCGTGGTGTGCGGCCAGGCCGCGCAGCCGGCTCAGCATGCGCGCCCCGATCGTGGCGGCGCGCACCTGGAGCGCGTTCTCCCGGACGTGGCGCAGGGTCGCGGTGCCCGCGGCCATGGCCAGCTGGTTGCCGCGGAACGTCCCGGCGTGGGCCCCGGGACGCCACACGTCGAGGTCGTCGCGGTAGACGATCACGGCCAGCGGGAGGCTGCCGCCGATGGCCTTCGACATCACCATGACGTCCGGCACGATGCCGCTGCGCTCCACGGCCCAGAAGGTGCCCGTGCGGCCCACGCCGGTCTGCACCTCGTCGGCGATCAGCGGGATGCCGCGGGACGCGGTGATCTCGCGCATGCGCCGCATCCAGGAGTCCGGCGGTGGGATCACGCCGCCCTCCCCCTGCACGGGCTCGAGCAGCATCGCGGCGGGCGGCTGCACCCCGCCCTTGGGATCGTCGAGCAGGTGCGCGGTCCAGCGGGCGGAGAGCTCCGCGCCGCGCTCGCCGCCGGTGCCGAACGGGCAGCGGTAGTCGTACGGGTAGGGCAGCCGGGTGACGCGCACGTCGGCGTCGACGGTGGCCCGCATGTCGGTGTCACCGGTGGCGCCGAGGGCGGCCGCCGTCATGCCGTGATAGGCGCCGGAGAAGGCCAGCAGACCGCCGCGTCCGGTGGCGGTCCTGGCCAGCTTGATCGCCGCCTCCACCGCGTCGGTGCCCGCCGGGCCGCAGAACTGGATGCGGCCGTGCTCCGCGAGTTCGCGCGGCAGCGTCTCGAACAGGGCGGTGGTGAACGCGTCCTTGACGGGCGTGGCCATGTCGAGCACGTGCAACGGCGCCCCGGAGTCCAGGACGCGTCTGACGGCTTCGAGGACGACGGGGTGGTTGTGGCCGAGAGCGAGGGTGCCCGCGCCCGACAGGCAGTCCAGGTAGCGGCGCCCGTCGGCGCCCTCCACCGTCATCCCGCGGGCGCGGACCGGCACGACGGGCAGTGACCGCGCATAGGTGCGGGCCGCCGACTCCCGCTGGGCCTGCCTACGGAGGATCGCCTCCCCCGCACTCAAGTCGTCGGCCGCTGCCGCCAGTTGTCCCGGCGCGCTCGAAACCGCCACGTGCTCTCTCCTCCGGATCCGCGTCATGACACCTCGCCCCCGCACTTCGTCCCCCGTCCGTACTAACGACGGGGTGACGGACCGATCACGGTCAGTCGTCAGAACTTTCCGTGCGGAACCGCCACCGGAGCGCGACCGTCCCTGACTCCGTAGGACGCAGGGCACCGCCCGCGCTGACACCCCAGGGGGACACGTTCATGCCATCCATACGCAGGTCGCTGGCTTCCGCGGCGGCCGCGGTGCTCCTGGCGGGCGCCGCCACGGCGTGCGGCACCTCCGGCGGCGGCACGGACGCCAGGCCCCCGAGCGCGACGGCCGCGGCGCGGCAGACCACGCACGCGGCCGGGCTCCCCACGTCCTTCCCCACGAGCCTGAAGGACCTCAAGAAGTGGGAGCAGGCGTACAAGGACGGCGGCTGGCGCGACTGGAACCGCGCGACGTGGCTCCGCAAGGCCAAGGACTTCGTCAACCCGGTGATCAGCGGGCTGTGGAGCGGTGACCGCATGCGCGGCGCCGACCAGAACGACAAGCAGGTCCCGGCCGACGTACCCGCCGACCAGGGCATGACCGACCCCGCTCCCGCGCCGGTCGCCGCGCGCGCGGTGACCCCGCCCTACCACGTCAACGCCGCCGCCGTCGGCAAGCTGTTCTTCGACGGGCCGCAGGGGTCGATGGTGTGCTCGGCGACGGTGGTCCAGGACCCGGCCCACCCGGGCAAGTCGAACCTGGTGTGGACGGCGGGCCACTGCGTGCATGCCGGCAAGGACGGCGGCTGGTACCGCAACATCGCGTTCGTGCCGGCCTACAACGACGGCGGCCGCAGCGCCGACGCGCTCAAGGGCGCGTCCCGCGGCACGCTCGCGCCGTACGGGGTGTTCTGGGCGGACTGGGCGAGCACGTCGGACGAGTGGATCGCGCAGGGCTCGGAGAAGGGCGGCGGCGGATCGCCGTACGACTTCGCGGTGCTGCACGTGGTGCCGGAGAAGGGCGCGGGCGGCAAGTCGCTGCAGGAGACGGTCGGCGCGGCGATGCCGGTGTGGTTCGACGCCCCGGCGGTGTCCTCGATCCCGGTGATCGGCGCCTGGGGCTACCCCGCGGCTCCGCCCTACGACGGGCAGCGGATGTTCGCGTGCGCGGGCCGGCCGGGACGGCTGTCGCTGGACGCGCAGGAGCCCACCGAGTACCGGGTCGGCTGCACGATGACCGGCGGCGCGTCCGGCGGCGGGTGGTTCGCCACCCGGCCGGACGGCAAGACGGCCCTGGTCAGCAACACGTCGATCGGGCCGGTGACGAACACCTGGCTGGCCGGGCCGCGGCTGGGGTCCGAGGCCAAGAAGGTGTACGACCAGGTGAGCGGCAAGTTCCGCTGACCGGACGGCGGACGGGGCTGCCCACCGGGTGACGCGGCCAAGGGTGCGGCCAAAAGTGCGGCCAAGGTGCGGCCAAAGGTAAGGACCCGTCTCCATGGAGGCGGGTCCTTACCTTTGTGCCGTGTGCACCGTTGTCAGTGGCGTGCCGCGAGGGTGAACGGCGCCAGTTCGGCGGCCAGTTCCTCGTGCACCCGCACCTTCAGCAGCGTGCCGTCGCCGGTGTGCTCCTCGGAGAGCACCTCGCCGCCGGCGTGGACCCGGGACACCAGCCCGCCGTGGGTGTACGGCACGAGTGCCTCCACCTCGACGTCCGGCCGCGGGAGCTCCTCGTCGATGAGCTCCAGCAGGTCCTCGATGCCCTGGCCGCTGCGGGCCGAGACGGCGATGGCGTGCTTCTCGTTGCGCAGCAGCCGCTGCAGCACGAGCGGGTCGGCCGCGTCCGCCTTGTTGACCACGACGATCTCCGGCACGTCCAGCGCGCCGACGTCGCGGAACACCTCGCGGACGGCCGCGAGCTGCTCCTCGGGGGTCGGGTGCGAACCGTCGACCACGTGCAGGATGAGGTCGGCGTCGGCGACCTCCTCCATGGTGGAGCGGAACGCCTCGACCAGGTGGTGCGGCAGGTGCCGGACGAACCCGACGGTGTCGGCCAGCGTGTAGATCCGGCCCCCGGGCGTCTCGGCCCGGCGCACGGTCGGGTCGAGGGTGGCGAACAGGGCGTTCTCCACCAGCACGCCCGCCCCGGTCAGGCGGTTGAGCAGCGAGGACTTGCCCGCGTTGGTGTAACCGGCGATCGCCACCGACGGCACCTTGTTGCGCCGGCGTTCCTGGCGCTTGAGGTCGCGGCTGGTCTTCATGTCCGCGATCTCCCGGCGCATCTTGGCCATCTTCTCGCGGATGCGCCGCCGGTCGGTCTCGATCTTGGTCTCACCGGGACCACGGGTGGCCATACCGCCGCCCGAGGAGCCGGAGCCACCGCCACCCATCTGCCGGGACAGCGACTGGCCCCAGCCGCGCAGCCTCGGCAGCATGTACTGCATCTGGGCCAGCGAGACCTGCGCCTTGCCCTCACGGGACTTGGCGTGCTGGGCGAAGATGTCGAGGATCAGGGCGGTGCGGTCGACCACCTTGACCTTGACGACGTCCTCGAGGTGGATCAGCTGGCCGGGGCTCAGCTCGCCGTCGCAGACCACGGTGTCGGCACCGGTGTTCAGGACGATGTCCCGCAGCTCCTGCGCCTTGCCGGAGCCGATGTACGTGGCCGAGTCCGGCTTGTCGCGGCGCTGGATCACACCGTCCAGGACGAGGGCGCCCGCCGTCTCGGCGAGGGCCGCGAGCTCGGCCAGGGAGTTCTCGGCGTCGTCGACGGTTCCGGAGGTCCAGACACCGACGAGTACCACGCGCTCCAGTCGCAGCTGCCGGTACTCGACCTCGGTGACGTCCTCCAGCTCGGTGGAGAGGCCGGCGACGCGGCGCAGCGATGCACGGTCCTGCCGGTCCAGCTGGTCGCCGTCCCGATCGCCGTCGATCTCATGACTCCACACGCCCTCCTCTTCCATCAGGGCGTCGGCCCGAAGGCTCTCGGGGAGGCGCTGGCGGTCGTCCGAAGAGGATGAAGGGAAGGAGGTCATTGGATCCTTTGGTCGTTCGGTCAGAGTCGGGCGGCGCTCGCGCACCGTCACTGTCGATGGTCGCACGCCCGGGTGCCGCGGTCACCTGGTTTCCCCGGTGATCCGCGGGGAGCGGCCGCCCGTGAGGGCACTCCGCTCGCCGTCAGTCACAACGTCGCGGCAGGCTGTCGCATTCCCAGGCCGGAAGGCTGTCCGCCGGCCGGCGCGGACACCCGTCGGACCCGGCCGGAGACGGGCTTCGCGCCCGGTCCGGTTGGCTCTGCGCCCAGGCTCGCGCTCGGCACCAGCACGCCTTCAGTGGCTCGCGCTCAGTTGCGGGCGGCCGCCCCGCTGACCGCCAGCTGGGCCCGGTACACGTCGTAGACGCCGGGCACCGCGCGCATCGCGCGCATCAGGGCGGGCAGGGCCTCGGCGTCGGGCAGCTCGACGGTGTACGTGTGGCGGACTCGGTGCTCCTGAGGTGGCTCCACGGCCGCCGACACGATGCCGACGCCCTGGCCCGCGATGACCTCGGTGAGGTCCGCGAGCAGCCGCGGCCTGCTGAGCGCCTCGGCGAGCACGGTGGCCCGGTAGCCGCCCGCCGGCTGGTCCTCCCGCCACCGCACCGGCACCGGGGCCCGGCCGTCGGCGGCCATCCGCCCGGTGGAAGGGCACTCCACACGGTGCACGGCGACGGTGCCGCCGCGGATGACGAACCCGGTCACGCGGTCCGGCGGCACCGGCGTACAGCAGCGGGCGAGCCGCACCGCCGCGCCGGGCAGGTCCGCGACGGCCAGCGGGTCCGCGGCGGGCACGGCGCCGGCCGCGGGCACGGGCCGTACCGGGGGCACCCGGTCGGGCTGCTCGTCGCGCTCGGCCGCGGGGTGCTGGCTCAGCCACCGGGTGATCGCGATCCGGGCGGCGGGCGTCGTCGCGTGCTCCAGCCAGTCGCGGTCGGGGCCGGACGTGGCGCTGTCGTCCATCAGCAGCTGGAGGGTGTCGCCGTCGCGCAACGCCGTGCCGAGGGGCGCGAGCCGGCCGTTGACGCGGGCGCCGACGCAGGCGTGCCCCGCCTCGCCGTGCATGGCGTACGCGGCGTCGACGCAGGTCGCCCCGTCCGGCAGCCGGAGCGTGCCGGAGGCGTCCTCGCCCTGTGCGGTGACGACGGTGATCTCGCGGTCCTGGGCGAGGTCGTCGCGCAGCGCGGACCAGAAGGTGTCCGCGTCGGGGGCGGCCCGCTGCCAGTCGAGCAGCCGGGCGAGCCAGCCGGGCCTGGTGGGGTCGATGCCGCCGCCCCAGCCCTCGGACGTCGAACCGATTCCGCTCTCGCCGCGCTCGGCGTCCGCACCCGCTCCGGGTTCCGCGGCCGCGTGCGGGTCGCCCAGGCCGATCACACCGGTCTCGGCCACGTGGTGCATCCGGCGGGTGCGCACCAGGACCTCGGCGATCCGGCCGTCGCCGTCGGCGATGGCAGTGTGCAGCGACTGGTACAGGTTGAACTTCGGGGCGGCGATGAAGTCCTTGAACTCGGCGATCACCGGCGTGAAACAGGTGTGCAGCTCGCCGAGCACCGCGTAGCAGTCGGCGTTCTCGCCGACGAGCACCAGCAGGCGGCCGAAGTCGCAGCCGCTGAGCTGCTTGCCGCCGCGCTTGAGCAGCAGGCGGTGGACGGAGACGGCGTGCCGGGGCCGGATGGCGATCTCGGCGGTGATGCCCGCCTCCCGCAGGACGGTCCTGACCTGGCCGGCGATGCCGCCGAGGAGGTCGGAACCGGCGGCGTTCTCCTCGATCATCGCGCGGGTGCGCCGGTACTCCTCGGGGTGGAGCACGGCGAAGACCAGGTCCTCCAGCTCGCTCTTGAGCGCCTGGACACCGAGGCGTTCGGCGAGCGGGATGAGGACGTCGCGGGTGACGTGGGCGATCCTGGCCTGCTTCTCCGGCCGCATGACGCCGAGCGTGCGCATGTTGTGCAGCCGGTCGGCGAGTTTGATCGACATCACCCGCACGTCGTTGCCGGTCGCGACCAGCATCTTGCGGAACGTCTCCGGCTCGGCGGCGGCCCCGTAGTCGACCTTCTCCAGCTTCGTGACGCCGTCGACCAGGTAGCCGACCTCGGCGCCGAACTCCCGCTCCACCTGATCGAGCGTCACCTCGGTGTCCTCGACGGTGTCGTGCAGCAGAGAGGCCGTCAACGTCGTGGTCTCCGCGCCGAGTTCGGCCAGGATGAGGGTGACCGCGAGTGGGTGGGTGATGTACGGCTCACCGCTCTTGCGCGTCTGACCGCGGTGCGAGGACTCGGCCAGCACGTACGCCTTGCGCAGTTGTTCGATCGCGGCGGAGCCGGCCGCGGGATGCCGGCCGCGGTGCACCTTGATCAGGTGCTCGATGGCGTCGGGCAGTCTGCTGCCGCCGCCGACGCCCAGAAGCGCCACCCGGCCGAGGCGGCGCAGGTCGATGCGGCGCGTGCCGCGCCGCGGTTCCTCAGCGGTCCGCCCCGCGTCCACTGCGTTGTGTGCGCTCATCGGGCCCTCCGGCAGCGTGGACCGGCTGCGGGAGCCCTCCACGACCCGTGGGGCCGCGCCGGTGCTTGATGCTACCGAGCCCACCACGTGCGGCAGTCGAGCTCTCGCCGAGAGTGATCCCCATCACCCGTTCGAGGGACATCCGGTCGGGGATCATGAGCGCATACTTCCGGATTCGGCCACCCGCAAGCGGTCAGCGGCCGTCCGGACGACCTCCGGTGGCGGTGCTTCCGGGACGCCGGCGCGGCCGCCGCCGGTCCGGCGCGACGGCCCCCGGCGTCCGCTCAGCGCGGTCCGGACAGCCAGTGCGGGTCGATGGTTCCCTCGGCGACGATCACGGCCGGCCCGGTCATCTCGATCATGCCGTCCGTGTCCTCGGCGATGACGAGGCGGCCGCCCGGTACGTCGACGGTGTAGGTCACCCGGCGGCCGGTGACCGCGGGGTCGAGGCCGTCACGGCGGGCCGCGGCGACCATGACGGCGCAGGCGCCGGTGCCGCACGAGCGGGTCTCGCCCGAGCCACGCTCGTGGACGCGCAGGGCGACATGGAGCGGGCCCCGGTCCACCACGAACTCCACGTTGGTGCCGTCGGGGTAGGCCGACCGCGGGCTCACCGCGGGCGCCCGCAGCAGGTCCCCGGCCTCGCCGAGCCCGTCCACGAACGCGACGGCGTGCGGGTTGCCCATGCTGACGTGGACCGCCGGCCAGCTGCGGTCGCCGACCGCCACGACCACCGGGTCGCCGGGCAGCTCCGCGCGGCCCATCCGCACGGTGACGGCCCCGGGCTCGCCGTCGTCGCCCTCCTTGGCGATGTGCACCTGCCGCACTCCGGCGCGGGTGGCGACGGCGAGGTCGCCCGCCTCGGCCAGTCCGGCGTGCTGGAGGTAGCGGGCGAAGACCCGTACGCCGTTGCCGCACATCTCGGCGATGCTGCCGTCGCTGTTGCGGTAGTCCATGAACCATTCGGCCTCGGCCGCGAGTGCGGCGGCCTCGGGGTGAGCCGTAGAGCGGACCACGCGCAGCACTCCGTCGCCTCCGATGCCGGCACGGCGGTCGCACAGCCGGGCCACGTCGGAAGCGGACAGGTCGAGCAGACCGTCCGGGTCGGGGACGATCACGAAGTCGTTCTCGGTGCCGTGGCCCTTCAGGAAGGGCAGCGGCGAGGACGAGTCAGGGGTGCCGTGGTGCGCTTCAGTCACGTCTCGATCGTACGCGGCACGCACGGACCGCCGCGTACGGAGGCCCGTGGCCTGTGGATAACCCGCGGAGCCCCGGGGCGGCCCGGCGGGGCTGTGGTGACGGACGGCCTCAGCGCAGCCGCGCCACGCGCCAGACGGCGAGCAGCGCGAGCAGGACGATCACCAGCGTGTACCCGGTGACGTAGCGCCAGTCGGGCCGCGAGCCCGAACCCCGCGGCGGCAGGCCGGGCCAGGTCTGGCCCGCGCGGCGGGCGGCCATCAGCCCCCACCCGGCGGCGCACAGGCACAGCAGCAGCCCCAGCATGGCCACGACGGGCCCAGCGTCCCCGGATTCGAAGGCCAGGGGGAAGGCGAACATCAGCGAGCCGCCGACGGCGAGCGCGGTGATCGGGGCGAGCTGCCAGAAGCGGAGTCGTCGCGCCGGCCTCAGCTCACGGAAGGACTGGGCGTCCTCCATCGCCGTCAACGCCTCGGCGGGGTCGAGCGGTTCGAGTTCGTCGAGCGGGCCCAGCGTCTCCAGCCCGTCGTGGCCCAGCGGGCCGTGCGGCTCGTCCGCGTCCATGGCGCCGACCGGCTCCCTGGACGGGTGCGCGTCCGGGAAGCCCCGGTGCTCCCGCTCGGGCCCGGTCGCCGTCTCACGTCCCTGGGGGGTGTCGCGCGGGCCGGCTGCCATCGCCACGCGCCCTCCCAAGTCTCCGACACCGTAGCTAGATCCCGATGATGGCACGGCGCGGAGGCCGGGCCGGGACGACAGAGCCTCCCGATGCCATCACGTGATCAGGCTGTAACCGCTTCTTGGAGCAACCTCAGCACCTGCTCGGTGAGTTCCTGGCCCCTGGCGGCGAGCCAGTGGACGCGGGGGTCGCGGCGGAACCAGGAGTCCTGGCGGCGGGCGAAGCGCTTGGTGGCCCGCACCGTCTCGGCACGCGCCTGCTCCTCGGTGCACTCGCCGGCGAACGCGGACAGCACCTGCTGGTACCCCAGGGCCCGCGAGGCGGTGCGCCCTTCGCGCAGGCCGCGCTCTTCGAGCCCGCGGACCTCCGCCACCAGCCCGGCCTCCCACATGCGGTCCACCCGCAGGGCGATGCGCTCGTCGAGCACGGGCCGCGGCACGTCGACGCCGACCTGCACGGTGTCGTAGACCGACTCGTGGCCGGGCAGGCTCGCGGTGAAGGGTCGCCCGGTGATCTCGATGACCTCCAGGGCGCGCACGATGCGGCGGCCGTTGCTCGGCAGGATGGCCAGCGCGGCCTGCGGGTCGACGGCCGCGAGCCGGGCGTGCAGGGCCCCGGGGCCGCGGATCTCCAGCTCCTCCTCCAGGCGCGCGCGCACGGCCGCGTCGGTGCCGGGGAAGTCGAGTTGGTCGATCGCGGCGCGCACGTACAGGCCCGAACCGCCCACCAGGATCGGCACCTTGCCCGCTTCGTGCAGCCGCCCGATCTCGGCGCGGGCCAGGCGCTGGTAGTCGGCGACGTTGGCCGCCTCGGTGACGTCCCAGATGTCCAGCAGGTGGTGCGGGACGCCCCGGCGCTCGTCGGCGGTGAGCTTCGCGGTGCCGATGTCCATGCCGCGGTACAGCTGCATGGAGTCGGCGTTGATCACCTCGCCGTCCAGGGCGAGGGCGAGGTCGACGCCCAGGTCCGACTTCCCGGCGGCGGTGGGCCCGACGACAGCGATGACGCGCTTCTTCACGGAGTCAGTCTCGCAAACAAACGGGGCCGTACGCGCCCTGGACGATCATCCCGCACGGGGCGCGGGCGGCCCGGCGCCTGGGTCGGTCAGGGGCTGCTGGCCGTGGCGACGCGAAAACAGCGGGTCGCGGGTATGGTCGGAGTTGGGAAGGGCGCTTTGAGGTGGTTTCGCCCTGTTCAGATGGTCGATGCCGCCGGGTGCGACGGCGCATTCCGCCCCTTCCCGAGCCGTCATCTCCGAGGGAAGGTGCCAGATGAGCTTCATGGACACGCTCAAGGACAAGCTGGGCATGTCGAAGGCGAAGACCGACGACATGATGCGCCAGCACGGCGACAAGGTCGACCAGGGCATCGACAAGGCCGGGCAGGCCGTCGACTCCAAGACCGGCGGCAAGCACAGCGACCAGGTCCAGACCGGCGTGGACAAGACGAAGGACGCCGCGCACAAGTACGGCGAGCAGGACGGCGGCGGCCAGTCCTGATGCCCGCCTGACCTCAGAGCGCCACCTGAACCGGACGGCCGCGGACCTCCACCATCCGCGGCCTGTCCATGTCCGGCGCCCTTCCGTGCCGGGGCCCTATGACGGGGCCCCTTCCGTGACCGGGCCCCTTCCGTGACGGTGCCCGCGCCGGCCCGCCGCGCGGGCGGCGGCCTCAGGTCCAGGCGGCGACGAAGTAGCCGACGCCGTAGGGCGCCGAGTCGTGGAGCAGCTCGCCCGTCAGATGTGCGTCCTCCGCGGCGCCCGCGAGCACCTGCCAGGGCGCTCGGCCTCCGGCCTTGAGTTCCTGCGCCAGCGCGACGTCGAGGTCCGCCAGAATGCGTATGTCCGCCCCGGCCAGCGCGGCGGCCACGGCCGCGTCGAAGCCCTCGGCGCGCTCGTCCAGATAGCCGGGCGCCTTCAGGGAGCGGCAGGCGGTGCCGTCGCCCATCACCAGCAGCGCCACCCGTTCGGCGGACGCGGCCACCGCGCGGCCGGCCGCCGCGCACGTCTCCGGCGCCAGCTGCTCCCCCACTCCGAGGCCCTCCACGGGCGCCGCGCTCCATCCGCGCAGCAGCCACGCGGCCACGGCCAGGGAGGCCGGCAGCGGCGCGGCGTCCGCGTCCTGCGGCGTCGCCGGGCCGGCCGTCCCCAGAGTGACGTCGAGGTCGACGCCGAAGGGGCGGAAGGACCCGGACGTGCCGGGCGGGAAGACTCCCCGGCCCGGGCGCCGCGCGGGTCCGATCACGACGAGCCGTTCGGGCCGCGAGGCGGCGAGCACGCCGACCGCGTCCTGGCACGCCGCCCGGAGCCCGTCGAGTTCCGGCGCGGCTCCCGCGGCGACCTCGGGCACGAGCAGCGGCGGGCACGGGCACACGGCGGCGGCGACAAGCATGTGCGGAACCCTACCCGCGCCGCCCACGACGCCCGCGCCGACGCCCGGCCGACCTGGCGCCCAGGTGAACCGCGCTCGGTCGAGAAACGCGGCCCCCCGTCAGTCCGGGCAGCAGCACCGGGTCAGTCGAGGCCGCGGCACCGCGCTCAGTCCACGGAGCAGCCCGCGACCGGTGCCGGCACCGGCGCGGGGGCGCCGACGGTCGGCAGGCCCAGCATCACGCCGGCCGGCTTGGGAGGTGCGGCGTTGCGCCGCTCCCAGGCGTCACCGGCGCGGGTGCGGCGCACCGACAGCGCGGGCTTCTCGGCGAGCAGGTGGTGCGGGGCGGCGTAGGTGATCTCGACGGTCACCATGTCGCCCGGGCGGACGGGCTCCGCGGGACGCTCGAAGTGGACCAGGCGGTTGTCGGGAGCCCGGCCGGACAGGCGGTGCGTCGCGTCGTCCTTGCGGCCCTCGCCCTCGGCGACCAGCACCTCGAGGGTGCGGCCGACCTGCTTCTTGTTCTCCTCCCAGGAGATCTCCTCCTGGAGCGCCACCAGCCGCTCGTACCGCGCCTGGACGACGGCCTTGGGGATCTGGTCCTCCATGTCGGCGGCGGGCGTGCCGGGGCGCTTGCTGTACTGGAACGTGAACGCCTGCGTGAACCGCGCCTGCCGCACCACATGCAGCGTCTGCTCGAAGTCCTCCTCGGTCTCACCGGGGAAGCCGACGATGATGTCCGTGGTGATGGCCGCGTCGGGCATGGCGGCGCGGACCTTCTCGATGATGCCGAGGTAGCGGTCCTGGCGGTAGGAGCGCCGCATCGCCTTCAGGACGCGGTCGGAGCCGGACTGCAGGGGCATGTGCAGCTGGTGCATCACGGTGGGCGTCTCGGCCATGGCGGCGATCACGTCGTCGGTGAAGTCCCGCGGGTGCGGCGAGGTGAAGCGGATCCGCTCCAGCCCGTCGACCGCTCCGGTGGCCCGCAGCAGCTTGCTGAACGCCTCGCGGTCGCCGATGTCGGAGCCGTACGCGTTGACGTTCTGGCCGAGCAGCGTGACCTCGACGACGCCCTCGCCGACCAGCGCCTCGACCTCGGCGAGCACGTCGCCCGGCCGGCGGTCCTTCTCCTTGCCGCGCAGCGCGGGGACGATGCAGAACGTGCAGGTGTTGTTGCAGCCGACGGAGATCGCCACCCAGGCCGCGTAGGCGGACTCGCGGCGCGACGGGAGCGTGGAGGGGAACGTCTCCAGGGACTCGACGATCTCGACCTGCGCCTCCTCCGCGATCCTCGCCCGCTCGAGGAGCACCGGCAGCTGCCCGATGTTGTGGGTGCCGAAGACCACATCGACCCAGGGCGCGCGCTTGACGATGGTGTCGCGGTCCTTCTGCGCCAGGCAGCCGCCGACCGCGATCTGCATCCCGGGCCGGGCCGCCTTCTTGGGCACGAGCTGGCCGAGGTTGCCGTAGAGGCGGTTGTCGGCGTTCTCCCGCACCGCACAGGTGTTGAACACGACGACGTCCGCGCCGTCGGCCCCCTCGGGCGCGCGCACGTACCCGGCGTCCTCCAGGAGGCCGGAGAGGCGTTCGGAGTCGTGCACGTTCATCTGGCACCCATAGGTGCGGATCTCGTAGCTGCGAATGGGTGCGTCCTGCGCGGTCATGCCCTCCAGAGTAGGTGGTCGCGGGGACAGCCAAGGAACCCGTTCGGCGTACCGGCCGCCCCCTCCAGGTCCGCTGCCGGTGTCAGCGTTCGGGCTCCCCGTCGTGCGACTCCTCCCTGGACAGCAGCGCCGCCGGCGCGGGCGACGCCCCCACCGAGGGCTTCGCGCCGTGACCGTCGCCGCCGTGCCGGCCGCGGTTCTCCTCCGCGACGAACTCCTGGACCGCGCGGGCACTGTCCAGCAGCTGGGCCGGGAAGACGATCGTGCTGTTCTTCTCCGCCGCGATCTCGCCGAGGATCTGCAGGTTGCGGAGCTGGAGGGCCACCGGATGGTCGGCGATGACGTCCGCCGCCTCGGCCAGCCGGTCGGCGCTGAGCGCCTCGCCCTCGGCCGCGATGATCTTCGCGCGCTTCTCCCGCTCGGCCTCGGCCTGCCGTGCCATGGCCCGCTGCATCGTCACCGGCAGCTCGATGTCCTTCAGCTCGACCAGGGACACGAACACGCCCCACTGCTGGGTGGTGCGGTCGAGGATCTCCCGGATGGCGAGGTTGAGCGTCTGGGTGTCGGTCAGCACCTGGTCCAGGAGCGAGCGGCCGACGATGTTCCGTACGGTCGTCTGCGCGATCTGGCCGACCGCCGCGGAGACGTTCTCGATCTCCACGATGGACTTCACCGCGTCGACCCGCCGGTAGTAGGCCACCGCGGCCACCCCGATCGAGACGTTGTCCTGGGTGATCACCTGCTGCGACGGCACCGGCATGGTGACCGTGCGCAGGCTGACCTTCATCATGCGGTCGCTGATCGGGATCATGAGATGGAAGCCGGGCTTGCGGACCCCGTGCAGCCGCCCCAGCCGGAACACCACACCGCGCTCGTACTGCCGCACGACGGCGACTCCCAGATTCGGCATGTCCGCCTCCTCCTGTCGGCCCCCTCCTCCAGCATCGCTCCGCTCGGCCTTCCGCGGACCGGCGCGGCCTGGCAGGATCCCGCTCCATGAACGTCACCGGCCTGGGCGCACGCACACGCGGCCGGCTCCGCGCGCACGTGCACCGGGCCGGCGGGCGGCGGCGCGTGCTGCAGGCGGTCCTGGCCGGGGCGTCGGCGCTCGCGCTGCTGCTGTGGTGGCTGCTGCCGTCGCAGGGACCCTCGTACCCGCACCGGCCGCTCTCGCTGGCCACAGGCGTCGCCAACGGCGTCTACGAGACGTACGGGAAGCTGCTCAAGGCCGACCTGCGGACGGCATTGCCGGGCGTGCGGGTCGACCTGCTCCAGACCGAGGGGTCGGTCGACAACATCAAGCGGGTCGCCTCGGGCAAGGCGGACTTCACCATCGCCGCGGCCGACGCCGTGGCGAACTACCACGGGCCGGGGAAGGCCGATCTGCGGGCCTGCGCGCGGCTCTACGACGACTACATGCAGCTGGTGGTGCCGCGCGACTCCACCGTGACGTCGGCCCGCGACCTGCGCGGCAAGACCGTCGGCATCGGCCAGGCGGACTCGGGCGTCAGCCTGATCACACGGCGGCTGCTCACCGCGGCGGGCCTGGACGTCACCAAGGACGTGAAGGCCGTGCCCGTGGGCATCGACCAGGCGCCCGCGATGCTGCTCAGCGGCCGGCTCGACGCCTTCTTCTGGTCGGGCGGCCTGCCGACCGCCGCCATCGCGGCGATGGCCAACCCCGTGCCCAGGATCCGGCTGGTGCAGCTCGGTGACCTGGTGCCCAGGCTCCACACCATGGGCAGCCAGATGCAGTACTACCGGCAGGCGGTCATGCCGGCCGACGCCTACCCCAAGGTGCAGGACGGGCAGACGATCGCGACCATCGCCGTCGCGAACCTGCTGGTCACCACCGACCACGCGGACACCGGGCTGGTCGAGCGGCTGACCCGGGCGGTGATCGACAGCAGGGACGCGATCGGCAAGGAGGTGCACGCGGCCCAGCTGGTGGACCTGCGGACCGCGGTGTTCACCGATCCGCTGCCGCTGCACACGGGTGCGGAGCGCTACTACCGCTCGGTCAAGCCGTAGCGGACACGGCGGCCCCGGGGACGCGGCCGCGCTCCCGGCCCGGCGGTGCTCAGCCGGTGGGGACGGGCGCGGTGCGCGGGACCGTCAGGACGACCTCCAGGCCGTGCGGCTCGCGCTTGGTGTAGGAGATGGCCCCGCCGCCCTGGCTGAGCAGGGCGCGGGCGATGGACAGCCCGAGGCCCGAGCCGTGCACGTTCTGGTGGCGGGCGCTGCGCCAGAACCGGTCGCCGATGCGGTCGATCTCGTCGTCGGCGAGCCCGGGGCCGTGGTCCGCGACACGAACCGCCACCTGATCCAGGCCGCCGTCCACCGCGACCGTGACCGACTCCCCCACAGGGGTGAACTTGATCGCGTTGTCGAGCACCGCGTCCAGCGCGCTGGACAGCGCGACCTTGTCCGCCCAGGCCTCCACCGGGCTGTCGCCGGTCGCGACGCGGAACGTCAGCGTCACCCCCGCGTGTTCCGCGGCCGCCTCCCAGGCCGCGGCCCGGACGCGGGCCAGCTCGGCGATGTCGGTGACCGCCAGGTGGCTGCCGGAGCGCTCCGCGACGGCCAGGCCGAGCAGGTCGTCCAGCACCTGGGCGAGGCGGTGGCCCTCCTCCTTGACCGACTCGGCCTCGGTGTGGCCGGCCGGAAGTTCGAGGCCGAGCAGCTCGATCCGCAGCAGCAGCGCCGACAGCGGGTTGCGCAGCTGGTGGGAGGCGTCCGCGACGAAGGCGCGCTGCTGTTCCAGGACCGCCTCGACGTTGTCGGCCATCTCGTTGAACGAGCGGGCGAGCCGGCGCAGCTCCGGGGGGCCGCCGGCGGCCCCCACCCGGGAGGCCATCCGGCCGGTGGCGATGTCGTGCGTGACCCGGTCCAGCTTGGCGACGGGCAGCAGCACCCAGGCCGTCAGGCGGACCGCGAAGAGCATGGCGATCGCCATGGCCGCCAGCTCGCCGGCGATCAGCAGCAGCCAGCCGTGCAGGATCCTGCCCCGCAGGGCGCCGGTCGGGGACTCGGTGACGACCACCGCGACGACGTCGCCGTCCCGCACGATCGGGGAGGCGATGGCCAGTTCGCGGCTCTGCCAGGGCCACACCTGCTCCGGGTCGTGGGCGCGCCGGCCCAGCAGCGCGGAGTAGTAGGCGTCGAAGAGCTCGCCGTCGACCGGCATCCGCCAGCCCGCCGGAGCGGCGGCCATGGCCGTGCGGTCGCGGTAGAAGACGCCCGCGCTGATGCCGTAGAGCTGCTGATAGCGGTCGAGTTCGGTGCGCAGGGTGTGCAGCCGCTCGGCGTCCGCGCTGTCGACCTCGGTCCCCTCGCCGTGCGCGGTGACGAACTGCGCGAGCGCGGCGAAGCGCGTCGTGTCGTCGATCCGGTCGACGACGACGCGCTGCTGCTGGGCCGCCGCCTGGCTGGCGGCCAGCGGGAAGCCCAGCGCCAGCAGGACGCCGGCCATCAGCACGATGAGCAGCGGCAGCAGTCGGGTGCGCACGGCGGTGCCTCCGGACGGGCTCGGTCAGCCGACCGGTACGACGAGCCGGTATCCCACGCCCCGGACCGTCTCGATCATGGCCGGGGTGCGGAGCTTGGACCGCAGCGAGGCGACGTGCACCTCCAGGGTGCGCCCGGTGCCCTCCCAGGCGGTGCGCCACACCTCGCTGATGATCTGCTCGCGGCGGAACACGACGCCGGGGCGCTGCGCCAGCAGCGCCAGCAGGTCGAACTCCTTGCGCGTGAGGGCCACCGAGGCGCCGTCGACGGTCACCTGACGGGTCGGCAGGTCGATGGCCACGCCGCCGAGCCGCAGCGGGGCGCTGGCGGGGCCGTCGGCCTCGACGGCCGTCGCCGCGCCCGGCGCGGGCGCCGGGACGCCGTGCTGCCCGGCCGCGGCGGGCGGGCGCAGCGGCGGGCGCCGGCCGACGGCGTGGATACGGGCGAGCAGTTCGCCGGTGTCGTAGGGCTTGACGACGTAGTCGTCCGCGCCGAGGTTCAGGCCGTGGATGCGCGAGCGGACGTCGGCGCGCGCGGTGACCATGATCACCGGGGTGGTGGTGCGCCGCCTGATGCGGCTGCACACCTCGAAGCCGTCCTGGTCGGGCAGGCCCAGGTCCAGCAGCACGCAGTCGAATCCCGGGCCCTCGGCGGGCAGCAGCGCCTGGATGGCCTCCTCGCCGCTGCGGGCGTGCCGGACCTCGAAGCCGTGCCTGCCGAGCACGGCGGAAAGGGCGGCGGCGACCCGGTCGTCGTCCTCCACGAGCAGCAGTCGCATGCGTCACCTCCTCCTCATCAGGCTCGGTGCAGGACGGCCCGGCGCACCCGGGGGCTTCCGCATGTTCACGGAACTGTTCCCCGGCGACCGGGTCATGGTCGTGTCCGACCGAATCCACCCCGATCGGGGAGGGTGCGTCAAGGGCGTACCGGCACATGCGCCGGACCGTTACCGAGCCGGTACGCGTCGCAAGCGCCGGTGGTGTCCGCCGGGTGCGCCGGACGGAGTGCCTCCGCGCACCGCGCCGAGGGGGGACCGTCGCTTGACGTGGGCAGTCGCAGTGAGTTGCATACGCTTTGTGACCGCACTCCTTCCGGGGGCCGCTGCGTGGACCCGGTGATCGTCGCGGGGGCCGGCCCGGTGGGCCTGACCCTCGCTCTCGCGCTGGCCCGCCGCGACGTCCCCGTCATCGTGCTCGACGGAGCGGAGGCGCCGGACGGACCCGAAGGACTGCACCGCCCCCGCACCGCCGTACTCGGCCCGGACACCGCCGCCCTCCTGGAACGGCTCGGCTACGAGGGCCTGCGCCGGGACGGCGCCACCTGGGCCGCCTGGCGGACGCTGCGGCGCCGCACCGAACTGGAGCGGATCGAGTTCGGTCCCGAACCATCGGGCGCTCCCGTGCACATCGCCCAGCACCTGCTGGAACACGGCCTGCGCCAGGCCCTGTTGTCCTGCGGTTCGGTCCGGCTCGTGCCGGGCTGCCGCCTGGACGCCCTGGAGCAGGACCGGCAGGGGGTGAGCGTGCACACCCGCGGCACCGAGGAGACCTGGTGGCGCGGCAGCTTCCTCGTGGGCTGCGACGGCCCGCGCTCCACGGTCCGCAAGCTGCTCGGCGTGCGCTTCCCCGGCCGGACGGCCGTCGACCGGCAGGCGGTGGCGGTGCTGCGCACCGAACTCCCCGAGCCGGGCGTCGCGTTGCTGCACCGTGATCCGCCCGGGGCACCCGCCGGCCAGGAGATCACCGCCCGCCCGCTGCCGGACGGGCTGTGGCGGCTGGACTGGCTGCTGCCCTCCCAGCCACGGCAGTTGACCTCCGACGCCCTCGTCGAACGGCTGCGGTCCACCCTCACCGCCTGGTGCGGCCGCGTGGTGCCGTACGAGCTCGTGGGCTCCGCCGACCACCCGGTGCACCAGCGGCTGGCCCGGCGCTGGAGGGCCGGCCGGGTCTTCCTGGCCGGCGACTCGGCCCATCTGATGGGCGCACTGGGGGCGCAGAGCGTCGAGGAGGGGCTGCGCGACGCGGAGAACCTCTCCTGGAAACTGTCGCTGGCCTGGCACGACGGGGCCTCCCCGCTCCTGCTGGACAGCTACGAGTCCGAGCGCCGCGGCGCCGTGGGCGCCCGCCTGCGCGCCACCGACCAGGCGCTGCCCCTGGTCAGGGCGAGCGGCGCCTGGCAGACCGTGCGGCAGTCGCTGCTGTCGGGCTCGGCCCGCGGCCAGGCCGAGCTGCTGACCGACAGCCACCTGGGCCGCGGCGCGGCCGCCGCCACCTCGGTGTACGGGCGGTCGCCGCTTTCGCTGCCCGCGCCGCGCGGCGGCGGCAGGTCGGGGGCGTCGCCCCTGATCGCCGGATGCGCCACCCCGGCCGGCGGCATCGTCGAGGACGTGCCGGTGATCTCCCTGGAGGGCACGCCGGGACGGCTGCGCGACCGGCTCGGGCGCGGGCTCGTGGTGGTCCTCGTCGCTCCCGGCACGGGCGTCTGGGAGTCCCGGCACTGGCTGACGGCCGGGCTGATGCCGCGGCTGGCCTCGGCGGTGGCCGCGCTGCCGACCGACGCGGAGCTGGTCGTCGCGGAGACGTACCCGGGCGCCACGGCCCACAGCGTGCTGCTCGTCCGGCCCGACGGGCGCCTGGTGACGGTGATGGTGGGGTGCCGGCCGGCGGAGCTGTACTCCTACGCCGACCTGGCGCGCGGCGGCCCGCCGTCAGCGGTCGGGACGGTGGAGGACACCACCGTGCCCGGACCGGCCGGTCCGGATGACGCCGAGGACGAATCCGAGAGCGGCCCGGCGGCCGGCCGGGCGGGCGGCGCCGGCGGCCGGCGGGTCGGCGGGCGCACCCGGTAGGGCGGCGTCCGCGCACGTCGGCCGCCCGGCGCGCGGACCTGCCGCGCTCCCCGCCGATGACGCCCGTGCGCGGTCCCCCTGTGGTCGCGCAAGCGGGCGGCAGGTTGCGCGATGGTGGATTTTCTCCGACCAGTAGTAGCTTGAGCAGCGCGAAGAGAGCTCTGCTGGTGCGGGAGAAGGAGGTGTCGGGTGCCGGAGAGGAACGGGCGTGGGGAGGCCCGGCGACGGGCCCGGGGCGAGCTGGAGGGCGAGGTGCTGGCGGCCCTGTGGGCGGCGGGCGGGCCGGTGACGGCGGCCGTGGTCCAGGAGAGCGTGCCCGGCGCCGCGTACACGACGGTGCTGACGATCCTGACGCGGCTGTGCGACAAGGGCCTGGTGACCAGGCGCCGCGAGGGCCGCGGCCACGTGTACGCGCCCGTCGACGACCAGGCCGGGGTCGTGGCCGCGGGGATGCACTCGCTGCTGGACGAGGGCGGCGACCGCGCGGCGGTGCTGGCCCGGTTCGTGTCGGACCTGTCCGACGAGGACGAGCAGCTGCTGGAGCAGTTGCTGCACGGCGAGCTGCCCGACCGGGAGTGACACGTGTTCTGGCCGGCACCGATGTATCTGCCGCTGCTGGTGAGCGCGGTGCTCGCCGTGGTGGCGCCGTGGGCGGGACGCCGGATGGCGCCGCGCGCGGGGGCATGGGCGATGACGTGCGCCGCCGTGGTGGCGGCGGGTACCTGGCTCACCGAGCTGGCGATCCTGGCCTTCACCGCGGTGGGGCAGCTGCCACCGGTGGCCGCGCTCGGCCCCTGGTCGGTGCGGGTGCTCGCGGCCGAGGACCCGGTGGACCGGGAGTTCGCCGCGGTGTGCGCCGGCGTGGTGCTCGTCGTACTGGTCAGCGCCACCGTGGCGTCCTGGCGCCGGGGCCGCGCGCTGGTCGGCGCGTGGCGGGAGTGCCGCGGGCTGGCCGCCGGCGGTGACCTGGCCGTGGTGGAGGACCCGGTGCCCACCGCGTTCGCCGTCCTCGGCCTGCCGGGCCGGGTGGTGGTCTCGTCCGGGATGCTGCGGGTCCTGGACGCGCGGGAGCGCAGCGCGCTCCTCGCCCATGAGCGGGCCCATCTGCGCCACCGCCACCACCTGTTCACGCTGATCCTGCATCTGACGGCGGTGGTCGATCCGGCCCTGCGGCCACTGGAGCGGGCGGGCGCGTTCGCCGTCGAGCGCTGGGCGGACGAGGACGCCGGCGTGGTGGTCTCCGACCGGCCGCTGGTGGCCCGGGCGATAGCGCGCGCGGCTCTGGCGTCGAACCGGGCGCGGACGGCGTCCCTCGGGGCGACCGGCGGCCCGGTGCCGCAACGGGTGCGGGCGCTGCTGGCCCCGCCGGTCCCGCGCCGTACGGGCGCGGCCCTGGCCTTCGCCGCCCTGATCGCCGCGTGCGGCGTCAGCCTGGCCATCACGGCCCATGACACGGAGCGGCTGTTCGAGGCGGCGATGCACGCCCCGCGGGTCACCGGAGCGCGGCTTCCCCCGCGGTGACGGGCCCTCGGCCGGTGATCGCGCGGGCCGGACGGACGGCGGGGACGGCGGGACCGTGGTGGGCGGCGAGCTGTGGCGGACGGCGGGCGCTGGCGCGGCGGGCGGCGGCGCGGCGGGCGTTGGCGCGGGTGCGTCCCGTCGCTCGCGTGAACCGTGTCACGGTCAGGTATGACCGGAGGCGCCCCCGGGGACCGTGTCCGTTGTGAACGGAGGCTCTCTTCCCTGGCTGGCACTGCCCCTGGGGCACGGCCCCTGGATCGCCGCGGCCGCGGCGTTCGCCGTCACACCGGGCGCCCTGTGGCTGCTGGCACTGGTGCTGGAACGCCGCCTGATGGGCCCGCGCACCGAGTTCGTCGCGGTGCTGCTCGGCGATCCGCTGCTGGCTGTCGCGGTCGGGCTGGGGGTGTGGCGGATCGGCGCGGGGCGTCCGGGTGGGGCGGCGGGGCCGTGGTGGGCGCTGGCCTCCGGCGCGGGATGGCTGTGCTTCGGCCTGGTGCAGTGGCGCGGCGAGCAGCGGGCCGGGTACTTCACCCGCCAGCAGGCGTTCGCCCCGACCAAGGTCTGGCACCAGCTGGTGGTCTATCCCCTGCTCGGCTCCTGGCTGTGGGCGGCCGGGATCGGCGGCCTGCTGGCGCCGGGATCGGGCCCGGGGGCCGTCGCGGGCCGGGTCGGCATCGTGGCGTGCGTCGCGGTCTGGGCGCTGGTCAATGTCTACGACCGGCGGCGTCCGAAGCTGGGACATCCGCCCTACGACTGGCGCCGGCTCCGCCCGTTCCCCCAGCCCTGGCCGGCCTCCTCACTCACCCTGCGTGCCTACCGGGCGGCGGCCGGCGGCCGGCGGACGTGACCTCGCGGGCAGCGGCCGTGGCGCGGTGCGGCCGTCGGCCGCCCGGGCTCAGCGGGAGGGGAACCGGATGACGGACGCGACGAACACCGTCGGCCGGTCGGGGGTGCCGAGGTCCACCGTGATCGCGTGGGACGGTCGCGGGCTCGGGGAGGCCGAGGTCATGCCTGCCCAGTCGCCGCCGGCGGGGAAGGTCCAGGGGACCTTGGCGGCCAGTGCGGCGGGGATCGACACCGCGCGCAGGCCAGGGTGCAGGTCGGCGGGTCCGGCGCCGAGCTGCCGCAGGAACGCGGCGAGCCCGTCCCTCGTGGTGGTGAACTGCACGTAGAGGGTGTCCTTCGTCCAGGAGTTGGCCTCGTAGAAGGCGACGTTCTCCGCCTGGTCGGGGATCGGAACGCGGTAGACGGCCTGCTGCACGGGCGAGGGCGTCTCCTGGGTCAGCCCGGCCAGTTCGGTGCTGAGCTCGCGGGCGGCCGGCACGTTGTGGCTCTGGTCGGCCGCGACGGCGAAGTAGCCGGCCGACACGAGGACCAGGAGCAGGCCCGCGATGCGGCCGCGCATCCCCCTCGCCGTCCGGGGAGGGCGGACCGGGGGCGGTGCCGCCGATGGCTCGTTCTTTTCGGGGGTGTCCGGACCCTCCTCCGCTTCTACTTCTCGTAGTAGGTTGGCCGGGCACTCGATCCGGCCCGTCGCGCTCTCGGCGCGCATCCTCCACCTCCTTCCTGGGGCTTTCCCGGGGCTTTCCTGGGGCTTTCACGGGGTTCTACTCGGCCTCTTCCCGACCTCTCCTCGGGTCGACCGCTCCCCAATTTCTACATCATGTAGTAGCTTCGCCTCTCAGCGCCGCCGCATTCGAGCCATCGCCTCGGCCCGCCCGCGGGCCTGCTTCGGCCTGCGCGCGGTCCGCTCTGGCCCGGGGCCTGCCCGGCCGTCCCCGTTGCCGTCTGGAGGCTGATCGACCGTGCCCGACCGACCCGAACCGCTGCCGGGCACGGCACCCGCCCCCGCCACCACCCCGCGACGAAGCGCCCCGCAGCGGATCGCCGTCATCTCCGCGAGCGTCGGCGCCGGGCACGACGGGGCTGCCGCCGGGCTCGCCGACCGGCTCACCGCGCAGGGCTTCACGGTGGACCGGCAGGACTTCCTCGACGTGCTGCCCGCGGGCGCCGGCCGGCTGCTGTGCGGCAGCTACCACCGCCTGCTGACCTGGGCGCCGGAGGGCTACCAGCACCTCTACCGGGCGACCGACCGCGCCTCCCGGCCGGGCCTGGTGTGGCGGGCGCTGTTCCGCAGCGCCGAACGCCGCCTGCTGCGTGGCCTCGCGCCGGACACCTGCGCGGTCGTCTCCACGTACCCGGGCGCCAGCCAGGTGCTCGGCGCGCTGCGCCTGCGGGGCCGCCTGACCGTGCCCGCCCTGACCTACCTCACCGACTTCTCCGTCCATGCCCTGTGGATCGCTCCGGGGATCGACGCCCACCTGGCCGTCCACGCCGTGCCCGCGGCTCAGGCGCATGCCCAGGGCGCCGCCGGCGTCACGGTCGCCGGTCCGGTCACCGACGCGCGCTTCACCCCGGCCACGGACGGGCAGCGGCCCGCCGCACGCACCCGGTTCGGGCTTCCCGCGCAGGCGCCGCTGGCCCTGCTGGTGGCCGGTTCCTGGGGCGTCGGACCGGTGCGGCGGGCCGCCGCCGAGATACGGGCGACGGGGCTGGCCGTCCCGGTCGTGGTGTGCGGCCGCAACACCGCACTCGTCGAGGAGCTGAAGCAGGACGGCATCGCGTTCGCCTTCGGCTGGGTCGACGACATGCCCGGCCTGATGCACGCCTGCGACGTCCTGGTCCAGAACGCCGGCGGGCTGACCTCACTGGAGGCGTTCGCGGCCGGACTGCCGGTGGCGAGCTACCGCTGCATCCCCGGGCACGGCCGCACGAACGCCGAAGCGCTGGAGGAGGCCGGCCTGGCCGCGTGGATCCGCGGCCCGGAGGACCTGGCTCCCGTCCTCGCCGACCTGCTGCACGGCGCACGGGGCAGCGACCAGCGCGCGGCGGGGATCGCCCTGCACCGGTCCGCGCCGGGCCCGGTGCCCGCCGTCGCCGCCCGCACGGGACACCGGCCCGACGGGACCCCGCCCTCGCAGGGGCCCGGGGGTCCCCGGTGGCGCCGCCAGAACCGGCGCCGGGGCCGCGCACGCGTGGTGGCGGCCGTGGCCGCGGTGGTGGCCACCCTCACGCTGGGGATCGCCGCGCCGCTGGCCGACGCCTTCGGCCACGCCCCGGGAGGCATCATCGCCGTCACCCACTACCTGGACGGAGACCGGTCATGACGCCCGCCCGCACCGCCCTCGTCGCCTCCACCGCCGTCCTGCCCGCGCTCGCCGCGCTGCAGGCCGCACCGGTGATCTCCACCTTCGGGCCGCTCCGGAACAGGACCATGCCGCGCCTGTCCGGGCAGGGCCGCCCGGACCACGTCGCCCTCACCTTCGACGACGGTCCCGACCACCTGTCCACCCCGCACTTCCTGACCGCGCTGCAGCGCCGCGAGCTGAGCGCGACCTTCTTCCTCCTCGGCTCGATGCTGGCCCGCTCCCCCGGGCTGGCCAAGGAGATGGCGGACGCCGGCCACGAGATAGGCATCCACGGCTGGTACCACAGCCCGCTGCTCGTCCGCGGCCCGCGCGCCACGTACGACGACCTGGCCCGCGCCCGTGACGACCTGGCCCGCGTCACCGGCCGCCCGCCCGTGCTCTTCCGGCCCCCCTACGGCGTGATGACCACGGCGGCCCACCTTGCCTGCCGCCGCCTCGGCCTCACCCCGGTGCTGTGGACCTGCTGGGGCGAGGACTGGCGCAAGCGCGCCACGCCCCGGTCCGTCGAGGACACCGTCCTGCGGGACCTGCGCGGCGGTGGCACGATCCTTCTGCACGACTCCGACTGCACCTCCGCCACGGGCTCCTGGCGCACGACCCTGCGTGCCCTGCCCCGCATCCTCGACACGTGCCAGGAAAGGGGCTGGCAGGTCGGCCCGCTGCGTGAGCACGGGGTCCCTGGAATTCCGGCAAACTGAACTGGGTACGGTGGCCGCCGTGTTGTCCTGTCCGTCGCCGCCCTGCGGCGATTCGACTCGACTTCTCCACCAGGAGGTCGCCCGGAAGGTGATCTGCTGGGGCACACTCGCGGCGAGACTTCCGCGACGATGACCGACGTCAGGAGACACCCGGTGTCACGCCATGGCTCTCACTCCGCGCCGCCGACCGGGCCGCGCGTCCCAGGACCGGCGGACGGGTCGCCCGGCCGTGCGCGGCCGCAGCGGCGCGCGCAGGGTCCCGCCGGACGGGACCCTCGTCCCGTCGATGAGGGCGGCGTCCGCGCGGTGGCGATCCGCGCCGCCGAGCTGTCCGCGTGCTGCGTGACGTCGTTCGTGGCGAGCCTGCTGCTGGTGGTGGCCCTCGGCGCCGTGGCCTTCCTCATCTACACGATGTCCAAGTAGCCACACCCTGCGGCGGGTGGGCGGGGCCGGGCCAGGCCGATTCGCGCCGAGACGGGCCGCGCCCGATGGGCCCGAGTGTGCGGGGCCGGGTCGGCCGGGACGTGATCGACGCCGACCGCGCGCCGGCCCGCCCTCCTTCTCAGCCCCGGCCGTCCGGAGGCGGCGACACTATTCCCAGAGCCATGGCTCGCCCTCCTCTTCGCCCTCGGTGGCGGCCTCCTGGGCCAGGGCATCGCGCACGACTCTGAGGGCCAGTCCCTCGGAGTACCCCTTGCGGGCGAGCATGCCGGCCAGGCGTCTGATGCGCTTGTCGCGTTCCAGGCCCCGGGTGGACCGGAGCCGGCGCCCGACCAGCTCGCGGGCCGTCGCCTCCTCCTGCTCGGAGTCGAGCAGCTCGACCGCCTCGGTCACCAGCTCGGCGTCCACACCGCGATGGTGGAGTTCCCGTGCGAGGGCACGGCGGGCCAGTCCACGTCCCCGGTGGCGGGACTCCACCCAGGCGTTGGCGAAGGCCTGGTCGTCGATCAGGCCCACGTCCTCGAAGCGCTCGAGGACGTGCTGGGCCACGTCGTCCGGGATCTCCCGCTTCCGCATGGCGTCCGCGAGTTGCCTGCGGGTGCGGGGGGTTCCGGTGAGTAGGCGCAGGCACAGGGCCCGTGCCTGCTCCTCCGGGTCGAGCGGCGGCTCTTGCGAGGCCCTCGACTCGGAAGAGCCGCCGCGTCCTTGGGAGTTGCGCACCATGGTGTCAGCCCTTGGCGGCTGTGGCCTTGGTCGCCTTCTTCGGAGCCGGGACCTCGGCCTTGGCGGCGGCGTCGACGGGAGCGGCGGGATCGGCGGCCGCGTCGGCGGCCGGCTGGGCGGCGGGGGCCTCGGGCTTCGGCACGCCCACGCCCAGCTTCTCCTTGATGCGCTTCTCGATCTCGTCCGCCAGGTCGGGGTTGTCCTTGAGGAAGTTCCGGACGTTCTCCTTGCCCTGGCCGAGCTGGTCGCCCTCGTAGGTGTACCAGGCACCGGACTTACGGACGAAGCCGTGCTCGACGCCCATGTCGATCAGGCCGCCCTCGCGGCTGATGCCGTGGCCGTAGAGGATGTCGAACTCGGCCTGCTTGAAGGGCGGCGCGACCTTGTTCTTGACGACCTTGACGCGGGTGCGGTTGCCGACCGCGTCGGTGCCGTCCTTGAGGGTCTCGATCCGGCGGATGTCGAGCCGGACGGAGGCGTAGAACTTCAGCGCGCGGCCACCGGTGGTGGTCTCGGGCGAGCCGAACATCACACCGATCTTCTCGCGGAGCTGGTTGATGAAGATCGCGGTGGTCTTCGACTGGTTGAGCGCACTGGTGATCTTGCGCAGGGCCTGGCTCATCAGGCGGGCCTGCAGACCCACGTGCGAGTCGCCCATCTCGCCCTCGATCTCGGCCCGCGGCACGAGGGCTGCCACGGAGTCGATCACGATGAGGTCGAGGGCACCGGAGCGGACCAGCATGTCCACGATCTCCAGCGCCTGCTCACCGGTGTCCGGCTGCGACAGGATGAGGTTGTCCGTGTCGACACCGAGGGCCTTGGCGTAGTCGGGGTCCAGCGCGTGCTCGGCGTCCACGAAGGCCACCGTGCCGCCGGCCCGCTGGGCGTTGGCCACCGCGTGCAGCGTGAGGGTGGTCTTGCCGGAGGACTCCGGGCCGTAGACCTCCACCACACGGCCGCGCGGGAGGCCGCCGACGCCGAGCGCGACGTCCAGGGCGGTCGACCCGGTGGGAATGACCTCGATGGGCTCATTCGGCCGGTCGCCGAGGCGCATGACCGCGCCCTTGCCGAACTGCCGTTCAATCTGTGCGAGCGCGGCGTCGAGCGCCTTCTCGCGGTCGTTTCCTGCCATGGGTTCCACCCGGGATGTCTGGTTCGATCGCTTCACGTCCACGACGCTAGCGCCTGCCACTGACAATGCGCCCGGACGTCCCCCCGACCTGTGGATAACTCCGGCGTCGAGTACCGGGGGACGTGCCGGGAAAGCCGTGCACCGACCCCGGTCGCGCACTGCCGCCGGGACGGATTTTCCCGCCCGACACTTCCATCAGAATGGATGTTCGATTTTCGTGTCAAGCGACCCGCCGACGGCCGCGCCGACTCAGACCGGACCGCCCGCCTCCGGCCTGGCCCGCTCGTACATCGCGACCAGCACGCCGTGCACGGCGTCGTCGGCCGCCCCTTCCTCGGCCTCGTCCACCAGCCGGGCCAGGGTCTCGCCGAGCACGCGGGCCTGCTCCGGCGTCAGCCGCAGATGCCGGAGCGTCACCACGGTCTCCGCCGCCGAGCGGTCCAGTTCCTGGGCGAACGCGCCGAACATCGCGACCGTGCCGGCGCCCGCCGGTTCGGCGATCAGCATCCTGCGGGCGGTGCGCTGGTAGTGCTGCTCCGTCCCGCCCCGCACCTGCCGGGTCTCGGCGACGTACACCAGACCCGCCTCGCGCAGGACCTTCAGGTGGTGGGCCACGTTGCCCTTGCCCACCTCGAGCTGGGCGGCGAGCCCGCTGATGGTGGCCGGGCGGTGGCCGAGGGCGAACAGCAGCCGCTGGCGGAGCGGGTGGGCCAGTGCGGCGAACTGCTGGGGCGAGCCGACCTCCTGGACGTCCTGGGGCGGCTGCGGGCGCGGAGTCTCGTCGGGCATGGATTAAGTGTCCAATCCTCTTGACGCTTTCGCAAGACCGGTGCTCTACTCCTCTGCCATGACGACCACCACGCAGTCCGGGTCCGCCCTCGCCGCCGCCGTCGACGAGACGATCGGCCTGCTCACCGAGAACTACGTCTTCCCCGAGATCGCCGGGCAGATCGCCGCGGTGCTCCGACGGCGGCTCGCCGACGGGGCCTACGCCGTGGACGACGCCGGGGAACTCGCCCGGCTCGTCACCGACGACCTGCAGTCGGTCAACGGCGACCTGCACCTGCGACTGCTCTTCCACGCCGACGAGGTCCCCTCCGGACAGGGCGAGGCGACGCTCGCGGGGTTGCGCGAGGAGTTCGACTCCTCACTCGGCGGCGCGCCCCGCGTGGAGATGCTGGACGGCCGGGTGGCCGTCCTGGAACTGGGGCCGGTGATCTTCCCGATCGAGTGGGCGGCCGAGCCGCTGGGCGCGGCGCTGAACCTGGTCGCTCCGGCGCGGGCGCTGATCCTGGACCTGCGGCGCTGCCGCGGCGGGGTGCCGGAGACGGTCGCGCTGGTGTGCAGTTACCTGCTGGACGAGCGCACGCACCTGAACACGCAGGTCTGGAAGCGCGGCGAGGTCCAGGAGCAGTCGTGGAGTGCGACCCACGTGCCCGGCGCCCGATTCGGCGGCACGAAGCCGCTGTACGTGCTCACCTCTCCGGCCACCTTCTCCGGCGGCGAGGAGCTGGCCTACGACCTGCAGCAACTGGGCCGCGCGGTCGTCGTGGGGGAGTGCACCGGCGGCGGCGCGCACCCCCGCGAGGGCTGGACCGTGCACCCGCACCTGGAGGCGACGATCCCGGTCGGCCGCTCGGTCAACCCCGTCTCCGGCGCCAACTGGGAGGGCACCGGGGTGCAGCCGGACGTCGCGGTCCCCGCCGCGGACGCCCTGACCCGCGCGCACGAACTGGCCCTGGAGAAGCTGGCGGCCGAGGCCGCCGAGGTCACAGCCGCCGATCGGTGACCTCGTAACGCCGCACGTAGGAGGAGAAGAAGCCCTGGAGGGTGGCGGTGGCCGGGATGGCGACGAGGGCGCCCACCGCGCCCAGCAGCGCGGTGCCCGCCACCACCGAGCCGAATGCGACGGCCGGGTGAATGTCGACGGTTCGCGCGGTGATCCGCGGCTGCAGCACGTAGTTCTCGAACTGCTGGTAGATCACGACGAAGCACAGGACCCACAGCGCGTCCCAGGGGTCCTCGGTGAAGGCGATGAGGACGGGCAGGGCGCCGGCCAGGTAGGTGCCGATCGTGGGCACGAACTGCGAGACGACGCCCACCCAGACCGCCAGCGCGGGCGCGTAGGGCACGTCGAGCACCTGCAGCAGGATGTAGTGGGCCACGCCGGAGATGAGCGCCATCAGGGCCCGGGAGTACAGGTAGCCGCCGGTCTTGGCGACCGCGAGGTCCCAGGCCCTGAGCACCTCGGCCTGGCGGGCCGGCGGCAGCATCGAGCACAGGGTGCGCCGCAGCCGGGGCCCGTCCGCGGCCAGGTAGTACGTGAACAGCAGCACCGTGAACAGCTGGAAGACGGTCCCGAAGATGGTCGTGGAGATGCCCCACGCGTTGCTCGCGCCGTTGGCGAGGTAGGTGCGCACCCAGTTGGAGTGCAGCAGCTTGTCCTGGAGGTTCCCGGTCTTCAGGTGGGTGTGGAAGTGGCGGTTGCTCCACATGGCCACGTCGTCCACGTAGTGCGGGAGATTGTCGGCGATCGTCCTGATCTGGTCGACGAGCAGCGTGCCGAGGGCGAGGAGGAAGCCGGCGGCCGCGGCGAAGACCACGAGCAGGACGATGCCGGTGGCCAGACCGCGGCGGACGCGCCGGCGGGCCATCCAGTCCACGGCGGGCTCGATGGCCACGGCGCAGAAGAACGAGACCAGGACGTTGACCAGCAGGCCGACGAGGCGCGAGAACACCCAGTGGGCGAACTGGTAGCAGGCGACCAGGGCGAGGACGAGGACGACGGCCCGCGGCAGCCACCGCGGCACGGAAACGGCCGACCGGAGCCCCCCGTCCCCGGACGCGGCGGGGTCCGGTTCCGGGGTGTCGTCGTGGTCGGCCACACGGTCAGTCTGGAACGAGGCGGACTTTTAGTCCTGATTTCTCCCCGTTTGCACTATCGGCCGGGTGCCCAACATTCCCGGGCCCCGATCCCCCGCCGGCTCTCGCCCGGCCCTCCCCGCTCGCCGGTCTCAACGGTGCGAGGCGGGCACGTCCATGGCCGCGCACACCGCACGCCACACGTCCTTCGCCTCCCAGCCGTCGTCCAGTGCCTGAAGCACCGTACGGCCGCCCAACTGGGACATCACATGGTCGCGGGCGAAGGAGTCGGCGTAGGTCTCGCCGAAGTGGGCGCGCATCCGCTCCCAGAAAATCGTCAGACGCATAGATGCCAGTATCGCGCGGCACGGGCGGGTAGCAGCCGCCCGCCCTTGAGGGTGGTCCTTACCCGTCCCGGCTGCCTGCGCCCAGCCCACCCAGCGGCCCCGTCACGCCACCGCGCGCACCGCCGCGGTGACCAGCACGCCCGCCGCGACCACGACGAGGAACGGCGCCCGCAGCAGGAGCGCCACCGCGGCGGCGGCGAGTCCGGCGGAGCGGGCGTCGACCGCCAGGTGCCGCGTGGTGGTCCCGAAGGTCTGCAGCGCGGTCAGGGCGGCCAGCAGGGCGATCGGCACCAGGGCCGCCAGGCGCCTGACCAGCGGGCGTTCCAGCAGCCCGGCCGGGATCGACAGCCCGAGGAGTTTCACCCCGTAGCAGCCCAGGGCCGTGATCGCGAGGGCGATCCACGCGTCAGCGCCGGTGGTCACGGGTCGCTCCCTCCTCTGCCGCCTGTCCTCGGCGGCGGTTCCTTCGGCATGCGGCGAGGGCCAGGGGCGCGGCCAGCGCGGAGACCAGGACGGGCACGCCCGCGGGGAGCAGCGGCAGGAACGCCAGCGCCAGCAGGACGGCGGAGGCGGCGGCCGTCCGCTCCGTCCGGTCCTTGACCATGGGAGCCAGCAGCGCGAGGAACACCGCGGGTCCGGCCGCGTCCAGACCCCATGCCGCCGGGTCGCCGAGGGCCGAGGCGCCCAGCGCGCCGGCGAGCGTGGTCACGTTCCACAGCAGGTAGAGGCTCGCCCCGGTGACGGTGAAGCCGAGCCTGGCGTCGTCCCGGCCACGTTGCGACAGGGCCACCGCGGAGGTCTCGTCGATCACCCACTGCGCGGCCAGCGGGCGCACGGCTCGGGGGAACGCGAGGAGTGGGGAGAGCCGGAGCCCGTAGAAGGCGTTGCGGGTCCCCAGGAACAGCGCCCCGGCGGCCGCCGCGAACGGGTTGCCACCCGATCCGAGCGCGCCGACCAGGGCGAACTGGGAGGCGCCGGTGAAGACGAGCAGGGACATGGCGCAGGTCTGCACGAGGGAGAACCCGGCCCCCGCCGAGGTCACGCCGAAGGCGAATCCGGACAGGCCGACGGCCACGCCGACACCGAGGGCGTCGCGGACGACGGCGCGGCGGCCGGCCTCCGGGGCCTCGGGCGCGGGGCTGGGTGCGGGTATCGGTGGTGCGGTCACCCGGCCGACGGTAGGGCCGCCGCACGCGGAAGGTCTTGTACGTTCTTGCGCTCGCGCTGGTAGGCGCCCGGCGGGACTCCGACGATGCGGCTGAAATGCCGGTTGAGGTGCGGCTGGTCGGTGAAGCCGACGGCCGCCGCGGTGTCGGCCGGGCTGGCCCCGGCGTCCAGCAGGCGGCGCGCGGCACTCACCCGCTCACCGGTCAGCCAGGCGTGCGGGGGCAGTCCGTAGGCCTTCTTGAACGACCGCAGGAGGGCAAAGGGGCTGACGCCCGTCTCCGCGGCGAGCTGCTCCAGGCTGGGCGGCTCGACGAGTGAGGCGGCGAGCAGGTCGCGGGCCTGGGCGGCGGCGCGCGGACCGCCGCCCGCACCCTGCCCGTCCGGTTCCGCCGCGGCGACGGCCGTGCCGTGCCGTGCGAGCAGGCGGGCCAGGACGAGGCGCAGGAGGGTGTCGGCGGCGAGGGGGTTGTCGTGTTCGGCGGCCCGGTGCACGTCGGCGATCATCCGGGCGGTGGCCGGGTCGTCGAGCACGGTGGCGCTGAAGGCCGGGGTTCCGCGCAGCGCCGAGGTCTCCGCGGCGACGGAGGCGACGACCGAACGGGCAGGGTAGAGGACCCGGTAGCTCCAGCCGTCCTCGCTGCCCGCGTAGGCGGTGTGCGGTGTCTCGGGATTGAGGAGGACCACTCCCCCGGCCCCCGCGTGCCGGTCGCCGCCGGGCAGCCCGACGGCCTCCACACCGCTGGTGACCGCGGCGACCACGTAGCCGTCGTGCGCGTGCCTGGAGAACGTGTGGCGGATGTAGCGGGCGTGCAGCAGATCGACGCCGGGGAGGCCGGGGTGCTCCCAGTGCCGTGCCTGTTCGCGCGGGGCCATGGCCCATTCTGACCGCACGGTGGCGTGTCCGCGCCAGGGGTTATCCACAGGCTGGACGGTCTCGCCAGCGCGGTGTCGGTGCGGCGAGGCAGGATGGGAGCCATGTCCGATCAGTCCCGTCACAGCAGCCTCAAGGCGTTCTCCCCGGCCACCCGCGCGTGGTTCACCGGGGCGTTCCGCGAGCCCACCGCCGCCCAGGCCGGCGCGTGGTCGGCCATCGCGGAGGGCTCCGACGTGCTGGTCGTGGCACCGACCGGATCGGGCAAGACCCTGGCCGCGTTCCTGGCAGCGCTGGACCGGCTGGCCAGCGTTCCCCCGCCCGCCGAGACCAAGCGGCGCTGCCGCGTGCTGTACGTGTCTCCGCTCAAGGCCCTCGCGGTCGACGTCGAACGCAACCTGCGCAGCCCCCTCGCCGGGCTGCGGCAGGAGTCCGTTCGCCTGGGCCTGCCGGAGCCCGAGGTGCGGGTCGGCATCCGGTCAGGGGACACGCCGCCCGCCGAGCGGCGGGCACTCGTCACGCGGCCGCCGGACATCCTCATCACCACGCCCGAGTCGCTGTTCCTGATGCTCACCTCGGCCGCCCGCGAGGCCCTGAGCGGCGTCGAGACGGTGATCCTCGACGAGGTGCACGCGGTGGCGGGCACCAAGCGCGGAGCCCATCTGGCCCTGACGCTTGAGCGCCTCGACGAGGTGCTGGACCGGCCCGCGCGACGGATCGGCCTGTCCGCGACGGTGCGCCCGGTGGACGAGATCGCCCGCTACCTGTCGCCGCAGCGGCGGGTGACGATCGTGCAGCCGCCGTCGCAGAAGGAGTTCGACCTGTCGGTGGTCGTGCCCGTGGAGGACATGGGCGAGCTGGGCGGTTCGCCGGCGGCGGACGCGGCGGAGCACACCGGGCCCGCGGCCGGGCCCGCGGAGCGTCCGTCGATCTGGCCGCATGTCGAGGAGCGGATCGCGGACCTGGTGCAGGCCCACCGGTCGACGATCGTCTTCGCCAACTCGCGGCGGCTGGCGGAGCGGCTGTGCAACCGGCTCAACGAGATCGGGCAGGAACGGGCCGAGGGCGAACCCCTGCCCGAGGCCCACACGCCCGCCCAGCTCATGGCCCAGTCGGGGGCGGCCCGCGGCGCCGCCCCGGTGCTGGCCCGCGCCCACCACGGCTCGGTGTCCAAGGAGCAGCGGGCGCTGGTCGAGGAGGACCTGAAGGCGGGCCGGCTGCCGGCTGTGGTCGCGACCTCCAGCCTGGAGCTGGGCATCGACATGGGCGCGGTCGACCTCGTGGTCCAGGTCGAGTCACCCCCGTCGGTCGCGTCGGGGCTGCAGCGCGTGGGCCGGGCGGGCCACCAGGTCGGCGCGGTCTCCACCGGCGTGGTCTTCCCGAAGTACCGGGGCGACCTGGTGCAGTCGGCGGTCGTCACCGAGCGGATGCGGGAGGGCGGCATCGAGGCCCTGCGGGTGCCGGCCAACCCGCTCGACGTGCTGGCCCAGCAGATCGTCGCGATGACGGCACTCGACTCCTGGGACGTGGACGAGCTGCTCGCCGTGGTCCGCCGCGCGGCGCCGTTCGCCTCGCTGCCGCACTCGGCCTACGTGGCGGTGCTGGACATGCTGGCGGGCCGCTACCCGTCGGACGCCTTCGCCGAGCTGCGCCCGCGCCTGGTATGGGACCGGGTGGCGAACACCCTGACCGGCCGGCCCGGCGCCCAGCGGCTGGCGGTGACCTCCGGCGGCACCATCCCGGACCGCGGCCTGTTCGGCGTCTTCCTCGCCGGCGCAGACCCCAAGAAGGGCGGCGGCCGGGTCGGTGAGCTGGACGAGGAGATGGTCTACGAGTCGCGGGTGGGCGACGTGTTCACCCTCGGCACGACCTCATGGCGGATCGAGGACATCACCCGGGACCGGGTGCTGGTCTCCCCGGCCCCCGGCGTGCCGGGCCGCCTGCCGTTCTGGAAGGGCGACCAGCTGGGCCGGCCGCTGGAGCTCGGCAGGGCCGTGGGCGGGTGGCTGCGCGAGGTCGGCGCGATGCCTCCCGAGGCGGCCAGGGAGCGGCTGACGGAAGCAGGCCTGGACGCCTGGGCCATCGACAACGTGCTGGCCTACCTGACCGAGCAGCGGCAGGCCTGCGGGCACGTGCCGGACGACCGCACCATCGTGGTGGAGCGGTTCAGGGACGAGCTCGGCGACTGGCGGGTGATCATCCACTCGCCGTTCGGGGCCCAGGTGCACGCCCCCTGGGCGCTGGCGCTCGGCGCCCGCCTCCAGGAACGCTACGGGCTCGACGCCCAGGCGATGCACGCCGACGACGGCATCGTGCTGCGACTGCCCGACGCGGACCTGATGGGGCTGGACCTGCTCGACACCGACCCGCTGTCGCACGGCGCCGAGTACGACCCCGAGCAGTCGCCGGTGGGCGCGGCCGACGTGGCGTTCGACAAGGGCGAGATCGAGCAGCTGGTGACCGATCAGGTCGGCGGCTCGGCGCTGTTCGCCGCACGCTTCCGCGAGTGCGCCGCCCGCGCGCTGCTCCTCCCCCGGCGCAGCCCCGGCAAGCGCACGCCGCTGTGGCAGCAGCGGCAGCGTGCCTCGCAACTGCTCCAGGTGGCCTCGGAGTTCGGGTCCTTCCCGATCGTCCTCGAGGCGGTGCGCGAGTGCCTGCAGGACGTCTTCGACGTGCCGGGCCTGGTGGAGCTGATGGGCGACATCGAGGCGCGCCGGGTGAAGCTGGTGGAGGTCACCACGCACGAGCCGTCACCGTTCGCCCGCTCCCTGCTCTTCGGTTACGTGGCGCAGTTCCTCTACGAAGGGGACTCTCCGCTGGCGGAGCGCCGTGCGGCGGCCCTGTCGCTGGACTCGCGGCTCCTCGCGGAGCTGCTGGGCCAGGCGGAGCTGCGCGAGCTGCTGGACGCGGACGTGCTGGCGGAGCTGGACCAGGAGCTGCAGTGGCTCACCGAGGACCGGCGGGTCAAGGACGCCGAGGGCGTCGCGGACCTGTTGCGCGTGCTGGGGCCACTGACCACGGCGGAGCTGGTCGAGCGGGGAGGCACCGGCGCGTGGGCCGCCGGACTGGAGCAGGCACGGCGGGCGATCCGGGTGCGGATCGGCGGCGAGGAGCACTGGGCGGCCGTGGAGGACGCCGGACGCCTGCGGGACGCGCTGGGCACCGCGCTGCCCGTGGGCGTACCGGTGGCGTTCACCGAACCGGTCAAGGACCCGCTCGGCGACCTGCTCGCCCGGTACGCCCGCACGCACGGGCCTTTCACCAGCGGAGAGGTCGCCGGCCGGTTCGGGCTGGGTGCGGCGGTCGCCGACGGCACGCTGCACCGGCTGAGCGCGGCGGGGCGGCTGGTGCAGGGCGAGTTCCGGCCGGGGGCGGCCGGCCAGGAGTGGTGCGACGCGGCGGTGCTGCGCCGGCTGCGCCGCCGCAGCCTGGCGGCGCTGCGGCAGGAACTGGAGCCGGTGCCGCCCGCGACGCTCGGCGTGTTCCTGCCCCAGTGGCAGCACGTCGGCACCCACAGCCTGCGCGGGATGGACGGCCTGGCGCGCGCGGTGGAGCAGTTGCAGGGCGCGGCGGTGCCCGCGTCCGCCCTGGAGAAGCTGGTGCTGCCGTCCCGGGTCACCGGCTACACCCCGGCGATGCTCGACGAGCTGACGTCCTCGGGCGAGGTGCTCTGGGCGGGAGCGGGCGGGCTGCCGGGCAAGGACGGCTGGGTCTCGCTGTTCCTCGCGGACAGCGCGCCGCTGCTGATCCCCGATCCGCAGCCGCTGGAGCTGTCGCCGCTGCACCAGGCCGTGCTTTCGGCGCTGGACGGTGGGTACGGGCTGTTCTTCCGCCAGATCGCGGAACAGGTGCGGGCCGCGGGCGTGGAGGCGACGGACCCGCAGCTCGCCGACGCGGTGTGGGAGCTGGCCTGGTCGGGGCGGCTGACCAACGACACGCTGGCGCCGCTGCGGGCCCTGCTCGGTTCGGGCCGGACCGCGGGATCCACCGCGCACCGGGCACCGAAGTCCGTGCCGCGCGGCCGCTACAGCTCGCTGGCCGCCCGCGCCCCGCGGGCGACCGCGTCGCGGAGCGGCCCGCCGACGGCCGCCGGCCGGTGGTCGCTCGTGCCGGCCGCGGAACCCGACCCCACGCTGCGGGCCCACGCGCTGACCCACACGCTGCTGGACCGGCACGGCGTGGTCACACGCGGCGCCGTGGCCGCCGAGGGCGTCGCGGGAGGCTTCTCGGCGGCCTACCGGGTGCTGTCCGCGTTCGAGGAGACCGGGCAGGCCCGGCGGGGCTACGTGGTGGAGGGGCTCGGGGCGGCCCAGTTCGCGATGGACGGCGCCGTGGACCGGCTGCGGGCCCTCAGCACGTCCAGGGAGCGCGAGGAGGACCACCAGGGCAGGTCCCGCACCGTGGTCCTCGCGGCGGCCGACCCGGCCAATCCCTACGGCGCCGCGCTGCCCTGGCCGGAGCAGCCGGAGGGCGTCACCCACAAGCCGGGGCGCAAGGCCGGCGCCCTGGTGGTGATCAGCGACGGGGAACTGGCCGTCTACGTGGAGCGGGGCGGGAAGACCTTGCTGGCCTGGCCCGGGGACGCGATACGCCTGCAGGCCGCGGCGGACGCCCTCGCCCTGGCGGTCAGGGAGGGTGCGCTGGGCCGGCTGACGGTGGAGCGCACGAACGGCGAGCCCGCGCTGACCTCGTCGCTCGGCCAGGCACTGGAAGCCGCCGGCTTCCACGCCACTCCGCGCGGGCTGCGGCTGCGCGACGGATAGCCCGCCGAGCCGTCCGGTCCGACCGGCGCTCCGCCCCGGTGCGGCCTGTCGCTCGGGCTCCGCCCGGGAACACCGTCCGGCTCGGCCGGAATCCTGGCGGACCGCCGGCGGGGCCGGCTCCTGCGGCGGGTGGGCGATGATGGACGGGTGCCCGAAGGAGACACGGTCTGGCTGACCGCCCACCGACTGCACGCCGCGCTGGCCGGCCGGCCGCTGCTGCGGGCGGATCTGCGGGTGCCGCAGCTCGCGACGGTGGACCTGTCCGGGCGGCAGATGCTGGAGGTCGTCCCCCGGGGCAAGCACCTGATGGCGCGGCTGGAGGGCGGCCTGACCCTCCACTCGCACCTGCGGATGGACGGTGCGTGGCACCTGTACGCCCCCGGGGAGCGCTGGCGGGGCGGCCAGGCGCACCAGGTGCGGGCGGTGCTGGAGAACGAGGCGAGGACGGCCGTCGGCTACCGGCTGCCGGTGCTGGAGCTGCTGCCCACCGACGAGGAGGACGGGGTCGTCGGTCACCTGGGTCCCGATCTGCTGGGTCCCGACTGGGAGCCGGCCAGGGCGCTGGCCGCACTGGGCGCCGAGCCGGGCCGGCCGGTCGGCGCAGCGCTGCTGGATCAGCGCAATCTCGCGGGGATCGGCAACGTCTATGTCTCGGAGCTGTGCTTTCTGCGCGGGATCACGCCGTGGACACCGTTCGGGGAGATCGCGGCGCCGCAGAAGCTCGTGGTGCTGGCGAAGCGGCTGCTGGAGGCGAACAAGGCCCGGCCGGGGCACATCACGACCGGGAACACCCGGCGGGGGCGGACGAACTGGGTCTACGGCAGGGAGCACCAACCGTGCCTGCGCTGCGGCACGCCCGTGCGCCGGGCCGAACACGGCGAGGACGGCCGGGAGCGGGTCGCCTACTGGTGCCCGCGCTGTCAGCGCGGCCCCGCGCCCTCCGGCGGCTGAACGGCTCCGGCACCGTCTGCGCCGGCCGTCAGGGCGCCCCCGGGCACGATCTCGGGTGCGATCTCGGGCACGAACCCCACCTCGAACGCAGGCGCCGCCTCCGGATCCGGCCCGGCCCCCTCATCAGGCCCGAGCCCCTCTTCGGCCTCGGCCCCGGTCCCGGTCTCAGCCGCGCGGCGGTGCCAGGGTCCGGCATGGCCGCCGGGCCCGTCGCGGGATATTCGCGGGTGGACCGGCACCGCGTGCAGCGGTATGAGCCCGAGGCTCCAGCCGGTGAGGACCGCGCCCTCGCCGAGCCCGGGCCGGGCGCCCGGCACGAGGGTGAGGCGCACCGCCGCCCACCACCAGGCGAGCCCGCAGCCCACCGTCAGTCCCCGCCGTACCAGCCGCCTGACGCGCACCGCACTGCGTGCACGCATCGCCGCCTCCTTGTGCCCCGAGAAGGTCGCACCACGCGGTTCAGCTCGCCGGCCCCGGCCGCACGCGAGGTGCGGGCGCGGGCGCGGGCCGGCCGTCAGACGTTCTCGGCCTGGAACATCCAGTGGAACTTCTCCAGGTCCGCGGCGATGCCGATGAGGATGTCCTGGGTGACGGGGTCGGGTTCGTCGGTGACGGCGATGCGTTCCCGCATCCGGGTGATGCTCGCGTCCAGGGCGGCGACCATGATCTCCACGACCTCGCCGTCCTTGACCCAGCCGTCGGTCACGGTGTCGATGCCGGAGGTCTTGGCGACGGTGCCGGCCCGCCCGTCCGGCGTGACGCCGATCGCGGAGGCGCGTTCCGCCACCGTGTCGGAGGCCAGCCGCGCGCTGTCGACCACCTCGTCGAGCTGGAGGTGGATGGACCGGAAGCGCGGGCCGATGACGTTCCAGTGCACCTGCTTGGCCAGCAGGGAGAGGTCGATCAGATCCACCAGGGAGCCCTGAAGGGCCTCTCCGACGGTCTTGCGGGCGGATTCCGGAAGCGGGCTCTTCACGACGCTCATGCGCTTGTCTCCTCGCGGGTCGGCCGCCGGCCGCGGACCGCACTCCGCGGGGTGCGGAGGTGAGGCGACGGCCGGTCTCGTCCTGCTCTGGCACAGTTCGATCTTCGCTGACCTTCCTCGCCTACCCTGCCCCGGACCCGTACACATGGCAAAAGCAGGCACAGGCCAGGAATTCACGGACAGATACGGAGCGAGGTCGGGCCAGGACCGCGGAACGGAAAACGCGGCGGCCCCCGAACCGGGAATCCCGGTTTTCAGGGGCCGCCGCGACAGCAGGGGCGCAGCTGGTCAGGCAGCCACGACGTCGACCGCTTCCGCGGACTTCTTGGGCGCCTTGATCGTGATGCGCTCGTCGGGGGTGGACGACACGGAGGTGACGGACGTGACCGAACCCAGCACCGGGCGCATCGGCGACGCGGAAGTGTCGGCGGCCGCGGACTGCGAGAGTTCGGCAAGCGACAGATCGTCGCTGACCTCGCGCATCACCTCGGACATCGGCACGCTGAGCGCCTCACAGATCGCCGAGAGCAGTTCGGAGGACGCCTCCTTCTGCCCCCGCTCGACCTCCGAGAGGTACCCGAGCGAGACCCGGGCCGACGAGGAGACCTCACGCAGAGTACGGCCCTGGCGCTGGCGCTGCCGACGCAGCACGTCACCAAGCAGGCGACGGAGCAGGATCATCGGTGGCTCCCTCCTCGGACCGCGAAACCGCATCCTTCTCGCCCCACCGTACCGCCTCGGGCACCGGCCGTGCGGGGAGCGAAGACGTGTTCACTCAGGGCTGCAAACATCACTTCCCCCCGTCTTCTTCCCTAAGCACCGCTCTCGGACTCCTGTCAGGAGCCTTGTCCTGGGCCCTGTGACGGCCTCGGACCCGCAACCGTACTCCTTCTCAGCTCCACCGTGAGCAGATCCAGAACGGCCGCCACGGAAGCGGTACGGATCGCGGTACGGTCCCCGCTCAGGCGCAGCGCCGCGACCTCGGTCCGGTCCGGGCCCGCGACGGCGACGAACACCGTGCCGACGGGCTGCCCGTCCTGCGGGTCGGGCCCGGCCACCCCGGTGGTCGAGGCGCCCCAGTCCGCGGTCAGGCGGTCCCTGACGCCCTCGGCCATCTCCCGGGCGACCTGAGGGTCGACCGCGCCCCGGGCGGCCAGCAGCCCGGCGTCGACACCGAGCAGTTCGTGCTTCAGTTCGGTGGCGTACGCCGTCACCGAACCGCGGAAGCTCTTCGAGGCGCCGGGCACCGACGCGATCCGGGCGGCCACCAGGCCGCCGGTCAGGGACTCCGCCACGGCCAGCGTCCAGCCGCCCGTCTCCAGCAGCCGCAGCACCTCGGCGGCGTCCGCCGCCTCCCCCTGGCCGACGCTCATATCCCCTGTCCCTGTCCCTGCTGCCGTCCCTGCTGCTTCCCTCGCGCCCGCGCCTCGGCCGCGAGGCCGGCCCGCCGCAGCACGACGGCCTGGCGCACGTAGTCCAGACCGGTGGCCACGGTCAGCACCACCGCGGCGCCCATCAGGCAGGCCCGGATCGTGGCCAGCGGCCCGGTGAGCACCAGGATGTACATGCCGACGGCCACGCCCTGGGTGAGCGTCTTGAGCTTGCCGCCGCGGCTGGCCGGGATGACCCCGTGCCGGATCACCCAGAACCGCATCAGCGTGATGCCGACCTCGCGCACCAGGATGACGATGGTGACCCACCACGGCAGGTCCCCGAGCGCGGACAGGCCGACCAGGGCGGCGCCCATGATCGCCTTGTCCGCGATGGGATCGGCGATCTTGCCGAAGTCGGTGACCAGGCCGTAGCGGCGCGCGAGTTCGCCGTCGAACAGGTCGGTGATCATGGCGACGGCGAACGCCGCCCAGGCGAAGGACCGCCACGCCGGGTCGTGGCCGTCGCCGTGGACCAGCAGCAGCACGAAGCCGGGGACGAGCACCAGCCGGGTCATGGTGAGCAGGTTCGCCACGTTCCACAGCCCGGCCTTGGACTCCTCGGGATCGCCGAGGTGGTCGGGCGCGGACGGAGGCGAGGCGGGGGCTTCTGTCATCTGGCCACCGCCTCCGCGGGCTGGGCCGGCACCGCCGCCCCGACCGGCTCGGCGGCGTCGTCGGCGGCCACGGGCACCTGCGGCCCGCCCTCCTCGACGGCCAGCGGCTCGGCGATCAGGTCCACGCCTTCGGTGCCGGTGACGCGGGCGGTGACGAACGCCCCGGGGGCCGGCTCCCACCAGCCGCCCTCCACCGTCAGCACGACCTGGCCGTCGGTCTCCGGCGCCTGGTGGTCGGCGCGGCCGACGACCTCGCCGGTCTCCTCGTCCACGGACTCGACGAGCACCCGCACGGTGCTGCCCACGCGCTCCTCCGCGCGCTGCGCGGTCAGTTCCTCGGCGAGGCGCGAGACCCGCGCCAGCCGGGCGGCCACCACGTCGTCGTCGAGCTTGCCGTCGTAGGTCGCCGCCTCGGTGCCGTCCTCGTCGGAGTACCCGAAGACGCCGATGGCGTCGAGCCGTGCGGACGTCAGGAACCGCTCCAGCTCGGCGAGATCCTCCTCGGTCTCGCCGGGGAAGCCGACGATGAAGTTGGACCGCACGCCGGCCTCCGGGGCCTTGGAGCGGATCGTGTCCAGGAGGTCGAGGAAGCGGTCGGTGTCGCCGAACCGCCGCATCGCGCGGAGCACTGCCGGCGCCGAGTGCTGGAAGGACAGGTCGAAGTAGGGCACGACGCCCGGCGTCGAGGTCAGCACGTCGATCAGGCCGGGCCGCATCTCGGCCGGCTGGAGGTAGCTGACCCGCACGCGTTCGATGCCGTCGGCCGCCGCGAGTTCGGGCAGCAGCGTCTCCAGCAGCCGGATGTCGCCGAGGTCCTTGCCGTAGGAGGTGTTGTTCTCGCTGACGAGCATGACCTCGCGGACGCCCTGCTCGGCGAGCCAGCGGGTCTCGCCCAGGACGTCGGAGGGGCGGCGGGAGATGAACGACCCGCGGAAGGACGGGATCGCGCAGAACGTGCACCGGCGGTCGCAGCCGGAGGCCAGCTTCACCGAGGCGACCGGTCCGGCGTCGAGCCGGCGGCGCAGCGGCGCGCGCGGCCCGGAGGCGGGGGCGACGCCGTCGGGCAGGTCGGCGGGCGCCTGGGTGAACTCCGTGGCCGTCGCACCGCCGTCCGCCGCGGCCTCGTCGGCCTGGCCGTGGCCGGGCAGCGCCACACCCGCGGCGCCCTGACGCTGGGCCGGGCTGATCGGCAGCAGCTTGCGCCGGTCGCGCGGGGTGTGGGGGGCGTGCACTCCGCCGCTGAGGATCGTCTGCAGGCGGTCGGAGATGTCGGCGTAGTCGTCGAAGCCAAGCACGCCGTCGGCCTCGGGCAGGGCGTCCGCGAGCTCCTTGCCGTACCGCTCGGCCATGCAGCCGACCGCGACCACGGCCTGGGTGCGGCCCTGGTTCTTGAGGTCGTTGGCCTCGAGCAGGGCGTCGACCGAGTCCTTCTTGGCGGCGTCGACGAAGCCGCAGGTGTTCACGACGGCGACGTCGGCTTCGGAGGCGTCGTCGACGAGCTGCCAGCCGTCCGCCGCCAGCCGGCCGGCGAGTTCCTCGGAGTCCACCTCATTGCGGGCGCAGCCGAGCGTGACAAGAGCGACGGTACGGGGTTCTGGCATGCTGCCCAGAGTACCGGGTGCCTGGTCACCGCCCCGGGCGCCGCGGGCCCCCGCTGCCGCCCCCGGGGCCGGTCCTCGGCCCCTGTCCGGCGGCGGCGCTCCGGCGGCAGTGCGGCAGATCACGCCGGCACGGTCGCCCGGCGCCCGCGTGCGGGGCGCCCGTGCGGCGTCTCAGCAGCACTGTCGTGCTCAGCCCTGGGTGGGATCCCCGGGCGTGTAGGTGAGGCGGACGACCTGGCCGTCGTTGCCGGCGGCACCCAGGTCCTTGCCGTTGACGAACATCTGCACGGCGCCCGCGTTGCCGATGACCAGCTTGATCTTCTTGTCGTCGGTCCAGGTCATCGACTGCCCCTTGCGCAGCGAGTCCTGGTACAGCTGCTTGCCGTTGCTGTCGGTGGCCTGGATCCAGCTGGTGCCCCCCGCGGCGGTCACCTTGACCGTCACCTTGCCGGGCGGGGCCGCGGCGATCGCGCTGTTGGTGGGCTGCGGGGCCTTGGGCACGCCGCCGTTGCTCTGCGGCGTGTGGCTGGGGGTGGTGCGGCCGGCGGTCGGGGTCGTGCTGGAACCCGCGGTGGACTTGCCGCCGTCCCCGCCGCCGCTGAAGGCGGTGTAGCCGACGAACCCGATGACGGCGACGATCGCGGCGATCATCGCGGCCGTCCAGTTGGGCCTGCGGGGTTCGGTGGACCTGATCTTGCCGCGGTCGGCCTGGTAGACCGGCGGCACCGTCACGGTCGCGGTGGCCGTGCCGTGCTCGGCGGCGTACTGGTCGACCAGCGGTTCGGGGTCGAGGCCGACGGCGCGGGCGAACGATCGGACGTGCCCGCGCGCGTACACGTCGCCACCGCACCGGGAGAAGTCGTCCTGCTCGATCGCCTGCACGATCGGGACGCGCACCCGGGTGACGGTGCTGACCTCGTCGACGGTGAGCCCGGAGTCGAGGCGGGCCTGGGCGAGGGCGCGACCGACCGAAGGCCGGTCGTCGGAGGGCGAGTTGCCGATGGACACGAGGGCGCCTTTCGAGCGTGCAGCCACCTGCTGGAAGTTCAGTCTAGGGGCGGTACAAAACGCGGGAGCAAGCGGACGGCCGTTTTTGTCCGCCACACGGGCTGAGGCTTCACCGCAGGGCAGAGGCGGGGGTCGTCCCCTGTATCAACTTGACGTACGAGCCGGAGAAACGGTTGCCCCAGAACTTGCCCCGCGTCTCCGATCGGCACACATGATGCCTGATCCTCGGACCATCGTTCCGGCCATGGTTCCCCCGGAGGGCGGTGTCCGGCGGGCCGTCAGGTCCACCGGTCAGAGGGGACCCCCGCCGCGGATGACGGCGAGCACCCCGTCGATCTCGTCGGCCTTCACCAGGACGTCGCGCGCCTTGGAGCCCTCGCTGGGGCCCACGATGTTGCGCGACTCCATCAGGTCCATCAGGCGGCCCGCCTTGGCGAAGCCCACCCGCAGCTTGCGCTGCAGCATGGAGGTGGAGCCGAACTGCGTGGAGACCACCAGCTCCGCGGCCTGGCACAGCAGGTCCAGGTCGTCGCCGATCTCCTCGTCGATCTCCTTCTTCGGGACGCTGCCCACCGTGACGTCGGTCCGGTAGGTCGGCGTGAGTTGCGCCTTGCAGTGGTCGACGACCTTGGCGATCTCGTCCTCGGTGACGAACGCGCCCTGCAGGCGGATCGGCTTGTTGGCGCCCATCGGCAGGAACAGGCCGTCGCCCTTGCCGATGAGCTTCTCGGCGCCGGCCTGGTCGAGGATCACGCGGCTGTCGGCGAGCGAGGAGGTCGCGAAGGCCAGCCGGGACGGCACGTTGGCCTTGATCAGGCCGGTGACGACGTCCACGCTGGGGCGCTGGGTGGCCAGCACCAGGTGGATGCCGGCGGCGCGGGCGAGCTGCGTGATGCGGACGATGGAGTCCTCCACGTCCCTGGGCGCGACCATCATCAGGTCGGCGAGCTCGTCCACGATCACCAGCAGGTACGGGTACGGCGCCAGCTCGCGCTCGCTGCCCTCGGGCGTCCTGGCCTTGCCGGAGCGGACCGCGGCGTTGAAGTCGTCGATGTGCCGGAAGCCGTACGCGGCGAGGTCGTCATAGCGCAGGTCCATCTCGCGCACCACCCACTGCAGGGCCTCCGCGGCCCGCTTGGGGTTGGTGATGATGGGCGTGACGAGGTGCGGAATGCCTTCGTACGCGGTGAGTTCGACGCGCTTGGGATCGACGAGCACCATGCGCACCTCGTCGGGGGTGGCGCGGGCCATCACCGAGGTGATCAGGCAGTTGATGCAGGACGACTTGCCGGAGCCGGTGGCGCCGGCCACCAGGACGTGCGGCATCTTCGCGAGGTTGGCCATCACGTAGCCGCCCTCGACGTCCTTGCCGAGCGCGACGGTCATCGGGTGGTCCTCGCCCGCGGCGTCGGCCGAGCGCAGCACGTCGCCGAGGTTGACCATCTCGCGGTCGCTGTTGGGGATCTCGATGCCGACCGCGGACTTGCCGGGGATCGGGCTGATGATCCGCACGTCCGGGCTGGCGACGGAGTAGGCGATGTTCTTGGCCAGCGCGGTGATCCGCTCGACCTTGACCGCGGCGCCCAGCTCGACCTCGTACCGGGTGACCGTCGGGCCGCGGGTGAAGCCGGTGACGTCCGCGTCGACCTTGAACTCCTTGAACACCTGCTTGAGCGAGGCGACGACGGCGTCGTTGGCCGCGCTGCGGCTGCGGCCGGGCCCGCCGCGGGTCAGCAGGTCGAGCGAGGGCAGCGCGTACGTGATGTCGCCGGACAGCTGCAGCTGCTCGGCGCGCGGCGGCAGCGGCTGCGAGGCCGGTTCGGGCGCGGCCTTCGTGAGGTCCGGGACGGAGCCCTCCGCGGCCGCGGTGGCCCCGCCGTCCGCGGGGTCCTCGCCGCGGGCGGGGGGCACCTGCTTCCTGATCCGGCTGGTGAGGTCCGCGACCAGCGGCGAGGGCTGCACGCCGTGCAGCACCGCGCCGTCCAGCGCGGCGGCCGCCGCCGCGGCCACGTCCACCGCGTCCGGCCCGCCGTCCCCGTCGGACGCCTCGGCGCGGCGCCGGGGCCGGCGGCGCGGCTTGGGCTCGGCGTCGCCCTCCAGGGCGCCGTCGCGGTCGACGTCGTACGGATCCGCGCGGGATCCCGCCGGCGGCTTGGTGAGGCGCAGCGGCAGGCGGCGCACCGGCGACTCGTCGTCGGCGGTGCGCTGGTCGTCGGCCGCGTCCTCGTCGAAGAAGTCCTCCAGCGGCACCGCCTCGGGCTCGGTGACGCCCGCGTACAGGCCGAGCCGGGTGCCGGCCGCGCGCAGCCGCTGCGGGATCGCGTTCACCGGGGTGGCGGTGACGACGAGCAGTCCGAAGGCGGTGAACAGCAGCAGCAGCGGGACGGCCAGCGGCCCGCCGACGGTGTAGCGCAGCGGCGAGGCGGCGGCCCAGCCGATGAGGCCGCCGGCGTCCCGCAGTGCCTGGGCGCCCTCGCTGCGGCTGGGCGAGCCGCACGCCAGGTGGATCAGCCCGAGCGCGCCGATCACCAGCGCGGACAGGCCGATGACGATGCGTCCGTTGGCCTCGGGCTGTTCGGGGTGGCGCATCAGCCGGACGGCGACGGCACCGAGCAGGAACGGCACGAGCAGGTCGAGGCGGCCGAACGCGCCGGTCACCAGCGTCTGGACCAGGTCGCCGACCGGGCCGTGCAGGTTCGACCAGGTGCCGGCGGCCACCACCAGCGTCAGGCCGAGCAGCAGCAGCGCCAGACCGTCCTTGCGGTGGGCCGGGTCCAGTCCCTTCGCACCGCGCCCTATCCCGCGGAAGACGGCGCCCACCGTGTGGGCGAGGCCCAGCCACAGCGCGCGCACCAGGCGGTAGAGGCCGCTGGTGGGCGAAGGGGCGGGCCTGGGTGCGGGCTTGGTGGCCGCCTTCTTCGCCGGCGCCCTGGGGGCAGCGCTCTTCGCCGCGGGCTGCTTCGCCGCGGTCTTCTTGGCCGCAGGCTTCGCCGGGGCTTTCTTGGCGGTGCCGGACGTACGGGAGGCCATGGTGGTGAGGTTACCGCCCTTGTGATCGGGGAACACGCCTGGCCATGCATACGCCCGTTCGTGTCGGCCCGCGCCGACAGGGGATTGACGCCGCGTCAACCCAGGTCGACGAGACGGTGGCGGACCGGCCGCGGCACCTGGCCGCGGCCGACTGCTCCGCCCGTCCGGTCTACTCGGGGCCCTGCTGCTTGACGATGCCGTCGCGGCCCGCGCCGTGCGGCTCCAGCGCGTCCAGCGCCCGCCGCAGGCCGGTGAGTTTGCGCTCCAGGTGGGCGGCGGTGGCCACCGCCGCCGCGTCCGCCGACTCGTCGAGCTGCTTGCTCAGCGCCTCGGCCTGCTCCTCGACGGCGGCCAGCCGCGCGGACAGTTCCGCGAGCAGACCGGCCGACTCCCTGCTCCCGTTGGAACCGCCGCCCGGCGCGCCCTGCTCCAACTGGAGCCGCAGCAGCGCCGCCTGTTCCCGGAGCTGGCAGTTCTTCATGTACAGGTCCACGAAGACCGACACCTTGGCCCGCAGCACCCACGGGTCGAAGGGCTTGGAGATGTAGTCGACCGCACCGGCCGCGTAGCCGCGGAACGTGTGGTGCGGGCCGTGGTTGATCGCGGTGAGGAAGATGATCGGGATGTCCCGCGTCCGCTCCCGCCGCTTGATGTGCGCCGCGGTCTCGAAGCCGTCCATGCCCGGCATCTGCACGTCGAGCAGGATCACCGCGAAGTCGTCGGTGAGCAGCGCCTTGAGCGCTTCCTCCCCGGACGATGCCCGTACCAGTGTCTGATCGAGCGCCGAGAGGATCGCCTCCAGCGCCAGAAGATTCTCCGGCCGGTCATCGACCAGGAGGATCTTGGCCTTCTGCACCACGGCCCGCCCTCCTCGCCCCGGTACTGCTCCGGTCGCCGCCCCCGCGGACAGCTCTGTCATGCCGCCCGTCCTTGTGCCGGTCATGGTAGCCGCACCCCGCCGTTCGCCACACCCTGTCACCGCCAGGTCACTCAACACGTACCGGAAACGCAGGCGGAGACCAGAAGGTTCCCCGCATCCGGCACCCTCACACCTCACCAGACACACGAGTCGGCAAAAGTTCGTACCGCAGTCGTGTGCCCGGCGTCAAAACCGGCACTCCGTGATCGGCGCGCGTCAGCGCGCGTGCATCCACTGTTCCATGAGAGTCAGCAGATGATCGGTGTCGACAGGCTTCGTCACATAATCCGACGCTCCTGACTCGATCGCCTTCTCACGATCTCCCTTCATCGCCTTCGCGGTGAGCGCGATGATGGGCAGACCGGCGAACTGCGGCATCTTGCGAATCGCCGTGGTCGTCGCGTATCCGTCCATCTCCGGCATCATGATGTCCATCAGCACGACGGCGATGTCGTCGTACTGCTCCAGCACCTCGATGCCCTCCCGCCCGTTCTCCGCGTAGAGCACCGTCAGGCCGTGCTGCTCCAGGACGCTGGTGAGCGCGAAGACGTTGCGGATGTCGTCGTCGACGATGAGCACCTTCTCGCCGCTGAAGCCCCCGGAGAAGCCGGTGTAGGCGTCCGAGTGGACGTCCTCGATCCACGGCTCCGAGGCGGGCAGCTGCCCGTTGGACTGCGGCCTGCCGTTGTTCTGGGCGCTGTTGACCGCCGGCTCCGGCGCGGGCTGCGCGGAGCGCCTGCGCAGCCGGGCCAGGCTGCTGCCCGGGCTGCGGGTCCTGCCGCCCTGCTGATCGCCCTCGCCCTGCCCGAGGGAGGGCGCCTGGGGCGCCGCGGGCGGCACGTCGCCGAGCGTCATGGGCAGGTACAGCGTGAACGTCGAGCCGCGGCCGGTCTGGCTGTCCGCGTGGATCTCGCCGCCCAGCAGCCGGGCGATCTCGCGGCTGATGGACAGGCCCAGGCCGGTGCCACCGTACTTGCGGCTGGTGGTGCCGTCGGCCTGCTTGAACGCCTCGAAGATGACCCGCATCTTGCTGGCGGCGATGCCGATGCCGGTGTCGGTGACCGAGAACGCGATGAGCGGCTGGTCCGGTTCCCGCAGGTTGCCGGCCTCCAGCAGCTGCTCGCGGATGGACTGCGGAACCTCCGCGCCGGCCGGCCGGATCACCAGCTCCACCGACCCGCTGTCGGTGAACTTCACCGCGTTGGACAGCAGGTTGCGCAGCACCTGCAGCAACCGCTGCTCGTCGGTGTGCAGGGTGACCGGGAGTTCGGGCGACACGCGCACCGAGAAGTCCAGGCCCTTCTCCGCGGTCAGCGGCCGGAACGTCGCCTCGACGTAGTCGACGAGCTGCACCAGCGCGATCCGGGTCGGCGAGACGTCCATCTTGCCGGCCTCGACCTTCGACAGGTCCAGGATGTCGTTGATCAGCTGCAGCAGGTCGGAGCCGGCGCCGTGGATGGTCTCGGCGAACTCGACCTGCTTCGGCGACAGGTTGCGGTCGGCGTTGTCGGCGAGCAGCTTGGCCAGGATCAGCAGCGAGTTGAGCGGCGTGCGCAGCTCGTGCGACATGTTGGCCAGGAACTCCGACTTGTAGCGCATCGACACCGCGAGCTGCTCGGCGCGCTCCTCCAGGACCTGCCGGGCCTCCTCGATCTCGGTGTTCTTCACCTCGATGTCGCGGTTCTGCCGTGCCAGCAGTTCGGCCTTGTCCTCGAGTTCGGCGTTGGACAGCTCCAGCGCCCGCTGCCGGTTCTCCAACTCGGCCGAACGCTCCTGGAGTTGCTCGGTGAGCTCCTGCGACTGCTTGAGGAGGTACTCGGTCTTGGTGTTGACCGAGATGGTGTTGACGCTGATCGCGATGATGTCCGTGATCTGGTTGAGGAAGTCCTTCTGGATCTGCGTGAACGGCTGGAACGCGGCCAGTTCGATCACGCCCAGCACCCGGCCCTCGAACAGCACCGGCAGCACGATCACATGGGACGGCGGTGCCTCGCCCAGCCCGGAGGTGATCTTCAGGTAGCCCGGCGGCACCTGCTCGACGAGGATCGAGCGCTTCTCCACCGCCGCCTGCCCGATCAGGCCCTCGCCCGGCATGAACACGGTCTGCATCGTGCGCCGGGAGAAGCCGTAGCTGCCGACGAGTCCCAGCTCGTAGTCCTCGCCCGGTTCGCTGGTGTCCTCGGCGAGGAAGAACGCGCCGTGCTGCGCGGACACCACCGGCGTCAGCTCGCTCATGATCAGCGCGGCGACGTCGCGCAGGTCGCGGCGGCCCTGCATGAGGCCGGAGATGCGCGCCAGGTTGCCCTTGAGCCAGTCCTGCTCCTTGTTGGCGAGCGTGGTCTCGCGCAGGCGGACGATCATCGTGTTGATGTAGTCCTGCAGCTCCAGGATCTCGCCCGCGGCGTCGACGTCGATCCGCAGGTTGAGGTCGCCGCGGGTCACCGCGGTGGCGACCTGCGCGATGTTGCGCACCTGGCTGGTCAGGTTGTTGGCCATGAGGTTGACGGACTCCGTCAGGTCCTTCCAGATGCCGGAGACGCCCGGCACGCGGGCCTGGCCGCCCAGCCGGCCCTCGGTGCCCACCTCGCGGGCCACCCGGGTCACCTCGTCACCGAAGGCGGACAGCTGCCCGACCATGGTGTTGATGGTGGTCTTCAGCTCCAGGATCTCCCCGCGGGCGTCCACGTCGATCTTCTTCGACAGGTCGCCGCGCGCGACCGCGGTCGTCACCTGGGCGATCTGCCGCACCTGGCCGGTGAGGTTGGACGCCATGCCGTTCACGGACTCCGTGAGGTCCTTCCACGTGCCCGCGACGCCAGGCACCCGCGCCTGGCCGCCGAGGATGCCCTCGGTCCCCACCTCCCGTGCCACTCGGGTGACTTCGTCACCGAACGCCGACAGCGTGTCCACCATCGTGTTGATGGTGTTCTTCAGTTCCAGGATCTCGCCGCGCGCGTCGACGTCGATCTTCTTCGTCAGGTCGCCGTTGGCGACCGCGGTGGCGACCGACGAGATGGACCGCACCTGGCTGGTCAGGTTGGAGGCCATGCCGTTGACGGACTCGGTGAGGTCCTTCCAGATGCCGGAGACGTCCCGCACCCGGGCCTGACCGCCCAACTGGCCCTCGGTGCCCACCTCTCGGGCGACACGGGTCACCTCGTCACCGAACGCCGACAGCGTGTCCACCATCGTGTTCACGGTCGTCACCAGCGCGAGGATCTCGCCCTTCGCGTCGACGGTGATCTTGCGGGACAGGTCGCCGTTGGCGACCGCGCCCGTGACGTCGGCGATGTTGCGGACCTGGCTGGTCAGGTTGTTCGCCATGAAGTTGACGGACTGGGTGAGGTCCTTCCACGTGCCGCTGACGCCCTTGACCTCGGCCTGGCCGCCGAGGATGCCCTCGGTGCCCACCTCGCGGGCCACCCGGGTGACCTCCTCGGCGAACGAGGACAGCTGGTCGACCATCGTGTTCAGGGTGTTCTTCAGCTCGAGGATCTCGCCCTTGGCGTCCACGTCGATCTTCTGCGACAGGTCACCGCGCGCGACCGCGGTGGCGACCTGCGCGATGTTGCGGACCTGCGCGGTGAGGTTCCCGGCCATGAAGTTCACCGAGTCCGTCAGGTCGCGCCACACGCCGGCGACACCCGGCACCTGCGCCTGGCCGCCCAGCCGCCCGTCGGTGCCCACCTCGCGGGCCACCCGGGTCACCTGCTCGGCGAACGACGACAGCTGGTCGACCATCGTGTTGATGGTGTTCTTCAGCTCCAGGATCTCGCCGCGCGCGTCGACGTCGATCTTCTGCGACAGGTCACCGCGCGCGACCGCGGTGGTGACCTGGGCGATCTGCCGCACCTGGGACGTCAGGTTGCCGGCCATGAAGTTGACGGAGTCCGTCAGGTCCTTCCAGGTGCCGCTGACGCCGTCCACCCGGGCCTGGCCGCCCAGCCGGCCCTCGGTGCCCACGTCGGTGGCCATCCGCGTCACCTGCGCGGAGAACGAGCCCAGCTGGTCCACCATGCGGTTCACGGTGTTCTTCAGCTCCAGCATCTCGCCGGAGACGTCCACCGTGACCTTCTGCGTCAGGTCGCCGTTGGCGACCGCCGTCGTCACCTGCGCGATGTTGCGGACCTGGCCGGTGAGGTTGCGGAACGCGGTGTTGACGGAGTCCGTCAGGTCCTTCCACGTCCCCGCCGCGCCCGGCACCTGCGCCTGGCCGCCCAGCTGGCCCTCCACGCCGACCTCGCGGGCCACCCGCGTCACCTCGGCGCCGAACGCCGACAGTTGGTCGACCATGGTGTTGACGGTGTTCTTCAGCTCCAGCATCTCGCCGGAGACGTCCACCGTGACCTTCTGGGACAGGTCGCCGTTGGCGACCGCCGTCGTCACCTGCGCGATGTCGCGCACCTGAGCGGTGAGGTTGCGGAACGCGGTGTTGACGGAGTCCGTGAGGTCCTTCCACGTTCCCGCCGCGCCCGGCACCTGCGCCTGACCGCCCAACTGGCCCTCGGCACCGACCTCGCCGGCGACACGGGTCACCTCGTCGGCGAAGATCCGCAGCGTCTCGGTCATCGCGTTGATGGTCTCGGCGAGCTGCGCCACCTCCCCGCGCGCCCCGATGGTGATCTTCTGCGTCAGGTCGCCGTTGGCGACCGCCGTCGTCACCTGCGCGATGTCACGCACCTGAGCGGTGAGGTTCCCGGCCATGAGGTTGACCGAATCCGTCAGGTCCTTCCACACGCCGGCGACGCCCGGCACCCGGGCCTGGCCGCCCAGCTCGCCCTCGGTGCCCACCTCGCGGGCCACCCGGGTCACCTCGGAGGAGAACGACGACAGCTGGTCGACCATCGTGTTGACGGTGTTCTTCAGCTCCAGCATCTCGCCGGCCACGTGCACGGTGACCTTGCGGGACAGGTCGCCCTTGGCCACGGCCGTCGTCACCAGCGCGATGTCGCGCACCTGCGCGGTCAGCCGGTAGGCCATGGTGTTCACGGAATCCGTCAGGTCCTTCCACGAACCCGACACCCCCCGCACCTTCGCCTGGCCGCCGAGCTTGCCCTCGGTGCCGACCTCGCTGGCCACCCGGGTCACCTCGTCGGTGAACGCGGACAGCTGGTCGACCAGGCCGTTGACCGTGCGGCCCACCTTCAGGAACTCGCCGCGCAGCGGATGCGCCGACCCGTCGGCGTTCTGCGCGCGCAGGTCCATGCGCTGCTCCAGGTCGCCCTCGGCGACCGCCGACAGCACCCGGCCCACCTCGGACACCGGCCGCACCAGGTCGTCGACCAGGGCGTTCGACGCCTCGATCGCCGACGCCCAGGCACCCTCGCAGGCCCCTGTCTCCAGCCGCTCCGTGAGCTTGCCGTCCCGGCCCACCACGCGGCGCACGCGTGCCAGCTCGCCGGTGAGGTGCTGATTACGGTCCGCGACCTCGTTGAAGACCGCGGCGATCTCCGCCATCGGCCCCTCACCGGTCACCGTGAGCCGCTTGCGGAAGTTGCCGTCCCGCATCGCGGACAGCGCCCCGAGCAGCTTGGTGAGCGAGGCCGCGTCGACCTCTACGGTCCCGCCGCCACGGGATCGCCCGTTCTTCGTACGCGAAACCGAGGTCCGCGCCGATGCGCCAGACTCCACCGTGTCCCTCCTGGGGGGTCGCCCGACCCGCAGATGTGCAATGTTGCCGACTGCAGAACATGCCCAGTGTTTCACTCCGGCCCCGCCCAGCCATAACGGTTCGGCAGCATCGCATATGACCGGCGGGCATCTTCGGGGTGGAAACACCCGCAACCGGCGCACAGACCCTCCTCACGGGTCAGTAACCTGGCCTTGGGTATCGGGTGCCTCCCCGCTCGGGGCGGGCATACACCTCTGAGGAGCCGCCCGTGGCAGTCACGCAGCACGGCGGCAGGCCGGCGGACGCGTCGAGCGCGCCCGCCTTGTCACGAGCAGCGAGGAGACCGGTGATCACGGCGCGCGCAGCGGCCACCTTCGAACCGGTGGGGCGGTCGGTCGCGGTTGCCCGCGCCTTCGTCCGCGACACCCTGCAGGGCTGGGGCTTCGCCGACGTCGTGGACGACGCCGTCGTCCTGACCAGCGAACTCGTCACGAACGCGGTCGTCCACGCCGGCACCGCGGCCGATGTGCAGTGCCTGCGGTACGAGACGGCGGTGCGCGTCGAGGTCGCCGACCACTACCCCGAACGCGAGATCCCGCTGCAGAGCCGCGGCCGGCAGTTCCGCGAGGGCGACAACGAGGGCGGCCGCGGGCTGATCCTCTGCGCGGCCCTCGCCAGCCGCTGGGGCGTGGAGTACACCGCCTCCGGCAAGCACGTCTGGTTCCAGCTCGACCTGCCCGAGCGCCCCGCCGGCACCCGCTCCGCCGGCCCGCTGCTCCCGCCCTCGGCCCTGCCCGTGGCCGACGAGCGGGTCAGGGTCGCCGTCGTCCAGATCGACCGCGGCGGCTGCGTCACCCGCTGGAACGACGACGCCGCGGACCTCTTCGGCCACGTGGCCCAGGACGTCGTCGGCAAGTCGCTCGCCGACCTCGCCGCCTGGCCGCAGACCCCCGGCACCGGCATCGGCCTGGCCGAGGCCCTGCAGCTCTCCCGCTGGGAGGGCACCTACGGCCTGCGCGACCGCACCGGCCGCGTGCTGCCCGTGTACGGCTCCCACCTGCGGGTCCGCGACAGCTCGGGCGAGCCGTCGACGGTGTGCCTGCTGGTGCGCGCCGAGGAGCGCGCGGTGCTGCAGAGCCCGACCCGGGGCTCGGTCCCGCTCGACACCGCGCTCAGCCAGCGCGACAAGAGCTCCGACGCCTTCGAGGTGTTCATCGGCTCGCCCGCGCCCGACGACCTCGACGGCCTGCTGCAGCGCACCGTCGAGCGCGCCCGCGACATGCTCGACGGCGACGCGGCCTACCTGCTCCTCGCCACCGACGACGAGACCGAGCTGGAGGTTCGCGCCTCCACCGGACTGCCCTCGGCCCGGCAGCGCTTCGCCCGCGTGCCGGTCGAGGCCGGCACCGGCCGCTACGGCAGCGCCCGCATGCCCGCCGTCCACGAGGACCTGACCGCGGTGCCCGGCGCGGTGCCGCTGCTGTCCGGCACCGGCATGCGCTCCGTGGTGACCGTCCCGCTGAAGGTCGAGGGCCGCCTCACCGGGTCGATCGGCGTCGCCGCCGAAGCGCCCGGCCGCTACTCCAACCAGGAGGCGCTGCGCCTGCAGTTCGCCGCCGACCGGATCGCGCTGGCCGTGGAGAGCGCCCGGCTCACCGAGCTGGAGCGGCTGCGCCGCGGTTCGCTGTCGTTCCTGGTGGAGGCCTCCGACCTGCTCGCCGGCACCCTGGAGCGCGACCAGACGCTGGCCCTGATGGCGCAGATGACGGTGCCGACGCTCGCCAGCTGGTGCGCCGTCTACACGATCGCCGACCAGGCGGAACCGGAGCTGGCCTTCGTCCTGCACGAGGACGAGGACCGCATCGACGGCATCAAGGCGCTCCTGTCGCAGGTGCGCCCGCCGGACCCGGACCCGACGCCGGGCGCGCGCTTCTGGACCGCGCCCTCGGACGCCGCGCACTCCAGCGCCCTGCGCGCCTCGCTGCGCAGCCTCGGCCTCGGTGCCGGCAGCGGCGCCCGCCCGGCCAGCGGCCCCGGCATCGCGCTGGCGACCGCCGCCGCGGTCGGCGGGGAGACGGTCGTCCTGCCGCTGGTGGCCCGCAACCGCGTCATCGGCATGCTGACCCTCGGCAAGCCCGCGGACGAGCGGTTCCGCCAGGAGATCCTGGAACTCGCCGAGGACCTGTCCCGCCGTGCCGCGCTCGCCCTCGACAACGCCCGCCTCTACAGCGAGCGCACCGCGATCAGCCAGGCCCTGCAGCGCAGCCTGCTGCCGCCGGAGCTGCCGCGGGTCCCCGGTGTCGAGGTCGAGGTCGTCTACCGGGCGGCCGGCGAGGGCAACGAGGTCGGCGGCGACTTCTACGACCTGTTCCCGATCCGCGACGGCTGCTGGGGCTTCGCCATCGGCGACGTCTGCGGCACCGGCCCCGAGGCGGCGGCGGTCACCGGCCTGGCGCGGCACGCGCTGCGCCTGCTCGCCCGCGAGGGCTTCGGCGGCCCCGCGGTCCTGGAACGCCTCAACGCCGCCATCCTCGACGAGGGTGCCCGCAGCCGCTTCCTGACGCTGCTCTACGGGGAGTTGTGGCCCCAGCACGACGGGAGCGCGGTGCTGCGCATGGTATGCGCCGGCCATCCGCTGCCGCTGCGGCTGCGGCCCGACGGCACGGTGGAGCCCGCGGCGGACCCGCAGCCGCTGCTGGGCGTCATGGAGGACCTGGAGCTCGTCGAGCAGTCCGTGACCCTCGAACCGGGCGACGTGATGCTCTGCGTCACCGACGGCGTGACCGAGCGCCGTGAGGGCAGCCGCATGCTCGGCGACGACGGCCTCGCGGACGTCCTCGCCACCTGCACGGGCCTCACCGCCGGAGCGGTCGCCGCGCGCATCCAGCGCGCCGTGGAGCGCTTCGCCTCTGACGCGCCGTCGGACGACATGGCGATCCTGGCGATGCGCGTCCCCACGCTCCCCGCGTCCTGAACTCCCCGCGTCCCCACGGGCCGCGCGGAGTCCGGACCCCGAGAAAACGAAGAGGCCCCCGCCGTTCGGCGGGGGCCTTTCCCATCGGAGCCCCAATACGGAATCGAACCGTAGACCTTCTCCTTACCATGGAGACGCTCTACCGACTGAGCTATTGGGGCGCTGTCGACGAGAAGATCTTAGCCTATGAACGGGTGTGCGGTGAAACCCTGTCCGCACCCGGTCCGCCTCCCGGTCCGGCAACCCCGTCAGGCAACCTGAGGACGTGCTTCAGAGCAGCCCGCCGAGCGCGTTGCAGGCGTCGGCGACATGGGTCAACTCCCGCTGGGTGAGCCCGGAGTGGACCGGCAGGGTGAGGCTGTCGGCGGCCGCCCGCTCCGTCTCGGGCAGGAACGCACCGGACCGGTGGGCGGGCATCCGGTGCACCGGCACCGGAACGCTCACCGTGGACCGCACTCCGCGCGCGGCGAGCGCACGGGCGAACGCGTCCCGGTCGGGCCGGCCGTTGCCCGGTATCCGCACCGTGTACTGGTGGTAGAGGCGGTGGACGCCCGGCTCCGCGTACGGGACGACCACGCCCTTCAACGCGGAGTCCAGGAAACGGGCATGGGCGCGGCGCCGTGCGACCGCTCCGACGTCCTCGCGGTCGCCGCCCTCCTCCACCAGGGCGAGCGAGCACCGGTCGGCCAGCTCGCCGAGACGGTCGACCGGCGCGGGGTGCCCGAAGACACCGACCGGGATGATCGCGGCGGTACGGGGCGTGACGAGCGAGGCGACGGACTCGGGGTCCAGGCAGAACGTCCGTGCGTCGATGTCCGCGAACACCGGGAGTGCACCGGCCAGTCGAACGGCGTCCGCGGGAGCACTCGGCCCGAACGAGGGCACGATGACCTCGTCACCGTTGCCTATCCGCAGCTCATGCAAGGTCTCTCGCAGAGCGGCCGCCGTCGTGTCCGAAGCGATCCTGTGCCGTCGTCCGGCAGTCGTCATCTGCTGCACGTCTCCACACCTCCGCCTGTCGGGAGGCCAGGTTCTCCGGGCGACGTGAACGTCAGGTAACGGAAAACAGAAAAACCCCGGCCCCTGAGACAAAGCTCAGAAGTCGGGGTTTCCCGTCCTGCAAATATTTGTTCGGCGGTGTCCTACTCTCCCACAGGGTCCCCCCTGCAGTACCATCGGCGCTGAAAGGCTTAGCTTCCGGGTTCGGAATGTAACCGGGCGTTTCCCTAACGCTATGACCACCGAAACACTATGAAACACCACCCACCCAACAACCCACCACTACTGGTGGGGTGGGTGGTTGCTGGTTGTTTCAGAACCACACAGTGAACGCGAGCATACATGGACAAGCCCTCGGCCTATTAGTACCGGTCAGCTCCACACCTTACGGTGCTTCCACATCCGGCCTATCAACCCAGTCGTCTACTGGGAGCCTTACCCCATCAAGTGGGTGGGAGTCCTCATCTCGAAGCAGGCTTCC
>NZ_FODD01000034.1 GCF_900110255.1 Actinacidiphila rubida
ACCGTTGCCGGCATCTCAGGCCACTGCTCAAGCAGTTCACGGATCTGCGGCTCGACCACATCTACGATCGAACCCTTCGGCGCCCGCTGATACTTCGGCGGCGCATCGTCCGCGATCGCCCTGCGGACAGTGTTTCTCGCGATGGCCAGCTTCCTCGCGATCGCCCGCACCGGCATCTGCTCGGCGCGATGAAGCCGGCGGATCTCCGCCCAGTCCTCCACGCTGATCACCCATCCTCCCGGCCTGACTCAACGAGCCAGACCCTTGAAGGGGGTCAACTTTCAAGCGCCGCCACTGGTCCACTTTTCAGCCGTCGCCGACACAGCGGTCCTTGAGGTGGCCTTCCACTGCTTCCTGAGCCGGCCCAGGGCCCGCCCGCCGTCTAGCCTCGATCTTTCGTGACGGTCCGTGGGATTCTGTGGGGGCTGTTTCGGTCGTTCAGGCTGATCACAGGCAGGTCTGTAGCCCGACTGTCGCGTCGGGTGGGCTCCGGGTTCCACGGCTCCGGTCGGGGTGGCGCTGCTCGTAGGGACGGGGAGTTGCTGGTCACCCAGGGTTCGGCAGGGCCGCGAGCCGTTGTTGGGCTGCGGTGATCAGCTCGGTCCAGGGCCAGTGCCTGGCGAGGCGGAGGTAGCGGCGGCGGCTGGTGGTGACGAGCTGGGCTGCGGCTGAGAACAGCCGCAGCCGCAGGCGTTTGGGTTCCCACAGCCTGCTGGAGCCGGTGAGGGCGAGCATCGGCATCCAGGCCAGCAGGTCCAGGGCGAGCTGGACGATCTCCAGCCAGATCTGGTTCTGGGCGAAGCCGTGGAACGGGAGGTTGCGCAGGCCGGTATCGCGCGGGTTTCGGATGCGGTCCTCGCAGCGGGCGCGCTGGCGGTGCCGCAGTTCGAGGGCGGCGATCGCCTCACCGGGGGTGTTGGTGGCGAAGCAGGTCAGGCGCATGCCGTCGGCGTTGGCGAAGCGGAGCTGGGCGCCGGGGTGCGGTCGTTCCTTGCGGACGATCAGCCGCATCCCCTTCGGCCAGCCGGTCAGGCAGTCCCCGGCGAGTTCGGCGACCCAGGCGCTGTCGCGGACCTCGCCGCCAGGCTCGACGGTGGGTGTCCAGGCCGATGCCGGGACGTGGAGCACAGCGTGGTGAATGGCGTCGGTGATGGTCATGCCGACCGAGTACGACAGCCATCGTCCCCGAGCGGTGAGCCAGTTGACGAACTCGTGGGTTCCGCCGCCGGAGTCGGTGCGGACCAGGGTGCGGCGCCCGCGCCGGTACTTCTTCGGGAGCTGGGCCAGGGCCAGTCGGGTGGCGGTGATGTGGTCGGCGGCGGTGTTGCTGCCCGCATTCCCCGCTCGCAGCAGGCCCGCCACCGGCTCACCGGCGCCGCCCGGCCCGTGGTCGACGAATCCCATGAGGGGGTGGTGGCCAAACGTCCGCTTCCAGGTCGCTGCGGCGTCCTGCTTGTCCGAGTGCGAGATCACCAGGACTCCGTCCAGGTCCAGGGTCACCTGCCCGCTCTGGTCGGGGGCTGCGTCCCCGGCCAGGGCCCACAGGTGTTCGCGGACTTGGGCGCGGGCCCGGCGGATCGCGGTCAGCGCACGCTTCCCGCTGCCGGCGAGCGTGTCGACCAGGCGTGAGACGGTCGGGTCGGAGGCCACCGGCCCGAACACCGCTGGTTCGGCCCTGAGCACCTCGATGTCGGCCAGGCAGTCTCCGCCCAACGCCACCGCCAGCGCCACGTCCAGCAGCATTTTGCCCGGATCGTGCACCGCCCGCGCCTTGCGCCACGGCGCCAGGGCTGCTGATACCGCCGTATCCAGACCGCTCTTGCGGACCGTCTCCACCAGCAGCACAGCCCCGGCCTGCGAGACCGCGCCACGACCGCCGCCCTCGACACGGACACGTGGATACAACCCGATACGCTTGTTCACCTGGGGAGTGCTTCTTTCCTCGCAACCAACAGGACTCTCGACAAGCCCTATCGTTGCAGGTCAGGGGCACTTCCCGCTTTTATGATCAAGTCTCGGACAACCCACCTCGCGAAAGCGCGGGTTTAGGAAACATCCTTGCGCAACGACGCGATGAGGAGGTCAAGGTCCCCGCGCGCCGTGTACCTACGGATCGGGTCGATGTAGTCGCGGGACTCGATGATCTGACCGTCCCGGACACGCATGACGAAGACGCAGGGCACCTTGGCCATGGAGTCGTCCGGCAACGTGAATTCATAGGCGAACTCAGCGACGATCACCTCAGGATCGGCGGTCTCGTGAACGACGACATCGACGACGCGCCTCTTCGGCAAGGACTCCCGAACTTCCGGCGGCACCGTGAAGTGCTCCTGGAGCGCACGCCGACTCGTCAGCGGCTCGGACTCCGGCGTCGCCATCGGGTGCCGGACATCGGTGACCTCGCCGTACAGGTCGGGCAACTCGTTCACGTTTCCGTCGGCGACCCCATGAACAAGCCGGAGAAACACCTCGCGCGGACTCAGACTCACAAGATCTCCCCAAGTAATACGCACAGACAGCCAGTGATCATTACCGCCTGATGCCGGTCGGTCTTGCGGACCGTCTCGACCAGCAGCACCCCACCCGCCCCCCGAACGACGGCCCCACGGCCGTCGCCCTGGACGCGGACATGCGGATACAGGCCAGTGGCTTCACCTGGGAGGTGCTCTTTCGACAGCAACCGACAAGACCCTAGAGAGGTCCTATCGTTGCAGGTCAGGAACGCTTCTCGCATGTCTGATCAAGTGGCAGACGGCGCCGCTCGTGAAAGCCCGAGGCTAGTGCGGTGACCGCAAAGGTTCACCTGGTTTGCTGGCCTCCGGGCGGGGACTGCTTCTTGCGCTGGCTCTCGATCTCGGCAGACAGCACGACCATGTTGTGCAGATGCGTGTAGTACTTGGCCGCGTACTCGTCGTCGATCGCCGGAAGTACCTTCCCGAACGCCGACGTCAGCCGCGTCAGGCGTGCGTGGGCCTGTTCGCTGAGCAGGTCCTCGTGGACGCAGGCGGCGTAGGCGTAGGCGTCCGAGTCGAGCATCACCATGTCCCGGCCCTCGATGTCCAGGCCGCGGAAGCCGGGCGGGAACGGCCTGGCCATGTGCTCTGCCATCATCTGCGCAAGCGCGTCGGGCTTCTCAGCAAGCATGGGGAGATCGTGCCAGGCAACCCGGCGAACCTTTGCGGTCACAGCACTAACTGCCAGAAGACGCCGAGGGCGCGGCCTCCGCCTTGGTCGGCACCGGGACCTGGTTGAACGCGTAGTAGACGGCGATCAGGCCGTGGACCGCGAGCGTCAACGGGGCCGAGACGAACGACAGTCCCACCGTGATGGGGTACACGATCGAGCCCAGCGCGAACCGTCCCCGGGTGGCGCGGGCCGCCTCGACGTCCACGCGGTCGTCGAAGAGATGACCCGTACGCGTGAGGTGCCACCACATCGCCCCGAAGACCAACGCGTGGAAAACCAGGAACAAGCTGTACACGGCCAGGGCGACATGCGCCGCGTTGCCCTCCCGCAGATACGCCGCGACCACCGACGCCGGCCATGGCAACGCCGCCACACCCATCAACAGCATCAGGTTGAGGAACAGCAGCGTTCGGTCCACCCGGGCGATGTACTGGAAGATCGTGTGGTGGTTGACCCACATGATGCCGATGATCAAGAACGTCACGACGTACGCCGCGTATGACGGCCACATCGCGCCGATCGCTGACCACAGGTGATCGGCCGCACCCTCAGGGACCTTGATCTCCAGCACGAGAAGTGTGATCGCGATCGCGAACACCCCGTCGCTGAACGCCTCGACGCGTCCCGACTCGTTCATCCTGTCCCCCTGTTGGAAGCGGCACGTGTCGCGGCCGCTCAGCCTCGCGTGATCGCCTCCAGAACGTAGCGGCTATCGCCGCGTCCGGTGCGCGTTATGTGTGTGGCCAGCGCTGGCGCGACGGTACTGGGTGGGAGACGAGGCACCCAGTGACCTGCACTTCGGCCTGCCGGGGCTCAGCGCTGGTCACGTTCCGCCGTTCGCCCCTGTTCCCCGTGACTTCCCGCCCGATCTGGCGTGGTAGTGGCACGGGCACTCACCTCGTCAGTCTTGCTCGGTATCGCAGGGCTCAGCCGCGGCCCGACGCCGCGCGTTCAGAAGGAAGAGCAGCGCAACAGTGACCGCCAGCATGAGACTCACCGAGTCAGCTATATCGACAACGGTGAAGGATGCCCCCAGCAGGTGCGGCACCTTGGCGATCATCATGCCGAAGCCCATGAGGAGGGGAGGCCACGCCGAGGAGTGGCGCATGACCTGGCCAGGACTCGCGCGTTTCTTCGCCCTCGCCCGCTGCCACCAGAAGAGGCCGGCAGACAGAAGGACCAACACACAACCCATCACGACGACAGACCAGTCCATGAACCCGAGCATCGATTCCCCTCCCTCGGGACGGCTTCCTCCTGCGGAGTATGACGCTGTAGGAGAAGCCCAACAGTGGTGGCGGGCCGTGGACGCACCCCACCTCGTCGCCCTCGCGCGCGCCGGGGCCCGATTCGAACGCGGAGTCCTGGTCGAGGACACCGGAACTCTGGTTGCCTGAGGAGGACGGCCGCGATGCCCCCGGAGGCGCGACTTGCGGCGGGCCCGTTCGTCGCTGGGATGTCAGTGGCATGAGGTTGACTGTCGGCCGTGGGAACCAAGGCATTCGTCGACAGCTTCTGGCGCCTCATCAACGGGAATCCCCCTAATCTGGATGCACCCGTCATCCTGGAGGCCCCGCCGGGCACTGACCTGCATGAACTCGTCGCGGAATTCGGCCGGTGGGCGGGGCAGCACCGGAATTTGGCAGCGGCCGGGTTCGTCGATCCGTCGCTCAGCAAACGCACCGGCCTGCCGCTGGCCGAGCCGTTCGGGGCTGGGGAATTGCTGGAGATGCGGGGCTGGGTCTACCGGAACCGCTGGGTGGGGTGCGGCCTGGTCGCGTCCCCCGACTGCCCACGGGCTGTCGCCGTGATCGCCCACCGCGAGGACCCGGCGGCTGCCGGTTTCCCGCAAGGCGCGTCCTGGGCCGAGAAGCTGCGCATCGTCACCGGTTGGGAACCGATACCAGGGCCGCGTGCGGACTGGGCCGCCATCGAGGCCGATCTCGACACAAGGCTACCCAGCGACTACAAGGAGATCGTCGACCTGTTCGGCGCGGGCAGCTTCGACGAGTACTTCGAGCTCGCCGTGCCCGGCGGCCCCGGCGCCGGCCGCAACCCGTGGAACAGGTACGGCCCCGACCTGGCATCCGGTGAACTCGTGCCTTGGGGCTGGTCAGAATACGAGCTCGGACTCATGTGGTTGACGGGCTCGACCGATCCTGACGAGTGGACTGTGGTCACGCAGCCGGAAGGCGACGACGAGCAGCAGTTCGATTGCGGAGTTGCTGAGTTCATCTTGCGCATGCTCACGGACGTGCAGTTGGGATACCCCATGAGCCTCGCCTCCGGGCACTTCTTCGTGAGCTATGGCCCGCTGCACTCCTGACAGCGATCCCGAGCCGGGCGTTGTTCCGGGATCGGCGGGGCGAACTATCCACAAGATTTGACTAATGTTCGTTGATCCGATGTGTCCGTCCGGTTATTGATCAGTGATGCGATGTGGGACCGGATCGAGCCGCTGATGCCGGCCGATCCGGTCCGTGGTCGGCGGTGGGCCGATCACCGCCGGACCTTGGAAGCCATCGCGTGGAAGTACCGCACCGGTCGCACTCCACCTCGCCGCCATCCTCATGTGGGCACGGCGATGACGACGAAGCGACGGCGATTCAGTCGTAGAAGAAGAGCTCAAGGTCCTCGACGGATCCCGGCCCGGTGAGAAAGCCCTCAGCCTTCGCGATCTCCCCTTCTGGCGGCAGCTCACCCTTCAGGAGCTGCCGCATCCAGATTTCTCCTTGCTCGCCAACCGCGTAGATGCCAGACAGCAGCTCGGCCATGCCAGCAGGGTTCGGCGGGACGTGTCCGGCGACGGGTTGGAGCACCCATCCACCTGATCGGGCAGCGAGCCGCAGTACCCCGGCCCAGTTCGCGATCCTCCCGATACGTACGTGCCACGAGTCCTCGGTGAACGGGTCCATCCGTCCGTCACGGAGAGGGTTCGTGGCGGCGCCGATGTCCTTGATGACTCGCCGTTCGACGGCGTCACGGACCCAGCGCCCCTCCTGCGCTTCTTCCATCGCGGCCTCCCACCACTTCCACCCGCCGTTGAGTCGGTCCGCGAATCTATCCATGTGGACAGGCTTCCATCCACGATGCCGCAAGCTTCAAGGGGGCGCAGATCAGTGGATCGCCCCATCAAGGAGACAGGCTCTATGGGGCCGACGGTCGACGGCGGTCGTTGACGTCGTCAACGGTGTGGGCACGGCTTCTCTGCATCACTGGGAGTCGGTGCGGTTGCTGTACTTCGCTGCTGTACCGCAACGGGTCAGGGCGCGCTCCTTTCCTTCTCGAACTTGCGTCCCAGGAAGTACGCGGCTCCGATCCCCGTGGCTGTGAGGATGACGCGGATGGCTTTGTCATCTTCGGTCACTGCCATCAGGAACACCACCGCAACGTAGGCGGCGTGCCACCCACGCCGGATCTGCCGCATGGGAGACCTACGGACTCGACCACGCCGCTTCAGTTCGATCAAAGCTGCCCACCTGCTTTCGCTCGCCGCACACCCTAGCCACAGACAATCCCTGGCCCGCGCGCGAGGAAAGCGGGCCGCGATGACGGCCCGGCCGGCTCAGGCGATACGGCGTCGGGCGGTGGAGCGCGCAGCGTCGCGCTTCCCCACACGCATCAGTGACCGAAGCGCGCAACGGTTGGCCCGGCTCTTCCGCAGTGATGGGGCAGGGCCCGGATAGGGGGACGCACACCGCAGCCTGGTAGAGACGCGCTGAGCGTGCCGGGAGAACTTGCTGGAGTCCCCCCACCCACCACCCTCAACTCAATCGGGGTGACCGGCGGGTCCGCCGCACTGTAGAACCCGACGTGTGACCGTCTTCTACTGCGCCAAGTGCGGAACCGAGCTCACCGAGGAACTGGTGGCATTGCCGGTCGTCCCGGACGTCGACGACGCGGATGACGGCCGGGACAAGGAGACCGGTCGGGCTCGTTCCACCGTCTCACGCGGCCACTACGCCATCGATCCCGGTCCGTGGGGTGCCCCGTTCGTCGCAGGAGCCGCACCTGGTCGGCCCGCCCGGGGCACCGGCCGCAAGCTGCTGCGAATCGGCTTCGGGGCGACCATATCCGCCGGCTGGCGTGACAGCGTCGTCGTACACCCGGACGATGTCCTGCCACGCCTGGAACCCTTCATACTCGGGGACAACTGGTCTGGGTGCTGCGGCCCTACCGCCGCCCACGGCCCCAACCTGGCGTGCCTCTGTGGATCTCGCCTGGCTACCTGGGCCGCCGACTGCATAGGCCCCCACGAACTCCACCTCGATTCGTTGCGCGTGTACGCCTGGCATCAGGACTGAGCAGCCAAGGACCCCCGAAGGTCGAACACGGCCATTGGACAAGGCCGCACCAGAGCGAGGCGGGCTCGATGTCCACCCGCTCATAGTCGAAGACACGGCCCTTGTACCGCGCAGGGCCGATGGTGACCGACGAGATGAGGAAGCGCAGGATGGCGTTGCGCCTCTCGTCGGTCATCGACTTCGCGAACCAGGCGTCGCGGGCTCCGGGACCGGTGGCCCCTCCAGGACCTCGAACGGCCTGACAACCGCGCGCCGCTGGAGCTTGGCAATCCGCAGCAGCTTCCTGAACCGTTGCTACCAGCCGGACGCGAGAACAAGCCCCGAAGGCAGGGGACCTGGACTCGACGAGGGCAGCCCCGCCGGCCGAGCACCCGAGACGCTGTCAAAGCTGACGGTACCGCCGCCGAACAGAGCCCTGTCAAAGCTGACTGCGCCGCCGCCGAACACCGCGCGGCCAAAGCTGACCGTGCCACCGATGAACTGCGCGCCGTCGAAGTCGATGGTGCTGCCGGCGAACTGCGCGCCGTTGAAGTCGATGGTGCTGCCGTCGAACTCTGCCTGGTCGAAGCTGACCGCGCCCCCGGTGAACGCTGCGTCGCCGAACGCCACCGTGCCACCGGTGAACGCCGCGCCGTTGAAGTCCACCTTGCCCTCGGCAAACTGCGTGCTGCCGAAGATGACCTTGCCACCCGCGAACCGGGCGAGGCTGAACGTGACCCGGCTACCGGCGAACTGCGCGAGGGTGAACGAGACCCTGCCACCCGTGAACTCGGCACCGATGAAGCTGACCAGGCCAGCAGTGAACCGCGCGCTTTCGAAGCTCACCGTACCGCCGGCGAACCGCGCTTCGTCGAAGTCCCCGCCGTCGAAGACGACGCCGGTGAAGTCCAGGTCGTGTCCACTCCAAGACCGGCGGGCGTCGGTGTCGAGGCGGAGGTGGTCACGGATGAGGCGGATGACGGTGTGGCGGACTTCGCGGTTGGCCAGGAAGTCCTGACGCAGGGCGGGATCCCCGGCGGGAAGGTCGGCTTCTGCCGTGTAGGGCAGGCGCAGGTAGGCACACAGGACCTCGATGCAGGTCTGCCGCAAGTCCCGGCTGGGCGCGTCGTCTGCGAGTCCGGCCAGCGCGTGCACCCCGCCCAGCCGTACTGCGGCGCTCGTGTCGCCGAGTTGGGAGACGGCGGCGGTGAAGCGTTCGGTGTGCAGGCGGGTGGCCTCACGTAGCGCCCCGTCCTCGTCCACGATCTGTTTGCGGAAGGCGACGACCAGGGCGACCAGGGCGCCGGAGCCGGCGACGACACCGAAGGCGAGCTTGACCAGGTCGAACAGGGTGTCGGAGGACAGGCGGTGCTGCGGTTGGAGGCCGTGGGCGTGCAGCAAGTGCCAGCCGGCGTAGAACACGCCGGCGGCTACGGCGATGGCCACCGCGAACGCCCCCAGCAGGACCGGGCCGACCGGGGCCAACGGCAGTTTCGGCGAGTCGGTCCGACGGCGAAGGAAGCGTTGCCTCACCCCCACAAAGACCTCCGGGACGCATTCACGGTTGCGGTTGCGACTGACGTCGGGGCAGCCACTGATCGGGGCATGCCCGGCCGCTCCAGAAGTGGGAAGTCTACGAGGCGTCGGCCGGCTGGTCGACGGCATGTGCGTGCCAGCCCGGGGCTATAACGGGGACCGTCCACTGCACCTACCGCCGGCCGGACTCCGCAGTCGGCGGCGGCGCGAGGCGACCGACGCAGAGCCCAACTCCCTGATGCGCTCCGGGCCGTCGGCATCGACAGGACACCCAACCGACGCCGCCGGCTCAAAGGTGACGGGGCCCGTGGGCCGGGCCGGTTACGCCCCACCGCCGGTGAATTCGCGCAGCTGCTGCACGACCTGCTCCGGCTGTTCTTCGGATATCCAGTGGCCCGAGTACTCGATGGGTCGGACGGTGACGTTCTCCGCGACCTCCGAGAGCATGTCCTCCGCTACGGGCAGGAAGAAGCTCGCCGTCCCTCCGATCGCGAGCACGGGCATCTTGAGCTTTCCCTGCTCCGACAGGATCCGCTGGTTGTCCCGTGCGTCCTGCTCGAACGCCCTGAAGAGCTCAAGACCGGCCCGCATCGCTCCGGGAGCCGTGTAGTCGGCTACGTAGTGCTCCGCCTCCTCTATCGGTATCGCATCGGGATTCGCGCTCAACTTGACGTAGAACGAACGGATGTACGCGAACTCGCTGCCGGCGATCAGCTGCTCGGCGGCGTTCCCGGGTGCGCCGTGGAAGTGGAAGTGCCACAGCGGGTCCTGACTGAACGTGGTTGTGGCCAGCACGCTCTCGTACGCCTGGGTGCCCGGGATCGGGGCCTCCGAGACCACGAGACGCTCGACTTCGCTGGGGAAGAGGGTGGCGTACGCGTAGGTGACCAGCATGCCGAGGTCGTGGCCGAAGAGCGTGACCGGGTTCTTCACACCGAGATGGTCGAGCAGCGCCTTGAGATCGCGTGCCATCGTCTGCTTGTCGTAGCCGCCCTCCGGCTTCGACGAGCCGCCGGCTCCCCGCACGTCGGGGGCCACCACGAACCAGCCGTCGGCCTGGAGGGGCTCCATGATGAGCCGGAACTCACGCCAGGTCTGGGGCCATCCGTGGACGAGCACGATGGTCCGGTCCTTGCCGCCCTCGCCCGGTGTCGCGCCCGCCGTCACGTAGTGGGTACGCACGCCGTCGTGGTCGAACATGTTGTGTCGCAGTGCCATGTCGCTGCCTCCGACGAGAACGGGCAGAAACGCGCGGGCCGACGTCGGCGGACCTCTGTCAGGGCGCCCGGAGACCGCATGCCGGATTCGAGAGCGGCATCATCGAATCTCCGACGGCAACCGCGCTGGCACATACGATCCAGGTCCGGCGCTGTCTGCCCTCCGGAGAGATACTTCTCCCCGCTTCGTCGAAGGTACCTCCGGAACAGCGCGCATGCGCGCGGGGAGCCCGCGCGAGAACTCACGCAACCTGCGCGGCATGCGGAGAGTCCTCACGGTTTTACACAGTGTCGCTGCTCAAGTCGTCGCTCCGAGAGGCACGGTGAGCGACGCCGGGTGTAGCCGTCCCTGCCCCGTCCGGGGCCACATGCGGGTCCTGTTCACCCGGGCTAGCGTGGTGAGAGCGGCCGGCCCCGGCGCGGCACCGACTCGGGACGGATGGCGCTGCGACGGGTCGACTCGCCCAAAAACCCAAAAACCCAAAAAGAGGTCAAGCGAAGAGGCGAGCACGATGCCGTTTTCTCAGCCCACTCAGGGCTTCCGGCTCCACTACGAGCGCTCGGGCCGAGGGACTCCCGTTGTGCTCGTGCACGGCAACCCGGGGGATCACATGGAGTACTCGCGGGTGATTCCCCTCCTCGGGGACCATGTGGACGCGCTGACTCCTGACCTCCGCGGTTACGGAAAGTCCGACAAGCACCTGGGGGAGGACATCGGCAACGCCTACTCGCTCACCGGCCAGGTGGACGGTGTCATAGCGCTCATCGATGAACTGGGCGTCAGCAACGCGGTCCTGTGCGGGTACGACGTGGGCAGCTTCACCGTCCAGACCATCGCGATGAAGCGACCCGACCTGGCGCACTCGCTGGTCATCGCACCCCCGACGTTGGGCGTCGGCCGTCGCATCCTTGAGGAGAAGGCCGTCAACGCCTTCCTGCACGCCATCCTCTACAAGACACGGCTGGTCGAGGACCTGATCGACGGAAAGCCCGAGGCCGTCCGGGCCGCCCTGCGTGAGAATCTGGAGAGCTGGTCGCCTCCTGGTTCGCCTGCGCCGGAGGCGCTCCTCGACCACCTCACCGAGAACCACTCCGCACCCGGCGAATTCGTTGCCAGCGCCATGTGGTTCCGGTACCCGGAAGGAAACCCCATCACCTTCTACGCCAACGAGACGAAGCCGGCGCCGGCAGACCGATTCTCCAAGAACATCACGATCCTCTGGCCGGACAGCGACGCACTCTTCCCGACGGAGTGGAGCGACGCGCTGGGTGACTACTACAGCGACTACGATCTCCACACCATGGAGAACACCGGCCACTTCAGCCCGGTCGACTCCCCGGAAACGTGGGCCGCGCACATCCGCAAGCATGTCGAGGCTGTGTCGTAGGCCCACGCCAGGGTCAGTCCAGGGTCCACGCGTGCAACGTCCTGCCGGCGTCGGCGAAGGTGTACCAGCTGCCCTCGCCGATCGCGAAGGGTGGGCTCGTGACCGTGAAGGGGTACTCCACCTGCACGGGCGCTCGTTCCAGGGACACGTCGATCAGCCAGTGCCGTCCCTCGCCCCACTCCTCGTCGCTCTCGACCGTCCCGGCGATCACGGTCGTCTCGTCGAGGAAGCCGCCCGCCCAGTCCCAGGCCGCGTACACCTCGTCGTTGTCGGCCTCGGCCTTCGGGTGCCGCGGGACCGAGGACTCGGCGAACGCCTCCGCGAGCACGGATCCGTCACGGGTGCGGTGGACCGCCAGACGGTCCTGGTCGTGCGTGACGCTCAGCAACAGGTCGCCCGACGGGCTGAGCCCGGTCAGCGCCAGGTCCTCGTCCTCGAAGCGGTACACGGTCAGGCTCTGCCCGTCCCAGCGCCCCCAGCGGGCCGGAGCGCCGTCCTGTCCCTCACCGATGCTCAGCCCCATCTGCCGGGGATCGGGGTGGGGCACGTGGACGCTGCCCACGGCCGCCGCCCGGGCGTCCGTCCGTGCGAGGACCCGGCCGTCACCCGCGTCCAGCACCACCCACTCGTCCAGCGTGTCCATGTCCAACCTGCCTGTGGGCAGCGGCCCGCGGACATGCGCCCACACGAGCGTCCCGTCCGCCGCGAACCCGGCGGAACCACCTCCCGCGTAGCGATGGTCCGGATCGTCCGCGTACTCGTCGAACGAGAGGTGCGTCTCCCGACAGGATCCGTTCCAGCAGCCGTGGCGCAACTGCCAGCGCACCGAACCGTCCGGGGCCACGGCTCGTAGCTCGTGAACTCCCGCGAAGACGGCGAGACGTCCGTCCGGTGCCACCGCACTGGTCCCGTAACGCGCCGGCCAGGGAGCGGGAAAGCGGGCCAGTTCCTCCGCCTTCCGCACGGGAGAGGCGCCCAGACGCCAGGCCACCAGCTCGGTGTCGCCGCGCTGCGCGAGTATGCGGTGTCCCGGCAGGCCCGTGACGGCCAGAGCGCTGGGCTGCGACGAGATCTGCGGGTCAGCGACCAGCGTGGCGGCGAGCTTGGCGGTGGAAGGCATGGGGCAACTCCCTGAGCGGTGACGTCGGTTGCAGACTACGCACGCCACCGACGGCCCCGGCCACCACGGTCCGCCGACGCCGTGCGCAGTCCGGTCGCGCGCCGTTCCGGCGGGGGGTCGGCGAGACAGGTAACGGCCGTTGTTCACGGGTACGGAGTGCGGGGGTGGGGACGTCTCACGCGGTGGCGCCCGCGAGGAGGAGGCGGCCGAGGGGGGTGCAGGTGTGGCGGACCTGTTTGCCGTCGCGGACGGTGGCGATCAGGCCGGCCGCGCGCAGCGTCTTGGCGTGGGAGGAGGCCGAGGCGGGACTGACGCCCAGGGCGTGGGCGAGGCCCGTCGTGGTGTGGGCGTCGCTGAGCACGTGGAGGGCGTGCGCGCGGGTGGCGCCGAGGAGCGCGGCGAGGCGGTCGGCGGACGGGCCGTCGGGCGCGGGGACCATCGGCAGGGGCGTCAGGGCGCTGTACACCAGCAGCAGTGAGCCGTCGGGGTGGCGGACCCGCAGCGGAACGCCGCGCCACAGCAGGGACGGCATCAGGGTCAGCCCGCCGCCGTCCAGGGGGACCGTCGCGGGGCGCCGGCCCGGCAGCAGCAGGTCGGCGCCGGACCATGTGGCGCCGGGTACGAGGCCGGCGAGCATCGCGCGCAGCCCCTGCTCCTGGAGGACGCGGCCGCGCCAGGCGACGTCGGCGGCGTAGCCCTCCCGCAGCCGCTGCCACCAGGGGTCGAGCAGTGCCCGCCGGCTCTCGGCGAGCGACCTCGTCAACTCCCGCCAGGCGGAGGCGTCATGGCTCTCCACCGCGGCGGTCCACGCGCCCGTGGCGGGCCGCCGGTGCCCGTGCCACAGGCGCGCCAGTTCGGCGGCGGCCTGCCGGCGGCCGGTCGCGGCGACCCGGTCCAGCGCCTCTCCGAGGTCGGCCACCGGCGGGTCGAGGAACGTCGGGCCGAGACCGTCGGGGCGCAGCAGCCCGAGCATCCGGCCGGCGGACGAACCGGCGCGGGCGGACAGCCTGTGCGTGGTGGTCGTGCGCCATCGCGCGAGGGACGGGTCGGGGCTGCCCGCCCGGAGCACCGCCAGCGCGAGGCCGGTCTCGATCAGCGGCGCGGGCTCGGGCGCGAAACGCACCCGCAGCAGGTCCTCGACGGTGAAGCGCAGGGTCGTCACGGCCCCTCCCCTCGGCCCTCCGGCACGGCCCGGCGCCCGACGCGGCCTGCCTCGTTTCCGGCTGGGCCGAAAGGTTGGCCGCCCTGCGTCCGGCGCGTCACGCTCGACCGTACCGGACCCCGTCCGGCATCACCGCGGGAAGGTCCACATCCGCTCGCGCACGCGCCCGCGTCAGCCGCGGGCCCACTCGGCGACCGGCCACGACCCCGCGAGCGAAGCCCAGCACCCCGAAACCCCTCGGAGCCACGTATGAGACCTCTCCACCGGACGGCCGCGCTCACCGCGTGCGTCGCCGCTGCCCTGGCCGCGACCCTCGCGCCCGCGGGCCCCGCCCAGGCCGCGACCCCCGCACCCCAGGTGACCGGCACCCTTCCGGGACCCTGGCAGCCGTACCGCAGCAAGCCGTTCGTGGACGCCGCCGGCGACGTCTGCGACTTCGCCCTGCGCGGCGACGTCGTGGAGGACGGCGAGCAGATCAGGACCCTGGCCGTGGACGCCGCGGGGACGCCCACCGCGCAGGAGGTCACGGGGCCGCTCGTGCTGCGGTACACCGACGAGGCGACCGGGGCGTTCGTGGACCGCGATCTGGCGGGCACGGCCTGGCTGTTCCACCACCCGGACGGCAGCCAGACGTGGCTGGTCGCCGGCCATCTCGGCCTGGGCATCCATGCGGCCAATCCCTACCAGCCGCGTGGCTACTCGGTGGTGGGCGGTGTGCTCGCGCTGAGTATCGGCACCGACCACTTCCCGCACGTCACCGCGCACGCCGGGCCGACGGAGGACGTGTGCGCGACGCTCACGTCCATGCCGCCCTCGTCGTAGACCACGACCACCCGCACGACCGCGGTCGTCCGAAGGGACCGCGGTCGTCCGAAGGGACCGCGACCGCATGTCGCCCCCGGCCGCGGGATCCGGTCGAGGATCCGCTGCCGGGGGCGACGGGGCCGGGCCCCGTTTCAGGCGCGGGGTCCGGCCACCGGCCGGGGGCCGTCCCTCCCCGGCCGGTCGCTGGTGGCCGCCGAAGTGGCGGGTCGCTGGTGGCCGCCGAACCGGCGGGTCGCTGGTGGCCGCCGAACCGGCGGGCCGGATCAGGCGATTCCGGCGATCTCCGCGAGCCGCCGCGCTTCCGCGCGGGTGAGCCGGGCCAGGTCGTCCTCGTCGACGCGGGTCAACCGGTCCTGCTCCACCACCGGTTCGCCGTTGACCAGCGACAGGGTGACGGGGGCCGCGGCGCCGAGGACGAGGGCGGCCACCGGGTCGGCGATGGAGGCGTGGGCGATGGTGTCGAGCTTCCACAGCACGAGGTCGGCGAGCTTGCCGGCCTCCAGGGAGCCGATCTCCGTCGCACGGCCCAGGACTTGGGCGCCTCCGTAGGTGCCCAGGCGCAGCGCCTGGCGGGCGGTGAGGGCCTTCTCGCCGCCACCGAGGCGGTTGATGAGGAGGGCGTTGCGCAGTTCGGTGTGCAGTTCGCCGGACTCGTTGGAGGCGGTGCCGTCGACGCCGAGGCCGACCGGCACACCGGCCCCCAGCATGGCCGGTACCCGCGCGATGCCCGCGGCCAGACGGGCGTTGGACGACGGGCAGTGCGCGACGCCGGTGCCGGTGCGCGCGAAGGCCGCGATGTCGGAGTCGTTCATGTGGACGCAGTGCGCCATCCACACGTCGTCGCCGAGCCAGCCGGTGGACTCGAAGTAGTCGGTGGGGCCCATGCCGAACAGCTCGTGGCAGAACTTCTCCTCCTCCACCGTCTCGCTGCCGTGGGTGTGCAGCCGCACACCTTTGCGCCGGGCCAACTGCGCGGCTTCCCGCATCAGTTCGGTGGAGACCGAGAACGGCGAGCAGGGCGCCGCGGCGATCTGCAGCATCGAGCCGAACGAGGCGTCGTGGTAGGTGTCGACGGCCTGTTCGGTGGCCAGCAGTGCCGCCTCGGTGGTCTCCACCGCGAAGTCCGGCGGGAGTCCGCCCTGGGACTCGCCGCGGTCCATGGAGCCGCGTGCCGCCGTGAAGCGGACGCCCAGCTGTCCGGCGGCGCGGATCTCCGCGCCGAGCAGGTCGCCGGCACCGCGCGGGAAGACGTAGTGGTGGTCCATCGCGGTGGTCACGCCGCCGCGGGCCATGACGGCGAGCGAGCCGGCCGCGGCCGCGTACACCATCGGCTCGTCGATCCGCGCCCACGTCGGGTACAGCTCCACCAGCCAGTCGAACAGGTTGCTGTCCTGGGCGAGCCCGCGGGTGATCCACTGGTAGAAGTGGTGGTGGGTGTTGACCAGGCCGGGGGTGACCAGGTGGCCGGTGCCGTCGATCCTGCGGACGACGCCGGTCAGGCCGGCGGGTGCGGGTCCGGCGCCCACGGACTCGATGACGTTGCCCGCCACCACCACGTGTCCGGTGGCGTGTTCGGTGTCGTGGGCGTCGACCGTCGCGATGGCGGCGTTGTCGATGACGATGCGCTGGGTCATGTGCGGTGTGCCTCTCGTCCTCGTCCGTCGCGGGTCAGTCCGTCACCGGGATCCGGGCGTCGGCGCCGTCGCGCAGCACCGTGCCCTCGATGAGGCCGTAGGGGCGGTCGGCGGCGTGGTAGACCTCGTTCTCGTTCTTCAGGCCGAACGGCTCCAGGTCGACGAGGAAGTGGTGCTTGTTGGGCAGCGACAGCCGCACCTCGTCGATGCCCGGGTGGCTCTCGATGACGCGCGAGCCCATCGCGTACAGGGTCTGCTGGAGCGACAGCGAGTAGGTGCCGGCGAAGGCGTCCAGGAGGTGGCCGCGGACCTGCTCGTAGGACTCCTCCCACGCGGGCGGTTCGGCGCCGGCCGGGTCCCCGGTCCAGGAGAACCGCCAGCGGGCGGTGACCTCGGTGGCCAGGATCCGGTCGTGGGTTTCCCTGAGCGTGGTGTACGGGTCCTTGGCGTAGCCCCAGAACTCGGAGTCGGTGGAGTTGAGCACCACCAGGTCCTTGAGGCCGGAGACGACCTGGAACCGCTCGCCGTCGTAGGCGACTTCGGTGGTGGGGGTCTCCTGGCCGCCGCGGGCGAAGGAGTGCCCGGTGGTGCCGATGCGCTGCCAGGCGTACTCCTCTATCCGGATGCGGGCCCGGTGGATCTGCTCCTGGCTGGTGACGAAGTGCCGGGCGAGGTGGATGCCGAACGCCTCGGCGGACGCGATGCCGTGCTCCTTGGCGAAGGCGAACACGGTGTTCTTGGTGGTGTCGGTCGGCAGCACGTTGGCGTTGGAACCGGAGTAGTGGACCGCGTCCATCTCGCCGGACAGGGCGACGGAGACGTTGAGGTCCTTGATGCGGTGCGTCGCGCCGTCGCGGACGACCCGCACCACGCGGTTCTCCGCTTTGCCGTACTGGTTCTGGCCGAGAAGGGTCGGGCGGGCAGGGCGGGGATCGGCGGTCATCGGTGCTAGCTCCCTCGGTATACGGAGTAGCCGAACGGGTTGAGCAGCAGCGGCACGTGGTAGTGCTCGCCCGGCGTGACGGCGAAGACGACCGCCACTTCGGGGAAGAACACCGCGGTGCCGCCGTCCCTTGGGCGGGGGGCGTCCTGCTGGGCCTCGGCTTGGTGGGTGAGGTACGGCTCGACGGCGAAGTCCAGCCGGGCGTGCGTGGTGTCTTCCGGCGGGGCGGGCAGGTCCTTGCAGCGGCCGTCGGCGTCGGTGGCCGACGTGCCGTGCGCCGCCCAGGGGGTGCCGGCCCCGGCGCGGACCGACAGGGTGACCGCGACGCCCGCCGCGGGCCGGCCGCGGCTGGTGTCGAGGATGTGGGTGGACACGGACGCGGTGTGCGGCGGGTGCGCGGGCGCGGCGTCCGCGCGGGCGGTGTCCTCGGGCTGGGGCGCGGCGGTCATGCGGGGTCCTCCTCGGGCGCGGCGAGCCGGGTGAGCCGGATCCGGTTGATCTTTCCCAGTTCGGTGCGGACGATCTCGCGCTCGGTGTCCGGGGTGTTGCCGATCCGCTCCTTGAGCGCGGCGAGCATCTGCGCGCCGGTGCGCCCGGTGGCGCAGATGAGGAAGACGTGCCCGTGGGCGTCCTGGTACGCGAGGTTGAGCCGCAGCAGTTCCTCGCGCTCGGTGTCCGCCACGCCGCGCTGTTCGCGGGCCGAGGTGGGGTCGCCGGGCTGGGGGCGGCCGATCGGGGGGTGTCCGGCCATGGCCTCGCCGAGGTCGTCGGCGGTGAGGGCGGCCATGGCGGTGTCGCTCGCCGCGAGCAGGTCGTCGAGGCGGGCGTAGGGCCGGCCCGCGGCCACCGCCGCGCCCCAGGCCGCGCTGCCGCACACGTCGTGCAGGAGGGCGGTGGCCTCGGGAGCGGTGGCGGCGTTGAGCCGGGACAGTCCCGGCGGTGCGCTGGAAGTCACACCGGCAACGTAGGAGCCGCCGCCGCGCAACGTCAACAGTTTGTTGAAAAAACGTGGCCGGAGGGAATCCTCTGAACGTCGCACGGGGAGGCGGCCCCCGCCGCCGTCCGGGGCACGGCGGGGCCGCCGTGGCGCCGCCGCGGGCTCCGGTCACCGCTCGTCGCGAGCGGCGTTCTCCCTGTTCAGGTAGTTGTAGACGGTGAAGCGGCTGACGCCGAGCGCGGACGCGACGGTCTCCACGCCGTGCCGCACGGAGAACGCGCCGCGCTCCTCCAGGATGCGCACCACGTTCTGCTTCTCTTTGCGGCCGAGCTGGGCGAGCGGGCCGTGGCGGCGCTCCATGTCGGCGAGGATGTGGTCGAGCGAGTCGGCCAGGTGGGGCAGGCGTACCGCCACGACGGGCTCCCCTTCCCAGTCGAGCACCACGTCGTCGCCGCGGGCCTCGGCGGGCGCCACCAGCTCGGCGCCGATCGCGTCCGCGAGCGGCCGCACCGCGTCGGTGAACGGGTGCCGGGCCGGGGCCGCGGGGCCGCCGCGGGCGCCGCGCCCCCCGGCGGCGGACGCGGAGCCGGAACCGGCGGCGGACGCGGCGGCGGGCCCGGAGGGGGAACCGGTCATGCGAGCCCCTCGCCGTCCCGCTCGGGCAGCGCGTTGACCTGGAGGGACACCCGGGTGGCGCCCGCGGCGAGCGAGCGCCGCAGCACCTCGGCGACGGCGTCGACCACGGCGTCCACCGACCCCTCGGCGGTGTTGCCGAACGGGCCGACGTCCACCGCCTCGAGGGCGCCGCTCTCCACGACCTCGCGGGCGGCCAGGGCGTGCTCCGGCGGCTCCTCCAGGTCGAACGGCTCGGTCGTGAATTCCAGCCTCAGTCTCACCAGGGCCCCCAGGCCGGGCTGCGTGCGGGGCAGCCGGCGACTCGCTCTCAGCCCTCCACCGCGGAGGGCGTCTGAGAGGCGACCTTAACCGACCCGGCGGGAGCCGCAAGGTGGGTGAGAGCGGCCGCGGACAGGGCCCGGACGCCGGTGCGCAGGGTGAGCCCGACGTGCGGCCGGAACCGCGGGGAGTGGTTGCCCGGCACGGCCGCGAGACGCTCGGCGGCGGTGGCACCGGCCGCCGCCCACTGCTCGGGTCCCACCGCGCCGAGCATCCAGTAGCAGGTCCTGATCCCGGCGACGCCGTGCAGGTCGCGGCCGGCCGGTCCGAGCAGCGGGAAGTCCTCGGTCGCGGTGGACGGCTGCCAGCGGGCGACGCGGCCGGCGCCGAACGCGTCCTCGTGGGCGCGGCGCACGGCCGTCGCCGCCTCGGGGTCGTTGACGGTCGTGCCCGAGCGGTTGACCACCCGGATCCCGGGTGCGCGTCCGGAGCCGGACGCGGCCGCCTCGGCGTGCACGATGCGGTGCACCGCGGCGAGCGCACGGTCCAGCGTCTCCGGGGCGAACGCCCGCAGCGTCACCTCCAGTTCGGCCCGGTCCGGGATGACGTTGCCGGCGCCGCCGGCGTGCAGCCTGCCGACGGTGAGCACCAGCGGCTCGCCGGGGCCGGTCTCCCGCGACACCACGGTCTGCAGCCGCAGCACCAGCGCGGCCGCGGCGACCACGGGGTCGACGGCCAGCTGCGGGGCGCCGGCGTGTCCGCCGCGGCCGTGCAGCACCACCTCGACGGTGGCGCCGGCCGCGAGCACGGGGCCGTCGCCATGGGCGACCATCCCGGCCGGGAGCGGCACGGTGTGCTGGGCCAGCACCACGCCGGGCGCCGGAAAGCGCCGGTACAGGCCGTCGGCGAGCATGGCGGCCGCGCCGGTCAGCGTCTCCTCGGCGGGCTGGCCGACCACGACCAGCGTGCCGCTCCAGCCCGAGGCGGTGCGGGACAGCAGCGCGGCGGCGCCGGACAGGCAGGCCAGGTGCATGTCGTGGCCGCAGGCGTGCATCACCGGCCGCGGCGCGGTGACGGCGCTGGCGTACGGCAGACCGGTGTCCTCCCGGACGGGCAGCGCGTCGAGTTCGGCGCGCAGCAGCACGACGGGCCCCGGGCCGTTGCGCAGCACGCCGACGACGCCGTGCCCGCCGACCCCGCGGGTCACCTCGTAACCGTCGGACGCCAGCCGCTCCGCGAACCGGCCGGCGGTGCGCGCCTCGACGCCGGACAGCTCGGGGTGGCGGTGGACGTCGAGGTAGAGCTCGGCGGCCGGACCGAGGACGTCGGCCAGGCCGGGGAGTTCGGCCGACGACGGGGTGGTGGTGCCGGGTTCGGCGGTCAACGGGCCCTCCGGTGCGGTCGGTTCGGAGCGGGGCTGCGGTACGGGGGACGGCGCGCGATGCGGTGGCGGAAGGGGCGACGGTGCGCGGTGCGGTGGCGGAAGGGGCGACGGTGCGCGGTGCGGTGGCGGAAGGGGCGACGGTGCGCGGTGCGGTGGCGGAAGGGGGAACGGTGCGCGGCGTGGGGGCCGGAGGGCCGGCCGGGGAGTGCGAGCGGAACGGTGCGGACGTGACAGCGGGATGACAGCGGATGTGCCAGTGGACGCGCGTAGAAAAGGGTGCGCAGCCCGGACCGGGCCGCGTTCCCTGCCGGAAAGGGGTCACCATGGCCGACATCAAGACCACCGCGCCGCTCGCCTCCCTCGCCCAGGAGATCCTGGAGCTGGAGTCCGAGACCTTCGAGATCACCGACTACTCCGACGCGAGCGAGGTCATGCTCGGCTCGTCGACCAGCTGCTCCAGCACGAGCACCTGCTCCAGCACCACCAGCACCACCAGCTGCACCGCCTGATCCCAGGATCGGCCGTCCGGGCCCGTGGCCTCGCCCTCGCGAGGCCACGGGCCCTTCGCCGTGCGCGCGCCGGGCACCGTGCCCGCGGCGGCGAGAAGGCCGCCGCGGGCACGGTCCCTGCGCGGCCGCACCGGGGAGAGCCCCGGGGCGGGCCGCGGGGACGGTCACGGGAACGGGTGCGGGACCCGGCGCAGGTCCTCCTCGCGCAGGTCGCGGTCGCGCAGACCGCCGCGCCGCTGGGCGGTCAGCAACCGGGGCATGGTCAGGGCGCGTTGGCGGGCCCAGCCGAAGTCGATCGGCAGCAGCCCCGGCACGATGGTGCACACCGTGTGCAGGCCGGCCGCCCGCTGCTCGGGGGCGGTCTGGTCGACGACGATGACGTCGAAGCCGGCGTCCGCCAGCTCTCCGGTGAGCCACCGCACGTCCTCGCGCAGGTCGGTGCCGCGTGGCCGGTCCCGTTCCCAGGAGGCGTAGGCGTCGGCGAGAGTGCGCACGGCGGGCGGCTCCAGGTAGCCGCGGACGTGGGCGGCCATCTCCGGCAGCCCGAACAGGGCCGCGTGGTCGGGGAGTCGGCGCACCAGGCTGAAATCCTGCGCCATGGCGGCGAGTTCGGCGGGACGTTCGGCGACCTGGCGGGGCAGGTGCGGCAGATAGGTCAGGATCTCCGACACCGCCGACTCCACGGCCGTCTCCGGGTCCAGGGCGGCGCCGGCCGCGAACGCCAGCGTGCCGGGCCCACCGTCGCGGCGCACCGCCAGGCCCGTGGCGACCGGCACCGGCAGGTCGATGCGGTTGTCGTAGACGTGCACGTCGTAGCCGCACAGTGCGGCGCGGTCGGTCATCGCGCGGATGACGGGGCTGCCGCAGGAGGCCAGGTCGATCTCGTCGAGCGGGGCGTCGCCGTACCAGGCGAGCAGGAAGGCGTCGCGCTCGACGAGTTCGAGCAGGCCGAAGAGGACGGCCTCCTCCAGGCAGCTGCCGGTGGCGCAGCCGTTGGAGCACTCGAAGACGAAGTGGTCGGCGTCGGTGCCGGCGCTGTAGTAGACCAGCCGGGCGGGGACGAGCACGGGGCGGCCGTCGCGCAGCGAGTGCCCGCGGACCCAGGGAATCGGGCGCGCGGGGTCGAACGGCGCGATCATCGGGTCGTCGCGATACGTCTCGGGCGCGTACAGGCCGCAGGTGCGCGGGTCGAGGGCGCGGTCGCCGAGGTCGTCGTAGGAGGCGGTGACGATGCCGCCGAGGTGCCGGCGGTGGGTGCCGGCGTACCGCTCCAGGCCTTCCAGGAAGGCGAGTTCGCGGCTGGCGGCGAACGAGTTGGCCTGCCCGCTCCAGGTCACGTCGGTCAGTCCGGCGTAGCCGCGCATGAAGACGGTGCCGGCGACGGGCGCGGTGGTCGGCGAGGTGACGTCGTTCCAGGTGCCGGCGCCGAGCACCCCGCACACCGGATTGGCGAGGGCGGCCGTGGGCAGCGCGTAGTCCGAGGGCGCCCGCAGCCGGTAGCGGTCCGGCGCCGTCTTGGGGCGGGGGGACAGCGTGAACGGCGTCTCGCCGGTGAGCGCGCCGGGCACGTCGGGCCCGTGCGACCCGTCCGCCCCGTCCGAGCCGTCCGACCCGTCATGGTTGCCGCACAGCGGCTCGGGCAGCAGCGGCACGGTGTGCACCAGGCCGCTCTCCAGGTCGTAGCGGGTGACGCGGGCATGGCCGTCGGCCGCCGGGGTGCCGCCGCGTCGCATCGCCCACGCGTACAGCGCCGCCACGGCGTCGACAGCGTGGGCGGGCAGCACGGGCCAGGTGCCGGCGGGGGTCGGCGGGCGGCCGGTCTCCAGCGCCTCGCGTTCGGTGCGGGTGCGCAGCCGCTGCCAGCGGACGCCGAGGCATCCGCCGCACGCGGTGCCGGGCGCACCCGGTGCGCCGGGGTCGCCCCAGGGCCCGATGAGGACGGACTCGGCCGTCAGGTGGACGGTGGCCGCGGCCCGGTGCCGGGCGCGCTCGGGAGGTTCGGGACGGAGCACGTCGCGGGCGCCCAGGACGGCGACGGCCGGGGCGGGCAGTCCGGCCGCGGCGGCCGGGCCGGCGAGGACGCGTTCCAGGTGGCGCCCGGCGCGCTCCAGCGGGGAGTCCCCCGCCGGGTCCGGGGACGCCTCCGCGCCGGGGGCGTCCTGCGATCGGCCCGCGCCCGTGGCGCGTTCGGCGGTGTCGAGGGTCATGTCCGGTTGCTCCAGCGGAAGGTGCGGGCGGCGATGAGGCCGAACAGGGCGGTGAACGCGGCGAGGCCCAGGCAGTCCAGGGCCAGCGGACCCGGATCGCCGCGCCCGGCGAGGACGTTGGTCAGGCCGTGGTCGAGGTAGCGCAGCGGCAGCACCCAGGAGGCGTCCTGGATCCAGCCCGGCAGCAGGTCCGCCGGGTAGAACGCGCCGGACAGGAACGCCATCGGCACCATCACGCAGTTGGCGATCGCGGCGACCGCCTCAGGGGTGTCGGCCAGGCTGCCGACCACCAGGCCGATGGAGAGGAACGCGGCGACGCCGAGCACCAGCAGCGGCAGCGCGTACGGCCATTCGCCAGACAGGTGCAGCCCGAACACCGGCAGCAGCGCGACCGCGGTGAACAGCACGGCCTGGGCGAGACCCACGCAGACCGCGACGACGAACCGCGAGCCGAGCACCGTGAACAGGGGCGTCGGGGTGCGCCACACCAGCCGCAGGATGTCGTCGCGCCGCCAGTGCATCAGCGCGAACGCGGGCCCGAACAGCGCGGCGTTGCCGACGCCCCACGCCAGCACCCCGGGCGCCACGTAGTTGATGTACGGCAGGCCGCCGTTGACGTTCTGGCCGCGGAAGAGGAGCCCGAACACCAGCAGGAACACCAGCGGGAAGGCGAACGTGAAGAAGACCGTGGTCTTGTCGCGCACGGACGCCAGGGTGGCGGCCCTGGTCAGCGCGGCGTAGGCGGTGCTCATCGGGCGTGCTCCGATCCGGTCAGCCGCAGGTAGGCGTCCTCGAGGGTCGCGGTGCGGGTCTGGACGGCGTCCATGTCGACGTATTCGCCGACGGCGACGAGGACGCGGTTGGCGGCGTGGGTCTCGATGACCAGCTCGCCGCCCTCGACCAGGACGCGTTCGACGCCGTCGATGGCGCGGGCCTGCTCGGGGGTGATGCGGTCGGCGGGCACCAGCAGCCGGGCCGGCGCGGCGAGCGCGCGGATCAGTGCGGTCGGCGTGTCGAGCGCCACGACCTTGCCCCCGGCGATGATCGCGACCCGGTCGCACAGCGCCTCGGCCTCGTCGAGGTAGTGGGTGGTGTAGACGATGGTGCGGCCCTGCCCGCGCAGCGCCCGCAGCACGTCCCACAGCGAGCGGCGGGCCTCCGGGTCGAGGGCGGCGGTCGGCTCGTCGAGGAAGATCAGGTCGGGCTCGTGGACGAGGGCGGTGGCCAGGGCGAGGCGCTGCCGCTGGCCGCCGGACAGGTCGTCCACCCGGCTGCGGGCCTTGTCGGCGAGGCCCACCATGTCCAGCGCCCGGCGTGCCGCGTCCTTGCCGATGCCGTGCAGCGCGGCGACGGTCTCCAGGTGCTCCCAGGCGGTGAGCCGGGTGAAGAACGCCGAGGACTGCGTCTGCACGCCGATCCGCCGCAGCAGGCCGGTGTTGCGCGGCCAGGGGCTCTCGCCGAGCACGGTGACGGTGCCGGCGTCGGCCCGCCGCATGCCCTCGACGATCTCCACCAGGGTGGTCTTGCCCGCGCCGTTGGGGCCGAGGATGCCGAAGAACTCCCCCTGCCGCACGCTCAGCGACACCCCGTCGAGGGCCCGTACGTCGCCGTACGTCTTGCTGACGCCGGAGAGTTCGACGGCCCAACGCGTAGGCCGCGTGCCGTCCTCGTCCATCGGCCGCGTCGGCTCGGTCCGGTCCGGCCGGTCCGTGGGGTCCGGCCGGTCCATGGGATCCGTCCGGTTCTTGGGGTCCGGCCGGTCCACGGGATCAGTCCGGTCCTCGGGGTCCAGGCGGTCCGTGGCGTGTCGCGGGTCCATCGGCGCCTCCGGCGCGGAGTCGGTTCCAGTACGGGGTCCGGCTGCCGCCGGGGAGGGTGCGGCCGGCGCGGCGCCGGCCGACGGGCCGGTTCCGGTGGGGGCGGCGGCCGCGGCGCTCGGGGGGCTCGCGGTCGCGGGGGTGCGGGCCGCGCGGCGGGCGGCGGCGCGGGTGCCGAGCACGCGCAGGGTCAGCGCGACGGCGACGGCGGCGGCCGGCAGCCAGGGGGCGGCGGCCGACCAGGAGGAGGGCAGCGTCGCGCGGCAGGCCAGGCCCAGACCGGCCAGCACGGCGGCGGCCAGCAGGACGCACACGACGGCGTAACCGCCGTAGACCGCCCGCAGCTTCGGCGGGTAGGCGGCCCGTCCGGCGCGGCTGCGGGCCTTCACCGCGAACACCCGGCTCTCGGTGGCGAGTCGCAGGGTGCCGAGCGCGTAGCCGAGGGCCTTGTAGCCGTCGAGCGGCGGCAGCGGCAGGAGGTTGAGCAGTGCCATGGCGGTGCCGAGCAGCAGCAGGCCGCCGAAGAACGGCACGGCCTGCGCACGGTCGGGCAGCAGCAGCCAGACCGGCCAGAACGGCAGCAGGAACACCAGGTTGGTCACCGCGCCCGCCGCGGCGACGGCGATCTGCCGGCCGCGGCCGGGCAGGAACTGCACGTCCTCGACCTCGCAGTACAGGTAGGTCATGAAGCCGGTGTGGCGGCGCAGCCCGATCTCCCTGACCCGCAGTCCGTAGGCCCGGGCGACCAGTCCGTGCGCCAGCTCGTGTGCGGCGAGACTGAACCACAGCACCACGCCGACCGCGCAGAGCGTCACCGGCTGGTCGAACAACCGGTGTGTGGCGTGCGCGAGTTCGCGGTACGCGAAGCCCTCCCACACCAGGAGCGCGGCGCACAGCGCGAGCAGCGGCAGCAGGACCGCGCGGCGACGGCCGAAGGCGGTCGCGGTGTGCAGCCGGTCCATCAGCGCGGGCGCGTCGGCGACCATCTTCGTCCGGCCGGACAGCAGTGACCCCCGCCGCCGTTCGGGGCCCGCGGGCGCCGGACCTGCCGCTCCGGACGCTCCGGACGTGGCGGCGGCCCTGGACGGGACGGCGCCGCCGAGCAACTGCCGTACGGACAGCAGCCGCAGCAGGTGCTGCCACTGCGCGGGGCCGAGCCGCGTCCCGAAGTGCGCCGCGTAGGCGGCGCCGATCTCGTCGAGGGTACGGGTGCCGTCGAGGCGCACGATCACGAAGTGCTCCTTGGCCCCGACCTCCATCCGGGCGCCGCTGACCGGGTCCTTGACCAGGTGCACCGGCACGGGCCCGCGCATGAGGGCCGGCCCGACGAGGATGTCGGTACGGACCGCGGGCCGCATCTGGAGCAGGTCGGCGGTGGTCACGGCGCCGCCGAGGGCTGCGGCTCGGCGTCGGCCTCGCGCAGCGCCCGGCCGAGGACGTACGACAGGTACGCCTCGTCGCGGACGCTCACGGACAGGCGGTTGTTGGTCATGTGCATATAGGGCGAGGCGAGCATCGGCAGCGCCTGGCCGGGGTCGGTGACGTGCAGGTCGCGGGTGCCGTCCCAGGAGCGGAAGACCAGGTCGCCGCCGCGGGCCAGCGTCTCGACGCGGCCGCGCAGTTCGAGGCAGTGCTCGGCCCAGCCCTGCAGGAAGCCCGGGAGTTGCCCGGGCACCTCGGCGGTGACGGCCCGGCGGATCTCCCGGAAGCGGCGGGTGAGCGTGGCGTCCATGCTCCGGTACGCCCGGTCGTAGCCGTCCTGCGCGGTGAAGTTGGTGCCGGAGAACGCCGAGTTCCAGAACGCGTGGTAGCGGTCGAGGAACTCGAGCAGGACGTCCTCGTCGGGCAGCAGGGAGCCGCCCATCGTCATCATCAACTGCGCCGACACGCCCAGCAGTACGGTCCGCAGGTGCAGGTTCATCGTGGCGGCCGCGTCGATGACGAGGTCGCTGGAGCGCTGGAAGTGCCACTCGGCGAGCTCCACGCCCGCCGGGCCGCCGTACTTGCCGTACTCGGGCTCGTAGGGTTCGGGGCTGAAGGAGTTGTTGGACCGCAGCCGCATCCGCCCGGCGGCATCGGTGTACCGGTCGCGCTCCCCGCCCGGGTACTCCAGCTCGAACAGCGTGTTGTACAGCTCGGCGAGGAACCCGTCCTTCACCTCGTACAGTGCGGGCCTGCGGCGCAGGAACTCCGCGATGGCGGCGGTGGCCCGCTCGGTGACCTCGTCCGCGGCCCGCGGCGAGGACGGGCGCAGCCGCAGCCTGATGTGCGGCCCCTCCAGCCAGTAGTTGATGAAGAAGTAGCCGGCGAGCAGGCCGTCCCGGCTGAGTTCGGCGACCAGCGGGCGGGCGCACTGGAGGAGGAACGGGCGGGTGCTGGCGGCGTAGAAGACGTGGTACGCCTGCCAGTCGCCGCGGGGGTCGGCGGTCGGCCTGGGGGTGGTCATGCGCGGGGGTCCTGCCTTCCGTGGCGTTCGGGCCCGGCGGCGGCCTGGTCGGCCGGTTCCCGGGGCGCCGTGGGGACGATCTCCAGGGCCAGTTCCGCGACGTGGCGGCCGCGCGGCGAGCGGACGTGCAGCGCGTCCTGCCCGGGCAGCATCTCCTCGAACACGGTGCGGGCGGGGCCGGCGGCCAGCAGCCCTTCGAGGGCCAGCAGCGACAGCGGGCTGGCGAAGTCGACGTACTGCGGTTTGACGCCGCCGCCGAACGCCGCCGCCGCGCCGTCGCCGCTCTCCGCGGCGCGCACGGTCGCGAACACCCGCTCGGGCAGGCCGTGCCGGCGCCGCCAGCGCTGCCACGCCAGGAACGAGGCGGCCTCCCCCGTGCCCGGCTCGCGGACCGGCAGCGCGCCGGGCGCGGCGGTCCAGCGGCGGCGGTGCAGCACCAGGCTGCGGTAGCGCACCCGCGGGCGGGTCGTGACGCCGTCGACGGCGGGCGCCTCCGGTACGCCGCGCCACGCGTCGGGCCGGGAGCGGGACGTGGGCGAGAACAGCAGCAGGGTGCGCGGCACTTCGGGCAGCACCATCGGCACCAGGTAGCCGAGGTAGAGGGGCACGACCTCGCGGCCCAGCCGCCGCGAGCGCAGCACCAGCCGGTCGGCGGCCTCGTCGTGCTCGGCGTAGAGGTCGTCCAGGTCGAGGCGGGCCTCGGGCGGCGCGGTGCTGCTCTCGCCGGGGCAGACGATCTCGTGGTCCGTGAGCCGGCCGTGCAGGTTGAGGTTGGTGGTCGCGGAGCCCGCGGTGACCTCGGCGAAGACGGCACCGGGCGGCTGCCAGGCGCGCAGCGCCTCCCGCAGCCCGTCGGTCATGGCCGTGGCGCCGGGGTCGCCCTCCGTCGCGTCGCCCTCCGTCGCGTCCGCCGGGCCGGCGGCGAGGGTCTCGGCGGTGGGGGCGGCGGGCCGGGCGGGGCCGTCGAAGCAGTGGGTGAAGCGGGTGAAGGGGAAGCTCAGACCGCCGTAGGAGTTGTTGAGGACCACCAGGGGATCGCCGACGCGGTCGGCGAGCTGCACGAAGTGGCTGTGCGGGGCGAACGGGGAGCCGAGCGGTGCCAGTTCGGCGGCGACCGCCGTGACCGTCTCCTCGTCGAGGGCGAGTTCCGCGGCCCCCTCGGGGTGGGCGGCCCACAGGCCGCGCATCCGGCCGGTGAACGCGGCCCGGGCCCGGTCCAGTGCCGTCACCTCGGGCATGCCCAGCCAGTTCTCCTCGGGCGCGTGCGAACCGTCCTCCAGGTAGGGCGACTTGAGGGAGGTGAACTGGAGGTACTGGGTGAAGACGTCCTCGTGGAAGTCGTGCACGAGCCGCAGCAGGTCGTCGCAGCGGCCGCCCCGCCCGTAGCGGGCGAGGAAGAAGCCCTTCAGCACCAGCCGCTGCGGCAGCGCCACGTCGAAGGCGGGCAGCATCCGGTCGAGTGCCCGCAGCGGCGCCGCGGCCAGGTCCGTCCAGCGGTCCAGGTCCGCGGTGACCGGCTGGGCACTGACGTCCTCGTACAGCAGCGTCTGCGGCAGCGACGGGTCCTCGGCGCCCAACTCCACCTGCACGGTCAGGAGTTCCGCGCGCAGGCGGCGCAGCAGGGCCCGCCGCTCGGCGGCGCCGGCCGCCGGGTAGTCGCGCACGCACGCGGCCGCGGCGTCGAGGCGCAGCGCGGTCGCGTCCGCCCAGTCCCGGTCGAGCGCGCGCAGCGCGTCCTGGAAGGCGCGCAGCGGGTCGGGGGCGTGGACGTCGGTCTCCAGGCCGGTCATCCGCAGGATGCCGAGGTCCAGCAGGGTCGCGGGGTAGCGGGCGGCCTCCTCGGGCGGCGCGCCGGTCTCGGCCGCGAGCCACTCCCGCAACTCGCCGTAGCGCAGGGACGCGCCGCCCGCGAAGAGGCCCAGCATCCGCTCCAGGATGCCGTGGCGCCGCAGGAAGAACAGCCGGTCGTGAGCGGCGTCGAAGCTCACGGCGGCGTTGTCGTCGCCCGCGGTCACCGACCGGCGCACGTACCGCACCCGGTCCTCGTCCAGCTCCCAGCCCGCCGACACGGCGACGGGCAGGGCGGCGCGCCGCTCGGGGTCGGCGGCGATCAGCTCGGCGAGGCGCGCGAGCACCACGACGTTCAGCCGGGGGTGGCTGGTCCACGGGCCGCCGGCGCCGCACTCCGGGCCGGCGTCGTCGGTGAAGCGGCCGTCGGCCACACCGGTGAAGGTGCTGAACGGGCTGGTCTTGCAGGCCGTGCGGTACAGGTACGCCAGGAGCGAGCGTTCCTTCTTGCGGGCCCGCTTGTCGGGTACGGGCGCCGGGTCGGCGATGAACGCGTCGAGCTGGGCGTCCAGGGTGGGCGAGGCCAGCACGAGTCCGTGCCGCAGACGCTCCTCCCCCGCCGCGGTGCGCAGCGCGGCCCGGGTCCGGGCCAGGCCGTCCGCGAGGAGCGGGCCGCCCTCGTCCTCCAGCGCGGCCAGCGCGGTGCGCCACTTCAGCCAGCCCAGCAGCAACTCCCCCGTGGTATGCGCGTTTTCGCCGGCGGCCTCGCTGTCGTTCCCGCTGGCGCCGCCGGGGACGTTCGCCGCGTCGGCGTACTCCGCCACGGTCCGTACCGCCTGCGGGTCACGCGGCAGACGCCCGTTGAAGACGTCGCGCCGGACGGCCAGCACCTCCCGGCGCCGGCGCGGGTCCTCCACGCCGGTCACCAGGGCGGTGAGGGGCTCGTCCAACGCGACTGCCAGCGAGGCGAGTTCGGCCTCGGCGTCAAGGACGCGCACGGCCCAGTCGCGGGCCGGCTCGTCCCGCAGCCCCGCCACGGCCTCGACGGGCAGGCCCGCCACGCGCAGCAGGAAACGCCGGTGCAGCTCCCAGGACCCGGTGTCGCCGGGGTCGTTCGCGCCCCGGGGGCCCATGCCGGCGGTCGTGCCCGTCGTTCCCGAGGCGACCGTGGTGTTCGTGGTACCCGTGGTGTCCGTGGTGTCCGTATGGCTCGTCATGGCCGTCCCCGCCGTCAGGCGATCTCGGAGCGGAAGTCGGCCGGGCGCGGGCGCTCGTGGCCGATCATCATGGTCAGCAGCGGGATCTCGCCGGTCGCGTCGAGCCCCAGCTCCTCGGTGTACGAGATGGCGTCGAAGCCGAGGGCCACGCCGCAGGACAGGCCGGCCGCGGCCGCCGCGGTGTAGACGGCCTGGGAGACGCCGCCGACCACCGCGTTCACCAGCCGGTACCCGCGGTCGCCCACGGCGTCCAGGACGCTGCGGGTGCGGGCCGCGGGCACCATGACCGCGGCCGCCTGCTCCAGGTTGTAGTTCGCGAGGAAGTAGTTGCGCTGCAGGAACTCCCCGGGCGCGCCCGCGCGCAGCAGCCGCAGCGATCCGTCGGCGGCGTCGTACACGTAGCTGCCCTGGTCGATGCCGGCGACGTGGTTGACGAACACGTACAGCCGGGTCAGCGGGCGGTCCCCGGCCGGCTCGGTGTCGCTGTCGAGGCGTCCGGCCGCGTGCGCCGCGGCGAGCACGGTCGACAGGTGGCGCGCCGGCATCGGGGTGACGGCCTGGAAGCGGCCGAAACTACTGCGCCTGCTGCGCAGGGCGGTCCGTACCCCGAGGTCCAGCGCGTCGGGCGCGGGCAGCGCGGTGCGCTCCCCGCCGGGTTCGACCGGCAGCGCGAGCGCGGGGTCGAGGGCGCCGGGAGCGGGCCGGGACGCCGCGCCCGCCAGCGTGGCGTCGTGCATGGCCTTGACGGTCTCGAACGCGGTGACCGAGCGGGACCGCTCCCGGTCGGCGTGTGCCACCCGTACCGGCCCGGAAGGCGGGCCGTCCACCGCGCCGGCCGGCGAGCCGCCCGGGGCGGTGGTGTCCGGCCCGGCCTCGGTGCCCTGCGGGAGGGGGTCCGGGTCGCCGGCCCAGCGCAGCGGCACGACCGCGAACACCCCCTCCTCGTCCGCGTCCAGGCCGAGGAGCCCGCCGAGCGCGGGCTCGTCGAACCACAGCGCGGGCCCGATGTGCAGGCCGTGGGCGCGGGCCCAGATCCGCCAGGTCTCCAGCAGGGCGCCGGTGTCCATGGTCACGACGTGGTAGCTGAAGCTGTTGTACTTGAAGGCGTTCTGCCAGAACCGCACGCCGAGGACGAGGAACTGCCGGTGCCCGGCGGCGGGTTCGCCGACGGCGGCGCGCACCTGCGGCGTGACGTCGCCGGTCAGCAGCCGTCGCACGGCGTGCTGCTGCGTGTCGTAGTAGTGGACGCCGGGCGTGAGCGGGCCCCCGGGCCCGGCGATCCAGTGGACGCCTACGGGGTAGAGGCCGCCGCCCGACGCGCTGCCGCGCGACCAGTTGGCCTGCGTGTACATCGGCAGCGTGCCCAGGTCGGAGTTGGCCTGCACGGCGAGCCTACGGCCGGTCAGGCCGTAGGAGTCCTGGAGCATCCCGGCGAGCAGCGGAAGCGTGAACGCGCCCGTGCCGCGCGGCCCGTGGAGTCCCCGCTCGACGGTGGCCCCAGTGGCTCCGGCAGTCGGCGTCGGACCGGACGGCAGCGGGAAGAGCGGCGCGTCCGGGAAGTACTTCCCCTTGCGCGGCCGGTCCGCCCAGTCCGGCACCCAGTCGGCGGGCTCCATGGGATAGCGGCCCCGCCGGACGATGGCGGTCGCGTACTCCTGGGCGTATCCCACGGTCGGTCCTCTCTGGTCTGGTGCGGTGGTGGCGGCCGCGTCGGCGGCGGAGCCGGTCTCGGCGGTGGCGGATCCGGTGTCGGCGCCGGCCGTGTCGGTCGGCGTCAAGGGAACGGGTGGGGGGCGGAGTTGAGCTCGTCGGAGCGCAACTCGTGGTCGGCCAGGCCGGCCTGGTGGAGCGCGGTGCGGGTCCTCGGCATGTGCAGGGCACGCTGGCGGCTCCACCCGAAGTCGATGGGCAGCAGTCCGGGCACGATCACGCCGGCGGTGTGGAAACCGAGCCGTCGCTGTTCGGGCATGGTCTGGTCGACGGCGATGGCGTCGAACCCGGCCCGGGCGAGCTGCCCGACGACCTGTTCGACGTCGTCGCGGAGGTCGGTGCCGGGGGTGAGGGTGTCGCGGGCCAGACCGGCCACGGTGGTCAGGGCGCGCGGGCCGCCGCGCAGCAGGAAGTCGGCGTGGCGGGCCATCTCCGGCAGCCCGTAGAGCAGGGGATGGTCGTGCAGGACGTGCACCCGGCCGAAGTCGGCGGCCATCGCCCGCAGTCGCCGCTCCTCGCGCACCGTGCGGCGGCGCAGGTTCACCGCGTCGGTGGCGATCTCGCAGAGTCCCGCGGCGAGCGCGGCCTCGGGGTCGAGCCCGGCGCCCGCGCCGAAGCACAGCCGGCCGAGGCCGCCGTCGACGCGCTCCGCGACGGCGGTGACGACGGGTACCGGGAAGCTGATCCGCGTGTCGAAGAACCGGGCGCGGTACCCGTACATCGCCAGCCGGTCGATCATCGCGCGGGTCTCGGGGCTGCGGCTGGTGGTCGCGTCGATCTCGGTGAGCGGCGCGCGGGCGTACCAGGCGAGCAGGAACGCGTCGCGTTCGATGACCTCCATCAGGCCGAAGTACACGGCCTCGGCCAGACTCCCGCCGGAGGCACAGCCGTTGGAGCTCTCCTGCACGAAGCGGTTCTCCAGCCCGCCGGGCGCGTGGTAGTAGGCGATGATCTCGGGCACCAGCACCGGCCGCCGGTCGCGCAGGCTGAAGCCCCAGACCCAGGGGATGGGCCGCGCCGGGTCGAACGGGCGGACACCGGGTTCGGCGCGGTGGAACTCCTCGGTGTACAGACCGCAGGTCCGCGGGTCCAGGGCCTGCTCGCCCAGCTCGTCGTACGAGGCGGTGACGCTGGTGCGGCGGGCCCGGGGACGCATTCCGGCGCTGCGCTCCAGTCCTTCGAGCAGGCCGACGCGCACGCTGGAGCGGTAGCGCGGGGTGTGGCCGCCCCAGAAGCATTCCCGCAGGTAGTCGCCGGAGCGCAGGAAGAACGAGCCCACGACCGAGGAGGTGGACGCCGACGCGAGGTCGGGCACGACGGACGGGCCGAGCATGCCGGCCGCCGGGTTGACGTAGGCCGCGAGCGGCACGTCGTACGCGTCGGCGGGCCGCACCCGGAACTCGTCCGGTGCGCGCTTGGGCGAACTCGGCGGCTCCACCCGGGCGGTCTCCGCGCTGTCGGCCACCACGTCGCCGCACCGCGGGCATTCGGCGTCGGGGACGACGGTGAACGGCGTGACGGCCAACGTCTCCAGGTCCACGAGGTACGCGTACGGGAACACCGCCGCGCCGCCCGCCGGTCGGCGTCCGTGACCCGTTCCGGCGCCGCCCGGCGTCGGGTGCCCGGGCCCCGCTCCGGCGCCGCCCGCGTCGCTGCCTTGGCTCGGGTTGCGGGTGGTGCGGCGCGCGGCGACGAGGGCGGTCAGCGCGTCGGTGACGAACGGCACGGCCCAGGGCGGGCGTCCCGCCGTCCGGCCGCCGCCGCCGAGTTCGAGCGCCTCGCGCAGACCGCGGGTGCGCACCGCCTGCCAGCGGCGGACGAGGCAGCGGCGGCAGCCGGGCGTGCCGTCCGGCTCGAACGGTCCGACCAGGGCGTGGTGGCCGTACACGTGCACGCCGACCGGCGCGGACGCGTTCCCTTCGCCGTCCTCGGCCGGCTCGGCAGCGGAGACGGCCAGTTCGTCGCGCAGGCCGAGCCCGGCGACCGCCGGGCCCTGCGCGCCGGCCGCGGTGCCGCGCAGGGCGGCGGCCAGCGCGCCGAGGGCGGCCTCCGCCTCGCCGGCGCCGCCGGACGCCGCGGGACCCGGCGCTCCGTCCGCCGCCGCCCGGCCGGGCACCGGCGGGCGGGACTTGAGGTCAGCGGGCATCGACGGCTCCGCCGCGGGTCAGCAGGACGCGGGTGGCGTGCAGCAGGCCGGCACCGAGGTCGGGGGCGTGGACCGGCGCGGCGAGCAGGTCCCGCCCGGACGCCCGCAGGGACTCCGCGACGCCGGCCCAGGTGGTGCCGGCGTCCACCGCGGGCGCGGCGCTCCCGGTCACGCCGAGCGAGGCCGGTGCCAGCTCGGCGAGCAACGGGTCTCCGGTGTCCGGGACTTCGGGTGCCTGCGGCTCCGCGGCGAGTTGCACCGCGCCCAGCAGGTCGCGCAGCGCCTCCAGCGCCGCCTCCCGCCACCGCAGGGCGCTGCCGACCGCCCAGCGCCCGCCGGACCGGGCCAGCACCACCGGCACCGCCCGGGCGCCGGGCGCGCCCAGGTCGAGGATCTCGACGGGCACCGCGAGCGTGGCCGCCGACCGTACGAGGAAGGTGAGTTCGGGGTCACCGGCGTCCTCCAGGGCCGCCGGGTCGACGGAGGCGACCGGCACGCGACCGTGCAGGGCCTCCCGCAGCGTGTCGTGGGCGAGGGCGGTCAGCACGGCGCGGGCGGTGGCCTCTTCGGGCGTGCGGCCCGCCCCGGTGCCGGCGGACGTCGGCTCGACGACCCGGTCGCGGTTGTACGGTCCGAACGGGCGCAGCGCGGCGGCGGGCACGAGGACGGTCTCGCCGCCGAGCAGCGAGGCGGTCGCGCACCACGCGGCGACGTCCTGGACGCCGAGCCCCGAGTCGACGGCCAGCCGGTCCGCCGCGGCGGTCGCCCACTTGGCGCGGGCCGCGTCCAGCGCGGCTCCGGTCAGCACCTCGGGCAGCGGCACGACGTGCTCGGCGTAGACCTCGGCGGCGCGGCACAGCGCCCGCAGCCGGGCCCCCGCGACATGGTGGACGTCGAAAGCGGTGACCGGGCGGGCGGCGCCGTGCCCGGTACTGAGCACCACCGTGCTGACCTTCAGCGGGGTCTGCGCCCACACCTCGTCGTCGAACGACCGGAAGACGCCCGCGGCCTGCTGCACCAGGACGGCCCGGTCGGTGATCTCGGCGAGTGCCGCCTTGGCGGCGTCCTCCTCGGCGGGTTCGCCCTCGGTCCGGTCCGCGCGGTCCTCAGCGGCGTCGAGCGCGTCGAGCGCGTCGAGCCGGAACGCTGCGGCGGCCGGGGCGGGCGGGGCCGCGCAGTCGGGGCACGCCGGGTGCGGCAGCAGGCGTTCGGCGACCGTGTCGAGGGAGTCCAGGTCCTGGACGACGACCTGACCGCGGGTCTCGGCGGGCAGCGCACCCGTGGTGAGCCGGAAGACCTCGTAGCCGAGCAGGTTGCCGATCATCGCGGCGACCGGGCCGCGCGCGGTGCCGGGCGCGGGGCGCGGGGCGCCGGGGGCCAGCGCGCTCCACAGGTCGGCGGCGTGTGCGGGGTCGCCGTTGGCGGACAGCCGCAGGGCGGCGCACCTCCAGCAGCCCGGCGAGTCCTCGGCCGTCAGCGGCCCGACGACCATCGCACCGCCGAACTCCCAGGCGGGCACCAGCATCCGGCCGGCCGGGACGGCCGCGGACAGCGCGGCACTCTGCCGGGCCGCCTGCTCTCCGGTGACCAGCACGACGTCGTAGCCATCGAGGTCGTCCCAGCCGAAACCACCCGGGCCGGTGCCGGGTTCGAGGACCCGCAGCTCCACCGGACAGCCGTCGGCGGCGAGTTCGGCTGCCTCGTCGCGTACCTCGGAGAAGCGGTGGCCGGGGGTGTCGACGCCCGCGGTGACGGCGACGGCCGCGCAGCCGTTGCGGATCAGGGAGAGCGCGGCCCAGCGCGCCACCTCGTCGTCGCCGAGGACGGCGACCCGGCTGGTGCGGAACCGCAGGAAGCGCTCGGCGGCACCGTCGGTGTAATGGTCGACGTAGTCGATCTGCGGGGCGAACCGGCGTGCCACGTCGGCCTCCGGGACCGGTGCGCCCTCGGCGGGCGGCACCGCGTCGCGGGCGAAGCCACGCGCGTAGAGCGTGCTGACGAGCCGGGTCACCATGTCGCGCTGTTTGGTGCCGAGCCCCTGGCACAGGCCCTCGACGGTCGTGTCGCCGGTGAGGTGGGGCACGATCAGCGAGGCGAAGCGGTAGGCGGACGGCATGACGACGCTGAAGCCGCCGCGGGCGTTGTGGAAGTGCACCCCGGTGGGCGTCTGCGTGTAGAGGACGTCGCGCCGGATGCGCGGCCGGGTCCCGGCGATCTTCGCGTAGGCGGCGTCGGCCGCGGCGGCCGCGCGCGCCGGGTCGGCCGGGCCGCCTCCCGTGGCGCTGCCGGCCGGGGCGGTCCCGCTCGCCGCGTTCTCCGTGGTCGCCGTGTCCGGTGACACCATGTCAGTCACGCCTCCGTCGGGTGCAGGTCCACGGCGCCGTGCCGGGGGGTCGGGGTGGTGGTGCGTGCGGTCCGCGCGGTGCGGGCGCCGACGCCCTCCGCGGCGGCGGCGCGGGCGAAGGCCCGCAGCAGCTCGTGCATGCGGTAGTGGCCGCGCGGCCCCTCCTGGAGGAGGCCGGCGCCCACCAGGCGGTCGAGCACTCCTTCGCCGCTGATCAACGCGCCCTCCGCGGTGCCGGGTTCGGCGTCGTCGGGGGCGGCGGCGGCCGGCGGGTGACCGCTACGTGCGGCCGTTCCGGACGGGGCGGCTCCGAGCGCCGTTCCGTTCCGCGCTGTAGCGCTCGGCCCTGTACCGGCCGGCCCTGTACCGCTCGCCCCTGTCCCGGCCGGCGTGCCCGCGGCGGCGCTCGCGGTGCCGGGCGGGCGTTCCGTGCCGGGCGCGTGCGGAGTCCGGGGGGCGGCGCCCGGACCGGCCGGGGTCCCGACGCGACGGTCCGCACGGTGGCCGGCGGGTGCGGCCGCGGCGGATCCGTCGGAGTGCGCGGGGGCGGAGGCGGAGGCGGGCTCGGAGGCCGGATCGGGACTGCCGCGCAGGATCTCCAGCTCCAGGCGCTGGAGTGCGGGCCCCGGGTCCACGCCGAGCTGGTCGGCGAGGTGCTCCTTGGCCTTGCGGTACTCCGACAGGGCCTCGGCGCGGCGCCCGGCGCGGCGCAGGGCCTCCATCAACTGCTCGGTGAAACGCTCGTGCAGCGGATGCGCGCGGGCCGCGGGCCAGATCTCGGCGAGCGCCTCCCGGTGCCTGCCGCACGCCAGTTCGAGGTCGAAGACCCGCTCGATGGCCCGCAGCCACTCCTCTTTCAGCCGCGGGACCTCGTCCCGGTGCAGCAGATCGGAGTGCACATTCGCCATGAGCGGCGGTTTCCAGAGGGCCAGTGCGGCGCGGAGCAGGCGCAATTCGGTGTCGGCGTCGCCGGCCGAATAGGCCTGGACCAGGAGCTCCCGGAACTCGACCAGATCGAGGGTCTCCGCGTCCGCCGTCAGGCGGTAACCGCCGGGAACAGCCTCGATGGCATTGCCGGACACACCGTATTTACCGAACAGGCGGCGGAGCCGCAGGACACAGCTGTGCAAAGCGGGTTTCGCCTGGGCCGGAGTGGCCTCGCCCCAGATAACTCGCTGCAGGAATTCCGTGGAGACCGCGGAATTCGCGTGCAATAACAATGCGGCGAGCAGTGACGCGGGCCGGGACGGCTGCAGGGCGACCGAGTCGCGGCCATCGGTGACGCTCAGCAGACCCAGCACGGTGAACCGGGTACGTCCCTCACGTGGCACCGCCGTGGCGGCATCTGCCGAGGTCAGCACGTTGTTCTCGGACTTCTCGCGCGCGTTCTCACGGTTCGCGCGCGCATCGTGTCGCACTCCACCACACACGTCACCGTTCCCGTAGCCCCGTGCGACCGCCGGGTGCAGGGCAGGGGTGTGCCGAGCAGAGCAGCGATCGACCTACCGCACACATCGGCGATCGGGGACGACAGTACGACAGGGCCTTTATGTTGTCCAGAGCAAAGTGCAGCTCAACCGGGCTCCGCGGGCACCCCGATGGTAAGCAAACGGACATACTTCGCAGTATTGCGGGAGTGTGAATGCCGGTTTTCCGGGCGCGACCCCCGGGGCGTCTTTCTTTTGCCGCCCCGATCACCCCGAGGAAGTGGTGCCGGAAAGGTTTAACGGCCCGGTTCCCCTGGTTTACCCGGCGGTCGCCGAGGTGCGTATGCCCCCCGCGCCCCCATCCGTACACCCGCCGGCTCGGGTGGCGCTCGCGCCCGGGTCGCACCTGGGTCGCGTCGCAGTTCGCGCGAGGCGCGAGCGGAACGGCCGGCACTTGACAGCGCACGCCCGCCTGATTTCACTGTTCCACAAGACAGAAACTAACTTCCGCAATACGGAAGGGGAGCGGACTCCCGTGAGCTTCACCGATGCGCGCTTCGACGTGAACCTCTCCATGCTGTTCACCGAGTTGCCGCTGCTGGAACGACCGGCCGCCGCGGCCGCGGCGGGATTCGACGCCGTCGAGTTGTGGTGGCCCTGGGTCGACGACCCGACCCCGCCGAAGGCCGAGCTGGACGGGCTGCGGGCCGCGCTGGAGGCGGCCGGCACCCGCCTGGTGGGTCTCAACTTCTACGCGGGGCGGCTGCCGGGGCCCGACCGGGGTGCACTGTCCCTGCCGGGCGCGGAGTCCGAGCGGTTCCGCGCGAACGTCCCGGTGGCCGCGGAGTTCGCCGCGTCCGTCGGCTGCACCGCGCTCAACGCGCTGTACGGGAACCGGGTGGACGGCGCCGATCCCGCGGAGCAGGACGAACGGGCGCTGGAGAACCTGGCGTTCGCCGCCCGGGCGGCCGCCGACGCCGGTGCCGTCCTGCTGGTCGAGGCGCTCAACGCGCCGGAGTCGCCGCACTATCCGCTGGTCGGCGCGGATGCGGCGGTCGAGGTGGTGGACCGGGTCAACGCGGCCACCGGACTGGACAACACCCGCTTTCTGCTCGACCTGTACCACCTGTCCAGGAACGGCGAGGACCTTCCCTCCGTCATCGAGCGGTTCGCCTCGCGCACCGGCCACGTCCAGATCGCCGACGATCCGGGCCGCGGCGCCCCGGGCACCGGCACGCTCCCGCTGGCCGAACTCCTCGGCCTGCTCCGCGCGGCCGGCTACACCGGCTGGACCGGCCTGGAGTACAAGCCGTCCGCGGCCGGCAGCGCGGCGAGCTTCGGCTGGCGCCCCTGAACCGACGGCCGGCCCCCGGCCCGCCGTTGGTTCAGGGCCATGTCCCCGGCCTTCCCCGTACATCCCCTGAGAGGAACTCATGACCACCAACCTCCCCAAGGTCGCCTGGATCGGGCTCGGGATCATGGGGTCGCCCATGGCCGAGAACCTGGTCCGCGCCGGGTACCAGGTGACCGGCTACACCCTGGAACCGGAGAAGCGGGAGCGGCTGGCCGCGAACGGCGGGACCGCCGCCGCCTCGGTGGCCGAGGCGGTGAAGGACGCCGACGTGATCTTCACGATGGTCCCGGCCTCCCCGCAGGTGGAGGCCGTCGCCTACGGCCCCGACGGCATCCTGGCGCACGCCCGGCCGGGCGCCCTGCTCGTCGACACCTCCTCGATCACTCCGCAGACCTCCATCGACCTGGCGAGGGCCGCCGCGGCCAAGGGCATCCGGGTGCTGGACGCCCCGGTCTCCGGCGGCGAGGCCGGCGCGGTCGAGGCCGTGCTGTCCATCATGGTCGGCGGCGAGCAGGCCGACTTCGAGGCCGCCCGGCCCCTGCTGGACGTGCTCGGCAGGACGGTCGTGCTGTGCGGTCCGCACGGCGCGGGCCAGACCGTGAAGGCGGCGAACCAGCTGATCGTCGCGGTGAACCTCCAGGCGTGCGCGGAGGCCGTGGTCTTCCTGGAGAAGTCCGGCGTGGACCTGGCGGCCGCACTCGAGGTGCTGGCCGGCGGCCTCGCCGGTTCCACCGTGCTCGACCGCAAGAAGGACAACTTCCTGCGCCGCGCCTTCGCACCGGGCTTCCGGATCGACCTGCACCACAAGGACATGGGCATCGTCACCGACGCGGCCCGCACCGTCGGCGCGGCCCTCCCGGTGGGCGCGGTCGTCGCGAACCTCGTGGCGTCGCTGCGTGCCCAGGGCGACGGCGGCCTCGACCACTCGGCGCTGCTGCGCGGGGTCGAGCGGCTGTCGGGGCTGCTGGTCGAGGACTGAGCCGCCCTCCCGAACACCGCCCGGCGGTGCGTGACACTCCTGTCGCGCCGAGCGCACCGCCGGGCGGTACCACACGACCCGCGCCGGCCGGGCTTCTGAGGGGTGGTCAGGGCGGCGCGGGTTGCGGTCTGTCCCGATCCGGTCACATGGGCGTCGTCTTCCTGCACTATGGGTGCAGACAGACCGCGGCTCAAGGCGTCGCGTCCGACCGGGAGTTCGATCGATGGCAGAGAGCGTGCTGGTGCGCTGCCCGGCCTGCGGCCAGGAACACAGCTACACCGCCCCCACCTTCCCGTGCGCCTGCGGGTCACCGGTCGCCCCGCCCGTCCTGGTCGGCGGGCTGCCCGTCGAGGTCAGGCACCGGTCGTGGGACGACTCCTGGGTGCGGTTGCGCTGCCCGGACTGCGGACGCTCCGACCAGTGGCCGCAGCCGGAGTTCGACTGCGCGTGCGGTGCACTGGTGCGACTGCCGGTCAGCAGCGAGCCGGGCCTCGCGGCCGGGAACGCGCACACGCTGCCACCCCCGCACGAGGCCCCGCCGGTGCCGGCGGGTCAGGCCCCGCCGCCGCCGACCAGCCGCCCGCCGTTCCGCCCGGTCACCATCCGTACCGCGCGCGACGCCCTCACCGCGGCGTCCCAGTACCTGAAGTGGCTGGGCTTCGCGGGCGTCCGGCTGGCGGGCGACCGCAGCGCCAACGGCATCGACCTGCGCGGCGACCACCTCGTCGCCCAGGTCGACCCGACGACGCTGCCCACGCCGCTGCGTGACGTCGAGTGCCTGTGGCTGAACTGCGCGAACGAGGACGCCACCGGTGCGTTCTTCTCGCTCGCCGGGTACGCGCACGACGCGCGGCTGCGCGCCGACCAGTTGTGCGTCCCGCTGTTCGTGATGGACCTGACCGGCACGCCGCAGCCGGTGAACGACGCGGCGGACGAGTTGATAAGGCGCGGACCCTCCGCGAACTGCTGAGCTCCGGGCGCCTTTTCGCGCTCGCGCGGGCCCCGAGCCCGCCCCGGCCCGACCTTGCTCCCCACGCGGGGGCCACTCCCCCGGTTCCCTCCTCGCCGCCCGGCCGCACCTCGCGAGCCGGGCGCTGTCGTGTGGGCCCGCGGCACGACCCGCGCCCCAGCACCGGCCCGCGGCGCGGCCCCGGGGGCCGTGCGGCCGTGCGGCCGGGGTCCCTTGACGCCCGGCGCCGCCCCGACCTATGTTCCTTTCATATAGCAGAATTTACTTTCCGCATAGTGGAAGCTAGGCGGAAGGCAGCTTGCGAGAGGGAGTGTTCCGATGCCCCGTATGACCGCCGCCCGAGCCGCCGTGGAGATCCTCGAACGGGAGGGCGTGGACGTCGCGTTCGGCGTGCCCGGCGCCGCGATCAACCCGTTCTACGCGGCCCTGAAGGAGCACGGCGGGATCCGCCACACGCTGGCCCGCCACGTCGAGGGCGCCTCGCACATGGCCGAGGGCTACGCCAGGACCCGCCCGGGCAACATCGGCGTGTGCGTCGGCACGTCGGGACCGGCCGGCACCGACATGGTCACCGGCCTGTACTCGGCGACCGGCGACTCCGTCCCGATCCTGTGCATCACCGGCCAGGCGCCGACCGCGGTCATCCACAAGGAGGACTTCCAGGCCGTCGACATCGCGGCCGTCGCGGGCCCGGTCACCAAGAAGGCCACCACCGTGCTGGAGGCCGCGCAGGTGCCGGGCGTCTTCCAGCAGGCGTTCCACCTGATGCGGTCGGGACGGCCCGGCCCGGTGCTGATCGACCTGCCGATCGACGTGCAGCAGACGGAGATCGAGTTCGACCCCGAGACGTACACGCCGCTGCCGGTCTACAAGCCGGCCGCCTCCCGCGCCCAGATCGAGAAGGCGCTGTCGTACCTGCTGGCCTCCGAACGTCCGCTCATCGTGGCCGGGGGCGGGGTGATCAACGCCGACGCGGCGGACCTGCTGGTGGAGTTCGCGGAGATCACCGGCACGCCCGTGGTGCCGACGCTGATGGGCTGGGGCGCCATCCCCGACGACCACCGGCTCAACGCCGGCATGGTCGGGCTGCAGACCTCGCACCGCTACGGCAACGCCACGTTCCTGGAGTCGGACTTCGTCCTCGGCATCGGCAACCGCTGGGCGAACCGCCACACCGGTTACCAGCTCGACGTCTACCGCGCGGGCCGCACCTTCGTGCACGTCGACATCGAGCCCACGCAGATCGGCAGGATCTTCCCGCCGGACTACGGCATCGCCTCCGACGCCAAGGCCGCCCTGGAGCTCTTCGTCGAGGTGGCGCGGGAGTTGAAGGCGGCCGGGCGGCTGCCCGACCGCTCGGGGTGGATCGCCGCCCACCTGGAGCGCAAGGCCACGCTGCACCGCCGCACCCACTTCGACGACGTCCCGATGAAGCCGCAGCGCGTCTACGAGGAGATGAACCGCGCGTTCGGGCCCGAGACCCGCTACGTCACGACGATCGGGCTGTCGCAGATCGCCGGCGCCCAGCTGCTGCACGTCTACAAGCCGCGGCACTGGATCAACTGCGGCCAGGCCGGCCCGCTCGGCTGGACGGTTCCCGCCGCGCTCGGCGTGGCCGTGGCCGACCCGGACGCCCAAGTGGTGGCGCTGTCAGGGGACTACGACTTCCAGTTCATGATCGAGGAACTGGCCGTCGGCGCGCAGCACCGCATCCCCTACGTGCACGTGCTCGTCAACAACTCCTATCTGGGGCTGATCCGGCAGGCCCAGCTCGGCCTGGGCATCGACTTCCAGGTCAACCTGGAGTTCGAGAACGCCAACTCCCCGGAGATCGGCGTCTACGGCGTCGACCACGTCAAGGTCGCCGAGGGACTGGGCTGCAAGGCGATCCGGGTCACCGACCCGGCGGAGCTCGGGAGCGCGTTCGAGCGGGCGAAGAAGCTCGCCGCCGAACACCGGGTGCCGGTCGTGGTGGAGGCGATCCTGGAGCGGATCACCGACATCGCGATGTCGACCACCGCGGACATCTCCGACGTCCGGGAGTTCGGCGAGTTGGCCACCGAGCCCTGGCACGCGCCGACCGCGGTCATCCCGCGGGGCTGAAGCCGTCCCGCAGTTCCACCTTGCGGACCTTGCCGCTGACCGTCATCGGGAAGGCGTCCAGGATCCGCAGGTGGCGCGGCACCTTGAAGTGCGCGAGCCGGCCGGCGCAGAACGCCGCGATCTCCTCCAGGGTGGGCGGGTCGGCCGGGTCGCGCGGGATCACGCAGGCCAGGATCTCCTCGCCGTACCGCTCGTCGGGCACGCCCACGACCTGGACGTCGGAGACCTTCGGGTGGGTGTAGAGGAACTCCTCGATCTCCCGCGGGTAGACGTTCTCGCCACCGCGGATGATCATGTCCTTGATCCGGCCGACGACGGCGAGGTAGCCGTCGTCGCGCATCACCGCCAGGTCGCCGGTGTGCATCCACCGCCCGGCGTCGACGGCCTCCGCGGTACGCTCCGGTTCGTCCCAGTAGCCGAGCATCACCGAGTAGCCGCGGGTGCACAGTTCACCGGCGGTACCGCGCGGCACGGTGATCCCCTCGACCGGGTCGACCACCTTCACCTCGATGTGCGGCAGCACCCGGCCGACGGTCTCGGTGCGGTGCTCCAGGTCGTCGTCCCGGCGGGTCTGGGTGGACACCGGCGAGGTCTCCGTCATCCCGTAGCAGATGGACACCTCGGCCATGTGCATCTCGGACATGACCCGCTTCATCACCTCCACCGGGCACGGCGAGCCCGCCATGATCCCGGTGCGCAGCGACGTCAGGTCGTACGACGCGAAGTCGGGCAGGCCGAGTTCGGCGATGAACATGGTGGGGACGCCGTACAGCGAGGTGCAGCGCTCCTGCTGGACGGCGCGCAGCGTCGCCGCCGGGTCGAAGGACGGTGCGGGGATGACGATGCACGAACCGTGCGAGGTGGCCCCGAGGTTGCCCATCACCATGCCGAAGCAGTGGTAGAAGGGCACGGGCAGGCAGACCCGGTCCTGCTCGGTGTAGCCGACGGTGTCGCCCACGAAGTAGCCGTTGTTGAGGATGTTGTGGTGCGAGAGCGTGGCGCCCTTGGGGAAGCCGGTGGTGCCCGACGTGTACTGGATGTTGACCGGCTCGTCACAGCTCAGACCGGCTTCCGCGCGGGCCAGGAACCCGTCGTCCAGGTCCGCGCCGGCGGCCACGAGGGCGTCCCAGGACGGGTCGCCGATGTGCACGACCTGGCGCAGCCCCGGGCAGGCGCCGCGCACTTCGGCGGCCATCGCCCGGTAGTCGCTGCCGCGGTGCTCGGTGGAGGCGATCAGCAACCGCACCCCGGCCTGGTTGAGCACGAACTCCAACTCGTGCAGCCGGTACGCCGGGTTGATGTTCACCATGATCGCGCCGAGCCGGGCGGTGGCGTACTGGACCATGACCCACTCGGGGCAGTTGAGCGCCCAGATGCCGACCCGGTCGCCCTTGCACACCCCGGACGCGGCCAGTCCGCGGGCCAGTTCGCCGACGGCGGCGCCGAACCCGGCGTACGTCCAGCGACGGCCGCTGGACACGTCGACCAGCGCGTCACGGTCGGGGTGGGCGGCGATGGACCGGTCCAGGTTGCGCCCCACGGTCTCGCCGAGCAGCGGCGTGCTGCCCGTGCCGTGCGCGTACGACGGCTCCGCCGGAGCCGGCACGCCGGCCGCTATGTCTCCCGCGTCGTTCACCGGTAGTCCTCCTCGTGGAACTCACGGCTGCCGTCGTGCATGGTCGCCTCGCGGAGCTGGACCCGGCGGATCTTGCCCGACACGGTCTTGGGCAGTTCGGCGAACTCCAGCCGCCGGATGCGCTTGTAGGGCGCGAGCACCGCCCGGGAGTGGGCGAAGAGCGCCTTGGCGGTCTCGCCGTCCGGCGTCCAGCCCTCGGCGAGCACCACGTACGCCTTGGGCACGGACAGCCGCAGCTCGTCCGGAGCCGGCACCACGGCCGCCTCGGCGACGGCCTCGTGCTCCAGCAGCGCGCTCTCCAGCTCGAACGGGGAGATCTTGTAGTCGGAGGACTTGAACACGTCGTCGGCGCGGCCGATGTACGTGATGTAGCCGTCGGCGTCGCGGCGGCCGATGTCGCCGGTGCGGTAGTAACCGCCGCCCATCGCCTCCTCGGTGAGGTCGGGCGCCCCGGCGTACCCGGTCATCAGGCCGACCGGCCGCTCGCTGAGGTCGAGGCAGATCTCCCCCTCGCTGCCCGGCACGCCGCTGACCGGGTCGATGAGGGTGACGGTGTAACCGGGCGTCGGCCGGCCCATCGACCCGGGCTTCACCGGCTGGCCGGGGGTGTTGGCGACCTGGACGGCGGTCTCGGTCTGCCCGAAGCCGTCCCGGATGACGACGTTCCAGGCCCGTTTGACGTGCTCGATGACCTCGGGGTTGAGCGGCTCGCCGGCGGCCACCACGGCACGCGGCGGCGTGGCCAGCGCGCCGAGGTCGGCCTGGATGAGCATCCGCCACACCGTCGGGGGCGCGCAGAAGCTGGTCACGCCGGCCCGTTCCATCGCCGCCATCAGGGCGCCCGCGTCGAACCGGGTGTAGTTGTACACGAACACCGTCGCCTCGGCGTTCCACGGCGCGAAGAGGCTGGACCAGGCGTGCTTGGCCCAGCCGGGCGAGGAGATGTTCAGGTGCACGTCGCCGGGGCGCAGCCCGATCCAGTACATGGTCGCGAGGTGGCCGGCCGGGTACGACAGGTGGGTGTGCTCGACGAGTTTGGGCTTGGCGGTGGTGCCGGAGGTGAAGTACAGCATCAGCGGATCCGCCGACCGGGTGGGGCCGTCGGGGGTGAAGCCGAGGTCCGCCGCGTGCGCGTCCTCGTAGGCCAGCCAGCCCTCGGGGGCGCCGCCGACCGCGATGCGGGTGTAGTCGCCGGGCACCTCGTCGAACTTCGCGGTGTCCGCGGACCGCGCGACGGTGTGCCGGACCTCGCCGCGCTCGACGCGGTCGCGCAGGTCCGCCGGGCCCAGCAGCGGCGTCGCGGGGATGATCACGGCCCGCAGCTTCATGGCGGCCAGCGCCGTCTCCCACTGTTCGGCCTGGTTGCCGAGCATCACCAGCACCCGGTCGCCGGCCCGCACGCCGGCTGCCCGCAGCCAGTTCGCGACGCGGGAGGAGCGTTCGGCCATCTCCCGGAAGCTGATCCGGGTCTCCCGGCCGTCCTCCTCGACGATCCACAGCGCGGTCCTGGCGCCGGTCTCCGGCTCGGCCGCGACGGCGTCGAACCACTCCAGCGCCCAGTTGAACGACTCCGGCCGGGGCCAGCGGAATCCGTCGCGGGCGGCGGTGTAGTCCTCGCGGTGCCGCAGCAGGAAGTCCCGGGCGGCGCGGAACTCCGCGGTCGCCTCCGATGCCGGCATGTGCCCTCCTCGTGTACTGCCCCTGAGTAGCATCGTGCGTGAGTGACGTGGGTCTCACTACCCCCGGACGGGGGTGAGGGGGGTGGAGCGTGGACGCAGTTCGTGGTGAATCGGTCGTGGTCCGGGCGGCGCTGCTGCGGATGCGCAGGTCAGGGCTGCTGCCGGTGGCCTTCGGCGGGCTGGTGCCGGTGACCGCGGCGCAGGGGCAGCAGCAGGCACCCGGGCGGGTGTTCCGCATCACCGAGCTGTCCGGCACCGGCACCGACTCCCTTCGGGGCCTCGCCATCACCACCGGCAACGGCCTGGGCGGCAAGGCGCTGGCCATGGCCCGCCCCTACGCCGTGACGGACTACCGCAGCTCGCGCGTGATCAGCCACGAGTACGACGCCGCGGTGGCCGCCGAGGGCCTGCGGTCGGTGCTGGCGGTGCCGATCGTGGTGCACCGCAGGGTGCGCGGGGTGCTCTACGGCGCGCTGCGCCAGCCGTACGTGCTGGGCGACCGCCCGCTGTCCGTCGCGCAGGACGCGGTCCGGGAGCTGGAGCAGGCGCTGGCCGTCCGGGACGAGGCGCACCGGCTGCTGTCCTACGCCCACCAGCCGCTGGGCGGCGACCGGCGGGCCTGGGAGCAGGTCCGCGAGGCGCACGCGGAGCTGCGCGCGCTGGCCGGGCGGATCGCCGACGTGCATCTGAGGCAGGAGCTGCTGACCGCGTGCGCGCGGCTGGCCGCGGCCTCGGGTCCCGAGGCCGCGCCGCAGCCCACCGCCGCCCCCGCGGTGCCGGCCGCGCACCTGACCCCGCGGGAGCTGGACGTGCTCGCCTCGGTCGCGTCGGGCGCGACCAACGCGATGGCGGCGTCGCGGCTGCGGCTGCGGCCGGAGACGGTGAAGAGCTATCTGCGTTCGGCCATGCGGAAGCTGGGGGCGCACACCCGCCTGGAGGCGGTCGTCGCCGCCCGCAGGGCCGGTCTGCTGCCCTGAGCCCGGCGGCGCGTGGCGCCGGGCCCCCGTGGCCCGGTGTGTGCCCGGAAAACCGGCGGCGCGGCGCGGCCCGGCGGTCGTACGCTCCGGGCACATCGGTGTGGGAGCGGGGCGGAGGAGGACGGGATGTCGGTCGACCGGCTGCTGGGGTTCGCGGCGATGTCGGTGGTGCTGGTGCTGATTCCGGGGCCCAGCGTGCTGTTCGTGCTCGGCCGCGCGCTGGCGCACGGGCGGCGGACCGCTCTGGGCAGCGTGCTGGGCAACGCCACGGGTGCCTGCGCCCTGGCCACGCTGGTGTCCGTCGGGCTCGGCGAGGTGGTGGCCCGCTCGGTCGCGGTGTTCGTGGTGCTGAAGCTGGCGGGCGCCGCCTACCTGGTGTTCCTCGGGACGAAGGCGTGGCGGAACCGGCGGGCGCTGTCGATGAGCGGGGTCGGTACCGGCCCGCAGCCGCCGGCGCCGCACGGCGACCTGCGCACCCTCTGGGAGGGCTTCGTGGTGGGCGTGACGAACCCCAAGACGATGGTGTTCTTCGCGGCCGTGCTGCCGCAGTTCGTCGATCGCGGCGCGGGCCGGGTGCACCAGCAGATGCTGCTGCTGGCGCTGGTGTTCACGGTGATCGCGCTGGTCTTCGACAGCATGTGGGCGGTGGGCGCGTCGGCCGCGCGCGCCTGGTTCGCCAGTTCCCCGCGCCGGCTCGCCGCGATCGGCGGCACCGGCGGTCTCGCCATGATCGGCCTGGGCGTCGTGGTGGCGGTCACCGGGCGCGCCGACAACTAGGGTCCGTCGCTGTCTCCGGCGGGCGACCCGCGGGACGGCGGGCGGGATTCCGGGGACGGCGGGCGGCCTCAGGGACCGCCGGCGGCGCGCGGCGACGCGCCGGCGGTCCGTGTGAGCAGGGGCACACCGCGAGCCTGAGCGAAACGTTTGCGTTTCGATAGGGGCGGCCGTACCGTTTTTGGAGTACGAAACCGTTTCGTTCTTCCTGCGGTCAGCCGCAACCGTCCCACCTCAGGAGTCCTCCCATGTCACAGAGCTCCACCGACGCCCCCTCCGGAGCCGACGCGCTCCGGAAGGCGCCGGCTGTCCCGACGCAGAGCGGCGCCCCTGAAGGCGAGAAGCCCAGCCACCGGTGGTGGGTGCTCGGCGTCATCGCCATCGCCCAGCTGATGGTGGTCCTCGACGCCACCGTGGTGAACATCGCCCTGCCGTCCGCACAGCAGGCCCTCGGCTTCTCCGACGGCAACCGCCAGTGGATCGTCACGGCGTACTCCCTGGCCTTCGGCTCCCTGCTGCTCCTCGGCGGACGGCTCGCCGACCTCATCGGCCGCAAGATCGTCTTCCTGACCGGCGTGATCGGCTTCGCCGGCGCCTCCGCGCTGGCCGGCGCCGCCCAGAACTTCGAGGTGCTGGTCAGCGGCCGCGCCCTGCAGGGCCTGTTCGGCGCGCTGCTCGCGCCCGCCGCCCTGTCGCTGCTCAACACGACGTTCACCGACGCCAAGGAACGCGCCAAGGCGTTCGGCATCTACGGCGCGATCGCCGGCGCGGGCGGCGGCGTCGGCCTGCTGCTCGGCGGCGTGCTCACCGAGCACCTGAGCTGGCGCTGGACCCTGTACGTCAACCTGATCTTCGCGGTCATCGCCTTCGCCGGCGGCCTGGTCTTCCTGCGCAAGGGCGCCCCCGCCGACCGGCCGAGGCTCGACCTGCCCGGCACCGTCCTGGTCACCGCCGGACTGTTCGGCCTGGTCTACGGCTTCTCCAACGCCGACAGCCACGGCTGGGGCTCCGCGATGACCTGGGGCTTCCTGGTCCTCGGCGGCGTGCTGCTGGCGGCGTTCAGCTGGTGGCAGACGAGGGCGGAGCACCCGCTGCTGCCGCTGCGCGTGCTGCTCGACCGGAACCGCGGCGCGTCCTTCACGGTGCTGGCCATCTCCGGCGCCGGCATGTTCGGCGTGTTCCTCTTCCTGACCTACTACCTGCAGGCATCGCTGCACTACTCGCCGGTCAAGACCGGCCTGGGCTTCCTGCCGATGATCGGCGCGCTGATGGTCGCCGCCCAGCTCGTCACCAACACGCTGCTGCCGCGGCTCGGCCCCCGTCCGATCGTGCCGCTCGGCATGGCGATGGCGGTCGGCAGCATGGTCTGGCTGACCGCGCTCGACCTGCACAGCAGCTACGCCACGGACGTGCTGCCGCCGCTGCTCGTGATGGGCTTCGGCCTCGGTCTGGTGATGCCCGCGGCGATGTCCGTGGCCACCGAGGGCATCGGCGAGCAGGACGCGGGCGTGGCCTCGGCCGCGGTCAACACCATGCAGCAGGTGGGCGGTTCGATCGGCACCGCCCTGCTGAACACCCTGGCCGCGAGCGCCGCGACGCACTACCTGTCCGGCAAGAAGCCCACGCCCGACGTGCTGGCCCAGGCCCAGCTGCACAGCTACTCCACGGCCTACTGGTGGTCGGCCGGCCTCTTCGCGGTCGGCGCGGTGCTGGCGCTGCTGATGTACCGCAAGGGCCGGGTGCAGACCGGCGAGACGCAGGCCGTCCACATGTGACGGTCCCACCGAACCCCCCGGCCGGTCCTGAGCGGAGAGCGGCCGGGGCGGGGGCCGGCAACCCGGGTCATCGTGGGGACGGGACACCCGGGAACGCCGGCCCCCCTTTCTCTGCGGCGCCCTCCCCTCCGGGTGGGGCGCCAGGGCCGTTCCGGCGGTGCGTCACCCCCGTACGCACCGCCGGGACGGCCCTCACTTGTCGGCGACGAGCGTGCCCGCCGCGGCCCAGCTGTCGGCGGGTACTTCGTGGATCCAGACCTGAACGGTCTCCGCGGGGATCTGGTAGGCGTCCACGAACGCGTCGGTGATCTTCCGCACCAGGTCCCGCTTGAGCTCGACGGTGCGCGGGCCCTGCTGCACGGTGACGATCGGCATGACGGAACTCCCAGCTCGGGGGCGGTGGTTCGGGACCTTCCCGGCCGCCCTTCGGTGTGCCCTCAGTCCATCGCGCCCGGCCGCCCGCACCAAGGAGCACTCCGCGAGCGCAGCGATCAGGAATCGCGATCGCTCTCCGGCGCGGCGGCCCGCAGCAGCAGCCGCAGGTGCCGTGAGCGGCGGTCGCCGCGGACCGCGAGCCCGGTGGTGAGCGCCAGCCCGTCGCCCCGGAACGGCAGGAACGCCACCCGCGGCGCGTTGAGCAGCGCCGCCTGCGAGGCGTAGACGACCGTCCACATCGCCGACCCCGTCCCGATCGCCGCGAGACTGTCCTGCAGCGACCCGCCCGGCGGCCCCGGCACCGGCTCGAACCCCGCGTCGTGGCAGGCGGTCACCACCAGGTCGACGAGGGGCGGATTGGCACGGCGGGCGACCAGCCGCAGCGGAAGGGCCGCGAGGTCGCGCAGCGCGACGTCGGGAGCGGCGGCGAGCGGATGGCGGGCGGGCAGCACGGCCAGCAGCGGATCGGGCCACAGCGGCAGGACCTCCACGCCGTCGGCCTCCTCCCCCGTGCTCGGGCCGGTGCCCGGCGCCCGCGTCCAGTTGCCGCGCAGGAACGCCGCGTCCAGGTCGCCGGCCGCGACCATGGCGAGCCGGTCCCTGGCCGGTGCGGACACCAGGTCGACGGCGACATCGGGGGCGAGGGCGGCGAACGCGTCCAGCACGCGGTCCAGGTGCACGCCCAGGCCCGTGCTGGTGCCGAGCCGCAGTACGGCGGCGTCCGCGTGGGCGAACGCGGCGACCGCGGCCCGCGCCCGGTCCGCCGCGGCCAGCACCGCGCGCGCCTCGGGCAGGAAGCGGGCGCCCGCCCCGGTGAGCCGGACGTGCCGCGGGGAGCGGTCGAACAGGTCGGTGCCCAGCTCCCGTTCCAGCCGCCGCACCTGCTGGCTGACGGCGGACTGGACGATGTGCAGCCGCTCCGCGGCCCGCCCGAAGTGCAGCTCCTCGGCGACGGCCACGACATACCTGAGCTGGCGCAGTTCCATCCGCAGATCGTACGGACGCGCCACGGCCGCGGGCGGCGCGGTCCGGGAGACGGATACGGCGGCGCCCCGGCCGCGGGCGCGGTGATGGAAGCGCGCGGCCGCGGGCGCGACTTGGGGGGCGTGCGGCCGCCTGCACGCGAGCCCCGGTCAAGCGGGTGCATTTACCGGCGTACCGCAGCCACGTCGCGCCCGGCCGCGGTACCCGCGCGGCAGGCTGCTGGGATCGATCACCGCCACCCCAGGAAGGCCCTGATGACACCCCGTCGCCGCCCCCGCCGACGCGCCCTGCCGCGCGTCCTGGTCCGCGTTCCCGGCTGCCTGGCCCTCGTCTGCGGCCTGCTGCTGTGCGGCACCGGCCCGTCCTCCGCCGCGCCCGCCTGGGCCGACCCCATGGCGCCGCGTGTGCTGCCGCTGCCGCCGAGCGGCGTCCGCTCCCCCGGCGCCGTGGTGACCGCCCGGGTGGACCCGGCGGCCGCCGTGGTGGGGCAGGACGAGAACGGCGAGTTCACGCTCACCCTGACCGACGTCGGCGACGCGACGGCGTACAACGTCCGGGTGCTGCTGGACGACGCGCAGCCGGGCAACGCCGTCGGGTCGGCCGACGGCCGCTGCCTGAGCCGCCTCGACGCCTCCTCGCCCGCGGACCTGTGGTGCGAACTCGGTGACGTGGCACCGGGGCAGACCGTCTCGGTGACCGTCCACACCTTCATGAACACCTGCGTGTGGTCCGATCCGGCCACCATGGCACCGCGGTTGCCCGCCGCGGCCTTCCGCTGGCGGATCGCGTACCTCGACGTCGACGAGCCGCGGACGGTGAACGGCCCGGTGGCGCGCTGGAGTTGCGCCGGCGACGCGGCGGGCGGGAACGCGGCCGGCGAGGTCCGGGCGGTGGCACCCCGCTCGTCCTGAAGCCGCGGCGAGCCCCGAACGGGGCCCGGGGCAGCGGTCGTTGGTGCGCCATCGGCCCCGCACCCGATGGCCGGGCGGCGGTGGTCGTCAGGCAGCCGACGAGCCGTCGCCGGCCGCCGCCAGGGACCCGGGCGGTCGACCCGGCCGTCAGCGGGTTCCGCCCGCCCGCGGTCCTGGGCGCACCCCTGGCGGGGGTCTTACCGCTCTGCTACCTTGCGTCCATGCCTCTTCTCTGTGCGTAGGCCGGACTCGCGCCGCCTCGACCCCGCCGACGGGCGCCCCCAGTGGGCGGTACCGGTGGGTGGGTGTGCGCATCGGTCCGTCCCGATCCGGCCTTTCGCAGAGAGAGCACTCCCATGTCCTCGCCGTACCCGGCGGCACCTTCGTATGCCGCCGTCCTCCGCCTGCCCCACGCCCGACGCACCTTCGCCGCAGCCCTGTTCGGGCGTTCCGGGTACGGGGTGGTCTCCCTTTCCCTCGTCCTGGCCCTGTCCTCGGCGACCGGTTCGCTGGCGGCCGCCGGGCTGTTCGGCACCGAGTTCGCCGCCGTCTCCGTCGTGCTCGCCCCGGCCAGGGCCGGGCTCATCGACCGCTGGGGCGCGCGCCGCGCGCTGCCCTCACTCGCGCTGCCGTTCGCGGCCGCGCTGTTCACCCTGGCCGCCTGCGTCCACACGGCGGGCGCCCCGCGCTGGCTGCTCGCCGTGCTCGTGGCGGCCGTCGGCTCGTCGTGCCCGCCGCTCGGCCCGACGATGCGCACACTGTGGTCGGCGCTTGCGCCCGACGAGGCCACGCTGCAGCGGGCGTTCAGCCTGGACACGGTCGCCGAGGAACTGATCTTCCTGGCCGGCCCGCTGGTGGTCGTGGCCGTCCACCCGGTGCCGGGCCTGGTGCTCTCCGGCACGGTGATCGCCGTCGGCACACTGGTGATGGTGAGTTCGCCGGCCACCAGGCTGATCGCACCGGCGGCCAAGGCCGAACCGGCGCCACCGCTGCGGCTGTTGTCGCCCCAGGGAGCGGGAGTGCGCCGGGCCGCCGTCGCCGCGTTCGGCGTGGGCGTCTGCCTGGCCGCCGTCGAGCTCTTCGTGATCGCGGCGGCCGGCCGCGCCCACACACCGGCGGCCACCGGGTGGATCCTGGCCGCGCAGTCCGCGGGCAGCGCGCTCGGCGGCCTGCTCTACGGGCGGGTGCGCTGGACGCGCGACGCGGCAGCCCGGCTGCCGTACCTGCTGCTGGTGCTGGCCGCGCTGGTGGCCGCGACGGCCGCGGCACCCTCGCTGCTCCTCCTCGGGCTGTGCGTGGCCGCGTCCGGCTGCCTGACCGCGCCGGCCCTGTCCACCGCCTACCTGGCGGCCAGCCGCCAGGCCCCGGCGGGCACCGCGACCCGGGCCACCACCTGGGCCAACTCCGCGATCAACGCGGGCTCTTCCGGAGGCGGCGCGCTCGCGGCGCTGCTGGTCGACCGGGCCACGCTGCCGCTCTGCTTCCTGGTCGCGGCCGCGGCCCCGGCGCTGGCGGCGGTCGCCGCCCGCAGCCGGCCGGCGGCGCGGCGCGCGACCGCGGGAGCGTCCGGGAGGCGCGCCCCGGCGGCGCCCGTGACGCCGATCGCAGAGGTGCGTCAGGCGCGCGCGAGCGCCTCGCCCGGCCAGGCGGACGGGTCCGTCGACTCGGTCGGGGAGGACGGGACTGCCGGCCCGATCGGGACCGACGGCGCTCCGCGCGCCATCGGCGCGGGCACCACCGCGGACGGGTCCAGCGCGAGCACCACCGCGAACGGGTTCGGAACGGACGACGCTGCCGGTGCCGTAGGCGCGGGCACCACCGCGGACGCGTTCGGCGGGGGCAGCGCTGCAGGCACCGTCGGCGCGGGCACCACCGCGAGCACGGTCAGAGCGGGCGTCCGGGAGTGAGCACTGCCGCCAGTGCGGGCGCGTACAGCTCCTCGACCTGCTCGGGAGCGAGCGCCAGCACGGGCGGCAGGCGCAGTAGGTAGCGGGCCAGCGCGAGCCCCAGCAACTGAGCCGACAGCAGGGCCGCCCGGGCCGGAGCGTCCGGTCCGGGCGGCAGCGCGGCCAGCACCGCGGGCGCGACCTGGCGGGCGAACACGTCCCGCATCCGCGCCGCCGCCTGGTCGTTGGTGACCGCCGAGCGCAGCAGCACCAGCAGCGCGTCGTCGGTCGGGTCGCCCTCCCAGCGGTCGAGGAAGTGCCGGACGAAGAGCGCCGGGACGTCGTCCGGCGGCACGTCGCGGACGTCGGGCAGCTTGAGGTCGATCGCCAGGGCGGCCTCGAACAGCTGCTCCTTGCTGCCGAAGTAGCGCATCACCATCGACGCGTCGATGCCGGCGTCGCCGGCCACGCCCCGGATGGTCGTGCGCTCGTAGCCGTGTTCCGCGAAGCGGGCCCGGGCGGCGGCCAGGATCGCGGCCTTGGTCGCCTCCGAGGTGCGGCGCGGCCGGTCGGCCGGGGGTTCCGCCAGGGGTTCGGACGTCATGTCAACAACTGTAGGCCAACACCCGTTGACACGCCAGACCCGGCCGATCCACTCTGTCAACAGACGTTGGCCAACGAGCGTTGGCCTCACCGCGAAGGGGGCATCCCATGACCAGCCGCACGCTTCCCGCCACCACCCGCGTCGCGATCGTCGGCGCCGGCCCGACCGGGCTGGCCCTCGCCGTGACCCTCGCCGGGGCGGGGGTGGACTTCGTCCTGCTCGACCAGCAGGCCGAGGGCGCCAACACCTCCCGCGCGGCCGTCGTCCACGCCCGCACCCTGGAGGTGCTGGACACGCTCGGCGCGTCGGCCGAGCTGATGCGGCGGGGCCTGGTCGTCGACCGCTTCACCGTCCGCGACGGGCGCCGGGCGCTGGCCCGGCTCTCCTTCGCGAAGCTGCCCACCCCGCACCCGTACACGCTGATGGTTCCGCAGAGCGAGACCGAGGACGTGCTGCTGGGGCGCCTGCGCGAGCTGGGCGGGGACGTCCAGCGCCCGTACGAGGTGGCGGCCGCCGAGCAGGACGCGGACGGCGTCACGCTGACCATGGCGACCGGCGAGACGCTGCGGGCGGCGTACGCGGTGGGCGCGGACGGCATGCACAGCGCGATCCGGGCGGCGGCCGGGATCGGCTTCACCGGCGGCTCGTACGGGCAGTCGTTCGTGCTCGCCGACGTCATCATGGACTGGGCCCCCGGCCGGGACGAGGTGTCGCTGACCTTCCACGCGGACGGCCTGGTCGTCGTCGCCCCGCTGCCGCACGGCCACTACCGGATCGTCGCGGTCGTCGACGAGGCGCCGGCCGCGCCGGACCGCGCCTACGTGCGGGCGCTGCTCGACGCCCGGGCGCCGGGGCAGGCGCGGGTCGCCGAGGTGGTGTGGGGCTCGCGGTTCCGCGTCCACCACCGTGTGGCCGACGCCTACCGCGCCGGGCGCCTGCTGCTGGCCGGGGACGCGGCGCACGTGCACAGCCCGGCGGGCGGCCAGGGCATGAACACCGGCATCCAGGACGCCTACGCCCTCGGGCGCGCGCTCGCGGAGGACCGGCTCGACGGGTACGAAGCGCTGCGGCGGCCGGTCGCCCAGCGGGTGGTGGCCTTCACCGACCGCATGACGCGGCTGGCGACGGTGCGGCGGCCCGCGGCGCGGGGCGTGCGGAACGTGGTGCTTCCCGTGGTCAGCCGGGTGCCGGCGTTCCGCCGTCGCCTGACCACGGAGCTGGCCGAGCTCAACTACCGGTGAGGAAGCCGACCTTCACCCGATCGGGTGAGCCCGGGACGGCCCTGGCCGGGCCCGCCGGGGCCGTGCTCGAGAAGGGCTCGCGAGCCGGGGGTCGCGCGGCCCACAAGGTGGACAGGTCGGATGCGGACCCCCGGCGCCGGGTTACCGTTGCCGCATGCACGTGAGCCAGCACCAGCCGTCGAGCGGGCCCGAGCCGAAGCCGGGTACCGACGGGAAGCGCTCGCTGTACGTGCCGGTCAGGCGGGGGCCGGCGGGTTCCGTGGTCCGGCTGTGGCGCACGCCGTTCGGCACGCGCACGGCCGTGGCCTTCACCTCCGACCGGCGGCTGCGGTCCGTTCTCGGACCCACCCAGCCGTGGATCCGCCTCTCCGAGGCGGCACTCCGCCGCATGGTGGAGCCCCTCGGCGCGATCCTCCTGACGATCGACCCCCTCCTCACCGCCCGCCCCCCGGCGTCCTGGTCCACCCCCGCCGACGCCCCTGCCTCGGCCTCCGCCTCCGGCGCCGCCGACCCCACCGAACCCGAGGCGGCGACTCCGTAGCCGCCTGGCCCAGCGAAAGCGCATCGGCCCGTGAAGGTCTACCCCCTCTGGCACATCGGCCATCAGAACGAAGCCGGCCCCAACGGCGAGACGATTCACCTGGACGACGGGGGCGTGTTCATCGACGAGCAGGACGGTGACGACGTCAAGCTGCTCGGCATCTACTCCTCCGAGGCCGCGGCGGAAAAGCGGATGCGCCGCGCGCGCCATCTACAGGGCTTCGTCGATGAGCCGGACTGTTTCCAGATCGGAGAGTACGACGTCGACGAGGACCACTGGACCGAGGGCTTCGTCCGCGTGCCGGACTAGACCCTCGGGCGAGCGAGCCTGCGGGGGCGGACCCTTCACGCCGCATCGCTGAGCGTTCTTCCTCCCCGGCGCGCCCCCCCGGGGGGGACCTGGTGGCCACGCGCCCCGGGCGAGCGGAACGGTTCGGCCCGACGGGGCCGGATCTTGCGGGCGCTACACGCTGTGCGGCACCGCGTGAATCTCGTTCGGCGCGTGACCCGCGCGTTCGTGGACGCGCTGCACCGCGTCGGCGGACGGCGCCTCCGAGAGACAGAAGACGTCGCCGGACGCGGGGTCCGCCCAGGCGCGCTGGAAGTCCACGCCTTCCGACCCCTGCACCGCGAGGTCCGCGGCGTGCGCTTCCTGGAGCTGCTCGGCGGTGATGCCCTTCATCCCGTGGTGGACATCCATGAACATGGCCATGGCGTCTCACTCCTCCGCTCTCTGGCCTGTCGTTCCCCTCCATAGTGCGCCCCTTTGTCCTCCCTCGCCCATGGCGACCTCGTGAGGCCGGCCGGGACCAGGCGGAAGAGGCCTGCGGCCGACACCGAACCCCCGGCGCCCCGCACGCACTCGGGGACGACCCCGCCGCCATGACGCGCCCGCGAGCGCTCTACCAGAGCGGCCGGCGCCGCTCACGGCGCCGGCTGCACGTCACCGAGCATCTGCGCCGGCACCTCGCCGCGGCCGGCGAGGTCGCCCGGGGGGATGCCCGGGTGGTGGCCGCGGGCGGGGCGGCCCGCGGGGTCGGGGGCGACGTCGAGGGTGAGGCGGGAGACGATGCGGTAGCGGTCACCGCGGTAGACGGAGTGCACGTACTCCACGGGCCGGCCCGTGTCGTCGCAGGTGAGGCGCTCGAAGAGGAGCGCGGGCGAGAGGACGGGGACGCCGATGAGACGGGCCTCCTCCTCGTTGGTGACCGTCGGCTCGATCGACTGCACGGCCTCGCGGACGCGCAGCCCGTGCCGGTCCCGCAGCAGCTCGTAGAAGTCGCCGGCCTCCATGTCGGCGGGGCGCAGACCGGGCACGAGGACGGCCGGGACGTGCAGGTACTCGATGGCCATCGGCTCGCCGTCGACGAGCCGGAGCCGTGCGATGTACGCGATCTCCGCGGCCGGCGAGATCCGCAGCCGGCGACCGACCCGCGCCCCGGCCCGCACCGTCGTGAACTCCAGGACCCGGCTGGCCCAGGTGCCGGACGCCTGCGGCAGGCGGTGGCCGTCGCGGTCCGGCGCCAGCTCCTGGGTGATCTTCGCGCGAGCCACGAACATGCCGCGTCCGTGCTCGCGGACCAGCAGCCCGGTGGCGACCAGTTCGTCCACCGCCGAGCGCAACGTCGGCCGGGACACGCCGAGTTGCTCGCACAGGACGCGTTCGGAGGGAATGGGGTCGCCGGGGGCGCGCGCCTCGACGAGTTCCATCAGGTGCTCGCGGACCCGTTCGCGTTTCAGCGGAGAGCGCCCCGGCTCGCTGACCATGACGTGGTGCCCCTTCCGCGGGCCTCCCGGGCTGCCCCGGCTGCTGTCGCCCCGAGGTTAGCCAGATACTGACCAGTTGACCAGGACTGGTGAGACATCCGGCAGGCGCACCGGACCAGTTGGCCGACGCTCACGCCGAACACCGTTTCACGCCCGGCCTCTTGACGGCCCGACCGGCTTCTGCCACCTTCACTTACCAGCTGCATACCAGTTGGCAAGTGGTAAGGTCCGCCCGCCTCGAGGAGAGCGCTCCGTGATCGTTCCACGCCCCACCCTGCTGACCCGTCTGCCGGGCCGTTTCACCTTCGACGCGGCCACCGCCGTGCACGCGTCCGGTGACGCGGTCGGGGCCGCCCGGCTGCTGCGCACCCTGCTCGCGCCGGCCACCGGACTGCCTCTGGCGGCGGCCGCGGACGGCGCGGTGGTCCTCGCCGTCGACCCGGGCCTCGGCGCCCTGGGCGCCGAGGGATACGAGCTGACCGTCGGTCCCGACACGGTGCGTCTGCGCGCCGGGCGGCCCGAGGGACTGCTGCGCGGTGTCCAGACACTGCGCCAGCTCCTGCCCGCACAGGCCCTGTCGGACCGCCCGGTGGCCGGAGTGGCGTGGGAGGTGCCGTGCGTGCGGATCACGGACGTGCCGCACTCGGCGTGGCGGGGCGCGCTGATCGACGTGGCCAGGCGCTTCCAACCCCTGTCGTTCCTGCGGCGGTTCACCGATCTGCTGGCGCTGCACAAGCTGAACGTGCTGCATCTGCACCTGACCGACGACCAGGGCTGGCGGATGCCGGTCCCCGCGTTGCCGCGCCTCACCGAGGTCGGCGGGGTGCGGGCCCGGTCGATGCTCGGCCGGGCCGGCAGCGGCCGCTTCGACGACGTGCCGCACGCCGGCGCGTACACGACGGCCGAGCTGCGGGAGCTGGTCGCGTACGCGGCCGAGCGCGGTGTGACCGTGGTGCCGGAGATCGAGATGCCCGGGCACGTACGCGCGGCCCTGGCCGCGTACCCGGAGCTGGGCAACGTGCCGGGACGCCGCCTGGACGTGTGGACCGAGTGGGGCGTGTGCGAGCAGGTGCTCGGCATGCACGACGGGGCGCTGGAGTTCTGCCGCACCGTGCTCGGCGAGGTGATGGACGTCTTCCCGTCGCGGTACGTGCACGTCGGTGGCGACGAGTGCCCCGTCACCGAGTGGGAGCAGAGCCCCGCCGCCCGGGCGCGCGCCGCCGAGCTGGGCCTGGCGGCGCCGAAGGCCCTGCAGGGCTGGTTCATGGGCCGGATCGGCGCGTTCCTGCTGGCGTCGGGGCGCACGCCCACGTGCTGGGCGGAGGACTCGGGCACGCTGCCCCGGGAGTTCACCGTGATGCCGTGGCGCGACGCCGCGCACGGCCTGGCGGCGGCCCGCCGTGGCCACGACGTGGTGATGGCCCCGCATCGCGCCACGTATCTGGACTACCCGCAGACCGCCCACCCGGCCGAACCGCTCGGCCAGGCGGGCGAGGTGGTCGACGTCGCGGCCGTGCACCGCGGCAGCGGCCCCCCGCCGTGGGAGCCCGAGGCTGCCGCCCGGGTGCTGGGCACGCAGGCCGCACTGTGGACCGAGTTCGTGCCGACCGCCGAACACGCCGAGTACCTGCTGTTCCCGCGCCTGGCGGCGCTCGCCGACCGGGCCTGGAACCCGGCCGGTGACTGGACCGCGGACGTCCTGCCCGCCCTGCACGCGCACGCCGCCCGGCTGGCCGCCCTGGGCGTCCGCACCGGGCACCTGCCGCCGCTCCCGGGCGACGCGCCCACGCCCGTCCGCCCGCCCGCGTCCCCGGCGGACACCGGACCCGCGTCCGGATCCGCACCTGAACCCGGGCCCGTTGCCGGGTCCCGGCGCTAGCCGGGTCCCACGGCCCGCGAACGGCTCCGCGTCCGACCCTCCTCCGCCCTCCGGGGACGGAGCCGGACACGGCGCCGCACCCGCACCACCGGCTCCACCCCGCACCGGCACCACCGGCTCCACCCCGCACCGGAAGACCTGGGCCCGCGTCACGCGGGCCCGCCGCACGCCCCCCACCTCCGAAAGGGATGACCGTGTCAGGAAAGTTCCGCGTACCCGCCAGAGTCCGCACCGCGATGGCGGTGTGCACCGCCGCCGGCCTCGCCTGCGCCGCGCTCACCGCGCTGCCCGCGGCCGCGGCCCAGGACTCGCTGAGCGCGCAGTACCGCACCAGCGCGTCCGGCGCGACGGCCGACCAGGTCGAGCCGTGGCTGGAGGTCACCAACACCGGCTCCACCACGGTGCCGTTGAGCAACGTGACGCTGCGCTACTACTTCAAGTCCGATGGGCCGAGCATCAGTTACCGGTTCGCCTGCTCGTGGGCGGTGAAGGGCTGCGCCAACGTCACCGGCACGTTCGGCACCCTGGCCAACCCGACGGCGACCGCCGACCGCTACCTGGAGATCGGCTTCACCTCCGGTGCCGGCTCGCTCGCCCCGGGCCAGAACACCGGCGACCTGCAACTGCGCTTCTACCGCGCGGACTGGCAGACGCTCACCCAGTCCGACGACTACTCGTTCAACGGCGCCCAGACCTCGTACGCCGACTGGTCGAAGGTGACCGTGCAGGACGGCGGCAACCTGGTGTGGGGCACCGCGCCGGCCGGCAACGACCCGACGCAGCCGCCCACCACGCCCCCGACCACTCCCCCGACGGGCGGCGGCAACCCCGACGGGCCCACGCTGTTCGACGACTTCAGCTACACCAGCAGCAGCGATCCGGCGGTCCAGCAGCACGGCTGGACGGTGAAGTCGGGGCAGGGCGGCCCGGGCGTCTCGGGTGCGACATGGTCGCCCGGGGACGTCACCTTCGTCGCGGACGGCACGGGCAAGGTGATGAACCTCAAGCTCACCACCGACGGCACCGCGTCGGGCACCCGTGAGACCGAGATCCAGACCACCGCGCGGAAGTTCAGGAACGGCACCTACGCGGCCCGCGTGAAGTTCAACGACACCCCGACCGGCGGCCCGGACGGCGACCACGTCAACCAGACCTTCTTCACGTTCACGCCGCTCAACGCGCCGATGGACCCCGACTACAGCGAGCAGGACTTCGAGTACCTGCCCAACGGCGGCTGGGGCGAGACCCAGAACATCATGTACGAGACGTCCTGGGAGACCTACAACCCGGACCCGTGGAACGCGGTCAACACGCACGGGCAGCAGTACGGCAGCCTCGACGGCTGGCACAACCTGCAGATCACCATCGACAACACCTTCATCACGTACTACATCGACGGCGTGCAGGTCGCCCAGCACGGTGAGCCGTACCTGCCCGAGACGCCGCAGTGGATCGACTTCAACCACTGGCTGATCGACCTTGCGGGCCAGACGAGTTCGACCCCGCGCTCGTACAACGAGCAGGTGGACTACGTGTACTTCGTCAAGGACCAGGTGCTCACCCCGGCACAGGTGCAGTCGACGGTGGCCGGACTGCGCGGCGCCGGCACCGCGTTCGAGGACACCGTCCCGGCGAGCTGACGGGTCCGCCCGTCCCGAGGCCGCCCGCCCCGCGCGTCCGCGGGACGGGCGGCCGGTCCGTTCCCGGGCTTTTCCGTTATCCGCCCGGCGTGGCACCGTCTCCTGTGCGAAGGGTTCGTACGTGCGGACACGGTCCGGTGGGACCGGCCGCGCCGGTGCGCCGGGCGGTGGACAGGAGAGGCGGGACGATGCGTGCAGGCGAGCGGACCGGGCCGGACCCCGCGCTGGTGACGGCCGCGCGGGCCGGCGACCCGGAGGCGCTGGACGCGCTGGTCGCCGAGTGCCTGCCGCTGGTCTACAACATCGTCGGCCGGGCGCTGGACGGCCACGACGACGTCGACGACGTGGTGCAGGAGACTCTGCTGCGCGTGGTGCGCGGCCTCGGCGACCTGCGCGACCCGGCCGCGTTCCGCTCGTGGCTGGTGGCGATCGCCGTGCGGCAGGTGCGCGACCGCGAGCAGGCGCGGGCCGCGGCCTGGCACCAGCAGACGGCCCTGGACGCGGCCGAGTTGATCGCCGACCCGGCGTCCGACTTCGCGGCGCTGACCATCCTGCGGCTCGGACTGACCGACCAGCGGCGGGAGATGGCCGAGGCGACCCGCTGGCTGGACGGCGACGACCGCACCCTGCTGGCGCTGTGGTGGCTGGAGGAGACCGGCGACATCGGGCGCTCCGAACTCGCGGCCGCGCTGGGCCTGTCCCGGCAGCACGCCGCGGTGCGGGTGCAGCGGATGAAGGAGCAACTGGAGACCTCCCGCACGGTGGTGCGGGCGCTCGGCGCATACGGCTCGGCCGAGGAGTGCGCCGGACTGCGGGAGCTGACCGCGGGCTGGGACGGTGTGCCGAGCCCGCTGTGGCGCAAGCGGTTCGCCCGCCATGTGCGCGGCTGCGGGACCTGCGGGCGGCACGGTTCCGTGCTGCTGCCGATGGACCGGCTGCTGAGCGGGTTGCCCCTGCTGCCCGTTCCGCCGTCGCTGGCCTCCCACCTCGCCGCCCGGCTCGCCCCACCGCACCCCGCGCCCGGCCCGCACGCCACCGCCTCGCACACCACCGGCTCGTCCACCACACCCCCGCACGCATCGGCCCCGCACGTGGGCGGCGGACACCCGCTGCCGCCCGCCCGGATACCCCCCACCCAGGCCGCGGTCCCTTCCGCGGCCCAGCGCACCGCTCCGCGGACCCGCCCCCCACGGCGGAGCGGTGCGCGCGGGGGAGCACACGGCGGGCCACGCTTCCGGGTGCCGCGCACGCCGCTCGGCGCACCCGCCACCGCGGTGGCGGCGGTCGGCGCCGTCACCGCCGGTGCCCTGCTGGCCGTCCACCTGACGGCCGGCTCCTCCTCCCCCGCGGCCGACGCGTCCCCCCGGCCCACGACGACGGCCGCGGTCACCGCGCCGCCGGCCTCGCCGCCGTCGCCGTCATCGCCGTCAACCTCTCCCGGCGCCGCGTCGCCGCCCTCCGCACCGACGCACCGCCCGGCGACGACACCCCCCACCGCCAAACCCGCCGTCCCGCCCAAGACCCCCGCGGCGCCCGCCTCCTCGGCCCGCAAGGGCGTGGGCGTCTGGGGGTTCGACGGGGTCGACACCGCGCTGGCCCGCTCCGGCGCGGGCTGGTACTACACGTGGTCCACGGCCCACGACGGCATCAGCGGACCGGGGTTCGTGCCGATGATCTGGGGCAGCGCGAGCGCCGACGCGGCCTCGCTCGCCCGCGCCCGGCAGGCCGGCCCCTACCTCCTCGGCTTCAACGAGCCCGACATGGCGGGCCAGGCGAACATGACCGTCGACCAGGCCCTCGCGCTGTGGCCCGCGCTGATGGCGAACGGCCGCGTCCTCGGCAGCCCCGCCGTCGCCTACGGCGGCGACACCCCGGGCGGCTGGCTGGACCGCTTCATGAGCGGCGCCGCGGCCAAGGGCTACCGCGTCGACTTCGTCGCACTCCACTGGTACGGCGGGGACTTCACCACTCCGGACGCGGTCGCGCAGCTCAGGTCGTACCTGGAGAGGGTCCACGACCGGTACCACAAGCCGGTGTGGCTCACGGAGTTCGCCCTGATCGACTTCTCGCACGGCACCCGGTTCCCCACCGACCGGCAGCAGGCCGCGTTCGTGACCGCGGCCACGGCGATGCTCGACTCGCTTCCCTGGGTGCAGCGTTACGCCTGGTTCGGACTGCCCGCGAAGGACGGGGCCGCGAGCAGCGGTCTGTTCCACAGCGGCGCCGTGCCGACGGAGGCCGGCCGCGCCTTCGAGTCCGCGCGGTAGCCGGGCCGGTCACACCCCCAGGGTGAACGCCCCTGCTACGCAGGCCGATCCGCGGGTCCGGTGAACCGCACGGCGTGCCCGGCACCCGGGTGGGCCGCCGCCAGCAGCCGCGTCCCCTCGGCCTCCAGCGCGTCACGGTCGCCGGGAGTGAGCGGCGCGAAGGGCGTCACGGCCAGGACGGCCCGGCCCTCGTCGCGGGCCTGCTTGTCGAACCGCCAGGTGCCGCCGACGAAGCCGTCGACCAGGATGGTGCCGCTCACCAGGCCGTTGACGGTGATCACCCGGGTCTTGTCGGCCGGGGCGAGGACGCGGGTGCGGTCGGCGTGCGAGAGCAGCAGGTTGTCGAAGTCGGCGACGAACCGCGCCGGGACGTCGGTCGCGGGGTCGGCGAGGCCGGCGTCGGGCAGGTCGTAGAGCACCCGGCCGTCCTCGGCGGAGTACGTCCGCAGGTCCAGGTCGGTGAAGGCACGCTTCAGGCCTGTGCGCCCGGACCACTTCTGCATGTCGGCGGGCGTGGCGGGGCCGAAGGCGGCGAGGTAGCGGCGCACCAGGTCCGGCACGTGCGGGCCGTCCGGCCCGCCGCCGGCGTCCCGGCCGAGCCAGGTGTCGAGCGGCGCGTAGCGGACGCCGCCGGACGCGCCCCACACGCCGCGTGGCGGGACCTGCACCAGCGGAACGTGCACCCGCAGGGCCTGTGCCAGGGACTCGGCGTCGGCGTCCGGCCATCGCGCGCCCAGCGCGGCGCGCAACTCCCCCGGTGTCATGGCCCGTTCGGCCAGCAGTGCCCGCCCGTACGCGGTCACGGCGGTCAGGTCGGCGCCGGCCAGGCCCGGCGCCCACGGCGAGCCGCGCAGGGCACGGTCCAGCACGGGCTGCGTCCACGGCCGCAGCAGCAGCGCGTCGTCGGCGGTCATCAGGTGCACGGTGCCGCGCATCGCGACCAGGCGGACGAGTTTCCGTTCGGTGAGCAGCGCGCCGGGTTCGGCGAAGTCGAAACCCTCGACGCGGGTCCACAGGCCCGCGTACGGCGACGTCGGCACCTGGGACTGGAGCCCCAGCATCCGGGCGACGGCCGTGTGGCTGCCGACCGCCTCCCGCCGCAGCAGCATCTGCCGCGCCAGTAGCGTCCGGTTGAGCGTGCGCAGGTCCAGCACTGGATTCCCCATGGCCTCAACTTAGGGTGCCTTGCGGACACCTTCGGTCCGCAACTCCGGTACGTGGATCAGCGGGCCGGCCGGCCCGCTCGCCGGGCGGCGGTGGCCTCCCGCGCGGGTGCGTCAGGCCGCGGGCGGCCCGAGGCAGCGTATCGGGGGCGTATCGGGGGCGGCGTGTGGTGGATGGGCGTGTGGGCACCGGTCAGGGGCGTGCCGGAGCCGCCGTAGCGGTGGGCGACGATCTCGGCGGCGATGGACAGCGCGGTCTCCTCGGGGGTGCGCGCGCCCAGGTCGAGGCCGATCGGCGAGTGCAGCCGGGACAGGTCGAGGTCCTTCAGGCCGGCGTCGCGCAGCTTGGCGAGGCGTTCGAGGTGGGTGCGGCGGGAGCCCATCGCGCCGACGTACGCCACGGGCAGCCGCAGCGCACGCTCCAGCAGCGGCACGTCGAACTTCGCGTCGTGAGTGAGGACGCAGACGGCCGTGCGGCCGTCCAGGCGCCCCGCGGTGGCCTCCGCGTCGAGGTAGCGGTGCGGCCAGTCCGCGACGACCTCGTCGGCCTCGGGGAAGCGGCGCGCGGTGGCGAACACGGGCCGCGCGTCGCAGACCGTCACGCGGTAGCCGAGGAAGCGTCCGGCCCGCACGAGCGCCGCCGCGAAGTCGATCGCGCCGAACACCAGCAGGCGTGGCCGCGGCACGCTCGACTCGACCAGCAGCGTCAGCGGCACCCCGCACCTGCTGCCGTCCGCGCCGATCGTCACGGTGCCGGTCCGTCCGGCGGCGAGCAGCGCGAGCGCCTCGCCGGCGGCGGTGCGGTCGCGTCCGGCGTCGCCGAGGGAGCCCTCGCGGCTGCCGTCACCGCGCACGAGCAGGGCGCGGCCGAGCAGGTCGGCCGGGCCCTCGGTGACACGGGCGACCGCCGCCGCCTCGCCCGAACGGGCCGCGCCGAGGGCGGCGGCCAGTTCGGGACGGGCGGCGGGGTCGATCCGCTGGACCAGGATGTCGATCTCGCCACCGCAGGTCAGGCCGACCGCGAAGGCGTCCTCGTCGGAGTAGCCGAAGTGTTCGAGGAGCGTGGCGGGGCCGTCGCCGGACAGCGCCCGCAGGCACAGGTCGTAGACGGCGCCCTCCACGCAGCCGCCGGACACGCTGCCGACGACGGCGCCCTCCCCGTCGACGGCGAGCGCCGCGCCGGGCTGCCGCGGCGCGCTGCCGCCGGTGGCGACGACGGTGGCCACGGCGAACGGCAGGCCGCGCTCGCACCAGCGGTGCAGCTCTTCCGCGATGTCCAGCATGGCGGCTCAACTCCTCGGGGTGCTCGGGTCCTTCGGTGCTCGGACCGGGGCGGTGCTCGGACCGGGGCGGTGCTCAAGCGGGGTCCCGCTACTTGACGCCGAGCCAGGCCTCGACGGGGTGCAGGGCGAAGTACACGGTGAACACGGCGGTCAGGATCCACATGAACACCCCGGGGTCGCGCCACCTGCCCTGCGCGGCCCTGATCGCGGTGTACGACACGACGCCCGCGCCGACGCCCGCGGTGATCGAGTACGTGAAGGGCATCAGTGCGACGGTCATGAACACCGGTACGGCCACCGCCCGGTCGGACCAGTCGACGTGCCGCGCGTTGCCCATCATCATGGCGCCGATCACCACCAGCGCGGCCGCCGCGACCTGGCCGGGCACGATCTGCGCCAGCGGGGTGAAGAACAGGCCGAGGGCGAACAGCAGGCCGGTGACGACGGACGACAGGCCGGTGCGGGAGCCCTCGCCGACGCCGGTCGCGGACTCGATGAACACGGTCTGCCCGGAGGCGCCGGCGACGCCCCCGACGGCCCCGCCCGCGCCGTCGATGAACAGCGCCTTGGACAGGCCCGGCATGCGGCCGCGCTCGTCGGCCAGGCCGGCCTCGGTGCCGACGCCGATGATGGTGGCCATCGCGTCGAAGAACCCGGCGAGCACCAGGGTGAAGACGATCACTCCGACGGTCATCCCGCCGATCGACCCCCATCCGCCGAACTCCACGTGCCCGAACAGCGAGAAGTCGGGCATGGAGACGGCACTGCCCTGCAGCTTCGGCGCGCTGCCGCCCCAGTCGGCCGCACTGAGGCCGCCGGCGGCGTTGACGACGACGGCCAGCACCGTGCCGGTGACGATGCCGATGAGGATGGCGCCGGGGACGTTGCGGGCCTGGAGCATGAAGATGAGCAGCAGGGTGACACAGAACAGCAGCACCGGCCAGCCCGCGAGCTGCCCGTCGACGCCGAGCGTGACGGGTGCGCTGCCGTGCGGGTCGCCCCTGCCGACGAAGCCGGCGTTGACGAGGCCGATCATGGCGATGAACAGGCCGATGCCGATGGTGATGCCGTGCTTGAGGGCCAGCGGTATCGCGTTCATGACGATCTCGCGGAGCCCGGTCACCACCAGCAGCACGATCACACCGCCGTAGATCACGCACATGCCCATGGCCTGCGGCCACGTCATGTGGGGCGCGACCTGGGTGGAGATGACGCCGGCGACGCTGAGCCCGGCGGCCAGGGCCAGCGGCACCTTCCCGACGAAGCCCATCAGCAGCGTGGACACAGCGGCGGCCAGGGCGGTCGCGGTGATCAGCGCCGCGTGCGGCAGCCGGTGGCCGTGGACGTCGGGGCCGGACAGCAGAAGCGGGTTGAGCAACAGGATGTAGCACATCGCCATGAAGGTCGTGACGCCGCCGCGGACCTCGCGGGGGATCGTCGATCCTCGGTCGGAGATGTGGAAGTACCGGTCGAGCCACGATCTGCCGGCGGGTACGCGCGAGCCGGAGCCCGCGTCCTCCGCCGCGGTGCGCGGCTCCACTGGTGTCTGGGTCATGGTGCCAACTCCCAAGGTTCACAGGGGCACCCGCACATCCGTGCGGGATTTGGGATGCTGCGTGGCATGCACGACCCGGGGGACGGCCCGAGACGAACGACTGCCGTACCGCCGTCCGGGGTGCGGCGTGCCTGGCGGCCGCGCCCCGGACGGAGTTCTCACGATCCGGTGAGGTGCTCCGGCCGGACCGGTGTCCTGTTCAGTTCCAGGCCGGTCGCCTGCCGGATGGCGGCGAGGACGGCGGGCGTGGCGGACAGGGTGGGTGCCTCGCCGACGCCGCGCAGCCCGTACGGGGCGTGCGCGTCGGCGAGTTCGAGGACGTCGACCGGGATGGTCGGCGTGTCGAGGATGGTGGGGATCAGGTAGTCGGTGAAGGACGGGTTGCGGACCTTCGCGGTCACCGGGTCGACGACGATCTCCTCCATCACCGCGACACCCAGGCCCTGGGTGGTGCCGCCCTGGATCTGGCCGACGACCGACAGCGGGTTGAGGGCCTTGCCGACGTCCTGCGCGCAGGCCAGTTCGACGACCTTCACCAGGCCCAGTTCGGTGTCGACCTCGACGACGGCGCGGTGCGCGGCGAACGAGTACTGCACGTGGCCGTTGCCCTGGCCGGTGCGCAGGTCGAACGCCTGCGTCGGCCGGTGCCGGAACTCCAGCTCCAGGTCCACGACTTCGCCGTCCAGGACGTCCGCGAGGTCGGCGAGCGCCTCGCCGCCGTCGGTGACGACCCTGCCGTTCTCCAGCAGGAGTTCGGCGGTGGCCCACGCCGGGTGGTAGGTGCCGAACCTGCGCCGGCCGATGTCCAGGACCTTCTCGCGGACCGCCTCGCAGGTGTTCTTCACCGCGCCGCCGGTCATATAGGTCTGCCGGGACGCGGAGGTGGAGCCGGCCGAGCCGACCTGCGTGTCCGCGGGCGCGATCGTCACCTGGGTGACGCCCAGTTCGGAACGGGCGATCTGGGCGTGGACGGTGACGCCGCCCTGCCCGACCTCGGCCATCGCGGTGTGCACGGTCGCGACGGCTTCGCCGCCCACGACCTCCATCCGCACGCGGGCGGTGGAGTAGTCGTCGAATCCCTCGGAGAAGCCGACGTTCTTGATGCCCACCGCGTAGCCGACGCCCCGCACGACGCCCTCGCCGTGCGTGGTGTTGGACAGGCCGCCGGGCAGCGCGCGCACGTCGGCGCCCTCGGTGGTCTCCCACTGCCGCTCGGGCGGCAGCGGCCGGGCCTTGACGCGGCGCAGCAGTTCGGCGACCGGTGCGGGCGAGTCGACGACCTGGCCGGTCGGCATGACCGTGCCCTGCTCCATGGCGTTGATCTGGCGGAACTCCACGGGGTCCATGCCGAGTTCGGCGGCGACCCTGTCCATCTGCGCCTCGTAGGCGAAGCACGCCTGCACCGCGCCGAAGCCGCGCATCGCCCCGCACGGCGGGTTGTTGGTGTAGAGCGCGATGGCCTCGATGTCCACGTCCTCGACGACGTACGGGCCGATGGACAGCGACGCGGCGTTGCCGACGACCGCGGGCGAGGCGGAGGCGTAGGCTCCGCCGTCCAGCACGATGCGGCACCTGACGTGCGTGAGCTTCCCGTCGCGGGTCGCGCCGTGCTCGTAGTGGAGTGTGGCGGGGTGCCGGTGGACGTGCCCGAAGAACGACTCGAAGCGGTTGTAGACGATCTTCACGGGCTTGCCGGTGCGCAGCGCCAGCAGGCAGCCGTGGATCTGCATCGACAGGTCCTCGCGGCCGCCGAAGGCGCCGCCGACACCGGACAGCGTCATCCGGACCTTCTTCTCCGGCAGGCCCAGCACGGGCGCGATCTGCCGCAGGTCGGAGTGCAGCCACTGGGTGGCGACGTACAGGTCGACGCCGCCGTCCTCGGCGGGCACCGCGAGCCCCGACTCGGGGCCGAGGAACGCCTGGTCCTGCATGCCGAAGACGTAGTCCCCGGTGACGACCACGTCGGCGCGCGCGGCGGCCGCGGCGGCGTCGCCGCGCACGATCGGCTGGCGGTGCACGATGTTGGGGTGCGGCACGTGTCCGCTGTGGTGGTCGTCGCGGCCCTCGTGGACGAGCACCGCGCCGGGCCCCGTCGCCGACGCCTCGTCGGTGACGACCGGCAGGTCCTCGTACTCCACGCGGATCTTGGCGGCGGCGCGCCGCGCGGTCTCCGGGTGGTCGGCGGCGACCAGTGCGACGGGCTCGCCGTGGTGGCGGACCTTGCCGTGGGCGAGGACCGGGGTGTCGCGGATCTCCAGCCCGTAGTGCTTCACCTCGGTCGGCAGGTCGTCGTACGTGAGGACCGCGTAGACGCCGGAGGTGGCCAGCGCCTCGGAGGTGTCGATGGAGGCGATCGTCGCGTGCGCCACGGTGCTGCGCAGGGTGTAGCCCCACAGCATGTCCTCGTGCCACAGGTCGGAGGAGTACGCGAACTCGCCGGTGACCTTGAGGATGCCGTCGGGGCGCAGCGTCGACTCGCCGATGCCGCCCTTCGTCAGGCCGCCGGTGCCCTGGGTGAGGCTGGTGGGGGTGCGTCCGGGGGCGACGGCCGCCGCGGGTTCCGTCCGGGTCTGGTGCGTGCTCATGTGCTCACACCGCCTCTCCGGTGCGGGCGGCCGCCAGGCGGACCGCGTCCAGGATCTTCTCGTAGCCGGTGCAGCGGCACAGGTTGCCGGACAGCGCCTCGCGGATGTCGCCGTCGGACGGTTCGGGGTTGCGCTCCAGCAACTCGTCGGCGGCGACCAGCAGTCCGGGCGTGCAGAAGCCGCACTGCACCGCGCCGGCGTCGACGAACGCCTGCTGCACGGTGGACAGCGTGCCGTCGTCGCCCGCCAGGCCCTCGACGGTGACGACGTCGCGGCCCTCGGCCTGGCCGGCCGCGACGAGGCACGAGCAGACGGGCACGCCGTCGAGGCGGACCGTGCACGAGCCGCACTCGCCCTGCTCGCAGGCGTTCTTGGAGCCCGGCAGGCCCAGCCGCTCGCGCAGCACGTACAGCAGGGACTCGCCCTCCCAGACGTCGTCGGCCGCCTGCTCGCGGCCGTTGACGGTGAAGGTCACGCGCATGGCTGGTTCCTCTCCTCCTGCTGCTCGCCGCGGTACTGCTCCCAGGTCCAGCCGAGGGTGCGGCGGGCCATCACGGCCAGCGCGTGCCTGCGGTAGGACGCGGTGCCGCGCACGTCGTCGATCGGGTTGGCGGCAGCGGCCACCAGGTCGGCGAACTGCCGTGCCACCGCGGGCGGTACGGGCTTGCCGTTGTCCCACAGGCCGCCCTCGTCCAGGGCCGCGGTCAGGAACTCCTCGGCGGCGGTGGCGCGGATCGGGGTGGGCGCGGCCGAGCCGATGCCGGTGCGCACGGTGCGGCGGTCGGGGTGCAGGGCGATGCCGAACGCGCACACCGCGATGACCATCGCGTTGCGGGTGCCGACCTTGGAGAACTGCTGCGGTCCGGTGGCCTTCCTGAGGTGCACCGCGCGGATCAGCTCGTCGGGCGCCAGCGCGTTGCGCTTGACCCCCAGGTAGAAGTCGTCGATCGGGATCATGCGGGTGCCGCGCACGGACACCGCCTCGACCTCGCCGCCGCCGGCCAGCAGCGCCGGGTGGGCGTCGCCGGCCGGCGAGGCGGTGCCGAGGTTGCCGCCGACTCCGCCGCGGTTGCGGATCTGCGGGGAGGCGACCGTGTGGGCGGCCAGCGCCAGCCCCGGCAGTTCGCGGCGCAGGTGCTCCATGATCCGGGTGTACGGCACGGAGGCGCCCAGCCTGACGATGTCGCCGGCGGTCTCCCACTCCGCGAGCTCGCCGACGCGGTTCAGGTCCAGCAGGTACGCGGGCCTGCGGTGGTCGAAGTTGATCTCGACCATCACGTCCGTGCCGCCCGCGATGGGCACGGCTGAGGGGTGCTCGGCCTTGGCGGCGAGCGCCTCCTGCCAGCTGGCGGGGCGCAGGAAGTCCATGGGGTCTCTTCTCGGTCTCTCTCGTCGGCCCGCCGGCGGGGTCCGGGGGTGCCGGGAGGCGCCCGGCGGGCGGGTGGAGCGTGTCTGCGAGGGGGTCAGCGAGGGGTATGGAGGATGTCTCCTGTGAGCCATTGACGCGGCGTGCGCCCAGTACACGACGGTGCGGCCGTCCGGGTGCAGTCACCGAACCCATGAAGCACTTGGCTGGCCAGGCCGCGGGTCTTGTAGATTCCTCCTAAAGGGCGGCACGGGAAACCTCGCCGTTTCCCACCGGCACCACCGGTGGCACGGCGGCCCGCCCGGCCGGCACCTGCCGGCCCACCTGCCCACCCTGCTCACCGCTCGCCCGCCGGCCCGGCGAGCACTCACGACGAGGACGACGATGCGGCTCCGCGCACTGCTGGACACCGAAGCTCTGGGCCTGCGCCTGCTCAGCGGCGCGGACGAGCTCGACCGGACGGTGCGCGGCGTGATGACCACCGACCTGCGGGACCCCAGCCGCTACCTCGGCGGCGGCGAGCTGGTGCTCACCGGCCTGGCCTGGCGGCACGGCCCCGCGGACTCCGAGCCGTTCGTCCGGATCATGGCCGCCGCGGGCGTCGCCGCGCTCGGGGCGGGCGAGGCGGAGCTCGGCGCCGTCCCCGACGACCTGGTCGCGGCCTGCGAGCGCCACCGGCTGCCGCTGTTCGCGGTGGACGAGACGGTGGCGTTCGCGACGATCACCGAGTACGTGGTCCGGCAGGTCTCCGGCGAACGGGCAGGCGACCTGGCGGCGGTGGTCGACCGGCACCGCAGGCTCATGTCGGCCGGACCGGCCGGCGGCGGCCCGGACGCCGTGCTCGATCTGCTCGGCAGCGACCTGGACCTGCGGGCGTGGGTGCTGTCGTCCACCGGCCGGGAGATCGGCGGCTCGGGAGAGCCGCTGCCCGTGGCCGTGCGCGCCGAGCTGGCCGGCGCCCAGCAGGCGGCGTCCCGGGCCGCCCGGCCGGGCCCGCACCGGGTGACCGTCCAGGGCGGCCGCGTCTTCTCCCTCTTCCCGGTCCGGGCCGGCGAGGGCCGCGGCGACATACGCGCGACCGTGCTGTCCGACTGGTTCCTGGCGGTGCAGGCCGACGCCGGCGAGTGGCCGGCCGAGCGCCTGGACCTGCTGCACGGGGTGACGCAGCTGATCGCCGTCGAGCGCGACCGCAGGGACGCGGCGCGCGCGGTCCGGCGGCGGCTGGCGTCGGAGGTCTTCGAGCTGGTGCAGGGCGGGGCGCCGCCCGCCGAGATCGGCGCGCGGCTGCGGGCGGCGGCGCCGGTGCTGATGCCGGGCGCGACCGGCGAGCCGCTGTGGCAGATCGTGGTGGCCCGCGTGGACTGGGCCGACGCGGACGTGCCGTCAGGCCCGGTGGCGCAGGCGCTGCTGGAGGAGGTGCTGGCCGACCCGTCGGCGGCGGGCCCCGAGGACGCCGACCGGATCGCGGTCGCGCACGGCGAGGACAAGGCGATGGCGCTGGTGCCGCTCGTGCCGCAGGTGCGGCGGGCGGACGACGGCGGGCCGTGGGAGCCGGACCGCGACGGCGGCGCGGACGTCGGTGGCGAGGGCCGGCCCGGCGCGGGACACGAACCCGGTGCCGGGTGGCGGGGCGAGCCGGAGCCCGCCGCACCGGGCGTCCCCGAACCGCTGGCCGCCGAGCGGCTGCAGCAGGCGCTGCGCGGGCCGCTGTCACGCGGCCTGGGCGAGGACGGGCGGCTGACGATCGGCGTGAGCGCGGCGGTCCACTCGCCGGAGGGCCTGCGCGGCGCCCTGGAGGAGGCCCGGCACGCCCGCCGGGTGGCCGCCGCACGCCCCGGCCGGGTGTGCGTGGCCGGCCACGAGGAGCTGGCCTCCCACGTGCTGCTGCTGCCGTTCGTCCCCGACGACGTGCGCCGCGCGTTCACCGCCCGCCTGCTCGACCCCCTGCGGGCCTACGACCGGCGGCACCGCGCCGAGCTGATCCCCACCCTCGAGGCCTTCCTGGAGTGCGACGGGTCGTGGACCCGCTGCGCGACGCGACTGCACCTGCACGTCAACACCCTGCGGTACCGGATCGGCCGCATCGAGCAGCTGACCGGCAGGGACCTGTCCCGCCTGGAGGACAAGCTCGACTTCTTCCTCGCCCTGCGGATGAGCTGACCGCCCGGCCCCGCCGGGCGGGGTGGTTTGTCCCTTCGTGAAAGTGATCCCTTTCACAAGAAGTGATCTCCGACCCCTTGGCGCGGGGCCCTCACGCGTGCTGGACTTCCGCCACTGTTTGCTCACGCGGGCTCGACGACGTGCTTGGGGGAGAAGCTGTGACAGACACCGCCGTGTCGGAATCTGTGGTCGGGGTGCCGGACGTGTGGCGGCTGCGGGCGCGCGGCTGCTGGGTGGAGGCGGCGGCGCTGCTCGCGCCGTTCTGCGACGACGACGCGGGGGCGGCGCTGCGCAGGGCGGAACTCCTGGTCGAGGGCTGCTTCTACCACGTCGACGGGTGGGCCGAGGCGGAGGACGCGCTGCGCTTGGCCGAGGCGCTCGCCTCGACGGACGAGGAGCGCGGGGCCGCGGCCTCCGAGCGGGGCCACCTCGCGTACGGCGCGACACTCTTCTCGGTCCGCGACCGGGCCGACGAGGCCCGGTCGGCGTTCGGCCGCAGCGCCGCGCTGCTGTCCCCGGCGTCGCCGGGACGGCCGCTGCTGGACTTCCGGCGGGGACTGGTCGCCGAGAACATCGCCGGGAACCCGACGGCGGCACGGGCCGCGTACCGGCGTGCCCACGCGGGGGCCGTGGCGCACGGCAACACCTTCCTGACGTCCTTCACCTGGCGGCACCTGGCCGGCCTCGCCGCCGCCGAGGGCGACCTCGCGGAGGCGCGTCACGGCTTCGCCGAGTCCCTGCGCATCCGCGTCTCCCTCGGCCACCTGGTCGGGACCGCGCCCGCGCTGCTGTCCCTCGCCGACGTCGAGTCCGACCCCGAGGCCGGGCAGCTGCGCGCCGAGGCCACCCGCCTGTACGCGCTGCTCAACGGCATCCCGGCCTGGCTGGCCCCCACCCTCGCACCCTGATCCCGCGGTCCCACACCCTCCCCGGCCGCACCGCGGCCGCCAGGGTCGGCATCCACCGGCACCAAACGGGGGGGCGTGCGTGCCGGGCGGCGCGGAATGGCCGAGCGCAGGGTTGGGCACCCGCCGGCCGCCGCGAGGCCGGTGCGGTCGGCCGGAGGACGAGCCCGCGCAGCGTCATGGCCACGAGGCAGGAGCGGGCGCGCCGGGGACACCGGGACAGGTGGGGCGTCGCGGCGCCGCCGGACCCTAGGGCGTGTCCGCACAGTCGCGTCGTCCGCCCGAAGGGCGGGGCCGGCGGCGTCTGGTGCGTGCGATCGCAAGGCGGAGGGTCGTCCGGGTCGTCCTCGTAGCGGGCCTCCTCGGACGAGCCCGACAACGCAGCGAGCGTGCGTGCCAGGCGTCGCCGGCCAGACGGGACTGTGCGGACACGCCCTAGGCCCAGGTGGAGCCGGAGAAGTGCTCGCGGGCGAGGGCCTCGACGGTCACGACGTCCCCGGCGATCAGCGCGTCGAGCAGCACCCGGTGCTCCGTCGCGTCGGCGAGCATCGCGCCCTGCCGGGGCGGCACCCGGGGCGCCTCGGCCAGCGGCCACTGCGCCCGCCGGTGGAGGTCGTCCGCGACGGCCACGAGCTGCACGTTGCCGGACAGTTCGAGCAGCGCCCGGTGGAACGCCCGGTCGGCCTCGGCGTACACGGACCGGTCGCCGCCCGCCGCCGCCGCGACCGTCGCCTCGGCCAGCGGGCGCAGCCCCTGCCAGCGCGACGACGGCAGCGTCCTGGCCAGCCCCAGCACGACCGGCACCTCCAGCAGCGCCCGGACCTCGGCGAGCTCCGCGAGGTCGCGCGCGCTGCGGGAGGCCACCCGGAAACCGCGGTTCGGCAGCACCTCGACCGCGCCCTCCTGCGCCAGCAGCTGCATCGCCTCGCGCACCGGCGTCGCCGAGACCCCGTAGCGGACGGCCAGCTCGGGACCGGAGTGCACGGATCCCGGCGCCAGCTGGCCGCCGAGGATCGCGGCGCGCAGCGCGTCCAGCACCTGGTCCCGTACCGACAGCCGTATCGGCGCGGCTCGCTCCAACGGGTCCTGCCCCTCCCGACCCCTCTCGGCCGAACGTCCGTGCCGCCCGTCACCCGGACGGCGTACTGCCGTTAGGTTAAACCCCGCCGGAGATCGCTAAGGTAAGCCTTACCATGCCAGCGACCTGCTCCTCCTCGTACGAGCGGCTGTCCGCGGCCTTCCCGGGGCTGCGCGTCACGGCCGGCCTGCCCCCGCGCGGAGGGGGCTGGGTGAGCGCCGCGGAGCTCGCCCGCGGCGGACCCGCACTGGCCGGGTTCATCGCGGGCGGCGCGGAGAGGATCGAGGGCGAGCACGGACGGGCGCCGCGCCCCGACGTCGCCGCCGGCCTCGCCCTGCACCGCTACCTGTGGCCGGCGTGCCTGCTCTTCACCGTGCCGTGGTTCCTGGACGGGCGGGTCCCCCGACTCCCCGTCGAGGACGTCGCGTTCCACCCGGAGTCGGGCCGGTTCGCGGTCCGGACACGGCAGTTGACGTGCCTGCCGGGAGACAGGGTGCACGGCGGGCCGGATGCTTCGGTGACCGTGGCCACGCCCGTCGCACTGCGCCACGCACTGCGCTCCGCCCTGGCCGAGCATCTCGGCCCGGTCCTGCGGGGGTTCGCCCCGCACCTCCGCCGCGGGCCGCGGGCACTGTGGCGCACGGCGACCGACGAGGTCGTCGAAGGGCTCTGGTACATCGCCCAGTTGCTCGGCGATGAGGAGCGCGCGGTGGCCGATCTCGGCGCGCTGCTGCCGAGCGGATCGCGCTTCCGCGCACCCGGCGCACAGGCGGCGCCGTGCGGGCCCGAGGGGCCGTCCCGCACCCGCCTCACCTGCTGCCTGTTCTACACCGTCAGCCCCTCCGGCACCTGTTCCGGATGCCCCCGCACCGCGGACGCCGTCCGAATCCGGCACCCGGCACGCGCCGTGTGATCGCGCACGCTACGATCTCGCTCAACTCAGCTGTTCTGGCACGACAGTTCGAGCACACACGTCCGTACGCGTGCTCTTGCGCCATAACGTCTGCACACATCCGCGCTCTTCGCAATGATGTCGGTCCTGAGCCGTCCCGCGGCCCGAGCGCGACGGAAGCGACACGAGGAAACCGCACACATGAGAATGACCGACATATCGCTGAACTGGACGATTTCGGGCGTCATCGGCCTGTTCGCGATCGCGGCCTGCGTCCTCGTGGTCCGCAACCGCCGCGGCTCCGGCGACACCACCGGGGACTCGTGGGAGCGCAGCGAGGAGCGCCGCCGCAAGAAGGAGGCGCTGTACGGCAGCGCCAGCTACGTCCTGCTGTTCTGCTGCGCCGCGGTGGCGGCCGCGCTCTCCTTCCACGGCCTGGTCGGCTTCGGCCAGGAGAACCTGGGCCTCAGCGGCGGCTGGGAGTACCTCGTCCCGTTCGGTCTCGACGGTGCCGCGATGTTCTGCTCGGTGCTCGCCGTGCGCGAGGCCAGCCACGGCGACGCGGCCCTCGGCTCGCGCATGCTGGTCTGGCTGTTCGCGGGCGCGGCCGCCTGGTTCAACTGGGTGCACGCGCCGCGCGGCATGGGCCACGCGGGAGCGCCCCAGTTCTTCGCCGGGATGTCGCTCTCGGCGGCCGTGCTGTTCGACCGCGCGCTCAAGCAGACCCGCCGGGCCGCCCTGCGCGAGCAGGGCCTCGTCCCGCGGCCGCTGCCGCAGATCCGCATGGTCCGCTGGCTCCGGGCGCCGCGCGAGACGTACGCGGCGTGGTCGCTGATGCTGCTCGAAGGTGTGCGTTCGCTCGACGAGGCGGTCGAGGAGGTCCGCGAGGACAAGCTGCAGCGCGAGCAGAACGCGATGCGTCGCCGCGACCACGAGCGCATGGAGCGCGCCAAGATCAAGGCGCTCACCCGCTCGCACCGCACCTGGCCGCGCGGCGGCGGCCGGGGCGGACGCCAGGTGGAACTGCCCGCCGCCAGTTCGGCGGGCGGCGGACAGACCGCGACGGAGCCTGCCATAGCGGCTGCGCCTGGGCTTCCCGTGCGTGAGCGGCCCGCGCTCCAGCCGGTCCGCGACGAGGCGGCGTCCGCCGCGGCCACCGCGGCCGGGGCCGCTTCCACTGGGTTCACCGTGGACCTCACGGCTGAGGACGACACGATGACGCTTCCCCGTCTGGACTCGCTGGAGCGCAAACTCGCCGAGATGGAGCGCCAGTTCGGCTGATCGCTCACGCGCGGTGAGGTGCGGTTTTTCCGCGCGCCCCTTCGGCATCCGGGGTGCCCCCGGGGCGCCGTGCCCGTCTGCTGCGCCGTCGTGGCTTGTCGCGCAGTTCCTCGCGCCCCTGGCGGTGCAGGTTCGTGGGTGGGGTCAGGGGCCACTCCGGGAGTGTCTCCTCGAACTGTGCGTGCACCGTTCGTCCATTGAGGACGCGGGTGGATGCACAGTTCTGCGGGGACACACCCGGATCGTCCCCTTCCGGCCGTCCCCGTCTGCGGGAGGGCGTTGGCTGTGTCCATGTCCCCCGCCGGACGGTGGGTAAGCGGGAGGGGGTGGGGAGGAAGTGCTCCCCGCAGAGAAATGTGCGCGGCCCCCGGGTGCGGAGGCGGACGTACCCGTATGCACATTTCCGAGGAGACGCTTCCGGAGCGCCCCCGACCCCACGGACAAAGGGCACGCATATCAGGGGCGCGGGGAACTGCGCGACAAGCCACGATGAGACCCGCAGACGGCAGCGCGCAGCGCGGGGCACCCCGGAAGCCGAAGGGGCGCGGGGAACTGCGCGACAAGCCACGACGGCGCGGCACACGCCGGAAAAAGCCCCGGGGGCACCCCGTTGGCGCGACAAGCCGAGACGGCGCAGCACACGCCGGAACAAGCCCCGGGGGCACCCGGTAGGCCCGCCCCGGGCGCACCACGAACCCCGAACCCGCCCCGGAGGGGCCTAGCGGGGGGCGAACCGTAGCTCGAACCAGACGACTTTGCCGCGGCCCCGGGAGTGGACGCCCCACGCGTCCGAGAGCGCCTCGACCAGCAGAAGGCCCCGCCCGGACGTCGCGTGGTCACCGCCCGGGGGACCCGGAGCCGGCTTGCGGGCGAGACCGTCGCTGACCTCTATGCGCAACAGGTTCCGCGGCCCGAACGAGAGCGTCGCGGTGAGCTCCGCGCCGCCGCCCGTGTGCTGGAGCGCGTTGGTGACGAGTTCGGTGGTGAGCAACTCCGCGGTGTCCGCGAGCGCGGGCACCCCCCACTGCCGCAGATTGTCCCGCAGCAGTCTGCGTGTCTCGGCCACGGCCGGAAGATCCGCCGTGCGGACCGAATGCCGTAACCGACGCCCCGTGGTGTCCGTGGGACTCCCCCGATCTGAGCGATCGTTTTCCCATTGGTCTAGGCATGCCCAGCCGGGGTGCGTCCAGTCATCCGCCGCGCATGATCGGACGGGTGAGCGCGGCCATGCGCCCTGCGGCACCGCGGTCCGCTCGGCCGGGGCCGCGTCCTCGTTCGGCGTGGACAGCGCGGTGGTCGGTTCCGGCGCCGCCCGCGGGGGCGCTCAAGGGACCGCCAACTCCCTGGATTCGTCCGATGTATGGCCACGTTTGACCCTTGACACCTCCCGCCCCTGCGGCCACTGTGTGCCGCACCCAGCCCGCGGGGCCGTGGGGGGGTTGGGCCCGTACGCGCACTCTGCCCCGGCCGTGTCCGTGCATCACCGAGCAGCTCGGGAGGAGCTGTGGTGACATCCCTCCACACGTTACGACGCACTCGATTGATCCGACCACCCGCCGTCGCGGCGGCAGCAGCAGCGCTGCTGTCGGCCGGGCTGCTGGTTCCGGTCGCCGCACCGCCCGCGGCGGCGGCCTCGGCCACCACCGCCTGGCAAAATGGCGCGTTCCACGTCGACGCCCCCAACGTGGTCCGCCGCTCCGACATCGTGCTCGGCAGTCCCAACGCCGCGGCCGCGCAGTCGCTGCCGCTCGGCAACGGCACCCTGGGCGTCGCGGCCTGGGCGGCCGGCGGCTTCACCGCCCAGCTGAACCGGGCGGACACCCTGCCAGGCCGCAAGTCGCCCGGCCAGGTGCAGATCCCGGGCCTGTCCGCGATGACCGGCGCCGCCGACTTCAAAGGCTCCCTGGACGTGTACACCGGGGTGCTGAACGAGTCGGGCGGGGGTATGACGCTCAAGGCGTGGGTGTCGGCCACCAAGGACGAGCTGATCGTCGACGTCACGGGAGCCGACCCGAACGCCCAGCAGAGCGCGACGGTCGGCCTGTGGTCGGGACGCGGTCCGCAGGCCGCCGCGTCGGGCGGCATCGGCACGCTGGCCGAGACGTGGGTCGACAACCAGGAGGCCGGCGCCTCCGGCCGGACCTTCGGCTCGCTCGCCGCGATCACCGCGGGCGGCCGCGGAGTCAGCGCGCAGGTCGTCAACTCCACGCAGGTGAAGGTGACGTTCACGCCCAACGCGGACGGCTCCTACCGGGTGGTCGCCGGCGCGCCGGCCTGGACCGGCGGCGACGCGGCCGGTACCGCCTCGAACCTGATCGGCCAGGACGCCGGAGCACCGGAGTCGTCGCTGCTGTCCTCGCAGCAGTCGTGGTGGGCCGGCTACTGGGCGAACTCCGGTGTCCTGGAGGCCAACTCCTCCGACGGCACGGCGCAGTACATGGAGACGCTGCGCACCCTCTACCTGTTCATGGAGGCCGCCTCGATGCGGGGCACGGTGCCCGGCAGCCAGGCGGGCGTCGCCGACATGTTCAACTTCGGCCAGGACCATCAGAACTGGACGCCGTCGGCGACATGGCTGTGGAACCTGCGGACGCAGATCTCCGCGAACATGAGCAGCGGCAACTTCGCCCTCAACATCCCGATCTTCGACCTCTACCAGAACAACCTCGCGGCCATCGAGACGTGGACCAAGCAGCAGATGGGCGGCCTGCCCGGCGCCTGCGTGCCCGAGGTCATGCGCTTCAACGGCAACGGCGGCGACCCGAACCCCGGCGCCAACGCCGCGTGCAGCAAGCCGGGCAGCCCCAACTGGAACGCACTGGACGTCACTTCGGGCGCCGAGATCAGCCTCTACGTCTGGCAGCAGTACCAGGACACCGGCGACCTGAACTTCCTGCGCACCTACTACCCGCTGATGAAGGACTCCGCGGTGTTCCTGCTGGCGTACCAGCAGGTCGGCTCGGACGGGAAGCTGCACGCGGTGGCGAACGCGCACGAGACGCAGTGGGCGGTGCAGGACCCGACCACCGACCTGGCGGCGGACGCGGCGCTCTTCCCGGCCGTCGTGCAGGCCGCGAGACTGCTCGGCTCGGACAGCGCACTGCAGTCCCAACTGACCACCGCGGAAGGCCAGATACCGCCGTGGGCCCGTACGGACTACGGCCGCACGCAGGTACTGGCGCCGTCCGCGGACGCGTCGGGGACCGACATCATCGCGTACTCGTACCAGCCGACCGCGCAGATCAGGAACAGCGAGAACATCGACCTCGAACCGGTGTGGCCGTACGACCTCGTCACCGACGACCCGGGCACGCTGCACGACCTGGCGGTGCGCAGCTACGACCACCGGGCGGTGACCGGCGGGAACGACTGGAGCATGGACGCGATCGACGCGGCCAGGCTCGGGCTCGCCGACCAGGTCGCGGCCAAGCTGGTGTCCATCACGCAGGGCCACCAGGTCTATGTCGACGGCCTCGCCGACCTCGGCGCGACCGTGGGCACCGAGGCGTACATCGAGCAGATCTCGGGTGTGGCGACGGCACTCGACGAGGCGCTCGTGCAGGACTACGACGGGCTGCTGCGGATCGCCCCGGCCTGGCCGGCCGGCTGGGACGCGAGCGGCACGGTGTCGGTGCAGGGCAACACCAAGGTCAGCGTGCAGGTGCAGAACGGCACGCCGGTGACGGTGGCGCTGCAGGCCGGTTCGGCCGGCACCCTGCGGGTGCGCAGTCCCTGGCCGGGGCGGTCGGTCCAGGTGGTCGACGGCTCATCGGGTGCGGTCGTGGTGCAGCCCACGTCGGCCGGCACCGTAAACGTTCCCGTCACGTCCGGCCGTTCGTACCTCGTGGAACCGGTCGACGCCCTGACGACGTCCCTGCCGTTCGCCCAGGTGTCCGGCAGCCCGGCGTCAACCGCCAAGCACCTGGGGAACGTTCAGATCGGCCTGGACGCCGGCGGCTCCTCGGGCGCCGCCCCGGTGATCTCGCTGCGCGCCCACGCCAACGGCGACTACGTGACGGCCGAGTCGGCCGGCGCGCAGCCGCTCATCGCCAACCGGACGGCGATCGGGCCGTGGGAGCAGTTCGACGAGGTCGACCAGGGCGGCGGCTGGATCGCCCTGCGCGCCCACGCCAACGGCAAGTTCGTCACGGCCGACAACGCGGGCGCCGCGCCCCTGCTCGCCAAGGTCGACGCGGTCGGCACCTGGGAGCAGTTCCAGATCGTCCACAACGGCGACGGCAGCATCAGCCTGCTCGCGCGCGTCGACAACGACTACGTGACGGCCGAGTCGGCCGGCGCGCAGCCGCTGATCGCCAACCGCACCGCCATCGGCCCCTGGGAGGAGTTCGACCTGATCACCGACTGAGCCCGCGGGGCGGGCGGGCAGGCCGCGACGGCGGACTGCCCGGCTCCCGCACGGCGCACGACAGGCGGTGGCCGCCGGGGACTCACGCGTCCCAGACGGTCACCGCCGTACGGTCGTCGGCATACCCCTTCACCCGCGTCTGCGCGTCGGACAGGTACGCCGCGAGGCCCGGAACCGTGCCACTCCCCCAGCGCTCCGCGAGGTGCACCGCCAACTCCGGCTCCCCACGCAGTGGTTCGGAAAGCCCCGCGCTGCACATCAGCAGCGCGTCGCCCGGCTGGGCGACGGTGGCCCGGAAGCGGAACGGTGCCGCGACCTCGTCGGGAGCGAGGTCGAGGTCCTGCCAGCTGCCGCCTCTGATCCGGAACAGGCCGCCTTCGCCCAGCCCGAAGAACAGCCGGATCCGGCATTCCGGGTCGACCGGCAGCAGCAGGCAGCGCAACGACGCGGTGTAGTCGCCCTCGGGCAGGCCCAGTTCCTCGCCACGGGCCCGCAGCCGGCCGTAGCAGCGGTCGGTGAGCCGGTGCAGCCCCGACTTCAGTGCCCCCCTGCGGGCGGCCCGCAGGTCCCCCGCGAGCCGGGACCTGCTGCGCCCCACGGCGCCGGCGATCCAGCGGACCGCGTCCTGGGCGGCCTGGTGCGCCTCGTCGGCACCCCGCGCTCCGCTCGCCACGGCGACGAGCAGCAGCCCGTCGTCGCCGCTGCCGAACCGCGCGGTGAGCAGTGCGTCCCTGCGGGGCTGGCCGCGGTACCTCGCGGAGTCGCCCTTGAGCGCCACGGCCCGCAGCGTCAACCGCCCGTACCGGGCGCCGTCCAGCACGGTGTCGGGCACCAGCCCGTCCAGCTCGTCCGGATCCGCCTCGGGCCACGCGGTCGGCTCCGCCCCGTACGTGGGCGGCCCTCCGCCCACCACCTCGGGCTCCCCGACGTCGTCCGACCGCTCGGTGCGCCGCCCCTCGTCGGCGGCGACCCACCCCGGCGGCAGCTCCGGCGCCCACCGGACCTCGCCCTCGACGAACTCCGTCCGCCGCGGCGAGTCCGGCGGCGCGTCGGTGAACGGAATGTGGGGCGAGACCGGGACGACCGGCTCCACGCCCTCGGCCGTGACGGTCGGCGGCACCTCGAACAGCCCGACGGGCCGGGGCGGTTCGACCTCCAGCGCCCTGGCTTCGACGGCGCGGCCGCCGTCGTCCGACGCTTCCCCGCCCGCTTCGACCGGCTGAACGGCCCCGGCCCCGTCCCCGGCCGGGCTTCCCGGCTCCGGCTCCGGGTCCCCCGCCTGAGGTGCCTCGGACTGCGTCGCCGCCTCCACGTGAGCCTGATGCCCCCGTGCGGCGAACGCCCCCGGCTCCGGATCCGCGAACGACTCCGGCACCGGCCGCGCCGCCTCGACGGCCGGCTCCGGCTCGTCGAGGTACGGTTCGTGCGGTCCCTCGGCAGGCGACCACACCTCGGCCAGGGGCTCGGCGTACGCGTCCGGCGCCACCTCCGGCGGCGAGTCCGCCGCCGGCCCGGCGCTCGGCCCCGCGTCCTCGCCGGACAGCTCCGACGCGCCGAAGGGCTCCTGCGACACCTCACCGGCCGAACCGATCCCGGCGGGCACCTCCGGATCCTCGGACGTGCCCGGCGCCGATCCGGCCTCGGCCGCCACCTCCGGCTCGGTGTACGCCCGGTGCTGCGACGAGCCGTACGGCTCCGGCCCGCCGAACCCCTCCCCGCCCGCGTACGCTTCCGCCGCCGCCTCCGCCGTCAACTCCGGCTCGGCGTACGGCCGGTCCTGGGACTCCCCGTACGGCTGCGGCCCGTCGTAGGGCTCCGGCCCGGCAAAGAACACGTCCTCCGCATACGGCTCGGACACACGCCCCGCCTCCGCGGGCGTCTCGGGCCCCGCGCGCCGCTCCTGCACCGGCCCGGGCCCGAACCCGCCCTCGGCAGGCGCCTCCGGCTCCGCATGCTGCTCCTGCAGTGCCCCGAAGCCGGGATCGGCGCCTGCCCGCGGCTCCGCCTCCGGTGCGGTGGGGACCTCCGCCCGGGCCTCGTGAGCAGCCGGAGACACGGCAGGGGGCGCCGCCGCGGCGCTCGGCGTGCAGTCAGTGCCGGACGGCGGCTCGTGCGGCGCGGACCAGTCCTCGGCCGCGGCGGGGGCGGAGGGGGTCGTGGGCGCGGACGGCGGCGGGGGCGTCGTACCGGGGCGCGGGGTGACCCAGGCGGCCCAGGGCTGGGCCGGCGGTGGTTCGTGGGTCGCGCGCGGGGCCGGCACCTCGTCGGATTCGGCCGCCGGCGGGGCCTCGGACGCGGCCTCAGGTGGCGTCGGGGCCGGCTCGGCGAAGGTCGGCGGCGCGGACCAGACGTCCCACGGACGGGGTTCCGGCTCGGGTTCGGGCTCTGCCGCCTGCGGCACCTCGGGGGGTGGGCCGAAGGTGGGCGGGGCCGCCCACGGGTCCCAGGGCGCCCGCTCTTCGCGGGGCAGCGGCCGCTCCCGCCCCGGCTCGGGGACGGCGGCGAGGCCGTCCGGCGCGCCGATTCCGTTCAGCCCTTCGGGGTCGCCGGGGTCGACCCCGCCGCCCCAGGGCAGGTGCGCGTCGTGCTCGCCGAGCCCGTCACGCCCGCCCGGGTCGAACGACCCGCCGGCCGCTCCCCCCTCGTCCCGGACCTCCGGCCTGAACCACGCCTCCGGTACGGCCGGACCACGGGGACCGTCCGCGTCGGGCGAACCGTCAGGCCCGAACGCCGGGCCATCCGCGCCGCCCGGCGCCTCGGGCTCGTCCGCCCGTGCTCCCGGCAGGGACACGTCGTGCCGCCGTCCCGGCTCCGGCGGCACCGCGCCCTCGCGCTCGGCCGCCTGCGCGGGAACGCCGGCCTCCGGTCCGCCCGCCTCCCCGGACGCCGCCGGCGGCGGCGCCTCGGGGTCCCGGGGCGCCGGCGGCACGTTGCGGGTCGGCCGGGGCCAGGACGCGGGCGGTGGCGGCGCGGTGGGCCGTCGCAGCCGCATCGTCTCGCTGCGCGGCGGAGGCGGTGGCGACATCGCGTCCACCGCGGAGTCGAAGTGCTCGTCGATCGACCGGCCGGTCCCGCGCGCAGCCCGCAACGCGTCCGAGGCGGCATCCTCGTCGTACAACTGCCGCCACCAGTCGTCCTCTTGGCCTGGGTGGTCGTCGCCCTGCTGGCTCATGCCCTTATTGTCCACCGGAGGGCCCGTGAGGAAACGCGAAACGCCGGGGCGGGCCCCGCCCCCACAGCCAGGGCCGCCCCGGTGCCCGTTCCGCGCTGCACGCGGCACGTGCAGTCCGTGCCGATCGCGGAGACGGTGACGATCACACTGGCATGGTCGGGGGTGCGGAGGAGAGGATGGCCGCGGCGGGAAGCCGCCGTGGCTCCTTCCCGCCACCGGGTGGCCGCATGTGGCGTCCACCTGGTGAAACATGCGGACGAACGTCGACGAGGGGGGACTTCGTTGCTCAGTGCCATAGGTCTGGACGACGCGCAGGAGGGGGCGTATCGCACGCTGGTCGGCATGGGCGCGGCCGATGTCGGCGATCTGTCGCACCGGCTCGGTCTGGCCGAGGAGGACGCCGGGCGGCTGCTGCGCCGCCTGGAGGTGCACGGCCTCGTCGCGCAGTCGTCCGCCCGGCCGGGCCGCTGGGTGGCCGCTCCCCCGGGCGTGGCGCTGTCCGCGCTGCTGACCCGGCAGCGGCACGCGCTGGAGCAGGCGGAGCTGGCGGCGGCGGTGCTCGCCGCGGAGTTCCGTGCGGAGGCCACCGAGCCCGCGGTCCACGACCTGCTGGAGGTGGTGACCGGCGCGGACGCGGTGGCCCAGCGCTTCCTGCAGCTCCAGTTCGCCGCGCAGTCGGAGGTGTGCGCGCTGGTGACGGACAAGCCGATGGCCGTCACGGGTCTGGAGAACGAGGCCGAGGAGGACGCCGCCAAGCGCGGGGTGGCGTACCGGGTGGTGCTGGAGCGTGACGTGATCACGGACCCGAACAGCGTCGTGGAGCTGTCGGCGGCGCTCGGCCGCGAGGAGCAGGTGCGGGTGGTGGACCGGGTGCCGACGAAGCTGGTGGTGGCCGACCGCGCGATGGCGATGGTGCCGCTCACCCGGCGCAGCGCCCAGCCCGCGGCGCTGGTGGTGCACGCCAGCGGGCTGCTGGAGTCGCTGATGGGGCTCTTCGAGGGGGTGTGGCGGCAGGCCATGCCGCTGCGGCTGGGGGCGTCCGGCGTCTTCGGCGAGGAGTCGCCGGCGGCGCCCGACGACACCGACCTGCAGATCCTGTCGCTGCTGCTGGCCGGGCTGACCGACGCCTCGGCCGCCAAGCAGCTGGACCTGGGCCTGCGGACGGTGCAGCGCCGGGTGAAGCGGCTGATGGAGATCGCGGACGTGACGACCCGGCTGCAGCTGGGCTGGGAGGCGTACGAGCGGGGCTGGGTGGCCCGGGATCGCCCCTGATGCGCAGAGTGCCCCGCGCCGGGCGCACGCCTGTGTAACGCCCCGGTCGCGATGACCTCCGCCGGGCGGCGGACGGCCCCCGATTCGGGCAGGGTGGCCTTCATGGGGACCGCACAGGAGGTGCTGATCGGCGCGGTGATGCTGCTCGGCCTCGTGGGCGTGTCGGCCCCCGGTGTGCCGGGCACGCTGCTGTGCTGGGCGGCGGTGCTGTGGTGGGCGACGCTGCGGCACACCAGCCTGACCTGGGCGGTGCTGGCCGCGGCGACGGGTGCGCTGGCGCTGGGCCAGGTGGTGGTGTGGCTGATGCCGTCCCGCCGGATCCGCGAGTCGGGGGTGACCTGGCGGAACATCATCACCGCGGGGGTGTGCGGGATCGTCGGCTTCTTCCTGGTCCCGGTGCTCGGCGCGGTGCTGGGCTTCGTGGGCTCGCTGTACGTCCGCGAGCGGGTCAGGCAGGGCGGTGGCCGCGCCGCGTGGGCGGCGACCCGCCGGGCCATGCGGACGGTCGGCGGGTCCGTGCTGGTGGAGCTCATGGCGTGCCTGCTGGTGGCGGGCGCGTGGCTGGGCGCGGTGATCGCGGGCGGCTGACCGCGCGGGGCCGGTGTCAGTCCTCCAGGCCCCAGCCGAAGATCTTGTACGGGCGGATCCTGATCAGCTGCTCGCTGAGGTAGGACGCGTACGCGTGCGGCCCCTCGACCTGCTCGGCGACTCCGCGGATCTCCACGCCCCGGACCTTCCACGGCGTGACCGAGGCGATGTCGTCCACGACCAGCGACACGTGCGGGTTGCCCGCGATGTTCCGCCATTTGCGGGACGCGCCCATCTGCCAGCCGCCGATGTCCACGCCGCCGTCGTCGCGGAGGAAGAAGCCCACGGGATTGTTCTGCGGGCGGCCCCCGCGGTCGACGGTGGCGAGCCGGCCGAGCCGCTGTTCGCGCAGGTAGGCCAGTTCCGCCTCGGTGAAGGCGGTGCGCGGCGGTGTGCGGTGCCGCCCGCCGTCCTGCCCGCCGTCCTGCCGCGGCTCGGTCCCGGTCGCCGTCCGCCGTCCCGGTTCGTCCGGGGTCCCGTGTGTCGTCGTCATACGGACAGCCTCACACCGGTGCGGCACGCGGGCATCGGGCGCTGGGCCCGGACTGCGGGCGGGAGGAACCGGGCCGAAGGTCGTAGGACCGCGGCGCACGGGTGGGACGTGCGGGGCGTCCGGGGCGGGCGGAACTGCGAAATCGCGCGAGAGAGCGCTCTCACGCCGGACGCTCCGAACGGATACGCTGTGCCTGCCGAGGAATTGGCGCCCGTTTTTCCGTTATCCGCGCGCGAAGGAGCCCTCCCTTGTCCGACCCGAGCCTGGCGCACCGTCCCACTCTGGAGGCCGTCGCCGCGCGCGCCGGCGTGTCGCGGGCGACCGCGTCCCGGGTGGTCAACGGCAGCGACGGCGTCCGGGCGCCGCTGGCGGAGCGCGTGCGGCGGGCGGTCGACGAGTTGGGCTACGTCCCGAACCAGGCGGCCCGCACCCTGGTGACGCGGCGCAACGACGCGGTCGCCGTGGTCGTGGCCGAACCCGAGACGCGTTTCTTCTCCGACCCCTTCCTCACCCAGCAGGTACGCGGGATCAGCAAGGAACTCACCGCGCGTGACAACCAGTTGGTGCTGCTGCTGACCGAAGGCGCGGCGGACTACGAGCGGGTGGGCCGCTATCTGGCGGGCGGCCACGTGGACGGCGCGCTGCTGTTCTCGCTGCACGACGACGACACGCTGCCGGCGCTGGCCCGGAGGGCCGGGGTGCCGACCGTGATCGGCGGCCGTCCGAGCTGGTCGGACGCCGACACGCTGTACGTCGACTGCGACAACCGCGGCGGCGCGCGGGACGCGGTGACGTACCTGCTGGACGGCGGGCGGCGCCGGATCGGCCACATCGCCGGCCCGCTGGACCAGACCGCGTCCGTCGACCGCCTGGAGGGATTCCGTGACGCGCTGCCCGGCACGGACCCGCGGATGATCGCGGAGGGCGACTTCACGCCGGAGGGCGGGGCACGCGCGATGGCGGCGCTGCTCGAGCACTGCCCGGACCTGGACGCGGTGTTCGCCGCCTCCGACGTGATGGCCTCGGGCGCGCTGCGGGTGCTGCGGACGCGCGGGATCAAGGTTCCGGAGGACATCGCGGTGGTCGGTTTCGACGACATCGTGTCCGTCGCGGAGTGGACCGACCCGCCGTTGACGACGATCCGCCAGGACATCGAGGAGATGGGCCGGATGATGGCGCGCCTGCTGCTGCGCCGCGTCTCGCCGTCCGCCGGTGACGCCGACGGCCCCGCGCTGTCCTCGATCATCACCCCCACCCGACTGGTGGTACGGGCCTCGGCCTGAGCGGCGTCCTGATCGCCCTCCCGAACGGGGCGTTCGCGATCCCGGCCGCACCGGGCCGCACTTGTCCGACCGGCCTGCCCGGTACGTTTCCTGACGGATGATCACCAATGGTGCGAAGGTGATCGCCTCCCGCCTGCTCGCGCGCCGGAACCTGACACCTGTGTCCCGTCTTCCGGTTGGAAACGTCGGGCAACGGGAAGGTCACGGGCAGAAACCGGCGGTGATGGTGCGGTGAAGGACCGCGCACGGATACGAGGAGGGTTCGCCATGACCTACAGCGTCGTTCTCGGGATCGTGATCGTCGTGCTCGTGGTCGGCTGTGTCATCGGATCGTTCTGGAGCGCGGGCAGTCCGCTCGCGGTCCGGCGCCGCCAGGATCGGCGGGGCGGCGCCGGATGAGCCGCTGAGCGCTGCGCGCGCGACCGGTCAGTAGACCCGGCCGTGGCGGTGGCCGCCACCACCGCCGCGCTTGCGCTCGTACATCTCCCGGCCGGCGGCCGAGCGCTGCTTCCACTCGCGCCGCAGTTCCGCGCGCAGCCGCTGGTCGGTGCGGGAGGCGATCCAGGCGTTCTCCCGCAGCAACTTCCGGTAGCTGTCGAGCCGTCGGTGCGGCAGGGTGCCGTCCTCCAGCGCGGCCAGCACCGCGCAGCCGGGCTCCGACTCGTGCGAGCAGTCCTGGAACCGGCAGTCCGCGGCGAGTTGCTCGATCTCCGAGAAGACCTGGGAGACCCCGGACTCGGCGTCCCACAGGCCGACTCCGCGCAGGCCGGGGGTGTCGATGAGGACACCGCCGTCCGGCAGCGGCAGCATGTCGCGGGTGGTGGTCGTGTGCCGGCCCTTGCCGTCGGCGTCGCGGATGGCCTGCACCTCCTGGATCTGCGTGCCCGTCAGGGCGTTGGTGAGCGTGGACTTGCCCGCGCCGGACTGGCCGAGGAGCACCGCGGTGCCGCCGCCGAGTACCGCCCCCAGCACGTCGAGGCCTTCGCCGGTGGCCGCGCTGGCCACCACCACCTGCACACCGGGCGCCGCGGCCTCCGCGTCGGCCAGCAGGTAGGTGACGTCGGGCACGAGGTCGGCCTTGGTGAGGACGACCAGCGGCTCGGCCCCGCTCTCCCAGGCCAGGGACAGGAACCGCTCCAGCCGGCCGAGGTCCAGTTCGGCGGCCAGGGACATGCAGACCACGGCGTGGTCGACGTTGGCCGCGAGCACCTGGCCCTCGGAGCGCTTGGAGGAGGTGGAGCGGACGAACTGGCTGCGCCGGGGCAGGAGTTCGCGGACGAACCGCGGATCTACGCCCGCCGGGTCGACCGCCGCCCAGTCCCCGGTGCACACGACGCGCATCGGGTCGGGCGGCATCACCATGGCCGTGTCGGCCCGCACGGTTCCTTCGCATGTGAACACGTCGCACGCGTTGCGGTCCACCCGCACCACCCGCCCGGGCACGAGCCCCTGCGCGGCGAACGGCGCGAACTCCGCCTCCCACACGTCGTCCCAGCCGTAGGGCACGAGCGCGTGCGAGGAGTCATCACGGAAGGTGAATGACGAAAAAGACGAGAAAGACAAGGGAAACCCTTCACAAGGGCGGCCCCGGCACGGCACGCGCAGGACGGCGCGGCAAAAGAGGAAAGGTCAGCCGGAGACCACGGGAGTGGACGAAACGATCAGCTGAAAGCGGGCAGCGCCCATCACAGAGACAGCCATCGGTTCACACCTCCCAGGTCACATCAACAGCCGACACGGCAGCCCTGACGGGCGCCGCAACGAACACGGAAAACCGTAGCCCGTCCCCTCGGCGACCGCCACCCGTTTTCCCACTCAGGCCGGCGCACGGCCCCGCGTCAACAGGCTACGCAGTCAGTCCCGACACGCCCTGCGCGGCGACGCCACCCCGCACAGCCCACTCAACGACAGGCTTTCGGTAGCTCACCGCGATGCCGGACAGGGTGGAAAACTCCACCGTCTCCAGCCGCAGCACCCCCCCCGTATGCCGTCACGGGCGTCATCGAACAGTGCTCCCAGAGCCACCCGGACTCCGCGAAGTCCCAGGAGGACGAGACGATTTCGAACAAGCCGAGATCCGGCAAGTCGGCCATCCCGAACCTCAAACGTGAGCGTGGACGGGCCCCTCGGCCCTCCCACGCCGCATCCATCCGTCCCCCAGCTGTGGAGGCGCAGACACCGCACTGCAGACCTCGCACGTCTGACCCTTCACAAGCGTGGAAGACCATCCCCCGCGCGGCGAGCGCCATCCCATGCATCACAGCCTCTCGGCCCGGCACCACGATGTTCAGAGCGTCGCTTCGAATGAGCACCTCGTGCTCAGACGAGGACGGCCGTACCTTCGCCGGCTCGCCGCCATACTTGCCTGCGACCGCCTCCGCAACAACGTGATCCTCCGTCGTCACCCGCCACGTCAGTTGAGCAACCGGCTTCCCCGAACGCTGCCACCCCACGTGAACGCGCCCGCTGAGGCGCGTACCAAACTCGTCAGGCGCACCGGACGCCGCGGACGCGCCATCTATCTCCACGTCATGCCCTTCCGAACCGCCCACGACGGCCTCCCAATCAGAAACGCTTCGGGCTCGATGATCGGACAGCAGTCGCGATGTGGTCAGACCGCGTCGGTCATGTATGGCAGGCACCTGGAGACCGCCCTTGGCCGACTCGCGTTGAACGTCATGGGCCACCCGAATTCTCGCCGACGGATCCGATATTCCCTGCGGAATCTTGGCGTGGTGTAGGCCGGCGGATGTGCGACGAGGAGGCTTGAGGGGAGCCGACCGCGGATCGACCTTTCCCCGGCCGGCCTCCAGCTTCTGCGGTCCGCAGGTTCTGAACTCGCTCTACCGGTCACTCTTCCGGCCCCGCCAAGACAAAGTCGTCCTGGGTCATCTCCGCGCGCAGCCGCTGCTCTGCGACGGCAGCGTAGTGGTCGGACAGTTCGCCGCCGATGAAGTGGCGGCCTTTGCGGAGGGCGGCGACTCCTGTGGAGCCGCTGCCCACTCCTGCCTTGATCCACAGGGACACACCCGCTTGCCACAGGGAGTAAGGCACTTCGGCGAGTGGCGTCTCCACCTCGTCGGCGGAGAGCACCTTCTCCCGTGCCCGTTGCCACAGTTCGGTGTACTCGGTGGAGCGGACGCGTCCCCCGCCGGCCGCGCCGAACGGACGTCCATCGGACGCGAGCCGTGGCTGAGTTGACGGCCCGGGTGACGCCTCGCGGTCGGCATCACTCGCGCCATCCTGCGCGCACCCGCCCGGCCAGCACCCGACCTTTCAGACCCAAGCAGCCACTGAGCTGTACCGCCTGTACGCCTACGCCATCAAACACCGGCAACCACCTGGCCTACCGGGCCAACTCCCCGCGGCGCATCGATCCCGAGAGCGCCTTGTACTTCGCCTGCTCGTTTTGGCTGACAGGTGTCTCGCCAGCAGCGACCAACGGTCGCCTACGAGTTTGAGGGCGGAGGCTACCGAGTAGGGTGCGCCGCGAATTGTCACAAAGCGCACCAAGGGTCAAGAGCGATGACTAGAAGGTTTGAATTCCAAGCCACAGTGGAGTGACGCTTTTTAGGTTGCGAATAGTAAAACGTTTCGACCAAAAGAACTCCAACCGGTTGGACGTTTTTCCGGCACGTCGGTGATCGCGGTCAGTTCGGCTGAATCTGCGACCACTGCACCGTTCTGTGCCTCCCGTGCATGCGTGCTCTCATGCAAGCCAGATGGCCCGATCTGGGGGGCAACATTGTTCGCGGGGCTGGTCAGGCCGATACGACCTAACGGGAGGTGTACAGGCCATGGAGTCACCCGCGGATTCTAGCGCCCCGTGCCGGCGTCCAGCCCGAATCGAAGTGCACACAGAACACCCTAGAGAAAGAGTGACCATTGAAAACCGCGAGCAAAATCGCAGTGCTGTCTGTGGCCGTCGCTGGCGCCATCGGCGTGGCCATGACTGTTCCTTCCGCGCTGGCCTCCGCCCCGTCCGAGCCCAAGCCGACGGTTGTCCTTGTGCATGGTGCGTGGGCGGACGGGTCGAGTTGGGCGGGTGTGACCGCGCGGTTGCAGGACGAGGGCTACACGGTGGATGTCGTGCCTGACACTCTGCGCGGTGTGGCGACCGACTCGGCCAACCTGCACGCGTTCCTGGAGACGATCACCGGTCCGATCGTGCTGGTCGGCCACTCCTACGGCGGCATGGTCATCAGCAATGCCGCGGTCGGCGTCACCAACGTGAAGTCGCTCGTCTACGTCGACGCGTTCATCCCCGACGAAGGGGAGTCCGCCGGCCAGCTCAGCACAGGTTCCGCCCTGGCGGTGAAGGACCCCAGCACCGTCTTCAACACCGTCTCCATTCCCAACGGGGG
>NZ_FODD01000024.1 GCF_900110255.1 Actinacidiphila rubida
CCACTCCGGGAGTGTCTCCTCGAACTGTGCGTGCACCGTTCTCCCGTTCGGTGGGGCGGGTGGATGCACAGTTCTGCGGGGACACACCCGGATCGTCCCCTTCCGGCCCGTCCCCGTCTGCGGGAGGGCGTTGGCTGTGTCCCATGTCCCCCGCCGCACGGTGGGTAAGCGGGAGGGGGTGGGGAGGAAGTGCTCCCCGCAGAGAAATGTGCGCGGCCCCCGGGTGCCGATACGTACGAACCCGTATGCACATTTCCGAGGAGACGCTTCCGGAGCGCCCCCGACCCCACGAACAAAGGGCACGCACATCAGGGGCGCGGGGAACTGCGCGAGCAACCCACTACCGGCCGGTGGACGGCCGACAAGCCCCGGGGGCACCCCGGATGCCGAACCCACCCCACCGGCCGGTGGACGGCCGACAAGCCCGGGGGCGACCCGTACATACCTACCGCTCCTCCCGGAGGGCAAGCGCGACCGGGACGCCCACACCGCAGAGCACCGCGCAGAGCGCCCACACCAGGACGTACGCCCGCTCCGTGGGGACGCCCGCCCGCAGGGCGAGGGTGTCGAGGAGCGCGGCTCCGGCCGCCCCCGCCGCGGCCCCGGCGAGCGTCTTGAGCGTGTTGTAGACGCCGGTGCCGACGCCGGTCTGTTCGAGGGGGAGGCGCCGCATGAGCAGGCCGGGCAGCAGGGTGAGGCCGAGCCCGCCGCCCAGGCCCGCGCACGCGGTGGGCGCGACGAACTGCCACGCCGCGGCGTGGCCGAGACAGATCGCGCCGTACCCGGCCGCGCTCAGCGCGAACCCGCACGCGAGGACCGGCCGCGCCCCGAACCGCCGCCCGAGGCGATGCGCGCACAACGCCCCGGCCATCGCGCCGAGCACGGCCGGGAGCGAGAGGAGGCCGAGGAGCTGGGAGCCGGCGTCGAGACCGTAGCCCGTCTCCGCGGGGTCGGCGGACTGGTAGGAGAGGGTGGGCGACTGCGCGCCGTACAGCGCGCAGCCGAGGAGGAAGCTGAGGACGAAGACGGGCGCGGTGGCGGGCCGGGCCATCATCCGCACGTCGACGGTCGGCGCGTCGGTCCGCAGCTCGTGGCGGACGAAGAGGGCGAGCGCGGCGGCCGCGCCGAGCAGCAGCGCCGCGGTGAGGACCGGCCCGGTGGACTTGCCGGCGCTGGTGAAGCCGCCGAAGAGCAGGCCGAGTCCGGCGCTGAGCAGGACCGCGCCGGGCCAGTCGATCCGCCCGCGGGCCCGCGCCGCGGACTCCGGCACCCAGCGCCACACCGTCGGCAGCGCGAGGGCGAGCAGCAGCGCCATCGCCCAGGCGTCCGGGCGCAGGACGGCGCCGACGATGCTGCCGAAGGTGAGCGAGCCGACGAGCAGCCCGACCGCGTGCCCGCCGCGCTCCTCGCCGAGCCGGTCGCGCAGGATCGCGAACTCCAGGGGCAGCCAGCACGGCAGCATCCCGGCCAGCACCCGGCCGGCGAGCAGGAACGGCAGGTTCGTGGCGAGGGCGGTGGCCACGTAGCCGAGGAGGGTCAGCGCGAGCGTGGCCAGCAGGAGCCGGCGGTGCCCGTGGAGGTCGCCGAGGCGGGAGACGACCGGTACGGCGATCCCGGCGACGAGGAACTCCACGCCGAGCACCACGGCCTGGTCGCCGGCGCCGAAGTGCAGGGTGTCGGCGAGGTGCGGCAGCAGGATCGGATAGCCGCCCTGGAGGATGCCGCTCGCGAACTCGACGAGGACGAGCAGCCCGACGAGGGGGTGCACGCGCAGGCGGCCCGGCACCGTGAGCGAGGGCCGCCGGGGCGTCCCGGCCGGCGAGAACGGCGGGGTCGGCGACGAGGGCAGGGGCTGCTTGGGCGGCATGGGCACATCCGGGAGCGCGGGGGCGGGCGTTCTGCGGGACGGTTCTGCGAACGGTTCCGGCACCGCCCTCACGGGCGGCGCCGCGGGCCGCGGTGCGCACGGCCGCGTGACGTCGGCGACGTCGCGGTTCTGCGTGGCGGAAAGGATGGCTAAAATCCGCGGCCATGAGTCGCCGCCGCACGAATCCGCACGTCGCGGCCCGCGCACGCATGGATCGGCCATGATCGACGAGCTGGATCTCGCGCTCGTCGACGGGCTGCGGGTCGATCCGCGGGTGCCGTGGCCGAAGCTGGCCGTGCCGCTGGGCGTGGACCCGGCGACGCTGTCGCGCCGCTGGGCCCGGCTGGCGGGGGCCGGGGACGCGTGGGTGGCGTCGTATCCGTCGGCCGACCGTCTCGGGGTGGGGCTGACGGCCCTGGTGTCGGTGGAGTGCCGGGCGAACGACGTGCTGGCGGTCGGCGCGCGGGTCGCCGGGCACCCTGAGGCGGTGACGGTCGAGGTGGTGACCGGCCGCGGGGACCTGCGGATCACGGTCGCCGCGCTGGACGCCGCGGGGGCGACGTCGTACGTGCTGGACCGGCTGTGCGCGCTGCCCGGCGTGCTGCGGACGCGTACGGCGCTGGTGGAGCGGACGCTGCGGGAGGGCAGCAGCTGGCGGGACGGCGCGCTGGACCGCGGGCAGGTGGAGGCGCTCGGCGAGCCGGGCGAGGCCGGTGGCGCCCCCGCGGGTGCGGCCCCCGCGGGCGAGGCCGCCGCGGCCGATGCCACCGGCCGGACGCCGCAGCCGTCGTCGGTGAAGGGCGTCGCGACGGACTGGGCGCTGATGCGCGCGCTGGGCGCGGACGGGCGGATGCCGTACGTGGAGCTGGCCAAGCGCACCGGCCTGCCCGTGACGACGGTCCGGCGCCGCGTCGCCGAACTGCGCCGCGCGGGCAAGCTGGTGCTGCGCTGCGACACGTCGCCGGCGCTGTCCGGCCACCGGACGGGCACCACGCTGTGGTGGAACGTCCCCGCGCAGGAGCTGCCCGGCGTGACCGGCTGGCTGAGCACGCAGCCGCAGACGCGCATGTGCGCGCTGGTGGCGGGCGCGTCCGCGAACGTGGCGGCGTCGCTGATGACGCACCAGCCGGGCGACGTCAGGAGACTGGAGGCGGAGTTCGGGCGCCGCTTTCCCGCCTCGCGGGTCGTGGAGCGTGAACTGACGCTGCGGACGCTGAAGTTGGTGGGGCGGCTGCTGGACGGGGAGGGCCGGGCGGCCGGTTACGTGCCGATCGGCCCGGTGGATCTCGGCATCGTCCGCTGAACCGGCGGGCTCACGGGTCGGGCCCGCCGGTCGTGGCCGGCGCGCCCCGGATCAGGCGCCCGCCGCCGGGTCCAGCCGCCGCTGGGCGAGCCCGGCGAGCAGCGCGGCGCCGTCGCCGAGCACCGCGTCGTCGAACTCCGCCTCGGGGGCGTGGTTGTAGGGCGCGGTGAACGGGTCGCGGCCGGCCGGGCAGGCGCCGAGCATCACGTAGGCGGAGGGCACGATCTCGCCGAGGACGCCGAAGTCCTCGCCGCCGGCGATGGGGTGCGGCATCTCGACGTAGCGGTCGTCGCCCAGCACCTCGCGGGCGGTGCGGGCGGCGAACGCGGCCTCGGCGGGGTCGTTGACGGTCACCGAGTAGCCGGGCACGACCTCGGCCTCGACGCTCAGCCCGTGGGCCTCGCCGACGCCGCGCACCACCCGCAGCACCTCCTCGTGCAGGCGGGTGCGGGCCTCCGGCGAGAAGGAGCGCAGGGTCGCGGCGAACGTGGCCTGCTCGGGGATGACGTTGGAGGCGCTGCCGGCGTGGAAGCTGCCGACGGACAGCACGACGGGGTCGAACGCGTCGAACCTGCGGGTGACCATGGCCTGGAGCGCGGTGACCGCCTCGCAGGCCGCGGGGATCGGGTCGAGCGCGAGGTGCGGGCTGGAGCCGTGGCCGCCCCTGCCGCGCAGGGTCACCTCGACGCTGTCGGCCGCGGCGAGGATCGGGCCGGGCCGGCCCGCGACCCAGCCGGCCGGCAGCAGCGCGGCCGCCACGTGCAGCGCGTACGCGGCGGTCACCCGCTCGCCGGCCGCGTCGAGGACGCCCTCGTCGACCATCAACTGCGCGCCGCCCTGGCCCTCCTCGCCGGGCTGGAACATGAACACCACCGACCCGGCGAGTTCGTCGCGCCGCTCGGTGAGCAGCCGGGCCGCGCCGACGAGCGCGGCCACGTGCAGGTCGTGCCCGCAGGCGTGCATCGCCCCGTCGATCCGGGAGGCGTAGGGCAGTCCGCTGGTCTCCCGCACCGGCAGCGCGTCCATGTCGGCGCGCAGCAGGACCGCGGGGCCGGGGCGCGCGCCCCTGAGCACCGCGGTGACGCTGCTCAGCTTCGTCCCGGTGGTGATCTCCAGCGGCAGGCCGTCCAGGGCGGCCAGCACCTTCTCCCGGGTCAGCGGCAGCTCCAGGCCGATCTCGGGTTCCTGGTGCAGCGACCTGCGCAGTTCCGCGAGCTCCGGCTGGAGCAGAGCGGCGGACTCCTTCAGCGTGCGGGCCATCGACGTCTCCTTCCGTACCGCCGGCCCGTGCAGCCGGCCCGGCGCTCCCATGCTCACCGCGCCCCCTCCCCCGCCCTTCCCCCTGCACGGAACCGGCCGCGCCCACCACCCTCACGCACGAATCCGCCGCACCGGACGGCGGCCATGGCTGTCAGTGGGCGGTCGTAGGCTGGTCGCGCGCGGCCGGCTGACGAGGTGTCCAACTCCGTAGAGCGGCGGCATCCCCGGCACTGCCTGGGGGCGGCCCGGGTTCGGCCCGGGACCCAACCGGCGGCCGGGCTTGGCTGATGGGCCCTGGAAGAGACCTGCCCGTGCCGGCCGCGCTCGTCTTCCGGCGGCGACGGGCCGCGCTTCACCGATCGTTCACGCTTCCCCACCAGCGGGGCTCTCGGACATCACGTAAGGATAACGGGTCTGTACCGAACACTCCGCAGGAGGACCCCGTGTCTCCCGAACTGTCCCGCCGCTCCCTGCTGGGAGCGGCCGCCACCGCCGGCGCTCTCGCCGCGCTCCCGCTGAGCCTGCGTCAGGCGATCGCCGCGCCGTCGCGGCGCTGACCGCGCCCGCCGGCTGGACGGCGGTCGCGGCCGACGGCCCGTCGGCGGCCTCGCTGGCCCAGGGCGCCACGTGGACGGTCCGCTGGAACGTCACCCCGCCGGCCGGCGCCACGTCCTGCTCCGGCACGGCCGCCCCGCTGCTGTCCGCCGCGGTGCGGGCCCGCTCGGCCGGCCGGCTGCGGCTGGCCGACGCCTACGCCCCGGTCCGGCTCGCGCCGGACCTCGACGGGTTCCTGCTCGCCGAGGACTTCGAGTCGCTGGGCGGCGCCCTGCAGACCCGCGTCAACCTCAACGTCGGCGCGGACGTGCTCGGCTGGACCCGGACCGCGCCGGCCGGCTGGCAGGTCGTCAACGCCGCCGGGATGCCGCAGGGCACCGCCGAGGAGCAGGGCTGGTCGTTCATGACCAAGCGCTTCTGGACCGCCTCCGACAGCCAGGACCGGGCGAACTTCACCCGGGGCCTGGGCATCGTCGCGGTGGCCGACCCCGACGACTGGGACGACACAGGCTCCCCGTCGAAGAAGGGCACGTTCGACTCCACACTGGTCGGACCCGCCGTCGCCATCCCGGCCGGCGCCTCCCGGCTGTATCTGGGCTTCGACTCGCACTACCGGCAGGAGAGCCCCCAACAGGCCTCCGTCACCGCGGAGTTCGACACCGGCGAGACCGTCACGCTGCTCACCTACAGCGGCTCGGCCTCGGCCGACAACGCCGGCAAGGACGCGGAGAACCAGTTCGTCGCCCGGTCCTTCGCGGTGCCGTCCGGCGCGTCGAAGGTGACGTTGAGGTTCCGGCTCTTCGACGCCGGCAACAACTGGTACTGGGCCCTGGACCACATCCGTCTGTCGGCGACGCCCGTCACCGAGTGCTGAGCCGGGCCACAGGGCGGGACCCGGGCCGAGGCTGAGGGGGACGGCCGGGGCCGGGGCGCGTGCTCCCGGCCCCGGGTGTCCGCCGGGCGGGTCAAGCGCGGTGGCGGCCCCGGGCGGGCTCCCGGAGGCTGGTTCGCATACGGATCACGTGCCATCGAGGAGACACGCCATGCCCGCTTCCCCCGGAGGGTCCCGCCGTCCCGAGTCCGACGCCGCCGGCTTCACGGCGTCGCCGCAGCTCGCGGAGGCGCTGCAGCAGATCCTGGTCGACCTCGTCGAGCTCCACCTCCAGGGCAAGCAGGCCCACTGGAACGTCACCGGCCACAACTTCCGCGACCTGCACCTTCAGCTGGACGAGATCGTCGACGAGGCCCGCGAGGCCGCCGACACCATCGCCGAGCGCATGCGCGCGCTGGCCGCCTGGCCCGACGGCCGCACCGACACGGTGTCCGCCACCACGACCCTGCCCGGTTTCCCCGAGGGGGAGGTGAGCGTCGCCCAGGTCGTCGACCTCGTCACCGGGCGGCTGCGCGCCACCGCCGACACGGTCCGCACCCACCACGACCGGGTCGACAGCGAGGACCCCTCCACCGCGGACCTGCTGCACGCGGTCATCGACTCGCTGGAGAAGTACGCCTGGATGGTCAGCTCCGAGAACCGCACGTCCTGAGACACGTCCTGAGGACGGCACCGGGCCCCGCCGGGATCGGCGGGGCCCCGTCCGGCCGCGGGCGGCAGCCGCAAGCGATCACGGCGTGACGATCGCGAAGTCCGGGTCGGGGGAGCTGAGATGGCCGAGCAGGGCCGCCAGCTTCGCGGCGTCGCCCTCGGCCGTGACGCCCGGCCGGGAGGCGAGGTCGGCCGGGGGCAGCGTGCCCAGGAGCAGGGCGCGCAGCGTCGGCTCGTCGAGGGTGAACTCGGCGTCGGGCTCCGGCGCGGCGGGACCGGTCCCGGGCCCGTGGGTGAGGACGCCGTTGCGCAGGTGGAGGGTGACGGGATCGCGGCCCTCGACGTTCCACCGCACCGCGATGTCGGCGTCCCAGCTGCGCGGCCCGTCGACGCGGATGGCGAGCGCGTCGAAGAGCTGGTCGAGGGTGAGCGCGGCCATCAGGTCCGGGGAGGCCGTGCCCGTGGGGGTGCCGACCGGGCCGTGGCGCAGTTCGAGGGCGCCCATCAGGTAGAAGTTGCGCCAGGTGCCGTTCTCGCAGCCGTAGCCGAGCTGTTCGAGGGCGTCGGCCTGCAGCGCGCGGGCCTCGGCGTGGTCCGGCTCGGCGAACACCACGTGGTCGACCACCTGCGCCACCCAGCGGAAGTCGCCGTCGGCGAACGACTGCCGGGCCCGGCGCAGCACCTCGCCCGCGCCGCCCATGTACTCCACGTAGCGGCGGGCCGCCTCGACCGGCGGGTGCTCCCACAGGTGCGCCGGGTTGCCGTCGAACCAGCCGAGGTAACGCTGGTAGACGGCCTTGGTGTTGTGGCTGACCGAACCGTAGTAGCCGTGGGTGTGCCAGGCGCGCTCCAGCGGCGGCGGCAGCTCCATCCGCTCGGCGATCTCCAGCGCCGTCAGGCCCTCGTTGAGCATCCGCAGGGTCTGGTCGTGCAGGTAGGCGTACAGGTCCCGCTGCTCGGACAGGAAGCGGACCACGTTCTCCCGCCCCCACGTCGGCCAGTGGTGCGAGGCGAACGCGACGTCGCACGCACCGGCGAACAGGTCGACCGCCTCCGTCAGGTACTGCGCCCACACCCGCGGGTCGCGGACCTCGGCGCCGCGCAGCGTCAGCAGGTTGTGGAGGTTGTGGGTGGCGTTCTCCGCCATGCACAGCGCGGAGAAGTCCGGGAAGTGGATGTTGAGTTCGGCCGGCGCCTCGGTGCCCGGTGTGAGCTGGAAGACCATGCGGACGCCGTCCACCGTCTCCTGCTGCCCGGTGCGCGTGACGTCCGCGGTGGGGGGGATCAGCCCGACGGTGCCGGTGGACGTGGTCTGGCCGAGGCCCGCGCCGACCTGGCCGAGCCCGCCCTTGGGCAGCACGGCGCCGTACATGTAGGCGGCGCGGCGGCCCATCGCCGTGCCCGCGTAGACGTTCTCGCTGACCGCGTGCGCGAGGAAGCCCTCGGGGGCGAGGACGGGAACGCCGCCCCGGACGTCGTCGTCGGTGAGCACGCCCCGCACGCCGCCGAAGTGGTCGATGTGGCTGTGGGTGTAGAGCACGCCGGTCACCGGACGGTCGCCGCGGTGCGCGCGGTACAGCGCCAGGCCCGCGGCCGCGGTCTCCGCCGAGATCAGCGGGTCGACGACCACAACGCCCCGGTCGCCCTCGACGAGCGTCATGTTGGACAGGTCGAACCCGCGGACCTGGTAGATCCCCTCGGTCACCTCGAACAGCCCGTGGTCGGCGCACAGCCGGCTCTGCCGCCACAGGCTGGGGTTGACGGTGTCGGGGCAGTCCTGGTCCAGGAAGCCGTACGCGCCGAGGTCCCAGACCGTCCGCCCGTCCGCCGCCTTCACCAGGTCCTCCCGCGCGGTGCCCAGGAAGCCGCGGCGCGCGTCCTCCATGTCCTGGGTGTCGTCGAAGGGGAAGCGCCGCAGGACCGCGTCGTTGGCCTCGGCGATCGAGGGCTGGACGGGCTTGGCCCCGGTGGTCTCCGCTACGTTCTGCGACATCGCGCTCTCCTGGGGACGTCCGGCGTTCCACGTCCTCGGCGGGGGCGCGGCACTGCCACCCTCACCCGGGAGCCGTCGCGGTACGACCGCGCGTACTCCGTCCGGGGCACCGCCGCGGGGACGGCGCCGGCGCGGCGGCGGCACGGCCGCCGGGCCGCGGCACTCCAACAGCCCGCCCGGCTCGCCCGGGGACCACGGCCGGCGGACTCTGGTACCCGGTCCCGTGCCGGTCGCGACGTGCGGAGGAGGCCATGACGGACCATCCGATGGCGGAGCCGCTGCGCACCCGGCCGCCGCACAGCGGCACGGGGTCGCAGCACGTCCGGCGCGCCCGCAGCCACGCCGTCGCGCTGCTCCTGGTCGCCGGCGGCGCGGTGCTGGGCTGGGCGCTGCCGCTGCTGGAACGGCATCTGTCCTCGCCGGGCCTGTCGTTCAGCGCGTCGACCGCGCAGGCCACGCTCGCCGCCATCGCCGGCAGCATGATCACCCTCGCCGGGTTCGTGGTCACGGCCATCACCCTGGTCGTGCAGACGGTCCAGGCGATGTCGCCACGGCTGGTCGCCGCGCTGGGCAACGTCAGCCACTACCTGGTCCTGTTCGGCCTGCTCGTCGGGACCGCGCTGTACGCGCTGGTGACGCTCAGCCAGCTGCGCGGGGACATGGTGCCGCGGGGCAGCGTGACCCTCGGCGTGCTGTTCGTGCTCGGCGACGCCGTCGCCGTGCTGCACCTGCTGTCGTCGCTGCGCCACGCGGTGACCGGCGGCGGGCTCTCCCGGGCGGTCGGCAAACGGCTGCGGACCGTCATCGACCAGATCTACCCGGCGATCCCGCCGGTCACCGGCGTACCGGCGAGCGGGGCCGGGGGCCCGTCCGGCGCCCCGCCGTACCGCGACGGGCCGCCGATCGTCCGCACCGGGCCGCCGGCCGTCATCTCCAACGTCGACGAGCGCCGCCTCACCCGGCTGGCCGCCCGCCACGACGTGCGGGTCCGGCTCGTGCACGCCGTGGGCGACTTCGTCGGCTCGGACACCGTCGTCGCACGCCTCCAGGCACGCGGCGGCGCCCTGCCGCCGCGGCTGACCCGGCAGGTCGCCGCGTGCGTCCGCTACGGCCCGAGCCGCACCGTGGAGCAGGACAGCTCCTTCGGCTTCCGGCTGCTGGCCGACATCGCGATCCGGGCCCTGTCCCCGGCGGTCAACGACCCGACGACGGCAGTCCAGTCGCTCGACCAGATCGAGGACGCCCTGGCGCGCCTGGCGCCCCGGCCGCTGGGCCCGGCGTGGATCGTCGACGGCGGCGGCCGGCCGCGCATCGCGCACCCCGCGCCGAGCTGGCCGGACCTGGTCTCCCTCGCCCTCGACGAGACGCTGGTGTACGGCGCGTCGAGCCCGCAGGTCGTCCGCCGCCTGCGCGCCCTGCTCGTCCGGCTGCTGGCCGTCGCCCCCGAGGATCGCAGGCCGCCGCTCGCCGACCGCCTCGCCGCCCTGGACCGCCTGGCCGCGGCCGCCCTCCCCGACCCTCTGCTGCACGAGATCGCCGCCCACCCCGATCACCAGGGCCTCGGCGGCCTCTCCGGCTGAACGCCACGGCCCTCGGTGAGGCGGTGCCGGTCGGCTCCGCCCGAGGACAGCCGATTCCCGGCGCGGACGTCCGCGCCGGGAATCGCCGGGTGAGGGCCGGTCAGGGTCCTACCAGGGCTTGCCCGAAGGCTTGCCCGACGGCGGACAGGTGGTGCCCCGCGCTGCCGTGGCCGGGCGGGCCGTGATCGGGCGGGCCGTGGTCGCGCGGGCCACCCGTGCCGCGCACCGGTGATCCCGGCTTTGCCAATCCTTTACAGCAGGCGCCCCCGTCGCATCGTCTCTCCCTCTGGTTCCCGCCGGCCGGGCGACCGGCCGGACTTCCGGCCGGGCCGCGCCGGTCGCTCCGCCGGCCGGGTTCCCCCGCGCAAGCACCCGGCGCCCCGCAGTGGGGCGGCCGGGCCGATCGACAGGAGAGTCCTCATGCGTGCACGCTCTTTCGCAGCCGCCCTGGCCTGCGCCGCGGCGCTGGCCGTCGCCGGAGCCGGAACGGCGTTCGCCGACGGCGGCACCCCCACCCCGGTCCCCGGCTCGTCCGGCGGCCCGACGTCCACGGCCGCCCCCGCCCCGGGCACCGCCCGCACCGCGACGCCGACCCCGGCACCGACGCGCAGCACCAGCGGCCGCACCCCCCGCCCCGTCCCCAGCACCCGCGACCAGGTCGGCAGGACGCCGTCGGGCGCCCCGGACACCGGAGTTCCCGTCCCGGCGTCCGGCTCCGACAGGGCGGAGACCAGCGCGCTGGCCGCCGGTGGCGTGCTCGTCCTCGGGGCGGGCGCGCTCGTGCTGCGCCGCCGGCTCCAGGGCCGGGGCTGACCCTTGCGGGCGTCCCGGTCGTCCCGGACGGCCCTGCCACCGCCGGCCACGCGGCCGAACGCGTTCCGGCGCGCATTCCGACGCGCGTCGGGACCTTCGCCGGATCACGCGCCACGCCCGGCGTCGGCCCAGGCATCGCACCCCGCGCCGGTTCCGGCATCGCGCCCCGCGTCGCGGGCAGCGCGCCGGACGGCCTTCCCCTCCGTCCTGGCGGCCGCCTGCCTGGCGGCGGGTCTGCTCGCGGGCTGCGGGGCCGCGTCCGGAACCGCGCCCGCGGCCGGGGCGCCCGCATCCACCTCGACGGCCGCACCGGCCTCGCCCAGCGGCGTCGCGTCGGCCACGACCGCCCCGGCGCCGAAGCCGGTCGCCCGCTCGGTCCCGGTGCGGCTGCGGATCGCCGACATCGGCGTGGACACCCCGCTCATGGGGCTCGGACTCGCCTCGGACGGCACCGTGCAGGTGCCGCCCGTGGCGGCGCACTCCCCGGCCGGCTGGTACAGCGGCTCGCCGGCCCCCGGGCAGCTCGGGCCGTCGGTGATCCTCGGCCACGTCACCGTGGGCCGCTACGGGGACGGCGTCTTCCTGCGGCTGTCACGGCTGCGCCCGGGAGCGCGGGTCGTCGTGGGACTTCAGGACGGCGTCGCCACCACGTTCACCGTGGACGCGGTGCGCACCGTCACCAAGGACCGGTTCCCGACGCAGCAGGTCTACGGGAACACCGACCGTCCGGAACTGCGTCTCATCACGTGCGGCGGCCCGCGCACCGGCGACGGCTACCGCGACAACGTGATCGTCTTCGCGTCCCTGACCGCCGTGGCGCCCGCGACGTGACCCCGTCCGCCGCCTGCCGCCGCACCCCACCGGGAGCATGGTGAGTTCGTCGCACGACCGGGCAGCCGCCGAGCTGTTCGCCGATCTCTACGCGGACCTCGCGGGCTGGTGCCGCCGTCTCGTCGACGACGACGGCACCGCCCACGAGATCGCGTCGGAGGCGTTCACCCGGCTGTGGATGCACTGGACCACCGTCGAGGAACCCCGCGGGTTCCTGTACGTGACGGCGGCGAACCTGGTGCGCGACCACTGGCGGCGGACGGACCGGGAACGCCGGGCGATGCGCCGGGCCGGCACCGAGGCCGCCCTCGCCCGCCAGCAGGCGGGCGCGGAGGCGTCGGTGCCGGTGCGGCTGATCGTGCAGTCGATGCCCGAGAAGCTGCGCACCGTCGTCCTGCTCTACTACTTCGCCGACCTGCCGGTCAGGGACATCGCGTCCCTGACCAAGCGCAGGGAGGGCACGATCAGGGGCGATCTGCACGCCGCCCGGGAGTATCTGCGCGCCGTACTGGGAGAACGTTGTGATCACACGCGTTGAGCACTGGGAGGAGCCCGGTGACGAGGAGCTGGCCGCGCGCCTCCTGGAGGGCCGCGTGCGGCTGGCGGCGCCGCCCGGCACCTTCGAGCGGCTCCGCCGCCGCACCAACCGGCGCCGCAGGCTGCGGGCCGGCGCGGCCGCGGGAGCGGCGGCGGCCGTCGTGGCCTGCGCCACCGTGCTGCTGTGGCCGGCCGCGAGCCCGCCGCCCCGGACCCCCATCCCCCCGGCGGGCCCCCCGCCCGCCAGCCCCACCGCGCGGCCGTCGACCCCCACGCCGACCGCCGTCCCGTCCCGCACCCCCTTCCCCTCCGGCCGCCCCACCCGTAATCCCGGCCGCCCCGGCGACACCACCCGCTCGGCCGGCACGCCGATACCCGGACGCGGCCCGGTCGTGCCGACCTCCAGGCGCTGACGCGCCGCCGGTGAGCCGCGCGCGGCCGCGCGCCCTGGCCGGGCGTCACGCGCCCGCCGGCTCACCGGCGGCACGGCGGGCGCGGCCACCGGCTGGCCGGCCGGCCCGGGCAGGAGGGGCCGCGGGCTCGCGCGACCCGGGGCTGACAGACCCCCGCCCTAGCGTGACGACCGTCCGCGGGCCGCCCGCATCGTCACCCGAGCGCCGGCCCGCCGCCCTGCACGCAACGGGAGGCACGATGGCCCTGCACTGGCACGGATACGCGTGGATCGGCAACGGAGGCATCCCCGACGCGCAGCGGCGCCCCGAGCCCGACACCGGCTTCCGCGGCAACGACTACCCGCCGCTCGTCACCGGCCACTGGCTCCTGAAGCCGCCACGCCTCGTCCGCGGCACCTGGGACGCCGCCGAGGACGCGATCGCGTGGCTGCGCGAGCAGTACGACGCCTCCCCCGAGACCGGAGGCCCCACCCTCGAGACGCGCCTGTGGCACGCGACGGACGGCCTGCCCCGCGGCAACGACGTCACCTGGGCCTACTGGCTCGGCGGTGGCCGCTTCGCCCACTTCACCGTCGTCTCCTGCCCCCGCCCCCTCGCACCCGCCATCCCCTGCCCCGCGGGCCGGAACTAGGGTCTGGCGTTCGGATTCCCGTTGACCGCGCGGTCAGGGGCGGCGGTCCGGCCCGCGGTCGTGCCGGCGGAGCTCCCGGCGTGCTTCCAGTCGCCGGGGGTGACGCCGAACTCCTTGCGGAACGACCGCGTGAAATGGCTGGAGTTGGTGAAGCCCCAGCGGCGGCCCACGGCGGCGACCGCGGTGTCACGCGCGCCCGGGCGCAGGAGGTCGCGGCGGCAGCGTTCGAGCCGCTGGGCCCGGACCCACGCCGCCGCGGTGACGCCTTCGCTCTCGAAGAGGCGGTGCACGTAACGCACGGACATGTGGTTGTCGGCCGCCATCCGCGACGGCGACAGCCCGGGGTCGTGGAGGCGGCCGAGCGCGTACTGCTTGAGGCGTTCCAGGGCGACGGCGTGGGAGGACGGCGGTCCCGGCCGGGCGTCCCGCCGCAACTCGTCGATCATCAGCGTGATGAGGTCCACCACGGTCGCCGCGAGCCGGCGCCCGGCGGACCCGTCCAGCACCGCCGCGTCCTGGGCGACGCGGCCCAGGACGTCCGCGGCCAGCCCGGCCGTCGCGCTGTCCTCCCGGCGGAACGACGTCGCGGTGAGCTCGCTCAACTCCCGTTGCCCGAGATCCACTTCGTCACGAGGAAGGCAGAAGGAGGTGAAGCGGAAGTCCGTGTCGAGGCGCTTCCTGAACGGGCGCGAGGAGTCGGTGAGGGAGAACTCCCCGGGCCGGACGACGGATTCGCGCCCGTCCTGCTGCTTGAGGGCGGTGCCCTGCTCCTGGAACGTGAGGATCACGCAGGGCTGCGCCTCCTGCGCGGGCCGGCGGTACCCGGAGACGGTCTGCGGCCCGGCCTCCACCCGGCACACCCGCAGCGACCCGACGCGGGTGCTGGCGATGCTGCCCTCCGCCGAGCTCGGGTCCTTCAGCGCGACGCGCATCGGCACGTAGGCGCGGGACACCGCGTGCTGCCAGCGGTCCGCGCCGTCGGCGCCGTCGGCGCCGCGCCGGCCGTCGTTGCGGAACAGGGTGGTGGTCACGCGGCCTCCCTCCGAGGGGCGGAGGCGGCCCGGTGCCGCCCGTGCCCCATCCCATCGCGAGGGGGTGGGACGGGACCAGGAACAACCAGGGGAACAAGTAGTGCCCCCGCCGTGCCGTGCGCCACAGGACCGGCCCGTGGCGCACGGCACGGCGTACGGCCGCGCACCGGCCGCGCACCGGGCGCGCGCCCGGCCCGCGTCACGCGCGGTCCGCGGCCTCCCGGATCAGCGCCACGACGCTCTTGGGGTGCGCGAGCATCACCAGGTGCGAGGAGTCGACCTCGACGGTCGTCATCCCGGCCCGCTGGTAACCGAAGCGCTCCACCTCGGGGTTGATGGTGCGGTCCGAGGACGCGACGAGTCCCCACGACGGCTTGCTCCGCCACGCCGCGACGGGCGCGGCCTCACCGAACGCCCGGGCGGCGAGCGGCCGTTGCGTGACGGCGAGGACGCGGGCGAGCACCGGGTCGACGTCCGCCGCGAAGATCTCGGGGAACCGCTCGACGTCGACGGAGACGTCCGTGCCGTCCTCCTGCCCCTCGACCGGGAACGGCGCGTAGACGAGGGCGTCGGCGAGGTCGGAGTCGGAGAACCGGCCCTGCAGCTCGCCCAGGCTCTCGCCCTCCTCCAGCGCGTAGCCCGCGAGGTAGACCAGGCCGCGCACGTTCTCCTCCGTGCCGGCGACGGTGATGACGGCGCCGCCGTAGGAGTGGCCGACGAGGATGACCGGGCCGGGGATGCGCCGCACGACGGACGCGACGTAGGCGGCGTCACCCGTCAGGCTGCGGTTGGGAACGGCCGGGGCGACGACGGGGAAGCCGTCCGCCAGCAGTTCGGGGACGACGCTCGCGTAGCTGGACGCGTCGGCGAACGCGCCGTGGACGAGGACGACGGTGGGTCGGGACATGCGGGCACTCCTCAAGGACCGGCTGCCGGTGGTGGGTCGGTCTCCCACGCTAGGCAGCCCGGAACGCGCCCCTGGGCCCCGCGTGCACGGGACGTGGCCGGTGCGTGCATGCCGGAAAGGGCCGGACCCGGACCTGCCGGCACCGTCACACCGCGTCAGCGCCCCGCACCCGTACTCGCCCCGGCACCGGCACCGGCACCGGCAAACCGTCAACCGTTCCGTGCGGCCGGTTCCGCCTCGCGGTCCGCCGCGGCCAGGTAGGCCCGGGCCTCCTCCCGGCAGACGGGGTCGGCCTGTTCGAGGGACGCGCACCGTGCGTACGCCTCCCGCACCCGTTCCCCCGCGCCCGCGGCCGCGCACGCCCTGGCGAGCTGGATCAGGACGCGGCTCTCCAGGCCCGGGTTCGGGCTGCGCCGGCACAGGTCGACGCCCTGGTCCAGACAGCGCGTCGCCTCGGGCCAGTTGCCGAGCGCCGCATGGGAACGGCCCAGGCCCATCATCAGGTTGATGCGGCTGACGGCGGCGATGTGCGGCTCGATCCGGCCGGCCTGCCCGTCCAGGTCCGCCAGCGCGGCCCGATGGGCGCCGACCGCCGCCTCGTACCGACCGGCCTCGATGAGGGCGAGTCCGTGGGCCGCCGCGGCCTGGAGGCCGCCGTGCACGTCGCCGGCCTCCGCCAGGTACCGCGCCGCCAGGCGGTTGTGCTCGGCCGCCTCGTCGTGGGAGCCGGTCTTGCCCAGCGCCCACGCGCTGTAGAGGTGGGACCAGCCGGTCTGGCCGGGGTCGCCCGCGCGCAGGGCGGCGGCGCGGGCACGCGACGACCACGCGACGCTGTCCCGGGGGCGGTGCTCGCACACCAGCAGCGCCCAGGCGCAGTAGTTGAGCTGGGTGGCCTCCAGCAGCGGGTCGCCGAGCCGTTGCGCCGCCTCCGCGGCGGTCCTGAAGACCTCCGGCCAGTGGCCCCAGAACATCCACTGGTCGGAGAACCAGTGCATGGCCTCGGCCACGTCGACGACGGTGGCGTCCTCGCCGGCTGCCGCCGTCGCCCGGAACGCGCCCAGCCAGGTGTCGCCCTCCTCCTGCAGCCAGGTGCGGGCCTCCTCGGCGGTGCCGAGGCGGACGAGGCCCGGCTGCCGCGCGGGTGCGCCGTGGTCCGGCTCGAACCAGCGGCCGGCGAGGACGGCGGTCCGCAGCAGCCAGCGCCACAGGCCGGCCGCCGCGGCACGCGCCGCCTCCTCGCCGTCCTCCTCCGCCAGGCGCGCGCGGGCGAAGAGCCGCAGCAGGTCGTGCAGCCGGTAGCGGCTGCCGTCCGTGCCGAGCAGGCCCATCTCGACCAGCTCTTCGAGGGCGTCCTCGGCGGCGGGCACGTCACCGCCGAGGAGATGGGCGGCGACCGCCGTCCCGACCCCGGATCCGGGGACGAGCGACAGGAGCCGGAACAGGCGGGCCGCCTCGGGCGTGAGCCGCCGGTAGGACAGGCCGAAGGCGGCACCGACCCGCACGTCGCCCGCGGCCAGCATCGTCAGCCGCCGCTCCTCCACCGCGAGACGGTCCGCGTAACGCTCCACCGTCCAGCCCGTGCGGGTGGCCAGCCAGCAGCCGGCGACCCGCAGCGCCAGCGGGAGCCGCCCGCACAGCGCGGCGAGCCGGGCGACCTGCTCCGGCTCGGCCGCCGCCCGTTCCCGCCCCATGATCCCGGCGAGCAGGGCCTGCGCGTCGCCCGCGGGCAGCTCGTCCAGCATGAGCCGGTCGACGCCCTCCAGGCCGCTGAGGATGCGGCGGCTGGTGACGAGCACCATGCTCGGCCCGGCCCCGGGCAGCAGCGGCCGCACCTGCGACTCGCCCGCCGCGTTGTCCAGCACCACGAGGAACGGCCGCGCGGCCAGCGTCCTCCGGTAGAGGCCGGGCTGCCCGTCGGGGCCGGCCTTCGCCAGCTCGCCGTCGGGCACGCCGGCCGCGCGCAGCACCTGCGCCATCAGGGTGGCGGGCTCGGGCGGGGACGCGTCCAGGCCCCGCAGGTCCAGCATGATCCGGCCGCCGGGGAAGGAAGGGGCGAGCAGGCGGGCCGCGTGCAGGGCCAGGCTCGTCTTGCCCGCGCCGGGCGGCCCGGACAGCGCCACGACGGGCGCCGGCCCGGACCCCGCGGCCGCGGCCACGCTCCGCAGCCGCGCCAGTTCCTTCTGCCGTCCGACGAAGTCCTCGACGCTGCGGGGCAGCCCGTCCGCGGGACGCGGTGCCGGGTCCGGCGCGCGTCCCTCCCGGGCGGCGCTCGCGAGCCGGGCCCGCGCCTCGTCGTCGAGCTTCAGGCCGAGGGCGAGGGCGGCGACGGTGCCCCGCTGGGGTGTGGTGCGGTGGCCGCGTTCGAGATTGCCGATGCCGCGCGGGCTCAGACCCGACGCCTCGGCGAGTTCCTCCAGGGTGAGTCCGGCGTCCTGCCGCAGACGACGGAGGTACTCCCCGAAGGTCGTCGCCGCCACCTCGTCCTCACGTCCTCATCCACCGCGCATACCGCTCTCAAACGAGAGGATCCTTTCATTCACCCGATGGTGAGGCAACTGAAGCGATTCACTGACATATCGGCAAAGCGCTCCGCGGCCCACCGCCACCCGGACGGACGTTCCCGGCTGCCCCTCGCCGCCTCCCGGGACGTCAATGGGAGGGAAGCGTCGCCCGGGGCCCGGGACCACCCCGCCGCCGGGGCGCGGGTGGGCAGGAAGGGGCAGGACCGGATGAGCGCGAGCAGCCGCGAGGGCCACCGGGAAGCCTCCGGGGCCGGGCACTGGCGGGCGCTGGTCGTGCTGGGCACCGGCCAGTTCCTGATGGTGCTCGACACCTCGGTGATGAACGTGTCGATCAGCCAGCTGGTGAAGGACTTCCACACCGAGGTCACCGCGATCCAGGCGGTCATCACCCTCTACACGCTGGTCATGGCCGCCTTCATGATCACCGGCGGGAAGCTGGGCGACATGTTCGGCCGCCGCCGGGTCTTCGCCGTCGGCCTGGTCGTCTACGGCACGGGATCGGCGATCACCGCGGTGGCCCCGACGCTGGGCGTGCTCGCGGTGGGCTGGTCGGTGATCGAGGGGCTGGGCGCGGCACTGGTCCTGCCCGCGCTCGCCGCGCTCGTGGCCGGCACCTACGAGGGGCGTGACCGGGCCGTCGCATACGGGGTCGTCGGCGGCCTGGCCGGCGCGGGGATCGCCGTGGGTCCGCTGCTGGGCGGCTGGGTGACCACGTACCTGACGTGGCGCCTGGTGTTCGCCGGCGAAGTCGTCGTGGTGGCGGCCATGCTGGCGGTGCTGCGCTGGATCCGGCCCGACCCGCCTGTCACCGGCCCCCGCCCCCGGCTGGACGCCGTCGGCGCGGTGCTGTCCGCCGCCGGTCTCGCGCTGGTGGTGCTCGGCGTCCTGCAGAGCGGCACATGGGGCTGGCTGCGTCCCCGCAACCCGCCCTTCACCGTCCTCGGCTTCTCACCGACCGTCTTCACCGTCGCGGCCGGCGGCGTGCTGCTGGGCGCGTTCCGGGCCTGGGAACGGCGCGTGGAGCACCACGACGGCGTGCCCCTGGTGCGGTTCGCCCTCTTGCGCATCCCCGCGCTGCGGTCCGGCCTGGCGATGCTGCTCGCCCAGAACCTGATCCTGCTGGGCCTGTTCTTCACGATCCCGCTCTACCTTCAGGTCGTCCAGGGCTTCGACGCGTTCCAGACCGGGCTGCGACTGCTGCCGGTGTCCGCCACGATGCTGGTCTCCGCGATGAGCGGCCCGCTCCTGGGCCGTTACGCCAGTCCGCGGACCGTCGTCCGGGTGGCGCTGCTCGTGCTGCTGGTCGCGATCGTGTGGCTGCTGGGCACGGTCCGGCCGCACATCGACGACGTGTCGTTCGGCTTCGCGATGGCCGTGCTCGGCCTGGGCATGGGACTGCTCGCCTCCCAGTTGGGGAACGTCGTGCAGTCGAGCGTCGACGAGAGCGCGCGCAGCGAGGTCGGCGGCCTGCAGTACACCGCGCAGAACCTCGGCTCGTCACTGGGCACCGCGCTCATCGGCTCGATCCTGATCAGCGCGCTGGCCACCGCGTTCACCACGCAGATCGAGGACGACCCGGCGATCACGGCCGCCACCCGCGAACAGGTGGGCACCCACCTGGAGGCCGGTATCAGCTTCGTCAGCGCCGACCAGGTGCGGGCCGGCGCGCAGAAGGCCGGGCTGCCGCCCCAGGAGGCCGACGCCGTCGTCGACGCGTACGCGCAGGCCCAGCTCAACGCCCTGAAAGCCGCGATCCTCGCCACCGGCGCGATCACCCTGGCGGGCTTCGCCTTCACCCGCCGCCTCCCCACCGACCGTCTCACCCCGAAGGAACCGGGCTGAGCGAACCGCACCGAGGCGACCGGTCGGGCCGACGACCGGGCCGACGGTCGGGCCGACGGTCGGGCCGCTCATGGCGCCAGGCGCGCCGGAGGGATGAACTCGACCTGGTTGCAGTACGGCAGCGCCTCGATGGTGCGGTCGGCGAGGAAGCGGGTCAGCACGTCGCTGAGCTCGTCGCTGCGCTCGACGGGGACGAGGTGGTCCGCCTCCTTGATCGTGGTGAACCAGGCGCCCTCCAGGCATCCGGCCACCTGCCGCCCCATCCCCGGGGTGGTCAGGCTGTCGTGCTCCCCGGTGAGCACGAGTGCGGGGACGCGCGGCGCGGGCAGCGGCACGTACCAGTCGTGGGCCAGCAGCCGGCGGGTGTGTTCCAGGTCCATCCGCTCCTGCGCGGAGGTGCGTTGGGTGAACTGCCGGTGGAGCAGCCGGGAGACGGCGGCATGGCGCCGCACCGGTCCGGCACCGGCGGGCGACATGAACTGGGCGACGAGTTCGGCGGCGATCTCCGCGGTCCGGCCCTGGTCCGACATCCGGAGCCAGCGCGCGGCCTGCCCGGCGTAGGCCGGCGGGATCGACTTCGTCATCCCGACCAGCACCAGCCGCGTCAGGCTGTGCGCGTGGCGCTGCGCGAACCGCAGCGCGATCGCGCCGCCGAAGCATGCGCCGACCAGGTTGACGCGTGCCAGGCGCCGCGCTTCGAGGAGGTGCTGCACGGCGTCCGCGAGGAAGTCGATGCCGTAGGAGGCGGGCAGGAAGTCGGCCTCCCCGTAGCCCGGGAGGTCGACGGTGACGACCGGGCCGAGGGCGGTGAGCGCGGCCTCGTGCCGGGCCCAGGAGTAGCGGTCCTGGGAGGAGCCGCCGAGGATGAGCGTCGGCGTGCCGTCCTGGTCACCGGAGTGGCGCCGCGTCGTCCGGACCGCGTAGCGGAATCCCCGGAACGTCGCCTCCTCTTCGGTGCTGCTGCACTGGGTGGTGCCGGGCGCCGTACCGGGCAGCGTCTGTCGGGTCATCGGTGTGGCTCCGCGGGGTTCGGGTGCGTGCTGTCGGTGGGCGGCCCGGCGCCGAGTGCCGGGCGCCCGTGACACTCCAACCCGATGTAACCCCTCCCCGTGACGGGCGTTCGCGTGGTCTCCCCGGCGCGCCGGGTGAGGCGGGGCGCCCGTTCCCTCGTCCGTGGCCCGGAATTCCCCCGAAGGCGTCAACGGCCCGAACGCGCGTCCGCCCCGTACCACCCGTCGAGGAAAGGGAGGAGGGGGAGCGCGGGGACGCGCCGGGACGGGCGGGAGGAACGGGTACGCGGGCGGTCCGTCAGCTCATAGGATCACCGCCATGAGTGCTGTGGTCGCCGCGATGGTCGCCGCCGTCGCCGGGGTCCTGGGGACGCTGCTCGCGCCGCTGATCAGCCACAGGGTCACGGTGCGGCAGAGGACGTTCGACCACGACGCGGACGAGAGGCTGCGGCGTCACCAGGAGAAGCGCGCCGCCTACATCGCGCTCAACCGGGCGTCCCGGCAGCTGCACACCCTGCTCAAGGACGCGCTGCACCGCCTGCGCGACGGGGTGTTCACCGACCAGGAGCGCACCCAGGTCGAGGAGGCGCGGCTCGACTACCGGGACCGCTACGCGGAAGCCCAGCTCACCGTGCCGGAAACGGTCCTGGCCGCCTCCCGTGAGGTCAACGCGATACTCGCCGGCGTCGACGCCGTGGTGAAACGCATCGACCGCGGCGGCGCCGGCCCCTCCGAGACCCCGGACCAGGCCCTGCTCGACCTCAAGGCCGCGGAGCCGCGGCTCTCGGCCATGAGCCACCTCATGCGCCGGGATCTCGGAGTGGCCGACTGACACACGCGGCACCCTCGGGCGCCCGCGCGGGGCACGTCAGATCAGCACGTCCTTGTCGTACACGCTGGCGTACCGGCTCAGGCTCGTCATGTCCGGCCGGGACGCGAACCCGAAGCACAGGCGCAGGTTCCCGTCGACGGTCCGGTAGACCATCATCCCCTCGGGCTCCCGGTAGAACAGCGTCTCACCGGCCTTGGTGAGCGAACGCTGCACGACCTGACCGGTGTTCATGTCGACAGCCGTCACATAGGAGTCGATGTCGGCGGGGTCCTCGTGCCCCGTCCCGTCCAGCGTGTAGAGGTAGTCGCCGAGCACCGTGTACCCCTGGAACGTCACCGACCCGCTGCCGAGGGCCGGTTGCGGGAAGTGCGCGAGCGGGCTGGAGAACCGGCCCGCGGCCGCGTCGGCGAGCGCGAAGAGGCTGTAGTACATGCTGCCGCCCTCGTTGCGCCGGACGAGCAGCCGGTGGTTGTCGGGGTCGGTCGCGCAGGTGATCGTCTTGCTGCCGGTGAGGAACTTCTGCACGGACGAGGGCGCGGCTCCGTCGACGAACTTGAACCGGGCGAGCGCGGTGTTTCGCGCAGTCCGCGCGATCCCTGCAACCTCTGCACGTGGCCCTGCACGTGACGGCGGGTGGCATGCCGGCGCTCATGATCGGCGCGCTCGTCGTGTTCGTCGCGGCGGCGGTCTGGGACGTGCTGACGTCCGGAGCACCCGCCTGGGCCCTGACCGAGCCGCTGGGCGTGCTCGCGCTCGGCGGCGGACCGACCTGGTTCCCCGGCCAACTGCCCTGGGCCTACGTCCTCTTCTTTCTCCTCTTCGGCTTCGGCGGCTACCTCACCACGGGCTACCGCCACGGCTCCGTCCCCCGCCAGCCCCGCCGCCTCTCCCGACCGCGCCGCCGCCAGAAGCTCCCGCCGCTCTGACGTGTGCCGACCGGGCCCCTGCGACACGACCGGCGGCGGCCCGCGCGCATCACCAGGACTCCGCCTGCACGAACAGCGCGATCACCCTGGCGAAGAACCAGACGGCGAACAGCAGGCACCCCAGCCACAGCCCCCAGAGAACCACCCGCCCCGCACGCACGCCCGATTCCTCCCGCCCCGCACCAGACCCCTCCCTCACCCACCCCCCTCTCCTCCGCAGCCCGCCCGTCCCCCTCCGCCCCTCTCCCGCGGCCCGCAGGAGCGCGTGGGCCACGCGCTCGGCGTCGTCCGGGGACAAGACGATCTCGTCGGTCCACAGAATCGACAGGCGCACAGTGCCGTCCAACCGGTTCGCGGCAACGTCAACCTCGACGTCGCCACGGGTCACGTCACGGACATCGCCCAACTCTTGGTCACTGCTGTAGGCACTCACCACCTCAGCGTGCCGGACCGCCTGCTCCGGGTGGAAACCCTTTCCGCGGCTGCGACCGGGGGGCAGGGTACGTGGGCCACCGCGTCTCCGCTCGCCGTCCCCGTCGGCCCGGGCCATGGCGCCCAGCGCCGCTTCCTCTCCCGTAGACGACTGAGCTGAGATCCGCGAGTGGGTGACCGCTGAACCGGAGCATCCCCTCACTCCAGGAGGCGTTCGACCTGGGACGGCACCCAGGGAAAGGGAACGTCGGGCCAGCGCTTCCCGGCCCACTCCTCGGCGTCGACCGCGAAAACGGCGTCGACGAAGGCGCCAGGGGGCCGGTAGCCGTGGGCGGCGACGTAGTGAGTGACCAGGGACGGCGCGGCGTAGGCGACTCCTGGCGCTCCCGGGATGCGCAACTCCCCGTTCCCCTCCGGCCCTTCGCCTGGGGGGCAGAGATCACACTCGTGCTTGCCGAGGCACTGGTTCATCCACTGGATGCCCAGGAGGAGGTCCAGCTTCTCGACGAATCCGGCGGGGACGGGACCCGGGGGATACGGCCGCCCGGCCGCCAGCCATCCGACGTTCAATCGGGCGTACGCGGGGCGGTACCAGAGCGCGTAAAAGCCCGACTCCCGGTCCGTGAACGAGTCTTCGGCCTGGTACTCGTACGCGGTGAGATCTACGAAGAACACCGGGCCATCATCACCCGCCCCGACCGCTCGGGACAGGTCTCGGGCCGGAGACGTGCCGGCGGGCCGGCGCCCGCCGGACCCGAGCACACGCAGTTCGCGCAGGATCCGGCCGGGGCCTCAGGAATACGGCAGCAGCGACGCCGTGTCGAGGTCGAAGTCGAACGGTGGGGGGATGCGGAGGCTCTCGCCGAAGTCGGCGTCCTCGCGGCGGTGGTACTTCCTGCCGTCCGCGTTGCTGAAGAGCGTCACGGTCTTCAGCCTGGCATCGACCAGGAGGTAGAGCGGGATTCCCATCACAGGATAGTCCCGGACCTTGCCCACCCAGTCGTTCTCGGGGTTCGAGGGGGAGACCAGCTCGACGGCGATGGCCGCGGTCTCCGCGGGAACCTGGTTGTCCGTGGTCTCCAGGACGTCGGCCGGCAGATAGGTCAGATCGGGGTTGCGGCTCTTGCCCACACCGGGAGAGACGAGGTCGGTGTTCTCGCTCGGCAGGAGGTCGGCGGGGCAGTGCGCGTCGAACTGCCGCCGGAGGAAGAGGAGGTTGCGCTGATGGATGCCGGACGGTCCGACCATCATGACAATGGTGTCGCCGGAGATCTCGGCCTTGAACCCATTCGGCAGGCTCCTGCGGGCCTCGTCAAGGAGTGCGAAGTGCTGCGGGTCCATGCTGCTCCTCCCAGGCGTGGGCCGACCGGTCTCCCAGACTAGCCGGGACCTGCGGGCGGGGCCCTTCGCTGCTTGTCGCCGCCACCCGTCCGTCGGCCGCTTCCGGGCCGCCCGGCCGCGGGAAGCGTCGGCCGATCGTGTGGCCGGGCGGCTCGCCGCAGGCGTGTGGGCGGGCCGGGGACCCCGCCGCTGTTAGCTTGCGTGAGCGGCGGGGCGTCCCGATCCCCGGCCGGGTCGCCACCATGGGGAGCCGGTACCGCGTCCGGAGGCGACGATGGCGCACACCAGCCCTGACCCCGACGCCGAATCCGGCACGGTCCGGCGCAGAACCTTCGTGGTCTCGACGGCGGCGGTGACGGCCGGCGCGCTCGCACCCTCCCCCGCCGCACAGGCCGCGGCAGACGCCGGCCTACCCCCGACCCCGCCCCCGACCCCGGCCGGCGGCGGCTCCGTGGGCCGCCTGCTCTCCGTCGACGGGGACCGTCGCGACCTCGACTGGATCAGGTCCGCGCTGCAGGTCGCCGTGGAACTCGAGCTGTCCACCATCCCGGTGTACCTGTGCGCCTGGTGGTCGGTGAAGGACCGCACCAGCCGGGCCGCCCGCCTGATCAGGCGCGTCATCGACGACGAGATGTACCACCTCGGCGTGGTGTGCAACCTGCTCGTCGCCGTCGGCGGGCAGCCGCGGATCAAGGACGCGGCGCCGGTCTATCCGGGCCCGCTGCCCGGTGGTGTGCGTCCTGGCGTGACCGTGTACCTGTCCGGGCTGACGAGGTCGTTCGTCCACGACGTCATGATGGCGATCGAGGAGCCCGAGGCCCCGCTGGCCCGCGGCCTCCTCGCCTCCCCCACGATCGGCTCCTTCTACGACGGGCTGCTCGCCGCGTTCCGCACCGTCGCGCCCGCCCTGTCGCCGGACCGGCAGGTGTCGGCGCGCGTCGGGAGTGACGAGCTGAAGCCGGTCACGAGCCTCGACGACGTCGTGCGCTGCCTCGACACCGTCAAGGAACAGGGCGAGGGGACGGCCGCCTCCCCCGCCGACGCGTTCGGCGCCGACGAACCGGCGCACTACTACGCGTTCGGCGAGATCTACTACGGGCGCTGCCTGCAACTGAACGGCACGGCCTGGCAGTTCTGCGGCGACCCCGTGCCCTTCCCCGACACGCGCCCCATGGCCGTGGTCCCGTCGGGCGGCTGGCCCGACGCGGCGCCGCAGGTCGCCCAACTGCTCGGGCAGTTCGACACCACCTATCACTCCGTCCTGGACTCCCTGGAGTCCGCCTGGGCCGGCGGCGGGAGCCGAAGCCTGGACGCGGCGGTCCACGCCATGCGCGGGCTGGAGGGGACCGCCGTCCCTCTGATGGAGACCCCGATCCCGGGCACCACCAGCACCTACGGCCCGCTCTTCCGCCGGCCCCAGGCGTCCTAGAAACGCCACCGTCCCCCGAGTCCTCCGAGGTCACGGGCCCGGAACGGCAGCCTCCGGAAGTCCGCGCGCAACCCTCTTGCGCAATGGTCAAGAATCGTTGACCATTACTCGCATGCCCACCGACGATCTCCCCGAGACGTTTCACGTCACCACGGACGAACAGCTGCGCGCCGTCTCCAATCTGGCGCGCCACCGGATCATGGCCGTGCTCCGCTTCGAGCCGGCGACGATCACCCAGATCGCCGAGCGGGTCGGTATGGCGAAGGGGAGTTCCAGCTATCACGTGCGGCTGCTGGAGCGGGCCGGCCTGGTGAAGGTGGTGCGCACGCGGAAGGTGCGGGGTGTCACCGAGCGGTACTACGCGATGGCCGCACGCTCGATCGTGCTGCCGGAACCGGGCGAGGGAGGCCCGGACGTGCTGATGCGGCACGCGGTGGCGGACCTGGAGGCATCGCCGGCGGACGGCGAGCGGCACGTGCGCATGGCGCATCTGCGGCTCACCGACGAGCAGTTCGCCGAACTGGGGACGCGGCTGCAGGCGCTGGCGGACGAGTACCGGGAGCTGTCCGACCCGTCGCTGCCGGACACGTCCCTCGTCTTCGCACTGTTCCACCCGGCGTCGGGCAAGCAGACCGAGGGAGGCACCAAGTGACCACAGGGACAAGGGCGTTGCCGACGGGGTTCGGACGGCTGTGGACCGCGCAGACGGTCTCCTCGCTCGGCGACGGGGTGACGCAGGCCGCACTGCCGCTGCTCGCACTGACGTTGACGCGGGACCCGATGGCGCTCGCCGTCGTCACGGCCGCGGGGACGCTGCCGTGGATTCTCTTCGGGGTGCTCGGCGGTGCGCTGGTGGACCGCTGGGACCGCCGGCGCACGATGTGGGTCGCGGACGCGGCACGTGCGGTGCTGCTCGCGATACCCGCGGCGGCGGCCGTGCTCGGTGTGCTGAGCATTCCCTTGCTCGCGGCCGTCGCCTTCATGCTCGGCCTCGGCGGACTCTTCTTCGATACGGCCGCCACGGCCTACCTGCCGGATCTGCTCAGCCGCGACCCCGCACTCCTGGAACGCGCCAACTCCCGCCTGCGCGGCGCCCAGACGGCCATGTCCGGCTTCGTGGGGCCGCCGGCGGGCAGCGCGCTGCTCACGCTGGGGCGAGCCGTTCCGCTGCTCGCCGACGCGGTGTCGTTCGTCCTGTCCGCACTGCTCGTCCGCTCGCTGCCCGCCATGCCCCCGCCCGTGCCGGAGGTCCGCGAGTCGCTGCTCCGGCAGGCGCGGGCCGGTGCCTCGTACGTCTTCCGCGACCGGTTGCTGCTCGGACTCGCGCTCCGCCCGGCGGTCGGGAACATCTCCTTCCTCGCGGTCGAGACCGTCCTGGCCCTCTTCGCGCACGACCGCCTCGGCATGGACACCTACGGCTTCGGCCTGCTCCTCACGGCGGAGGCCACGGGCGGCCTGCTCGGTGCCGGCGTCGCCTCCCGCCTCGGCCGGCGCCTCGGCACCGGCACGGCACTGACCTGCACGGCCGCCGTCGAAGGGCTGGCCATCCTGGGCCTGGCCGCCGCCCCGGACCCGTACGTCGCCGGTCTCGCGCTCGCCGTCTGCGGAGCAGCCATGGGCGCCACGATGGTGATCGGCCCCTCCCTCCGCCAGTCGATCGTCCCCGCCCACCTGATGGGCCGGGTAGCCTCCACGTCCCGCATGCTCGCCATGTGCGCCGCGCCGTTCGGCGCCTTCCTGGGCGGCTGGCTGGCCACCACCTACGACATCCGCACCCCGCTCTACGCGGCCGCCGGCCTCCTCCTGGCGATGACGGCCGTCACGGCATTCATGACCAGCAACCGCCGGGTGGAAGCGGCGCTGCGCGCCGCCGCCCCGGACGACGCCCAGGTTGGCGGTCCGGACGACGCCCCGGTTGGCGGTCCGGACGACCCGTCACCGCAGGTCCCCGACCGGGAGAGCGCGCCCACCGCGCTGTGACGCCCGCGGGCGTACCCGGCCGCGGGGGCGGGCGCGGCCGTCTCCACCCCCGCTGGGCCGCGCCGGAGCGGCGGTCACATCCCGCGCGGGGACGAGCGGGGCCGGACGTCCCAGGCCGGCCGGTGGAGTTGGTCGTTGTACACGACGACGTCGGCGTGCTCGGCCGGGCGGGCGGTGGCGAAGTAGAGCTGCTGGGCGGGGATGTAGCGGTCGCGCCAGGACCGGTCGATTCCGGCGGTGTCGGCGGTGGGTCCGGCCGGCGCCGCGTCCCGGTCCCTGGCGCGGTCCACCGTCCGCTCGAAGGGGACGGACACGAAGATGCTCAGGTCCCAGCGGTCGATGAGTTCCGGGCGCAGCAGGAAGACGCCGTCGAAGAGCAGTACGGCGTCCGCGGCGGCGGTCCGGTACGGCGGGGACGACGGGGTGTCGGTGGCCGCGTCGTAGACCAGGTGCCGGAACCTCCGGTCTCCGCCCGGGCCCAGCGGATCGAGCAGGACCCGGCGCAGCGCGGCGCGGTCGTGGGCGTCGTCATAGCAGGCTTCGGCCGAGTACCGGCCGCGTCGGTAGCGTTGCGCACGGGGGAAGAGGAAGTCGTCGATGCTCGCGCGGACGACCTCGCGGTCCCGAGCACGCAGGAGGACGGCGAGCTCGTCGGCCAGCGTGGTCTTGCCGGCGGCGGGCGGCCCGTCGACGGCGACCCGCACCGGGTGCGTGGTCCTGACGGACGTGATCGCCTCGGCCAGGCGACCGACGAGCTCGTCACGGGTGCCCTGGTCCATTGCTGCCCCTCTCGCGGCGTCCGCGTGCACCACCGCGGCCGGACCGCGGTGGCCGGCCCGCGTGCGGCCGTCGCAGTCAGGCTGCCGTCCCCGCCGCGCGTTCGGCAAGGACACCTCTCACGAAGCGGGGCGCGCGGCCCCGCCGGCCACTGACCGCCCGCGCATGTCCACGGTGCCCAACGCTCGCTGTTGCGACGGCATTGCAGCAGCTCAGAGCTTGTACAACGCGAGTGGCTGCAAGGGAATGGACCTGCGACTGTGGGGCCATGGACGGCAGTGAGCACACGCACGACCACCCTCACACGCACCCCGGCGAACCGCATCACGACCACGCGGAGGCCCACGACCACGACCACGACCACGGACACGGGCACGGGCGCTTCGGTGCGCGTTGGAGCGGGCTGCGCCACCAGGTCGGGCACCTGTTCACCCCGCACAGCCATGAGGCGAGGGACAAGGTCGACTCCGCGTTGGAGACCTCCCGCGAGGGCATGCGCACGCTGTGGCTGTCGCTGGGCATCCTGGGGCTGACGGCCGTCGTGCAGGCGGTCGTCGTCGCGCTCTCCGGTTCGGTGGCGCTGCTCGGTGACACCGTCCACAACGCCGCCGACGCCCTGACGGCCGTGCCGCTCGGCATCGCGTTCGTCGTGGGCCGGCGGGCGGCCACCCGCCGCTACACCTACGGGTACGGCCGTGCGGAGGACCTGGCCGGCATCGCGATCGTCCTGACGATCGCCGCGTCCTCCGCGCTGGCGGCCTACCAAGCCGTGGACCGGCTGCTGAACCCGCGTGACATCAGCCACCTGTGGGCCGTCGCCATCGCGGCGCTGGCCGGGTTCGTCGGCAACGAGTGGGTGGCCCGCTACCGCATCACCACCGGTCGCAGGATCGGCTCGGCGGCCCTGGTCGCCGACGGCCTCCACGCGCGCACCGACGGCTTCACGTCCCTCGCCGTCCTGCTGGGTGCCGGTGGCGTCGCGATCGGCTGGCGCTGGGCCGACCCCGTCGTGGGCCTGCTCATCACCGTCGCGATCCTGATGGTCCTCAAGGACGCCGCCCGCGAGGTGTACCGCCGCCTGATGGACTCCGTCGACCCGGAGTTGGTCGACACCGCCGAGACGACGCTGCGCGACGTCGACGGCGTCCAGGACGTCGGCCAGGTCCGCATGCGCTGGATCGGGCACACCCTGCGCGCCGAAACCGACATCGTCGTCGACCCCCATCTGACCGTGGAGGCGGCACACGCCATTTCAGCCGCCGCCGAACACGCCCTCATCCACGCCATCCCCCGCCTGACGGCGGCCACGGTCCACACCGACCACCCCCCTCACGGGACCGACCCCCACGCCTCGCTCGCCCACCACGGAACCGCCTGAGCGCTTCGGGCCCGCCCGGTCAGAATCCGCCGCGGTCGGGACCGGGGCCGTAGGCGGGCGGTACCGAGGAGCTGCCGGCGGTCTCGTCTCCGTACAGGCCCGGGGTGTGGCCGCTGCGCAGGTAGGTGACGTCCGTGCCGGCTGCCGCGCCGCGCACCTCGTCGAGCCATGTCTCGGCGAGGTCCGGTTGCGGGGCGGGACCGGCGGCCGGCCGGGAGGACGCGGGCGGGGGCGCGGCGGGGCCGGGTGGCACGGTGAGGCTGCCGTAGCGTTCCATGCGCTGCCAGCGCAGGCGGCTGCCCGCGAGGGCGGTGGCCACGGACTGGATGACGACCAGGTACATCAACTGCCGGTAGACGAACTGCTGGAGGGGCAGCGTCCACAGCGGCCCCAGGCGTTCGCCGTCGAGCCGGAAGGCGTAGGCGCTGATGACCGTCTGCAGCAGCAGGAAGGCCAGCCACAGGCCGACGATGCGCACCGGGTCCAGGAAGACGAGGCCGTAGACGGCGAAGACGTCGACCACCGGTGCGACGAGCGGCAGCAGGACCTGGAAGAGCAGCAGGTAGAGCAGGCCGCGGCGGCCGAGTTTGCCGGCCTGGCCGCGGGAGACCACGGCGTCACGGTGCTTCCACATCGCCTGGAGCGTGCCGTAGCACCAGCGGTAGCGCTGCCGCCACAGGGCGCCGAGCGAGGCCGGGGCCTCGGTCCACGCGATCGCGTCCTCCTCGTACACCACCCGCCAGCCCTCACGGCACAGCGCCATGGTCAGGTCGGTGTCCTCGGCGAGCGTCTCGTCGCTGACGCCGCCGATCCGCAGGAGCGCGCCGCGGCGGAAGGCGCCGACCGCTCCCGGCACGGTCGGCATGCACTGCCCGAGGTCGAACAGCCGCCGGTCGAGGTTGAAGCCGACGACGTACTCGATGTGCTGCCACCGGCCCAGCAGGCCACGGCGGTTGACGACCTTGGCGTTGCCGGAGACGGCACCCACCCGGGAGTCGGCGAACGGCTGCACCAGCGTGCGGACGGCGTCGGGCTCGAAGACGGTGTCGCCGTCGACCATGACCAGCAGCTCGAACGACGCTGCCGCGATGCCGGTGTTGAGGGCGGCGGGCTTGCCCGCGTTGGCCTGCCGGATCACACGCACGGCCGGCAGGCGGAGGGACTCCACGAGGTCGGCGGTGCCGTCGGTGGAGCCGTCGTCGACGACGATCACCTCGACGGGATGGTCGGAGGCCAGCAGCGAGCGGACCGCGGCCTCGATCCCGGCGCTCTCGTTGTACGCCGGCACGATGACGCTGACCGGCTCGACGACCGGCGGCCCCCACACCGTCCCCCGCCGTCCGCGGGTGTGCCGGCGGGCGGCGACCACCACGGCGACCGCGCGCAGCACGGCGAGCACGCCCGCCGCGAGCAGCAGCCACCCCAGGATCCGCAACGCCCAGCCGCTGGCGCCGAGGGTGCCGATCAGGGCGAGCCCGAGCCAGTGGTCGCCCCTGCTCGCGGGGTGCATGACCTGCGGGAGGCCGACCGCGTCCGAGACCGTCGCGAACCGGAAGCCGCGTGCGGTGAGCTGCGGCACCAGCCGGTCGAGGGCCGCGACGGTCTGCCCGCGGTCGCCACCCCCGTCGTGCATCAGCACGATCTGGCCGGCGCTGCCGTGCGGCGTGGCGTTGGCGACGATCCTGCCGACACCGGGGTGCTGCCAGTCCTCGCTGTCCTGCGTCGTGAGCACGGTGAGGTAGCCGTGCTGCCCGGCCGTCTCGACGGCGTCCCAGTCGCGGTCGTCCAGGGCGTCGTTGCCCGACGAGTAGGGCGGGCGGAGCAGCGAGCTGGTCTGCCCGGTGGCCCCGGCCACGGCCAGTTGGGCCTCGCGCAGTTCCAGCGAGCGCTGCCAGGCGGGGATCGTGCCGAGGTTGGCATGGGTGAAGGTGTGGATGCCGAGCTGGTTGCCGTCGGCGAGGATCTGGCGCACGAGGGCGGGATGGGCGGCGACCTCGGTGCCGACCACGAAGAACGTGGCGTGCACGTGGTGGCGGCGCAGCACGGCGAGGATCTGCGGGGTCCAGCGAGGGTCGGGCCCGTCGTCGAAGGTGAGGGCGATGGTGCGGGTCGTCGGGCGGGCGGTGCGGGCCGGCGTCACCGCGCTGTCGACGACCGGGCCGCCGTGAGCGACCGCGGCGGGTACCCGGTCCGCGGGTCCGCCGCCGGCACCCGCCGCGTCGTCACCGATCCCGAACATGTGCTGGGTGTAGCCCTGGATGAGGAGCGTCCCGGCGAGGGTGAGGACAAGCACGGTCAGCAGCAGCCAGTGGGTGCGCAGCGGCGCGTTGCGGACGACTCCGCGGTGGCCCCGGCGACGTGTCGCCGCCGCCTGTCGGGAGCTCATCAGTGACCGTGTCCGGTGTGCGTGGGGGTGGGATGGGTCGCCGTGCTCTTGCCGTGGGTCACGGTGGGGCCGGCCGTAGCGGACGGCGCGGCCGAAGCCGTCGCGGGCGGCGAAGCGGACGGGGACGCCGTTCCGGGATCCGACGGACGCACGGAGGCTCCCGCGGTCCCACCGCTCGGCGCGGGCTGCGCGGTGCGGGAACCGTCCGTCGGCCCCGAGCCCTTCTTACCGGCCGCCGGTGTGCGGTCGCCGCTGCCGAGCCCGGCGTCCCCGATGGTGGTGCCGCCGGTGCGGTGATCGCCCGCGGCCGGCACCGGCAGGAGGGGCGAGTCGACCGAAGGGCCGCCCAGGACCGTGCTCAGCACCAGCGCGACATAGGCCGCCGCGGGTATCACCAGCAGGTAGCCGAGTCGCCTCACCCGGCGCTGCCGCCGCCCCGAAGCGTCGACGAACACCGGTCGGTCGACGTCGCGAAAACGTCGCGGGCGCTGCTCGGCCGCTCCGTGCACGCGGTCCGCTTCGGAGCGTGGCGGCACTGTCTGGTTCTGCACAGCCGCGCACCCTACAAGAGGGACGCCGCGTTGGCGACGCCGCACACAAAACGGTCCAACCGGTCGATCCCGGTCCGCCAGGAGCCGTCCGGACCCTGGCGGACCGGGCGCTTCGGGGCGGGCGCGGCACCCTGCGTCCACGCACTCGTCCCGCTGGTCACCGAGGACGGGAAGTCGGTGCACTCCGGGCGCACTTGCCCGCAGCCGCGAAGGATTTCACCTTTTCGAACGGCACACGCATGAACGCCTCCTGGCGATCAGGTGGTTCTCCGTGAAGGGGCGGCACAGGCTGACGGATTGGCCTGGACCCTGCCAAGGAGCCATCCATGCCGTCCCATGCCGGGGCGAGAGCGCCAAAACGTGCGGGATCCGCAGACGACGGGCGCGGTACGTCGACCCATGCCTCCGCTGCGCCGCAGGCGGAAGGGGGTGTAACGCTTTCGGCGGCCGCTGCGTCCCCTGTTCGACACGCATTCCCGCGTGGCGCGGCAGGGATGGAGGGGTGGGCTTGGTGGCGGAGCAGGCGTCGGAGGCCCTTCCGGCGGCCTCGGAGTCCGGTCCCTACTTGGCCGCCGGCTTGGTGGCCAGGGTCCGCGAGCGGTCGGGGCTGGTGCTCGACTACTCGCCGGAGAGCCTGGCCCTCGTCGACCGCATCATCGACGGCCTGCGCCAAGGAGGACCGAAGACCACGGCCCTGGCCCGGACCCTTCTGACCCTCGGCGCGTACACCGGTGAGGTGCTGGTGCAGACCACGGGAGCGGCCTGGGTGGAGTTCGACGCCCAGCAGCGCGCTATCTTCGGACAGCCGTTCGGCATCCGGACGCCCGACGGCCGGCTGTGGAACCCCCTCGGCAAGGCCGTCAAACGGTACGAGAACGGGTCGCAGGACAGCTTGCGCCTCTTCTGTCTCGCGGTGGCCGGCAGGACCAAGGGCTAGGGTCCGCCGTTCGGATCCGCGCGGACGCCCCGGAGATCCACACGGCAGACCCCGGGTCGCGGTCAGGAGAACCAGACGGCTTACGCCGGCGGTGGACGCCACCGCCCCGGCATCCGACGAGCACGACGAGGACAGGTGGGGAGAGCGCAGGGGACCCGGAGGGGCGCGACGGACGAGACGGCGTTCGCCGCTGCCCTCGCGCAGGCCCGTGCGGGCGACGAGGCCGCGTTCGCCCGTGTCTACCGCACGGTCAACCCGCGCCTGGTCGGATACCTCCGCGGTCTTGTCGGCAACGACGCCGACGACGTCGCGTCCGAGACATGGCACGACGTCGTGCGCGCCCTGGGCGACTTCCGTGGGGACGGGCCCGCCTTCCGCGCCTGGACTGCCACGATCGCCCGGAACCGCGCGCTGGATCACCTGCGCCGGAGCAACGTCCGGCCGCGGACCACCGAACTCGTGGACACCGCCAAGGACTCCCCGGCCGACCAGGACTCGGAGAGGCTGGCCCTGGAGAGCCTCTCAACGGCTCACGCACTGTCCCTGATCGCGGAGCTGCCCCGCGATCAGGCCGAGGCCGTCCTGCTGCGGGTGGTGCTCGGGCTCGACGCCCCCATGGCCGCCCAGGTCCTGGGCAAGCAGCCGGGCGCCGTCCGCACCGCGGCCCATCGCGGCCTGAAGCGCCTCGCGGAACGCATGCGCCGCCCCGGCGGCACCGAGGAGAAGTGACGACGATGACGACGAACGAGCATCCGGAGCAGCGGAAGGGCTCCGACCCCGGGCGGCCCGATGACGAACCGCCGGGGCGGCGGCCGCACGGCGACCCGGCGGAACAGACCGGCTGGCTCGATGCCGAGACGGCGGACCATCTGCTGGACGCAAGGCCCGGCGCGCCCCACGACGACGAGCGGGTCGCAGGGCTCGCCCGCCTGCTGGCCAGCGCCGTGGAGGAGGCGGACTCCCGGCCCGGCAGCAGGAACACCGAGCGGCTCGTCCTCGAGGCCTTCCGCGACGCCCACGGCGCCGGTCGTACGCCGGCACGCTCCCGGCACCCTCGTGCACGGTGGCGGCGCGCGTCCCGCCCGACGAAGGTGCTGGTCGGCAGCATCGCCGCGGTGTCCCTGCTGAGCGGGGTGGCGATCGCCGCGACGACCGGGACGCTGCCGGGTCCGTTCCACTCCGGGCGCGGCACGCCCGGGGAGAGCCGCTCTGCCTCCGCGTCGTCGCCCTCCCCGCGCACCTCCGGTGCCGCCGGTGCCGGGCGGCCCGCCCCCGCCCCGAGCGCGACGGCGCCCGCTGACTCGGGTCAGGCGCCCACGCACCCTGCCACGCCTGGCGCGAGCACCGTCGCACAGCCGGGCCTCAAGGGTCTGTGCACCTCCTACCTGCGGGCTTCCCGGCGCGGAGAGCACGTGGACTCCACGGCGCAACGCCGCCTCGACGCGGCCGCCGGCGGCTCTGCCGATGTCGCCTCGTACTGCGCCCGGCTGACCGCCGACCAGACGTCGGGCCAGACGTCGGGCCACGGCAAACCGGCCACCGCGACGCCGTCGGCGAGCCCCGGGACGGCCACGCCGCAATCCCCCGCGCCGCACGCGTCCCGGCCGGCCACGCCGGCAGTCGCGGCCGGCCCGACGACCGGCCACGGCCGCGCCTGAGGAACCGCCGTGGACGGTCGCCGCCGGGGCGAGCAGGAACGTCCCGGACTACGCGCCCGCGGCGGTCACGACGGCGTCGGTGGCGAAGCCGAGGAGCAGTCCGAGCAGGATCATCCAGCTCGTGAGTTCCTTCATTCCGGTCTTGCGGGCCACCGACAGCAGTTCGATGACGACGTAGAGGATGGAGCCGGCGGCAAGGCCGAGGAAGGCGATGGACAGGTAGTCGTTGACGACGTGCTGGCCGACAAGGGTGCCGAGGAAGGTGGGACCGCCGCCGATCAGTCCGAGGAGGGCGAGGCGTGACCAGGAGGGGCGCTCGCCTTCGGCGGACAGCGGGGCCACGATGCCGAAACCCTCGGTGGCGTTGTGCAGGCCGAAGCCGATGATCAGCAGGACGGCGAGGGAGATCTCGCCGGAGGCGGCCGAGTTCCCGATGGCCAGGCCCTCGGCGAAGTTGTGCAGGCCGATCCCCACGGCGATCATCATCGCGAGCCCGGCGGCCCGCGAACTCTTCGCGACCGGCCGCTCGGTGACGGCCGCGGCGCCCGGACCCTCGGACAGGCCGGAGGGGCGGCGACGGGCGCGGCCGGCCAGCCAGCGGTCGTAGTGGACGAGGCCCATCAGTCCGGCCCCGACGCCGGCCGCCAGCATCGCGCCGCCCGCGACCGCCTTGGTCCAGTGGTGGTCGCCGAGGGCGGTGTCGGTCGGCTCCCACGCGGCGGTGAGCACATCCCAGATCAGGAAGAGCAGGATGCCGATGGCGACGGCGTTGAGTGCCGCCCGGAGCCGGGGCGCGGGCCGCTGGAGCCGGCCTATCGGCAGTCCGAGGTAGATGGTGAAGCCGGCGATGGCGCCGAGAAGGACGATGTGGGACGAGGACACGTGCGGCTCCGGGGACGGGGGATATGCCGCGCAGACCCTAGAACAGGCAAGGCTCACCTAACAAGCGAACGGGAGGGTGCTCCCTCTGGGACGCGACGCACCAGACCTCGAACCGCCCGGACGCTCCCTTCACGTCCTCTTGGGCCGTGGAGCCGGACACCCCGTCCCGGACTGGTACCGGTCGGACCCGTCGGGTGGGTCAGCCGGGGCCCTGGGCTCCGGGCGGTGTGACGAGCAGGTCACACCTGCCGATGCCGTAGGCGAGGAGGCAGATCGTGTGCGGGTGAGGAACGGCCCCGGACCTCTTGATGTGGACTTCGCGGTCGCCGACGGTCACGCTGTCGGGCTGGATCCGCCACATCGTCCGGCAGACGGTGACACGGGTGATGCCCGGCCATCGGCTGTCCAACGCCGCTATCAGAGGCGGAAGTTCTCGGCCCAGGTCGTACGAACGTGGCCACCACGTGCCGTCGAGCCGCTGGGGCGCGTCGTCCAGCGACCCCAGTCGCACCCGTGCCGGACCGTCTCCCGGGAGCCCTGGCAGAAGGCGCTCGGTCACGGCCAAATCTGCCGAGCTCCTTCTACGAGCTGCGGAGGCGGCTCCGTGGCGAGGGCCGCGTCAGGATCCGGAGGCCGGGAGATGTCGATGCTGAGGTTGAGGCGCGTGCCCGTGCCCGTATCACCAGCGGGATAGCTGCGCTGTTCGGTACTCGCGAACAAGGAACGCAGCGCCGGCGCCGCGGTCCTGGCCACATCCGGCGAAGCCGCCGTGATGCGCACCTCGGCGACGCCCGGCGCGGGGAGGGAAAGATCATGTGAGGTGCGTGTCTTCGGCCGGTCCCGGCGCCGCCAGTCGGGCGCCTGTGCTGTTCGGGGCGCAGCGTGTGCCTGGGGGTCCGTAGTTGCACCGCCCATGTATTCCAAGGGCTCCTGGGGATCCTGTAGTCGGTCGACCGCCGGCGACAGACTATGGCCTGCCTTTTCCTCCGCTGCGCATCCCCCGCCTTCGGCCACGGGCAGAGCCTCGTTTCGCTCGGGTTCCGCCGCGAACTCCTCGCCTGAAAGCCCACGGGAAGACGCGATGTCCGGGCCGCCGCGAGGGGGAAGATTTTCGAACCTTGCATACTCAATGGCGAAACGGCCGGTGGTCGTCGTCATGGGGTGGACCCGTCTCCGGTCGTCGCGCAAAGCGTGACCGGCATTGACCTTCATCAAGAACGGCGCCCGCATGGCAGCCGACGTACAGAAAGCTCTCGATGGTGCAACCCTACCGCTCAGACCAGCGGAACGGTGCTCGTAGTGGCGCTTTGCGTTCCGGATCAATCCCGCGTAGGCGGTGCTGCCGGAACCCCTCCTCGGTACGCGCTTGTTGCCGGGCCGGCCAGCTCCGGCGTCTTGATCGGAACACCTTTTCCGTCCCTCTCCACGCCGCGTTCAAGCCCAGGGACTAGCGCTGACGGAAACGGGGGACGCACCCGCCGAGGAACCGTGGGGACTGCGCATCAAACGTGTCCCCGCAGACGGCGAGTTCCAGGCCTCCCAGCGCCTCACCGACGCCGCGTCCACGATGGCCGACACCCCTGGCGCACTCCAACTACGCCTGCTGCAGACCGTGGTCGACGTCGCGGCCGAGAGGAACAGCACCCTCGACACGCCCTTCCCCGCCGAACTGCTCCGCTTCTTCGAGCAGCACGACGACGGCGCGCACGACGCGACCCCACCCCGAACCGACCTGACCCTGACCCTGACCCTGACCACCCTCACGCTCTGCGACTGCTCCGGCCTCAACGCCTCCCCGAACGCATCACCACTCACCACCAAACTTCGTTACCCGAGCCCGGCGGTCTCCCGGCTCTTGGCCCTCACGAATGTCGAGTCCCTCTCAGCGTTCGGCCAGGTATTTCTGTGACACGGTAGAAGTATGGAAATGCAAGTGTTGCCCCGGCGGTGCCGCGAGAGTGAGCTGGCCGGGCTGTCCCGCACATGTCCCTACTGCAAGCACACGATCCATCCGGCAGCAGTAAGGGTCGAGACGGACGAGGTGCGTCATGACCCCTTCTTCACTCTGGATTGGTTCTGCCCCGACCCCGAATGCAGGGGGAGGACCCGCCTGAAGTGAGTGTCCTTGCGCCTGCGTCGCGAGCGGGTTCGCCTTGCCGTCGATGGTCGGCGACATGGTGGTGAAGACCTGGTGCGGGAAGCCGTCCAGGCCCTTCAGGAAGCGGCCGAAGGCTCCGCGGTTCCGCGTGACCTTGTCGTACGCCGCGGCGGTCGCACCGTAGACGCTCAGCGTCAGGCGGTAGGGACGGTGCCGGGCATCGGTTGGAGATCGCGGTAGTGCCGCCGGGCCCTCGATACGTCGCCCATCTGCGGTTGCTGGTCAGCGGCGAAGACATCGTGACCGGCACCGTCGGTGAAGGAGGTCGCGGGCCGTACGCCGAGCACGCGCTGGCTGCCGGGCATGCTCACTGCCTGGCGGCGACCGGCGAAGCGACGACGGCTGGAACTCGGCGCACCCGAATGCACGGGCGGCTGCCGCGGATACCTGTCCGCGGATGTGCGGCGGTTCGGACCAGTGGTGCGGTGGTCGGACTGGCAGGTCCCCGCCGAGGGACCCGACGGCCGGATGCCCACTGCGAAGCGGGCGACTACGGCGCCGAGCTGGATCGTGCGGCCGCAGGGTGGCGACGAACGCGGATGTAGCCGCAAGTGGGTGCGCCGCCGTTGCCGTCAGGGATTGCCGTCAGGCCGGGGCAGAGCCTGGCCGGTCGGCCCCGACAGCACGCTGCGGCACTTCGGGCAGTAGATCGTCAGCTCGGCTCGCTCGTTGACGAAGTCGGCGTACCAGGCGCTCGCCAGTGTCGCCACGACGGCGGCCGCCACCCCGAGTCCGGCCGGGTGGATGGCGGCGGGCCAGCACGCGAGCCACCGCCGGGGACTCTTCCAGGGGTCCACCGGGGTGAAGCAGGCGACGATCGACACGATCACGCCGAACAGCTGGCCCGTCGCGTTGAACAGGGTCGCCTTCGCCCATTTCTTCCGCCTGACGGGCGCCACCGTCCGGCGACAGGTCCGGCAGAACTCCTCGTCGGCAGGGACCGTCGCACCCAGGCGTTCCCCCACCGCGGACGCCGCCCGCCTGAACAGCCCCCCGACGCCCCCGCCAGCCGCGCTCGGTGCCGCCCGCTGATCGTGCCCGGTCCGCGTTCCGACCCCGCGCAGTGCCATCGCCATCCCCCACTCCGTACGACGACCGGGCCGATTATGCACCTCCCACCGGCACGGGTCCCCCCAGGCGCCTGACGCCGTATTCGCTCCCTCATCGCGGTTGTGAACGTGACCGATTCCCCCTCTTTCACGCCCCGGCCCCGGGTTGAACCTCAGATGGCCGTGCGGGCGCGACCGAGAGCCGGACTGACCGCCGCAAGCTTGACCAGCATCCCCTACCGGTTCGTCCCTGCTCAGGCGCTCAGCGCGTGTGCGAGCATCGTCGCTCGCTCCGCCATCCCCCTCTTCCACTGCGTCGTGTCGGCTTCGGCGATCTCACGCCACAGCGCAGAGGTAGCCGTGCCGAACGCCGCGAGTGCTTCCGGCTCGGCCGCCCGCCACGACGGGAAGCGGCCCGCGAAGTCGAGAGCCGCCGCCACGGGGTGGCCGGCTTCCATGAGGCGCAGGGCCAAGGCGCCGGGGTCGATCCAGGCGGCGCCTCGTGTGGGCCAGGCCCAGTCGACGAGGCGGGCGCGGTCGCCGACGATCAGGACGTTGTCGGGGGCGAAGTCGGTGTGGAGCAGGGCGTCGCCCTCGAAGTGGTGGAGGGTGCCGGGCGGCGCGTAGTCGGCCCAGCGGTCGACGGCGTTCTTGATCGCGATGCCGGACGGCGCCGTGATCGTCTGCAATTCGGCGAGTGCGGCTTCCACCAGGGGCAGGTCCGGAGAGCCGGGTGCGTAGTCGGCGTGACGGCCGTCGATCACCTCGTAGCCGAGGAGACTCCAGCCGTCGAGTTCCAGGTGCCAGTACAGGCGCGGGCAGGAGGTCGGCAGGTGTGGGGCGATCGCTGCCTCACGGCGCTGTGCGCCGACCTGGGGGTGGTCCGAGGGGATGCCCTTCACGAAGACGCTGCCGCTCTCCGCCTCCAGGAGGGAGGCGATGCCGGAGTTCATGCCGCCCCGCGCGGTCACAGCCCGCTGCACCGTCCCGGTCTTGTCGGCGACGGCCCGGCGAACCTCGGCGGAAAGCTGATCGAAGTCGATGCGGGAGATGGTCACGCGCGGTTCCTCGTGTGCTCTCGGGTACAGGGCTGCCGCCCCGGCCACAGTACGGGCCGGGGCGGCAGCGTGGGAGCGGGCGGGCCAAGCACGAGGCCGCCCGGGTCGGCTTAGTACGGCTGGTCTTCACCGGCCGAGCAGGAGCACTCGGCGCCCTCGACGGCTTCGTCCAGGTCCGCGATGACCTGGATCTCGTCATCCTTGATCGGCGCCGCGGCCAGCGGCACGGGCAGCACGCCGGTCGGCCCGTCCGCGGGGCGGCGGCCGATGGTGAGCATCACGGGCTCGCGCAGCGGGGCCAGGGTGGTGGCGGGTGGAGTCATGATCCGTAACCTCCGTGTTGGCAGTAGAGCTCTCGACGGTCCCCCGCCTCCTGGAAGAGCTTGGCCAGCGGCCGGCACGTACGGCACGTGCCTGCCTTGGTGCAGCCGGAGCATCCACCGGTGCGGAGCTGTAGGGACTCGGCGATGGCGCCGAGCCGGCGAAGGGATTCGACGCCTTCGGTGACGAGGTTCACGCTTGGGTCGCGGCCGACCTTGCAGACCGACGCGATGCCGTGCGGGTTGACGTGGAAGAACGTGCGGCCCGCGTTGCAGCCCGTGAAGACGCTGCGCGCTGTGACGTGGCCTTGCGCCTGCGTCGCGAGCGGGTTCGCCTCGCCGTCGATGGTCGGCGACATGGTGGTGAAGACCTGGTGCGGGAAGCCGTACGACTCGGCGAGACGGACCATCGCGTCGACCTCATGCGCGTTGTCGTCAGAGACGATCACGTTGAGGCGGACCGGCAGCCGGTCCTCGCGGGCGGCGTCCAGGCCCTTCAGGAAGCGGCCGAAGGCTCCGCGGTTCCGCGTGACCTTGTCGTACGTCCCGGCGGTCGCACCGTAGACGCTCAGCGTCAGGCGGTAGGGACGGTGCCGGGCAAACAGGTCCCGGATCGGTTGCTTGCGCAGGCTGGAGCCGTTCGACGAGACCTGGACCATCATCCCGAGCTGGTGGGCGTACGCGTACGCCGCGCCGAACTCGCGGTCGATCAACGCCTCTCCACCGGTGATCTGCAGCCACAACACCCCCGCGTCCCGCAGCGTGCGGAGCAGCTGCTGCTTGCCCGCCCAGTCCAGGCCCTCGAAGCGCTTCTCGCCGAGGTAGCAGAACTCGCAGTCGTAGTCGCAGCCGAGATTGATCTCCCACGACGCCTTGGCGTAGCCGAATGGGGAACGTTCGCGGACGAGGATCACGTTGCCGACCGGAGCGGCGTACAGCTCGGTGCCCCACGCCCGCCTCACCGCCTCGGCCAGCCAGTCGGGGACGGAACGGCTCTCGGCACTGGCAGACCGCAGTTCCTCGTAACGGACCTCCGGGATGCGGACGCCGGCGGCCTGTCCGGGCTGGACGAGGAGGTACTGGGCGAGGAAGGGGCTGGCCACGAGCAACGGGGCGGCGGCGCCGGATGGCGCCAATGCGTTGGTGCCTTCGTCAGTCACGAGACCTCCACAGACAGAGTGGGATGAGCGCACCGCTCACACTTCCTCTCGCGTCGCGCCGGGTGGCTTGAGAACGCACCAGGTCCGAGTCCCGTCCGGACTCACGCCCCACGAGGAGGCAAGGGCTGAGACCAGGACCAGTCCGCGACCACGCACGGAATCGGGTCCGGGGTCGCATACTTCCGGCCGGCTGGGAGAGCCGTCGTCGACCTCCACGACCACCGCGTCCGGCCTGATGACCAGCCGGAACACGATGTGGGCGCCCGAGCCGTGCCTGAATCCGTTGGTCACCAACTCGCTGACCAGCAGTTGTGCGTCATCGGCCAGAACCGACAGACCCCACAGATTGAGCTTCACTGCGGTGATCTGCCGGAGCCTGCCCACCCATCGCGCCGTGGTGCGCCGGACCTCGCCCGCCTGTGTCAACTGCTCGCGCTCGACGGCCAAGGAGAGGTCGTCCAGGACGACGAGGGCCGCCGGCATGGTCGGTCTGGAGACTAGGTCACAGGAGGCTGCGGATTGCTTGCCTGGGAGCGGCTGAGGGCGAGGCCTGGTGTCGGGCCTGGGTGCAGCGGGCATGGTGCTCCCCCTAGTGGGGACGTTCGTCCCATCGAGGTTTCGAGAGGTCACACCGATTGCGGTGCGTGCGGAGAGCGTCCCGCTCCGGCCAGTCCTGGATTAAGGCCCACGTGGTTACCCAACCTGGGTACCATCGCGTGGAGTTAAGTCGCTCTCACCTTCCGTGACAGACGGGGGATGGCCGATGGCCACGGCGTACGAGCCCCGGGAACTGCCGTCAGCGCTGCTCACGGATCCTGAGATGATCCGCGCCTGCCGCACCCGTGACTTCGCTGGGATCTTCACCCTCGTCCGCCGCCGGGCAGGGATCTACGGCTCCCGTATCGCGGGCTTATGCGGTATGACCCCCAGCCGTGTCGGCGAGATCATGGCCGGGCAGCGCAGACTCGCCCACATCGACGTGATCGAAAGAGTCGCCGACGGGCTACGCATTCCCGGCGCCATGCTCGGGCTGGCGCGCCGGCCGTGGGAGTTGCCGGCCGACTCCGAAGTAACCGAGGTCGCGCAGGAACCCGACGAGCCGCCCGCACCCGCCCGGGCAGCATCGGCACCGCTGAGCACCGAACTCGACGGCATCCTGCATCGCGTCGCGGGTCAGAAGGTCTCACGCTCCGCCCTCACCGCGCTGCAGTCCTCCATCGAGGACTACTGGCGCCGGGACGACCAGCACGGAGGAGCGGCGCTGCGGCCAGCCGTCGTCGGCCAACTGCACTATGCGCAGCAGCTCATCGACCGCACAGGGGAGGGCCCGCTGCGCAGAGGTCTGATGACCGTGGCAGCGGAGTTAGCCCGCATGGCGGGATGGGCGTACTTCGACGCCCGCCAATACAGCACGGCCCGCGGTTACTTCGCCCAGGCTCTCCAACTGGCCCAAAGAGTCGACGATCGGCAGTTCATCGCCAACGTGCTCTCCTGCCTGAGCCTGCAGGCCACCTACGAAGGCGACGCTCGCGAGGCGGCGGCCCTGGCGTCCGCCGCACAGGACACCGCCCGGCACACAGAATCCCCGGACCTGGTGATGGCGATGCTCCACATGCGCGAGGCCTTCGCCCATGCCACCCTGCGCTCCCCGGCCGAGTGCCACCGGGCCATCGCCAAAGCACACACCCACTTCGAGCGCCACGGCAGCGGGCCCGCACCGCAGTGGGTGCGCTACTTCGACGAGACGAAGCTGATTGTGGACACGGGCATCGCGCTCGCCCAACTCGGCGAACACCGCCAGGCCGAGCCGCTGATCGCCGAGGGGCTGCGCCGGGAACACCGGGACCAGCAGCGCGGCCGGGCCCTCCACGCCTTCTGGCTGGCGTCCACACAACTGCACAACGGCGCCTTGGAGCAGGCCTGTTCGACGGCCGACAGCGCCCTGGACCTGGCCACTCACGTGGACTCCCCGCGCGTGGTCGGACACGTCCGCGAGTTCCACACCCGCCTGAACGACCACGCAAGCGAAGCGCCGGTCGTCGCCTTCGAGGCGAAGATGCGCGCGGCGTTCGGCTAGGCCTTCGTCGCCTCGTCGACCAGCAGATAAAGGAGCCCGATCAGGGAGCCGCTGGAGACGACCTCGCGCCGGTCGATCATGCCCCGGATGTCGGCGAGCGGGATCCACTCGATCCGGTCGGTCTCGTTGACCTCCGTCGGCGGCCCCACGAAGGTGCCGGCGTCAGCGCGGAAGACATAGTGCTCGGAGTCGGTGATGCCGTTCGCGGGCTGCCCGTAGATCAGCGGCTCAACGCCCTTGACCCGCCAGCCGGTCTCCTCCTCCACCTCACGGACCGCCGCCTGCTCCGGGGTCTCCCCCTCCTCGATCAGCCCCATGGGCAGTTCCCACGCCCACGTGTCGGTGACGAAGCGATGGCGCCACATCATCAGCACCCGCTTCTGGTCGTCGACCACCGCGGCCACCGCGAGGTGCCGCATCTTGACGACGTGGTGCTCCCAACGGCGGCCATCGGGCTGCTGCACGTCCACCAGCCACAGGTCCACCCACGGGTTCTCGTAGATGGGCCGCTCCCCATGGATCTGCCACTGCATCCCGCGCCACCCTTCTGAACCCGTTGGCCGCCTCCAGCATGTCAGCAGCGGCCGGGCGCTGTCTCAACTCCGCGGGTGATCAAGCCGATGACGGCCGGACCCCAACGGATGTCGCGCACGGGAGAGTTGACGGTGGGCTTCCTGACCCGTACTCCTCGGCGCTTCCAGCCCTACCGTGGGCCGATGTTCGATCGGTTGGAGATCGCGATAGTGCCGCCGGGCCCTCGATACGTCGCCCATCTGCGGTTGCTGGTCAGCGGCGAAGACATCGTGACCGGCACCGTCGGTGAAGGAGGTCGCGGGCCGTACGCCGAGCACGCGCTGGCTGCCGAGCATGCTCACTGCCTGGCGGCGACCGGCGAGCGACGACGGCTGGAACTCGGCGCACCCGAATGCACGGGCGGCTGCCGCGGATACCTGTCCGCGGATGTGCAGCGGTTCGGACCAGTGGTGCGGTGGTCGGACTGGCAGGTCCCCGCCGAGGGAACCCGACGGCCGGATGCCCACTGCGAAGCTGGCGACCACGACGCCGAGCTGGATCGTGCGGCCGCGGCGTGGCGACGAACGCGGATGTAGGCGCAAGCGGAGGACACGCCAGGCGATCCGTCCCGCCGATGTGAGCGCCGGGCGTCATCTGACGCGAAGAAGCCCCGAACCTTGATCGGCTCGGGGCTTCGCCCTGCTCGGGCGCGGACAGACGAAGAGCCCCCTGTCGGGTTCGAACCGACGACCCCCGCTTTACAAGAGCGGTGCTCTGGCCAGCTGAGCTAAGGAGGCGCAGTCGCAGTGTACCGGGCGGGGACGGGGCGGGGCGGGGAGTAAAGGGAGGGGTGGGGAGGAGACGGCGGGGAGGCCGGGGGAATTCGGGGGCTGGGGGCTGGTGACAAGGGGCGATCCGGCAGGTAGCGTCACGGCAGGTCCGCGCATGGCGGACTAGACCTTTACTCGGATCGTCCGGCACGTTCCTGCCGGTGAAGGGACTGTACTCAGTCATGGCAACTGTCACGTTCGACAAGGCGACCCGGATCTACCCGGGCGGCGACAAGCCCGCGGTGGACGGCCTCGAGATCGAGGTGGGCGACGGCGAGTTCCTGGTTCTCGTCGGCCCGTCCGGCTGCGGCAAGTCGACCTCGCTCCGCATGCTCGCGGGGCTCGAGGACGTCAACTCCGGCGCCATCCGCATCGGTGACCGCGACGTCACGCACCTGCCGCCGAAGGACCGGGACATCGCCATGGTGTTCCAGAACTACGCGCTGTACCCGCACATGACCGTCGCGGACAACATGGGCTTCGCCCTGAAGATCGCCGGCGTGAACAAGGCGGAGATCCGCAAGCGCGTCGAGGAGGCCGCCAAGATCCTCGACCTCACCGAGTACCTGGCCCGCAAGCCCAAGGCGCTGTCCGGTGGTCAGCGGCAGCGTGTCGCGATGGGCCGTGCGATCGTCCGCGAGCCGCAGGTCTTCCTCATGGACGAGCCGCTGTCCAACCTGGACGCCAAGCTGCGTGTGCAGACCCGTACGCAGATCGCCAGCCTGCAGCGCCGCCTGGGCGTCACCACGGTGTACGTCACCCACGACCAGGTCGAGGCCATGACCATGGGCGACCGCGTCGCGGTGCTCAAGGACGGTCTCCTGCAGCAGGTCGACAGCCCGCGCAACATGTACGACAAGCCGGCCAACCTCTTCGTCGCGGGCTTCATCGGCTCCCCGGCGATGAACCTGGTCGAGGTGCCGATCACCGACGGCGGCGTGAAGTTCGGCAACTCCGTGGTGAGCGTGGCCCGTGACGCGGTCCAGGCCGCCGCCGACAAGGGTGACCGCACCGTCACCGTCGGTGTCCGCCCGGAGCACTTCGACATCGTCACCGGCGAGAGCGGCACGCTGTCCAAGGACGCGCCGGCGGGCCTGGCCGTGACCGTGAACGTCGTCGAGGAGCTCGGCGCCGACGGTTACGTGTACGGCTCGGCCGAGGTCAGCGGCGAGCACAAGGACCTGGTCATCCGCGTCGGCGGCCGCCAGATCCCGGAGAAGGGCTCCGTGCTGCACGTCGTGCCGAAGGCCGGCGAGACGCACGTGTTCGCCACCTCCACGGGCGAGCGCCTCAGCGACTGACGCGACCCCCGGTCGTGACACGGCGGCCGGCCGGTACGTACGCATCCCGTACGCACCGGCCGGCCGCTTTCGCGTGTCCGGGAGGACGCTGGCGGCGGCCTTCGCCAACTGCCGCGCATACGTAGGCATATCCGGCCTTTCGGGTGCGGACGTCAACACGGCGTTCCGTTCGCAACGTTTTCACTCCCTCGCGAGGGTGACTAAATGTCGCCAAATCATCACCAGTCGCTACCATCCGATGCGTGAACCAGGTAGCTCGCCGTCTCGGCAAGACATTCGCGCTCGTACTTCCGGTCGTTCTCGTCCTGTCGGGAACCCTCGCCGTCACCCGCGTCCCGTGGGCGGCCTCGTCGTCGGAGGCGCAGGTGCTGACCGCCTCCGCGAAGAGTGCGAAGGAGGTGGCGGCGGAGAAGGCCGCCACGTCGCCCCAGGAAGCGCTGCGCCAGCGCCTGCTGGCCGAACTGCAGGAGAAGGACCCGGGCGTGGCCCTGACCGACCTGCAGGTCGCCATGGCCCAGCACCCGTCCCTGACCAAGTACTGCGCCTCCATCGCCCGTTCGCTGGGCCGCGCGGCGGTCGCCAAGTACGACGGCGCCTCCCGCCGCGCCCAGGCGTGGTCCCGGCCGGTGTGCGACACGGCCTTCGCCACGGGTGTGGCCTCCGTCGGCTGACGTTCATCGGTGGGCTGACGGTCCTCCGCGGGCTGACGGTCCTCCGCTGCAACCGGTGCGACGAGCGCGTGCGGCCCGCCCTCCGTGGGCGGCACGCGCTCGTCGCATAGGGTGCGCTGCATGACGTCCGCGCGCCACCACGCCCATCCCCCCGCTCCCCCGGTCACCCAGGCCGTGCTCCTGGCCGGCGGTCAGGGCTCGCGCCTGCGGCCCTACACCGACGACCGGCCCAAGCCCATGGTCGAGATCCCGGGCACGGGCACGCCGATCATCGGCCACCAGCTGGCCTGGCTCGCCGCCGAGGGCGTCACCGACGCGGTCGTCTCGTGCGGGCACCTCGCCGAGGTCCTCCAGGAGTGGCTGGACTCCACTCCGCAGCCGCTGAACGTCACCACGGTCGTCGAGCGCGAGCCGCTCGGCCGCGGCGGCGGGCTGAAGTACGCGGCAGCCTCCCTGCCGCGCGCCAAGGAGCCCTGGTACGCCACCAACGGCGACATCTGGACGCGCTTCTCGCTGCGCGAGATGGCCGCCTTCCACGAGGAGCGGGACGCGGTCGCCACGCTCGCCCTGGCCCGGCCGCGCATCCCGTGGGGCGCGGTCGAGACCAACGAGTTCGGCCAGGTGCTGGACTTCATCGAGGCGCCCCCGTCGCCGTTCCTGATCAACGCGGGCGTGTACGTGTTCGCGCCGGAGTTCACGGCGATGCTGCCGGACCAGGGCGACCACGAGCGGACGACGTTCCCGCGGCTGGCCCGCGAACGCCGCCTGGCCGGCTTCCAGATCCCCCAGGGCGCCTACTGGCGGGCGATCGACACCGCGAAGGACCTCACGGAGGCGGCCAAGGAGCTGGGCACCGAACTCAGCTGAGGCGCCCCGCACGGACGACGCCCTGTACGGACGACGCCCCGCCCGCGCTACGCCCGGACCACGCCCGGACCACGCCCGGACCGCGCTCCTGGCGACGGCCCCCGCCCACACGAACGACGGCCCGCACCGGTCCCCACCGGTACGGGCCGTCGTGGTCGCGCGGGCGCGACCCCGCGCTACGCGCTGCCCCGCGGCACGCCGGACCCCTCGCCGGCGGTGCCGGAGGAGATCCCCAGCAGCAGCCCCGTCGGCGAGTGGCTGCCGAGCAGGCCGCCGATCGCGCCGCCCTGCGTGGGCTTGGGCGCGGGCTGCGGCGGCGGGGGCGCCTGGTGGGTGGGTGCGGAGCCGGTCGGCTGCTGGGAGCCGCCGCTGCCGCCGGAGGACGACGTGGACCCGGAGCCGCCCGGTGTGCTGGTCGCGCCGCTGCCGCCCCGGCTGCCCGTGCTGCGGCTGGTCGGCCGGTGGCTGGGCGTGCTGGACGGGCTGTGCGTGGCCGCCGGGGTGCGGGTCTTCCTGCGGGCCGGCGCCGAGTGCGACGGCGACGGGGAGGAGCCGGTGCCCCCGCTGTCGCCGCCGGAGACCTCCGGGAGCGGCGAACCGGGCAGGTTGTTGGTCGGGACGACCTGCGGCTCGCTCGGGCCGGTGTGGGTGCTGCTGGCGCGGACGGCCGCCCCCAGCACCGAACCGACCAGCAGGGTCAGGCCGATGACGACCGTGGCCAGCACCGTGCCGCGGCGCAGCACCCGGCGCCGCAGGTCCCACAGCGCGACGCGCGGGCCGAGCCGGCGCCAGGCGTCGGAGGCGAGGTGCCCGTCGATCGAGTACACCGGGGCGCCCGCGATGACCAGCGGGCTCCAGGCGGCCAGGTAGATGAAGTCCGGGGCGTCGTAGACCGGGACGGTCCGCCAGCTGACGGTCACCAGTAGCGCCGCCGAGAGGACCGCGCCGAACGCGGCCGCGATCCGCTGCCACAGGCCGCAGATGGTCAGCACGCCGACGACGACCTGGAGGAAGGCGACGCTCAGGCCCGCGCCGACGGGGTGGTTCAGCGCGGCGTCGCGCAGCGGCTCGGCGAGCCCCCACGGGTGCAGGGACCGCAGCCAGGTCACCATGGAGCCGCGCTGGCCGCCGTCGAAGTAGACGCGGTCGCAGAGCTTGCCCATGCCGGCGTAGATCGAGATGAAGCCGAGGAACACCCGCAGCGGCAGCAGCACCGTGCCGAGGTTCATCCGGCGGCCCGGGTACCAGGCGTGCTTGACGGGTTCGCCGCGGCGGTCGCGCGGCCGCGGCTCGGAGCCGTCGAGCACCCCGTCGCCGTCATCGCCGCCGTAGCCGTCGTCCGCGGCGCCGCCGTGCCAGCCGACCACCGGTTCGCGGTCCGCGGCGCGGTCGTAGCGGTCACGTGAGTCGTCGTGGGCGCGGCCGTAGCGCTCGCCGTCGGCGGGGCCGTAGGGGCGCGGCAGCAGGCCGGTCGGGGCGTCGCCGCCGGTGCGCTGGCCGACGACGGTGGGCGCGACGGGCGGCAGCACGGCCGTCTCGTCGATCCGCGGCAGGACCTGGGTGGCGGCGCTGGAGTCCGCGCGGCGGACCGCCTGGAGCAGCTCGCCGGCCAGGGGGTCGCCGGGGGCGCTCTGCCCGGACCAGACCACCGGTGCCCGGCGCCGCCCGGCGCTCTGGGTCACGACCGGGATCTTCGCGGTGTCGTCGAGGCCGAGGGCACGGGTCGAGGTCGCCCCGAGCCTCACCCGGAAGCTCGCGTGGTTGACGATCACCTGGGCGGGGTCGCTCGGCACCCGAGGCATCGTCAGCACACGCTCGTCGTAACCGGGCGCGCCTCCCCCCGTGGGAGTGCGGGGTGTTCTGGTGTCCACGCTCATCTAACCGAGTGACACACAGTTTAGAAACGGCCTCGGAGCGTCATGCTGTCGGGGCTCCGACAATCGGGGTGACCCGCCGCCGGCACGGTAACCCGCGCCGGCACCCGCCGTGTCAGGCGCGGCGGCGGGACGCCTCGTACAGCACGACGCCCGCGGCCACACCGGCGTTCAGGGACTCCGCGCCACCCGGCATCGGGATGCGCACCAGCAGGTCGCAGGTCTCGCCGACCAGCCGGGACAGGCCCTTGCCCTCACTGCCCGCGACGATCACGACCGGCCCGGACAGCAGCTCCAGATCCTGGAGTTCGACGTCGCCGTCGGCGGACAGGCCGACGACGGTCAGCCCGGCCTTCTGGTACGCCTCCAGGGTGCGGGTGAGGTTGGTGGCACGGGCGACCGGGACCCGGGCGGCGGTGCCGGCCGAGGTCTTCCACGCGCCAGCGGTCATACCGGCGGCGCGCCGCTCGGGCACCACCACGCCGTGCCCGCCGAACGCGGCGACGGACCGGACCACGGCACCGAGGTTCCGCGGGTCGGTCACGCCGTCGAGCGCGACGATCAGCGGGGGCTCGCCGTTGTCGGCGGCCCCGGCGACCAGGTCGTCGGGGTGCGCGTACTCGTAGGGCGGGATCTGCAGGACCAGGCCCTGGTGGTTGAGCCCGGCGGTGATCCGGTCCAGCTCGGGCCGGGCCGCCTCCAGCAGCGGCACGCCGCGGTCGGTGGCGAGCTTGATGGCCTCGCGCACCCGGTCGTCGTTCTCGATGTACTGCTGCACGTACACCGCGGTCGCCGGGATGTCCGCGCGCAGCGCCTCCACCACCGGGTTGCGGCCGACGACGAGTTCCGCGGTGGCCTTGGCGCCGCGCCCGGACGGGCGCCGCGACTGGGCCGAAACGGCGCGCTTGGCCTGGGCGTTGGCGACGCGGTTCTTCTTGTGGCCCTTGCGCGCCTCGGCCGGGGGCGTCGGCCCCTTGCCCTCCAGGGCACGGCGCCGCTGCCCGCCGCTGCCGACCGTGGCGCCCTTCTTGTTGCTCGTACGGCGGTTCCTGCGCTGGCTGTTGCCGGCCATGGGGGGCACTCTCATTCTTCGGTGAAGCTCGACAAACGTGGTTCTGGGCCGGGTTGACGCCGGCGGCCAACCGGCGGGGGGCCCGGCCTCCCGGTGTCCCGCCGGGTGGCGCCTAGTGGAGCGTCCAGCGGGACCCGGTCGGGGTGTCCTCGATCTCCAGGCCCGCCTGGACGAGCTGGTCGCGGATCGCGTCGGCCGTGGCGTAGTCCTTGCGGGACCGGGCCGACTGGCGCTGCTCCAGCACCAGGCGGACCAGGGAGTCGACGACGCCGTGCAGGTCGTCGCCGCGGTCCGCGCCCGTCCAGTGCGGGTCCAGCGGGTCGAGTCCCAGTACTCCGAGCATCGCACGGACCTCGGCCAGCCGCGCGACCGCGCTCTCCTTGTCGTCCGCGGTCAGGGCGCTGTTGCCCTGCCGGACGGTGGTGTGCACGACGGCGAGCGCCTGCGGGACGCCCAGGTCGTCGTCCATCGCCTCGGCGAACGCCGGGGGCACCTCGGCGGCCGGCTCGACCACCTTCCCCGTCTTCTCCTGGACCCGCTGCACGAAGCCCTCGATCCGCGCGAACGCGGCCTCGGCCTCCCGCAGCGCCTCCTCGCTGTACTCGATCATGGAGCGGTAGTGCGGGGTGCCCAGGTAGTAGCGCAGCACGATCGGGCGCCAGCGCTGGACCATGTCGGAGACCAGCACCGAGTTGTCGAGCGACTTGCTCATCTTCTCGCCGCTCATGGTGACCCAGGCGTTGTGCACCCAGTACCGCGCGAACTCGTCGCCGTAGGCCTTGGCCTGGGCGATCTCGTTCTCGTGGTGCGGGAAGATCAGGTCGATGCCGCCGCCGTGGATGTCGAAGGCGCTGCCCAGGTACTTGTGGGCCATCGCCGAGCACTCCAGGTGCCAGCCGGGCCGGCCGCGGCCCCACGGGGTGTCCCAGGACGGCTCGCCGGGCTTCGTGGCCTTCCACATGGCGAAGTCGCGCTGGTCGCGCTTGCCGGTCTCGCCCTCGCCCGACGGCTGGCGGAGGTTGTCCAGTTCCTGGTTGGACAGCTCCAGGTAGTCCTCGTACGAGCGCACGTCGAAGTAGACGTTGCCGTCGGCGACATAGGCGTGGCCGCGCTCGATGAGGCCCTGCATCATCTCGATCATCTCCGGCACGTGGCCGGTCGCCCGCGGCTCGTAGGTGGGCGGCTGGCAGCCGAGCGCGTCGTAGCCGTCGTTGAACGCGCGCTCGTTCTCGTAGCCGATCGCCCACCACGGGCGGCCCTGGAGGGCCGACTTCGCGATGATCTTGTCGTCGATGTCCGTCACGTTGCGGACGAACGTGACGTCGTAGCCGCGGTAGCGGAACCACCGCTGCATGATGTCGAAGTTGAGCCCCGACCGGATGTGCCCGATGTGCGGGGCCGCCTGCACGGTGGCGCCACACAGGTAGATCGAGACGCAGCCCGGCCGGAGCGGGGTGAAGTCACGGACCTGGCGCGCGTTGGTGTCGTACAGGCGAATAGTCACGCACCAAGGGTATCGGCCCGGGGCGGGTGCCTCGTGCGGTTCGGTGGTGCCGCAGCCGGGTCCTGCTGGAGCCCGGCTCGCCCGGCCCGCAGGGGCCGGATCAGGCCCGCGCCACCAGGGCGGTGGCGATCGCGGCGAGGCCCTCGCCGCGGCCGGTGAAGCCGAGCCCGTCGGTGGTCGCGGCGCTCACCGCGACCGGGGCGCCGACCGCGGCGGACAGCACCTGCTGCGCCTCGTCGCGCCGCTTGCCGATCTTCGGGCGCTGCCCGACGACCTGGACCGCGACGTTGCCGATCTCGTACCCGGCGGCGCGCACGATCCTGGCCGCCTCGGTGAGCAGCGTGATGCCGGACGCTCCCGACCACTCGGGCCGGCCGGTGCCGAAGTGCGCGCCGAGGTCGCCGAGGCCGGCCGCGGAGAACAGCGCGTTGCAGGCCGCGTGCGCGACGACGTCCGCGTCGGAGTGGCCGGCGAGTCCGGGCCCCTCCCCCTCCCAGAGCAGGCCCGCGCACCACAGCTCGCGGCCCTCCTCGAAGGCGTGGATGTCGGTGCCGATGCCGACCCGCGGCAGCACCGGGCGGGCGGCCGCGGCGGGCTCAGTAGGCATCGGTGGCCCTCCTGCGGGCGAGCACGGCCTCGGCGAGCACCAGGTCCAGCGGCCGGGTCACCTTGAAGGCCTCCTCGTGGCCCGGCACGACCAGCACCGGCACACCGAGCTGCTCGACCATGCTCGCGTCGTCGGTGACGTCGCGGGTGACGGTGGCGTGCGCCTTGGCGAGGGTGGTCCGGTCGAAGCCCTGCGGCGTCTGCACCGCCCGCAGCAGCGAGCGGTCGGGGGTGCCGGTGACGATCCCGGTGCCGGGGTCGACGCTCTTGACGGTGTCGGCGGCCGGCAGGCCGGGGACGACGGCGGGGGCGCCGCCGCGCACCGCCTCCACCACCGACTCGACGGTCTCCACCGGGACGAGCGGGCGGGCCGCGTCGTGCACGAGGACCACGTCGACGTCGTCGGGCAGCACGGCCAGGCCCAGCCGCACCGACTCCTGCCGGGACTCACCGCCCGGGACCACCCTTATGTCGGTCGACTCGGGCAGCCCGTGGGCGTCGAGCAGCGCGCGGACCTCGGCGGCGCCCTCGGGCGGGGCCACCACGACGATCACCTGGACGGCACGGGCGCGGGCCATCGCGCGCACCGCGTGGACGAGGATCGGGACCCCGCCCAGGGTGCGCAGCGCCTTGGGCGCGCCTGGGCCCAGCCGGACGCCACGTCCGGCGGCGGGAATGACGGCTGCGGTACGCAGGTTTGTGTCCTTGTATGAGATGGGTATCGCACTCAACGTGCCGGGCACCGCGTTCCTGGGACCCCTTCCGTGAAGTCTCAGGGGGACGCGAGCACAAGCATGCCGCAGCACCCGGCGATGGTGCTCGGCCGGGTGCCGCGGCGTTGTCCCCCGGTGGTGTCCGGGGGATGCGTCTGCGTAGGTCGGTACGGATCAGCCGGTGCGGGTTCGGCGCACCGTCAGGAGTACGACACGAGAACGTCCGAAGGGGACGGTCTTACGACGCGAGGACCTCGTCGAGCAGCGCCTCGGCCTTGTCCTCGTTGGTGTTCTCAGCGAGGGCGAGTTCGCTGACCAGGATCTGGCGCGCCTTGGCGAGCATGCGCTTCTCGCCGGCCGACAGGCCCCGCTCACGCTCACGCCGCCACAGGTCACGCACGACCTCCGCGACCTTGATGACATCTCCGGAGGCGAGCTTCTCCAGATTTGCCTTGTACCGGCGGGACCAGTTGGTGGGCTCCTCGGTGTACGGCGCGCGCAGCACCTCGAAGACCCGGTCCAGACCCTCCTGACCGACCACGTCGCGCACGCCGACGAACTCCGCATTGTCCGCGGGCACGCGCACCGTCAAGTCGCCCTGGGCGACCTTGAGCACCAAGTAGGTCTTGTCCACGCCTTTGATCTGGCGAATTTCGATGGCCTCGATCAGCGCGGCCCCGTGATGGGGATAGACCACGGTGTCGCCAACCTTGAACGTCATGTGACAGGTACCCCTTCCGTGGCTATCCAGGGTAACACGGGAACGCCCTCTTCTGAATGGCGTTTTCGCAGGTCAGGGCATATCTCGGGGCTTGACAAGGGACCCCGGAACGTGCTGCATGGTGCCTCGGCGCGGCGGTATCCGCAGGTCGGAGCAGGTATTCCAGCTCCCCGAAACCGGCCCGCCACGGGCACCCCCACCCCCGAACAAGGGGCGATACGTCCGGGTTTGTCGCCCCCGCAGGAGTGGCTGGTCGCTACTCCGTTCGGGCCCGCGGCCCAAGGAAGATCCAATTGTGCACCGTCACGGAAATCCTGCTCAGGAAGTGATCACCGTAAAGGCGGGGCCGGTGCGCGGAGTCCGGGACGGCTCGGTAATCTAAGGCCGCTAGAAGATCTTCCCCGATACCTGTCAAGGTACCTGCCCAAGGAGATGCCGCCGCCGTGGTCCGCAGCTTCCGTCGCGGCGCCCTCGCCGCCGTACTCGCGCTCACGCTCGCTCCCCTGGCCGCGGCCTGTGCCGCGGGGAACGACGCGCAGACCCTCGAGGTCCAGCCGGACAGTGCGCAGACCAGCACCGGCAACGTCAAGGTGCAGAACGCGTACGTCCTGACCCAGCCGACAGGCCCCGCGACCGTCTCGGCCCGGGTCTTCAACAACGGCCCCATCCCCCAGAGGCTCCAGTCGATCGCGCTCGCCGGCGCGGCCAGCGCCACCCTCAAGGCGGCCGACGGCAGCCCCATCATCACCGTTCCGGCCCATGGCTCGCTGCTGCTCGGCGGCAAGGGCAACGCGTCCGCCACGATCGACACCGGCAGCGAGGCGCTGCGCGACGGCGACGTGCAGCAGGCGACGTTCACCTTCAGCGCGGCCGGCCCGCTGACCCTGCCGGTCAACGTCACCCCCGCCGTCGGCTTCCTGCAGCCCTACGGCCCGAGCTCGCTGCCCACGACGGCGACCCCGGCGCCGACCGGCACGACCACCCCGTCGACCCGGCCCAACCAGCCGGCCACGCCCACCACGCCGGCGACGCCGACGGGTTCGGCCACGCCGACGGCCTGAGCCGCACCGGCCCCCCGCTCAGGGGGCCGTGGGGAACACGTTCAGGGGGAAGGGCCCGGCGATCGCCGGGCCCTTCCCCCGTATGTACGTGCGGCGCGCCGTGAACACGCGGCGTACCGCGCCGTGCCCGCCTCGCCCGGCTTACGGCTCGAACTTGTAGCCCAGGCCACGGACCGTCACCAGGTAGCGCGGGGCACCCGGGTCGGGCTCGATCTTGGCCCGCAGGCGCTTGACGTGGACGTCGAGGGTCTTGGTGTCGCCGACGTAGTCGGCGCCCCAGACCCGGTCGATCAGCTGCATGCGGGTCAGCACCCGGCCCGCGTTGCGCAGCAGCATCTCCAGCAGGTCGAACTCCTTCAGCGGCAGGTCCACCTTGCCGCCGCCGACGGTGACGACGTGGCGGTCCACGTCCATCCGCACCGGGCCGGCCTCCAGGGCCGCCGGCGAGATCTCCTCGGGCTCGCCGCGGCGCCGCAGCACGGCGCGGATGCGGGCGACCAGCTCGCGCGAGGAGAACGGCTTGGTGACGTAGTCGTCAGCGCCTATCTCCAGGCCGACGACCTTGTCGATCTCACTGTCCTTGGCGGTCACCATGATCACCGGGACGTTGGACTTGAGGCGGAGCTGGCGGCAGACCTCGGTGCCGGGCAGGCCCGGCAGCATCAGGTCGAGGAGGACCAGGTCGGCGCCGTTGCGCTCGAACTCGTCCAGACCGTCGGGCCCGGTCGCGGAGATCGCGACCTCGAAGCCCTCTTTGCGCAGCATGTAGGACAGCGCGTCACTGAAGGACTCTTCGTCCTCGACGACGAGTACGCGGGTCACGGAAGGACCTCCGGGGCGGGGATGTGTTCGGGAAGAGTCTGGAAGAGCTGGTCCGCAGTGGGCTCGTCGCCCGGCTCGGGGTCCACCTCTGCGTCCGGGTCGAAGCCCTGCTGGAGCGCCCGGTCGCGGGCGATCCCGGCTTCGGGAAGCCGGAGCGTGAAGGTGGAGCCCTGGCCCTCCGCGCTCCACACCGTGACCTCCCCGCCGTGCGAGGCGGCCACGTGCTTCACGATGGACAGGCCGAGTCCGGTGCCGCCGGTCGCCCGCGAGCGCGCCGGGTCGACCCGGTAGAAGCGCTCGAAGACCCTTTCGCGGTCCTTCTCGGAGATGCCGATGCCCTGGTCCGTCACGGAGATCTCGATGAGGTCCCCGCCCGAGGCGCCGATCCTGCGCCCGGCAATGCCGACCCGCGTGCGGGCCGGACTGTAGTTGACGGCGTTCTCGACGAGATTGCCGAGAGCAGCGGCGAGCTGGCCCCGATTGCCCCAGATGAAGAGATCCGGGGTGGTTCCGGTGGCCATGGTGATCTGTTTGGTGTTGGCCTGGTGACGGCATCGGTCGACGGCCTCGGCGACGAGGTCGTCCACCGCGACCGGCTCGGCGTCGTCGAGCAGGTCGTCGTTCTGCACCCGGGACAGGTCGATGATCTCCTGCACCAGGCTGGTCAGCCTGGTGGCCTCGATCTGCATCCGCCCGGCGAAGCGGTTGACCGCCTCGGGGTCGTCGGCCGCGTCCATCACGGCCTCGGAGAGCAGGGACAGGGCGCCCACGGGCGTCTTGAGCTCATGGCTGACATTGGCCACGAAGTCCCTGCGGACCGCCTCGATCCGGCGGGCCTCGGTGAGGTCCTCGACCAGCAGCAGCACCAGCCGCGAGCCCAGCGGGGCCACGCGGGCGGAGACCGCCAGTCCTTCGCCGCGGCTCGCGCCGCGGCGTGGCAGGTCCAGTTCCACCTGCCGTATCTCGCCGTCCCGCCGGGTCTCGCGGGCCATCTGCAGCATCTGGTCGACGGCCAGCCGGCCGCCGCGGACCAGTCCGAGGGCGTACGCCGCCGAGCTGGCCTTGACCACCGTGTCGCCCTCGTCGAGGACGACCGCCGAGGAGCGGAGCACCGAGAGAACGGTGTCCACGCCGGGCGGCAGCACGGCGGTGCTCTGATCCGAGCGCAGTGCGGTACGCGTCGGGCGGGACAGTTCCCGCTCGCTCCAGCGGAACGCGAGCACAGCGATCACGCCGGTCAGCAGACCGGCGATCGCACTGGCTGCGGCGACTGCCGCGTTCACGTTCATGGCTCCAGGTTAGGTGGACTGTTCACGGACCCCACAAGCCTGTGAGAGAGCTCTCGGATGTACGTTGCCAAGAGTTCACCTTCACGTGGGGGGTGATTCACTCCGGGTGCGCGACCGGTACGCGTACGCCTACGAGCGTGGCAGCGTGGCCGTGAGCCAGCGCAACTCTCTGTTCCGACGGAAGGAAAACGATGCGGGACGCATATCACGAGGAACTCGACACGATCGGTGACGGTCTGGTCGAGATGGCTCGTCTCGTCGGATCCGCGATCGGCCGGGCGACCACCGCACTGCTCGACGCGGACCTCAACATCGCCGAGAGCGTGATCGCGTCGGACGAGAAGGTCGACAGTCTGCAGCGCGAGCTGGAGAACCGGGCCATCACCCTGCTCGCCCGGCAGCAGCCCGTGGCCACCGACCTGCGGATCGTGGTGACGTCCCTGCGCATGTCCGCCGACCTGGAGCGTTCCGGCGACCTCGCCCGGCACGTCGCCAAGCTGGCCCGCCTGCGCTTCCCCGTCTCGGCCGTGCCGAACGACCTGCACAGCACCATCCTCGAGATGGGCCAGCTCGCCCAGCGCCTGATGGCCAAGGCGGCCGAGGTGATCGTCAGCAAGGACATAGACGACGCCATGCAGCTGGAGGCGGACGACGACCGCATGGACGAGCTGCACCGCGCGCTCTTCCAGCACCTGCTGGACGACCGCTGGAAGCACGGCATCGAGACCGCGGTCGACGTCACCCTGGTCGGCCGCTACTACGAGCGATTCGCCGACCACGCGGTGTCGGTGGCCAAGCGCGTGATCTACCTGGTCACCGGCGAGCACGCGGACGAGCTGAGCCCGGCGCCGACGCCGGTCGAGGGCGCGTGACGCTGCGGGCGGCGGTCTGCGGACCGCCGCCCGCGGGCTCGGGACCCCGTGGGCTCGGGACTCCGCGGGCCGGGGCCCGGCGGTCCGGACCTCGGGTCCGGACCTGGACCCGGATCGGGACCCGGATCGGGACCCGGGCCTTGGTAAACCCCGGCCGGCGGGGGCGCGGGAAGTGAGCGCCCCGGAGCGGACTGCACCCGTGCGCCGTTGATGCGCGGCGTCACGGCGGGCTTCACTGGGGGCAGGAAAGCCTGAGGAGGGTGTACTTATGCCGGAATCCCCCACGCCCCAGCCCGTACTGAACCAGTCCGCGCCCGACGCCGCCCCACTGCGGATCCCGCTCCCGCTGGTGGCCGCGTGCGGCTGCGGCTCGGGCTGCGGCTGCGGCTGCCAGTCCGGCGGCCCGTGCCAGTGCGGCGGCTGCACCCACTGACCGGCCCGCCCGCCGCTCCCGCGCCACGACGGTCACCACGACGATCGCCACGACGGTCCGAGGGCCCCTCTCCCCAGTCCGGGGAGAGGGGCCCTCGCCGTACGCTGGAAGAAAGCACGAACGCTCGACCAGGAGCGTGTCCTCATGTCCGGTCTGATCCGCAAGAGTCTCGACAAACCCGACGAAGTCCGCCCGTTCGAGGCGAGCACCGGCCAGCTGGAGCTCGTCGCCCTCGACGCCGGCCCCGTGGGCCGCGCGACGTTCGAGCCCGGCTGGAAGTGGTCCAGCCACGTGAAGCCGATCGCCGGGACCGACAGCTGCGAGGCCGCCCACCTCTGCTACTTCGTCTCCGGCCGCATGAAGGTCGTGATGGACGACGGCGAAGAGGCCGAGTTCGGCCCCGGTGACGTCGGCGTCATCCCCGCCGGCCACGACGCGTGGATCGTCGGCGACGACGAGTGCGTCGTCATCGACTGGCAGGGCTTCGCCGACTACGCCAAACGCTGACGGACCCGCGGCCGCCGCGTCCACCGCCCGCCCCGGGCCCGGATGCGACGGCCGAGCCTCGCCAACACCCCTGCCCGGAAGGGCAGTCGCGCAGGTGGGAAGAGGGCGCGTCAGCCGGCCGCCGGGCCCGGCGGGACCTGGGCCCGGGCGAAGCCGTGGCTGCGCTCCACCTTCCCGATGTGCAGCGTGTAGCTCTCGTACCACTCGGCCCGCCCGCGACGCTGTGCCGCGCGGTGCTCCGCCTGGGTGCGCCACTCCGCCAGGGCGTCGGCGTCGCTGAAGTACGCGACGCTGATGCCCAGTCCGCCGGGTGTCTGCGCGAAGTCCATCCCCAGGAACCCGGGGACGTCCCGCACGAGGTCCTCCAACCGCGCGTTGGTCTCGGCGTAGCCGGTCTGCTCCTGGGTGCGGACCGTGCTGAAGACCGCCATGTAGTAGGGGGGCTCAAACGCCTGAACAGGCGCGACAGTCGCTTCCGCGTGATCGCTCATGACGGCACCGTAGGTCGGGCTGTGCCCCGCGATCCATCCTCTTTGCCGAACGGGATCCGTAAGGGATCAGGCTCTTGACCGAGGCCGCACGGGATCGCCCGGGACCGCGCCGCGGCTCAGACCTGACCGGTGACGGCCCGCGTCTCCCGCTCGATCATCTCCACCAGCGGCAAGTCGTCCGTGCCCCAGGGGTGGTGGTGGGGAGCGCCCGTACTCGCCCCGAGCGGGCCCGCAACGCACACATGCCCCCGCCCCGCGGGAGAACCCGCAGGTCGGGGGCATGCGCGTGCAGGCGGACTACTTCTTGCCCTGGTTCTTGACGGCTTCGATGGCCGCGGCCGCGGCGGTGGGGTCGAGGTAGCGGCCGCCGGGGGTGACGGGGCGGAACTCGGCGTCGAGGTCGTAGGCCAGGGGGATGCCGGTGGGGATGTTGAGGGCGGCGATGTCCGCGTCGGAGATCTGGTCGAGGTGCTTGACCAGGGCGCGCAGGGAGTTGCCGTGGGCGGCGACCAGGACGGTCTTGCCGTCGAGGAGGTCGGGGACGATGCCGTCATACCAGTAGGGCAGCATCCGGTGGACGACGTCCTTGAGGCACTCGGTGCTCGGGCGCAGCTCCGGGGGGATGGTCGCGTAGCGCGCGTCGTCGGCCTGGGAGTACTCGCTGCCGGGGTCGATCGGCGGCGGCGGGGTGTCGTAGGAGCGGCGCCACAGCATGAACTGCTCCTCGCCGAACTCGGCGAGGGTCTGGGCCTTGTCCTTGCCCTGCAGGGCGCCGTAGTGGCGCTCGTTGAGCCGCCAGGAGCGGTGCACGGGGATCCAGTGCCGGTCGGCGGCCTCCAGCGCGAGCTGCGCCGTGCGGATCGCCCGCTTCTGCACGGAGGTGTGCACGACGTCGGGGAGCAGGCCGGCGTCCTTGAGCAGCTCGCCGCCCCGGACCGCCTCCTTCTCACCCTTGTCGTTGAGGTTCACGTCCACCCAGCCGGTGAACAGGTTCTTCGCGTTCCACTCACTCTCGCCGTGGCGGAGCAGGATCAGCTTGTACGCAGCAGCAGCCATGCGACTGAGCCTAATCGAAATTCCTTGGCGCTCCCCGCCGGGCCTATGTAAGCTGCGCGAGGCGAGGTCGGTTGTTACAGGGAGGGTCACGGTGGGGGCGGCTTCACGCGCGGTACGGGAGACGGTCGGCGGGCTGCCGCGGCAGTTCTGGTGGCTGTGGACCAGCACCCTGATCAACCGCCTCGGCGGCTTCGTGGTGACCTTCCTCGCGCTGTACCTGACAGTTCAGCGCGGCTACTCCGCCGCCTACGCCGGCCTGGTCGCGGCCCTCTTCGGGCTCGGCGGCGCGGGCGGCGCGGTGCTCGGCGGAGTGCTGGCCGACCGGCTCGGCCGGCGCCGGACCCTGCTGGCCGCGCAGATCGCCGCGGCCCTGGCCACCGCCGTGCTCGGCCTGGTCACCGACCCGCTGGCCATCGCCGCGGTCGCCACCGCGCTGGGCCTGGCCAGCAGCGCCTCCCGGCCCGCGCTGCAGGCGATGATCGCCGACCTGGTGCCGCCCGCGGACCGGGTGCGGGCCTTCTCCCTCAACTACTGGGCGATCAACATCGGCTTCGGTGTGTCGGCAGCGGCCGCCGGCTTCATCGCCGCGGCCGGCTACCTGTGGCTCTTCCTCGGCGACGCGTTCGCCACCGTGCTGTGCGCGATGGTCGTCTTCGCCAAGGCGAAGGAGACGCTGCGGCCGCCGGCGGCCGGCGGGCTCGCCCCGGCCGGGTCCGGCACGGTGGACGCCCCGGCCGGCATCCGGCTGGTGGACGTGCTGCGCGACCGCCGCTTCATGGCGGTGGTCGGGCTGACGTTCCTGATCGGCAGCGTGATGCAGCAGGGCAGTTCGACGCTCGCCATCGACATGGGCGCGCACGGGCTGTCCGCACGGCAGTTCGGCCTGGTCGCCGCGATCAACGGCGTGGTGATCGTGATCCTGCAGATCCCGCTGACCCGGATGCTGCGCAGCCGGCCCACCGCGGCGCTGCTCGCCGCCGGCTCGCTGCTGGGGGCGTGGGGCTTCGGGCTGACCGCGTTCGCCGACACGGTCGGGCTCTACGCGCTGACCGTCGTGGTGTGGACGCTCGGCGAGATCGTGCACGCGCCCGCGTCGATGTCCGTGGTCGCCGGCCTCGCGCCGGCCACCGCCCGCGGCCGCTACCAGGGCATGTACACGCTCGCCTGGTCCGCGGCCTCGTTCGCGGGCCCGCTGGCCGGCGGCCTGGTCTACGACGGCGTGGGGCCCGACGCGGTCTGGGCCGGCTGCGCGGTGGTCGGCACGGTCGCCGCCGCCGGGTACTACGCGCTGCTGCGGGTCCGCCCCACGCCCGTCACGTCCCAGGTGGAGACGGTCCGGGCGGAGGGCGGGGCACTGCCGGACTCCCCCGGCACGCGGCAGGAGCCGGTCGGCGGCTGACCCGCGCCGCCGCGGCCGTCAGAGCAGCAACTCCCGTTGCGCCTCGTAGAGGTTGACGGGCGACGTGCCCGGTGCGCCGTACGCCTCGAGGCGGGAGTGCAGCGGGCCGGTGAAGTCGGGGACGTCGATCTGGCCGAACGGTGTGACCGGGGAGATCGCGAACGTCGCGCTGTACGGGGCGATGTCGTCGATCTTGACGCAGCCGGCCCGGCCGTTGGTGACGGTGACGTTCCAGTGGGTGAAGCGCGCGCCGTACAGCGGGCCGGCGCTCGCGTCACCGCCGTGCGCACCGTCGTTGGACACCGTGATGTCGGTGCGCACGTTGGCGAACGGCAGGCCGCGGTGGGTGTCGAAGGTGCCCATCTCCATGGCCCCGCGGGACCAGACGTTGTACGACGACAGGCCCTCGACGTTGATGCCGTGCAACTGGGTGCCGGGCGGCGCGGGAACGGTGCGCTGGTCGATGCGGAAGTCCTCGACGAGGTTGTCGTGGGAGCCCTCGCGGCAGGCGTAGGGGTGGTGGCTGCCGCGGCCGGAGACGCGGGTGCGGCGGAACGTGGTGGCCTTCGCGGCGACCAGCAGGAAGCCGTTGTCGACGTCGATCGCGTGCACGTCGTCCACCCAGCAGTCCCACGTGCACTGGGCGGCCAGGCCGTTGTAGCCCTTGTCGAGCAGGTGCGGGGACTGCGGGGTGGGGGTCATCCGGATGGTGAGGCCCTCCACTCCGGAGTGGACCATCGGCGGCACGCACGTGGTGATCCGCGGCTGCCACAGCAGGCGGGTGTCCAGCGGCAGCGGGCGGTCGAAGGTCACCCGGTTCCCGTGCACCGCGGTGATCCGCGCGGGCCACTCGTACGGCACGTACGACAGGAGCTTGGTCTTGTCGGCCCAGGAGTAGCCCGCGGCGCCCTCGACGTCGCCGGACATGTGGTCGAGCAGGCCGTGCGCGGGGTCGTCGGCGTACTGCAGCAGGACGCGGTCGCCGGGGCGCAGTTGACGCGTGTCGTCGACGGTGACGCGCCAAGTGCCCTGGGCGGAGACGGCGGTGACCTCGGCGAGGGTCCGGAACTCGTCGCGCCTGTCGCCGGTCCAGCCCTCGAACGGCCAGTTCCTCGCGCGGATCGCGTCGGTCAGCGTCCCGTAGCGGTCGGCCGGGCACATCCACACCAGCCCGCCGGCCCACGACCAGGACGACTTGTCGCCGCCGTACCTGCTGCCGTAGACGCCGATCAGGTCGGTGAGGGACTTCGTCGCGTACAGCGTGGTCAGGCCGCTGCCGGCGCCGCGCAGCACGGTGTTGCTCCAGCCGACCTGGATCACGTCGTCGATGCGGTAGGTGCCGGGCGGCACGAACACGGTGCCGCCGCCGGACTCGCCGACCTCGCGCAGGGCGCGGTTGATGGCGGGCGCGGAGTCGACCGAGCCGTCCTCGAGGCTCAGCACCGTGTGCGTGGGGTCGCTCACGGGCACCGCGCCGTAGTGCAGCACGTTGGCGCGCACCGGGAACCGCGGGAAGTGCCGGGTTCCGCCGTCGCAGCCGGCCCGCGCGACGTACGGGATCTGCGGGTGGGTGTACGGGGTGGCCCGGAACTCGGCCCACAGACCGGTGGGTTGGGCTCCCGGATCGCCCCCGGCCCCCTCCGCGGTGGCGGCGGCCGCCGCCGTGGCCGTGCCGCCGAGCGTGGTGGTGACGGCGGCCGCGGAGGCCGCCTGGGCGCCCGCGGTGAGGAGTCGTCTGCGACTGATCGCCATGGTCTCTCGCCTTTCACGTATCTGAACACGATTCAGATGTGCGACGGGCATGAGGGTGCCATGAGCCACAGACGTGGGGAAGGGGGTGTGCGGGGGTTGTTGGACCGCTAGTCGGCGAGATCCTTGGTCAGATGCGTGAACGCGTCCAGGTTCCGGGTGGACTCGCCCCGGGACACCCGCCAGGCGTACTCCTTGCGGATCGAGCTCGCGAAGCCCAGCTCCAGCAGGACGTTGAAGGAACCGTCCGCGTTCTCCGCGACCGCGCCCAGCAGCCGGTCCACCTCCTGCGCCGACACCGCCGAGACCGGCAGCCGGCCGGACAGATAGACGTCACCGAGCTGGTCGATCGCGTAGGAGACCCCGTACAGGCGCAGGTTGCGCTCCAGCAGCCAGCGGTAGAACGCCTCGTGGTTCTCGTCCGGGTGGCGCACGACGAACGCGTTCAGCGACAGGGTGTGCCGGCCGACGATGAGCTGACACGTCGTCGACAGCTTCCGGGTGCCGGGCAGTTGGGTCACATACGTACCCGGGCGCGGTGACTCCCACTCCAACTCCGCCTCGGCGAGCGCCTGCTCGACGGCGAGGCGGGCGCGGGACGCGGGGGCGCCGGCGTGCCGGGCGTGCTCCTCGGCCCGCTCCTCGGCCCTGACCTCGGCGGACGAGTGCCCGCCCGCCGACCCGGTACCGCTGCCGCTCTGCTGCTCAGCCATGGACCGATCGTAGGTGACGGCGGCGCTCGTACTGCGCTGCCGCGTAGACCTCGGCGGTGTCGGCCGCCGCGGTGTCCCAGCCGAAGCGGCAGGCGTGCCGGGCCGCGGCCTCCCCCATGGACTCGCCCAGGTGCGGATGGTCGACGAACCGGCGCAGCACCGCCGCGTAGTCCCGCGGGTCGTGGCCCGGCACCAGGAAACCGGTGTGGCCGTCGCGCACGGCGACCGGCAGCCCGCCGACGGCCGCCGCCACCACGGGCGTGCCGCACGCCTGCGCCTCGATCGCCACCAGCCCGAACGACTCGCTGTACGACGGCATGACGAGCACGCTCGCCGCCCGGTACCAGTCCGCCAGCCGGTCCTGGTCCACCGGCGGGTGGAAGCTCACGACGTCGCTCACGCCGAGCCGCGCCGCCAGCTTGTGCAGCGCCTCCGGCTTGGCCAGCCCCGAACCCGACGGGCCACCCACCACGGGGACGACCAGCCGGTCCCGCAGCGCCGGTTCCTCCTCCAGCAGCGCCGCGACCGCCCTGATCAGCACGTCCGGGGCCTTCAGCGGCTGGATCCGGCCGGCGAACAGCGGGACCACCGCGTGCTGCGGCAGGCCGAGCCGGGCCCGCGCGGCGGCGCGCCCGTCGGCGGGCCGGAAACGGTCCAGGTTCACGCCCGGGTGCACCACGGCGACCTTGCCGGGAGCCGCGTCGTAGTGCCGGACGAGCTCCGCGGCCTCCTCGTCGGTGTTCGCGATGAGCCGGTCCGCGGCGCTCACGACCTGCGTCTCGCCGATCACCCGGGCACTCGGCTCGGGACAGTCGTCCTCGGCCAGCGCCGCGTTCTTGACCTTGGCCATGGTGTGCATCGCGTGCACCAGCGGCACGCCCCAGCGCTCGGCGGCCAGCCACCCGACGTGGCCGGACAGCCAGTAGTGCGAGTGCACCAGGTCGTAGTGGCCCGGGCGGTTGCCGGCCCACGCCTGCATCACGCCGTGCGTGAAGGCGCACAGCTGGGCCGGCAGCTCCTCCTTGGCCAGGCCCTCGTACGGCCCCGCGTCCACGTGCCGCACCAGCACGCCGGGAGCGAGCTGCACCGACGGCTCGAGGGCTCCACTGGTGGCCCGCGTGAAGATCTCGACCTCGACGTCGCGCTCGGCCAGGCGCTTGGCCAGCTCGACGATGTACACGTTCATACCGCCGGCATCGCCCGTGCCGGGCTGGTGCAGGGGTGAGGTGTGGACGCTCAGCATGGCCACGCGGCGCACTCTGCGGCCCACGTTCCACCGCTTGTGCGGGACTCCTGCGCGGAGTGCGCTGAGGCGGGACGTGTACTGGGTCACGCGTCGTTCCTTCCGGCCAGCCGTACCCCCGTCGTCAACCCCTCTCAACACCGGATCCCCCGAATCCATTTCCTTCGTTGCCGAACATTTACCTCCCGTACGGTCACCCCCCCGTCCACCGGCCGGTGGGTGGTTCGGCATCCGGGGTGCCCCCGGGGCGCCGTTGCCGTGTCCCGGCCGGTGGCCGGTTGCTCGCGCAGTTCCCCGCGCCCCTGATATGCGTGCCCTTTGTCCGTGGGGTCGGGGGCGCTCCGGAAGCGTCTCCTCGGAAATGTGCATACGGGTTCGTCCGTGTTGTTGCCCGGGGGCCGCGCACATTTCGCTGCGGGGAGCACTTCCTCCCCACCCCCTCCCGCTCACCCACCGTGCGGCGGGGGACATGGGACACGGCCAATGTCCTCCCGCAGACGGGGGCCGGCCGGAAGGGGACGATCCGGGTGTGTCCCCGCAGAGCTTTGCAAGGCCCCGGGCACCCTGACGGAAAAAGCCGCCATGCAAAGCTCGAGGAGACACACCCGGAGTGGCCCCTGACCCCACCCACGAACCTGCACCGCCAGGGGCGCGAGGAACTGCGCGACAAGCCACGACGGCGCAGCAGACGGGTACGGCGACCCGGGGGCAGCCCGGAAGCCGCAGGGGCGCGGGGAACGGCGCGGCACACGCGATAGAGCCCCGGGGGCACCCCGCCGGCTCGAAGCCATAAGGTGCGGGCGTGGCCGGAGGCAAAGTCGTAGGGGTGGTGACCAGGGGTACCACGAACCCGAACCGCCTGCGCCGTATGGACCGGTGGATCGCCGCGACCCTGGGAGCGGAGCTGCGCGGCGCGCCCACCGCTCCGGTGGCCGTCGATCTGGGGTACGGCGCCGCGCCGTGGACCGCGGTCGAGCTGCTGGACCGGTTGCGCCGCGTCCGGGAGGACGTTCAGGTGGTGGGCGTCGAGATCGACCCCGCCCGCGTCGCGGCCGCGCAGCCGTACGCCCGGGACGGGCTGACGTTCGCGCACGGCGGCTTCGAGGTCCCGCTGCCGGCGGCCGGCATCGGCGCGCGCCCGCTGCTGATCCGCGCGGCGAACGTGCTGCGCCAGTACGACGAGGCGGAGGTCGCCGCGGTGTGGGCGCGGCTGTGCGCGCGCCTCGCGCCGGACGGGCTGCTGGTCGAGGGGACGTGCGACGAGATCGGGCGCCGGCATGTGTGGGTGGCGCTGGGGCCCGAGGGCCCGCGTTCGGTGACGTTCGCGACCCGCCTCGGCTCGCTGGGCAAGCCGTCCGACCTGGCCGAACGCCTTCCGAAGGCGCTGATCCACCGCAATGTGCCGGGCGAGCCGGTGCACGCGTTCCTCGTGGCGTTCGACCGTGCGTGGGCCGCCGCGGCGCCGCTGTCCGCGCTGGGCGCCCGGCAGCGCTGGATCCGGGCGGTGCGGGATCTGCGGGACGCCGGGTGGCCGGTGCTGTACGGGCCGACGCGCTGGCGGCAGGGCGAGATCACCGTCGCGTGGGACGCCGTCGCACCGCGTGCGCGGACGTGACGCGGGCCGCGAACCCGTAAGAGGGCTGATCCGGGGGCATGGTTGTGGCCGAACGGCGTGACGTTGGTCATGTGCGGATCAGCACATCCACGGCGAAATCCCCCGCTGGCCACCGCATATGACGCTGACGGTTTACTTCCTGCCCTCCCGTCACGCCGTCTTCTGCCACTAGGGTCGCCTGATGTTCTTCGGGGGACGGAAGGGAGTCGCTTGATGTCCGCACCAAGGCGCGGCACCGAACGGCCCTCAGCCACCGACAGCGGGGCCGAGGGTCCCGCCGTCATGCCCGCGACCGCCACGGCGGAGGATCTGCCGCCGGTGGACGCGCCGCACGACGAGGGTGTGTACGAGCAGGGGCGGCACGAGCCCGGCCCGGGCGACGAGTGGACGGGTCTGCAGGACCCGCCGGCCCGCCTGGTCGGCACCGTGTCCGTGCCCAGGCAGCGGCAGGACACCGTCGCGGGCCCGGTCGTCCTGACCCTCCTCGTCGTCGGCGACGACGCGACCGGCGCGTTCACGGCCCCGTACTTCCAGGAGGGCGGCGGCGGGCCGCGGGTGCGGGTGCTGCGCGCCCGCAACCTGACGGCGGCCGGCCGGCTGCTCACCGACGACGTGCACTGCATCCTGCTGGACCTGCCCGACGTGCTGGAGCGGCTGCCGGAGGTGCTGCGGATCGCGCCCGGCACGGCCGTGCTGGTGCTGAGCGACGGCGCCGACGAGGACGGGCGGGCCGCCGAGGCCGTCCGCATCGGGGCGCAGGACCACCTCTCGCGCGACCATGTCGACGCGGCGACGCTGACCCGGGCCGTGCGCTACGCGGTCGAGCGCAAGCGGGCCGACCTCGCGCAGCGGCAGCTCAGCGAGTCGCGGCTGCTGGCGCAGGAGAACTCGCGGCTGGAGCGCGGGCTGCTGCCCACGCCGCTGCTGGAGGGTGCGACCGACCTGCGGTTCGCCGCGCGCTACCGCCCGGGCCGCAGCCGCGCGCTGCTCGGCGGCGACTTCTACGACACCGTCCGCACCCCGGACGGCACGGTGCACGCGATGATCGGCGACGTGTGCGGGCACGGCCCGGACGCGGCCGCGCTGGGCGTGGAACTGCGCATCGCCTGGCGTGCGCTGACCTTCGCCGGGCTCGGCGGTGAGGCGCTGCTGCGCACCATGCAGGACGTGCTGGTGCACGAGCGGTCCGACGAGGAGATCTTCGCGACCCTGTGCATCGTGGACATCGCGCCCGACGGCGACTCGGCGGACCTGCACCTGGCCGGGCATCCGGCGCCGCTGGTCGCGCTGGCCGGCCGGGAGCCGGCACTGCTGCCGTTCGAGGAGGGCGGCCCCGCGCTGGGGCTGCTGCCGGAGGCGTTCTGGCACCGGATCCGGGTCCGCCTCGACGGCGACTGGAGCCTGATGCTCTACACCGACGGCCTGATCGAGGGCCGGATCGGCGAGGGCACGCTGCGGCTCGGCCAGGAGGGCATGCTGGGCATCACGTCACGGCTGCTGGCCGGCGGGCTCGACGGCGAGGAACTGCTGGACGCGGTCCTCGCCGAGGCACGCGACCTCAACGGCGGCGAGCTGACGGACGACGTGGCGGTCGTGCTGCTGGAGCGGCGCGGGGACTGACGGACGGCGGCGGCCGGGCGCCCGGGCGGGTGGTTCAGCGGCGGCCGTTGTACGGCCCGTAGGGGCCGTCGCTGCTGCTGCCGCCGCCATTGCGCCGGTTGCGGAACCTGCTGCCGCGGTTGCCGCGGTTGCGGCCGCCGACCTCGCGGAGCGCGGGCCGTACGTCGACCATGTAGACGATCACGGCGACCAGCCCGATGATCGGCAGGAACGACAGCAGCGAGAAGAGCTTCATCACCACGGCCGCGATGCCGAGGATGATCAGCCAGAATCCCTTGGTGTTCTTGTCCGCGGCCCGGTAGGCGTCGTTGCGGTGGATCGCCGCGTCGACGAACGCGAAGAGCGCGAAGAAGAACAGCAACAACGAGATCACGCCGAATACCGTGAAGAACCCCGTGATCAGCACCTGGCCACCGCCTTGGTCTCCGTCTGTGTCGGTTGGGGAGCCGCCGCCGGCCGCTGAAGCCCGCTGCCCACCGTACCGGTCCTACCCGCACAACGGGCCGGGCGCGCATCGCGTGCCCGGCCCGTCGCAGAAGGACGTCGTCACTTCGCGGTCTTGTCGGCGGCCTTCTTGGGGGCGGCCGGCTTCCGCGGGGTGGTCCGCTTCGCCGCGGACGCGGGCTTGGCGGTGGTGTCGGCGCCGGAGGCGGTGCCGCCCGGCGCGGTCTTCGGCGCCGTCGACTGCTTGTCCGGCTCCACGGCCGCGGCGATCTCCACGACCTCGTCGGCGGCCTCGCCGCGCCAGGTGGCCACGGCGCCCTTGCCGCGCTCGGCCAGGCCGTCGTACGCCTCGCGCGCCCTGACCGCGTACTCCGCGGCGCGGCCCACGCCCTGCAGCGCGAAGCCCTGCACCGACTCGCCGAGCTTGCGGAAGTCCCGCAGCTCCTTCAGGTCGATGTCGGAGAACGTCTCGTTGAGCTTGCTCTGCGCGTCCTTGGCCTGCGTGGCGACCCGCTCCTGCACGACCTTGGGGTCGGTGGCGCGGATCTTCTCGATGCGCTCCGGGGCCTCGTCCTTGAGCTTGCCGATCAGCGCCGGCACCTCCCGCAGCTTCTCCGCGGCGAGGTCCGCGGTGCCGGCGACCGCGTACAGCGGCGTCGGGTTGCGCAGGCTCTTCACGATGTCATCGGTGATCGTCATTGCCGGTTTCCTCCCGTACGGGGACGGGCCTCGTGTGCCGTTCCCCGTCTGTTCCCGTGTCGGTGTGCGTGGTGGTGTCGGTGTCGGTCTCGGTGTCCGTGTGCGTGCCGGCGCGTGCGGCGTCGTCGTTCTCGGGGCCGTCCGCGTCCTCGGGGCCGTCGGCGTCCTCGGCGCGGGCGGCGGCGTTCTCCTTGCGGAAGGACTCGTAGATCTGGATGAGCACCTGCTTCTGGCGCTCGTTGATCGACGGATCCGCGATGATCGCCGCCGGCACCTCCAGCTCGTCCCGCTCCCGGGCGTCGAGCATCCCGGCCTGGACGTAGAGCGTCTCGGCGGATATCCGCAGCGCCTTCGCGAGCTGCTGCAGGATGTCCGCGCTCGGCTTGCGCAGCCCGCGCTCGATCTGGCTCAGGTACGGGTTCGACACCCCGGCCGCGTCCGCGAGCTGCCGCAGGCTCAGCTGCGCGCTGCGCCGCTGCTCCCGCAGGAACTCCCCGACGCCGCCCACCTTGAGTGCACCCATGCCCACAGCGTGCACCCATCCGCTAACTTTTGCAAGCACCCTGCTTGCAACTGTGTCCCCCACGCCGCCGCACGCGATCTCGCACAGGTCAGCGCGGCCTTGCGCCGAGGGCCGGCGTCAGTCGAAGTCGCGGCGCCCGCCGGCGGATGTGCGGGCCGTGCGGTTCGAGGACGCGTTGCCGGCGAACAGGCGCTCGAGCTGGCGGGCGACCAGATCATGGTCGACCGAGTGGTGGGTATCGACGACCAGCAGCGGGCCGCCTAGGCGCAGGGGGCCGGGAAAGGTGTCGCGGACGAAGGCAACGCGTTCAGCGACCTGCTCGGGGGTGTGCTGCGGGTCCAGGTGACCAGGGTGGCGCGTGCGTGCCTGGAAGCGCTCGGCGGCGACAGCGGGATCGCAATGGCAGAAGACCTCGACGAGTCGGCCACCCAGTTCTCGGAGCCGTGCGGGTGCCGTCTCGTGATGCCACCAGTTGTCCAGTACGGCACCCGGGGTTCGCGCTGCCATGGCGAACAGGACGTCATCGCTGGCGCGGCTCAGCCTGTGGCGCCAGGAGTGGTCTCCGACGCCCAGTGAGTCGTAAAGCGATTCGAGGATCTCGTCCTTGTCGATGAGCGGCAGGCTCAGCCGATCGGCCAGAGCTCGGGCGAGGGTGGTCTTCCCGCTGGCGGGGAGCCCGGAGACGATCACGAAGGCTCTGCCGGTCACGGCCCCCTCCGGGAAGTGCGGAGTCATGTCGCGGCGCCCGCCGGCGGCTAGGGGCCGTGCGGGGCGGAGGTGGCGATGACGGTGTCGTCGGACGATCCGGCGTCGGGGCCGAGCCGGGCCAGTTCGTCCGCCGGGGACGACGGGGCGGGGGCCGCGGCGGGGGCCGACGACGGGTTCACGCAGTCCGAAGGGCACACGACGGGCGGCGACGTCGCGCATTCCCCTCCCGCGGAACACGAGCTGTCGTACGAGCCGTAGATCGTCGCGATCCATTTGACCTGTGCCGGGAGGGAGGCCACCTTCCACGACACGGACCAGTCGCCGTCGCCCTCCACCGTTGCCGCCGGGGAGACCAGCCAGGTGCCGCCGAGTGCCGCCGGGCGCGGATTCCTCGCGATGACGAAGATCATCATGGTGGCCGGATCCGTGTGCGCCGACGTGCCCGTGAACGTGTACTCGACCGCGCCGTTCGCCAGCGGCGCCTGACTCACCGTCGAGATCGCCACGGCCGGGTGGTCCGAGGGCGACGAGATGACCGGCGACGGGGGTAGCGGCCCCGGCGAAGGCCCTGAGGTGGAGCTCGCCAGCAGGGGAACGACGGCCGCGGCGATCGCTCCCGCGGCACCGATGACGGCGGCGATCACCGTCTGCCACGTGCCCAGCCTCCACTGCCGGCGGCGCCCCGTCGCAGGTGGCGTGGACGGCATGGGCGGGACGGCCGCCGGCGGCCGCGCGGGCGGGTCCCCTGTACTCATCCCGGCGCCCCCTCCAGACGTTCCCGACGACCAGGCTACGGTTCGCCGGCCCCCGGCGAAGTGACGTCCGCCGAACCCGCGGCGGACGGGAGAATCGGCGGATGACGCTTCACGAGGACGAGGTGGCCGTCGACGCGGCGGTGGTGCGGGAACTGGTGGGCGCGGCGCGGCCGGAATGGGGCGAGTTGGAGCTCGTGCCCGCGGGGGCCGGGACGGACAACACCATGTACCGGCTCGGCGACGAGCTGCTGGTGAGGGTGCCGCGGACGCCGGAGAAGGCGCTGGCGCTCCGCAAGGAGCAGGAGTGGCTGCCACGCCTGGGGCCGCGCCTGCGGTGCCGCGTCCCGGAACCCGTGCACGCGGGGGCGCCCGGCCCGGCGTTCCCGCTGCCGTGGTCGGTGTACCGGTGGATCGAGGGCGACGAGGCCGGGCCGGGGACCGTCCAGGACTGGGCGGCCTTCGGGGCGGACCTGGCGTCGGTGGTGCGCGAACTGCACGCGGTGGAGCTGATGGGCGCGAGCCGCGCGGGCGACCTGAGCTGGTACCGGGGCGGCGGCCTGCACCCGTGCGACGCGTGGATCAGCCGGTGCCTCGCGGACTGCCGCGCCTCGGTGGGCGCGGAGCTGGACGTCGACGCCCTGGAGCGGCTGTGGCGGGACGGGCTCGCGCTGCCCGAGCCGGCCGGCACGCCGGTATGGCTGCACGGTGATCTGAAGCCGACGAACGTGCTGGTCAGGGACGGTCGGCTGCACGCCGTGATCGATTTCGGCGGGCTCTCCGTCGGATTCCCCGACGCCGAGCACGCCACGGTGTGGGATCTGCCCGCGACGGCGCGGGACGCGTACTGGGACGCGGTGCGGATCGACGAGGCCACGTGGGTGCGGGCCCGCGCGTGGGCCCTCGCGGTGGCGGTCAGCGGGATCTCGTACTACGGCGGGACGTTCCCGGCCTTCGTCGCCGAGTGCCGGGCGCGGCTCCAGGCCGTCCTGGACGACGCGGCGGCCCGCTGAGCGGCGGGCCGGACCGGGGGGCGTCACGGACCGGCGCGCGCCGGGGGCCGTGCGTCAGGGGCAGGCCGGCGGCGGCTCCGGAGGGCGCGGCGCCAGGTGGGGGCGGGTGTTGAGGGACCACATGTGGGTGCACTGCGGGCACTGGAGCTGGACGACGGGGCCCGCGTTGGAGATCAGGTAGCGCCAGTGGTCCGCGCAGTTGGTGCCGCCCGCGCAGGCCGCGCACCGGCTGGTGTCGACGCAGACGGGGCAGTCGACCCACGCGCGGCGCGCGATGTCGGCCTGGGGATCAATCGGTAGCCGCACGGCCCGGCTCCTCCCCCGGCAGGACTCCCGCCGCGACCAGCTCGTCGTAGACGCGCTGCTGCTCGGGGTCGAGGTCGGAGTAGAGCAGGGCGTACGCCTCCTGCTCGCCGCGCAGGGCGGCCATCGGGTCCCAGTCGGGGCCGAGCGCGGCGACCACTTCCGCGCGTCGCCTGGCCTCCTCGAAGGTCAGGTCGATCGTGAAGGGTATGAGGCCGGGTGCGTTGTCCTGGTTCATGGCACGACTTCCGATGTACGGGTGGATCTCCCCATCTGTATCAGGCGCCCCGGGGGTCAGGGAAGGGTCGCCTAAGCTTGTGAGCTAATTCACCACATGATCGGACAATCAGGGTCGCGGTCGGGAACGCCCGGGCCGGCGCGGGTCGCGGAGTCCAACTGCCGTGTCAGTGGCGGCCGATAGCGTCCGCGTCCATGAGCGAAGCGACCTATCTGGATGCCACCCGCACCGCCTACGACACCGTCGCCGTCAGCTACGAGGAGCTGCTGCGGGACGAGCTGGACGGCAAGCCGCTGGACCGGGCGATGCTCGGCGCGTTCGCCGAGCTGGCGCGGGACGTGCCCGGCGGCCTTCCGGTGGCGGACCTGGGGTGCGGGCCCGGGCGGGTGACCGCGCACCTGGACCGGCTCGGCGTCCGGGCCTTCGGCATCGACCTGTCCCCCGAGATGATCGCGGTGGCCCGCCGCGCCCACCCCGGCCTGAGCTTCGACGTCGGTTCCATGACCGCGCTCGATCTGGCGGACGCGTCCCTCGCGGGCGTCCTGGCCTGGTACTCCACGGTCCACACCCCGCCGGAGGTGCTGCCGGCGATCTTCGCCGAGTACCACCGCGTGCTGGCTCCCGGCGCGCCCGTCCTGGTGGCGTTCCAGGCCGGCGACCAGCTGCACCACCGGGACCGGGCGTACGGCCACGAGGTGTCGCTCGACGTGTACTGGCGGGACCCGGATGCCGTCGCCGGGCTGCTGGCCGACGCCGGTCTCGCCGTCCATGCCCGGCTGGTCCGCGGACCCGAGGGGCTGGAGCTGGTGGGCCGCCAGGGGCGGCAGGCGTTCCTCGTCGCCCGCAAGGCGCGGTAGCCGCGGGGGGCCCGCGATAACCCCTTCGGCCCGCGCCCCGGGCGCCGCTACCCTCGGCGGATGCTGACACACCGCCGTCCCGAGAAGCCGCGCCCGGGCGACCGCGTCGCGATCGTGTCGCCGTCCAGCGGGCTCCCGGGGCTGTTCCCGGTCCCGTACGAGCTGGGGCTGCGGCGGCTGGCCGAGGAGTTCGGACTGAAGCCCGTCGAGTACCCGTCGACCCGGCGGATGGGGTCGACGCCCGAGGAGCGCGCCGCGGACCTGCACGCCGCGTTCGCCGACCCGGAGGTGAAGGCGGTCATCGCGAGCATCGGCGGCGACGACCAGATCACCGTGCTGCCGCACCTGGACCGGGAGCTGCTGCGGGCGAACCCGAAGCCGTTCCTCGGGTACAGCGACAACACCACCCTGCTCGCGTTCCTGTGGAACCTGGGCATCACCGGCTACCACGGGGGTTCGGTGATGGTGGAGCTCGGCCGGCCGGGGGCGATGCACCCGCTGACCCGGGAGTCGCTGCGGGCCGCGCTGCTCGGCTCGGGGCCGTACGAGCTGACCGCCGCGACGGCGTTCTGCGACGTCAGCCGGCCCTGGCAGGATCCGGCGACGTTCGCGTCGGAACCGGTGCTGGAGCCGGCCGGCGGCTGGACGTGGCACCGGCCCGAGCGCGTGGTGGACGGCACGAGCTGGGGCGGCAACCTGGAGATCCTGTCGTGGCTGCTGATGGCCGACCGGGAGATCCGGCCCGCCGAGGAGTACGAGGGACGCGTGCTGCTGCTGGAGACGTCCGAGGAGATGCCCTCGGCCACCGAGGTCTTCCGCGTGCTGCGCAACATGGGCGAGCGCGGCCTGCTCCGGCGGTTCCCCGCGCTGCTGATGGGCCGCGCGAAGAGCTGGTCGTTCGAGCGGCCGCTCGCTCCCGGCGAGCGCGAGCGGTACCGGGCCGAGCAGCGCGAGGCGGTACTGCGCGCGCTGGCCGCCTACGCGCCGGACACGATGGCCGTGTTCGACGTCGACTTCGGGCACACCGACCCGCAACTGGTCATCCCCTACGGCGGTCAGGTCCGGGTGGACGGCCCGGCGCGGCGGATCACCGTCACGTACTGACCGCGGGTGGGGACGGTCGTCCGGCCCCGCTCACCACCGTCGTTTTCGGCCGTGGCGTTCGGGTCGAGGGGTGCCGACGGGGTTGCCGACGGGGTTGCCGACGGCGGTGTTTGACCTTGCCCTTGGGGCAGGGCACAGCATCGGTGGTGCCGGGCGACGGGCCCGGCGCGAGGAGCCGGCCGCGCTGCCGGAACCGGGAAAGCCGGGAAGCCAGGAAAGCCGGGACGCCGGGAAAGGAAGTCGTCCATGGGCGAGTTGATGACCATCGGAGCCTTCGCGAAGGCATCCCGCCTGTCGCCCAAGGCCCTGCGGCTGTACGACGAGCTGGGCCTGCTGGCACCCGCGCAGGTCGACCCGGACAGCGGCTACCGGCGTTACGCGCCGGGGCAGTTGGAGCAGGCGCGGCTGGTGGCGTGGCTGCGGCGGCTCGGGATGCCGCTCGCCCGCATCCGCGACGTGTGCGCGCTGCACGCCCGCGACGGGCGGGCCGCGGCCGCCGAACTGCGCGCCTACTGGGCGCAGATCGAGGCCGAGACGGCCGCACGCCGGGACCTGGCCGCGTTCCTCGCCGACCATCTGGCACGGAAGGACCCCGCCACCATGACATCGACCCCACAGCCCCTGACCATCCGGTACGCCGCCCTGTCCGACACCGGGCTCGTCCGCGCGAGCAACCAGGACGCGGCCTACGCGGGCGAGCGGCTGCTCGCCGTCGCCGACGGGTTCGGCGCGGACGGCGCGTCCGCCGCGGCCGGCGCGGTGGAGGCGCTCCGGCAACTGGAGGAGGGCGCCGTCCCGGCCGGCGACCTGCTGAACGTCCTGGAGGACGCGGTGGACCGGGCCCGCACCGCGGTCCGCGGTGTCGCCGGCACCGTCCCCGAGGAGGCGTCGGGCACCACGCTCACCGCGATGCTGTGGACCGGCTCGCAGCTGGCCCTGGTGCACATCGGCGACTCGCGGGCGTATCTGCTGCGCGACGGCGAGCTGTTCCAGATCACGCACGACCACACGCTGGTGCAGTCCCTCGTCGACGAGGGCCGCCTCACCCCGGAGGAAGCCGCCTCGCATCCGCAACGCGCCATGCTGATAAGGGCGTTGGGCGGAGGTGCGGCGGACGGCGAGCCGGAGCTGCGGTTGCGGGACGCAGAGGCGGGCGACCGCTACCTGCTGTGCTCCGACGGCCTGTCGGCGGTGGTCGGCTCGGGCGAGGTGAGCCGCGTCGTCGCGGCCGCGCCCGATCCCGCACTGGCCGTCCGCGACCTCGTCGCCCTGGCCCGCGAGTCCGGAGCGCCCGACAACGTGTCCTGCGTCGTCGCACACGTCCTGCCCGCGGCGGCCTGACCCGCGCCGCGCCGCGCCGGAGGCGGCCGCCGGTCGAGGCGGCCGAACAGCCGAACAGCCGGACGGCCACCCGGCCGGACGGGCCTGGTCGGGCCACCGCGCGTGCGGCCGCCCGGCCGGTCCGGCGGTTACGCGGCGGCCTCCGCGTCGAGGGCGGCGAGCTCGTCCCCGGTGAGCCTGAGGGCGCCGGCCGCGACGTTCTCGGCGAGGTGCGCGGGATCGCCGGTGCCGGGGATCGCCAGGACGTGCGGGCCCTGGTGCAGGGTCCAGGCGAGGCGGATCTGCGCGGGGGTCGCGCCGTGCGCGCGGGCGGCGGCCAGCACGGCCGGGCCGTCGCCGCCGGCCGCCGCGGCTCCGGCCTCGCGGCCCTCGCCGGCGATGGCGAAGAACGGCACGAAGGCGATACCGCGGCGCCCGCACTCGGCGAGGATCTCGTCGCTGCCGTCGAGGCGGCCGCCCATCCCGAACCGGTTCTGCACGCACACCACGGGCGCGATGGCCAGGGCCTCCGCCAGCTGGTGCGGCCGCACCGTGGACACCCCGAGGTGCCGGACGATCCCGGCCTCGCGCAGCTCGGCCAGTACGCCGAAGTGCTCGGAGAGCGGCTGCGGCCCGTACATCCGCAGGTTGACCAGGTCCAGGTGGTCCCGGCCCAGCTGCCGCAGGTTCTCCTCGACCTGGCCGCGCAGCTGGTCGGGCCGGGCCAGCGGCAGCCACTCACCGGACGGGTCGCGCCCCGGGCCGACCTTGGTGGCGATCACCACGTCCTCCGGGTAGGGGCCGCCGAGCGCCTTGTTGATCAGCTCGTTCGCCGAGCGCAGTGACGAGAAGTAGAAGGCCGCGGTGTCGATGTGGTTCACGCCGAGCTCGACCGCCCGGCGCAGCACGCCGACGGCCCGGTCGCGGTCGCTGGGCGCGCCGCCCGGGCCCTCGGTCAGACGCATGGCCCCGAAGCCCATCCGGCGCACGGTCATGTCCCCGAGCTGCCAGGTTCCCGACGCCGCCGCGGTGATCGTTTCTGTGGTCATGGCGCGAGAGTGTGACACACGCGGCCACCGGCGCCCGGCTCCGGCCGGCCGCCGTACGCCATGATCGGATGATGGACACGATCATCCTGATGTCGGATTCCAAGGTCGCCGCGATACCCGTGGCCGAGTGCGGAGAGCCGCTGGTGGACGTCCGCGAGGGCGGCGCGCTGCTGACGGATCCCCAACGCGACGACGCCCGGGGTGCGTTCGCGCATCTGCGGACGTCCGTGCACGGCCGGCTGCTCGACGCGCAGGACCGGCTGCCGGACGGTCTGCGGCTGCTGTTCGTGGAGGGGTACCGGCCGCCGGCCCTGCAGCGGACGTACTTCGAGCGGTACGCGGCGGGGCTGCGGGCGGCGAACCCGGGGTGGCCGGCCGAGCGGCTGCGGGACGCGGCGAGCCGCTACGTGGCGCCGCCGGAGATCGCCCCGCACAGCGCGGGTGCCGCCGTCGACCTGACGCTGGCCACGGCCGACGGGCAGGAACTGGACATGGGGACGCGGATGAACGCCGACCCCGAGGAGAGCGGCGGCGCCTGCTACACCGCGGCGCCGGGGATCTCCTCCCGGGCCCGGGCGAACCGGGAGCTGCTGTCGGCGGCGCTGACCTCCGCCGGGCTGGTCAACTACCCGACGGAGTGGTGGCACTGGTCGTACGGCGACCGCTACTGGGCGCTGGCCACGGGCGCGCCCGCGGCGCTGTACGGACCGCGCGAGCTGGACTGAGCGGCACTCCGAGGGGATTCCCCGCCGGCGGATGTCGATTCGCGCGCCCCCCGATCGACGCAGGGACGAGAGCGCCCGCACGAGGGCGCGGGCAGCCGCACACCAGCGGCGAGGAGGACGTCATGCGCAGGATCGTCTACCTGGTGCACACCTCGGTCGACGGCTACATCGAGGGGCCGGAGGGCGAGTTCGACTGGCCGGTGATGGGGCCGGAGCTGTCCGCGTACGTGGACGAGGTCGACGAGGGCATCGGCACCTTCCTGTACGGCCGGGTGGTGTGGCAGATGATGGCGTCGTTCTGGCCGCACGCCGAGGACCTCTCCGACGACCCGCACGTGCGCAGGTTCGCGCCGCGGTGGCGTGCCATGCCCAAGGTCGTGGTCTCGCGGAGCCTGCCCGATCCCGCCGACGGCGCCGCGCGCGTGCTCCGCGGCGACGCCACCGCACTGGTCGCGGCGCTCAAGGCGGAGCCGGGGAAGGACATCCTGCTGACCGGGGGTACCGAGCTGGCCTCGCACCTGGCGGCGGCCGGGCTGCTCGACGAGTGGGTGATCGCCGTGCACCCGGTCGTCCTCGGCGGCGGACGGCGCCTGTTCACCCGGCAGGACAAGCGCGGGGCGCTCGACCTCGTCGAGTCCCGCACGGTCGACGGCCGGGTCGTGGTGCTTCGGTACGCGGCGGCCTGACCCGCCGGAGGGCCGGGCCCGAATCCGGTGGCGAGGCGGCGGCGCGGGCGCCGGCGGGACCGCGGTCGCGACGTCCGATTCCCGCCAGCCCCTTGCCCGTCCCGCGGCAAGACTGGCGGCATGACCACGGAGAACCTGTCCCCGCACTCGCGGATCGAGCCCGGCATCCTCTACTTCGGCACCCCCGTCGTCCTGCTGTCGACGCGCAACGAGGACGGCAGCCCCAACCTGGCCCCGATGTCCTCGGCGTTCTGGCTGGGCTGGCGCGGCATGCTGGGCCTGGGCGCCCGCTCGCAGACCGCCGCGAACCTGGTGCGCGAGCGCGAGGTCGTGCTGAACCTGCCGGACGAGTCGCTGGCGGCCGCCGTCGACGCGCTGGCGCTGACCACCGGGCGCGACCCCGTGCCCGACGGCAAGGCCGCCCGCGGGTACCGCCATGTGGCCGACAAGTTCGGGCGGGCCGGGCTGACCCCGGTGCCGTCCGAGACGGTCGCGCCGCCGCGGGCCGCCGAGTGCCCGGTCGCGATGGAGGCGGTCGTGGAGGCGGCGCACCCGCTCGCCGACGACGACCCGGAGCAGCGCGGCGGCATCACCGTCTTCGAGGTGCGGATCCAGCGGGTCCTCGTGCACGACGCGATCAGGATGGCCGGGTCGGACCGCCGCATCGACCCGGACCGGTGGCGGCCGCTGCTGATGAGTTTCCAGGAGCTGTACGGGCTCGGCGGCCGGCTGCGCCCGTCGGCGCTGGCCGGCATCCCCGAGGACGTGTACCGCGGCCCCGACATCGCCCGCTCCCGCACCGCGACGGCGGCCGTGGGGCGCCCTTGACACCCGCAGTCCGCCAACCGAGTCTGATCTGTGCACGCGGCGGCACCGGTTGGTCGCCGTCAGTTCCCGTGCGCGACAGCAGATGCGGGCCGGGCGCCGGCCGCTGGTCGGCGCAGGTCGTCGAGGAGGAGCCGCCATGCGGGCGCCAGACGCGTACCCGACCGTGTCAGGCGTCGCGGCGGCGGCCCGCGTCCTGGCCCTGCGGCACCCGGACCTGTGCCGGATGCGGCTCGCCGGGGAGTCGCGGGCCGGGCGGCCGCTGTGGCTGCTGTCGGTCGGGCACGGCAGGCGCCGGATCCTCGCGGTGGCCGGCCCGCACCCCGACGAGCAGGCCGGCGGCGCGACCGCGCTGTGGCTGGCCGAGCAGGCCGTGCGGGACCGCCGCAGGCTCGCCGAGGCCGACGTGACCTGGGACTTCCTGCTGTGCCTCGACCCCGACGGGACCGTGCTGAACGAGAACGGACCGGCCGGGGAGCGCCCGCCGGCCGTCCACTACCGGCACACGTTCCGACCGCACGCAGCCGAACAGCCCGAGTGGGCGGGCTCGTTGCGCAGCCCGCGGGAGGAACTCCCGGAGACCTTCGCGCTGCTGGCGATCATCGACGAGCTGAAGCCGGTGCTGCAGTTCTCGCTGCACGGCACGGACGTCGGCGGCAGTTGGGTGCAGCTCACCGGCGACGTCCCGGGCCTGGCCGAGCCGTTCGGGAAGTACGCCGCCGAACTCGACATCCCCGTGCAGACCGGCACCTTCGACGCGCTGTTCTGGCAGAGCGCGGGCCCGGGCGTCTTCGTGCTGCCGCCCAGGGGCGAGCAGGAGCGGTTCGGCACCGAGCCGGAGAGCGCGGACGGTTCCACCTGGAGCCGCCCGCACCGGCACGGCGGACTCACCGTCCTGGTGGAGGTGCCGATGTGGGCGACCCGCAGGGTCGCCGACCCGGCGCCGCACCCCGACCCGGCGCAGGCCGTCGTCGCGCTCGGCGCCCGGCTGCGCAAGGACGGCGCGGCCGCGGCGACCTCCCTGGAGCGCGCGCTGCCGCTGCTGGAGCGGGCCCGGCTGACCGGCAGTCCCGTGCTGCGGGGCGTCGAGCAGGCGGTCGGGGCGTTCTCCGGCCTCGCCGGAGAGTTCGAGGGACTGGCCACCCGCTCCCCGGTCCCGCTGACCATGGCCCACATCGCGGCCCTGGACATCGCGGCCCGCCGCATCCCGCTGCGCGCCGCCGGGATGCTGCTGCGCCTGCTGGACGAGGCACGTCTCGACGAGGACCCCCACAGCGAGCCGGCGCGCCTGCGTTCGCGCCTGGAGCGCCGTATCGACGCGGGCGCCCGCGATCTCGTCGCGAGCACCGACGCGCGCTGGGTACCGATCCCCGACCAGATCGAACTCCAGGCCCGCACGTGCCTGGCGGCGGCCGACCTGGTGCTGTGAGGCGCGCCCCGTCGCCGAGCGTGCGGTGAGGCGTGCCCGGTCGCCGGGGTGGGAGGCCGTCTCCCAGCGCCGGTGTCCGGCTCCGCGCGGCTCGGCCGCCGTGCCGGGCCGTGGACTCCGCCGGCGGGATGCCGGGTGCGGCCCGTCGGGGATCGACGGGCGCCCCCACGGGGGGAGCCGGGGAGCGTTGCGCGCGCCGCCGGGTGAACGAGGGCCCGTCACCCGTTCGGGGCGGTGCGCGGGCGCGCGGGCCGCGCCGCCTGGGTGGCGGCACCGCAGGCCGGGCAGTCCGCACGGCGGGGGTGCCGCTGCAGCACCGGGTCCTGGAGCGCCATGAGGTTGACGCCGTAGCGGAAGCCGGGGCGCATCGGCGGCACCCCGGTGAGGAGGGCGAGCGCGGCGTGGGCGACCAGGGTGCCGGACAGGCCGGCGGTCACCGCGCTCGCCGGGTTCCAGGGCATGCGCGGCGACGCGTCGTCCTCGTCCTGCCCGGGCCGCAGCCTCAGGTCGCGGCGCTCGGCCTCGCCGGCCCGCTGGCACTCCCAGCAGGGGCCGTCGCCGGGGACGTGGACGCCCGCGGTGACCAGCGGGCCCCGGTAGCCGCCCTCCACCCAGGGTGTGCCGAGGCCCAGGCAGACCCGGTTCGCCCAGCGGCGGATCTCCGGGGGCCGGTCCGCGCCGAGCACCAGCAGGTCGTAGGGGGCGGGGCCGCCGGTGAGGAGGTCGGCGAGGTCGGCGGGCCCGCGCACCTCGCGCCGCTCGCCGGTCACGGCGACATCGGAGTTCAGGCCGCGCAGCGCGGCGAGCGCGGCCTCGGTCTTGGGACGCCCGATGTCCGCCTCGCGGTAGAGCAACTGGCGGTTGAGGTTGGACAGTTCGACCACGTCGGGGTCGACGGCGTGGAGCTGCCCGACGCCCGAGGCGACCAGGATCTGCGCGGCGGCGCCGCCGGTGCCGCCGATACCCAGCACCAGCACCCGTGCTCTGCGCAGCCGCAGTTGGGCGTTCCACGGGCTGGCCCGCGGGCCGAGGTCCATCCAGCGCAGCAGCGCGACGCCGCGGGCGTACCGCACGCGGTCGCGGGGCATCAGCCCGTCGGGCAGCGGGGCGGCCGCGTCGTCGACGTACCCCGCCTCCCGTAACTCGGCCATCGCCGCGCGCACGGCCTCCCGCGGCACCGCCGGGTGCCGCAGCGTCACTCCTTCGGCGATCTGCGCCGCGGAACGGCTGCCGTCCATCATCTGGGTGAGGGTCCAGATCCACCCGTCGGGGTCCTGGATCTCCGCGCCGATCCCGTAGATCACGCTGCCGATCCGCACATTGCCGTCGACCGTGCGGTACGGGCGGTGCTCGGGTTTGATCCGCGGCCTGCGCAGGCCCTCGGCTCGCGTGCCCGCCTCCCCGTACCCGTCAGGAATCAGCGCCACCCGGCTCCCCCTCGCCTCTCGACCTCGCCCGGCCCCAGGTGAACAACCCCGTCGGCAGCGGCGCCCCTTGACACTGTCGCCGGGCCGCCGCAGCCTTGGCAAGGCGCGGGGACAACCCGGGGTGATACAACGACTACCCTGCGCGCCAGCCGACTTGTACAGAGAGGGGATCTCGTGGCAGCCACGATCGTCATCCGGCCACTGGACAAGAAGGAGACCACCGGCGACAGCAATTCCAACGGCACGTGACGTCGGCGATGGCCGACGCCTATCCGAGCGTCGCGGGGGTCGCTGCCGCGGCCTCCGCGTTCGCGCGCTTCCACCCTGGGCTCTGCACGCTGCGGCAGGTGGGCAAGTCGCGCGAAGGACGTCCGCTGCACCTGCTCAGCGCGGGGCACGGGCGGCGCAACGTCCTGGTGGTGGCCGCACCCCACTCCGACGAGCGGATCGGCCCGGCGACCGCGCTGCGGCTGGCCGAACGCGTCGCGCAGGACCCCGGCCTGCACGCGCGGGCCGACGCGTCCTGGCACTTCCTGCTGTGCCTGGACCCGGACGGCACCGTGCGCAGCGAGGAGGGTCCCGCGGTGCGCCGCACCCCGGCCGCGCACTTCCGGCACTCCTACCGGCCGCCGGCGGACGAACAGCCCGAGTGGGCACCTTCGGTGCGCCCGGCCGATGACCAACTGCCGGAGTCGCAGGCGCTGTTCGACCTGATCGACGAGCTGCGGCCCTTTCTGCAGTGCTCGTTGCACGGCAACGACCTCGGCGGCTCGTGGATCCAGCTGACGCGGGACATCCCGGGACTGGCCGAGCCGCTCGGCAAGCTGTCCGCCGAGCGGGACGTGCCGGTGCAGACCGGCACCTACGACGCCATGTACTGGACGGTGTCGGGGCCGGGCGTCTACGTGATGCCCGAGCCGGGCCGGCCCACCCAGTTCCCGAGCCTGCCCGAGGACGTCACCCGCTCCACGTGGGTGCGGCCCCACCGGTACGGCGGGATGACCGCGCTGTTCGAGGTGCCGATGTGGGGCAGCCGCCGGGTCGCCGACACCGCCCCGCACCCGGATCCGGCCCGCGCCCTGACCGCGCTGGCCGGGCTGCTGCGCCGCCAGTCGGACCGGACGCGGAGACTGCTCGACGACGTGCGGGGGCTGCTGTCCGCGGCCGGCCCCGCCGGACCGGGGTCGTGCACGCCGCGCGAGCCGGGCGGGATCACCGACACGCTGCTGCGGCTGGCCGCCGGCATGACCGACATCTGCCCGCAGGTCGCCGACGACTGGGAGGCGCTGCACCCGTCGCCCGTCGAGCTGACCCTGGCGCACGTCACGGCCCTGGACATCGCGGCCCGCCGCATCTCCCTGCGCACCACGGGCACGCTGCTGCGGCTGCTCGCCGGGGTGCCGGGCGAGGCCGCGGGGCGCACCCGGGACGAGTGCGAGCGGCTGCTGCTGCGCTGGGCCGACGAGCTGGCCGTCGGCCACGACCTGGCGTGGATTCCGGTGCCCGAGCAGGTCGAGTTGCAGTCCGAGTGCGTCCTCGCCGCGTTCCGCCTCCTCACGGCGGAGTGAGGCGGAGGCGGCGGGCAGGCGCGCTGCCGGCCGCCAGGCAGGCGGCCGACCGGCACACAGCCGGCGGGCACGCGCCGCGCCGGCCGTGAGCGGCGGCCCGGAGCCGGGGCGAGCCGGGCCCGCCGGGCCCGAAGCCAGGGCCGGGGCACGCTCGGGCCGGCGCCCCGGACGCCGGCCCCTCCTGGACCGCCCGCGGCGGCCCCGGGATCAGACCGCCGCGGCGGCCGTCAGCTCGGCGGCGACGAGTTCGGCGATCTGCACCGCGTTCAGGGCCGCGCCCTTGCGCAGGTTGTCGTTGGACATGAACAGCGCCAGGCCGTTCTCCACCGTCTCGTCGAGGCGGATCCGGCCCACATAGGACGGGTCCCTGCCGGCGGCCTGCAGCGGCGTCGGAATCTCGGACACCTCCACGCCGGGCGCCTGCGCCAGCAGCTCGTAGGCGCGTTCGACGCTGATCGGCCGCTCGAAACGGGCGTTGACCTGCAGCGAGTGCCCGGCGAAGACCGGCACGCGGACGCAGGTGCCGGAGACCTTCAGGCCGGGGATCTCCAGGATCCGGCGGGTCTCGTTGCGGAGCTTCTGCTCCTCGTCGGTCTCGAAGCTGCCGTCGTCGACGAGGTTCCCGGCGAACGGCAGCACGTTGTAGGCGATCGGGCGCTTGTAGACGGCCGGCTCGGGGAACGCGACGGCGTCGCCGTCGAAGGTGAGGCCGTCGGCGGTCGCGGTGACCGCGGTCGCCTGGGCGTGCAGCTCGGCGACGCCGGCCAGCCCGGACCCGGACACCGCCTGGTAGGTGGTGGCGACCATGGCGACCAGCCCGGCCTCCGCGTGCAGCGGCTTGAGCACCGGCATCGCGGCCATGGTCGTGCAGTTCGGGTTCGCGATGATGCCCTTGGGGCGCCGGGCGAGCGCGTGCGGGTTGACCTCGGAGACGACCAGCGGCACGTCGGGGTCGCGGCGCCACGCCGAGGAGTTGTCGATCACGACGGCGCCCTGTCCGGCGACCTTCTCCGCGAGGTCGCGGGAGGTGCCGCCGCCGGCCGAGAAGATCACGATGTCCAGGCCGGTGTAGTCGGCGGTGGCGGCGTCCTCGACGACGACCTCGCCGCCGTCCCACGGCAGCGCCCTGCCCGCCGACCGGGCGGACGCGAACAGCCGCAGCTGCGTCACCGGGAACTTCCGCTCCGCCAGCACGCTGCGCACGACCCCGCCGACCTGTCCGGTCGCTCCGACGATTCCGATCCTCATGCGGTCTCTCTCCGATCTGGTGGTGCGCTCCCGGCGGTGGGGCCCAGGCCCGGGCCTTCGCCGCCGCTTCGAGTATCCCCCGCTCCGGGAAGGAGGCGGTGCCGGGTTTCAGCTGGCGAGATGTGCGGCGGCCGGCCGGGGCTCGGCCGGGGAGGCCGCGGGCGCGGCGGCCCCCGCCGTCCGGGCGGGTGCGGTCCGCGGCTGCTCCAGGGCCGTGAGCAGGTCCAGGGCGGCGTCCCGGGCGGCCGCACCGGCCGGGAGCAGCGGCAGGCGGACGTACGGCGTCGGGATCAGGCCGCGGGCGTGCAGCACGGCCTTGATCACGGTCGGGTTCGGCTCCCGGAACAGCGCGGCGCCCAGCGCCGACAGCCGGTGGCCCAGCTCCCGGTCGCCGGTCGCGGCCAGCTCCGCCCAGCGGGCGGTGGCCAGGTGCGCGGAGGCCAGGACGGCGCCGTCGGCGCCCAGCGCCAGCAGGGCGGGCGCGAACACGTCGTCCCCGCCGAGCACCTCGAAGCCGGCCGGGCGGTCGCCGAGCAGCGCGACGATCTCGGCGTCCACCGCGCCCGTGGAGTACTTCATCCCGGTCACGCCGGGGATCGCGGCCAGCGCGCGCAGCGCGGCGGTGCCCAGCGGCTGCCCGGTGCGGAACGACACGTGGTAGACGGTCAGCGGCACCGGCGAGGCCGCGGCCAGCTCGCGGAAGTGGGCGATCACGCCCTGTTCGCCCGGACGGGTGAACGACGGGACGGTCACCAGGGCCGCGTCGGGCAGGGACGGCAGCGCGGCGAGGGCGGCCAGCTCCCGGGCGGTCCGCCCGGTGGCACCGGACCCCACGCCCACGGTGAAGCGCGCGCCGCGCGCCCGGCAGACCCGGCCGACGGTCTCCGTGACGGCGGCCCGCTCGCCGTCGTCCAGGGCCGCGGCCTCCGCGGTCGTCCCCAGGGCGACGAGGCCGGTGGCACCGTCGTCGAGCACGCGGTGCGCGAGCGCCTCCAGGGACTCCGTGTCCACCTGCCCGGTGGGCCCGAACGGGGTGATCAGCGGTACGTGGATCATGTCTGCGAGTGTCACCCGGACCCTCGCGGAAGGTCCAGTGAAATGTCGTGGAGGGAACTCTTAAGCAGCCCTACTCTTCGGTCCATGTACGAGATATCCGCGGACCCGGCCCGCCTCGACGTCCCCCGCATCCACCACTGGCTTTCCACCGACGCCTACTGGGCGCTGGGCCGCACTCTCGCCAAGCAGCAGGCCGCGATCGAGGGGTCCCTCAACTTCGGCGCCTACCACTCGGCGACGGGCGAGCAGCACGCCTACGCCCGGGTCGTCACCGACCGCGCGACCTTCGCCTGGCTCTGCGACGTCTACGTCGCCCGCGAGGCCCGCGGCAGCGGCCTCGGCACCTCCCTGGTCACCGCCGTCCGCGACCACCTCGCCCCCTTCGGCCTCCGCCGCATCCTCCTCGCCACGGACGACGCGCACGGCGTCTACGCCAGGATCGGCTTCGAGCCCCTCCCCCGGCCGGACAAGTGGATGTCGATCGGCGCGTCCTAGCCGAGTAGGGCGGGGGTGCGCGGGGCCTTCCTAGACGTCCGCGGACGGGCCTCGGCCGCCGTGCACCCGCGCCCACGCCAGCAGGGCACGCTCGACCTCGGTGCGGCTGGGCACGCGGTTGAGGTGCAGCGGTCCGGCCGCGAGGTGCAGCGCGTTGCGCACGCGGCTGACCGCCGAGCCGACCGCCCCCGGCACGGGGTGGGCGCCCAGTCCGCGGGCCGCCCTGATGGTGTCCGCGAACAGTGACTGCGCCCGCTCGTACGTGAGGTACACCGGCAGGTCCCGGTTCAGGCCCTCGGCGGCCTCCGGACGCACCGCGGCACGCCACCGTTCGACGACCTCCCAGCGCTGCTCCGCCGGGTACCGCATCCGCACGAGGTGGATCGCGAGGTCGTACAACGGGTCGCCCCACATGGCGAGTTCCCAGTCCACCAGCGTCAGCCCGGCGCCGTCGTCGCGGACGATGACGTTGTGGCGGTGCAGGTCGCCGTGGACGAGCGAGAACGGGCGCGGGCGGAGAGCGGGGATCCGCCGGCGGAGCAGGCGCAGCGCGTTCGCGGGGACCTCGAGCGCCGCGAAGAGCGACCCCAGATCACCCCAGTGGGCGGCGCGGACCTCGCGGTCGGCGATCTCGGCGCGGTCGCGGAGGAACGTCCGGCTGTCCCCGTCGGCGGCCCAGCCCTTCGGCATCGGCGGCAGGATGTCCGCGGGGACGCGGGTGAACTCGGCCATCTGGGCCACGAGGTTCTCGACGTGGATCGTGTCCACCGGCTTGCCGGGCGGACAGACCGCGGCGAGTGTCGTGCCGGGGATGAACTCGTGCACCGAGGTGTCGGGAATGCCCGCGAAGTAGCGAGGGAGGTTGCGGACCGCACCGGCTTCGCGAAGGGCCCGCAGGACGGCGCCCTCGTCGGGCCAGGGCCGCTCGACGACCTTCATCGCGTCCCGGCGGCCGACCCGCACCTTGACCGGGGTGTCCACACCCAGGGCGGCCAGCGTCGCGCTGCCGCCGGACCCGCTGAGCAGGTAGTTGTGGTTGTGGAATCCCGCCAGGCAGAAGCCGTCCCGGAGTGCGTCCGCACGCAACTCCGCCCACGCCGCAGGCGACAACTGCTCCTGGCAGGTCGTCAAGCCGCTCAAGGCTCTGCTCCCCGGCACTTACGGGGACGGCCGGCGCCGGCCCGACAGCGTTTGGGACGGAACACTAGTGGGTACCGGTGAGTCCGGCCATCGGGAGGCGGTTAAGGTCGCGTAACACGCGGTGATCTCTCACCCGTTCGGAGGTCGCATCGGACGGACCGTACGAATAGCGGCGACGAGCGGTTCCATGCCCACGACGAAGGCGGCGGCCCTCACGTCGCCCCCCGAAAAGCGCGCGATGCGCTGTTCCGTGGACGCGTATCCGAGGAAGGGCACCCCCGCCTCACGAGCCGCTTCGGCATCAGGTGCCGAATCGCCGATCATCAGGCAGTCCCCGGGCTTGGCGCCCATGGCCCTCATGGCCCTTTCCAGGCAGTCGGGGTGCGGTTTCATCTTCTCGGGATCGTCCGCCCTGCGGCCGTATATCCGGCCTTCGAAGGCGTCCTCCAGGCCGTGGTCCTTCAGGTAGATCTCGACCGCCTGGGGCGCGTTGTTGGTCGTGATGGCCAGGACCCTTCCGCGCTCCACGGCGGCCTCGATGAACTCCCCGGCCCCGGCGGTGGGTACGGCGGACCGCACGGCCACCTCTTCGCCTCCGGTCAGCCTCGACTCCAGCAGCCGGGTCAGTTCGGCCGCAAGGGGGCGGGCCCGCACGATCTGGTGGGGATCACGACTGCCCCTGAACTCGCCCACGAGCTCGGCCCCGTGCAGATCCACCAGACCGTGCATCTCCTGGGCTATCTCCGGCGCGTGGCCGTTCGCGAACAGTTGGCACATCGGGCCGTCGAAATCGAGAAGCAGGCAGGACGCGCGATCGAGCAGGGTACGGAGGTCGGCCGGGCGAGCATGGTTGTACGCGGAAGTCACTCGTCGAGTTTCATGGGCTCGGCGATGTTTGACCAGAGCGATTCGAACCAGTCCCTGCTCTCACTGACGAAGCGTGAGCTGTGGCTGTCGGAATGCTCCGGATCCGCACGATAAGGGAAGAGCACCGCACCGATGCCGAGGACGTCGTAGATCTCACCTCGATGGACTCCCCACGCCACTTCCCTCGGGAGGACCTGGTAATGGCCCGTGAGCACGGTCGAACCGTTGAGCACGTAGAGCTTGTGCAACGGGGTGACGGGCACGGTGCGCACCTCCAGGCTCGATCGGACGGGGAGGTCGGGCTGCTGGGTGATCTGGTTGAAGGCGCTGTCGAGACTGACCGTCTGGGCACGGACGAGCGCGCGGAGCCGCTGCAGCGGCCAGTCGGAGTCGCCCTCCACCAGGCGGGGGATGGCGAGACGCGCGTCCAGGCTGGGGAGCACGAGCCGCATCCGGATCGACGCCGGTGTGAGCTCACGTCGCAGGACGCGGTTCAACGGCACTGCCAGCGCCGTGTTGAGGGTCTCGGCGGACAGTGAGTACACGTCGATCGTGATGTCCTCCGCCTCGAAGGCGGCCGTGATCTCGCTGTCGAGCACCGCGAACGTGGGACCTGGGGTGCCCCACCCCGACGGCTGCGTCCCCGCCGTCCGGCGCCAGTGCAGCACCTCCGCCGAGCGGCCGCGCTGGTTGTCGATGTAGCCGTCCTTGCGGAGGGCGGTCAGGGCGCGCTGGACGGTGGGGCGGGAGACGTCGAAGCGTTTTTCCAACTCGGCTTGCGAGGGGAGACGTTCGCCGATCGGGAAGACGCCGTCCTCGATCTCGCCACGCAGCACATCCGCGATGTGCAGGTAGGGCGGCTGATCGGAGGGTGGAGAGACCTGCTCTTCCTCGTTCACGTCACCACGCTACAACTTCCTGCCATCCAGGACTGCTTGCTTGACCTGAGTTTACGGATCTCAGGCAACCGGGCACATCCTTGAGTGAGAGAACTCATTCAACTAGCTGACAGGTCAGGCAAGTTGAATGATCCAACCTCAACTCGGGGGTCGCAACTTCCCGTCCAAGGACGTACGGGACGCACCGCAGCCACCCACCTTCAGCACGGAGCCACCAGGAAGGGCGACACGAAGGAGGGACGGTCATGCTCGCTCTCAGCTTGTGTGCCTACGCGTTCGAACAGCTCGTCCAGTGGAAGTACGGCGCGGCCGGGATGCTGGCGGTCGGGCTTGTCAGCTGGGGACACAAGGCGCGCAACACCACGTGCACGGTCATCGGACTCACCGCGCTGGCGGTGCTGCTCGCGCAGTGAGTCCGCGGGCCCGGCGGCCAGGGCACCCGGTCAGAAGACGTCCGGGCACCACGGCCGGCGGGCGGTACGGAACAGGGCGTCGGCCGCACGGACGGCGCCCGGGCGGTCCTCCGCCACGCGGCCCAGCGCGGCGAGCCGGGACACCGACTCGTCACCCAGGTAGAGGCACCCCAGGTCCGCGACGTCGAGCGTGAGTTCGGGCTCGTCCGCGGCCGTCGAAGGAGTGCACCGGCCGGCGCCCGCGGCGTCGGTCTCCAGGACGAAGCGCCCGCCGGCCAGTCCGGCCGTGTCGCGCACGTCCAGCACCAGGCGGGTGGGCGCACCGCCGTAGGTGCGGGCGGACAGCGCGACGGGAACGTCGAGCACGCGCAGCCACATGAAGTCGGCGAGGGTCTCGGTCCGCGCCGCTCGCGGGTCCCCGAGCAGCAGCGGCAGGACGTCGTCGGGGGCGCGGTGGTTGGTGTCGAGCCTCGTCACCCAGTCCAGGGACAGCAGGAAGCGCCACAGCGCCTGCTCCGCGGCCGGCGTCGCCGCGATCAGCTGCCGCACCTTGGCGTCGACCCGCGGCAGCTTGCCCGGCCAGGGGTGGTCGACCGTGGTGTACGCCACCAGTCCCTGGACCTCTCCGGCCGCGTCGCGGTGCATCGCGAAGAACGGCTCGGTCCACGGCTGCGAGGCGAACACCCGCTCGCCGGTGGCGATCTCCCACCATCCGGGCGTGCGGTCGATGGCGCCCGGGGTCAGCGCGCGGACGCGGTCGTGCAGCGCGGGGCCGGCCTTGCGGACCTCGTCGACGCCCACCAGATCGACCCGGCCGCCGTCGTCCGGGCCGGCGTAGCGCGGGTCGAGCGCCGCCCTCGGGAGGTCCACCTCCCAGTCCGCCACCCAGGTCGCGGGACCGAAGCCGAAGCGCCCGTAGATCGGGTACTCGGCGGCGACGAGGATCGCCACCGCCTCGCCGCGCTCCTTGGCGTCCGCCAGGTCAGCGGCCATCAGGCGGCTGGCCAGGCCGCGGCGGCGGTGCGTGGCGGTGACGGAGACGTTGGTGATCGCCGAGGCGGCGAGGAACGCCCCACCGGGGACGGTCAGTTCGCGCGGCATGCTGCGGAAGGTGGCCACGCAGCGGCCCTGGTCGAAGGCACCGCGGGTTCGCGCGAGGTCGTACGCGGCACGGCGGGCGGCCACCTCCTCGTCCGTCACGGAGGGGGCGAGATGGAACCCGGTGTGCAGGGCGCGCACCCAGTCGGCGACATCGGTCTCGTCCAGCGTGCGGATCTCAGGGCTCATGGCCGCACGCTAGGCGAGCCGCCCACGGCCCTGCATCCGATTAACGGGCCGGTGGGGCACCGCGTCAAGGACCGCCCGGTCAAGGGACACCCGGTCAACGGCCACCCGGTCGACGGCCGCCCGGTCCCTGCTTCGGTGAGCCCGGCGGCCGTGCGGCCGCTCAGCCGTCGGCCAGCAGATCGTCCACCCGCGCCTCACCGTCCCGGTAGCGCCGGGTGATCTCGGCGGAGCAGCCGTCCACGGTCCGCTGCAGGGCGTGCCGGCGCCCGGAGACGTGCTGCTCGTGGCGCAGCAGCCGGCCCATGGCCACGTCCAGTTCGGGGTCGGTGCGCGCGTCGAGGTCGGACAGCTCGACCTCGGACAGCATCTCCTCGGCCAGCGCCCTGACCCGCTCGGTCAGCGGGGTGCCGAGGGTGACGTGCCGCGCCGAGGACCGGACGCGGGAGGGCCCGTCGGTGAGGATCTCCGAGAGGCGGTCGACGACCGGGGCGTCCGCGGCCGGCCGCCCGCCGGGGGTGGCGGGGCCGCTGCCGCGCCGGTTCAGCTCGGCGTGGAGGATGTCGATCCGCCCGTGCAGCATGCGCCGCAGGTAGGAGAGGTCGGCCTCCTCCTGCTGGGCGTCCCGGCGCAGGGCGCGCAGCGCGGCCAGGTCCAGCCGGGCGAGGTCGGGGGTCGGGGTGTCCATGAGCGGACTGCGCGGCGCGGGCGGGCGCAGCGGGCCCATGGCGTCGGCCTTCAGCATGGGATGGCCCTTCCTGGTGGGCGCCGTCGAAACGGCGGCCGTCGGTCCGGCGGGGCCGGACGCCGCCGTAGGTGCTGGTGCGGCGGTGCCGGAAGTCTCTCCAGTGCCGGGTGTCGTCATACCTGTCGTCCCTCCCTCGCGGCGAGCGCGCCGCGACCCGGAATCGATGCTGCCACTTGCCGCTGACACCCCGCAGCGACATGGCACCCGAACGGCCGTCGCAACAGTTGTGCGAACCCGCCGACCGGGCGTACCGCGCCACCCCGCGCGCCCCCCTCACCCGTGTGAGGGACCCGGACGCGTCCAGGCCACAATGGCGGGATGCGAGCAGTAGCCCAGCGGGTGAGTGAAGCCGAGGTCGTCGTCGACGGGGAGACCGTCGGAGCCGTCAAGGGACCGGGACTGTGCGTCCTGGTCGGGGTGACGCACGACGACACCGTGGAGAAGGCGGCCGGGCTGGCGCGCAAGCTGTGGACGCTGCGCATCCTGCCCGGCGAGCAGTCGTGTTCGGACGTCGACGGCCCGCTGCTCGTCATCAGCCAGTTCACGCTTTACGGTGACGCCCGGAAGGGGCGCCGCCCCACCTGGAACGCGGCGGCGCCCGGCCCGGTCGCCGAACCACTCGTGGACGAGGTCGTCGCGCAGCTGCGGAAGCTGGGCGCGACCGTCGCGACCGGGGTGTTCGGCGCGGACATGAAGGTGTCGCTGACGAACGACGGCCCGTTCACCGTGGTCCTGGACCTCTGACGGCGACGGGTCCCGACCTCGGTGACGTGACGGCGCCGGGGCGCGGACCACTGACGACGGGCCTCTGACGAGGGGCCACTGACGACATCGGGTCCTGGACCGTGCGAGACCGGTCCAGGACCCTGGCGATGCCGTCGGATCACGCGCTCAGGGCGCGACGACCGTCTCCTGCGCCGCCGCCGTGTCCTCGGCCAGCAGCGTCGCCCGCTCCGGCGTGTTGCGCTTGACCAGGGCCAGCGCGATGGGGCCGAGCTCCCAGTGGCGGGCGGAGGACGTGATGAAGCCGACCGCGCGGCCCGGTTCGCCGTCCGGGCCGTCCTCGGCGACCCGCACGGGCGCGCCGTGCCCGGGCAGGTGCACCTCGCTGCCGTCCAGGTGCAGGAAGACCAGCCGGCGCGGGGGCCGGCCGAGGTTGTGCACGCGGGCCACCGTCTCCTGCCCGCGGTAGCAGCCCTTGTTCAGGTGCACGGCCGTGTCCAGCCAGCCCAACTCGTGCGGGATGGTGCGGTGGTCGGTCTCCAGGCCCAGACGCGGGCGGTGCGCCTCGATCCGCAGCGCCTCGTACGCCAGCACCCCGATCGCCGGGCCGGACCGCGCGGCCCACTCCTCCAGGCGGTCGCGGGGGACGAAGACGTCCCTGCCGTACGGGGTCTCGCGGACCGCCCATTCCGAGGGGATCTGCACGATCGACCCGGCGGGCAGGTGTTCCACGGCGTACTGGTCGGTGACGTCCGCGGTCTCCACCCGGTAGAAGAACTTCATGCTCTCCAGGTAGGCCAGCAGCGCCTCCTGGGTGCCGGGTTCCACGTGCATCCAGGTCGTGGCGCCGTCGTCCACCAGGTACAGGGCGTGCTCGATGTGGCCGTGGGCGGAGAGGATCAGCGCCTCGGTGGCCACGTTGGGCGCCAGCTGCTCGACGTGCTGGGTGAGCAGCAGGTGCAGCCACGACAGGCGGTCCGCACCGGTGACCGTCACGACACCGCGGTGGGAGAGGTCCACGAACCCGGTGCCGTCGGCGAGGGCGCGTTGCTCGCGGAACAGGTCGCCGTAGTGGGCGGCGACGCCCTCGTCAGGGCCTTCTGCGGGGACGGCGCCGGGCAGCGACAGCAAAGGGCTCTTCATCATGCCGTCAAGCGTACGACCGGCCGGCCCCCGTGAGGATGACGGCTCCGGCTTCCCGCGGTCCGTCCCGCGTCCCGTCCCGCGGGACCCGCGGTCACTCCGGCCCGGTACCCGCCTTGCGGGAGCAGTCCCGGCAGCGGCCGAAGATCGCGAAGTGCTTCATGTCCGTCTCGAAGCCGAACTGCTCGCGCAGCTGCTCCTTGAGGGGTGCGGCCAGTTCCACGGCCGCCTCCGTCACCGAGTCGCAGTCGCGGCAGACCAGGTGCATGTGGTCGTGCCGGTCGGCCAGGTGGTAGGTGGGGGCGCCGTGGCCGAGGTGGGCGTGGCTGACCAGGCCCAGCTCCTCCAGCAGTTCCAGGGTGCGGTAGACGGTGGAGATGTTCACCCCGGAGGCGGTCTTGCGGACCTCGCACAGGATGCCGTCGGGCGTCGCGTGCTCCAGGTGGCCGACGGCCTCCAGGACAAGCTGGCGCTGCGGGGTCAGCCGGTAGCCGCGCTGCCGCAGATCGCTCTTCCAGTCGGTGCTCGCCACACGGCCAGTGTAGGCACGGGGTAACGGGCGGGGGCCGCCCGGAAAGAGCCGGGCACGCCAGGAAAGGGGCCGGGCCCGCGCGAAGGCGCGGGCCCCGGGCGCGGTCCTCCGTCACGGAGGCCGGCGGCTACTTGAAGAACGCGATGCCGTCGTCCGGCAGGTCCTTGAGGTCGGCGGCCCACTCCCGCGGGTCCACGACCTTCTTCAGGTGCGCCGACATGTACGCGCGCAGCGGCACCGCGGGCGTGGCCTTCTCGCCCACCCACATCAGGTCGCCGTTGACGTACCCGTACAGCCGCTTGCCGCCGCTGTACTCCGAGGACTGCGGCAGCCGCGCCACCGCGTCGGTGACCAGGTCGATCTGCGGCTTGTCCTGGGCCAGCTCACCGGTCCAGATCTCGACGACGCCCTCGTCACGCGTGGTGGTGACGTCCACCTTGCGTTCGGCGTCGATCCGCCAGTAGCCGCTCTCCGACTCCAGCGGGCGGACCTTCTTGCCGTCCTCGTCGAGCACCCACGTGTGCGAGACGTACTCCAGGAACGGCCGGCCGTCGTGGGTGAAGGTGACCTCCTGCCCGAAGTTGCACTTCTCGGCGCCGGGGAAGTCGTGCACGCCCGCGCCCGTCCAGCTGCCCAGCAGGAACGCCAGCGGGACCAGTTCGGGGTGCAGGTCCGAGGGGATCTCGATCATGTCAGCGCTGGCCCTGGTAGAGCTTCTTCACCGCGTAGAACGCGAACGCCGCGATGGCCACGCAGATCAGGATGAGCAGAGCGTCGTAGTAGTACTCGATGTGCACGGTGCGTGCTCCTCGGACGGGCGGGCGGTCAGGGCCGCCCACGAGTCTAGTCCGCGCCCCCGCCCCCGGCGCGGGCAGGCCGCGTGAGCGTGACGTGTGGCCCGGGCCGTTGCCGGCGAGGGGTGCGGGGGCGGGGGCGGGGGCCGAACCGCGGGCTCGCGGGCCGGCCCCCGCCGGTGGCCGCCGTCAGCCCAGCAGCTGGGCCTGGAGGCGGACGGTCTGGCGGAACGGCACCTCGGCGACCGAGCCCTTGCGGGTCTGCACCACCAGCGCGATCACGTCCCCGGCGCGCAGGAACGCGTACCGGGTCGCGGATTCCCCGTACGGCGGCGACTCGGCGGAGGCGTCGACCGTCACGTCGGCGGGGACCGCCGGGGAGGCCACGCTCTTGTCCGTGGCCGCGTCGGGCGCGACCTTCAGCCGCTGTGCGCCCAGGTTCGGCGCGTAGATGTCGGCGAACCCCCCGCTGAGGAACTGCAGCAGGTAGATGTCGGTGCGCGTGCCGTCGGGCGTGGTGAAGGAGCGGGCGGCGATGTGCCGCAGGCCCTGCTCGCGCAGCTCGGCGCCCTCCGTCTTGCGCAGGTAGTCGTCATAGGCCTTGAACAGTCCCAGGTAGGAGTCCTGCGGCAGCCAGCCGGCCGGGCCGGGGACGGCCGGATCGGCCGTCCCGCCGACGGGCGCGGGCAGCAGCAGCGACCGCACGTCGGTGTAGTGGTGGTGGCCGGGGTTGGCGTCGGCGAACGGCCGCGGCTTGCCCGCGGGCAGCTCGGGCAGCGCCAGCGGCGGGTACGTCCACCGGCCGTCGTCGGGCGTGTGGAGGCCGGGGATGCGGGTCCGCTCGGGCCGGGTGACGGCGTACGCGGTCGCGCCGCCGAGCGCCGCGAACACCAGGACGGCCGCGGTCCAGCGGATCGCCGCCCGCAGCCCGCGCCGCGGCGCCCGCGGCACGACGACCTCGGGCAGCGGCGCGGCCGGCGGCTCCGTGAGGAGCGCCGTCTCGGCCAGAGCCGCCGTCTCGGCCAGAGGTGCCGTCTCGGGCGCGGGCACTGCTTCGGGCGCGGGCGGTGCTTCGGTCGCGGGCGGTGCTGCGGTCGGGAGTGCCGACTCGGATGGCGCGATCTCGGAGGTGATGTCGCTCATCAGACCGCCTGCCCCGGGTCCCGGACACGGTCGAGCTGCTTGTGCAGCAGGTCGGCCGCCTCGGCCTTCTCCAGCGGCAGGGTGCCGCTGGCCGTCATCTTGACCATCAGGTCCCCCTCGGTGGCTTGGCAGTACATCTCCTCCAACGCGGCGTGGTGCTCCTTGGGCGGCAGGACGCAGGTGGCCTGCGGGTGCCCGGAGATCTTCGGGCCGCTGCGGAACACGCCCAGCGCCTTGGTGAAGGAGGTGAAGAACCGGGTCTCGGCGCGCGCCCCGTCCTTGTTCTTCATCTGCACGATCTCCATCTGGATCACCAGCTGGTTGTCGTGCTGGGTGTAGGTGCGCAGGCCCGCGCCCTCGATGCGCAACGCGTCGACGTCCGCCTGGATCGCCTTGCGCTCCTTGGCGGGCAGGTCCGTCACGTCACCCTTGACGAGGTCCTGGGCCTGGTGCGCGTCGAGCACGACGTCGTTGCCGAACGCGTCGACGTCCGGACCGGGCCCGTAGTTGTCGGGGACGGGCAGGAGCAGCAGGGCCAGGCTGCCGTAGTGGCTGCCGCCCGACCGCGCGCCGAACGCCTTGGTGACGCTCGGGGCCGGCTCCTTCCACGGCGTGGCGGCCGTGCTCGGGGCGGCCTCGGCGGCGCCGGAGCCGCCGTGGTGCAGCACGGTGTACCCGACGCCGCCGGCGGCGGCGACCGCCACGAGGGCGGCGGCCGTGCCCAGGGCGAGGCGGCGCCGTCCGCGCGGCGCCCCGGGAGCCGGCGCCTGCGGCGGCTCGGAGGGCCACACTCCCGCGACGTCGGGCACGGGCGTGGGCGTCGGCGTCGGCTCTTCGGCGGGCACGGACACGGGCACGGGCACGGGCACGGGCGGGATGTTCTCCTCGGTCACAGCCGCTCCAGTTGCTTGGTCGCGAGGGCGGCGACGGTGGCCGCCTTGACGGGCTTGGCGGAGAAGCACGTGACCTCGACGACGATGTCGCCGACCCTGGCCAGGCCGCTCGCGTAGTACGAGTCCACGTAGCCGGATTCGTGGTGCGGCAGGCCCGAGGCCCAGACCTTGCCGTCCATCGTGCCGGGGAGGTCCACGCTGTCCGCGAGCTCCTTGTCGTCGTCGCGGTCGAGCTCCTGGCCGCTGAGCCAGCCGGGCGTGTACGGCGCCGCGTCGTCGCGGAACTGCACCAGCTCGATCGCGACCACGGTGGTGCGGCTCTGGCTCCACGTGGCGACCGCGGCCCGCCGGAAGTCGTTGGCCGCGAAGTCCTCGAAGGCGCCGGCGGGCTTTTCGTAGCGGTCGCTGTAATCGGCCAGCGACTCCCAGTCACGCCCGAGCTCCTTGGCTCCCTTCGGCGTGGGGCTGAGCAGCTTCAGCAGGTCGCCGTCGTAGATCGCGGCACGGTCCTGGGAGACGGGCAGCTCCTTGGGCGCGACCCCGGCGCCCTTGGGCTGGGCGAGCACGGAACCGGTCAGCGGCGGCAACGGTGTGGGCGTGCGCTGCTGCTGGATGCGGTAGCCGAGCCCGCCGCCGGCAAGAACGCCGAGCACCGCGGCACTCGCGATCAGCAGCGTGGTGCGGCCGCCACGCCGCGGCCGGACGGGCACGGGCTCAGAGCCCGGCCCGGCGACCGGCTCGGAGGCGAGCTCGGAGACGGCCTCGGAGTGGGGCTCCGGCTGCGGCACCGTTCCAGGCGCGGGTTCTGACACGGGTTCGGGCACGGGGTCGGCGCCGGGTTCGGGCACGGGGTCGGGCCCGGGTTCGGGCACGGGGGTGTCCTGGGACAAGGGGTTCTCCGGAAAGCGGGAGGCACGGCCGGCTGCGGCCCGTGGCGGGCCGGCGACACGTACGTGTGAACAGAAGAGCGGGGTGCCGTCGCCCGGGGCAACGGTCGTACGGAGGCGCGCCCGAGGGCGGCCGGGAGAAGGCGGAGCGTGGAGAGGAGGCGACGCGGGCCCGTGACGGAGCGGCCGCCGCCGGCCGGCTCAGTGGGGAGCGGGCCGGTCCGTCGCGGCGGCGTGCCTCAGCGGACAGCGGGTGCCGGACGCACCCGGCGCGGCAGGCGCCTCCGGCGCCCCAGCCGCCGCACGTACGCGAGTTCGGCGTCGAAAGACAGACGGGTACCCGTCGTCGACCATCTCAAGCCCCCCCGGGCTGACAAGCGGTGATGCGCGTGATCGCGCAGATGCAGAGTTATACCACCGCTTAGGCTGAGGCCATGGCGAATAAGCTTGTGATCAAAGTGACGGCAGGGGCGGACGCACCCGAGCGCTGCTCCCAGGCGTTCACCGTGGCCGGCGTCGCGGTGGCCAGCGGCGTGGAGGTCTCGCTGTGGCTGACGGGCGAGTCGGCGTGGTTCGCCCTGCCGGGCAGGGCCGCGGAGTTCGAACTGCCGCACGCCGCCCCGATGGACGAACTGCTGGCGTCGGTGCTGGAGGGCGGCCGGGTCACGTTGTGCACCCAGTGCGCCGCGCGCCGCGACATCTCCGAGCGGGACGTGATCGAGGGCGTCCGGATCGCGGGCGCACAGGTCTTCGTCAGCGAGATCATGCCCGAGGGCGTGCGGGCACTCGTCTACTGAGGCTGCTGAGGAGTTGCGGGGCGCGCCGGTCTACGGGGGACCCTGCTCGGGACGGCGCCGTGGCGACGGCCTGCCGTCCGGATGGTCCTTGCCGTCCTTGCCGTCCTTGGGGTCCTTGGGGCCCTTCCCGTCCAGCTCGGCCCACCAGGCGTCGGACTCCGGGTCGCCGGAGTCGCCGTCGGGCTCGTCGAACCAGCGGTCCTCGGGACCGCGCCGGTTGGCCACGATGGCGGCGACCGGGGGGATGACCATGGCGACCAGGCACATCGCGATGGCCGCCGGAACGGACCACAGGCGCACCACTGCCCACGCCATGATGAAGAGCACCACGCAAGTGCCCATCATGGCGAAGTACCAGTGACGACGGCGCGAGTACACACTTCAAAGGTACGTCCGGCGGCCGGAGACCGGAACCGGTAACGCGGAGGGCCGCACCCCCTTGCGCGGGGTGCGGCCCTCCGTGTTCTCACCGCGGTGGAGCCGGGGGCCGGACGGGGCCCCGCGGGCGTCAGACCGCGATGGCGACCTCGGCCGCCGCGCCCTGCTGGGCAACGACGGTGCGGTCCACCGTGGCGCCCGGGACGAGCGCGCGCAGCGTCCAGGTGCCGGGCGCCGCGAAGAAGCGGAACTGCCCGGTCGCCGAGGTGGGCACCTCGGCGGTGAACTCGCCGCCGCCGTCCAGCAGCCGCACGTAGCCGCTGACCGGCTCGCCGTCGCGGGTCACCGACCCCTGGATGATCGTCTCGTTCGCCACGTCCACTCCTGCCAGGTCAGGGCCGCCGGCCTTCGCTCCACACATAGGGTTCAGTCCTCGCCTCAGTCGGTCGGGTCAGTTGGCGCCGAGCTCGATCGGGACACCCACGAGCGAGCCGTACTCGGTCCACGAGCCGTCGTAGTTCTTGACGTTGGAGACCTCGAGCAGCTCGTGCAGCACGAACCAGGTGAGCGCGGAGCGCTCGCCGATCCGGCAGTACGCGATGGTGTCCTTGGCCAGGTCGACGTTCTCGTCCTTGTAGAGCTGCACGAGCTCCTCGTCGGACTTGAAGGTGCCGTCGTCGTTGGCGTTCTTCGACCACGGGATGTTGCGGGCGCTGGGCACGTGGCCGGGGCGCTGCGACTGCTCCTGCGGCAGGTGGGCGGGGGCGAGCAGCTTGCCCGAGAACTCGTCGGGCGAGCGCACGTCGACCAGGTTCAGGTCGCCGATCGCGGCGACCACGTCGTCACGGAACGCGCGGATCGCGGTGTTCTGGGCCTTGGCCTGGTACGCGGTCGCGGCGCGCTCCGGCACGGCGGCGACCAGGTCGCGGGAGTCCAGCTCCCACTTCTTGCGGCCGCCGTCGAGCAGCTTGACGCTGTCGTGGCCGTAGAGCTTGAAGTACCAGTAGGCGTACGAGGCGAACCAGTTGTTGTTGCCGCCGTAGAGCACCACGGTGTCGTCGTTGGCGATGCCCTTCGCGGACAGCAGCGCCTCGAAGCCGGCCTGGTCGACGAAGTCGCGGCGGACGGGGTCCTGCAGGTCCTTCTTCCAGTCGATGCGGACGGCGTTCTTGATGTGGTTCTTGTCGTAGGCCGAGGTGTCCTCGTCGACCTCGACGATGACCACCTTCGGGTCGTCGATGTGGGCCTCGACCCAGTCGGCGTCCACCAGGACGTCACTGCGGCTCATGCTGATCTCCTCCGGGGCAGTACGGATGTGCGGTGGCGCGGGCTGCGGGATGCGCGAGGGCGCGCTGGGGTGTGCCGGTGGGCACGCGGAGCAGGGGGCTGGCAGGAGACGCCGGGGCCCGTGGGCCCGCTGCGGCGAGGAGAGCTGCTGCCCCTAGGGCATGCGACAGAGCATGGCGGCGACGCGGCACAGGTCGACTGCCCGCCGCTTCGTGAGATCCGCCTGTCGCTTCATGAGTCCCGATCGTAGGGAAATGAACCGCCGGGTGTCACCGCCATGTCGTATGCCGAGACAAGATTGTCCGTATGGCGGAACACGCGGTTTCCGTGGAGCCTCCGGAACCCCCGGAACGCCCCGGCGGGCGGTCGCGCGCGCGTTCGAGGGGGCCCGGACCGTCGGTGTCGGCCGCCTTGCGGACGCGGCTGTCTCAGTCGGCGAGAAGTTCCTCAGTTGGCGAGGACGACGCCCTTGCCGCCGACCTGCACCGACATGCCGTCGGGCGTGGTGGTCACCGACGTCAGCTGGAGGTTGGCCGGCAGGTGGGACACCTGCCGGGTGAAGTCGATCTGCGCCCGCACCTTGCCCTCCAGGCCGAGCGCGGTCAGTTCCTTCGGCAGCCCCTCGGCGTGCAGCCCGATCGTGTCGCCCTTCAGGATCACGTCGCTGAGCACGCTCAGGTGGGCGCCCAGGAACGAGCCGGTGAGCCTGACCCGGGGCGTGCCGGACGACGACGCCCCGGCGTAGGAGACCTTGATGCCCGCGGGCGCGGCCTTGGACAGGTCGGCGTAGGTGATGAACGCCTGGCCGTCCGCGGAGTCGGCGACCGCGTGGCTGAAGCCGTTGGACAGCTTCACGCCGTACAGGTCGGCGCGGAAGGTGTCGATGCGCAGCGACTGGCTGCCGTCGGTCGCGGCGATGCCGTCCGCGCTGACCTTCACGTCGTCCAGCTTCCCCGAGACCACCTGGGTGAGGAACGGGAAGCCGGTGATGGTCACCTTGGGCCGCTCGGTCAGGTTCTCGGTGACCTGCGCGCGCTCCGCGGCCTTGTGCTGGGCCACCGACACGGTGATCCGGTCCGCCGCGACGAACAGACCGCCGAGGACGACCACGACGATCAGGACTATTCGCGCCACTCGCATGCGTCGGTGCTCCCCGCTGTCCGTGCCGGTTCGCCGCGGGCCGGGATCCGCCCGTCCTCGCGGCCGCGCCGCACGGGGGGTCCCGCACGGCGTACTGCCCCTCCGCTAACGCCTGACGGACGGCGGGGGGCCAGTGGTTCCCGATCGTATGAAGATCGGACCCAACCGTGATCCCGGGCCGGACCCGGGCCACCTGGGACGATGCCCGGGGCGAGGGCCCCGTCGAAGGCCCCGCCGAGGGCCCCTCGCGACCGGACGGACCCTCAGTGGAGGGCGTTCCCGAGCAGGTACACCACGGGGGCAGCGGCCGTCAGCGGCAACGCGACGCCCGCGGTGAAGTGCACGAAACGCGACGGGAAGTCGTAGCTGGCGACCCGCAGGCCCACCAGCGCGCAGGCACCGGACGCGGCCGCGAGCAGCACGCCGTGGGGGGCGCCGAGCCCCGTCGCGGGACCGGTGACCAGACCGGTGACCAGGGCCACCAGTACCGACAGCGCGAGCGACACGGCCTCGCCGCCCGGCACCCGGACCGCGCGGACCAGTGTGGCCGCGGCCACCGCGATCGCGCCGACCACCACCGGGTCGCTGCCCGCGCCGGACGCCGCGGTGGCCAGATAGCCCGCGGCGACGACGGTCAGCAGCGTCGAGGCCGACGTCGCCGTCAGCGACGACAGCCGCTCGTCGGCGGAGCCGTGGTGGCGCAGTTGCAGCACGAGCACGAGCGGCAGCCACACCCCGAGCGTGCCGAGCAGCACCTCCGCGTTGTGGCCGCCGCCGGCCGCGAGCAGCGCGATGTCCGCGGTGACGCCGGCCAGGAACGCCAGCACGATGCCCTGGCGGGCCGGCCACATGCCGTTCAGCCGGAACCAGCCGGCCGCGGTCACCGCCTCCAGCACCACCAGGACCAGCGCGAGGCCGGGCTTGCCGAGGGCCGCGCCGCCCGCCATGAGCAGGCCGAGCGCGGCGGTGAGCGCGGCGGGCTGGATCCCCGGCGGGATGATCGGCGACCCCGTCCGCACCGGCGCGGCGGGCTCGGACGCGGACGGCTCCTCGTCGATGACCGGCAGCACCGCGGTCTGCTCGACGCCGCCCCCGAAGGCGGCGGCGGTGCCGTACGCGGGGCCGAAGGGCCGGCCGGGGGCCTGCGGATCCTGACCGCCGGCGTAGGCGTGCGGCGGGGACCACTGCTGCTGCGGCGACTGCGGCTGCGCCGGCCCGTGGCCGGGGTGCGCGTCCGCCGCCGCGGCGTGCTCCCACGGCTGCGCGGCCTGCGGTGTCTGCCCCCAGCCGTCGACGCCCGCCGGTCCCTGGTAGCCGTCCTGCGCGGGGGCGTTGCCGCCCCACGCGCCGCCGGACGACGGGAGGCCGAACGCGGCGCCGGGGTCCGCCTCCGCGGGCATCTGCCCGGCCAGCGGCTCCGGCACGTACGTGCCGGTGTCGGCCTGCGCGGCGGGGAAGCCGTGGTCGGTGCCGTACCCGGCGCCGGACCCGTAGGCAGGGTCGTTGCCGTACCCGTAGCTGGGGTCGGTCCCGTAGCCGGGGGCCGTCCCGTAACCAGGGTCGGTCCCGTAGCCGGCGCCGGTCCCGTAACCGGGGTCGGTCCCGTAACCGGGCTGGGAGGACGCGCCGGCGGCGAAGTCGGCGGGGGCGCCGTAACCGGGGGTCCCGTAGTCGGCGGGGGTCGCGTACGGGGCGGACGTCCCGTAACCGGGCGGGCCGGAGGGCGTCCCGAAGCCGTCGGAGCCGTGGCCGACGATGCGGCCCTCGATGCCGTGGCCGCCGGCCTGCCCGTCGTGCGGGTGGCCGTGGGCGTGGCCCGGCGCCGGGGGCGCCGCCGGGGGCGGCGGGAAGCCCGAGGCGTCCGGGGTGTCGGGGGCGCCGCCGGGGCGGTAGGGCTCGCCGTCACCGGGAGTGGTCATCGGGCACCTCCGGCGAAGGGCGGCAGGACCTCCACGGTCGCGCCGTCGTGCAGGGACACCGACGCGTGGTCGCGGGTGCCGACCGCCGTGCCGTCGACGAGGAAGGAGCAGCGCTGCAGTACGCGGCCGAACTCCGGCTCACCTGCGTGGAGTTCACGGGCGGCGGCGAGCGCGCCGGCCAGGGTGGCGGCCTCGTACGGCTCCTCGGCCGTGCCGGCGGCGGCCTTCGCGGCGGCCCAGTAGCGGATCGTGCCCGCCGCCAGGCGCCCGGGGGCCGTGTCAGGTGCAGCCATCACGCTTTCCGTTCGTCGTCTTCAGGTCGTACCGGGGTCCATCATGGCCCGTCGGTCTCACGCGGAGGGAACGCGGGAGGTCAGCCAGGCGCCGATGCGGGCCAGCAGCGCGTCGTCCGCGGCGTTCTCGGCGTGGCCGAACCCGCGCTCGATCCACAGCTCGGCGCCGTCCTCCCCCGCGGCCGCGGCCAGGGACAGCGGGTGGTCGAGGGGGAAGTACGTGTCGCGGTCGCCGTGCACGATGAGCAGCGGCGTGGGCGCGATGAACGGCACCGCCTCCACCGGGGAGACGGGCACCGGATTCCAGTCCTCGGGGTGGATCCGGGTCTTGAGGCCGAACCGGGACACCAGCCGGCCGACCGGCCGCATCACCACCCAGTGCACGCGGCGCATCGGCGCGGTGCCGCGGTAGTACCAGCGGGCCGGCGAGCTGACCGAGACCACCGCGGCCACGCCGTACCCGTCACCGGCGTCCCCAGCCCCTCCGGAGACCCCGGCACCCGTCGTGTCACCGGCGCCCGTCGCGTCCCGCGTGCCGGGGAGTCCCGCGTGCCGCAGCACCACGGAACCGCCCATGGAGAAGCCGACGGTGGCGACCCGCTCGTATCCCAGGCCGCGCGCCCAGGCGACGACCGCCGCCAGGTCGAGCACCTCCAGGTCGCCGACGGTGGAGCGGCCGCCGGAGCCGCCGTGGCCGCGGAAGGAGAACGTCACCACCCCGCCGAACCTGCTCAGTTCCCGGGCCGCACGGCGCACCGCGGGCCGCTCCAGCGCGCCGGTGAAGCCGTGCGCGATCACGATCGCGAGGCGGCCGGATCCGTGCGCCGCGGGCAGGTGGGCGGCCTCGATCGGGACGCCGTCGGACGTCAACAGAACGGTCCGCCGGGCACTCGATGCGGTCGGTTCGACACGCACACGCATGTCCTCGGTCTCGGCAGGGCGTTCCATGTGGGCTATTGTTGCCTGGCAGAGGACCTGGGCAATGTCGCCCCCGGGTCCTTTCGTGCTTTCCGCACGAGGTACGTCGTCCTCGCAGGCCCGAGGAGGGTTCGGTTTTGAGCCAGCACGACCAGCTCGACCAGGCGGTGCGCAGCGCACCGCGAGGCAGCACGCCGTGTCATGTCCGGACGACCGACGGGAGCGCCAGGTGAGTTCACTCCTCCTTCTGACCAACGCCCTCCAGCCGTCGACCGAGGTCCTGCCCGCGCTCGGGTTGCTGCTGCACAGCGTGCGGGTGGCCCCGGCCGAGGGCCCGGCCCTGGTGGACACCCCCGGCGCCGACGTCATCCTCATCGACGGCCGCCGCGACCTGCCGCAGGTGCGCAGCCTGTGCCAGCTGCTGCGCTCCACCGGCCCCGGCTGCCCCCTGATGCTCGTCGTCACCGAGGGCGGGCTGGCCGCGGTCACCGCGGACTGGGGCATCGACGACGTGCTGCTGGACACCGCGGGCCCGGCCGAGGTCGAGGCCCGGCTGCGGCTGGCGACCGGCCGCCAGCAGATCACCGCGGACGACAGCCCGATGGAGATCCGCAACGGCGACCTGTCGGTGGACGAGGCGACGTACAGCGCGAAACTCAAGGGCCGGGTGCTCGACCTGACCTTCAAGGAGTTCGAGCTGCTGAAGTACCTCGCGCAGCACCCGGGCCGCGTCTTCACCCGCGCCCAGCTCCTCCAGGAGGTCTGGGGCTACGACTACTTCGGCGGCACCCGCACCGTCGACGTCCACGTGCGGCGGCTGCGCGCCAAGCTCGGCGTGGAGCACGAGTCGCTGATCGGCACCGTGCGCAACGTCGGCTACCGGTTCGTGACGCCGGAGAAGGTCGAGCGGGCCGCCGAGGAGGCCGCGCGCAGCGAGGCCGCGCAGGGCCGCGGCAGGGACGGGGCCACCGCGCGGAGTTCCTCGGCCGAGCAGACGGTATGACCGGTATGACGACCCATGTAACGGCCGGATAGACACGCGTAGACTGCGCGACGTGCCCAAGGTGACGCGTGACGATGTGGCCAGGCTGGCGGGGACCTCGACCGCGGTCGTCAGCTACGTCATCAACAACGGACCCCGGCCGGTAGCCCCGGCCACCCGCGAGCGCGTGCTCGCGGCCATCAAGCAGCTCGGCTACCGCCCGGACCGGGTGGCGCAGGCCATGGCCAGCCGCCGCACGGACCTGATCGGCCTGATCGTGCCGGACGCCCGGCAGCCGTTCTTCGCGGAGATGGCACACGCCGTCGAACAGGCCGCGTCCGAGCGCGGGAAGATGGTGCTGGTCGGCAACTCCGACTACCTCGACGACCGCGAGGTGCACTACCTGCGGGCGTTCCTGGGCATGCGGGTCTCCGGCCTGATCCTGATCAGCCAGGGCCCCAGCGAGAACGCGGCCATAGAGATCGACGCGTGGGACGCCCGCGTGGTGCTGCTGCACGAGCGGCCCGAGGCCATCGACGACGTCGCGGTGGTCACCGACGACATCGGCGGCGCGCAGCTCGCCACCCGGCACCTGCTGGAGCACGGCCACCCGTACGTGGCGTGCCTGGGCGGCACCGAGATCACCCCCGTCGTCGGTGACCCGGTGCACGATCACGTGGTCGGCTGGCAGCGCGCCATGCAGGAAGCCGGCCGGCCCGTCGAGGGCCGGCTTTTCCAGGCCCCGTACAACCGCTACGACGCCTACCGGGTCGCGCTGGACCTGCTGTCCGGCCCCGACCGGCCGCCGGCCATCTTCTGCGCCACCGACGACCAGGCCATAGGCGTGCTGCGGGCGGCCCGCGAGCTGCGGATCGACGTGCCGGGGCAGCTGGCGGTGGCCGGCTTCGACGACGTGAAGGAGGCGGCGCTGTCCGACCCGCCGCTGACCACGGTCGCCTCGGACCGGCAGGCGATGGCCCGGGCCGCGGTGGACGCGGTGCTGGACGACTCCCTGCGGGTGCCGGGATCGCGGCGGGAGCGGCTGCGCCAGTTCCCGTCCCGGCTGGTGGTCCGCGCCTCCTGCGGCTGCCACTGAGCCGTTCGGGGGTCCGGCGGGCCCTCGGCGCCCCCTCCCCGCAACTCCCCTGAACGACCCGGGTGTTGGGCCCGAATAAAGAGCGGGGACGGCCGCCGCCGTCGGTCCTTATATCGGGCATACCTACTTCTGTCGGGCTTCTCAGCGTGTACTCAGGAACCTCTCATGGTCCGAGCGCACATTGATGGACATGACCGAGAGCAGCCGCAACGGCGAACCCCACCCGTACGACCAGCAGCCCCCGCTCCCGCAGGGCCCGCAGGGCCCGGTGTACGGCTACCCCGGGCCGCAGGTCCACGCGACCACCCCGTACGAGCCGCCGGCCTTCGGGGACGACCGGGTCGTCCCGTCCGAGGTCGTGGCCTCCCACACCGCCGGTCCCGACGCGCCCGGCGGCGGGGACGCCTCCGGCGGCTTCCCGCCCGCGCCCCCGTACGGCCCTGGGTACGGGGGCGCGGCCGGCGGACCGGCTCCGCACCGGCGGCGCCGGCTCCGCAAGCCCGCCCTGCTCTTCGCGGCGGTCGCCCTGGCCGCGGGCGTCATCGGCGGCGGCGCCGGCGCCCTCATCGGGAACGCGACCGACCACACCACCACCGCCTCCCCCGCGACCGCGATCAACGCCTCGGCGATCGACGGCAGCGTGGCCGGGGTGGCCAAGGCGGTCAGTCCCAGCGTCGTGGAGATCAACGCCACGTCCAGCGGCGGCAAGTCCACCGGCGCGGGCGTGATCGTCACCTCCGACGGCCAGGTCGTCACCAACAACCACGTCATCGCGGGCGCCGACACCGTCAGCGTCACGTACAGCAACGGCAGGACGGCGCGCGCCTCCGTGGTGGGCACCGACTCCGGCAAGGACCTCGCGCTGATCAAGATCACCGGCGCCTCCGGGCTGCCCGCCGCGGTCCTCGGCGACTCCTCCGGCATCGCCGTCGGCGACCAGGTGGTGGCCATCGGCTCCCCCGACGGCCTGAGCGGCACCGTCACCAGCGGCATCGTCTCGGCCCTCAACCGCGACGTGACCGTCTCCACCGACGAGGGCCAGGGCCAGCAGTTCGGCGGCGACGGCAGCAGCGGCAGCGGCCGGTGGCCGTTCTCCTTCGGCGGCAACCAGTACAACGGCGACACCGGCAGCTCCACCACGACCTACAAGGCGATCCAGACCGACGCCTCCCTCAACCCCGGCAACTCCGGCGGCGCGCTGATCAACCTGAGCGGCCAGATCGTGGGCATCAACTCCGCGATGTACTCCGACTCCTCCAGCAGCGGCGGCTCGTCCGGCGCCGGCAGCGTCGGCCTCGGCTTCGCCATCCCGATCAACACGGTCAAGGCCGACCTCGCGACCCTGCGGGCCGGCGGCACCAACTGACCCCGCCGCCGCCCGCACGCGCGGCCCCCCGACCTCCTCACCCGCACCACCTGGGAGAACCCATGAGCAGCACCCTCACCGCCGGCGTCAACCGCCTGCGGCGCGCCCTGGGCGCGGCGGTGTCGTGGCACCCGCACGCCCCGGCCGCCGCGACCGGCCCGGCCGACGTCGACCTCCCCCTCGCCCTGGCCGCCGGCCTGCCCCCGCTGCGCCGTGCGGCGGAGGTGCGGGCCACCCCGGCCGCCCGGACCCCTCACCCAAGTGCACGCCGCCGCGCCGCGGCCGTGCGACGCTGAGACCGTTCCCGTACACACCGCCATGTCCGTCAGTGAGGTACCGCAGACCATGAGCCCCGGCGAGAGCGGCGAGGCCCCCGCCCGCATCCTGATCGTCGACGACGAGCCCGCCGTGCGGGAGGCCCTGCGCCGCAGCCTCACCTTCGAGGGATACGACACGGCCCTGGCCGCGGACGGCATGGCGGCCCTGGAGCAGGTCGACGCCTACGCACCCGACGCCATCGTCCTCGACGTGCTGATGCCGCGCATGGACGGCCTGACGACCGCCCGCCGGCTGCGCTCGTCGGGCGTGACCACCCCGATCCTCATGCTCACCGCACGCGACACCGTCGGCGACCGTGTCACGGGCCTGGACGCGGGCGCCGACGACTACCTCGTCAAGCCCTTCGAACTCGACGAGCTGCTGGCCCGGCTCCGGGCCCTGCTGCGGCGCAGTTCCTACGCGACCGCGGCCGGCCCGGCCGGCGACGAGCACGTCATGACCTTCGGCGACCTGCGGATGGACACCACCACCCGCGAGGTCACCCGCGACGGGCAGCCGGTCGAGCTCACCCGCACCGAGTACACCCTGCTGGAGCTGTTCCTCGCGCACCCCCGGCAGGTCCTCACCCGCGAGCAGATCCTCAAGGCCGTGTGGGGCTTCGACTTCGAGCCCTCGTCCAACTCCCTCGACGTCTACGTGATGTACCTGCGGCGCAAGACCGAGGCCGGCGGCATGACGCGCCTCGTGCACACCGTGCGGGGAGTGGGCTACGTCCTGCGCGCCCCGGACGGCGGTCATTCGTGAACCGGCTCCCCCTGCGCTCCCGGCTGGCCCTCCTCACCGCGGCGGCGGTCGCCGTCGCGGTGGCGGCGGCGGCACTGGCGTGCTGGTTCATCACCCGGGGCCAGCTCACGTCGCAGCTCGACTCGTCGCTCACGGCGGTACGCCCCAACCCTGAGGTGCTGTCGGATGTCGCCCGGGCCCCCGACTGCCCCGCCCAGCCCACCGGGGGGGCGGCACCGAACGTCTACACCGTCCAGCTCATCGCCTCCGACGGCAGCGTGTGCACGGTGGTGGGCAAGTCCCCGATCCCGGCCAGCAGCTCGGACATCCAGGTCGCGAACGGCCAGAAGCGGGACACCGTTCACTCGGCGACGGCCAAGGACGGGACACGGATGCGCGTGTTCACGTACCGCGACCACGCCGGAGGCGTCAGGTTCACGACCTCCGTCGCGCAGCCGCTCACCGAGATCGACCACTCCCTCAACCGGCTCGCGTGGCTGCTCCTCGCCGTCGCCGGGTTCGGAGTGCTCGGCGCGGCGAGCGCGGGCGCGGCGATCGCGCGGGCGGGTCTGCGCCCGGTGGACCGGCTGACGGACACCGTCGAGCACATCGCGCGGACCGAGGACCTGAACGTGCGGATCCCCGTCGAGGGGCAGGACGAGATCGCCCGCCTCAGCGCGTCGTTCAACGCGATGACGGCGGCCCTGGCGTCGTCGCGCGAGCGGCAGTCGCAGCTCATCGCGGACGCGGGTCACGAGCTGCGCACCCCGCTGACGTCGCTGCGGACCAACATCGAGCTGCTGGAACGCAGCGAGGCCACCGGCAGGGCGATTCCGCCGGAGGACCGCAAGGCGCTGCTGGCCTCGGTGAAGGCGCAGATGACGGAGCTGGCCGCGCTGATCGGGGACCTGCAGGAGCTGTCCCGGCCGGACGCGTCCCACGTCCTGTCGGTGGTGCCGCTGCACGAGGTGACGGAGACGGCGCTGAGCCGGGCGCGGCTGCGCGGACCCGACCTGAAGATCGTCGCGGACGTGGCGCCCTGGTACGTGCGCGGTGAGGCGGCCGCCCTGGAGCGGGCGATCGTCAACCTGATGGACAACGCGGTGAAGTTCAGCCCGTCCGGCGGGGTGATCGAGGTGCGGCTGCACGGCGGGCGGCTGACCGTCCGGGACCACGGGCCCGGCATCCCCTCCGAGGACCTGCCGCACGTGTTCGAGCGGTTCTGGCGCTCGCCGTCGGCGCGGAGCCTGCCCGGCAGCGGGCTCGGGCTGTCGATCGTGGCGCGGACCGTGCAGCAGTCCGGGGGCGAGGTGAGCCTGACGCCCGCCGACGGCGGCGGGACGCTCGCCGTGCTCCAGCTGCCCGGCGCGCCCACCCCGCCTCCGGACGAACCACTCCCCTAGGGCCGGACAGCCCCACAGGGCGTCTCACGATACGAAACAGACTGTCTCAACACGCGACATGGGAACATAGTTGGCGGCACCACCTACCAAGGAGGTGCCGGCCCCGTGCGCCGTTGGATCATGCTGGCCCTGGGCACCGCCGCGCAGACCGCGGCCTGTGCCTTCGTCTACGGAATCCCCTACCTCGCGGACACGCTGCGCCGCCAGGAGCACCTGGACCTGACCCAGGTCGGCCTCCTCGTCGCGTGCCCGACCGCGGGCCTGGTGCTCGCCCTCTACCTGTGGGGCGCGGCCGCCGACCGGTGGGGCGAGCGGGTGGTCATCGCGCTCGGGCTCGGCACGGCGGCCGGCGCGCTGGCCGTCGCGGCCTGGGCCGTGCACGGCATGGTGGCGCTCGGACTGGTGCTGGTGCTGGCCGGTGCGGCCGGCGCCTCGGTGTACTCGGCCAGCGGCCGGCTCGTCATGGGCTGGTTCACCGCCGGTGAGCGGGGCCTGGCGATGGGCATCCGGCAGACGTCCACGCCGCTGGGCATGGGCGTGGCCGCGCTCGCGATGCCCCCGCTGTCCGACGCGCACGGCCTGGGCGGCGCCTTCGGTTTCCTGGCCGTGGTGTGCGGGGTGATCGCCGTCCTCATCGCGCTGTTCGCCGCGGACCCGGTCCGGCCGGAGAAGGCCGCGGCCGGGCCCGCGCCCAACCCCTACCGCGGCTCGCGCCTGCTCTGGCGGATCCACGGCTCGGCCGCGCTGCTGGTCGTTCCGCAGTTCACCGCGGGCGCGTTCGCGCTGGTCCTGCTCGTCGACGTGCGCGGCTGGTCGCCCGTGCACGCCGGCCAGCTGATCGCCGTCGCCCAGGGGCTGGGCGCGGTGTCGCGCATCGTGGTCGGCCGCTGGTCGGACCGGGTCGGCGAGCGGCTGCGGCCGATGCGGCAGCTGGCCGTGCTGACCGCGGCACTGGTCGGCACCACCGCCGTGGCCACCGCCTTCCCCTCGCCGCTGACGCCGGTGCTGCTGGTCGCCGCGATCGCGCTGACCTCCAGCACCAACGGGCTGTCGTTCACCTCCACCGCCGAGCACGCCGGGCCCGCCTGGTCGGGGCGCGCGCTCGGCGTCCACAACACCGGCCAGAACCTCACCGCGGCCGTCGTACCGCCGCTGATGGCGGCGCTCATCTCGGCCACCGCCTACTGGCCCGGTTTCGTGCTCGCGGCCGCCACGGCCTGCGCATCGGCGCTGATCATCCCGGTGCCGGCGCAGGCGGCGGCCCGGGTGCGGAGGGCGCGCCGTACGATCTCCGCATGAGCGACCGGCGCATCGAGGAACTGACCGTCCTGCCCGAGGCGACCGCCGACGAGGTGCTCGCGCTGATCGCCGCCGGCGCCGAGGAGGACGGGCAGCCCGCGGTGTCCGAGCAGGGCAGGCTGCGGGTGCGGCACGGCGAGCGCGCGGGGGTGCGGCACCTGCTGCTGTGGACGGGCCCGGAGCACACCGAGCTCACCGGCTACGCGCAGATCGACGGCAGCGACCCCGTCGAGGCCCCGGCCGGCGAGCTGCTGGTCCACCCCGGCCGCCGCTCGCGCGGCCACGGCCGGGCGCTGGGCCAGGCGATGCTGGAGGCCACCGGCAAGCGGCTGCGGGTGTGGGCGCACGGCGGCCACCCCGCGGCCCGGCACCTGGCGGTGCAGCTCGGCCTGAAGCTCTTCCGCGAGCTGCGGCAGATGCGCCGCCCGCTGGACCCGGCCGCCTCGGACCTCCCCGAGGCACGGCTGCCCGAGGGCGTCACCGTCCGCACCTTCGAGCCCGGCCGGGACGAGCAGGCCTGGCTCGCGGTGAACGCGGCGGCCTTCGCCCACCACCCGGAGCAGGGCAGCCTCACCCTGCGCGACCTCGCCGACCGCGAGGCCGAGCCGTGGTTCGACCCCGCCGGCTTCTTCCTCGCCGTCCGCGGGGACGAGCTGGCCGGCTTCCACTGGACGAAGGTCCACGCCGCCGAGGGGCTGGGCGAGGTCTACGTCGTCGGCGTGGCCCCCGGCGAGCAGGGCGGCGGTTTGGGCCGCGCGCTGACCGCGATCGGCCTGCGCCACCTGGCCGTGGACCGCGGCCTGCCCACCGCCATGCTCTACGTCGACGCCGACAACGCGCCCGCGGTCGCCGTCTACGAACGGCTCGGGTTCACCGTCCACGAGACCGACCTGATGTACCGCGCGGAGTCCTGACCTTCCCCGACGGGAATCCCCGGCCGGGATTCCGCGCCCGAGGCCGGCCCTGGCCCTGGACTGGCCCTGGCCCGGCTTTGGCCCACGCATCACCGAGGGTGCCGCCGGAGCCGCCGCAGGGACCCTGACCGGGCACGGCCGGAAGTGAACGGCGGAAGACGGGGCAGGATCACGGGGAGCCGCCGGTGACGGTGCGGTGGGGGAACCTCGCTGGAAGTGCCGCGCTTGCCTGACGGCCACCCGCTCGTTACCAGCGATTCAACCTCGCTTGCCAACATCGCAGGATGCAGCCCGCCGGCCCGACCCCCGCACTCCCGCCCGACCTGCCGAAACCCGCTGGTTCACGGGACAATGGAGCGACGGCTGAGCGCCAACCGGAGGCCGCCGGCCGCAGGCGCCATGCGCCGGAACCGGAGGAGGGCTCCCCGATGGCCCAGACGAACCACACCAGTGTCCCCGTCCAGTCCCCGCCCCAGACACCCGAGGGCGAGCTCGCGGCGGACGGCACGTTCCGGCCACGCGTCGTACCGGATCTGGACCCCGAGCCGGCGAGCCTGGCCGCCGCGAGCGAGGAGTTCGGCGAGGAGCTTCCGGCCGACCGCTTCCTGGACCGCGAGCGCAGCTGGCTGGCGTTCAACGAGCGCGTGCTGGAACTCGCCGAGGACCCGGCGACGCCGCTCCTGGAGCGCGCCAAGTTCCTCGCGATATTCGCCAGCAACCTCGACGAGTTCTTCATGGTCCGGGTGGCCGGCCTCAAGCGCCGCATGGCCACCGGCGTGGCCACCCGCTCGGCGTCCGGCCTGCAGCCGCGGGACGTGCTGGACCTGATCCTCACCCGCTCCCGCGAGCTCATGGCCCGGCACGCCGCCTGCTTCCAGAACGACGTGGCGCCGCAGCTCGCCGAGGAGGGCATCCACGTCATCCGCTGGGCGGAGCTGACCGGCAAGGAGCAGGCCCGGCTGGCCACGCTGTTCCGGCAGCAGATCTTCCCGGTGCTGACGCCGCTGGCCGTCGACCCGGCGCACCCCTTCCCGTACATCTCCGGCCTGTCGCTCAACCTCGCCGTGGTGGTCCGCAATCCGGTGTCGGGCCACGAGCACTTCGCCCGCGTGAAGGTGCCGCCGATCCTGTCCCGCTTCCTGGAGGCCGGCCCGCAGCGGTACGTCCCCCTGGAGGACGTGATCGCCGCGCACCTGGACGAGCTGTTCCCCGGAATGGAGGTACTCGACCACCACATGTTCCGTGTCACGCGGAACGAGGACCTGGAGGTCGAGGAGGACGACACGGAGAACCTGCTCCAGGCGCTGGAGAAGGAGCTCATGCGGCGCCGCTTCGGGCCGCCGGTGCGCCTGGAGGTCGAGGAGTCCATCGCCCCGCGCGTGCTCGACCTGCTCGTGCACGAGCTGAAGATGAAGCACGGCGAGGTCTACCCGCTGCCCGGGCCGCTGGACCTGACCGGCCTGTTCGCCATCGCCGGGCTGGACCGCCCCGAGCTGAAGTACCAGAAGTTCATCGCCGGCACGCACCGTGACCTGGCCGAGGTCGAGTCCGCCCACCCGCAGGACATCTTCGCCGCGCTGCGCGAGCGGGACGTGCTGCTGCACCACCCCTACGACTCGTTCTCCACGTCCGTGCAGGCGTTCCTGGACCAGGCCGCCGCCGACCCCGACGTGCTGGCCATCAAGCAGACCCTCTACCGGACCTCCGGCGACTCGCCGATCGTCGACGCGCTGATCGACGCCGCCGAGGCCGGCAAGCAGGTGCTGGTGCTGGTCGAGATCAAGGCCAGGTTCGACGAGCAGGCGAACATCAAGTGGGCCCGCAAGCTGGAGGAGGCGGGCTGCCACGTGGTGTACGGCCTGGTCGGCCTCAAGACGCACTGCAAGCTGTCGCTGGTGGTCCGGCAGGAGGGCGACACCCTGCGCCGGTACAGCCACGTCGGCACCGGCAACTACCACCCGAAGACCGCCCGGCTCTACGAGGACCTGGGCCTGCTGACCGCCGACCCGCAGGTCGGCGCGGACCTCTCGCACCTGTTCAACCGGCTGTCCGGCTACTCGCGCCGCGAGGCCTACAACCGCCTGCTGGTCGCCCCGCGCAGCCTGCGCGACGGCCTGATCAGCCGGATCAAGGCGGAGATCGCCCACCACAAGGCGGGCCGCCCGGCCTCCGTGAAGCTGAAGCTCAACTCGATCGTCGACGAGGTCGTGATCGACGCGCTCTACCGCGCCTCGCAGGCCGGCGTGCCGGTCGACGTGTGGGTGCGCGGGATCTGCGCGCTGCGCCCGGGCGTCCCCGGCCTGTCGGAGAACATCCGCGTGCGCAGCGTGCTCGGCAGGTTCCTCGAACACTCACGGGTGTTCGTGTTCGGCAACGGTGGCGAGCCCGAGGTGTGGCTCGGCAGCGCCGACATGATGCACCGCAACCTCGACCGCCGCATCGAGGCGCTGGTCAGGGTCGCCGACCCCGGCCACCGCGCCGCGCTCAACCAGCTGCTGGACACCGGGATGTCGGACACCACGTCCTCCTGGCACCTGGCCGCTGACGGCGACTGGACCCGGCACAGCACCGACTCCGACGGTCGTCCGCTGCGCAACGTCCAGGAGATGCTCATCGACGCCCGGAGGCGCCGGCGTGGCCCATCAGCAGCGACGTGACGTTCCCGGCGCGGAACGCCCGCCCCTGACCGGCGGCGCCGCGGTCCGCGCGGTGACCGCCCGCGGGGCCCCGGCTCCCGCGGGCCCCGACCCGGCCGCCGCGGCGCCGCGGCCCCCGGCGGCGGGGGACGCGAGCGGACCGCCGGGAGCGTGGAACGCGATCGACGTCAGGACAGCAGGCCGGGCCACACCGGCCGCCGGAGCGGGCGCCGACGGCGCCGCCTCCGGTTCCGGCGGCACGCCGGCTACGCACACCGCGCGCACCCGCGCGGACGACGGGGACACGGGGAGCATCACAGTGGCCAGCGGCACGGCAGCGTCGGGCGCGAGCCCGGCGGTACCCCCTCCGGCACCCGGCGGTGCGGACGGTTCCGCGGCCCCCGGGGCCGCCGTCCCGGCGGCCGACCACAGCACCGCGGCGGACGCGCTCACCCGCTACCTGCAGAGCCAGGCCACCGCGTTCCTGCGCGGCCTGGGGCTGCGCGGCGAGGGCGACGGCACGTGGGACACCCTGCTGCGCGGCAGCGCCCGCCGGATAGCCGGGGTCCTGCACACGTACGGGCCGCTGACCGACGAGGCGTGGGCCGAGCCCTTCCGGGCCGAACTGGGCTGGCTGTCGGCGACGCTGGGCCGCGAGCCGCAGTACAGCGCCCGGCTCGACCGTCTGCTGGAGGCGCTGCGGCGGCTGTCCGCGGCCGGCGCCCCCGAGGCCCCCGGCGGCGCGGCCCCCGCGGCGAGCGCCGGCCCCCTCGCGCTGGGCGCGGCCCGCGCCGCCGCCCTGCTGGAGCGGCAGTTGACCCTGGCCCGCACCCGCGCGCACTCCGCGACGCTCCAGGCGCTGGGCTCCTCCCGCTTCCACGCGCTGGCCGACGCCGTCGCCGTACTCGCCTCCGACGTGCCGCTGACCGCGGCCGCCGCCGGCCCGGCGGGCGTCGTGCTCGCGCCGCTGGCCGCGCAGGCCCACAAGCGCCTGGCCGACGCGGCCGCCGCGCTGCCGCTGAACCGGGCGGCGCTCCCGTACAACGCGGAGGCGGTGCAGGCCGCGCTCGGCACCGAGCTGACCACCGACCTGCAGGACGCGCCCTGGCACCAGGTGCGCATCCTGCTGCGGCTGAGCCGGTACGCGGCCGAGGTGACCGGCGCGGGACCGGCCGGCGACCCGGTGCGGACCGCGGACGCCGGGCGGCTGCTGCAGCAGCACCACGAGGCGGCGGAGTCCGCGTCCGCGGTGGCCGCCGCCGCCCGTACCCCGCGCATAGCGCCGGCGACCGCGTACGCGCTGGGCGTGCTCCACGCCGACCAGCGGCACGAGGTGGAGGCCGCCCGGTTCGCCTTCTCCCGCCTGTGGCAGTCCGGCCAGCCGCAGCCCCTGGCCCCGCTCTCCGAGCCGGCTGAGCCGGCCCGCGCGGCCGCCGTCCCGGGGGCGCGCGCCGAATGACCGGCCCGCGCTCCGGGGGTGCCACGACCGTCCGCGCGGCCGGCACGGTGCTGTGGCGCCGCGCCCCGGCCGGCGGCGTGGAGATCGCTCTGGTGCACCGCCCCCGTTACGACGACTGGAGCCTGCCCAAGGGCAAGCTGAAGCGTGATGAGGACTTCGCGGCGGCCGCGGTACGGGAGACCGAGGAGGAGACCGGCATGCGCTGCGTGCTGGGCGCGTCCCTGCCGGTCTCCCGGTATCTGGTCGAGGGCCGCCCGAAGGAGGTGCGGTACTGGTCCGCCGAGGCGGTCGACGGGGGATTCACGCCCAACGACGAGGTGGACCGGGTGGTGTGGCTGCCGCCCACGACGGCCCGGCACCGGCTCACCCACGACCGGGACCGCCCGGTGGTCGACGCCTTCGTGGAGACGGTCGGGGCGTGAGGCGCGGCGACCGGCCGGGCGCTCCGGCGACCCGGACGGGCCGCCACCGGGCATCGCCCGGACGTACCCGCTCGGATCCCGGGCGGATCCCGGACGGCTCAGGGGCGGACTCAGGTGCGGGCTCACGGGCGGACAACCCTTGATCGATGCCTTGACGGTGGTGTACGGAGGCGGCCGCGGAGTGCTCCCTGACGACCGTCGCCGACCCGAAATGTCCGTGACCGCCCTGTGATCCGGTCGTTATCGGGCCTTTTCCGTAAACCCCACGTGTCCCTTGGACGACACTCCGTACGGCTTCCCGGAGCGTAGCCACCAGCCTGATAGACGAGGTTCACCTCGCGTTCACCCGCTCCCGTCGGCCGCTTCACCTGATCTGCCTAATTTCGGCCGTACCGGTGAGCGATGTGCCGCCGGGTGGATGCAGAACCACAACCCTCTGCTTCGCCGTCCACCGGCGGGCTTTCGGAAGGAACACTCGAAGGTGAAGCTTCAGCGTAAGAGCGGGCTGCAGGCCCTGACCGTCGGCGCGGTCGCGATTTCCGGGGCTCTGCTCCTGACGGGCTGCGGTTCGGACAACAACAGCGGCTCGTCGTCGCCCAGCAGCAGCAGCAGCGCGTCGGGCAGCAGCACCGCCAACGCGTCCGGGATCTCCTGCGTCCAGGGCCAGATCCTGGCCTCGGGCTCCAGCGCCCAGCAGAACGCCATCGAGGCGTGGGTCAAGAACTACCAGCAGGCCTGCTCCGGCGCGACGATCAACTACAAGACGTCCTCCTCCGGCGAGGGCATCATCGACTTCAACCAGGGCACGGACGCCTTCGCCGGCTCCGACTCCCCGCTGAAGCCCGAAGAGGTCGCGGCCTCCAAGAAGGTCTGCGCCACCGGCCAGGGCATCAACATCCCGATGGTCGGCGGCCCCATCGCCATCGGCTACAACCTGCCCGGCGTGAACAACCTGGTGCTCGACGCCTCCACGATCGCCAAGATCTTCAACGGCAAGATCACCACCTGGAACGACAAGGCGATCAAGGCCCTCAACCCGAGCGCCACCCTGCCGAGCACCAAGATCCAGACCGTGCACCGTCAGGACGACTCCGGCACCACGGACAACCTGACCAAGTACATGCACGGTGCCGCCGCGGCCGACTGGCCGTACGAGCACGCCAAGGCGTGGGCCGCCCATGGCGGCCAGGCGGCCGCGAAGTCCTCCGGCGTCTCCGCGCTGGTGAAGCAGACCGAGGGCTCCATCGGCTACTTCGAGCTCTCCTACGCGACCTCGCAGAGCATCCCGACCGTCAAGATCGCCACCGGCGCGTCGCAGCCGGTCGAGGCCACGACGCAGAACGCCTCCGCGGGCATCGCGCAGGCCAAGGTCGTCGGCACCGGCTCGGACCTGGCGCTGGACCTGAGCGCCGCGTACACCACCAAGGCCGACAACGCCTACCCGATCGTCCTGGTGACCTACGAGATCGCCTGCGACAAGGGCAACAAGGCCAGCACCCTGCCGCTGACCAAGTCGTTCCTGAACTACATCGCCAGCGACTCCGGCCAGCAGCAGCTGTCCTCGGCCGGCTACGCCCCGCTGCCGACCGAGATCGCCACGAAGGTCCGCTCCACCATCTCCACGCTTTCCTAGTCCGACGTGGCGGGTCCCGCGGCCTCCACGGCGCGGGACCCGTCGCACATCCGGTGCACCGCCGCCGGGGGAGCGCTCCTCCCCCACCCAGACCGGAGAAATCTTCATGACAACCATCGAAACCCCCCCTGCCGCCGCGCCACCGCGCAAGGCGGCCACCGTGACCCGCGCGGGTGACCGCGTCTTCGCCGCGATGTCCCGCGGCTCCGGCATCCTGCTGCTCGTCGTCATGGCCGCGATCGCCGTCTTCCTGACGGTCCGCGCGGCCAGCGCCATCTCCAAGGACCACGGCAACTTCCTCACCACGTTCGAGTGGACGCCGAGCCTGAACCCGCCGGTCTTCGGTATCGCGGTCCTGGCCTACGGCACCGTCGTCAGCTCGATCATCGCGATGCTGATCGCCGTCCCGATCGCGCTCGGGATCGCGCTGTTCATCACGCACTACGCGCCGCGCCGCCTCGGCGGCCCCATCGCGTACGTCATCGACCTGCTCGCCGCGGTCCCCAGCATCATCTACGGCCTGTGGGGCGCCCTCTTCCTGGTGCCGCACCTCAAGGGCCTGAACCTCTGGCTGGACAACTACCTCAGCTGGACCGTGATCTTCCACAAGTCGGACCCCAACTCGGCGGCCCGCTCGCTGTTCACCGTCGGCATCCTGCTGGCGATCATGATCCTTCCGATCATCACCAACGTCAGCCGCGAAGTGATCAACCAGGTGCCCAAGATGCACCAGGAGGCGGCGCTGGCGCTCGGCGCCACCCGCTGGGAGGTCATCCGGCTGTCGGTGCTGCCCTTCGCCCGCTCCGGCGTCATCAGCGCCTCCATGCTGGGCCTGGGCCGCGCGCTCGGCGAGACGATGGCGGTCGCCACCGTGCTCTCCGCCTCGCCGGTGCTCTCCGCGCACATCCTGGACCCGGTCGGCGGCACGTTCTCGCAGAACATCGTCGCGAAGTTCGGCGAGGCCGACGAGTTCGGCCGTGACGCGCTGATCGCCTCCGGCCTCGTCCTGTTCGTCATCACGCTGCTCGTCAACGGCGCGGCCCGGCTCATCATCGCCCGCCGCAAGGAGTACTCGGGGGCCAACGCATGAGCCACGCATCCTCGGACGCCAAGCCCACGCCCCGCGTCCCCGCCCCCGACAAGCTGTCCTCGCGCCGGCTGCCCCGGTGGAGTCCGCTGGCCATCGCCGTCGGTGCCGTCGCGATAGGCGCGGCCATCGGCGCCGGCGCCGGCCTGAGCAGCCACATCCAGTGGGGCCTGATCGCCCTGGCGCTGTTCGTGCTCGGCTCCTACGCCATCACCGCCCGCGTCGAGGGCACGCGCCAGGCCAAGGACCGCGTGGCCACCAGCCTGATCTGGTCCAGCTTCGTGGTCGCGGTCATCCCGCTCTACTCGCTGGTGCAGACCACCATCAGCAAGGGCGTGAAGGTGCTGGACGGCACCTTCCTGACCCACTCGATGAACAACGTGCTGACCATCCAGCCCGGCGGCGGCGTCTACCACGCCATCATCGGCACCCTGGAGCAGGTCGGCATCGCCACCGTGATCGCCGCGCCGATCGGCATCCTGACCGCGGTCTACCTGGTCGAGTACGGCCGGGGCACGCTGGCGAAGTGGGTGACGTTCTTCGTGGACGTCATGACCGGTGTCCCGTCGATCGTGGCCGGTCTGTTCATCCTGTCGCTGTGGTTCGTGCTCGTCGGCTCGGCCCCGGCCTCCGGCTTCGCCGGCTCGCTCGCGCTGGCCATCCTGATGCTGCCCGTCGTCGTGCGCTCCACCGAGGAGATGCTCAAGCTCGTGCCCAACGAGCTGCGCGAGGCGTCCCTGGCGCTCGGCGTCCCGAAGTGGCGCACGATCACCAAGGTCGTCATCCCCACGGCCATCGGCGGCATCACCACCGGCGTCATGCTGGCGATCTCCCGCATCGCGGGCGAGAGCGCGCCGATCGCCCTGCTGGTGTTCGGCAGCAACCTGATCAACACGAACCCGTTCAGCGGGCCCCAGTCGTCGCTCCCGTACTACATCTACCAGCAGTACGGAAACGGCAACGACCCGTCGTACAACCGCGCGTGGGCCGCCGCTCTGGTGCTCATCGCCTTCGTGATGATCCTGAACGCCGTCGCCCGCGGCATCGCCCGCTGGAAGGCACCCAAGACAGGTCGCTGACGCGGCCATCAGCAGACCTCGCAGAAAAGAAGTGATCCCCACCATGGCCAAGCGAATCGACGTGAGCGGCCTGTCCGCTTTCTACGGCACCCACCGCGCCATCGACGACATCTCCATGACCGTCGAGCCCCGCTCCGTGACCGCCTTCATCGGCCCGTCCGGCTGCGGCAAGTCCACGTTCCTGCGCACCCTGAACCGCATGCACGAGGTGACCCCCGGCGGCCGCGTCGAGGGCAAGGTGCTGCTGGACGACGAGAACCTGTACGCGTCCAACGTGGACCCGGTGACCGTGCGCCGCACGGTCGGCATGGTCTTCCAGCGCCCCAACCCGTTCCCCACCATGTCGATCTACGACAACGTGGCGGCCGGACTGAAGCTCAACGGCGTCCGCAAGAAGGGCGAGCTCGACACGATCGTCGAGAAGTCCCTCAAGGGCGCCAACCTCTGGAACGAGGTCAAGGACCGCCTCAACCGGCCCGGTTCGGGCCTGTCCGGCGGTCAGCAGCAGCGGCTGTGCATCGCCCGCGCCATCGCGGTCGAGCCGCAGGTGCTGCTGATGGACGAGCCGTGCTCCGCGCTCGACCCGATCTCCACCCTCGCCATCGAGGACCTGATCGGCGAGCTGAAGTCCCGGTTCACCATCGTGATCGTCACGCACAACATGCAGCAGGCCGCCCGCGTGTCGGACCGCACCGCGTTCTTCAACCTGGCGGGCGTCGGACAGCCCGGCAAGCTGATCGAGATCGACGAGACCGAGCGCATCTTCTCCAACCCGTCCGTGCAGGCCACCGAGGACTACATCTCGGGCCGCTTCGGGTGATCAGAGCCGCCGTGCGGTGCTGCATGGCGGTGCCACCGCAAGGCGCAGGCCCCGTCCCCCTTCCGAGGGGGACGGGGCCTGACCCGTTTCCGGGGACGTGCCGATTCCGGGGACGGCCGGGGTGGGCTCACCCGAAGGCCAGCTGCACCAGCCAGAACAGGAGCGCGGCCACGAGGCCCGCGGCCGGCATGGTGATGAACCAGCCGCCGACGATGTTCTTGGCGACGCCCCAGCGGACCGCCTTCAGCCGCTTCGTGGCGCCCACGCCCATGATCGCCGAGGTGATCACGTGGGTCGTGGAGACCGGCACCTTGAACAGGTACGAGGTCGCGTAGAGGATGCCGGCCGAGGTCGTCTCGGCGGCGAAGCCCTGCGGCGGGTCCAGCTCGATGATCCGGCGGCCCAGGGTGCGCATGATGCGCCAGCCGCCCGCGTAGGTGCCCAGCGACATCATCAGCGCGCACACGATCTTGACCCAGACCGGGATGCCGAAGCCGCGCGACGGGTCGTTGATCACCAGCGCCAGCACCACCACGCCCATGGTCTTCTGCGCGTCCTGCAGGCCATGGCCCAGCGCCATCGCGGCGGCCGAGACGGTCTGCGCGAGGCGGAAGCCGCGCTTGGCCTTGGCCGGGTTGGCGCGGCGGAAGAACCAGAGGATGGCCATCATGATCAGGTAGCCGACGATCAGGCCGACGACCGGCGACAGGAACATCGGGACGATGACCTTGTCGACGACACCGTTCCAGTGCACCGCCGTGCCGCCGGCCAGGGCCGCGCCGACCAGCCCGCCGAACAGCGCGTGCGAGGAGCTGGAGGGCAGGCCGAAGTACCAGGTGGTCAGGTTCCAGACGACCGCTCCGGCGAGCGCCGCGAACAGCACGGCCATGCCGTGGTTGCCGCTGGGCGTCGCGATCAGCCCCTTGCTGACCGTCTCGGCCACCCCCTGGCCGAGGAACGCGCCCAGCAGGTTCATGACGGCCGCCATCGCCAGCGCGGACTTGGGCGTGAGCGCCCGGGTGGACACCGACGTGGCGATCGCGTTCGCGGAGTCGTGGAAGCCGTTGGTATAGGTGAAGAAGAGCGCGACCGCGATGGTCACGACCAGGGCGAAGGTGTCCACGTAGGTCAGGACTCCTTGACCGCGATGGTCTCCACGGTGTTGGCCACGTGCTCGAAGGCGTCGGCCGCCTCCTCCAGGACGTCCACGATCTGCTTGAGCTTGAGGACCTCGATCGCGTCGTACTTGCCGTTGAACAGCTGGGCCAGCAGCCGGCGGTGGATCTGGTCGGCCTGGTTCTCCAGGCGGTTGACCTCGATCCAGTACTCGGTCAGGTTGGACATCGTGCGCAGGTTGGGCATCGCCTCCGCGGTCAGCTCCGCGGCCCGCGCCAGCACCTCGATCTGCTGCTCGACGCCCTTCGGCAGCTCCTCGACGTTGTAGAGGACGACCAGGTCAACGGCCTCCTCCATGTAGTCCATGATGTCGTCGAGGGAGCCGGCGAGGCTGTAGATGTCCTCACGGTCGAAGGGCGTGATGAAGGAGGAGTTGAGCTGGTGGAAGATCGCGTGGGTCGCGTCGTCCCCCGCGTGCTCGGCCGCCCGCATCCGCTCCGCGATCTCGGTCCTGGTGGCCGAATCGGCTCCGAGGAGTTCCATCAGAAGCTTCGAACCAGTGACGATGTTGTCCGCGGACGCGGCGAACATGTCGTAGAAGCTCGTCTCCCTGGGGGTCAGACGAAAGCGCACGTTTGGTCCTCGGGGTGCATGCGGTGTGCAGGGATTCGGTCTCGTTGATGCTAGGCGCATCATCCGGCCACGGCTAACCGGCTTCACCCAGTGTCGCCCACGGCGCAAGGTCCCCCGGACGGGGGATGCCTCGCACATCATAGCGATTCGGTAAGCTATACCCATCGGGGGTATAACGGGACAGGAAGGGCGGGCAGGCGGGATGAGCACGGAAAGCGTCGCGGGGGAGATTGTGAAGCCGGCCGGGCCGCATGGCTACAGTCACGACAAAGAGTCCCACCTGAAGCGCCTGCGCCGGATCGAGGGCCAGATCCGCGGTCTGCAGCGGATGGTCGAGGAAGACGTCTACTGCATCGACATCCTCACCCAGGTCTCGGCCAGCACCAAGGGACTCCAGTCGTTCGCGCTGCAGCTGCTGGAGGAGCACCTGCGCCACTGCGTGGCCGCCGCGGCGGTCGGCGGCGGGCCCGAGATCGACGAGAAGGTGGCGGAGGCGACGGCGGCGATAGCGCGCCTGCTGCGGACCTGAGCCCGGGCCGGGATCGCGAGGTCAGTGCGCGGTGGGCGCCGCGGCCCGGGCGACGTCCAGCACTTCGTCGATGCGGGCGGGGCTGAGCCGTTCCTCGGCCGTGGCGGACGCGGCGATCATCAGTTCGCCGCACAGCTCGATCTCGGCGAGAGCGATCCGGACCTGGTCGTCGTCGTGTCCCGAACCGCGCACCGATCCGTGTCCCGAACCGTGCATCGAACCGTGCACCGAAGCCAGGAGCGCCGGCACCATGCTCACACCTCCTCGTCCCGTCCTGTGCGCCGCGGCGGCCGCGGGGTGAGCGGCTGCGGGCAAGCGGCTGGAGCGGTACCAGCGTAAGGACCGGGGGCGGCGGGCGCATGGCACGGATGGACCATTTCCCACGGGCCCGATCCGGCACGGCCTCATCCCGGCTGAGCAGAAACGATCTTGCCGGTCCAGATGTCCGCAGGTCGCGGCATGATCACCGGCACCCGGGTGCCGAACGCGTCGAACCGTGTGGTGGAGACCACGGTGACGTCCGGCCCCGCGCCCTGCTTGCTGCCCGCCTCGCTGAAGGTGAACCGCTGGCTGACCTGGCGCAGCCGCCCCTGGCCGTCGAGCCACGCGTCGAACGGCACGGTGGTCACCGTGAAGCCCTTCGCCGCCGCGGCCAGCGCGCCGCGCGCCGCGGGCCCGGCGGCCCGGGCGGCCCGCGCGATGTCCGTGGTGCCGCGGTAGTGCCGCACCCTCGTCCCGCGCAGCGTCTCCTCACCGACGTAGGTCACGTCCTGCGCGCCGCGCAGCAGTTCCGCGGCGGCCAGCGGCTCCGTGGCGCCGCCGGTCACCAGGTTCCCGTCGGCGAGCCGGGTGGTGTCCACCCGCACCCACTTGCCCGCGGGGACGCCCTCGCCCCTGTCCTTCATATACAGGGAGCCAGGGGTGAGGAGTTCGGTGATCGGCCGGTGCTCCTCGGCGCCGGCCGCGTCCTTCGGCAGCACCAGCGTCAGTTCGCCCTGCCGCCGGGCGAAGTCGAAGCCGCCGGAACCGGTGATCGTCAGCCAGGTGCCGCCGCTGGCCATCCGCATCGTCGTGCTCACCTGCGAACTGCCCGCCCGCACCAGCGCGTCCGCGGCGCCCGACACCGTGCCGGCCGGGACGTCGTGCGCCTTGCCCGCGCCCGGCCCGCGCTCGGCCGCGACCCCGCTGCTCGCACAGCCGGCCGCGAGGGCCGCCGTGGCGCACACCACCGCGAGGACCGCTGTGGCCCTCGTCACCTCCTGCCGACGCTCTCCCGTCGAAGCCACCATCACCCGTCCGTCCCTGCCCGCCGTACGGCCCGAATCCAGGCCCTGCGGCCTGCTGCCACCCGGCTAACGACGGTCTTCCGCACGCCGTCACGCCCGTTACCGTGGAGGGGTGCGAAACGCGGGCAGCCACTCCGCCCCGGCAGCCGAGGAGGCCGCCGGGGAGCACCGGACCACCGTCGCCGAACGCGGCGCCTTCGCCTCCGCCCGCTGCTCGTGCGGCTGGAAGGGACCGGCGCGCAGGGCCAGGGAACGTGCCAGGCGAGACGCCCAGGAGCACCAGGGAAGCTGAGGGAAGCCGATCCCGTCCCGCTCGACCGCGGGCGCCGCGCGCCCGCGTCCCACCCCCGTCCCCACCCCCGCCGCGGGCCCGTCGTAAACCTTTCGGGGACCCGCCGCGTACGTTTCGCGGCCCGATCGTGCACCCGTCGCGGCCGCGAGAAATTTCGGCAACCGGAACCCTTGCTTCGGCGTCTACGGTTACCGACGATGCGCCTGTGAGAAAGAGCGGGGAAACAGCAGTGGACACCACGACGGCTGAGCAGGACCGATTCCCACGCCCGGCGGTCGAGCGGCGGACCGCGCTGCGGGCCGGCGGGGTGGCCCTGGCCGGCGCATGGCTGACCGCGTGCACCGGCAAGGACGCCGGCGACGCCAAGCCCTCGAGCGGAAGCACCGGCACGTCCGTCGCCACCGGCACCCCCGCGGCCCCGACCACCAAGCCCGCACCGGTCAAGGCCGACTGGCCCGCCCTCGCCCACTCCCTCCACGGCGACCTCGTCCGCCCGCAGGACGCCGCCTACGCGGTCGACCACCGCCTGTACAACACCCGCTTCGACGGGCTGCGTCCGGCCGCCGTCGCCTATGTCACCGGCGACGCCGACATCCGCACCTGCCTGGACTTCGCCCGCCGCACCCGCACCCCGCTGGCCATCCGCAGCGGCGGCCACTCCTACGCGGGCTGGTCCAGCGGCGACCGGCGGCTCATCGTCGACGTGTCCCGGCTGAACTCCATCCGCCTCGACGGCACGACCGCCGTGATCGGCGCGGGCGCCCGGCTGATAGACGTCTACAGCACCCTCGGCCGCCACGGCCGCACCGTCCCCGGCGGCTCCTGCCCGTCCGTGGCCATCTCCGGCCTGACGCTGGGCGGCGGCCACGGAGTGCTCAGCCGCTCCATGGGGCTGACGTGCGACAACCTCACCGGCGCCACCATCGTCACCGCCGACGGCCGCACCCGCGAGGTCGACGCCGACCACGAGCCCGACCTGTTCTGGGCACTGCGCGGCGCCGGCAACGGCAACTTCGGCGTCGTCACGTCCCTGCGCTTCGCCACCCACCCCGTGCCCGCGTCCGTCGTCACCGGCTACCTGACGTGGTCCTGGTCCCACGCGGCCGGCGTGGTGCGGGCCTGGCAGGACTGGGGCCCCGGGCAGGACGACGCGATCTGGTCCTCCCTGCACCTGGACTGCGACGCCGGCGGCTCCCCGACGATCTCCGTCCCGATGCTGTCCACCGGCTCGCGCTCCGGCCTGGCGGCCGCCGCCGACGCCCTCGCGAACGCCTCGGGCGCCCCCGCCTCCTCGGTCTCCGTCCACACCCACGACTACGTCGACGTGATGTTCGACTACGCGGGCTGCTCCGGCCTGTCGGCCACCGCCTGCCACCTCGCCCCGCGCGGCACCCTGGGACGCGAGACCTACACCGCGCGCTCCGACTTCTTCGACGCGAACCTGTCGTCGTCCGGCATCCAGACCCTGCTCGACCAGACCGCGCGCCTGGCCAACTCCCCGGGCGGCAGCGGCAAGGGCAGCATCGACCTCACCGCCCTCGGCGGCGCCGTCAACCGCCCCTCCCCCACCGCGACGGCCTTCCCGCACCGCTCGTCGCGCTTCCTCGCCCAGTACATCGCCGCGGACGCCGTCGCCTCGACCTCGTGGCTGGACACCACCCACAGCGCCATGCGCCGCTACGCCTCCGGCGGCGCCTACGCCAACTACACCGACCCCACCCTCACGACCTGGCGCACCGCCTACTACGGCCAGAACGCGTCCAGGCTGACCTCCCTCAAGACCAGCCTGGACCCCGACCGCCTCTTCGACTTCCCGCAGGCACTCTGAGGGACGCGCGCGGGCAAGTGGCGAGCGCTCGGCAGCGGTTCAGCAGCGGGCGCTCACCGGTTGATGGCCTGGATCTCCTGGACGGTGACGTCCTGACGGCTCTCGGAGAAGCCGTCGGGCTGGAGCCGCTGCCCCCCGGGCGCGGGATCGGCGGTCGGCGTCCAGGTCACGGTCCACGTCATGTCCGCCGTGAACGGGTAGGTCCCGTGGCTGGCCCGGTTGTACGTGATGTTGCAGCCGGTGCCGGCGCTGTTCAGCTTGGCGCCCGTCATGTCGTAGTCACACGACGGCGGATCGGCGTACTGCGTTCCGGCCTCGACGTGCAGGCTGGTCGGCTGTGCCACCACGGTCGCCGCGATGACCTGCCCGTCGGGCTCGGTCACCTGGGCTGTCACGGAGACCTCACCGTCCGCCTGCGTGAAGTTCACGTACGTCGGCAGGTTGACCTTCTGGTTCTGCGCGACCGGGCTCAGGGTGACGCCGCGGGACGGCAGCGTGAGCTGCCCGTAGGCGGCGTCCGCCAGCATCCGGGGCGTGATCCGCCCGGCGGGCGGCTGGTTCGGAGGCGCCCAGAAGTAGCCCTGCTGGTACGGGCACGTGGCGCTGAAGTCCTTCAACCGCTGTTCGTCCCAGGTCAGTACCCACCAGTTGCCGTCCTGGCCCTGGTGGTAATGGCCGTCGTCCTCCATCTGGTTGTTCTGGTCGTTGTAGAACTCGTAGATCGTGCCCGCACCGTCGTGTCCTGCGGCGTAGTACCGCCGCTTGATCTCCTCGCGCATCTGGTCCGGCGTCATGGCCGTGTACCAGCAGGCGGGCGGAGTGAAGGACCCCGAGTACTTCGCCGGCTGGGAGTCGTTCCCCTGGCCGCGGTGGACGTAGTTCACCTGCACCGTGTAGGACTCGCCGTCGCCCGAGGCACTGGAACCCGAGGTGTCGGTGGGGTTCGCGGAGTTGCCGGCCAGGGCCGTCCCGGTACCGAACGCCCAGACGAGGGACATGGCCGTCACGGACGCGCCTATGACCCCGAGTACCGAACGTCTGGCAGCACGCTCTCTCACGCGACTTGGCACTGCTGAGCCCCCTGAAGCCACTTGTACTGGTACACCTGCCAGTCGCCGGCGGCGTCCTTCGCCATTCCGAAGTTCCAGGCGCGGAAATCCGAGAGCGACGGCGTCGTCACGTGGACCTTGCCGGTCTTGGCGTTCTTGTCATAGGCCTTGCGCTGGTCCTCGCAATAGGTCACGGTGACCGTTCCACCGGCGCCGTTGTCCTTGACGGACGGCTTGTAGTAGTGGTAGGTCCCCGTAGCCACGTTGCCCGACTTGCCGTAGGCGATGACACTGTCGGCGAACTTGGCCCCCTGGAGACCGTTGAAGTACCGCTTCACGTTGGGCGTCTCGGAGGTCCGGATCTTGGACTGCGCCTCAAGGATGGCGGTCGCCACGTACTGGGCGTCCCGCAGCGGGTCCTTCCACTTGGGGTCGGTGCTGTCGAACCCCTTGAAGTCGATGATGATGTCCGGCGGCAGGTCGAACTTCGGTGCGTTCGGGCTCGCGGCCTGAGTCGGCGACGCCGTGGTCGCCGGCGCCGACGTCGGCGTGGTCGCCGACGACTGGATCTTGTCCGAGTTGGACCCACCGCCGCCGCAGGCGCTGAGCAGCAGGCCCGCGGACGCGGCAAGGGCGACAGCGAGGGGCAGGGAAGTGCGGGTCACGTTGGGTCCCCCGTGAGTGGTCCGGCATCCAATAGGTGGTGCGGGTGTTTCGGTACAGCGCAGCGCTTCGACACTACCGGGGCCCGCGATCCGGCTGTAGACACGTCCCCCGATCGGTACCGGTTTGCAGCACCCTTCACAGCACGTTCACGGTGCCGGCGCCACGGAATCTCCATGGGTCGTTCGCCGCGCGCCCATGTGCGGAACCTTGTGTCTCACTTGGTGAAGCCTTGGCCGGGTTTTACCCGCCGGTGGTTGCTGGGGCTCACGAGGGGTTGAGACGTTGGCTGTTCGATGTCCACCAGTGATACGCGGAGCGCTCCCGGATGACCGACCTCAAGGTCTCGTACGACACGCTCGAGGAGTCGGCCAGCCATCTCAAGGCGATCCAGCGCGAGTTGGACGACACCAAGCATCACCAGGCCGACATCAAGGACTCGCTCGGATCGCACGACATGGCGCACGCCATGCACGACTTCGCGAGCAACTGGGACTACCACCGGCACAAGCTCCTGGACAAGATCCAGGCCATGGGTGAGATGACCGAGAAGACTCTGGAGGCGTTCAAGGACGTCGACAAGAAGCTGCAGGACGGACTCACCGAGCACAAGCACAGCGACGGCGGAACAACGAAATAGCGGATGACCGGGATGCGGTGGGGGACCGGTCCCTCGCGTGCACCTCGGACGCCGCGCACGTCCACGGGGAAGGATCGCACCACATGAGCAGGCCGCCCGACTACGAGTGGGCCGTACTCGACGAGAGCGAGGACCCGGTACCCGGGGAGCCGCACGACGTACGCGACGAGGCGGCCCGCCTCGGCCGGATGGCCGGGACCATCCGCGACCAGATCACCCTGCTCAAGGCGATCGCCGGCGACGACAACGTCGGGAAGTTCGCGGACAAGCTGCGCGAGACCGCCACCGATCTGCAGGACGGGCTGGACAAGGTCGCCACACGCTACGAGCACGTCTCCGGCTACCTGGGGAACTGGGCCGACGACCTGGACCAGTGCCAGGCCGACTCGCTCAAGGCCCTCGCCAAGGCCCAGACGGCGGCTCCCACCGCCAACGCCGCGCAGATCAAGCCCATGCCGGGCGCCCCGGCCCCGCACCTCACGCCCGAGGAGCAGCAGCACCAGGCCGCCGCCGACCGGGCGCGCCACGCCGCCCAGGGTGAACTCCACGATGCCAAGACCCAGTTGGCCGGCATCAAGCACCACCGGGACGACCGCGCCCACTTCTGGATGCAGAAGATCGAGGACACCGAGCACGACGGCCTCAAGGACAGCCGCTGGGACTCGTTCAAGGACTTCGTCCACGAACACGCCGGGCTGATCAAGGTGCTGGCCGACATCTGCACGTGGATCGTGACGGCGCTCGTCATCGTGTCGCTGTTCATCCCCGGCCTCGACATCGCCACCGGGCTGCTGGCCGGCCTGATGCTCACCGCCCTCCTCGGCCATACCGCCCTCGCGTTGAGCGGCGACGGCTCCTGGATCGACGTCGGCCTCGACATCTTCGCCATCGCCACGCTGGGCGCGGGGACGTGGGCCAAGGGCATCCTGGAGGGGTCGACGGACTTCGCCGGAGGCATCGCCAAGGGCCTGCGGGCCGGGGACGAAGGGCTCCAGGGCGCCGACAAGCTGCTGTCGGAGGGCGCGGACCTCGCCGAGGGCGCCGACCAGACGGCGGCCGCCAGCGTGTGGGAGTCCGTCTCCAACTACGGCCGGGCCGTCGGCACGAAGTTCCTGGCCGGAGGCGAGAAAGAGGTCGTCGAGAACATGGAGAAACTCCGTTCGCTCGCCGAGGAGTTCCCCAACACCCGGCTCTTCCCGAACGCCCTGGCCCGCGGTACGAGCGTGCTGAACTCCGTGCGGTTCGCCAACGGGGCCGCCAACATCGTGGACGAGTTCGGCCACTGGGCCGGCGGCAGCGACCTGATCAACTGGATCGGCAACGGCTTCGCGGGCGGGCCGGCCCATCCGGAGGTGGAAGGCGACACCTCCCCGCACTGGGACACCTTCGGGCGCCTCAAGGAACTCACCACAGCGGAGGTGGGGTCATGACGTTCGAGACCCGCACCTCCACGCCCAACTGGTTCACGGTGGACCACGACGACGCCCTCTGGTTCCCGATGCCGCTGAGCATCACGGGCACCCGCTGGGCCGACGTCGCGGAGTGGGCCTTCGACAGCGCGTGCGACCGCTTCCTCCGAGGGGGGCGGGAGCTGAACAAGAAGGTGGTGAAGAAGGAGGTGCTGCCGTTCGCCGAGACACTGGTCGCCGCGCACAGCAGCGCCGTGGGGAAGATCGGCGCGCACAAGTTCTTCTTCCACTGCCCGGACTACACGAAGCTTCCGGTGCTGATCAGCATCGCCGCGTGGAAGCGCGACGGCACCCGGGAAGAGGCGCTGCAGCACTACGCCTACTGGGGCACCAAGAGCGCGACGAGCGCTCCCGTCGCGGAGTGGTTCGAGACGGAGGCCCTCGGCACGGGCGTCAAGGCGCAGTGGACGGGCGTGACCGGTCCGGGACCGTACGACCAGGTCAACTACATCTTCCGGGACGACACCTACGATGCGGACGTCCATGTCTTCCTGACGGCCTGGGACCACGACCGCTATCTCGAAGTCGTCCCCGATCTCGACCAGTTGGTGCGTGCCATCCGCTGCGTTCCCGGCGACGCCTCATGAGCGACGGCACCGCGGCGATACGCGGATACCGGCTCGTCGTTCCCCGCGAGTGGCGCAAGATCCCGGTCCAGCGCGGGACGGACCAGGCCGTGAAGGCGCTGCTGGACGAGGCGTTCGCCCGGCACGGGCGGGACCAGGTCGCGCAGTACCGGCGCGAACTGGAGGGCAGGCTGCGGGGGATGATCGCGCAGGCCCGGCAGAACGCGGGCGTCGACCTCTACCTGCCGTTCGGCAGGGCGGAGCACAATCTGCCGGCCTCGTTCCTCATCTCCTACGCCGAGTTCGGCAAGCCCGAGGCCCCCGACCCGAGGACCGTGCTGGCCGAGGTCCTGGCGCAGTCGCCGGGCGGCGAGTCCCTCGAACTCGACGGCACCCCCGCGGTCCGCACCGAGCGCCTCTACGCCGCCGATCCGGCCCGCGACGTGCCCTACCCCTCGCGCCGCGTGGAGTACGTCCTGCCGGTGCCGGGCACGGCCGACAGCTGGCTGGTGGCGTCCTTCTCCACGTTCGGCGCCGGTGATCCCGACGACCCGACGGCCCGCCTGCTGTGCGCCCTCTTCGACGCGATCATGAGCACCTTCCGCTGGCACCCGGCCCGGCCGGAGGGGCCGGCCGACCCGAGCGAGGCGGTCGGGGCCGCCGCCCGGCCACTCGGGACGTCGTAGCAGCCCGGACGCCCTGAGGGCCGCGTGCCCCCTTACGCCGCCAGGCCCGTGTCGCCGGCGCGGGGCCGGTGGGGGGTGGTGTGGCCCTCGGGGGCGGGGTACCGGGCCGTGTGGATGAGGAAGCCGGCCCGGGTGGTGGCGAGGCGGCGGGTCACCGCGGTCAGCAGGGCCAGGGCCGGCGGGGCCAGGAGGAGCGCGGTGGCCGCGCCCAGGGCGAAGCCGCCGATGACGTCGGTGGGGTACTGGACGCCGAGGTAGACGCGGCAGAAGCCCTCGGCGAGGGCCAGCAGTATGGCGAGGGAGCCGTAGGCGCGGCTGACCATGAACAGGCCGACGGCGACCCCCGAGATCAGCGCCGTGTGGGCGCTGACGAAGGACGAGCCGGTCGTGCCGTGCACCAGCACGGCGATGCCGTCGTGCTCGGCGTACGGGCGGGGGCGCTGGACCAGCGCGCGGATCGGGAAGTTGAGCAGGACCGCGATCCCGCCGGCCAGCAGCGCCCACGCGACGCCGGCGACCGCGGCGGGTGCCTCGGGGCGACGGGTGCGGCGGGCCGTCCGCCACCAGCACCAGACGGCGAGCAGCGCGGAGAGGGCGATCAGGCCGTACTGACCGAGCACCTCGACCGCGCGGTCGACGCCGTGCGGCGCGCGCTGGGCAAGGTGGTTGATGCCGCGGAGCAGGTTGATGTCGGGGTTCGCGCTGTCGTTAGCGACCTCTGCCATGGCGGTGGTGCCCCTTACTACGACGTACTGCGACCAGCTGCGAGTGCGGTCCTGTCCCGGCCGGGCGTGAACGCCCGGGCCCGGCTGGACTCGGTTGGGCTCGTCCGCAACCCCCGTCGCTTGCGTCCCGGGCCATTCTCCCCCGTACAACGGCCGATACGGTACGTAGCGTTCCGGGATTCTCCAGAAGATCACCGTGCTGTTATCCAAGGGTGACCAGCGGAGACGGACAAAGTGCGCCGAACGGCAACCCTTGGGCCAGAGCCTCACCCTGCGCACCCGTCACATCCGTCGCGCGAACGGCCACCGCGTCACGCCGGACCCGGCACCGCTGCCCCCCGTGAGCCGTCGCCGGCTCCGTCACGCCGGTCCCGGCACCGTCACGCCTTCGCCGGCAGCGTCACGCCTTCGCCGGCAGCGCCCGCGCCCCGTCCTGGGTGACGCGGGTCGCCCCGATGTAGTCCGGCGAGTCGATCCGGTCGAAGCGGATCACCGCGCCGGTGTGCGGCGCGTCGATCATGTAGCCGCCGCCCACGTAGATCCCGACGTGGTGGATCGAGCGCGGGTCGTTCAGGTCGTACGCGAAGAAGACGAGGTCTCCGGGGAGCAGTTCCGCGCGGCTCGGGTGCGGGCCCGCGTTCCACTGGTCGTTGGCCACCCGCGGCAGCGTGATGCCGACCGACGCGTACGCGGCCTGCGTCAGGCCCGAGCAGTCGAAGCGGCCGCCCTGTGCCGCCGTGCCCTCGCCGCCCCACAGGTACTTCGTGCCCAGCCGCTGCTGCGCGTAGTAGATGGCCGCGGCCGCCTGCTGCGACGGCGCCACCGTGCCCACGGGCGCGGCGAAGCTCTTCTCCAGGGTGCGGATGATCCGCACGTAGTTCCGGGTCTCCGCGATCGGCGGGACGCCGCCGGCCTCGATGACCCTGTACGCGCCCGCGTTGTAGGAGGCGAGCATGTTGTCGGTCAGGTCCCCCGGCACGTCCTTGACGTACGAGGCGAGTTCGCAGTCGTACGAGGCGGCGGACGGGATCGCGTCCTCGGGGTCCCACACGTCGGCCTTGCCATCGCCGTTGCCGTCGATGCCGTGCGTGGCCCACGTGCCCGGGATGAACTGCGCTATCCCCTGCGCCTGGGCCGGGCTCTGGGCGCGGGCGTTCCAGCCGCTCTCCTGGTAGAGCTGCGCGGCCAGCAGCGCCGGGTTGAGCGCCGGGCACAGGTTGCCCCACTTCAGGACGAGGGGCTGGTATATCGACGGCACCGCCCCCTTGGCCAGGGTCACCGCACCGGCGCCGCCCCTTGCGAGGCCGGCGGCCGCGGAGAACGTGCCCACCACGAGCAGGGCGAGGAACGAAAGGAGCAGACCCGTCCCGGCCATGACGGAGAGCCAGACCTTCCGTGCCACGACCGGCCGCCTCCCTCGCGTACGTTGTCGTACGTTCCCATCGTTGCCCTACGGTTATGCTCGTGATACACAGAGTAGTCGGCTACGCCCTTCGAACACCGGTCCGCGCACCAGTGTGACGCCTGCGGGCCTAATCACACGGACGATCCGCCGAGAAAGTCGCTGAGTCGACATGCATCAGCGGAATCCTCCGTCAAACTGGACCCGGCCCTCTTGCGCCCCGGCGAGGGAGCCAACTGATCGAGCGGGGTGGTGAGTTACATGTTCCTGGCAGCCGCAAAGGGCGACATCAACACCATCATCGGTGGCATCGCACCGGACTGGGGCCCATTCGGGTCCCTCGGTAACGAGGCACGGGTGATGATCGAGGTGGTGATGGCGACGGCGATCCTGCTCTGTCTGGCCATCGCGATCTGGGGTGCCGCGAAACAGCGCATCGGCGCCACCGCGCTGCGCGACACCTTCAGCGCGGAGCAGGGCAAGGGGCTGATCATCGCCGGGCTGACCGGCGTGTTCATCATCGGGTCGCTCGGCACCCTGTTCACCATCGTGTACGGGATGGCCGTCTAGCCTCGGGGTAGCCCTCGCGGTCCTGCGTGCCCGTCACGCTCACGTCCCTGGAGCCGGTCCCAGGCTCCACCTCTCCAACCGAGGCTGCGTGCTGATGCCCACTCAACCAAGCAGCGGTGCCGTCCGCGTCACACGCCGGTCCGGCGTGCCCGCGGCACCCCGACCCGAGACGGCGGCCGGACCGCCGCGGGGGGCGACCGCGCGATGAGCCTCGGCCAGGACGGACCCGCGACCAGGACGCGGATGCCCGAGGGGCACGGCGGGGGAAGCGGCCGGCGCCAGGCGCAGCCACGGCGGGCGCTGTTCACGGTCGTGGGCATAGTGGTGCTGCTGGTCGCGGCGATCGCGTTCGCCAACCGCGGCGACGGCTCCGGCTCGTCCGGCTCCGGCGGGACCCGGACCGGCGGCTCGAGCGGCGGCAAGGGCTCGACGTCCTCCTCGGCCACCGCGCCGACCGGCGAGCGCCCGGTCTCCGGCAGGAGCGGCGGCATTCCCGCGGGCTTCGCCCGTACGGAGCAGGGGGCGCAGTCGGCGGCGGCCAACTACGCGGTGGCGCTGGGGGGCGTCGACATGTTCAACGCGGACCGGCGGCACGCGATCGTCAGCGCGGTCTACGGGCCCAACGCGGGGGCGGTGCAGGGCTCGCTGGACCGCGCCTACTCCGGGAACGCGCTGAAGGCGCTGGGCCTGAGGGACGACGGCACGGCGCCCGCCGGTCTGACGTTCGTCTCCCGGACGGTGCCGGTCGGCACCAAGGTGACGGCGAGCGGGACGGACGCGGCGACCGTCGAGGTGTGGTGCACCGACCTGGTCGGCCTGGCCGGGCAGGGGTCCACGAACCCCGTCAGCTCCGCCTGGTTCACCGTCACCGAGAAGCTGGTCTGGGCGGCCGGCGACTGGAAGCTCCAGTCCTCCAGCCAGAAGGACGGACCCGCGCCGGTCAACGGCGACACCCGCGCGGCCACGGCCGACGAGATCGCCGGCGCCGTCCAGCAGTACGGAGGCTTTACGTATGCCAGGTAGGACGGGAAGCACACGCGCGCAGGGGCGCCGCGCGGCGGCGGTCGCCGCGGCCACCGTTGCGTTCCTGACCCTGTCCGCCAAGGTCGCGCTCGCCGCTCCGCCGACGCCCGGCGGACCCGCGGACGGGCCGGGCGGGCAGACCCGCAGCCCTTGCGACGGCCTCATCGGGGCGGCCAAGGACTACTGCACCAAGGGCGATCCCTCCGCCCCCGCCAAGGGCACCAACCCCACCGACTCCCTCGACCCCCTCTCCTCCCTCGCCAAGGGCTGTGCCCAGGCCGCGTCGTGGACCATCGACAAGCTGTCGGCCGCGGTGACGAAGACGACGGAGGTCGACTTCACGAACGGCGCGTTCCTGCGGCAGTACGCCGTGGTGTTCGCGGCGTCGACGATCCTGACGCTGGTGCTGTGGCTGCTGGCGGTGGCCAAGCGCGCGGTGCGCGGGGTGCCGTTGACGGAGGCGCTGACCGAGGCGGTCGGGTTCCTGTGGCTGACGGTGCTGGCCTCCGCGTTCACGCCGCTGATCCTGTACACGGTGGTGTCGGCGACGGACGCGGTGACGGCGGTGGTGTCGTCGGGCACCCAGTCGGACACCCAGGTGTTCTTCGGATCGTTCTCCGGCGCGCTGACCAAGGGAACGGACATCGGCGGCGGCCCGATCATGCTGATCGTGGTGTCGCTGGTGTCGGTGCTGGCCGCCGGTGTGCTGTGGCTGGAGCTGGTGATCAGGGCGGCGCTGCTGTACGTGGGGGCGCTGCTGGGCACCGCGGTGTACGCGGGACTGGTCGACAAGAACATGTGGCACCACGTCAGGCGCTGGGCCGGGATCATGATCGCGGTCATCATGGTGAAGCCGGTGATCGTGATCGTGCTGGGCCTGGCGGGCGCGCTGTCGTCGTCGGACAACGGGCCGGACGCGTTCTCCGCGGTCGTCTCGGGCCTGGCGATCATCCTGCTGGCGATCTTCGCGAGCTTCATGATCTACCGCTTCGTGCCGGGCTTCGGCGACGACGTGGTGAACCTGCGCAACAGCCGCAAGTCGGCCGCCGGGGGGCAGGGCTCGGCCGCCGCCGTGATCTCCTCGCCCGCCGCGCTGGTCAAGCAGGGCATCAAGACGCACAGCGCGCGCGGCGGCCCGCAGGAACAGGCGCAGGGCGGCGGCGCGCAGCCGTCGAACCCGATGGCCGGCGGCATGGCCGCGCACAGTTCGCGGGGCGGCGCGCAGGGCGGCAGCGGGGGCGGGGGCGGCAGGAGCGACAGCGGGGGCCCGGTCAGCGGATCCCCGTACCGCTCCGGCCCGGGCGGGGGCCGCGGCTCAGGACCAGGCTCGACCAACGGCTCCGCGCCGAGACAGGGAGGTGATCGCCGGTGACGACCCAGCCGTTCACGCAGCCGCGCCGCACGTATCTGATCGGCAAGGCGCGGCCCAACGCGATCGTCGGCAAGAACCGGGAGACCGGCGAGATCGCGCTGATCATCCTCGGGGCGGGGCTCGGCATGATGTCGGGCCTGCTGGTGCCGGTCCTGCTGCTGCGGATCGTCGGCCTGGTGGGCTGGCCGCTGCTGGCCCTGGCCGCGGTGTACATGCCGTACCGGCGCCGGACGTTCTACCGCTGGTTCGAGATCAACCGCTCCTACCGCCGGACGCTGCGCACCGCCCCCGCCTACCGCTCGGCGGTGCAGGAGGCGGGCACGCGACTGGACGGGCGCGAGGTGGAGGTCGGTCCGCCGCCGGGCATCGGGCGGATCACGTGGCTGTCGGCGCCGTTCGGGCCGGACGAGATCGCGGTGCTGCTGCATGTGGACCGGCGCACGGTCACCGCGGCCATCGAGATCGAGGGCCCGGGGGTGGGCCTGCGCGACAGCGAGGACCAGGAGGCGCTGGTCGAGCGGTTCGGCACGCTGCTGAAGCACGTGGCCAACGGCGACGGCTTCGTGACGCGCCTGCAGATGCTGGCCCGCACCCTGCCGGCCGACCCGGACGCGCACGCCAAGGACGTCGCCCAGCGCGGCGACCCGGGCGCCGACCGGTGGCTGAAGGACTCCTACGACCAGTTGCAGTCGATGGTGTCGACGTCGTCGGAGCAGCACCGCGCGTACCTGGTGGCGTGCATGCACTTCACCCGTGAGCTGGCGGCCGAGGGCCACGCGCTGGCGCGGGCGACCGTCGGTCACGGGCACAAGGTCGACAAGGACTCGGGGCTGGCCGCGGTCATGGCGCGCGAGCTGAACGACATCTGCGCGCGGCTCGCGGAGGCCGACATCCGGGTGCGGCAGCCGCTGGGCCAGGCGCGGCTGTCGTCGCTGGTGCACTCGATGTACGACCCGGACCATCCGATCGACCACATCCAGGCGATGTCCCGGCGCAACGCGTGGCCGGCCGAACTCGACGCCACGGAGCCGACGTTCCTGCAGGCCAAGACGCGCGAGTCGACGACCCGCGCGCCGTGGCACCACTCGACGGCCTGGATCAAGGAGTGGCCGCTGACGCCGGTGGGCGTGAACTTCCTCGCGCCGCTGCTGGTGCACACCCCGGACGTGATCCGCACGGTGGCGGTGACCATGGACCTCGAGCCCACGGACGTGGCGATCGAGCGGATGCTGACGGAGAAGACCAACGACGACGCCGAGGCCAGCCGCGCGGCGAAGATGAACCGGGTGGTCGACCCGCGGGACGTCGCGCAGCACGGCCGCGTCGACCAGCGCGGCGAGGACCTGGCGAGCGGCGCGGCCGGGGTGAACCTGGTCGGGTACATCACGGTGTCGTCGCGTTCGCCGGAGAGTCTGGCGCGCGACAAGCGCACGATCCGCGCGTCGGCGGGCAAGTCGTATCTGAAGCTGGAATGGTGCGATCGGGAGCACCACCGGGCATTCGTCAACACGTTGCCGTTCGCGACCGGCATCCGCCGCTAGCCGAGGAGGCCACCGTCATGCCCATGCTGGATCCTGTCGCAGCGGCCACGGACGCGTTCACCAGCTTCCTGTTCGGCCGTGTGGAGACCACCCGGCTGCCGGTCCGGACGTCCACCGGGCAGGCCCAGGCCGTGTACCTGCCGACGGCGGCGCCCGGCCTCGGCGACTCCGGGGTGATCATCGGCCGCGAGGTGTACTCGGGGAAGGGCTACATCTACGACCCGTTCCAGCTGTACGGCCAGCAGCTGCCGGCACCGCACTGGCTGGTGCTCGGCGAGTCCGGCAACGGCAAGTCGGCGCTGGAGAAGACCTACGTGCTGCGCCAACTGCGGTTCCGCGACCGGCAGGTGGTGGTGCTCGACGCGCAGGGCGAGGACGGCGTCGGCGAGTGGAACCTGATCGCGAAGGCGATGGGCCTCACGCCGATCCGGCTGGACCCGATGGCCGCGCTCGACGGCGGCATCAAGCTCAACCCGCTGGACCCGGCGATCACCGTGACCGGGCAGCTGGCGCTGCTGCGCACCATCATCGAGGTCGCGATGGGCCGCGGCCTGGACGAGCGGTCCGGGTTCGCGCTGAAGGTCGCGCACGCCTACGTCGCCGAGACGGTGACGGACCGCCAGCCGATCCTCACCGACATCGTGGAGCGGCTGCGGCATCCGCTGGAGGAGTCCGCGGAGGCGATGAACGTCGAGCTGGAGGACGTGCGCGCCTGGGGACTGGACGTGGCGCTGGTGCTCGACCGGCTGGTCGACGGCGACCTGCGCGGCATGTTCGACGGCCCGACGAGCGCGGGCATCGACCTGGACTCGCCGCTGATCGTCTTCGACCTGTCGCACATCGACCGGAACTCGATCGCGATGCCGATCCTGATGGCGATCGTCGGGGTGTGGCTGGAGCACACCTGGATCCGGCCGGACCGGGTCAAACGCATCTTCCTGGTGGAGGAGGCCTGGCACATCATCAACTCACCCTTCGTGGCACAGCTGTTCCAGCGGCTCCTGAAGTTCGGCCGGCGGCTCGGCCTGTCGTTCGTGGCGGTGGTGCACCACCTGTCGGACGTGGTGGACGGCGCCGCGGCCAAGGAGGCGGCCGCGATCCTCAAGATGGCCTCGACCCGCACGATCTACGCGCAGAAGGCCGACGAGGCCAGAGCCACCGGCCGGGTGCTGGGCCTGCCGCGCTGGGCGGTGGAGATCATCCCGACGCTGACGCCGGGCATCGCGGTGTGGGACGTCAACGGCAACGTGCAGGTGGTCAAGCATCTGATCACCGAGGCGGAGCGGCCGCTGGTGTTCACCGACCGGGCCATGACCCAGTCGTCCGCGGACCACGCCGCGGACCTGGAGGCCGACGCGGAGGCCGAGGCCCGCGCCGAGGCGCACGCCGCGGCCCAGGTCGCGCAGGCGAAGCAAATGGCCGACGACGCGGTGGCGTGAGGTCATGGCGGCGCGGAAGAAGGACGAGCCGGGAGGGCTGCCGGACGGCCTGATCGTCGGCGTCATCGCCTTCCTGCTGGGCGTGACGCTGCTGGTGTGGACGGCGACCGGCGTGGCGGGGCTGCTCGCGCACGGCTCCTGGCCTTCGGCCGTGCACTTCACCCGCACCCCGCGCGCGATGCGGTCGCTGGTCCAGCAGCCCCACGACATGGCGGCCGCGTGGCCGGGCGCCCCGGCCGGCGAACTGTCCTCGTCGGGCCTGTTCTGGGGCGTGTTCGTCGCGCAGATCGTGCTGCTGCTCACGGCGGCGATGTGGCTGCTGAACCGGATCGCGCGGCTGCGCGGCCACCGCCCGGCACGCCGGACGCGCGCACCGCGCCGGGCCCCGCAGGTCCGCGAGCTGGAGGAGGAGGAGGAGGAGGAGTCCGCGGCCGGCGCGGACTCCGCGCCGGTGCCGCGCCCCCGGGACGGCGTGCCGACCGCGAAGAACGGCGCGGGCCCCGGATACCCGGCGGGCTCCGCCGGTTCGGCCGACTCGAGCCTGGACGCCTGGTTCCGCACCGTCCCGCGGGCCACCGCGCCGGCCGCCCGCGACGACGCCCCCACGGCGCGGCTCGCGCCCCTCACGGACCGGCCCGCGGACGCGGCCGGCTTCGCCGGCACCGGCCCGGGCGGGCCCGGTGGGCCGGGAGGCGGCGCGGAGCACGTCGCCGCCGGCCACGCCGAGCGGCACGCAGCGGCCCTGGCCGACGGTGAAGTCACCCGCACCTACGCGCTGTTCGCGGCGCCGCGCGGCGACAAGGCCAAGCGGGTCGTGCAGCCCGCGGTGCTCGCCGCGGCCGGCCCGGTGGTGGTGACGACCGCGGACGCCGACACGTACCAGCAGACCGTGGGCAACCGCGCGAAGCTGGGCCCGGTCCACGTCTACGACCCGGGGCATCTGCTCGACGTGCCCGGGCGGTTGCGCTGGGCCCCGCACGACGGCTGCGAGCGCCCGGAGACCGCCCGGATACGGGCGGCGGCGCTGCTCGCGCCGCTGCGCACCGCCCGCGCGGACGAGGCGATCGTGCACGACACCGCGGCCACGCTGCTGCGCTGCTGGCTGCACGCGGCCGCGGTGGACGGCCAGCCGTTCCGGCAGATCCACCGCTGGGCCGCGGGCGGCGCGACGTCGGGCGACGCGGTGCGCATCCTGCGCACCGACGCCGGCGCCGCGTCCGGCTGGAGCGGTGAGCTGGAGTCGGTGGTGCACGCGCACCCCGAACGCCGGGACGCCGCACAGGCGTTGATCCGCAGGGTCATGGCGCCGCTGAACGCCGTGCACTTCCGTGACGCGTGCAATCCCGGCCGGTCCGGTGGGCTCGACCTCGCATCCTTCACCGCCGAACGGGGAACGCTCTATGTAGTGGGCGAGCGGATCGAGGATCCGCGGTCCCGCCCGGGTGCGATGCCCCTGCTGACCGCACTCGTCTCGTGCGTGGTCGAGCACGGCCGGCACATGGCCGAAGGGTCATCCGCCGGTCGGCTCGACCCACCACTCACGTTCGTCCTGGACGACGTGGCCGCACTCGCCCCCGTGCCCGAGCTGCCCCGGCTGCTGTCCGGCGGGCACGCGGCCGGTCTGCCCGCGCTGGCGGTGCTGCGCTCGCCCGAGCAGGCGCTGGCCCGCTGGCAGGTCCCGCTGTGGCAGGACGCCGACGTGCGGCTGGCGCTGGGCGCCGAGACCGCCGCCACCCTCCCGCCGTCCGTCCCCGACGCGGTGCTGCTGCCCTGACGTGCCGCCGTCGCGCCCGCCCGGGGGCGACGGCCGGCACCGCGGCGCCGGGGTCAGCGGCGGGGCCGGGCCACCGAGTCGCGCAGCACCGTGTGGGTCCCCAGCACATGGCGCTTCTGGAGCGCGGCGCGCCCCGGCGACGCGGCGGCCTCGGCCAGCGCGAAGCGGACCGTCTCCCGGCCCAGCTCGTACGCCGGGATGTTGACGGTCGTCAGCGGCGGGTTGAGGTCCTGCGCGAGGGCGTCGTTGTTGTAGCCGACGACGGAGACGTCCTCAGGTGTGCGCAGCCCGTACTCGCGCATCGCCGCCATCGCGCCGGCCGCGGCCTGGTCGTCGCCGGCGAAGACCGCGGTGAAGTCGGGGCGGCCGTCGCAGTCGGCGAGGATCTGCCGCATCGCGTCGTAGCCGTGGGTGCGGCCGAGGCCGTAGCCCTGGACGCGCTCGGCGGACGGCGGCAGCCCGTGGTCGGCCAGCGCGCGCCGGTAGCCGGCGATGCGCGGCTCGACGGTGGAGTACCCGGGCATGACGCCCAGGTAGAGGATGTCGCGGTGCCCGAACGCCAGCAGATGGCTGACGGCCGCGTAGGCGCCGGCCTCGTTGTCGTACTCCACGACGAGCACGGGCGTGTCGGGGCCGGGCGCCGGCCGGCCGCACAGCACCAGCCGGGAGCCGGCGGCCGCCAGGCCGTGCGCGTACTCGGTCAGCCGGGCCCGGTAGCGCTCGTCCTCGACGGCGCCGCCGACCAGCACCACGAACTCGGCGCGCTGCTCGCGCATCATCTGCACCAGCGCCAGTTCCCGTGCCTCGTCGCCGCCGTGGCTGCACACCAGGCACAGCCGGCCGCGGGCGGCCGCCTCCTGCTCCACGCCCTGCGCCACGTTGGCGTAGAACGGGCTGTCCACGGACATCACGATGACCGCGACGGTCCTGGGACCGGTGCCGGCCAGCGCGCGGGCCCGCCCGTCGATGACGTAGTCGAGGTCCTTGACGGCCCGCAGCACCTTCGCGCGGGCGGCCGCCGACGTCGGGTAGTTGCCGGCGAGCACGCGGGAGACGGTGGCCACCGAGACGCCCGCGCGGCCCGCGACGTCGCGGATGGTGACGCGGCGCGCAGCGGACTCCGGGCCCGTGCCCGGGCCTGTGCCGCCGGTCGCGCCCGGCCCTGGTGAAGTCTCCGCCATCCCCGCCATCCGAAGGTTCCGTCCCCGCCCCCGCGCCGCCGCCCAGCGTAATGGGTGAGCCTGGGACCGGCGGCGCGGGTGCACCGGTCAGTGGCTGCTCGCGTACGCCTGCGCGTACTCCTCGGCGATCTTGTCCAGGCCCTGGCTGCGCATCTGCTTGAGGGCGTCGTCCCAGGCGCTCATCGGCTTGCGGCCGGCGACGACCGCGCCGATCGCGTCGGTGCGCAGGGTGTCGACGTTGGCGCCGACACGGGTGTTGGTCTCGGACTGGAGGCCGAACCGCGGGTTGCGCACCAGCATCGGCGCGACCTTCGTCTGCCAGGCGTGGTTGCGCCGGACCGCGTCGGGGTTGCCCGGCAGGAACAGCACCTGCGGGCCGTCGCACAGGTACTTGATCGGCAGGTTGACGGTGTTCTCCACCTGCGCCAGCGCGGTGGGGATCGGCGAGCCCTGCGCGTCGCGGGTGAAGTGCGTGCCCTCGACACCGAAGTGCGTGAGCTCGTACTCCTTGGTGCCGAACGGCGCCGCCAGGTAGTCCAGCACCCGCAGGATCAGCTTGATCCGGTCGGGCGCGGCCTTCTTCAGCACGGTGTAGCCGAAGATCCCGCGCGCCCGGTCCATGCCGGCCTTGCCGCCGCCGGGCGGGGTGTAGGGGACCATCGCGTCGAGGGTGAACGCGCCCTTGATGCTGGGGATGCTGGTGCTCAGCGCGCCGAAGCCGTCGGGCATCGAGGCGACGGTGCCGTTGTAGAACATGGTCTTGCAGTCGACCGTGGAGGTGCCGAGCACATTCGGCTGGTACAGCCCGGCCTGCCGCAGCTTCGCCATGAACGCGATGGCGGCCCGGTACTCGTCGGTGGTGTAGGCACTGACGAACTGCCCGCCGTCGATCTTCCACTCCTGCGGCGCCCCGAACGCGGTCGTGTGCACGTCGATGCCGAACAGCAGCGGCTGGGACGAGCCGAGACCGTACTTCCTGCCGCCGGTCGCGGCCTTGGCCACGGCCATGAAGTCGTCCGAGGTCCAGCCGTCCTTCATGCCGGCCGCGGCGAACACGTCGTTGTTGATCCACAGGCAGTTGCCGGGCGCCGAGCGCTGCACCGGCACCCCGTAGATCCGGCCGCCGATCCGGCCCATGTCCTGCCAGGCGTACGTCGGCAGGTTCGCCAGGTTCGGGTACGCCTTGATCGCGTCGCCGGACACGTACTCCGACAGGTCCGCGCACTTGGCGGCGACGAACTCCGCCTCGCGGGGCAGGACCATGCCGCCGCCGAGGTTGACGACGTCGGGGAGGTCGTCGCCGGCCATCATGGTGGCCATCTTCGTCATGTAGTCGGACGCGGGCACCACCGTGAACTCGACGTTCACGCCCAGCGCCTCGTTGACCGCGGCCCAGAACCGGTTGGACGACGCGGGCTTGGGCGGGGTGCCGTAGGTGATGGCCATGACCTTGATCGTCTGGCCGGTGCCGGGCTTGTCGTGGACGGCGCTCGCCAGGTTCTTCGGGTAGCTCAGGTAGCCCGGCTGGATGCCGTCGGCGGTGCCGGGCAGGTCGGGGGCGGGGCCGGAGAAGGGCACGTACGCCGGCCAGGGCGAGAGGGTCTTGCCGACGTTGCTGACGTCGTGCCTGGCGCCCGGCGACGAGCAGGCGGTCAGCAGCGACGGGGCGGTGACGGCGGCGCCACCTGCGGCGATCGAGCGCAGCAAGGTACGCCGCGAGAACGACGAGGTACTCACGGGGGTCCTTTCTCGGGAAGGTGTCGGCTCAGCTCTTGATGGCGCCGGTCAGCACGCCCTTGGTGAAGTACTTCTGCAGGAAGGGGTAGACGACGACGATCGGCACGGTCGCCACCACCAGCACCGCCATCTGGATCGTCTGCGGTGCGGCCACGGCGCCGGCGTCGCCCGCGCTGGTGTCCGCCAGCTGCGCACCCCCGATGACATACGTGCGCAGCACCTGTTGCAGCGGCCAGTGGTCGGAGTCGAGGTAGATCGAGGCGTAGAACCACGCGTTCCAGTAGCTGACGGCGTAGAACAGCCCCACGACGGCCAGCGCCGCCTTGGACAGCGGCAGCACGACCCGGCGCAGGATCAGCCACTCCCCCGCGCCGTCCAGCCGGGCCGCCTCGTACAGCTCCTCGGGCAGCGACTGGAAGAAGCCGCGCAGCACCACGAGGTTGAACACGTTGATCAGGAACGGCGCGATCAGCGCCGTGTAGCTGTTGAGCATGTGCAGGCTCTTGACCAGCAGGAAGCTCGGGATCATGCCGGGCGGGAAGAGGAACGTGAACAGGATCAGCAGCAGCACCGGCCTCCCGCCGAACAGGTCGCGCCGGCTGAGCGCGTAGGCCAGGCCGATGGTGCACGCCAGGCTCGCCGCGGTGCCGACGACGGTGACGCCCGCGCTGACCCACAGCGCATGGCCGACGATCCCACCGTCGAAGATCTCCCGGTACGCGCGCAGCGTCGGATGCTCCGGCCACATCACCCACCCGCCGCCGCCGACGACGTCCTTGTTGGACGCGAACGACGTCGAGACGATGATCAGGAACGGCACCAGCACCAGCAGCACCGTCACGGCCAGGGCGACGCCCTTGGCGGCCTGCGTCAGCGGCTTCGGCTTCTCCATCCACACCGGCCGCCCACCGACAGCAGTCATCGCGCTCCCCCGTTCGCTTCTCCGCCTGCTCGGCACCATTCCGCGGCTCTCGCCGTCACCTGCAGGCCGGCGGCCTCGCATGCGTCGCTCACCGGTAGACCCCCTGTTCACCCAGCCGGTGTGCCACCTTGTTCGCGGCGTAGACGAGGAGCGCGCCGACGACGCCCTTGAACAGGCCGGCCGCGGCGGCGTACCCGTAGTCGCCCTGGACCAGGCCGCGTTGCCAGACCAGCGTGTCGATGATCTCGGCGGCGTCGGGGCCGACGGACGCCCGCTGCAGCAGCATCTGCTCGAACCCGACGGACAGGATGTCGCCGAGCCGCATGATCAGCAGCAGCACGACGATCGGCCGGATCGCCGGCAGCGTGACGTGCCAGAACCTGCGCCACGGGCCCGCGCCGTCGATCGCGGCGGCCTCGTACTGCTGCTCGTCGACCTGGGAGAGCGCGGCGAGGAAGATGATCGTGCCCCAGCCGCAGTCCTTCCAGATCACCTGCGCGATCACCAGCGGCTTGAACGCGGTGGGGTTGCCGATGACGTCGACGGTGTGCAGGTGGGCGTCGCCGAGCACGGTGTTGAGCAGCCCGCTCTCGCCCAGGAGTTGCTGGAAGACCGCGACCACGATCACCCACGACAGGAAGTGCGGCAGGTACGCCACCGACTGCACGAACCGCCGTACCGAGTCCCGGGTCAGGCTGTGCAGCAGCATCGCCAGCGCGAGCGGCACGGGGAAGAAGAAGACCAGCTGCAGCAGCGCTATCCACAGGGTGTTGACGACCGCGTGCCAGAACGCGTCGTCGCCGAGCACCTCCTGGAAGTTGGCCGTCCCCACCCACTGGCTGGCCCACAGCCCGTCGAAGGGCACGTAGTCCTTGAACGCGATGACGTTGCCGGCCATCACGCCGTAGTGGAACAGCACGAAGTACGCCACGCCGGGCGCCATCAGCAGCAGCAGGACCGCGTCCCTGCGCAACCGTTTGCGGCGTGAGCCGCGCGCCCCGCGGCCCGGGACATCGGGTTCACCGGACGCTCCGGCCGCACCCATACGGCCGGTGGCGTCCCGTTCGGCAATCGCCATCGCGTCCTCCTCGACGCTCAAGGTGGCACGGAACCTAAACCGGTTACTACGACGGGTCAACCCCTCGCGCACCACAAGTCCTCACCAACACCCGTGGCAGCACTGCACTCTTGGCCGTCCAGCCCTCGGTCGGTCGTTGACGTGCCAGAACCTCGGCCGTAGTCTCCTCGCGAGGATGTAACCGATTACAGTTCGACACGTGAGGGGCAGACATGGCGGAGCGTCCGAAGCTGGTGCTGGCGATGCGCCCGGACATCCTGGACCTGGTCCTCCCGGCACCGCTGCGCGCCCGGCTCGACGCCCTCGCGGACGTCCACCCGGCCGTCGTCACCGGCTGGGACGAGGCCCCCGCCGCACTCGCCCGCGCCGAGGTGCTGCTGACCGGCTGGGGCTGCCCGCCCCTGGACGAGGCCGCGCTCGCCCGGGCCCCGCGCCTGACCGCCGTCATCCACGCCGCCGGCAGCGTCAAGGGCCATGTGCGGCCCGAGGTGTGGCAGCGCGGCATCGCCGTCTCCTCTGCCGCCGACGCCAACGCCGGGCCCGTCATCGAGTTCACGCTCGCCACCGTCCGGCTCGCCGCCCGCGGCACCCTGCGCGCCGCCGCCGGCTATGCCCGCGGCCACGTCCCCGGCTTCGACGAGCGGCGCGGCGCCGACGGCGCGACCGTCGGCGTCATCGGCGCCTCACGCATCGGCCGCGGCGTCGTCGCCGGGCTGCTGGCCGCACCGGCCGGTTTCCGCGTGCTGCTCGCCGACCCGTACGTCTCCCCGGCCGACGCCGAGGCGCTGGGCGCCGAACTCGTCGCCCCCGACGACCTGTTCCGGCGCAGCGACATCGTCACCGTGCACGCCCCCGACCTGCCCGAGACCCACCATCTGGTCGACGCGCACCGGCTGTCCCTGCTGCGCGACGGTGCCGCCGTCATCAACACCGCACGCGGCCGGATCGTCGACACCGAGGCGCTCACCCGCGAGTGCGAAGCCGGCCGCCTCGACGCCTACCTCGACGTCACCGAGCCCGAGCCACTGCCCGCGGGCCACGCCCTGCACCGGCTGCCCAACGTGCTGCTCACCCCGCACATCGCCGGCTGCCAGGGCACCGAGGTGCGGCGTCTGGGCGCGTACGCGGTGGACGAGGTCGATCGGTGGGTGCGCGGGGAGCCGCTGCGGGGCGCCGTGCGCGCCGGCGACCTGGCACGGATCGCCTGACGTCACGGGCGGCAGCCGGGGCGGCCGCCCCGGCCGCCGCTCGGGCCCGCCGCCGGAACCGGTTCGCGTCAGGGCCTTCCCGGCCCGACCCCGCACACGCATACTGACCCGACGCGCGCGGCGCACCCGACGACCGGGGGGAGCAGTGTGATATCCGAGCCGGAACTGATCGGCGGACACGCGGGGCTGCCCGTGCAGCGGGGCCCGCACCGCGGCAGTGAGCAGCCCACCGGCCAGGGCCCCGGCCTGGCGCCCACCACCGCCGACGACGAGATCACCGGAACGGGCCGCGAACCGGCGCCGCCCCGGCGGCTGCCCCGGCACTGGGCGTGGGCCCTGGGCGGCGCCGTCGCCGCCTCCGCCGTGTGGGCCGGCGCCGTCACCGTCTGGGACCCGTCCCACCGCACCCCCGACCTGCACGGCTACCACCTCGCCGCGAACCCGTGCGCGGGCGGCGACCTCGCACCCCTCTTCGACGCCACGCCCCGCCACCGCTTCTCCGCCGACCCCGCCGACACCCTGTGGGGCACCGCCCTGGACCGCACCCGGTGCCACGCCGACAACCTCGCCGGGACCGGCGACGGCGGCAGCCCGAACACCTACGACGCCGTCCTGTCCGTCGAACTGCACAAAGCGACCGACCCCCGGCCGGAGTTCGACGACGAGCACCACGCCACCGATCCCTCGGTGACCAGCGTCGAGACCGTGCACGGCATCGGCGACGAGGCGTACCTGCTGCACGACGACTCCGGCGCCGTCCGGCTCGACGTCCTCCACGGCGGCGCGGTCGTCTCCCTCGCCTTCAGCGTCATCTCCGCGTCCCCGCAGGTGCTGCCGCACGCCGACGGCACCGACACCGTCACGGCGGAGCAGGCCACCCGCTACGTGCCGCAGATGATCGCCGCGGTCCGCGCCGTCATGGCGGACCTGAAGTCCCGCGCCCCGCACCCCGTTTCGGCGACCCCCTAGCCCGCGCCGACCGCGGGACCCGCAGGGCCGCGCGCGACTTCAGCGCGGCGGGACGTCGCCGCGGCGCAGCGACCGCGGCAGGCCGAACCGCGACAGCACCCCGGTGTCCATGAAACGGGTCATCGCCGCGACCTGACCGCCCCGCAGCGTCAGCACGAGAATGCCGTGCGCGTGCAGGATCGGCGTCCGCGGATCCTGCACGTAGGCGCCGAACGCCGGCTGGCCGTTGGCACGCGTCGGCACCAGCACGTACCGGCGCCGGTCCCGGAGCGCGATCGTCGACAGGAAGTGCCCGACGGCGGCGTGCCCCTGGTACTCCAGCGGCAGCGGCGGCATCGTCAGCCACACGTCGTCCGTCAGCAGCTCCAGCAGCGTGCCCACGTCGCCGCGCTCGAACGCCCGCGCGAACTCCTCGACGATCCGGCGCTCGTCCGGCGAGTCCGGCAGCGGCGCGGTGTCCCGGTCCGCGTCGGACATCTCCGCCGCCAGCGTCAGCCGGGCCCGCTTCAACGCGCTGGCCACCGCCCCCTCGGTGGAGTCCAGCATGTCCGCGACCTCCGCCCCCCGGAACCCCAGCACGTCCCTGAGTACCAGCACCGCACGCTGCCGGGGCGGCAGCTCCTGCAGCGCCACCAGGAACGCCAGCGAGACGGACTCCCGCATCTCGTAGCGCGCCTCCGGCCCGGGGGCGCGGTCGGGGAGCTCCTCCAGCAGCAGGTCCGGGTACGGCTCCAGCCACGTCGGTCGGCCGCGCCGCCTGGTCGGTTCTGGCAACGGGACCTCCCCATGCAGGGCTGCCCGGTCCAGCGGCCTGCGGGCACTGTCCCGCAGCGCGTTCAGGCAGCGGTTGGTCGCGATCCGGTACAGCCACGCCCGCACCGACGCCCGGCCCTCGTACCCGCGAAGTCCCCGCCACGCCGCGAGGAGCGTCTCCTGCAGCAGGTCCTCGGCGTCCTGCACCGAGCCGAGGATGCGGTAGCAGTGCACCTGCAGCTCGTGCCGGTACGGATCGGTCAGCAGCCGGAACGCCTCACCATCTCCGCCGCGGGCCGCCGCCAGAAGCGCGTCCCGGTCCTCGGTCGCATCCATCCCTGGGCTCCTCCGTCACGCGGTCCGGTCCGCACCGGGCACGGGCCACTCCGTCTCGCACCTATGAAGACACCCCCGCACCCGGAAAGTGTTCGGTGCCCCGCGCCCTGTTTCCGCCCGGCCCGGTGTCCCCACGAAGGACAGCCGGACCGTCCGGACCGAGCACCCGCCAGGAGGCCCGCGTGCACACCCCCAGCCCCGCCCACCCGACGCCAGGCCAGTGGTTCCCCACCGCGGGACAGCGCTGGGTGCTGGCCCTCACCTCCCTCGGTTCGTTCATGGTCATCCTGGACATGCTCGTCGTCGCGACCGCGCTCACCGCGATCCAGCGCGACCTGCACGCGTCCATGGCCGACCTGGAATGGACCGTCAGCGCCTACACCCTCAGCTTCGCCGTCCTGCTGATGACGGGCGCCGCCCTGGGCGACCGGTTCGGCCGGCGGCGGGTGTTCGCCTGCGGACTCGCCCTGTTCTCCCTCTCGTCCGCGGGCTGCGCCCTGGCACCCGACGCGGCGGCGCTCATCGCCGCCCGCGCCGTGCAGGGCGCCGGAGCGGCCGCCGTCATCCCCGTCGCCCTCGGCCTGCTCAACGCGGCCTTCCCGCCCGAGCGGCGCGGCTGGGCGCTCGGCGTCTACGGCAGCGTCACCGGACTCGCGGCCCTGCTCGGACCCGTCCTCGGCGGCGCGCTCACCCAGGGCCTGGCCTGGCAGTGGATCTTCTGGGTGAACGTGCCACTGGGCCTGTGCGCGATCCCCTTCGTGCTGCGCCGCATCACCGAGGGCTTCGGTCAGGGCACCGCCGTCGACCTGCCCGGCCTGCTGCTGTTCACCCTCGCCGCGGTCGGCCTCGTCTGGGGCCTCGTCCGCTCCGGCACCGCCGGATGGGGCAGCGCCGAGGTCATCGGGACGCTCGCCGCCGGCACCGTGCTCGCCGTGTGCTTCGTCCGGTGGCAGTCCCGCGCCCGCACACCGATGCTGCCCCTGCGCCTGTTCCGCTCCCGGTCGTTCTCGGCCGGCAACGCGGTCATCCTCCTGCTGAACGCCTCGATGACCGGCGCCGTCTTCTTCATGACGCAGTACCAGCAAGTGGCCCTGCTCCACGGCCCGTTGGGCGCGGGCCTGCGGATGCTGCCCTGGGGCGTGGCGCCGTTCCTCATCGCCCCGCGGGCCGGCGCCCTCGCCGACCGCGTCGGCGAACGCCCGCTGATCACCGCGGGGTTGGCCCTTCAGGTCGTCGGCATGGCGGGGGTCGCCGCGCTCGCCACCGCCCACGCCTCCTACCTGGAGCTCGTGTTCCCCATGGTCGTCGGCGGCATCGGCTTCTCCCTGGCCATCCCGGCCGTGACGAAGGCCGTGGTCAGCACGAGCGCTCCCGCCGACATCGGCAAGGCGTCAGGGGCGTACAGCACGACCCGGCAGCTGGGCGGCGCGTTCGGCGTGGCCCTCCCGGCGGCCGCGTTCAGCGCCGCGGGCTCGTACGCGTCGCCCGCCGCGTTCAGCGACGGGTTCCGTGCAGCCATGGCGGTCACGGCCGGGCTGGCCCTGATCGGCGTGGCCGCCGCGTTCCTGCTCCCGGACCGCCGCCCTCAGGACAGCGAGGCGCGCGACCCGCGCGTCAGCACCAGCTCGGACTCCGTCATCGACGGATCCAGGGGCGACGCCATCGACTCCCCGGTGGGCACGAACCCCAGACGCCGGTAGAACGCCTGCGCACGGGGGTTCTTCTCGTGCACCCACAGGTAGAGCTGGTCCGCCCGGTCCCACGTCCAGGCGATGGCGGCCGCCAGGAGCTTCTCGGCGACGCCCGAACCCCGCACCTCGGGCCGCACATAGACGGCGTTGACGCTCAGGTAGTCGGGCCGCTCGGCGATGACGACGGCCATGCCCACCCAGGCGTCGGGCCCCGCGCCGTCCCCTCCGCCGTCGTCCGCACCGTCCACGCGCACGGCCACGAACTGGCGGGCACGGTCGCCGGACGCACGGCCGCGCCACTCCTCGTCGGACATCGCCAGCTCCTCGGCATACGTCCGCGCGAACGCGACCGCCGCCACCGGGTCCTGAAGCGCCGCCAGCCGCAGCGCGCGGCTCTGCCGCCACTCGGCCGGCTCCACCTGCCGTATCTCGTACCGCATGAGCCGACGGTACAACGCAGAAAAGCCCGGGTCCCCCGATTTAATCGGGGGACCCGGGCTTCTAATATTTGTTCGGCGGTGTCCTACTCTCCCACAGGGTCCCCCCTGCAGTACCATCGGCGCTGAAAGGCTTAGCTTCCGGGTTCGGAATGTAACCGGGCGTTTCCCTAACGCTATGACCACCGAAACTCTATGAAACACCACCCACCCAACAACCCACCACTACTGGTGGGGTGGGTGGTTGCTGGTTGTTTCAGAACCACACAGTGAACGCGAGCATACATGGACAAGCCCTCGGCCTATTAGTACCGGTCAGCTCCACACCTTACGGTGCTTCCACATCCGGCCTATCAACCCAGTCGTCTACTGGGAGCCTTACCCCATCAAGTGGGTGGGAGTCCTCATCTCGAAGCA
>NZ_FODD01000061.1 GCF_900110255.1 Actinacidiphila rubida
GGGGACGATCCGGGTGTGTCCCCGCAGAGCTTTGCAAGGCCCCGGCCCACCAATCTGGAAGAAGTCGCCATGCAAAGCTCGAGGAGACACTCCCGGAGTGGCCCCTGACCCCACCCACGCACGTGCACCGCCAGGGGCGCGGGGAACTGCGCGAGCAACCACGGCGAACCGTCAGACGGCGACGGCGGGCAAGGGGCTGGACGAGCCCCGCAGGGGGCGCGGGGAACTGCGCGACAAGCTACGGCGAACCGTGGGGATGGCGACGGCGCCGAGGGGGCTGGACGAGCCCCGCAGGGGCGTGGGGTGCCCCCAACGCGACAAGCCACGGCGGACCGTGGGGCGGCGACGGCGCCGAGGGGGCTGGAGGAGACCCGGAAAGGCCCGTAAGGGCTACGGCGCGAGCCAGAGGTGGTGGGTGGCGTAGGTGGACCACGGGCGCCAGCCCTCAACCGGCGAACCCTCGGCAACGCCGAACGCCTCGGCAACGCCGAGCACGTCGGGATCGCCCAGCGCCCGCATGCGAATCGCCGCCGCCGCGCCGGCGCTCACGCCGTGCACCGTCACCAGCCGCCGCTCCGCGGCGTCCCGGTCCGCCCCGGGATCGACGCGCACCTCGCCCGACGCCAGTGCCGCGGCCAGCGCGCGCGTCGCGTCCCAACGTTCCGGTGGAACTCCCGGTAGGGAGACGTCCGCCGCCGCGACGTCCCGCGAACGCGGGAAGAGGTGGGTGAGCCCACCCGCGCGCTCCGCGAGGTCCTCGCCGAGCGCTGCGACGACCGCGCCGCTCCATTCCCGCGCTCGCGCCGGAACCCCGTCGCCCAGGACTTCCAGCAGCGCGAGCTCTTCGGGATCGGCCGCGCCGGGCGCCCGCAGGCCCGGTCGCGCCGCGACCCGAGCGGCCAACCGCGGGTCGGCGCCGAGTCGTTCCGCGACCGCGTACGGGTCGGCGTCGAGGTCGAAGAGACGCCGGACGCGCTGCGTGGCGGTGGTCAGGTCGCGCAGGTCGCCCAGGTGCAGGCGGCAGTCGAGCCAGCCGCCGGTTCCGGGCCGTTCCGCGACCTCGGCCACCGCGGGGGCGTGCGGGAGTCGCAGGGTGCGCCGGTAGGTCCGCGTTCCGGGTTCTCCGGCCACTTCTTCGACGCCCGGCACCACCCGCGCGGCCAGGAAGTCGAAGACCTGCGCGCTGTCGTACGGTCCCCGGTACGCCAGTCGCAGCGGCACGCCGGACGGTGGCGGGGTGCGGGAGCCGGGCGCGGGCACGGTCCGGCCGGGGCGCGCCGCGCGCAACTGCGTGGGCGTGGCCGCGTAGATCTCGCGGATCGTCTCGTTGAACTGGCGTACGCTCGCGAAACCGGAGGCGAACGCCACCTCCGCGGCCTGCATGGACGTGGTCTGCAGCAGCACCCGGGCGGTGTGGCCGCGTTGCGCACGGGCCAGCGCGATCGGCCCGGCGCCCAGTTCCGAGGTGAGTTGCCGCTGCACCTGGCGTGCGCTGTAGCCGAGGCGGGAGGCGAGCCCCGCGACACCTTCGCGGTCGACCACGCCGTCACCGATGAGCCGCACCGCGCGGCCGACGACATCCGCCCGCACGTTCCAGTCCGCCGACCCCGGCACCGCGTCGGGCCGGCACCTCCGGCAGGCCCGGAAGCCCGCGCCCTGGGCGGCCGCGGCCGTGGGGAAGAACGACACGTTGACGCGCTTCGGGGTGACCGCCGGGCAGCTCGGCCGGCAGTAGATGCCGGTGGTGGAGACCGCGAAGAAGAACGCGCCGTCGAAGCGCGCGTCGCGGCTGCGCACCGCCTCGTACCTGCTGTCCTCCGTCATCATGCGTCCAGTATGTCCCCGGCGCTCGTCCTCTTCTGGCGGATTTCAGACACCCAGTCCGGCGCGAGAGCCGTGATCCGGCTCCGCCGCCTCACCAGCGCCCTGCCGGTGCGTAAGGCGGTGAACGTACGCGGAACGGCGACCGACTCCCGCCCGGGGCCCGTCCGGCTCATCGGCGTCGGCAGGAAGTCCCGGCCGACCCGGCCCGGAGCCTGCGACCGCGCACCTCCGCCCGGCCGGCCCGCTCCCGCTTGCCCGGCGTCGCCCCCAGCCTCCGTGGCCGCACGGCTCGGAGCCCGCGGACGGTCGGCTCCAGCGAATGCCGGCCTGCGGTAGGGGCCCCGGGGCCCGCGACCCAGGTTCCCCGGTCCGGCTCAAGCCCCGGGCGCGTTCCGGGCGTTCGGCCCGGCTCCTCGGCACCGGGTCCTGCCCCCGGGGGTAGGACCCGGCTAGCGGGGGCGAACCGTGCGCGGCCCCGCGCACTCCGCTCCGGACGCGGCCACGCGCCCGCGCAGCTCGCGGTCCGCGGTGATGACGAGGCAGGGGCGGTCGGGGGAGTCGGTGCGGCTCGTGGTGGCGAGGGCGGTGATCAGGTCGTCGCCCGCGGCGGGGGCCGACTCGACCCGGACGCCGGGGACGGGGGAGACGCCGCGGGCCGCGCCCTCCACGACCAGGACGATGTCCAGGGGCGTACCGACGGCCCACGGCGGGGCGCCGGCGCCCGCCCGGAGGCCGGCCGCGGCGAGCGGCACGAGCGCGTCCCGCAGGCGTTCCGCGGCGCCGTGACGGTCGCGCCACCAGCCGTCCGGCACCGAGCCGACGACGTTCGCACCGTCCACGATCAGCAACGGCCGGTCCGCCACGCCGCCTCCACTCGCCGCCGTCCGGGCGCGCCCTGCCGCGCCGCCCGGTCCGCCGACGGCAAGTCTGCCGGACCGGCGCGTGCGGCGCGCCGCCGGGACGTGCGGCCCCGCTCCTCGGAGGACCGTTCCTCGCCCCTGGCTTTGCAACGTTAGAAGACCCATCGGCCCGTCGACAAGAGGAACGAGCCGAACCCGTGCGCCGCCTGCCGCAGCGTCAGAGATCGCTCCCTGCCAGGCGCGGCGTGCTCGATGGCAAGTTCCGCGCAAGGTATGGACATGCCTGCCGAGCCGTGCTGTCATGCCGGTTGGCATCATTCGTTACAACGTTGGAATGGCGTTCGAGGCGCCCAGGAGGCCACCCCCCATGCCCCTGAACCGCAGGCACTTCGTCGGCACCGCGGTCACCGCTGCGGCCGCCGGCGCACTTCCCCTGTCCCTTGCCGGTCCGGCCCAGGCCGCGGCCGCGGGCGGCCGCGGGGTGACTCGCGCGACGGCCGCGCCCCGGGTCGCTCCGGCCGCCGGCGGGCTGTACACGCCCAACGCCGCGCCCCTGGCGCCGACCGCGTTCCTGCGCCTGCCCCCCGGCGCGGTCACCGCCCGCGGCTGGCTCGACGGCGAGCTGCGCCGTCAACTGGCGGGCCTGTGCGGCCAGTACGCGTCCCTTTCGCACTTCCTGGTGATGGCCAACACCGGCTGGGTGCACCCGGACCAGGTCGGCTGGGAGGAGGTGCCCTACTGGCTGCGCGGCTATGTCGACCTGGCCGTGCTCACCCAGGACGCGACCGCGCTGGCCGCCGTGCGCGGCTGGGTCGACGCGATCGTCGCCACCCAGCAGTCCGACGGCTTCTTCGGGCCCACCGCGCTGCGTACCTCCCTGGGCGGCGGCCCCGACTTCTGGCCGTACCTGCCGCTGACCTGGGCGCTGCGCAACTGGCAGGAGTACAGCGGCGACTCGCGCATCCTGCCGATGCTCACGAACTTCCTGCGCTACATGAACGCGCAGGGCCCCGGCGCCTTCAACCAGAGCTGGGTGTCCGTGCGCTGGGGCGACGGCCTGGACACCGTCTACTGGGTCTACAACCGCACCGGCCAGTCGTTCCTGCTGGACCTCGCCGACAAGATCCACGCCAACGGTGCCAACTGGGTCAACAACCTGCCCACCCTGCACAACGTGAACGTCGCGCAGGGCTTCCGTGAGCCCGCCCAGTACGCGCTGCGCTCGCCGTCCAGCACGCTCACGCAGGCGGCCTACCACAACTACACGTCCGTGATGTCAGGTTACGGGCAGTTCCCGGGCGGGGGCTTCGCGGGCGACGAGAACGCGAGGCCCGGCTTCGGCGACCCCCGGCAGGGGTTCGAGACGTGCGGCATCGTCGAGTTCATGGCCAGCCACCAGATGCTGACCCGGATCACCGGCGACCCGGTGTGGGCCGACCGCTGCGAGGACCTGGCCTTCAACTCGCTGCCGGCCGCGCTGGATCCGGACGGCAGGTCGGTGCACTACATCACCAGTGCCAACAGCGTCGACCTGGACGACACGGTCAAGTCGCAGGGGCAGTTCCAGAACGGCTTCGCGATGCAGGCGTACATGCCCGGCGTCGACCAGTACCGCTGCTGCCCGCACAACTACGGCATGGGCTGGCCCTACTTCACCGAGGAGCTGTGGCTCGCCACCCCGGGCAACGGGCTGGCCGCCGCGATGTACGCGCCGAGCACGGTGACGGCGGCGGTCGGGGACGGCACGAAGGTCACGGTCACCGAGACCACCGACTACCCCTTCGACGACACGGTGACGCTCACCGTGAACGCCCCGAACTCCGTGGCCTTCCCGCTGCTGCTGCGCGTCCCCGGCTGGTGCACGGCGCCGACGCTGACCGTCAACGGCCAAGCGGTGAGCGCCTCACCGGGTCCCGCCTTCGTCACGCTCAACCGCACCTGGCACGACGGCGACACGGTCGTCCTGCACCTGCCGCAGAACATCGCGCTGCGTACCTGGCCGGGCAACAACGGGGCGACCGCGGTCGACCGGGGGCCGCTGACCTACGCGCTGTCGATCGGCGAGAACTACGTCCAGTACGCCGGCACGGCGCAGTTCCCCGAGTACGACGTGCACGCGACGACGCCGTGGAACTACGGGCTGGCACCCAACGACGGCACCTGGACGTTCCACAGGAGCAGCGGGCCGCTCGCCGCGAACCCCTTCACCCACGACGGCACGCCGTTCAGCATCTCCGCGCCCGCCCGGCAGATCGCCGAGTGGCAGCCGGACGGCCAGCACGTGGTCAGCCCGCTGCAGGCCGCCCCGGCGCTGAGCACCGCCGCCGTGCAGAGCGTCACCCTGATCCCCATGGGCGCGGCCCGCCTGCGCATATCGGCCTTCCCGACGGCGAGCACCACCGGCCACCGCTGGATCCGCACCCTGGACTACCTCAAGCTCCGCAACAAGAACTCGGGCAAGCTCATGGGTGTGGACGGGATGTCGACGGCGAACAGCGCCCACGTGGTGCAGTTCGACGACAACGGCACCAACGACCACCTGTGGCAGTTCATCCCGAACGGCGACGGCTGGTACCGGATCCGCAACCTCAACTCCCTGAAGGTGCTGGGCGTGGACCTGATGTCGACCGCGAACAGCGCGCAGGTCGTGCAGTTCGACGACAACGGGACCGCCGACCACCTCTGGCAGCTCGTGGACAACGGCGACGGCTGGTACCGGATCCGCAACAAGAACTCCGGCAAGGTGCTGGGTGTGGACCTGATGTCGACCGCGAACAGCGCGCCCGTCGTGCAGTTCGACGACAACGGCACGGCCGACCACCTCTGGCAGCCGGTCTGACGGGTCGCCCGGACGCCGACACGGGCGGCCGGGCGGCGGCACGACTCCGCGGGCGGGGCGAGTGGGCGCGCACCGTCCGCGGCAGAGGGCGCGGTGGCGGGAACCTGACGGCTTCAGCAGGTTCCCGCCGCCGCGCCCACACCATGTCCGGGCCCCTCGGCCGGCGGACCCGGGCGGTTCGGTGCCTCAGGAGGTCAGGGCCGCCCGGGTGCACGGGCCGTACACCCCGCGCGGATCGCAGGTCAGCCCGCGGTCCTGCTGGGCCTGCGCCACCCCGCGCTCGGTGGGCCCGTCGTAGACGCCGGTCTGCGACACGTAGGTGAACCCCTGCGCGAACAGCAGCTGCTGGAGCCGCGTCACATCGGGCCCGCTGTCTCCGGGGCGCAGCGTGCGCGGGACGGTCGTGCCCGGTGCCGAGGGCCGGGCCGGCGCCGTGTCCACCGGGGTGGCGGCGGTGGACGCCGGGCGCGAGGCGGGCTGCGGTGCCAGCGGTGCGGCGGCCGTGCGGCGAGGGGCGCCGGCCGTGGCGGAGGGACGTTTCCGCACCGGCGTCGTCGTGCGCGGCAGGGGCAGCGGCGTGTAGCTCGGCGCGGGCAGCGGCCGGTACGCGTCGGGTGCGGCGGTGGACGCGGGCCACACCACCCAGGCCAGCAGCGTCGCCAGCGCCACCCCGGCGATCGCCAACCCGCCGTACAGCAGCGGCCGTTCGGGCCAGGACCGGGCGTCGGCGGGACCCCGTGCACGGTGCGACGCCGCGGCGGCGGGCTCGGCCGGGAACACCACCTCGATGACGTCCGGTGGATCCCCACCGGAGCCGCGGGGTGCCCTGACGACACCGCCGCCGTCCGGTGTCCCCGCGTCCTGCCGCGTCTCTCTCACCGCTGTCCCGCTCCCACCCGCGTCGGCCCCGTGCGTCCGCCGCCTTCCGTCCTACCACCGGGGCGGCGGCCACCTGCGACCATCGCCGTTCGGCCGCCAACAGGGCGCCGGAGAGGGCAGACTGGCGCGTTCGGCCCTCACGGGCCGCCAACCCGTGCTCCTGGCGGCACACGTGACGAGGCGTCACCGAATGCCGTGCCGCCGAGAGGGTCAGTACAGCGGGGGCTGCGGCGGCACGGGCGAAGGCGTCGGCGACGGCGGAACGGGGTCCGGTGCGGGGCCGGGCGGCATGGGCTCCGGGCCCGGCGGGGACGGCGGGATCGGGTCCGGCGACGGCCCGGGCACCGGGCGCGGCTCGGGCGCGGGGACCGGGCCGGGGCCGGGCGAGGGCTCGCCCGGCGGGCCCGGGGGAGTGGGGGTGGGGAACGGCTCGGTCATGGCGACCTCCCGGTGAACGGCTGTCCCGCGGGGCGGCGGCTGCGAGCCGCCGCCCCGCGGCTGGACGCCCCCACACGTACCCGATGACGGCCGCGCCATGCAGTCCGGCGCCGCGCGCCCCGGCGCGCGCTCCCGTGCGAGTGAACCCGCGGCCCCGCGGCAACCGCACCCCGCCGCGACCCAGTCCCCCGGATCAGCAGCCACATCGCGACGCGTAAGGAGCCGGCCGTGACCGAAGAGTGGGATCCCCGGCGGACGCTCAGCCTGGTGCACGTACTGATCACCGCGGGCGACGAGGCCAGCGCGTACCGGATCTTCGACGCGCTGGTGGACCGCTTCCCCGGGATCGACGCGCCCAGCCCGCGGCCGCCCGCCCGGCCCGGGACCGTGGTGCTGGCGGTGCTGGCGCCGACCCTGGACGCGGTGCCGGCGCAGCGCCGTCGTCACCCGAACGGGGCAGTCGAGCGCCCGTGAAGCGCCGTTCCGGCCGGTGCCGCCCAACCTGCCGTGAAATGGGGGGAGTTGGCAGGGCACGTCGGCCGGCGGCCGGGCCGGGAGCCGGCCGGGCGCTCGCCGGGCGCCGGGCGGGGACGCAGGCGGGGGCGTTGGATACGCTCAGTGCCGGTCATCCCACGAGCGGTCACCGGACCGCCCCGGCACGCGGAGCACACCATGCGTGCAGCACGCATATCCGCCGCCGTCCTTCTCGCCGTCCCCGTCCTGGCCGTGACCGTGCCGGCCGCGGCCGGCGACTCCGTCACCGCACCGGGAGAGCTGGGCGGCCCGGTCGCCTCCTTCGGTTTCACCGTCACCCCCAGCACCGTCGCGCCCGGCGACACCGTGACCCTGCGGGCCACCGGCTGTGCCGCCCCGGCCACGGCCGCCGCCTCCGACCTCTTCGCCACCGTCCCCCTCGGCGTGCACCAGGGTCACGGCCAGTCGGCGCAGGTCACCGTCCGCAGCGACGCCCGGCCCGGTGTCCGGTACGACGTGGCGTTCACCTGCGGGACGGAGGAGGGCAGCACCCCGCTCACCATCGGCCCCCGCGCGGCGGTCAGCCCCTCGCCCGCCCCGCGCGCCGCCGCGCACACCGGCCTCGGCGGGGCCGTCTCCGGTCCTGGCGCCGTCGAGGTCGCCCTCGGCGCGGCCCTGGTCGGCGCCGCCGGCGTCCTCATCTTCCGCCGCGCCCGCACCCCGCACCGCTGAAATTCGAGCGGGCGGCGGCCCGGCACCCGGCGGTGCGCCGGGACCGGACGCCCGCAGCCCCGGAACGCGGCCCGCCGCGTCCGGCGTCCGGCGGACGGGTGGCTTCCGGCGACTGCGGCGATAATGGCAGGGATGCGGACGAAACGTGGCAGAAGGGTCCAGGCCTCCCGTCCTGCGGGCCGCTGCGACGGCCCCGGCGCCGGGTGCCGGACCGGAGCGCGTGCATGACCGCGCCGAGGCGGCAGGCGCCCGGCGGCTACGACCCCCGTGTCGGGCCACCCGCGTCGCGCCGCCGTGTTCCGCCGCCGGAGATCGGCCCCGGGGAGCGGCTGGCCATCAACGGCATGGGCAGCTTCGACTGGGACCTCGACCAGGGCACCTTCGACCTCGACGAGATCGGCCTCGAGGTCTTCGACCTGCGCCCCGAGGAGTTCGACGGGCGCCCGGACTCGCTGGTCATGCGGGTGACGCCCGAGGAGGGCGCCCGGCTGGACATCGCGCTGCGCAAGGCGCTGCACTCCGGCCACCGCAGCTACGGCGGGTACTTCCAGGTCACCCGGCGGGACGGGGTCAAGCAGTGGACCCACACCCAGGGCACGATCCTGCGCGACGAGGCGGGCACCGCACGCCGCGTCGTCGGCATCGTCCGTGACGCCACCGAGGAACTGGAGCAGACCCCCGGCATTCCGGGGTCCGCCGAGTCCGCGGAGCCGGGCGCCGAGGCGGACCCGGCCGGTGCGGGGCCCGGGACCCGCGGCGCCCGGCCGAGCCTGTCCGCCTACGTCCGCCGCACCACGGACGCCCTGTCCCACACGGTCACCGTGGACGACGTGTGCGCGGTGCTCGCCGGCGCCGGCGCGCTGGACCGGTTCGGCGCCGACGGACTCGTGCTGGCCCTGGCCGAGGGCGGCGCGCTGCGCATCGGCGCGGTCGGCGGCGAACCCGTGGTGGCCTTCGACGAGTTGTAGGTCCGCCGCCTCGACACGTCGCTGCCGCTGTCGCAGGTCGTCATGAGCGGGCGGCCCCGGTTCGCCACGTCCCTGACCGAACTGGCCCGCCGCTTCCCGCTGTTGCGCCCTTTCGTCGACCGGGTCCAGGTGGACGCGGCCGCGTTCCTGCCGCTCGTCGCACAGGCGCGGACGATCGGCGCGCTCGGCCTGTTCTTCCGCGGCCGCGACCGGTTCACCCGCGAGGAACGCGAGACGTACATGGCGCTGGCGGGAGTGCTGGCGCAGGCGCTGCAGCGGGCCATCCTCTTCGACCAGGAACGGGAGTTCGCCACCGGGCTCCAGGAGTCGATGCTGCCGCGGCACATCCCCCGGTTCGAGGGCGCCGAGATCGCCGTCCGCTACCACAGCGCCTGGAGCGGGCGCGAGGTCGGCGGGGACTGGTACGACGTGGTGGCCCTGCCGCAGGACCGGGTGGGCCTGGTCATCGGCGACGTCCAGGGCCACGACACCCACGCGGCCGCCGTGATGGGCCAGTTGCGCATCGCCCTGCGCGCCTACGCCGCCGAGGGCCACCCGCCGTCGACGGTGCTGGCCCGCGGCTCGCGCTTCCTCGCCGAACTGGACACCGAGCGCTTCGCGACCTGTGCCTACGCCGAGGTGGACCTCGCGGCCGGCACCGTGCGCACCGCCCGCGCCGGGCACCTGGGCCCGCTGGTCCGGCACACCGACGGCCGCACCGGCTGGCCGAACGTCCGCGGCGGCATGCCGCTGGGCCTGGCCACCGTCATGGACCTCCACGAGTTCCCCGAGGCGCGCATCGACCTGGTGCCCGGCGAGACGCTGGTGTTCTGCACCGACGGGCTGGTGGAGGAGCGCGGCCTCGACATCACGATCGGCATGCAGGCGCTCGCCGAGGCGGTCCACCACGGGCCGGACCGTGCCGAGGACCTGGCCGACCATCTCGCCGAGGCGCTGTGGGAACGCTGGGGCTCCAACGACGACGTGGCGCTGCTGATCCTGCGCCGCGCCCCCGACCCCGGGACCACGCACGCGCCGCGCGTCCACCAGTACGTGCACCAGGCCGACCCCGAGGGACTCGCCGACGCGCGCGCCGCCCTGCGCCAGGCACTGTCCGGCTGGGGCCTGGCGGCCCTCGCCGACGACGTCGAACTGGCGGCCGGCGAGCTGCTGGTCAACGTGCTGCTGCACACCGAGGGCGGTGCGGTCCTCACCCTGGAGGTACTGCCCGAACCGGTCCGGCGGGTGCGCCTGTCGGTGCAGGACCGGTCCAGCGTGTGGCCGCGCCGCCGGTCGCCCGGCGAGGCGGCCACCTCAGGCCGCGGGCTGCTGATGATCGAGGCGCTCGCCACCCGGTGGGGCGTGGAGCCGCGGGGCGACGGGAAGGCCGTGTGGTGCGAGTTCACCCCGGCCGACACGGACGCCGCGCCCGCGGCGGACACCCTGACGCCGGTGATCAGCTGACGTTGATCGCGGTGTCGTCGACGACGAAGGACGTCTGGAGCTTGGAGCCCTCCACGCCGGTGAACTTCAGCGTCACCGTCTGCCCGGCGTACGCGCTCAGGTCCGCGGTGTGCTGCGCGTACCCCGAGTTGGCGTTGACGTTGGAGTACGACCCGACCGTGCCGAGTACCGTGCCCGAGGAGTTGAGCACCTGGACCTTCAGCGTGTCGTACGCCGTCGAGCCGGTCTCCGCGGTGTCGATGTGCAGCCAGTAGGACAGCGTCGCCGCGCAGCCCGCCGGGATCGTCACGGACTGGGACACGGTGTCCGTGGTGGCCGTGCCGTAGCCGTCGAGCCACGCCTTGTACGAACCGCCGTGCGCCGCCTCGCCGGTGTCGTTGGTGATGACGCCGGTGGACGCCGACCACGAGGTGTTGCCCGACTCGAACCCGGGGTTGAGCAGCAGCTGCTTCGGCGTGCACGTGCCGCCGGTCGGCGGGGTGGTGGGCGGCGTGGTCGGGGGAGTCGTCGTCCCCGAGCCGCTGCCGGCCAGCCAGGCGGTCGCGTTGAGGGCGAGCGCCGCGTCCGTGCCCGCCGGGTCGTCCCAGCCGTTGTACAGCGTGTTGCCGGACTGCCCGGTGCCGTCGTCGACCGGCGAACTGTCGCCCCAGATCGCGACCTTGCCGCTGCCGAACGTGCTGGTGACGAAGAACGCGCCGGTGTTGCCCGAGTAACCCGTCCGGTACAGGAGCCCCTTGACGTTGGGGTTGTCGGCGGGATTGAGCGTGAAGGTGGTGCCGTCACGCAGGATGCTGCCGGTCACCGTGCCGAACGGGCCGTGCAGCACCGGGTCCGAACTGTCGCTGATCGCCCGCGGGTTGTCGGTGCTGACGTCGAGCAGGTCGACGGAGAACCCGAACGGGTCGGTGGAGTCGACCGTGTTGTTGGTCAGCAGGTCGTTGATCACGCACGGCGAGTCGCAACCGTCGTTGTTGCGGTCGCTGTTGTTGTGGTCGGAGATCAGGAACAGGCCGCCGCCGTTGTGCACGAACGTCATCACCGCGGTCTTCTCCGCGGCGGTGAGCTTGATGTTCGGCTCGTCGACGACGAACGTGTCGAAGTTGCTCAGGTCCTGCGGGTTCGACGTGTCGCCGTACGTGATGGTCCTGCCCGACGGCAGCGTGTTCAGCGCGTAGCCGCCGGCCTTCTGCAGGGCCACGCCCCACGCGGACAGGGCGCCGGTCCAGTCCGTCTCGGTGCTCGGCGACGGGTTCTGGGCGAGCGGGTCGGGCTGGCTGGTGCTGATGATCCAGTCCGCGTTGCCCGCGGTCTCGGCCTTGGTGTTGTCGAACAGTACGCGGTGGGTGGTCGCCGCGGCCGGCGCGGCACTGCCGGCCGGGGCGGCCTGGGCGTTGCCCGCGGCGACTCCGGCGGCCGCCAGGCCGATGGTGCCGGCGGCGGCGAGGGCGGCGATCAGCATGCGGCGGGGGGAACGTGGTCCAGGCATCCGTCAACCTCCAGGTGGGGGTGGGGGAGTGATGAGGCGGGATGTGCGGGGACATGGGGGGGATGGGTGACGCGACGTGACGTGCGGGACGAGTCTGCGCGCGTAGAATATGACATGTATGTGCCAGGAGTTAAGGGGGGATGAACGGTTCCGGTCGGGGACCGCCCGCCGCACACGCCCCCCGGACACCGTCGAAGGGCCGCCGCCGGCGCCCCGAGCCTGCCACCCGCAGTCGTGCCGTGTGCGCCGAGCGGGTGCCCCGGCAGGTCCGGCGGGCGCGCGGCCTCGCGGCGGCAGGCGGCGGGGAGCAGGATGGACCGGGGTGCGGGAGCCGCCGTGCCGCCCGGACGCCCGGGCGTGTCGCGCGGGGCCGGGCGCCCTGCCGGCCCGGAGGGGCCGGTCCGGCCTGTCACCCGCCGCCAAGGCATCCGCCCGAGGAGGAGCAGCATGCCCATCGCCACCGTGAACCCCGCGACCGGGGAGACCGTCAGGACGTTCGAACCCCTGGGCGCCGACGGCATCGAGGAGCGCGTCGCCCGGGCCGACCGCACCTTCCGCAGCTACCGGGCCACCGACTTCGCCTCCCGCGCCGCCCTCCTCGCCTCGACCGCGGACCTGCTGGACAAGGAGCGCGAGGACATCGCGCGCACCATGACGCTGGAGATGGGCAAGACCCTGGCCTCCGCGCGCGCCGAGGCGGCCAAGTGCGCCAAGGCGATGCGCTGGTACGCGGCCAACGGCGAGCGGCTGCTGGCCGACGAGCACCCCGCGGACGCCGACGTCCAGGACAGCGGCGCCCACCGCGCGCTGGTGCGCTACCGCCCGCTCGGCGTGGTCCTGGCCGTGATGCCCTGGAACTTCCCGCTCTGGCAGGTCGTCAGGTTCGCCGCCCCCGCGCTGATGGCCGGCAACACGGGCCTGCTCAAGCACGCGTCCAACGTCCCGCAGACCGCCCTGTACCTGGGCGGCCTCTTCCACCGGGCCGGTTTCCCCGAGGGCTGCTTCCAGACCCTGCTGATCGGGTCCGGCGCGGTCGAGTCGGTGCTGCGCGATCCGCGGGTCGCCGCGGCCACGCTCACCGGCAGCGAGGGTGCGGGGCGCTCGATCGCGTCCGTGGCCGGCGACGAGATCAAGCCGACGGTGCTCGAACTCGGCGGCAGCGACCCGTTCGTGGTGATGCCCTCGGCGGCCGGCGAGCTGGACCACGCGGTGGCCACCGCGGTGACGGCCCGCGTGCAGAACAACGGCCAGTCGTGCATCGCGGCCAAGCGCTTCATCGTCCACGAGGACGTCTACGACGCCTTCACGCAGCGCTTCGCCCGCGCCATGGAGGCGCTCGTGGTCGGCGACCCCATGGAGGAGTCCACCGACGTCGGCCCGCTGTCCACCGAGCAGGGCAGGGCCGACCTGGAGGAGCTGGTCGACGACGCGCTCGCCCGGGGCGCGCAGGCGCTGTGCGGGGCGCGGCGGCCCGAGGGGCGGACGGCCGGCTGGTTCTACACACCCACGGTCCTCGCCGGTGTGACGCCGGAGATGCGCATCCACCGCGAGGAGGCCTTCGGCCCGGTCGCCACCGTGTACCGGGTACGCGATCTGGACGCCGCGGTCGAGGTCGCCAACGACTCCCCGTTCGGGCTGAGTTCCAATGTCTGGACGCGCGACGAGGACGAGCAGCGCAGGTTCGCCGCCGACCTCGCGGCGGGCGGCGTGTACTTCAACGGCATGACGGCCTCGCATCCCGCGTTCCCGTTCGGCGGCGTCAAGCGCTCCGGGTACGGCCGTGAGCTGTCCGGCCACGGGATCCGTGCGTTCTGCAACGTGACGACCCTCTGGTACGGCCGCTGACGCGCGCCGGGGACGACGACGGCGGGCACGCGGCCGGCGGCCCGCCGCGGGCCCACGTGAGGTGAAGGTGTGAACCCGCCTCGCAGCGCCGCGCCGACGCGCGTCGCGGAGCCCTGCCGAACCTAGGCTGACCGCAGCGAAGAGCCGGGACCTGCGACGCCCGGGCCGTAAGATCGCCGAGAGCGGGAAAGGGCACGGGATGCCCGACGTACCAGAACCCATGGTCAAGCTGGTCCGGTGGAGTACCGAACCGGCCGCCGTCCAGATCCTGCGATCCACCGCCGCCGCGGTCATCTCCTATGTCGTCGCCGTCTGGCTCACGCCCCAGCCCGCCCCGCTCACGGCGCCGCTGACCGCCCTCCTGGTGGTCCAGGTCACCCTCTACTCCACCCTCACCACCGGCATCCGCCGGGTGAACTCCGTGGTGATCGGCGTGCTCATCGCCATCGGATTCAGCGCCCTGGTGGGCCTGACCTGGTGGAGTCTCGGCCTGATCATCTTCACCTCGCTGCTGATCGGCCGCGTGGTGCCGGTCGGCGAGTTCGAGGTCGAGGTCGCGATCAGCGCGATGCTCGTGCTCGGGGTGACCCAGGTCGCCAGCCACGCCTGGGACCGGGTGCTGGAGACACTGATCGGCGCCGCGGTCGGCCTGCTCTTCAACCTCCTGCTCGCACCCCCGGTGTGGGTGCAGTCGGCCGGCGGCTCCATCGAGGCGCTGTCACGCCGGATGGCCCGGCTGTTCCGCGACATGGCGGGCGAGGTGGGCGGACACCTGAGCGTCGAACGCGCCGCCGACCGGCTGCACGAGGCCCGTCGCGTCGACCACGCGATCGTCGAGGTGGACGCCTCACTGCGCCAGGCCGAGGACAGCCTGCGCTGGAACCCCCGGGTGCGCGAGGGCCTGCTGTCCCGGATCGTGCTGCGCACCGGCCTCGACACCCTGGAGATCTGCGCCGTGGTGATGCGGGTGCTGTCCCGCACCCTGACGGACCTGGCCAAGCACCGCACCGAGGAGGAGCTGTTCCCCCCGGAGACCGCGCAGGCCCTGGAGGAACTGCTCGATCATGTCGCCAACGCCATCGAGAACTTCGCCGTGCTGATCACCACGCAGGTCGCGGCCAGCGCCGACGCGGCGGAGGAGCGGCTGTCGCAGGCCCTCGCCGACAGCGCGGTCGCCCGTGACCGCACGGCGGACCTGCTGCTGCACGGCGTGCAGCAGCACCCCCGGCAGTGGCAGCTGCACGGCGCGCTGCTGGCCGAGGTGGACCGGATCCTGGACGAACTGGCCGTGGAGAAGCGCTCCGAGCGCCTGGTGGAGGAGCTGGACCGCAACTCCTCCGAGGCCAGCGAGCGGCACCCGCGGCTGCAGCTGATCAAACGCCGGCTCGGCAGCAGCACCGTGGTCCAGCGGACCTCCGCCCCGGTGCGGGCCGCCTTCCGCGGCCTGTCCGACGACGACGACTGATTCCGGACCACTGATTCCGCACCACTGATTCCGCACCGCGCCGTCCCCGGCGGCGCCCACCCGGGGCGACTGCATCCGATCTGCCGGCCCGTCACCGCCGGCGCCCGCCCCGGGCCGCGGGCCGGCGGGTGCCCCGCCGCGGCCGGTTCCAGCTGAGCGCGCCCGGAACGCCCCGCCCCACCGCGGGGTTCGGGCCGGCCCGCTCCCCGTGCTCCGCCAACTCCCTTGGCCCGCCTGCGAATCGGTGCTGTCACAAGCATAGACGGCACCGTAGCGCGTCTGTAACACTGCGCCAACACGCACGCAAAATCTGAGCAGATCGACGACGGATCTGCATGGAACTGCGCAACTTACCCAGGTGAACCTGCACGTTTCGAATTGTCAAAGCACTGCGCCTCTAGATCGCCTCATCCTCCTGACCCCACGACATCGAGGGACGCCATGAGATCCACGCGCTCCATCCCGCGCCTGATAGCGGGGGTGATCGCGACCAGCCTGCTGTTCCTCGGCGGGCAGGTCGTCCCCGCGGCGGCGGCGGGAGGCCAGAAAGCGGATGCCGTCAAGCCCGCGTCGGCCAGCTCCGCCGACTCCGGCCACTCGGCCGCCGCGCTCAACGACGGCGACCAGAACTCCTACTGGCAGAGCAGCACCGGCTCGCTGCCGCAGTGGGCCCAGATCGACCTGGGCGCCACGACCCGCATCGACCAGGTGCGCCTGAAGGTGCCGGCCTCCTGGAAGGCCCGCACCGAGACCCTGGCGATCCAGGCCGGTGGCGACGGCACCAGCTTCGACACCGTGGTCGGCGCGAAGTCCTACACCTTCGCACCCTCCGCCGACAACACGGTGACGGTCTCCTTCCCGGCCACCCACGCGCGTTACGTGCGGGCCGAGGTGACCGGCAACTCGGCCGCGAAGACCGCCCAGCTGTCCGAGATGACGGTGCGCGCGGCGGCCGCCTCGACCGTCAACCTGGCCGCGGGCAAGCCGACCGCCGAGTCCGGGCACGCCGACGTCTACCCCTCGGGCAACGCGGTCGACGGCAACGCCAGCACCTACTGGGAGAGCACCAACAACGCCTTCCCGCAGTGGTTGCGCGTCGACCTCGGCAGCGCGGTGGCCGTCAACCAGGTGGTGCTGAAGCTGCCGCCGTCCACGTCGTGGGCGACCCGGACCGAGACCCTGGCGGTCCAGGGCAGCACCGACGGTTCGACCTTCTCCGACCTCGTGGCCTCGGCCGGGTACACCTTCGACCCGTCCACCGGCAACACGGTCACCATCAACTTCAACCAGGCGACCACCCGGTACGTGCGGCTGAACGTCACGGCCAACACCGGCTGGCCGGCCGGCCAGATCTCCGAGTTCGAGGTCTACGGCCCCACCACCGGTGACACGCAGGCGCCGACCGCGCCGTCCAACCTGGCGTACACCCAGCCGGCCTCCGGCCAGATCAAGCTGACCTGGTCCGCGGCCACCGACAACGTCGGCGTCACCGGCTACGACATCTACGCCAACAACGTCCTGCGCACCTCGGTCGCCGGCACCGTGCTGACCTACACCGACAACCAGGCCGACACCGCGACCGTCACCTACTTCGTCAAGGCCAAGGACGCGGCGGGCAACCAGTCGCCGGCCAGCAACAGCGTCACCCGCACGGGCAGTTCGGGCGACACGCAGGCGCCGACCGCGCCCTCGAACCTGTCCTTCACCCAGCCCGGATCCGGCCAGGTCAAGCTGACCTGGTCCGCGGCCAGCGACAACGTCGGCGTCACGGGCTACGAGGTCTTCGCCAACGGCACGCAGGTCGGCACCACCGCCGGCTCCGTGCTGACCTACACCGACAGCCAGCCGGACAGCGCGACGGTGTCCTACTTCGTGCGGGCCAAGGACGCGGCCGGCAACGAGTCCGGCAACAGCAACACCGTGACCCGGACCGGCACCACGCCCACGGGCACCAACCAGGCGCTGGGCAAGCCGATCACCGCTTCCTCCACCGTGCAGAACTTCGTGGCCGCCAACGCCGACGACGGCGACGTGACCACGTACTGGGAGGGCACCGGCACCAGCACGCTCACCGTCCAGATGGGCAGCAACGTCGACACCAGCTCGGTGGTCGTCAAGCTCAACCCGGACCCGGCCTGGGGCGCCCGCACGCAGACCATCGAGGTCCAGGGGCGTGAGCAGAGCGCGAGCGGCTTCACCCAGCTGGTGGCACCCAAGAGCTATGCGTTCGACCCGGCCTCCGGCAACTCGGTGACCATCCCGGTCACCGCGCGGGTCGCCGACGTGCGGCTGGTGTTCTCCGCCAACTCCGGCGCGGGCGGCGGCCAGGCGGCCGAACTCCAGGTGATCGGCGTGCCCGGGCCCAACCCGGACCTGACGGTCAGCAGCCTGACCACCACGCCCGCGGCTCCCGTGGAGACCGACCCGATCACGGTGAACGCCACCGTGAAGAACATCGGCACCAGCGCCGCCGGCGCCACCGACGTCAACTTCTACCTGGGCACCACCAAGGTCGGCACCGCCACGGTCGGCGCCCTCGCGGCCGGCGCCAGCACCAACGTCACGGCGAGCATCGGCGCCAAGGACGCGGCCACCTACCAGCTCACCGCCAAGGTCGACGAGGCCAACGCGGTGATCGAGCAGAACGAGACCAACAACACCACGACCGCCTCGCTGACGGTCAAGCCGGTCGACACCTCCGACCTGGTCGCCTCCCCGGTGGCCTGGTCGCCGGGCAACCCGTCGGCCGGGCAGAACGTCGCCTTCAGCGTCGCGCTGAAGAACCAGGGCACGGTCGCCTCGGCCGCCGGCGCCCACGGCATCACCCTGACCGTGCTGGACGCCACCACCGGCAGCGTCGTCAAGACGCTCACCGGTTCCTACAGCGGCAGCATCGCGCCGGGCGCCACCACCGCCCCGGTCGGCCTCGGCAGCTGGACCGCGGTCAACGGCAAGTACACCGTGAAGACGGTGATCGCCGTGGACGGCAACGAGGTGGCCACCAAGCAGGCCAACAACACCACCAGCCAGCCGTTCTTCGTGGGTCGCGGCGCCAACATGCCGTACGACTCCTACGAGGCCGAGGACGGCGTGCTCGGCGGCGGCGCCACGGTGCTCGGCCCCAACCGCACCATCGGCGACCCGGCCGGCGAGGCGTCCGGCCGCAAGGCCGTGCACCTGGCGGCCAACGGCGACAAGGTCAGCTTCACCACCCGCTCCAGCACCAACACCCTGGTCGTCCGCTTCAACATCCCGGACGGCCCGGACACCACGCTGGACGTCTACGTGGACGGCACCTTCCTCAAGGCGATCCCGCTCAGCGCCAAGTACGCGTGGCTGTACGGCGACGAGACCAGCCCGAGTAACTCGCCCGGCTCCGGTGCCCCGCGGCACATCTACGACGAGGCGAACCTGCTGCTCGGGACGACCGTCGCGGCCGGCCACACCATCACGCTGCAGAAGGACGCGGCCAACTCCGCGGCCTACTACAACATCGACTACATCAACACCGAGCAGGTCACGGCGATCCCGAACCCGGACCCGACCAAGTACGTGGTCCCGGCCGGCTTCACCCAGCAGGACGTGCAGAACGCCCTGGACGCCGCGCGCCAGGACACCACCAAGCTCGGCGTCTACCTGCCCGCCGGCGACTACCAGACGGCGAACAAGTTCACCGTCTACCTGCGCCCGATCAAGGTGATCGGCGCCGGCCCGTGGTTCACCCGGTTCTTCACCCCGCAGGGCCAGGAGAACACCGACGGCGGCTTCAGCGTGCAGTCGACCGCCAACGGTTCGACGTTCAGCGGGTTCGGCTTCTTCGGCAACTACACCAGCCGCATCGACGGCCCCGGCAAGGTCTTCGACCTCAACGGGGTGGCGAACCTGACGGTCGACAACATCTGGATCGAGCACACCATCTGCGCGGTGTGGGCGACCAACGTCGACAACTCCACGTTCACCAACATGCGCATCCGCGACACCTTCGCGGACGGCATCAACCTCACCAACGGCAGCACCGGCAACCAGATCAGCAACGACGAGGCCCGGACCACCGGCGACGACAGCTTCGCGCTGTTCCCCGCCATCGACAACAACAACCAGCAGGAGACTGGCAACACCTTCCAGAACCTGACCGTGCAGACCACCTGGCGGGCCGCCGGCCTCGCGGTCTACGGCGGTGGCGGCAACACCTTCAGCAACCTGTACATCGCCGACACGCTCACCTACGCCGGCATCACCGTCGGATCGCTCCAGTTCGGCGGGATCCCGGCGCTCGGCTTCGAGTCCTCGCCCCAGACGACCTTCTCCAACATCTCGCTGGTCAGGGACGGCGGCCACTTCTGGGGCGGGCAGACGTTCCCGGGCCTGTGGATCTATTCCGCGGAGTTCAAGCTCCAGGGCCTGCGGATCAGCAACGTCGACATCTCCAGCCCGACCTACTCCGGGATCATGTTCCAGACCAAGTGGAACGGCTCCACCTCGCTCAACCCGATCCAGGACACGGTCTTCAGCACCATCAGCGTCACCGGCGCCCACAAGAGCGGCGACGCCTACGACGCCAAGTCCGGTTTCGGACTGTGGGCCAACCCGCAGCCCGAATCGGGCCAGGGGCCGGCGGTCGGCTCCGTGACCTTCAACGGGCTGCAGGAGAGTGACAACGCGGTCGACATCCAGAACACCACGTCGACCTTCACCATCACCGTGAACAACTAGCACCACCGGAACGGCCAGAAGAACCCGGCCGGACGGCGCATCACCCCGCTCCCGCGGGTATCGGTGTGGGTGATCCTTCGATCACCCACACCGAGCCATATCCGGGAGACCCGATGAACACCGCGGAACTGCTCGCCGACGCCTTCGGCCGGATCCAGGAGGACGTGCACGGCGCCGTCGAGGGGCTGACCCCCGCCGAACTCGCCGAGCAGGTCGAACCCGGCGCGAACACCGTGGCCTGGCTCGTCTGGCACCTCGCCAGGGTGCAGGACGACCACGTGGCCGGTGTCACCGGCAGTGAGCAGGTGTGGACCGCCGGCGGCTGGCAGGAGCGCTTCGGCCTGCCGTTCCGCGCCGCGGCCACCGGCTACGGCAACACCTCCCACCAGGTCGCGCAGGTCACCGTCGACGACCCCGCCCTGCTCACCGGCTACTACGACGCCGTGCACGCGGCCACCCTGGCCTACGTCGCGACGTTGCGCGACGCCGACCTGGACCGGATCGTGGACGAGCGCTGGGACCCGCCGGTGACCCTCGGAGTGCGGCTGGTCAGCGTCGTCAACGACGACACCCAGCACGCCGGGCAGGCCGCCTTCGTACGCGGGGTGCTGATGCGCCGCCGTTGAGAACGCGCCCCCCGCACGCCCGGCGCGCCCCTGTGCCCGGCTGCCGGGGGACGGTCCCGATGCTAGAGTTACTTAGCCTAAGTTAAGTAACTGCCTCGGGTGGGGAGCACCGGCCACATGGCGACTGAAGAAGACGCGGCGACACGAATACAGCGGAGGACACCGCGTTTCTCCGCCGACCACCCCCGCTACAAGTGGGTGGCGCTGTCCAACACCACGCTCGGCATGCTCATCGCCACGATCAACTCCTCGATCGTGCTGATCTCCCTGCCGGCCATCTTCAACGGCATCGGACTCGACCCCCTGCAGCCCGGCAACGTCAGCTACCTGCTGTGGATGCTGATGGGCTACATGCTGGTCACCGCGGTGCTCGTGGTGACCCTCGGCCGACTCGGCGACATCCTCGGCCGGGTGAAGATCTACAACCTGGGGTTCCTGATCTTCACGATCACCTCGGTGATCCTGTCCGTCGACCCCCTGCACGGCGGAGGCGGCGCGCTCTGGCTGATCGGCTGGCGCGTCGCCCAGGCCGTCGGCGGCTCGATGCTGATGGCCAACTCGGCCGCCATCATCACCGACGCCTTCCCGGCGCGGCAGCGCGGCATGGCGCTCGGCGTCAACATGGTCGCCGGTATCGCCGGCTCGTTCATCGGACTGGTCCTCGGCGGCCTGCTCGCCGAGTGGAACTGGCGCTCCATCTTCTGGGTGAACGTGCCCATCGGCCTCATCGGCACCGTCTGGGCCTACCGCTCCCTGCACGACACCGGAGTGCGCCGCCCCGCCCGGATGGACTGGTGGGGCAACATCACCTTCGCCGTCGGCCTCACCGCACTCCTCGCCGGCATCACCTACGGCATCCAGCCGTACGGCGGCCACACCATGGGGTGGACCAACCCCTGGGTGCTCGCCGGGCTCATCGGCGGCGTCGCCATGCTCGTCGTCTTCTGCCTGATCGAGTCGCGGGTCGCCGAGCCGATGTTCCCGCTCAAGCTGTTCCGCAACGCCTCGTTCGCCGGCGGCAACGCGGCCACCCTGCTCGGCTCGATCGCCCGCGGCGGCCTCCAGTTCATGCTGATCATCTGGCTGCAGGGCATCTGGCTCCCGCTGCACGGCTACGACTACGCCGACACCCCGCTGTGGGCCGGCATCTACCTGTTGCCGCTCACCGTCGGCTTCCTGGCCGCCGGGCCCGTCGCCGGCGCCCTGTCCGACCGGTACGGCGCACGCCTCTTCGCGGCCGCCGGCTTCGTGGTGATGGCCGGGTCCTTCGCCGGACTGCTGCTGATCCCCACCGACTTCAGCTACTGGGTGTTCGCCGTCGTGGTCTTCCTCAACGGCCTGGGCGGCGGCCTGTTCGCCGCGCCCAACACGTCGATCATCATGGCCAGCGTGCCGCCGGAGTCCCGCGGCGCCGCGTCCGGCATGCGCGCCACCTTCCAGAACGCCGGCATGGTGCTGTCCATCGGCGTGTTCTTCTCCCTCATGGTGGCCGGCCTCGCCGGATCGCTGCCCGGCACACTCAGCTCGGGCCTCACCGCCCAGGGCGTGCCCGCCGCCAACGCCCACCAGATCGCCCAACTGCCCCCCGTCGGAACGCTGTTCGCCGCGTTCCTGGGCTACAACCCGATCCAGCAGTTGCTCGGCCCCGACCTGCTCGCCAAGCTCCCCGCCGCCAACGCCCACAACCTGACCGGCCGCGAGTTCTTCCCGCACCTGATCTCCGGGCCGTTCCACGACGGCCTGGTCGTGGTGTTCACCCTCGCGATCGTGATGTCCTTGGTCGCGGCCGCGGCATCGCTGATCCGCACCCGCCCCTCCCGCGCCGCGCGGGAGGACTGACCACACACGATCCGACGAGGGGGCGCCCCGCCATGACACCGACCGACGGGGGCGGGGCGCCCCCGCAGCCGCCCGTGCCGCCGTCGTCCGCGGTGGCCAGGCTGCGGCTGATCATCGCCCGGCTGTACCGCCAGATGGCCCAGGCGTCCGGCGACGACCTCAACCTGACGTACGCGCAACTGTCCGCGCTGGCCCGGGTGCAGGAGTACGGCCCGCTGCGGCTGGGGGAACTGGCCGCACGCGAACAGGTCGCCGCTCCCACCCTGACCCGCACCCTCCGGCCGCTGTCCGCCGCCGGCCTGCTGGCCAAGGAGGCCGACCCCTCCGACGGCCGGTCGCTGCTGGTCAGCGTCACCGCCGAGGGCGCCGAACTGCTGACCACCATCCGCCGGGAGCGCTCCGAGCTGCTGGCCCGGCGCATGTCCCGGCTCACCGCCGAGCAGACCGCCACCCTCATGGCCGCGCTGCCCGTCCTCGAACTGCTCCTGACCGAACCCGAGCCGCGGCGCGCCCCGACGCCGGGGGAGGAGCACGCCGGCCGGGAGCCGGAGCCGGGCCCCGCGGCCGGCACCGAGCCGGCGGACCGGACGGAGCGCAGCGGGGGGCGCTGACCGCCCCGGCGGGAACGCGGACAGGACGGAATCCGGACAGGACGGAATCCGGGCAGGACGGAATCCGGGCCGGACGGAGGACGTTGGACCCGCACCCGGCCGGCGCCTCAGGGCGCGGACTTCTCGCGGCCCCTCGGGCCCGGCTCCAGCGGTGGCGCGGAGAACCCGCAGTGCGCGAGGCACTCCGGCCGCGCGGCCTCCGGCTCGCCCTCCTCCTGCTTCAGCGCCTGGGCCGGCACCAGGGTGAACGCCAGCAGTGCGGCCAGCCCGCACAGGGCCGCGCAGATCACCATCGACTTGGTGAACGCCGAGTCCAGCTGGTGCGGCCGCCGGTACGCCTCGCCGGACAGGCCCACGACCAACGGCAGCGCCGCCACGATGAGCAACTGGGCCACGCGGGCCGCCGCGTTGTTGACGCCGCTGGCGATACCGGCGTGGTCGACGTCCACCGACGCCAGCACCGTCGCCGTCAGGGGCGCCACGCACATGCTCATGCCCAGGCCCTGGACGAACACCCCGGGCAGCACGTCCGTCAGGTACGACGACGAACCGGGCGAGATGCGGGTGAGCAGCAGCAGCCCGCAGGCGGTCAGCAGCGGGCCCACCGTCAGCAGCGGCCGGGGCCCGATCCTCTGCGCCAGGGCGCCGGCGGGCGCCGACAGCAGCAGCAACAGCACCGTCAGCGGCAGCGTCGCCAGGCCCGCCCGCACCGCGCTGTAGCCCCCGGACACCTGCAACTGCGTCGGCAGCAGGAAGAACACCCCGCCGATCGCCGCGTACAGACACAGCGTCACCACGTTCATCGAGGTGAACAGCCGCGAGGAGAACACCGACAGCGGCAGCATCGGGTTCGGGCGGCGCTGCTCGGTGCGGATGAACGCGACCCCGCACGCCAGGCCCACGACCGCCGACACCACGACGGGCAGCCAGGTGCCGCTCCCCGACGCCTCGATCAGCGCGTACGTGATCCCCGCGAGACACAGCGCGGCCAGCGCCGCGCCCGTCACGTCGAAGCTGCCCGAGGCGTTGCGGTCCCGGCTCTCCGGGACGTGCCGCACCGCGATCGCCACGACCACCGCCGCCAGCGGCAGGTTGATGAAGAAGATCCACCGCCAGCCCGGACCGTCGACCAGGTAGCCGCCGAGGAACGGGCCGATCGCACCCGCGACACCGCCCAGTCCGGACCACGCGCCCACCGCCTTCGCCCGGTCCTCCGGCCGGAACGAGGACTGCACCAGCGCCAGCGAACCCGGCGTCAGCAGTGCCCCGCCGACACCCTGCAGAGCCCGGAAGGTGATGAGGGTGCCGGTGTCCTGCGCGAGCCCGCAGGCCGTGGAGGCCAGCGCGAACCAGACCACGCCGATCGTGAACACGCGGCGCCGCCCGTAGCGGTCGCCGAGACCGCCGCCCAGCAGGATCAGGCCGGCCAGCGTCAGCAGGTAGCCGTTGACCGTCCACTGCAACGAGGCCAGCGAGGCGCCGAGATCCTCACCCAGCTTGGGCAGCGCGATGTTGACGACCGTGCCGTCCAGCATGGCCATCCCGGAGCCGAGGACCGAACAGGCCAGGACCCACCGGCCGGCGGCCGAAGCCAGCGGGATGCCCTCCGACGATTCCGGCGGCCCCGCGGCGGTGCTGGTCATCGCTAGCTTCTCCCTACCGGCGGTCACGCCGTGCCGTGGCCCCCGGCGGAGCGCCCTCACCCTATCCTCGCGCAGGCCGGCCGCGGCAGCACGGCGTGCCGCCGGCACATCCGCCGCACTCGCCCGGCCGGAAGACGGCCCGCCGCCCGCGGTCCCGGTCGGGCACGCGGGAGAATGACCCACCGACACCGCAGCACCGGACCAGCGAAGGAGACGCGGATGCCGCACGAGCGTGCCGGAACACCGGCCGGGCCCGAGGACCTGGTGGACGTACCCCGCCTGGTGACCGCCTACTACGCTCTGCACCCCGACCCCGGCGACCCGTCCCAGGCGGTCGCCTTCGGCACCTCGGGACACCGCGGCTCGTCCCTGGGCACGGCGTTCAACGAGGACCACATCGCCGCCACCAGCCAGGCCATCTGCGACTACCGGACGGGGCAGCGCACCGAGGGGCCGCTGTTCCTCGGCATCGACACGCACGCCCTGTCCGAGCCCGCCCGGGTCACCGCACTCGAGGTGTTCGCCGCGAACGGCGTCACCGTGCTGGCCGACGAGCACGACGGCTGGACTCCCACGCCCGCGGTCTCGCACGCCATCCTCACCTACAACCGGGGCCGCACCGGCGGGCTCGCCGACGGCGTGGTCGTCACCCCCTCGCACAACCCGCCCTCGGACGGCGGCTTCAAGTACAACCCGCCGACCGGCGGCCCCGCCGGCTCCGACGCCACCGGCTGGATCCAGGACCGCGCCAACCTCCTGATCGCCGAGGGCATGAAGGGCGTCCGCCGCATCCCGTACCAGCGGGCCCTGGCGGCCGACACCACCGGGCGCTACGACTTCATGGGCCGCTACGTCGACGACCTGCCGGCCGTGCTCGACCTGGAGGCGGTGCGCCGGGCCGGCGTGACCATCGGCGCGGACCCGCTCGGCGGCGCCTCCGTGGACTACTGGGGGCGCATCGCCGAGACCCACGGCCTGGACCTGACGGTCGTCAACCCGCACACCGATCCCACCTGGCGGTTCATGACGCTGGACTGGGACGGCAAGATCCGGATGGACTGCTCGTCCCCGTACGCGATGGCCTCGCTGATCGCCCGCAAGGACGAGTACCGCATCGCCACCGGCAACGACGCGGACGCCGACCGGCACGGCGTCGTCACACCCGACGGCGGCCTGATGAACCCCAACCACTATCTGGCAGTGGCCATTTCCTACCTCGCGCGGCATCGCCCGCAGTGGGGCGAGGAGGTGGCGATCGGCAAGACGCTGGTGTCCTCGTCGATGATCGACAAGGTGGTCGCCGGACTCGGCCGCCCGCTCACCGAAGTGCCCGTCGGCTTCAAGTGGTTCGTCGACGGGCTGCTCGGCGGCACCCTCGCCTTCGGCGGCGAGGAGTCCGCCGGGGCGTCCTTCCTGCGGCGCGACGGCAGCGTGTGGACCACCGACAAGGACGGCATCCTGCTCGCGCTCCTCGCCTCGGAGATCACCGCGGTCACCGGACGTACCCCGTCCGAGCACTACGGCGACCTGACCGGCGAGTTCGGCGCCCCCGCCTACGCCCGCGTCGACGCACCCGCCACCCGCGAGCAGAAGGCCGTCCTCGCCAAGCTCTCGCCGGACCAGGTGCCGGCCCAGGAGCTGGCGGGGGAGCAGGTCACCGCCGTGCTCACCGAGGCGCCGGGCAACGGCGCGCCGATCGGCGGGATCAAGGTGTGCACCGACAACGCCTGGTTCGCCGCGCGCCCTTCGGGCACCGAGGACGTCTACAAGGTCTACGCCGAGTCGTTCCTCGGCGACGACCACCTGGCGCGGGTGCAGGAGGAGGCCAAGGCGATCGTCGCGAGCGCGCTCGGCGGCAACTGACCGCCGGGCGGCCCCTGTCGCGGTCCCGGCCGGAGGCGGGCGCCTCCGGCCGGGACGCATCCTCCGGCCCGGTGGCGGCTCTCCCGGGCCGGGAGGGCCCGCGTCACGCCAGCTGTGCCGACTGCAGGCCCGCGTACGCGCCGCCGCTGCGCAGGAGTTCGGCATGCGAGCCGACCTCCACGATCCGGCCCTCGTCCATCACCACGATCCGGTCGGCGTTCCTGATCGTGGACAGCCGGTGCGCGACGACGAACACGGTGCGGCCGCGCACCAGCCGGGCCAGCGCCTGCTGCACCAGCGCCTCGGAACGCGAGTCCAGCGCCGACGTGGCCTCGTCCAGCACCAGCACCCGCGGGTCGCGGATCAGCGCGCGGGCGATGGCCAGCCGCTGCTTCTGGCCGCCGGACAGCCGGGCCCCGCGCTCGCCGACCACCGTGTCCAGGCCCTGCGGCATCCGGTCGATGAAGTCCAGGGCGTTGGCGTCCTTCAGCGCCGCGCGCACCGCCTCCTCCGGCACGTCCGTCATGCCGTACGTGACGTTCTCCCGCACGCTGCCCTCGAACAGGATCGACTCCTGGGGCACCACCGACAGCCAGTTGCGGTAGTCCCGCAGGTCCAGGGTCTCCATGTCGACGCCGTCCAGCAGGATGCGCCCGCGGCTGGGCCGCAGGAAACCGATCACCAGGTTCAGCACCGTCGACTTGCCCGCGCCGGACCCGCCGACCAGCGCGATGGTCTCGCCGGGCCGCACGTCCAGGTCGAAGTCGGCGACCGACGGGCGGTCGCTCTCGGGATAGGTGTGGCCGACGCCACGGAACTCGAACCGGCCCAGCACGCCCGGCACCGCAGCCTTGCCGTCGTTCTGCTCCAGGTCCGGCGCCTGCAGCACCTCGCCGATGGACCGCACGGACTCCAGGCCCTTGCCGATCTGCGGGGTGAGCGTCAGCAGCGTCGTCACCGAGGCGGTCAGGCTCGAGAAGTACGCGCTCAGCATCACGACCGTGCCCGGGGTGACGCTCAGCCAGCCGTAGTAGGCGACCAGCGCGGAACCGGCCAGGCAGGCCACGCCGATCGCGTTCAGCAGCACCCAGGCCAGCGACCCGAACCAGCCGTTGAGCCGGTCCAGCCGCAGCCCGGCGTGCAGCACCTCGCCCAGCGTGCGGTCCACCCGCAGCAGCGCGGTGTTCTCCAGGCCGTGCGCCCGGGTGATGGGGATCAGCGTCGTCATCTCACTGACCCGCGAGGAGAGTTGCTCGACCTGCTGGCGGAACAGCTCGTTGCGGCTGCGCAGCCGCCGGCGCAGCCTGACGACCAGCAGGGCCGACGCGGGCACCACGACCAGGTAGACCGGCAGGAACGCCGGTGCCTGGATGCCGATCACCACCAGCCCGCCGGACAGGGTGGCGACGGCGGCCAGCCCGTTGTCCGCGGTCTGCTGCGCCGCGGTCTCGATGGTCTCGACGTCGCGGATCACCTTCGCCTGCAGCACACCGGCGCTGACCCGCGAGTGGTAGCCGATGGACAGCTGCTGCATCCGGTGGCACAGGGCGGTCCGCAGCCGGGTCCCGGTCCGGCGGATCGACCCCTGCATGCAGCGCACGTAGGCCAGGTGCAGCGGCAGGTTGAGGACCAGGATCACCAGCAGCACCGCCGCGTTCCACCACAGCACGGATATCGGCTTGTGCTGGACGACGACGTCCACGACGTTCGCGGTGATCAGCGGCAGCAGCCAGACCGGGGTGTGCTTGCCGAGGAAGGCCAGCACGGCCAGTCCGACCCTGCCGCGGTCGGGATGGAAGAGGTAGAGGAGGGTTCGTACGGGGTGCTCGCCACGGTACCGGTGGCTGAGCGTGCCTTGCGGCAACGCCATTGCGGGGCTCCTCGAATCACGTCTTCGCGGTAGAGCGGTGGAGTGCGCGGCCGCGGTCACCTCGGCGCTGAGGGAACCGCTCCCAAGTGCTCATGCGCACGCATGAATCCTAGGTGCCACGCCGCGTCCGGTGACAGCCGTGAACCGGCTTCGCGCACACCACGAGGGGCCGGGTGCCCCGCGGCACCCGGCCCCTCGAGTCCGGTAGTGAGGTGACGGCCGACCGGCCCGGCCCTGCCCCGCCTCACCGCGGCGGAACGGTTCTCCGGAGGCATCCGCGGCGGAGGACAGGGAAGGAGCCGACCGGCCGGGACATCACCGGCCCCCGGACGTCAGGGGCGGCCCGGACGGAAGCGGCGGTACAACGACGCGCCGCCGACCAGCATCGCGACGCTTCCGGCACCCGCCCAGCCCATGCCGTCCGCGCCGGTGTGCGCCAGCGTCGGCCCCGCGCTCGGGAGCGAGGCGGGCGGTGCCGGATTCGGCAGGTGCGCCGGCGGCGCGCTCCGCGGCGCCGGGGCCGACTCGCCGTTCACGCCCGTGTCGCCGTGGGCGGCGTTGCCCACGCCGACCACGTTCACCGAGTTGCCGACGACGTTGACGGGAACGTCCACCGGGATCTGCAGCGAGTTGCCGGACAGCACGCCGGGGGAGCCGTGCGCCGCGCCCCGCGCGTGCGCGCCGCCGCCGGAGCCCGCCGACGACAGCGCGTCCGCCGACTCGTCCGCCGGCGCCCCCGTGTGACGGCCGCCGCGGGTCGTGGCCGCCTGCTGCCCGGAGTGCGCCTCGCCGGCCGCACCAGGCGGGCACGGGTCGGACGGCGACGTGTTCGCGCAGGAGTTGCCCGACGCCGGGTTGAGCAGGCCGATCACGTCGATCGTGTTGCCGCACACGTTGACCGGGACGTGCACCGGCACCTGCACGGAGTTGCCCGACAGGACTCCCGGTGAGCCCGCGGTGTCACCGCCGGCCGCCGCGTCCGCCTGGGCGTAGCCTGCCGAGGCCAGTACGCCGCCGGCGACCATCGCGGTGACGAGCCCCTTTCGGGCGACCCTGTCCATACGCACCCTGCCTTCCGGATAAACCTCACGGACGGGTTGTCCGCACCGGGCACAACGCGTCACAGGGCCAATCGGGGCATGCGGGCCGGGCATTTCATCCCAACGGGTGACTTCCCGCCGACGGACGGTCGCGAGCCCCTCAGGGCGGTGCGATCCCGAATCCGGCGAGCCACTCCCGCAGCTCCGACGGGGTCGCGGCGGCGAGCCGGCCGCCGGTGAACCGCGGGTCCGCGGTCACCTCGGCGACCGCGAGGGACGGCACCGCGAACGCCGTCGCCTCCTCGTCCGAGTCGAACTCCGCCTCGGCGAGCACCAGTCCGTCCAGGGGTGGCCCGAAGACGTCCACGCCCAGCGGCGGCACGCTGTGACGCACCTTGCGCAGCACGCGCGCGGGCAGCGCGGCGAACACCTCGTACTCGGCCGCCGACAGGTAGACCGTGGTGATCAACCCCTGCACGGGGCCGGGACGCTCCGCCGGGATCTTCTGCGTGAGTTTGAACACCGGCTCCGCGCCGGGGAGTTCCATCGCGCGCAGCCGCATCCGCGTTCCCGTCAGGTACCGGTCGGTGATCCGCCGGGTCACGACGGGTCCCGTCGCGGGCGGGACGGCGAGCAGGAACCGCCGCTCCCGCTCCGGCCGCGCGTACTTCCCCGGATCCAGGTCTGCCATCCCGCCACCGTACGGGGTGCCCGGTGGCGTGGCCCAGCGGGCCGTGGCCACCCCGGCTCAGGCCGCGGACCCGCCCAATACCTCCGGCTCGGCGAACGTGTGGCGTTCGATGTGCGCGCGCGCCGCCACGAGGGCCGGGCCGACCTCCCGGGTGCCCGTCGACACGCACAGGGTGTACACGGTGTCGAGGAGCTGGCGCCGCACCTCGGACGCGGTCCCGTCACCGCCGTCCGCGGTCTCGGCGCCCCTGCGCCCGCTGAGCGCGCTCAGCCTCTCGTAGCGTTCCACCAGTGTTCGCAGCACGGTCGGGTGGGCCATCAGCATTCGGGTACTCCTCGGTTCTCCGGCGAAGTCCAGGCGCGTCTGCCCGGTATCGGGCCGGCCATGTCCGGGAAACCGCGCGTACCGCTGTGGCCTCCAACACATTTGCCGTCGCGACAACTTGACGGATATTCCGGCGGCGCCGGCCGCCATCGGCCCCGACCCTCAGCCACCGGGCGGCAGTTCCCGCAGGCGGCGGCGGATGTCGCCGGCCAGCGGCATGTCCAGTTCCTCGGCGACGGCCAGCGCGCGCCGCCAGTCCTCCCGAGCCGTGCCGGGTTCGCCCCGCTCCAGGCGGATCCGGGCGAGCAGGTCGAGGGTCTCCGCCTCACCGGCCCGGTCCCCGCCCGCGCACCGGCATTCCAGGGCCTCCCGGCCGTGCACGAGGGCCTGTTCCGCGCCGCCCGCCGCGAGATGGGTACGGGCCAGGCCGTCCAGCACGCTGCCCTCCCAGCGGCGCTCACCCCACTTGCGGAACATCGCCAGCGCCTGCTCCTGCACGTCCAGGCTCTGCCGCAACCGCCCCGCGTCGCGGTACAGGTCACCCAGGTTGGCCAGGGCGATGCTCTCGCCGGCCTGGTCGGCGACGGCCTGGCAGGTCGCCAGCGACTGCTCCTGGCAGTCGATCGCCTCCGCGGTGCGGCCCATCCGCCGCAGGGTGTTCCCGAGATTGGTCAGCACCCCGGCCTCGCCGTTGCGGAACCCCGCCTCGCGCATCAGCGCCAGCGCCGCGCGGTAGCGGCCGACGGCGCTCTCGTAGTGCCGCAGATGGTGCTCCGCCACGCCGAGGCCGACGAGCAACCGTGCCTGCGCCAGCCGATCCCCGAGCAACCGGGCACTGGGCAGGGCGAGTTCGTGGCAGGCGATCCAGTCCGTCCAGTGGCCCCTGGCCTCGAAGAACCCCCACAGGCAGCGCGCGAGCTGCCACGCCTGCCGGTCGCGGCCGTCGCGGGCCGCCGCACCGATCAGCGGCGCGAACACCGCGCGCTCCGCGTCCAGCCACGCCAGCGCCGCCGCGCGGTCCGCGAACGCCACCCCCGCGCCCGGCGGCGCCGCGTCCGCCCGGTCCAGCCGCTGCGGCCGCAGCAACTGCTCCGCCCCGTCGACCGTGGCCAGGTAGAAGCCGACGAGCCGGCCGAGCGCGGCCCGCCGGTCCGCGTCGCCGTCCGTCCGGCCGCACTCCCGCGCCGCGTACGCCCGCAACAGGTCGTGCAGCCGGTACCGGCCCGGATGCGGCTCGTCCAGCAACTGGCAGTCCACCAGCCCCTGCAGCAGGCGGTCCGCGGCCACCACGTCCAGGCCGCACAGCGCCGCCGCCGCGTCCAGGCCGACGACCGCGCCGGGGAAGACACCGAGCAGCCGGAACATCCGCCGCTCCGCCGCGTCCAGCGCGCGGTACGAGAGCGCGAACGCGGCCTCCACGCTGCGGTCCTCGGCGGCCAGCTCGTCCAGCCGCCGTTCCTCGACCGCCAGCCGGTCCCGCAGATGCGCCACCGTCCACGCCGGGCGGTGCCGCAGCCGGGCCGCGGCGATCTGCACCGCCAGGGGCAGCAGCCCGCACGCCCGCACCACCGCCTCGGCCGCGGCCGGCTCCGCCGCCACCCGCTCCGGCCCCGCGACCGCGGCGAACAACGCCTGCGCCTCCTCCAGCGGCAGCACACCGAGGCTCAGCGACACGCTCGCGTCCAGCCCGGTCAGCCGGCGCCGCGACGTGACCAGCACCAGGCACGACACGGAACCCGGCAGCAGCGGACGCACCTGGCCGGTGTCCACGGCGTTGTCCAGCACCAGCAGGGCCCGCTGCCCCGCCAGCCTGGCCCGCCACAGCGCCGCCCGGTCCTCCTCGGCGGCCGGAATCCGCTCGCCCGGCACCCCGACCGCCAGCAGCAACCGCTCCAGCGCCGCCGCCGCGGTCACCGGAGGCCGCCCCGGGGTGTGCCCGTGCAGATCGACGTACAACCGCGCGTCAGGGCAGCGCTCGGCCAGCCGCTGCGCCACGTGCACCGCCAGCGTCGTCTTGCCGACACCCGCCATGCCGTCGATCGCGCACACCCCGCGCCCCACCGCCGCGGCCACCCGTGCGACCTCGGCGGCCCGGCCCGTGAAGTGCCCGGCGTCCCGCGGCAGATCGACCCAGCGACCGGGCCGCCCGGCCCCCGCCGCCGCGGCCTCGGCTCCGCCGTCCGGCAGCAGCGCGGGATCGGCGACCACGATCCGCTGGCGCAGGCCGCCCAGCAGCGGCCCCGGATCCAGGCCCAGCAGTTCGGCGGACGCGGCACGCGCCCGCTCGTACGCCGCCAGCGCCTCGGCCTGGCGCCCGTCGCGGTACAGCGCCGTCATCAGCAGCGCCCACGGCCGCTCGCGCAAGGGCTCGCCGTCCGCCAGCAGCCGCGCCTCGTCCGCCGCCTCCCGGTACCGCCCCTGGCGGAGCAGCACCTCCGCCCGGTCCTCGGCGAGGGACTGCCGCGCCCCGGCCAGCCAGTCGCGCCGCACCTGCGCGAACGGACCCGGAACCCCGCCCAGCACGCTGCCGTGGAACAGTGCCAGCGCCTCCCCGAACAGCCGCTCCGCCGCGTCCGGCCGGCCCGCCCGCACCGCCGCGCGGCCCTCGTCCGCGAGCCGTTCGAACCGCGCCAGATCGGTCGCCGCCGCGTCCGGCAGCACCAGCCGGTAGCCTGAGGGATGCGACTGGACGAACCGGCCGGGGGAGCGGCGCACCCGCACCGGCTCCAACGCCCGCCGCAGTCCCGCGACATAGGTGTGCACCGCGCCCTCCGGATTGCCCGGCAGCGCCTCCCCCCACACCGCGTCGATCAACTCGCCCCGGTCCACGACCTGGTCACGCCGCACGGCGAGCACGGTGAACACCGCACGCTGCAGCGGCGGTCCCAGCGCCACGTCCCGCCCGTCCAGCAGCGCCCGCACCGGCCCGAGCAGGTGCACGGTCAAGCCGTCCCGCAACCCGCCACCGTCGCCGTCCGCACCCGGACGCGTCCCCGCGCCGCCTGCGCCCGCACCGCCTGCGCCCGCACCGGCGCCGCCCGTCACGTCGTCCACCCGCGCCCCCCAGCGCTCGCCCCCGCCCCGGCACCGGCCGTCCGCATCCACAGCGCGTCCAGACCGCGTCCAGAGCCCGTTGCCAGGATGCCCGCGACAGGCAGTTCACGGAAGTTGGGACGTCAGGAGTGTGATGGTGGGAATCGGGCTCCCGAATCCGATCTCGCGCCGTTCGGGGCGGCGCGCAACAAGGGCCGGGCTGGCCCTGGCGGCAACCGGCGTACTGGCCGCGGCGGGTCTGGCCGCCGGCACCGGCGCGGACGCCGCAGGCGGGCCCACCGGCCCGGCCCTCTACTACGTCGCCGCCGACGGCGCCCTGTGGGGCGTGCCGGACGGCGGCAGCGGCGCGGTCCCGCTCGGGCCCTCGGGCATGGCGGCGCCCGGCGCCCACGTCGCCGCCGCCCGCCTGCCCGGCGGGTCCCCGTCGGCTTTCTTCGTCGGCACCGACGGCGCCGTCTACCAGTCCTGCGCGCTCGTCCAGAAGCCCGTGGCGCTCACCAAGTCCGGTTTCGCCACCTCCGGTTCGGTCGTCACCGCGGCCGTGGTCGGCGGCCAGTACGCGGTCTCGGCCGACGGCATCCCCATGCCCGAGCCCGCCCGCGCGCGAGCGGCCGCACGCCCCATGGAGATCAGCAACCCCTGCTCCCCGCCGTCCGTGCGGGTGCTCTCGAACACCTCGTCGTCCTACGTCTCCGGAGGCGCCATGGCGTCGGCCGGGACCGCCGACGGCGCCTGGGGCCTGTTCTACGTCGACGGGTCCGGCGCGGTCGACGCCCAGTGGCGGCTGCCCGACGGCACGGTCACCGAGAAGGAACTCACCCCCGCCAAGACCGCGACACCCGGCGGCGGGCTGGCGGCCGTCACCGGCGGCAACGGGGTGACGCTCTTCTTCACCGGCCACGACCGGCGGGTCTACGTCGCGCACCCGGCCGAAGGCGGCGGCCTCGCCGACAGCCCCACGGCCGATCCCACCGCCCCCACCCCCGTACCCGACGGCGCCGCGCTCACCGCCGCGCCCGAGGGCAGCGGCCTCGCGGTCGGCTACGTCGCGCAGGACGGCACGTACACGGTCGCCTCGCTCGACGCCGCCGGCACCTGGCTGCGGACCGACCCGGCAGGCAAGGCCGGGGCGTTCACCCCCGGTTCCACCGTCGGCTCGGCGGCGTCCGCGGACGGGGACGACTGGTACTGCGGCACCCCGTCGCCGTACTTCTGGCACATCCACATCCCCGTGCCGGGGCCCGGCCCCGACCCCGGCCCATGGGACAGGATCGGCCAGGGGAACGCCTTCTCCAGCTACTTCGCCGTGGCGTGACGCCTTCCGGCCGGACCTGCTGGCCGGAAGGGCCGGCAGGTCCGGCGGGCGCAGCGGCCGGAGCTCCCGGCCGGAGACGGGGAGGCCCGCCCGGACACCGTCCGGGCGGGCCCGCGCGCGCAACTTCCGCGCCCCGCCGCCGAGCTGACCGTTCCGCTCAGTCGATGCTGCGAAGGATGTGCGTCTCGGTGGGGTCGTCCTCGTAGCCGGCGAGCCTGATGGGGGCGCACCGCGCCCATGTGTCCAGCGGGCGTTCCTCGTCCATGAGCGAGGCGCCGTCGCCACCTCGCTCGGACCGCTTCTCCAACGGCTTGACGTCGTCTGCTGACACCGCGCACTCCTTAGCGTCGCGTGGGCCGGATACGCCGGACGCGGCCGTGTCACTCGCGTCGGCGCCCGGCATGACTGATCCTGCGGGCAGTACGGACGCGGTGGCGCCTTGGTGTGCCCCTGCCGTACGGCACCGGGGCAGAACCGGAAGCGCGGCCGAGGTGGCGACTCGTTCCGGGACGGGCTTCGGGGGCCAGGTACTTCCCCGGGGAGCCTGCTCGTCCCGCTCAGCCTATGCGGCGGCGCCCCTCGCCACCAGCCGGTTTACCTCACACCCCGCTCCCGGCGAGTCGCCCCCGGCGGCCCGCTCACAGGCGGGATTGCTACGGTTGCCCGTGCTCAACAGTGAGAAGCTCCGCCGTGACAGGGTTCGGCCATCCGGGTCAGCGCCCTTGCCCGAAGCGGAACCGCACCAGCCCCGCTCCCGGCTCGCCCGTACGCTCGCCGACATCACCCCCCTGCGGGTGAACCCCGACTTCCGGCGCCTGTGGTTCGGCAACACCGTCTCCTACATAGGCCAGCAGATGACGGCGATGGCCGTGGCCCTGCAGGTCTACGCGATCACCGGCTCCAGCTTCTACGTCGGCCTCGTCGGCCTGTGCTCGCTCGTGCCGCTCATCGCGTTCGGCCTCTACGGCGGGGCGGTCGCGGACGTCGTCGACCGGCGCAAGCTCGGCCTGATCACCTCGTGCGGCGCGCTGCTGCTCTCCGCGGCGCTCGCCGCGGTCGCCGTCGCCCATCTCCGCTCCGTCGGCGTGCTCTACGCGATCGTGGCCCTCCAGGCCGTGTGCTTCGCCATGAACTCCCCGGCCCGCTCGTCGATGATCCCGCGGCTGCTGCCGCCCGAGCAGCTCCCCGCGGCCAACGCGCTCGCCTCCCTGGCCGGTGGCGTCGGCCAGATGGCCGGGCCGATGCTCGGCGGCGTCTTCGTCGGCCTGTGGGGCTACCAGGCGGCGTACCTCATCGACGTCGTCGCGTTCACCGCGTCCCTGTACGCGATGTGGCGACTGCCGGCGATGCTGCCCGGCGACCCGGCCACGCCGGACGCCGCGTCCGCCGCGACGGCCGGGCCCGCCGCCCGGCGGCGCCCCTCGGTCATGGAGGGCCTGCGCTACCTGGCCTCCCGGCCCAACCTGCGGACCACCTTCGTCTCCGACATGTGCGCGATGGTGCTCGCGCAGCCCCGCGTCCTCTTCCCGGCCGTCGCGGGCCTCTGGTACGGCGGCGACACCAGCACGGTCGGACTGCTCGCCGCCGCGCCGGCGGCCGGGGCTCTGCTCGGCAGCGTCTTCTCCGGCTGGCTGGGCCGGGTCCACCGGCAGGGCCGCGCGGTCCTGGTCGCCGTGGGCGCGTGGGGCGCGGCTGTCGCCGTCTTCGGTCTCACCCGCAACCTCTGGCTCGGCCTGCTCTTCCTCGCGTTCGCCGGCTGCGCGGACACCATCAGCATGGTGTTCCGCAACACCATGCTCCAGGCTGCCGCCCCCGACGACATGAGGGGACGCCTCCAGGGCGTCTTCCTCGTGGTGGTCGTCGGCGGGCCCCGCCTCGGCGACTTCCTCGCCGGCACGGCGGCGGACGTCTTCACCCCGGCCGGTGCGGTGATCGGCGGTGGCCTCGCCTGTATCGCGGCGATCTCCGTGATCGCCCTCCTCCAGCCGTCCTTCCCCCGCTACGACTCCCGCCGCCCGCTCGCCTGAGCGCGGCTCCGGGCTGCGCCCGGTCCTTCGGCGACGGCGGTGTTGCCGCGCGCTGCGCGCTGCCGTCTGCGGGTCTCGTCGTGGCCTGTCGCGCCAACGGGGTGCCCCCGGGGCTTGATCCGGCGTGTGCCGCGCGTCGTGGCTTGCCGCGTTGGGGGCACCTCCCGGCCGAAGGCTGGGGGACCCCGCGCCCCTTCGGTATCCGGGGTGCCACGCGCTGCGCGCTGCCGTCTGCTGCGCCGTCGTGGCTGGTCGCGCAGTTTCTCGCGCCCCCTGCGGGGTTAGTCCAGCCCCCTGAGCGCCGTCGCCGTCACCTGGCCGGTGGCCGGTTGCTCGCGCAGTTCCCCGCGCCCCTGGCGGTGCAGGTTCGTGGGTGGGGTCAGGGGCCACTCCGGGTGTGTCTCCTCGAGCTTTGCATGGCGGCTTTTTCCGAAGAGGTGGGCCGGGGCCTTGCAAAGCTCTGCGGGGACACACCCGGATCGTCCCCTTCCGGCCGGTCCCCGTCTGCGGGAGGACCTTGGCCGTGCCCATGTCCCCCGCCGCACGGTGGATCAGCGGGAGGGGGTGGGGAGGAAGTGCTCCCCGCAGAGAAATGTGCGCGGCCCCCGGGCAAGACTGCGGACGAACCCGTATGCACATTTCCGAG
>NZ_FODD01000076.1 GCF_900110255.1 Actinacidiphila rubida
CGTACGAACCCGTATGCACATTTCCGAGGAGACGCTTCCGGAGCGCCCCCGACCCCACGGACAAAGGGCACGCACACCAGGGGCGCGAGGTCCCCCAGCCTTCGGCCGGGAGGTGCCCCCAACGCGACAAGCCACAACGGCGCGGCACACGGCCGAACAAGCCCCGGGGGCACCCCGGAGGCCGAACCCACCCACCGGCCGGTGGACGGCCGACAAGCCCCGGGGGCAAGCCCCGGGAGCACCCCCGTTGGCCGGGCGAAAATGAGAGGGACGCGCCGGTCGCAGTCCGTAAGGTCGAGGCTGTGGACTTGGCGCGCGGACTCCTCAACGTCGTGGACGTGGAAGCGACCTGCTGGGAGGGCGAACCTCCCGCCGGCTCGGTGAGCGAGATCATCGAGATCGGCCTGACCGTCATCGACACGTCGACAAAGACGCGGCTGAGCCGCGATTCCGTGCTGGTCCGCCCCCAGCACTCCGCGGTCAGCGGATTCTGCACGGAGCTGACGAGCCTGACGCAGGCGGAGGTGGACCGGGGCGTGACCTTCGCCGAGGCGTGCCGCCTCCTCGCGGAGGAGTTCGCGACGGCGCGCCGCCCGTGGGCGAGTTGGGGCGGGTACGACCGCCGCCAGTTCGCCCGGCAGTGCCGGGCCGAGGGCGTGCCCTATCCCTTCGGGGACCCGGGCGCCTACCCGCACACCAACGCCAAGGCCGTGTTCGCCGCCGCGTACGGCCTGCGCCGGCAGCCCGGCATGAAGCAGGCGCTGGAGATCGCCGGCCTGCCGCTCGATGGCCGCCACCACCGCGGCGTGGACGACGCCTGGAACATCGCGGGCCTCGTCCTCGACCTCGTGGGGCGCGGCGCGTGGCCCGGCACCGGGCGGCCGGAAGCGGGGTGACCGCACATGGACGCCGTGCGGTGCCGCCCCGGCCGGGCGATGCTGGACGCCGGTGCGCGAAGTCGGGCACCCGTGCCGGGAGGAACCGGCACCCGCAGTAGCGGAGCACCCCGCACGAACGGCGAGCGTGAAGGAGTCCGGTCATGGCGCAGTCCCCCGGCGGTTTTCGGGTGCGGCGGGTGTACGACCCGCCGGAGGAGGGCGACGGCGTGCGGGTGCTGGTGGACCGCCTGTGGCCGCGCGGGATGGCCAAGGAGCGCGCCGAGGTGGACGAGTGGCCCAAGGACCTCACCCCGACGGGCGAGTTGCGCACCTGGTACCACGCGCACCCGGACGAGTACGCCGAGTTCGAGCGCCGCTACCGGGCCGAGCTGGCGGCGCCGGACCACGACGACGCGGTCGGGCACCTGCGCGGCCTGGCGGCGGCGGGCACCGTCACCCTCCTGACGGCGGTGAAGGATCCCGGGCACAGCCACGTGCCGGTGCTGCTGGCGCACCTGCGCGGCTGACCGGCCGGTCAGGCCGAGGCGACGCCGTCCACCCGCCGCGGCACGCCCAGCGGGTTGCCGTCCCTCAGCTCCGGCGGCAGCAGGGCCGGCGGGGTGTCCTGGTAGGCGACCGGGCGCAGCCACCGTTCGATGGCGGTGGCGCCCACCGACGTGGACGTGGAGGTGGTCGCCGGGTACGGGCCGCCGTGGTGCTGGGCCCCGGTCACGGCGACGCCGGTCGGCCATCCGTTCACCAGCACGCGGCCGGCCAGCGCGGTGAGCCGGCGCAGCAGCTGCGCGGCCGGCCCGTCGGCCGCGGCGCCCTCGGCGGCGCCGAGGTGCGCGGTCGCCGTGAGGTTGCCGGGCAGACGGTCGAGGACCGCGTCGCGCGACGCGGCGCCGTCGTACCGCACGACCACGGTGAGCGGCCCGAAGCACTCCTCGAGGAGCAGGTCGAGCGCGCCTTCTTCGGCGAGGTCGGCCGCGTCGACGAGGAGGTACCCGGCGCGCACCTGCTGCTCGTCCGCCTCGGCGGCGCCGGCCGCCACGGGGACGGTGACGCCGGGCAGGGCGGCGCGGGCGGCGGCGCCCTTGACGAAGTTGTCGCGCATCCGGGAGTCGAGCAGCACGCCGGCCGGGGCCTGCTGTGCGGCGCCGGTCAGCGCGGCCACGAGCCGGTCGCCGTCCGCGCCCGAGGGGGCGAGGACCAGGCCGGGCTTGGTGCAGAACTGCCCGGTGCCGAGGGTGAAGGAACCGGCGAGCCCGGTGCCGATCTGCTCGGCCCGTTCGGCGGCCGCGGCCTCGGTGACGACCACTGGGTTGAGGCTGCCCAGCTCGCCGTGGAAGGGGATGGGCCGGGGACGGGCGGCGGCCGCGTCGAACAGGGCCCGTCCGCCGGGGATGGATCCGGTGAAGCCGGCCGCGGAGACCAGCGGGTGGCGTACCAGGTCGACACCGGCCTGGAAGCCGTGGACCAGCACGACCGTGTCCTCGGGCAGCCCGGCCTCGACGGCGGCGCGGCGCAGCAGCCCCGCGCACAGCTCGGAGGTGGCCGGGTGGTCGGGGTGGGCCTTGACGACGACGGGGCAGCCGGCGGCCAGGGCGCTGGCGGTGTCGCCGCCGGGGACGGAGAAGGCCAGCGGGAAGTTGCTCGCCGCGTAGACGGCGACGACGCCCAGCGGGATCTTGTAGCGGCGCAGGTCGGGGCGCGGGATGGGCTTGGCGTCCGGGTCGGGGTGGTCGATGATCACGTCGAGGAAGGCGCCCTCGTCGACGACGTCGGCGAACGTCCGCAGCTGGAAGGCGGTGCGGGCCAGTTCGCCGGTGAGCCGGGGCGTGCCCAGGGCGGTCTCGGCGTCCGCGGTGGCGACGACCTGCTCGGCGGACTCCTCCAGCAGCCTCGCGGCGCCGCGCAGCAGCCGGGAGCGGGCCGCGCGGTCGGCGAGTGCGGGCACGGCGGCGGCCGCGGCGCGCACGGCGGCGTCCACCTGCTCGGAGGTGGCCTCGGTGGCGACGGGGCCCGCGTCAGGACCGGCGCCCGTCCGCTGCTTCCCGGTTCGGGGGTCGACGCTCCAGACTTGTACTGCCACCGGACTAACCTCCTGGTATCCCGCCTGCGGCCGTCAAGGGTACGGTCGGGGACCCGATCAGGGGGTGACCGGAGCCCCGCCGCGACCGCGACCCGATGCGTACCGCCACCCGCACCGCATCCCGCTGCCGCGACCGCCCGTACCGTGCCCACACGGCCCGCGGTTTTCTGTAGTGTTTTCTCTACTGAACAACGTCTTCACATGTGAACCTATCCCGGGAGCCTACGTCGACGGCTCCAGGGCGAACAAGAGGGGTCTGACGCGATGGCTGCTGCCGAGGGAGCGGGTTCCCAGGTCAAGTCCGCGGTCCGCACGGTGGAACTGCTGGAGTTCTTCGCGAACAGCCCCGGCATGCACAGCCTGGCCGCCGTCCAGGAGTCCGTGGGCTATCCCAAGTCCAGCCTCTACATGCTGCTGCGCACACTGGTGGAGCTGGGCTGGATCGAGACCGACGCGACCGGCACGCGCTACGGCATCGGGGTGCGCGCGCTGCTGGTCGGCACCTCCTACATCGACGGTGACGAGGTGGTGGCCGCCGCCCGGCCCACCCTGGACCGGCTGTCCGACGACACCAGCGAGACCATCCACCTCGCGCGGCTGGACGGCACCAACGTGGTGTACCTCGCCACCCGCCAGTCGCAGCACTACCTGCGGCCGTTCACCCGGGTCGGCCGCCGGCTGCCGGCCCACTCGACCTCGCTCGGCAAGGCGCTGCTGGCCACGTACACGGACGAGCAGGTCCGCAAGCTGCTGCCGGAGACGCTGGAGCCGCTCACCGAGCACACCCACACCGACCGCGAGAAGCTCATCGAGGAGCTGGCGCAGATCCGCGAGCAGGGCTACGCGGTGGACCGCGAGGAGAACACGCTGGGGCTGCGCTGCTTCGGCATCGCGATCCCCTACCGGACGCCCGCGCGGGACGCGGTCAGCTGCTCGGTGCCGGTGGCCCGGCTGACCCCGGGACACGAGCAGATGATCAAGGACACGCTCTTCGACGCCCGCGACCGCCTGCTGCTGGCCACCCGCCGCCTGTGACCGTTGGCCCGGGGACGGCCGCCGCTCCCGGGCCCGCACGGCGCGGTCACGGCCGCCCGGCACCCCGTCAGGGCGCGGGGGCGGCCGGCGGCACCGGCACGGCCTCGGCGTTGGCCCGCATCTCCGCGGCGCGGGCGACGACCTGCAGGCCCTCGAAGATGTCCGCCGCCCGGTTCCAGGTCGCCCGCGCCCGCTCCGTGTCGCCGATGTCGAGCTGCGCGGACGCGAGGTGGTCGAGGACCGCGGCCTGGCTGTAGTCGTCGAGGATCTCCTCGGCGAACAGCCGCAGCGACCTCTCGTAGTCGGCGATCGCCGCCCTGGCGTCGCCCGTGCGCTGCCGGGCGTAGCCGATGCTGTCCCACGCGGCCGCCTCGTGGCCGCGGTTGCCCGCCTCCTGGAGCATCGTGATCGCCTCCTCACAGGTGGGGATGGCCTCGGCGTACGCGCCGAGCGCGGACAGGAACCAGCCCACGGCGCCGAGTTCGGCCGCGATCTCGTCGCGCTGCCCGAGCGTGCGGAAGACGGCCAGCGCCCTGCGCGCGTGCACCAGGCCCTCGGCGTAGCGCTGCTGGCCGTCGCGCACCCACGCGATGCTCCGCTCGGCGCGTGCGGTCGCCTCCGGCGGCAGCCCGGGCAGGTGGGCCAGGACCACCTCGACCGGCGCGTCGGCCTCGTCGAACCGCCCGGCCTCGACGAGCGCGCGCGCCAGGCTCCCGCCGGCCCGGACGACGGCGCCCGCGTCGCCGAGTGCCAGGGCCGCGTCGAGTCCGATCCGCTGGGCCGCGATCTCCTCGGTCCAGCGGCCGTCGATGACGTGGTAGCTCGCCCACTCCTGGGTGAGGCCGATGCGGTGGCGCAGCAACCGCGGATCGCCGAAGGCGCGCAGCGCGGCGGCGGCGGCCGCCGCCTCCCCGCGGCTCCAGTCGAGTGCGTCCTCGCGGCTGTCCATCGCCACCCGGACCACCCCGGCGGCCGGGACGTCGGTCCGCTCGGGCATGTAGCGGGCGAGGAACCCGTTGGCGAGGTAGGCGTTGTGGCGCAGGTAGTCCAGCAGGCGGGTCTCGGTGCCGAGCCGGTCGTCCTGCTCCTGGTCGAGGAGTTCGGCGCCGTAGGCGCGGACGAGGTCGTGCAGGACGTAGCGGCCGTCGGCGTCCCGGGACAGCAGGCTGGCGGCGGCCAGTTCGCGCAGGTGCCGCCGGGCGGCGGCCATCTCGACGCCGGCCAGGGACGCGGCGGCCTCGGCGGACACCGCCGCCGCCGGGTGGACCGCCAGGTGCCGGAAGAACCGGGCGGTGGCATCGGTCAGGGCCCGGTAGGACACCGAGAACACGGCCCGGACGTCGGTCCGGCGGTCGTCGGCCGCCAGCGCGTCCAGCCGCGGCCGGGTCCGCGCCAGCTCGTCGGCCGCCCTCCGCAGCGTCGTCCCCGGGTTCGCGCGCAGCCGGGCCCCGACCAGGGCCACCGCCAGCGGCAGGTATCCGCACCGTTCCACGAGGTCGGCGGCCGCGGCCGGCTCCGCGGCGCACCGCGCCGCGCCGATCCGTGCGGCCAGCGCCTCGACGGCCTCCTGGCGGGTCCACACGTCCAGGTTGAGCAGGGACGCGCCTTCGGCCACCGCCAGGCCGGACAGCTGGTTGCGCGAGGTGACGATCGTCAGGCAGCCCTCGGCCGCCGGCAGCAGCGGCCTGACCTGCTCGGCGTCCCGCGCGTTGTCGAGGACCACGACCAGCCGCCGGGAGGCGGTGCGCTCGCGGAACATCGCACCGCGCGCGTCGGCGCTGTGCGGCATGTCCGCGCTGGGCACCCCGAGCGCGTCGAGGAAACCGCCCAGCGCGTCGCCCGGTTCCACCGGCCGTCCGCCGTCCTCGAAGCCGCGCAGGTTCACGTAGAGCTGCCCGTCGGGGAAACGGTCCGCCACCTGGTGCGCCCAGTGCACGGCGAGCGCCGTCTTGCCCACGCCGGCCATCCCGCCGATCGCCGAGATCACCACGTGCCCGCCATGCGCCGCGGCCCGGTCGGTGGCGTCCCGCACGGCCGCCAGCGCGTCGTCACGTCCCCGGAACGCGGCCAGGTCCGGCGGCAGTTGCTGCGGCACCCGCCGGGGACGCCGGTCGGACGCCTGCACCAGACGGCGGCGCTCGCCCTCGGCGAGTTCGAGCGCGTCCATGACCTCGCCGAGCGTCGCCTGCCGCGGCAGGCTCCGGCCCCGCTCCATGTCGCTGAGGGCCCGGACACTGACTCCGGAGGCCTCGGCCAGACCCTCCAGCGTGAGCAGCGAGCGACGCCGGGCGTCGCGCAGCAACGCCCCGAACGAGCTCTGATCCATACCGACCCCCACACCGCGACCGTCGTGCAATCCAGGGCGCCTGCCGTCACCCCTGATCGGGGCAAAGCTAGCAGTTGTGGATCGAACGTTCGCTCATGCCCGTCCTTCCTGGTGGGGGCCGCCGCCGGTCCGCCTGCCGAACTCCTCAGGACGGACGGCGCCGCGGGCCGGTGAGCGCCTAGGGTCGGAGGCATGGCCACTCACGACGCGCAAGACACCCAGGACACCTCCCAGGCCGACGACACCCATCGCACCGATGCCACCGATGCCGACGCCGCCGCGGCCGGGGACCGCACCGCGGCGGACCCGGGCGGTGCGGCGGCGCTGCGCGCCCGGCGCGCCTCGTCCTTCGGCGCGGAAGCCGCCGCGTACGCCGAGCACCGGCCCGACTACCCGCGGGAGGGGGTGCGGTGGGCCCTCGCACCGGTCCTGTCCGCCGCGGACGCCTCCCCGGCCGCGGGCCCCGGCACCTCCTCCGACCGCGCCCTGGACGTGCTCGACCTGGGCGCCGGCACCGGCAAGCTCACCGGCGTGCTGACCGCCCTGGGCCACCGGGTGACGGCGGTGGAGCCCGACCCGTCGATGCTGGCCGAGCTGCGGGCCCGCTTCCCGGAGGTCGCCGCGCTGCCCGGCGGCGCCGAGGACATCCCGCTGCCCGACGCCTCGGTCGACGCGGTGCTCGCCGGGCAGGCGTTCCACTGGTTCGACCAGGAGAAGGCGCTGCCGGAGATCGCCCGGGTGCTGCGGCCCGGCGGCGTCGTGGCGGGGCTGTGGAACAGCGACGACGACCGCGTGGAGTGGATCGCCGAGCTGGGCCGGATCTCGCACAGCCGGGTGTCGTTCGTGAAGTGGCCGCCGACCCACGGCATCACCGCGCATCCCGCGTTCGGCCCGGTGGAGAGCGCGAACGTCCCGCACCAGCAGCGGCGCACCGCCGAGTCGCTGCTGGCGAACGTCGCCACGCACTCGTCGATCCTGGTGCTGGAGCCGGCCGAGCGCGACGAAGTCCTGGGCCGGGTGCGGGACTTCCTGGCGGCGCGGCCGGACACCGCGTCCGGTTCCTTCGACTTCCCGATGATCACCCGGGTCGAGCGCTGCGTGCGTGCGGCGGGCTGACGCGGCCGTCGGCGGCGGGGTTCACGGGCCCGTCAACCCCGCGGCCACCTCAGGGAATTCACTGATTCCCGACCTCTGCCCCTGGCGTTTCCCCGCTGCTACGCTCACGCCGCGCCGTGGCGGGGAGGTCCGGGCAGGAAGAGGTGACCGTGGGCACAGTCGGCGACGACGCGACGGCCGCGTTCCACGCGTTCTTCGAACAGCACTACGCCGAACTGTCCCGGCTCGCCCATCTGCTGACCGGTGAGGCGGACGCCGCGGACGACCTCGCGGCCGACGCACTGGTGGCGCTGTGGCGCCACTGGGACCGTGCCCGAGCCGCCGACAACCCCGTCGCGTACGCCCGGGGCGTGGTGGCCAACCTGGCCCGCTCGCGCATCCGCAGCGCGGTGCGGGAGCGGCGCCGGATCGCCCTGTTCTGGTCGCAGCGCAGTGAGCGCGTCGACGACCCGGACGTGCCGGCCGTCCTCGATCTGCGTGAGGCGCTGCAGCGGCTGCCGTTCCGCAAGCGCGCGTGCGTGGTGCTGCGGCACGCGTTCGACCTGTCGGAGCGGGACACCGCGGCGGCCCTGGGCATCTCGGTGGGCACGGTGAAGAGCCAGACCTCCCGCGGCGTCGCCGAGTTGGAGCGCCTGCTGGCACCCCGGGCGGCCGAGCCCGATACGGTTCCCGGGGTGCCGCGTACCGGAGCGGAGGCCCCGGGCCCGGCACGGATCGTGGGTGCGCCCGCCCGGGCGGCGCGTGCCCGTACGCGGACGGGACGGGGAGTGTGATGGCCGAACTGCCGGAACGGTTGCGGGAGGCAGCCGTCGAGCACCGGCCCGACCGGGAGCGCATCCTCGCCCGCGTGGAGCGGGCGATGACCGCGTCGGGCACCGCCACCCCGGCCGGCTCCGACACCGCCCGCCGCCCGCCCGCGGAACCGCGGGACCGTCCTCCCGCCCCGTGGATGCGCGTGGTGGCGGTGGCCGCCGCGGTCGCGGGTGCGGTGGGGCTGGGCGGCCTGGCGGTGGGCGCGGTCACCGGTGACGGCACGCCGCGGCAGAGCGTGGTGACGACGGCCGGCTCCAGCGGCGCTCCGCCGGCCGCCGGCTCGGGCACGGCGGGGACGCCGGCCAGCCGGCCGCACTCCCCGGACCGCGAGGACACGACGCCGTCGGCCCGCCAGAACTCCGGCGCCGGGCACGCCCCCGCGCGCTCCCCGGCGTCGGCCGGACCGGGAACGCGGGACGGCATCGCACCGACGGCGCGGGCGACCGCGGGTGGCGGTGCCGGTGACGGCTCGCAGCCGTCCACGTCGTCGTCCGGAACGTCCGACGGGGTGTCGTCGGAGGGCTCGGTCGACGCGAGCAGCAACGCCTCCTGGACCCAGAGCGACGTGCGGCTGACCGCCGACCGCCCGCTCACCTCGCTGAGCGTGGAGCTGCGGATCGCGGTGACGCCCGGCGTGAGCAGCACCGGATCGTTCGACACGGTGCCCGGGCAGACCACCGCGTCGGTCGCCGTCGAGGGCGGCTACCTCGTCTACCGCTGGCAGTTGAACCCGGGTCAGACGCTGGCCGCGGGCACCTACACCTTCGCCGGGCAGTTCAACCACGCGCAGGGCGACCGCGACACCGGCGGCGACCGGTACACGGCCGCGGCGGGCGGCCCCGGCGGGTCCGCCTCCCTGAGCGGCGGGTACTGACCGGGTTCGGTTCGACCGTCCCGCCCGCGGCCTCCGGGCGGAACTGCCCCCACCCCCGGCAACACGCTTGCCGGGAAAGCCGGTGACCGGGGGCTACCGCCTGGTAACCTCCCGGGAAAATTGCCCGTCGCCACGGCAACCTCCTGAGTCCCGGTGGCGACTTGGGTATGCACGGCCCTCCCGCCCTCGGGCGGGTGGCACACCGGGGCGCGGCGGTACCCCCATGATCGCCGCGCCCCGGGTGCCGGGACCGCGGCGGTCCGGTGATCCCCTCCGGTCACCGGGCCGCCGGGTTCGGGCAACTCCCTTACGGCACAGGCCCGCCGGGGTGCGGCGGGCCGCCGGGGTCAGGTCCCGGCGAGCGCCCGCCGCACCGCGTCGAGGTCGGCCTCGCACGCCAGGCCCGCGTGGTAGAGCCGGAGTTCGGTCGCGCCCAACTCGGCCGCGTGCGCCGCGTCGGCGGCGAGGTCCGCGGGGCGGCCGCCCATCCCGGACACCACGGTGAAGTTGGCGGCCAGCACGGTGTCCGGCCGCGCGTGCGCCGCGGTGGGCGCGAGCATCGCCTCGCGGACGGCCGGGCCGCCGGTGCACGGCAGCACCAGCCCGTCGGCGTGGCCGAGGATGTGCGCGGGGTCGACGCCCGCGTTGGCCCCGCAGTGGTACGGCGCCGGGTCGGCGTGCAGGAGCACCTGGAAGCCGGGCGGGGCCGCCGCACGCACCGCGGCGATCGCCTGCTCCTGCAGCGAACGGGCCTGCCGGACACGCCACTCCAGCGCGATCGCGGCCGGCTCCTCGCCGAGCAGCTCGGCGACGGCCGGCAGGCCGGCGTCCGTACTGCCCCGTGCCCAGGCGGGGTCGAGCGCCTGCCGGACGGCGGCGGCCAGCTGCGCGGGGTCGGCGCCCAGCTCCGCGTAGCCGTCCCGGCAGTGCGGGCAGAAGCACAGCGACATCAGGTACTGCGCCGCGTCGCCGAGCGGCACGCCGCCGATCTTGTCGTGCGCGTGCAGGTGCGCGAGCCCGTACCAGCCGAGGGACTCCAGTTCGGTGCCGCGCGCGCCGGGCCGCACCGCCGCCTCGGCGGCGAGGTCGACCAGGTAGCCCCGGACCTCGGGGTGCGCGATGCACGGCGCCCAGGGGTAGCGGTCGCCGAACGCGTTGACCACCGTGGTGTCCGGATGCTCCTCGCCCATACGGGAGTTGTGCGCGAGGACCACCCAGGTGTGCACCTCGAGGCCGGCCGCGTCGAGTGCGGCGGCCGCGGTGCCGAAGGCGTCCGGGCCGGCCACCCACGCGCCCGCCGGGCGGGGGCGCAACTCCCGGCCCTGCCAGAGCTGTTCGCCGGGCGGGTAGAGGACGGCGGCGTACTCCGCGGTGACCACGCGGTGGCGCGGGTGGCGCGGCGTCAGCGCCCGCGTGGAGTGGTAGGCGGCGGCGAGCGTGACCTGCCGGACGCCGAGGCCGGCGGTGCGGGCCGCGGCGCCGGGGTCGCCCACGACGTCCCACGGGTAGAGGAAGGCGGACGTCTTCATCGCGCCGGGCCTCAGCGGTCGCCGAGCAGGGCCAGGCCGCGCTCGATGAGTTCGCCGAGTTCCTTGACGTGTGCGGGCGTCGGCTCGGACAGCGGCGGGCGGACCTCGCCGACGTCCAGGCCGCGCATCCGCACCCCTGCCTTGACCAGCGAGACCGCGTAGCCGCGGCCCTGGTTGCGCAGGTCGACCAGCGGCCGGTAGAAGCCGTCGAGCAGCCGGTTGACGGTGGCGTCGTCGCCGGTGGTGAGCGCGCGGTGGAAGGCGAGCGCGATCTCGGGCGAGAAGGCGTACACGGCCGAGGAGTAGAGGGAGACGCCGATGCCGCGGTAGGCCAGGCCGGTCAGTTCGGCGGTGGGCAGGCCGTTGAAGTACAGGAAGTCCCGGTCGGGCAGGGCGGTGCGGACCGCGCTGATGATCCGCTGCATCAGGTCGAGGTCGCCGAGGCCGTCCTTGAGGCCGATGATGTTGGGCACCTGGGCGAGCGCGACGACCGTCTCGGGGGCGAAGACCGCGTTGTCGCGCTGGTAGACGATGACGTCCAGGCCGGTGCCGCCGGCGAGTGCGGTGTAGTGGCGCAGCAGGCCCTGCTGGTCTGCGGCCACCAGGTAGGGCGGCATCGCCAGCAGCCCGTCGGCGCCCGCCTGTTCGGCGATCCGCGCGTACTGCAGGGCCAGCGCGGTGCCGTACCCGGCGCCGGCCACCACCGGCACCCGCCCCGCGGTCTCCTCGACCGCCGCCGCCACGCACGCGCCGAACTCCTCGGGGGACAGGGCGTGGAACTCACCCGTCCCGCAGCAGGCGAAGACCGCCGCCGCGCCGGCCTCCACCCCCGCGCGCACGTGCGCGCGGAAGGCGTCGAGGTCGAGGCCGCCGTCCGGACCGAAGGCCGTCACGGGAAAGAACAGCAGGCCGTCGAGACGCTCGGCGAGTGCGGGTGAGGTCATCGTGGTCCCCTCTGCGTGAGGCGCAAGGTCAGTGTGCGCTCATCTGATCCACGTCCATATTCATGAACGCTGCCACGCTAGGCGAGGTTCCCGGCGCGGGTCAAGCTGACGCACACCCCCCGCCGAGGCATGCAGAAACACCATGATGTCCACGTACATGAACCACATCCATGGATATACTCGCGAGGTCGTCCGGCACCGAGGAGGCCCCCAGAATGCCCGCTCCCCGCACCGTGCTGCTCACCGGCGCCGCCGGCGGGCTCGGCACCCTGATGCGCGGCCTGCTGCCGTCCTACGGGTACGACCTGCGCTTGTTCGACGTCCAGCCGATCCCGGACGCACCCGGCGCGATCACCGCCGACCTCGCCGACCGCGACGCGCTGCGCGAGGCGGTACGCGGCGCCGACGCGGTGCTGCACCTGGCCGGCATCTCGCTGGAGTCCACGTTCGACAAGATCCTCGCGGCCAACATCCAGGGCACCCACAACCTGTACGAGGCGGTACGCGAGGAGGGCGTGCCCCGTGTCGTCTTCGCCTCCAGCAACCACGCGCTCGGCTTCACCCCCCGCCCTCAGGGCCCGTATCCGCTGCCGCGGGAGGCGCTGATCCCGATCACCGCCCCGCGCCGCCCCGACACCTACTACGGCCTGTCCAAGTGCTTCGGCGAGGACCTCGCGCAGCTCTACGCCGACCTGCACGGCGTCGACACGGTCTCGGTGCGCATCGGCTCGTGCTTCCCCGAGCCCACCACCGTGCGCATGCTGTCGGTGTGGATGAGCCCGGAGGACGGCGCCCGCCTCTTCGACGCCGCGCTGACCGCCGACGTCACCGGCCACACCGTGGTCTACGGCTCCTCCGCCAACACCCGGCTGTGGTGGGACCTGTCCGGCGCACGGGCGCTCGGCTACGAACCGCGGGACGACTCCGAGCCGTTCGCCGCCCGGCTCGTCGCCGAACAGGGCGAGCTCGACCCGGCGAACCCCGCGCACGCCCACCTCGGCGGCGCCTTCTGCACCACCCCGCCGATCTGGCCGTACTGACCGGCGCCGAGCCGCATCGCCCGGCGCCCGCCACGTCTGCTACGAATGACCCGGCGCGGGGCGGGCCCGCGGAAGTGGGGTGCACGGTGGCCGCAGAGCAGGCGTACCGGGGGATCGTGGTGCGGCGGCCGGCCGCCCGGCCGGAGGCAGCGGTTCTGATGCTGCACGGCGGCGGCGAGCACGGCATGCGCCGGCCCTCCCGGCTGAACGGCCCCTCGTGGCGGATGCGCCCCTTCGTCAGGGCCCTCGACCGGGCGGCCGGCAGCCGGGCGCTGCTGATCGCCGAGGCCCGCTACCGCCACCGCGGCTGGAACGGCGAGCGTGCGGACGCCGCGCGGGACGCGGAGGCGGCCGTCGCCGAACTGGCCGAGCGCACCGGCGGCGTCCCCACCGTCCTGGTCGGCCACTCCATGGGCGGCCGGGCGGCGCTGCGCGCGGCCGGCGCGAAGACCGTCGCCGGCGTCGTGGCCCTCGCGCCCTGGTGCCCGCCCGGCGAGCCCGTCGGCCAACTGGCGGGACGGAACCTGGTGTTCGTGCACGCCGCGGGCGACCGCATCACCTCGCCCCGCGAGTCGCTGGCGATGGCCGGGCGGGCCCGCGCGGCGGGCGCGCTGGTGTGCCGGTACGAGCTGGCCGGCGGGGACCACGCGATGCTCCGCGAGGCGTCGGTCTGGCACTCGCTGACCGCGGACTCGGTCGGCGCCCTGCTCGGCTTCACCCCGCTGCCGGCCGAGACGGCCGCCGCGTTCGCCCTGCCGCCCGCCTCGACGGAGGGCCTGGCCCTGCCGGTGCACGGATCGGCGCTGCGGGCCGCCCGGACGTGAGCGGCACGCGCGCGAACGCGGCCGGGAACGTACCCGCCAGGAGGTCCACGACCGCGCGCACGAACGTGTTCATGACCAGGCGAACCGGGCCGCACGACCGTGGGTCCTGGGCCGCTCACCCGTCCGCCCGGGTAATGGAACCGCAAACCGCGGTCGGTCGTTACCCCGACATGACCGCAATGACGCCTGGCTCGAATGTGCCGCTCTCCGTGCCGCGGGTGACGGTGGAGGTCGCCGCACCCGTGCGGCTCGACGTCTCGGGCCTGCTCCTCGCCGCCGACGGCAAGGTGCGCTCCGACGACGACTTCGTCTTCTACAACCAGCCCCAGGGGCCCGGCGTGACGCACCGCTCGGGCGGCGGCACCGCCCCCGACGCGATCACCGTGGACACCGGCGCGGTGCCGCCCGAGATCGACAAGATCGTGGTCACCGCGAGCATCGACGGCGGCGGCGCCTTCTCCGGCACCACCCCCACCGCCACCGTCCGGGGCGCGGACGACGGCGCGGAGATCGCCACCTTCGCCCCCAGCGGCCTCGGCGCCGAGACGGCGCTCATCATCGTCGAGGTCTACCGCCGCGGCGGCGCGTGGAAGGTCCGCGCGGTCGGCCAGGGGTACGCGAACGGGCTGGCGGGCATCGCCACCGACTTCGGCGTCAGCGTGGACGAGCCCGCGGCCCCGGCCGCCGCCGCCACGCCCAGCGCCCCTGCCGCACCCGCCGCCCCGCCGCTGCCGGCGACGGTCCCGCCGCCGCCCCCGGCCGCCTTCCCGCCGCCGAACGCACCGGCGCCCACCGGCCCGCCCGTGGCGAACATGCCGCCGCCGCCCGGTAACGCGCCCGCCACCCCGCCGCCCGCGGCGGCCCCGGCGCCCGGCCGGATCAACCTGGACAAGGGCCGGGTCAACCTGCGCAAGAACGAGACGGTGTCGCTGGTCAAGGGCGGCAAGCCGCTGCTGTCCTCGGTACGCATGGGCCTGGGCTGGGAGCCCGCGTTCGGCGGCCGGGACATCGACCTGGACGCGTCGGTCATCGCCTACGGCCCCCAGCGCAACAAGATCGCCACCTGCTACTTCGGCAAGCTGATGGTGCTCGACGGCGCGATCCAGCACTCCGGCGACAACCTCACCGGGCAGGGCTCGGGCGACGACGAGGCGATCACCGTCCACCTCGGCGGGCTGCCGGCCGAGGTCACCGGTCTGGTGTTCACCGTCAACTCCTACTCCGGCCAGAAGTTCAACAAGGTCGCCAAGGCGTACTGCCGGCTGCTGGACGCCGCGACCGGCGAGGAACTCGTGCGCTTCGACCTCACCAGCGGCGAGGCCCGCACCGGGGTGCTCATGGCCAAGATGGTCAAGCAGTACTCGGGCGAGTGGGAGATGACGGCGCTCGGCTCGTTCATCGACTCCCGCACCGTCAAGGGCATGGAGAAGCCGGGCGCCGCGGCGCTCTGACCCCTCCCCGCCGGCGGCCCGACTCCCCCGCGGAGCCGGGCCGCCGGCGTGCCGGCTCGCGGGCGGCGGCACAGACGGGCCCGCCACCGGCGCCGGCGTCGACCGATCAGCAACCGTTCGATCACAACGAATTCACTTCACAGGTCTACCCGCGTAGCGTCTCCACAGGGTGTCATGGACACGTCCTCGGCGAAACTCGCCGTGCCTCGTGCCCCAGGAGACACCCATGCGCCTCACCCCCCGCATACCGGCCGCGGCCGGTACGGCTCTCGCCCTGACGTGCAGCGGTCTGATCGTCGGTTTCACCGCCGGCTCGGCCCAGGCCAGCACCTGCTCGCAGTCCTACCTGCCGCTGCCCGACCCGAGCTGCACGCCCGGCGTGTACAACTCCGCCGTCACGCAGTCCACGATCAACAGCACCATCTGCGTGTCCGGCTGGACGGCCACGGTCCGCCCGCCCACGTCGTACACCAACGCGCTCAAGGCCCAGGGCATCATCGACTACGGCTACTCCGACACGAACATGTCGGACTACGAGGAGGACCACATGATCCCCCTCGAGCTCGGCGGCTCCCCCCGCGACCCCGGCAACCTGTGGCCGGAGCCGCACTACGGGACCAAGACCTCCACCACCAAGGACGGCGTCGAGACCAAGCTCAAGAACGCGGTCTGCAAGGGCACCATCACGCTGTCGGCCGCCCGCACCGCCATCAAGAACAACTGGACCACCGCGCTCCAGGTCACCGGCATCGGCTGAGCTGAATCGTTCCGCCGTACCTCCACCCCCCCCTGCGCGGAGGTACGGCGGGCGCGGCCGCCCGGAGTGATCCGGGCGGCCGCGCGCCGCGGGCTCAGCAGCCCTTGCCGCCCTGGCGGCGCCACGGGCCGGTGATGGCCAGCATGATGCCCGGGGTCTGGATGTTCGCGAACAGCGTGTCGCCGTCGGGCGAGAACGTGACCCCGGTGAACTCGCTGTACTCCGGCGCCTCTTCGGTGCCGATGTTCAGGTCGTTGCGGGCCAGCGGGTAGGTCCGGCCGTCGTCCACCGCGCCGAACAGGTGCTGCACGCCGTTGCCGTCCTCGGCGATGATCAGGCCGCCGTGGGGCGAGACGGTGATGTTGTCGGGCCCGTCGAACGCGCCGTCCTTCGCCGGCTCGGCGTTGACGCCGAGCAGCACCTTCAGGGTCAGCGTGCGGCGCGAGGGGTCGTAGAACCACACCGCGCCGTCGTGCTGCACCGGGCTCTCCGAGCGGGCGAAGGACGACACCACGTAGGTGCCGCCGTCGGCCCACCACATGCCCTCCAGCTTGCGGGCCCGGGTCACCTGGCCGTCCGTGAACTGCTTGCGGACCGAGAGGGTCTTCGCGTCGCGGTCCGGCACGTCCACCCAGTCCACGCCGAAGACCGTGCCGATCCTCGTCGCACGCGACAGGTCGTCCACGAAGCGGCCACCGGAATCGAAGCAGCGGAACGCCTGGAGCACACCGGCGTCGTCCGCCAGCGTCGCCAGCCGGCCCCGGCCGTGGTGGAAGCCCTGCGGCGGAGTCCAGCGGTAGAGCAGGCCGTTGGGGCCCGCCGCGTCCTCGGTCAGGTACAGGTGGCCGCGCTTGGGGTCGACCACCACGGCCTCGTGCGCGTAGCGGCCGAGCGCCTTGACGGGCCGCGGGCCGCGGTTGGCACGGCGGTCGTGCGGGTCGACCTCGAAGACGTAGCCGTGGTCCTTGGTCATCCCGTTGGCCCCGGCCCGGTCCTCGGTCTCCTCGCACGTCAGCCAGGTGCCCCAAGGAGTGGCCCCGCCCGCGCAGTTGGTCGACGTGCCGGCGATGCCCACCCACTCGGTGACGGGCTCGGCGTGGTGCCGGTCCTGCCAGTGGCGCGGCACCTCCACGACGGTGCAGCCGCCCGACGCCGCCGGGTCGTACACCAGCTCGTCCGCCAGCGGCACCGGGTACGGCCAGTTGGCGCGCGGGCCGCCCAGCTCGTGGTTGTTCACCAGCAGGGTGGCACCGCGCTCACCGGCGAAGGCGGCGGTGCCGTCGTGGTTGGACGGCGTGGACTCGCCGGAGTCCAGTGTGGTCGTGCCGGTGCGCGTCACGATCCGGTACGCGAACCCGGCGGGCAGCGCCAGCAGCCCGGCCGGGTCGTCGACGAGCGGCCCGTACCCGGGCGCGTGGCCGTCCTGGTGACGGGTCCCCTCCGGGGCGGACACGGCGAGTGCGCCGGGCGCGGTGGCCAGCACGTCGACGGCGCCGGCGAGGGCGACGCCGGCACCGGTCATGGCGGAACGTTGAACGAAGTCTCTGCGGCTGAGCGGCACGGTGGCTCCCTCTTCGGGCTCGGGCCCTTGGCTCGGGTTCGCCCATACGCTGGCGGGCGTCGGCCAACCACGCGTGAACGGTGTCCGTCCGGACGGGGGCTTCCCCCCGACAACCCCAAGAATCCGCAAAGTGCGGGTCAATTCCTTCCCATGCCAACGGGGTGCCCCCGGGGCTTGTCGGGTTCGGCCTACGGGGTGCCCCCGGGGCTTGTTCGGCCGTCCACCGGCCGGTGGGTGGGTTCGGTATCCGGGGTGCCCCCGGGGCTTGTCGGCCGTGTGCCGCGCCGTTGTGGCTTGTCGCGCAGTTCCTCGCGCCCCTGGTGTGCGTGCCCTTTGTCCGTGGGGTCGGGGGCGCTCCGGAAGCGTCTCCTCGGAAATGTGCATACGGGTTCGTCCATCGGCTTGCCCGGGGGCCGCGCACATTTCTCTGCGGGGAGCACTTCCTCCCCACCCCCTCCCGCTGATCCACCGTGCGGCGGGGGACATGGGGCACGGCCAAGGTCCTCCCGCAGACGGGGACGGGCCGGAGGGGGACGATCCG
>NZ_FODD01000007.1 GCF_900110255.1 Actinacidiphila rubida
TTCCGAACCCGGAAGCTAAGCCTTTCAGCGCCGATGGTACTGCAGGGGGGACCCTGTGGGAGAGTAGGACACCGCCGAACAAATATTAGAAGCCCCCGCTCCTCGACTTGGTCGAGGAGCGGGGGCTTTTTTGGCTTGCCCCCGTCCCCTGTCCCCCGTCGTCCCCCGTTCCCCGTCCCCCGTGCCCCCGTTATCCGTTTACCCGTTGCGCGAGGCGCGGATGAGTTCGAGGTCCAGCGATTCACGGCGGATGCGCTGGTCCAGGTACAGCAGCGTGGTGGTGCCGGCCGTGATGGGAAGGGTGAACGCCGAGGCGATGGTGCCACCGACAGCCACGTACGTGAGGTACGTCCACGTGAGCGGAGCGCTGGAGTCGAGCAAGCCCGAACTGTCGTTGCCCGACGCCGCCTCCCCGATGAGTATGAACGGCAGCTCGACCACCGACGTGGCGATGGTGACCACGAGGACGGCCAGCAGCTGGACACCCAGCACGCGCCACCAGGCGCCGCTCACCAGCTTCCACGAGCGCTTGACCGCCTCGGTGACGCTCTGCTTCTCCAGCATCAACACGGCGGGCGTCAGGCTCAGCTGGATGAACAGCCACATCATCACGACCGCGCCGGCGGTGCCCCCCAGGATGCCGAGTGCGGCACCGGTCCCGTCGGCTCCGAGGAGCGCGATGAGGATGCCGGGCAGCGCGCCCAGGCCCACGGTCAGGCACAGCAGCAGCGGCATCAGCAGGGCGAGCCCCAGAAGTTGGGGCAGGCGCGACCTGATGTCGCCGCGCAGCTCGGCGGACGTGATCCGGCGACCCAGGACGGCGCGGCTGACGACGGTGGCGATGAGGGCCGCGACGATGACGGACCCGAACAACGTGACCAGCAGGGTGAGTCCGGACGCGAGCATCGATCCGCCCAGGGCGTGGGCGATGTCGCTCGCGGTGGCGTGCGGGTTGTTCGCGAGGTCGTTCAGGCGGCTGGTGTTCTCGAACCGGTGCTGCAGGAGCGCGCTCGCGGCCTCGATGACGGCGCCGACCACCGCGGTGTAGCCGATGACCCTGGGCCAGTGGAGCCGAAGCGTCGCGATGGCGCCGCCGAGGATCTCCCCCGCCCCGAGCGGACGCAACGGGACGACACCGGGCTTCGCTTCGGGAATCCGTGTCCCCCAGCCCTGGTGGGGCTGCCAGCCGCTGTGCGTGCCGGTCGCGCCCGCGTTGGCGGGACCGCCTGGCTGTCCACCCGCGGCGGGTCCCCAGCGCGGGCCACCCTGGTGCGGCGGACGCGGCGGCTGGACGTTCTTCGGCCGGCTGCCCGGCGGGGGCGTCCAGCGGGCCCATCCACCTGCGGCGGGCGGCGGCTGATGGTGCGCCCATCCGGGCGGGCTCGCCGCACCCTGCGGCCCGGACGTTCCCTCGGCGTGGTGCTCGTCCGTGTGCTCGTCCGCGGAGCCGGCGTCGTGCGATCGCTCGGCGTCCGTGTGCTCGTCCGTCGTGGTCGCATCGTGCGGTCCCGCGTCCTGCGGCTGGTCGCCCGCCGGCGCGGAGTCCGCGGGAGCGCTGGGCTCCGGGATGCGCGGGGCCGTGGCGGCCGGGGCCGGGGCGGTGGGGGACGTGGACGGAGGTGGCGTCGTGGGGCCGTCGCCGTTGTCCGGCTCGGAGGAGTCGGAGGATCCGGGCGTCGCGCCCGGAGTGGTGGTCATGGAGGCTGCCCCTTCGTATTGCTCGGTGCCGTGTGGCCGCCCATCGTGTCACGGCCTGCCGTGGAGCCGGTCTGTCAGGGCAGACTGGGAGAATGGGTGATCACCTCGCACAGTCCGATGTACAGCCGCAGAACGGCGTCGGCGTCGTCCCCGCTCTGCGATGGGAGGAGCCCCCGGAGGGGCCCGTCCTGGTCCTGCTCGACCAGACCCGGCTTCCGCACGACGAGGCGGAGTTGGTGTGCACCGACGTCCAGGCGCTCGTGGCGGCGATACGGTCGCTGGCCGTCCGCGGTGCCCCCGTGCTCGGCCTGGCGGGCGCGTACGGCGTGGCACTTGCGGCCGCACGCGGCTATGACGTCGACGAGGCCGCCGAGTTGCTGGCCCAGGCTCGTCCGACGGCGGTGAACCTGGGGTACGGAGTGCGCCGGGCGGCAGCGGCGTACCGCGCGGCCGGAGTCGAACGCGGCCCGGCGGCGGCGCTGGCGGAGGCGAAGGCACTGCACGCCGAGGACGCGGCGGCGAGCACCGCGATGGCCGGCCACGGCTCCCGGCTGCTGGCGGAGCTGGTCCCCGGCGGCGGGTACCGGATCCTGACGCACTGCAATACCGGGGCGCTCGTGTCGGGCGGCGAGGGGACCGCGCTCGCGGTGGTGTCGGCCGTCCACCGCAGCGGTGAGCTGCGGCGGTTGTGGGTGGACGAGACACGGCCGCTGTTCCAGGGTTCGCGCCTGACGGCGTACGAGGCCGCGCGGGCCGGGATGCCCTACACGCTGCTCGCGGACAGCGCGGCCGGCTCGCTGTTCGCCGCGGGCGAGGTCGACGCGGTGCTGGTCGGGGCGGACCGGATCGCCGCGGACGGCTCGGTCGCGAACAAGGTGGGCACCTATCCGCTGGCGGTGCTGGCCCGACACCACGGCGTCCCGTTCCTCGTGGTCGCGCCGGTCACTTCCGTGGACCTGGCGACACCCGACGGCTCCTCCATCGAGGTGGAGCAGCGCCCCGCCTCCGAGGTCACCGACGTGGCCCCGTCCCCCCTGGGCGCGCAGGCCTACAACCCGGCGTTCGACGTGACCCCGCCGGACCTCGTCACCGCGATCGTGACGGAGAACGGGGTGATCTCCCCGGTCACCGCCGAGTCCCTCGCAGCACTCCGCGAGAAGTAGCCAATCCGATGGCGGCCCCGAGTCTCGGGCCGCCAACCCCCGAATGTGGGGCGCGGGCGTCGGGCGACCTGGCGCCGCTCCTCGCGCGGGGCCCCGAACTCGGGCGAAGCCACGGGGGTGTTGGACGTGCCCGGGTAGGGTTCCCGGCATGACTCAGCCCGGAAGCGTCGTCTGGCCCCCAGCCCCGATCACGACCGAGCGGCTCGTGCTCCGTGAGTCCGAGCCCCGGGACCGGGCGGCGTTCGTCGAGCTGTTCTCCTCGCCGGAGGTGGGCACCTACGTCGGTGGCTCCCGCTCGAGCGAGGAGGTCGAGCGCACGATGCCGCCCGTGCCCGGGCAGCGTTTCGGGGTCCTGGTGGTCGAGCTGGACGGATCGATGATCGGCGTCCTCACGTTCGACCCTCGCGACCCCGAACGGCTGGGGCACATCCGGCCCGAGGGCGGGGAGACCGAGCTCGGCTACCTGTTCCTGCCCCGGGCCTGGGGGCGCGGGTACGCGTCCGAGGCGTGCGCGGCGGCGCTCGGCTGGATGGCCCGCGTGCGGCCCGGCGAGCCGGTCGTGCTCTCCACCCAGACCGCCAACGTCGCCTCGATGCGCGTCGCCGAGAAGCTGGGGTTCACCGAGGTCGAGCGCTTCGAGGACTACGGCGCGGAGCAGTGGCTCGGCGTGCGGCACCCGGTCACGCCGTCCGCCTGATCCCGCGCGGCTGCGGCCGTCGTCCCGCGTTCGGGGCCCGGGCGTGAGCGGGTGCATAGGATCGCCGGCATGGCGCTGCGACCCGTAATGGTGAACATCAAGGCGGTGGACGGTCCGGCGGTCGGCCGGTTCTGGGCGGAGGCGCTCGGCTGGACCGCCTACGCCGCGGGTGCGACCACGTACGTGGGGCCCGGCGGCCGTCTGGTGTGGCCGGACCCGGTCGTCCTCGGCGTCGACGTCGTTCCCGTTCCGGAGGCCAAGACGGCGACGAAGAACCGTGTCCACCTCGACCTCGCCACGACCTCCGCCGCTCACCAGGCGGAACTGGTCGCGCGGCTCCGGGTGCTGGGCGCGACGCCCGCCGACGTCGGCCAGGGCGACGTGCCGTGGACGGTCCTCGCGGACCCGGAGGGCAACGAGTTCTGCGTGCTGGAGCCCCGGGAGGTCTACCGGGACACGGGGCCGATCGCCGCGGTGGTGGTCGACTGCGCGGATCCGCGCGCGATGGCCCGGTTCTGGGGCGAGGCCACCGACTGGACCGTGCACCGGGTGGACGACGATCAGGCGGCGTTGCGTTCCGCCCACGGCGGCGGCCCGTATCTGGAGTTCCTCCGCACGCCGGACAAGAAGACCGTGCCGGACCGCGTCCACCTCGACCTGCTGCCGTACCCCGGCGACGACAAGGCGGCGGAGGTGGCCCGGCTGCATACGCTCGGCGCCGCCGACCTCGACCTCGGCCAGGGCGACGTGCCGTGGACCTGCCTCACCGACCCCGAGGGCCACGAGTTCTGCGTCCTCGCCCCCTCCTGAGGGACGTCCTCTCGGGACTTCGGAGGTCGCGGGCGCTCAGCGGCCGCGGGCGCTCAGCGGTCGGGCGCCGGGCGGCCGCTTGCGATCAGCGGTTGCAGAAGGCCCAGTAGTCCGCGATCGCGTCCGCGGCCTCCGCGCTCAGCTCCGGATGCCTCCGGGCGATCTCCGCCCTCACGACGTCCCTCAGCTCGCCGAGCCCTCCGCCGTCCCAGTCGACGGGGACCGTGAACGTCTCGGACTGGACGGCGCGAGCCCGTGCCCGCCACTCGTCGGCGGCCGTACCGAAGGCGTCGGCGAACTCGGCCGTCAGGACGGCGTCGGACTTCAGGTAGCTGACGGAGATCAGGATGACGGCGCGACTCAGCTCGTCCACAGCGGTCAGTGTGGCCTACGCCCGAGGAGACGACCGAGCGCCCGGGCAGCACCCGGCGACGGCGGCCGGGACTGCGGGCCGCAGCGTGTACGCGTCCGGACACCGTCCGTGGTGGCGGCTGGTGCCGGGCGGTGAGGGGGTTCCGTGGGGGCCGGTCCGCCGCCCCCCGCGGCCTCGTGGTGGGTCGGACGGGTGTCACGGAGGGCGTGACCGCGACATACTTGGCGCATGATCTAGGGTCGCGGGCCGCCGCAGCGTGACTTGGCTGACATTCGGCGGCACCGGAAGCCCTGGACAACCACGGACAACCGTGGACATTGGCCCCGTCCCGTGACCTCGATCACGGAAGGTCACCGGAACCGATATGCAAATGGGATGATGGTCGGTATGAAGGGACGTGTCCTGGTCGTCGACGACGACACCGCGCTGTCAGAGATGCTGGGCATCGTGCTGCGCGGAGAGGGTTTCGAGCCGTCGTTCTGCGCGGACGGTGACAAGGCGCTGGCCGCTTTTCGCGAGGCCAAGCCCGATCTGGTGCTGCTGGACCTGATGCTGCCCGGACGGGACGGCATCGACGTATGCCGGCAGATCCGCGCGGAGTCCGGCGTGCCGATCGTGATGCTCACGGCGAAGAGCGACACGGTGGACGTGGTCGTGGGCCTGGAATCAGGCGCCGACGACTACGTGATCAAGCCGTTCAAGCCCAAGGAGCTGGTCGCACGGGTGCGTGCGCGGCTGCGGCGGGCGGAGGAGCCCACGCCGGAGCAGCTGACCATCGGCGACCTCGTCATCGACGTGGCCGGGCACTCGGTCAAGCGCGAGGGCCAGCCGATCGCGCTGACACCGCTGGAGTTCGACCTGCTCGTGGCCCTGGCCCGCAAGCCGTGGCAGGTGTTCACGCGCGAGGTCCTGCTGGAGCAGGTCTGGGGCTACCGCCATGCCGCGGACACCCGTCTGGTGAACGTGCACGTGCAGCGCCTGCGCTCGAAGGTCGAGCAGGACCCCGAGCGTCCGGAGATCGTCGTGACGGTCCGAGGTGTCGGCTACAAGGCCGGACCCGGCTGAGATGGCCGCGTCGTACGAGCGTGAGCGTCTGGAGAGCCGGCTGGCCGATCCCATGCAGGGACTGCTGCCGGTGATCCGCTCGTGCGTGCGCTGGGCACGACGTCCGCTGCAGCCCGCGGTGCGGCTGTGGCGGCGGAACCTTCAGCTGCGCGTCGTCGCTTTCACCCTGCTGATGTCGGTCGGTGTGGTGCTGCTGCTCGGCTTCGTCGTCATCGGGCAGGTCAAGAACGGCCTGCTCGACGCGAAGGAGAAGGCCGCGGAGAACCAGGCGGTCAGTGGGTTCTCGATCGCCCAGAGCATGGCCGACAAGGGCAGCCAGTCCCGTGGCGCGTCCGGTTCCGGTACCCCGCAGAGCACCGCCGTCGACTCCGGCACCTGGCTGAACAACCTGGTGCAGCAGTTCTCCAGCGGCGGCAAGGGCGTGTACTGGATCGCGACGCTGAGTCCCGGCGCGGGCGACGCCCAGCAGCTCGGCGAGGGCAGCGTCAACGCGCGCGGGCCGCGCGCCTCGGGGAGCCTCCTGCCGGAGGCGAGCATCCCGCACTCGCTCAGCGACGCGGTGGAGTCGCACACCGGCGCGCTCAAGCAGTACACGACGGTCTACACCGACGACGGCAACCCGCCGAAGCCGGCGCTGGCCGTCGGCAAGCGGCTGACGGACATCAACGGCACGACGTACCAGCTGTACTACCTCTTCCCCTTCGATCAGGAGCAGAAGACGCTCGGCCTGGTCAAGGGCACGCTGGCCACCGCGGGCATCTTCGTGGTGGTGCTGCTGGGCGCGATCGCCTGGCTCGTCACCCGGCAGGTGGTCACGCCGGTCCGGATGGCCGCCGGCATCGCCGAGCGGCTGGCCGCGGGACGGCTGCAGGAACGGATGCAGGTCACCGGCGAGGACGACATCGCGCGGCTCGGCGAGTCCTTCAACAAGATGGCGCAGAACCTCCAGGTCAAGATCCAGCAGCTGGAGGACCTGTCGCGGATGCAGCGCCGTTTCGTCTCGGACGTCTCGCACGAGCTGCGGACGCCGCTGACCACGGTGCGGATGGCCGCGGACGTCATCCACGACGGACGCGAGGACTTCGACCCGGTGACGGCGCGGTCCGCGGAGCTGCTGCAGAACCAGCTGGACCGGTTCGAGTCGCTGCTCTCGGACCTGCTGGAGATCAGCAGGTTCGACGCGGGCGCGGCGGAGCTGGCCGCGGAGCCGATAGACCTGCGCGAGGTGGTGCGGCGCGTGGTGGACGGCGCCGAGCCGCTGTCGGAGCGCAAGGGCAGCCGCGTCGTCATCCGCGGCGACGGCCAGCCGGTGATAGCGGAGGCCGATCCGCGCCGCGTCGAGCGGGTGCTGCGCAACCTGCTGGTCAACGCGATCGAGCACGGCGATGGCCGTGACGTCGTGGTCCGCCTGGCGACGGCCGACGGTGCCGTCGCGGTCGCCGTGCGCGACTACGGTGTCGGGCTCAAGCCCGGCGAGGCGACGCGGGTGTTCAACCGCTTCTGGCGGGCCGACCCGGCACGGGCGCGCACCACCGGTGGCACGGGCCTGGGCCTGTCCATCGCGGTGGAGGACGCCCGCCTGCACGGCGGCTGGCTGCAGGCGTGGGGTGAGCCCGGCGGCGGCTCGCAGTTCCGCATGACGCTGCCCCGGACCGCCGGCGACAGCCTCCGCGGTTCGCCGATCCCGCTGGAGCCCGAGGACTCGCGGCGCAACCGCGGCCTGGCCACCTCGGGGCTGCCCGGCAGGAACGGCTCGCAGGCGACGGTCCCGGTGCCGCGCACCGGCGGCGCCGACGGCGGGCACAACGGGACGGCCGCGCGGGACATCCTGGCCAGCGGCACGCCGATGCCGGCGATCCCGCCGATGCCGGCCGGGCCGCCGCGGCCCGCCGCGGACCCGGCGGCGCTGCCGGGCAGCGGCGCGCGCGTGGTGGGACACAAGGGAGCGGCGCGGGAGGACGACATCTGATGGGTGCGATGGGGGGCCGGCGGCGGCTGCTGCAGGGCCTGATGCCGCTGGGCGTGACCCTGCTGGTCGCGGGCTGCGCGTCGATGCCCAGTGGCGGAGAGGTGCGCAAGGTCGGGGACGGCCAGCGGGCCGACGCCGACTCGCAGGTGCGGGTCTTCGGCATCCCGCCGCACTCCGGGGAGACGCCCGAAGAGATCGTCAGCGGCTTCCTGGAGGCGACGACGAGCGGTGAGTCGAACTTCTCGACGGCGAAGAAGTACCTCACCAAGCACGCGGTCGACGGCTGGGACCCGTCCGGCCGGATCACCATCGTGTCGGGCCTGGCACAGCCGACCGAGACCGTCGGCGCCGGCCACGCGGACGGGCTCTCGACGGTCACGGTGACCAGCACACGCGTCGCCGCGGTGGACACCAAGCACGGCTATCAGCCCGCCCAGGAGCCGTCGGGCAAGGACGGCTTCCAGGCGACGTTCAGCCTCGTGGCGCAGGGCGGCGAGTGGCGCATCGACGGACTGCCGAACGGGCTGGCGCTGTCCGAGTCGGACTTCCAGCGGATATACCACTCCGTGAACATGTACTACTTCGCCGACCTCGGCCCCGACGGGCCCAGTGGCGGGGGCGCCAACCAGACGCTGGTGGCCGACCCGGTCTACCTGCGCAACCAGACGGACTCGCTGGTGTCGACGGTGACGGCGCTGCTGGACGGCCCCACCGACTGGCTGGCGCCGGTGGTGAAGACCGCGGCCCCCGCCGGGGCGCGGCTGGACGGCACGGGCCCAGACCAGGGCGTCTCCCTCGACGACTCGCAGCGTCTGACGGTGCGCCTGGACCACAAGGCGGACCGCCTCGGCGGGCAGCGGTGTGTGCAGCTGGCCGCGCAGCTCTTCGCGACCGTGCAGGCGCAGGCGTCGGCGAAACTGTCCGCCGCGGAGATCCTGCACGCGGACGGCACGAGCGCCTGCCAACTGCCCAGTTCGCAGGCCGAGGCGTACGGGCCGGCGAACCTGGTCGGGTCGACGACCCGCCAGTACTACATCAAGTCCGACACCAAGTCGGACACGTCGAGCCGCCTGATGGAGCTGGCCGGGGACGCCACGGCGTCGACGCAGCTGCAGGGCGTGCCGGTGTCCGGGCCGTTCGGCGGGGACAAGGCCGACCTGGAGTCGGTCGCCGTCCGGCGTGACGAGCAGGCCGCCGCCGGGGTGCGGTCCAACGGGCGGCAGCTGGTCGTCGCCCCGCTGCAGGGCTCCGGCGCCCTGCCGGCCCCCGTGCTGACGAGCAAGGCCACCGATCCCAAGAACGGCCTGAGCCAGCCGAGTTGGGACGGGCTCGGTGATCTGTGGGTGGCCGACCGCACCAACGTGCCGTCGCAGCTGAAGGTGGTCGTGGACGGCCGGGGGCTCGTCGTGCCGGTGACCGTGCCGGATCTGACGGGGCGCGTGGAGTCGCTGAAGGTCGCGTCGGACGGCGTGCGGATCGCGCTGATCGTCGATCAGCGCGGAGGAATGCAGCTGCAGGTGGGCAGGATCCAGCGCGGGGGCACGCCCGCCCATCCGACGTTCTCCGTGACGGGGCTGCGGACGCTGCCGGCCGAGGACGACGTCACCTCGGTGGCGTGGGCCGGTGCCAGTCGCCTGGTGGTGCTCGCCAACCAGTCCGGGGTGCAGCAGATCGAGTACATGAGCACCGACGGTTCGGCGGTCTCGGCGCTGCAGGGCGTCAGCGAGGCCGCTTCGGTGGCGGCGTCGGAGGACCAGAGCCGGCCGCTCCTGGCGGCCTACAACGGCAGCGTCTACCTGCTGCCCGCGGACACCAACTGGAAGCAGATCACGCCGAAGGGCTTCAGCCCGGTCTACCCCGGCTGAGCTGCGGAGACGCGCCGCGCGGCGGCGCGGGGGATGGCGCTGCAGTCCAGTCCCGCGGGAGGGCGCGGTGGAAGGCTCGGCACTCCGCGGGGTGCGTGCCCTGGCAGGGACGTGACACGGGTTGTCCACAGCCTCGAACGGGTGACTGGCGGGCGCTTGCCGTCCGCGAGCACAGTGGACTCATGCGGGGCTGGTGGCAGGAGATCACCGGGCTGGTCCTGCCGGTGGACTGCGCGGGCTGCGGACGTCCGCGTACCGAACTGTGCGAGCGGTGCCAGAGGTTGCTGGGCGGGGCGGCCTCGGCGCGGCGGGTGCGGCCGGCGCCGGAACCGCACGGGCTGCCACCGGTGTGGGCCGCCGGCAGGTACGGCGACGAGGTGCGGGCGGTGGTCCTGGCGCACAAGGAGCGGGGTGCGCTGGGCCTGGCGCGGCCGCTGGGCACGGCCCTGGCCGGGGCGGTGCGCCGGATGGGCGCGCCCGGGCCGGTGCTGCTGGTGCCGGTGCCCTCGGCCCGGCGCGCGGTGGCGCAGCGCGGCCACGACGCGACCGCACGCATGGCCAGGGCCGCCTCCCTGGAACTGCGGCGGTACGGCATGGCGGCTCGGGCGGCCGGCGCGCTGCGGCTGCTGCGCCCGGTGGCCGACCAGACCGCGCTGGGCGGCGCCGGGCGCCTGGCGAACCTGTCGGGAGCCATGTCCGTGGCCGCCGGCGGCACCGGACGTCTCCTCCGGACCGCTCCCGTCATCCTGGTGGACGATCTGATGACCACGGGTTCGTCACTGACCGTGGCTGCCCAGGCCGTCGCCGTAGCAGGTGGGCGGGTGGTCGGGGCGGCGGTGGTGGCGGGCCCGAGGGACCCGGAAGTCCACCCGGATGCCCATCGCAGCAGGTAGGGAGAGGGGCGTTTCATCCGAACGGAGGTATGACGTCGCTGGGGATGCCGACATCCACACTCCGGGACTATGTTCGGGGAAGAGGGAAGGCAACACCGGGGGTGTTGATCTTCCCCATGGGGCAGAAGGAGGTGAAAGCCGCAGCTTCGCGGCACCCGGAAGCCCTGGGGCGGTGAAGCGGCAGCTAACGCAGCGCCGGACGGGACACGTGCCCGGCCCGGCCTTCAGGAAAGGGATCGCCCCGGCCACTGGGGTGATCCGGGAACGGAGTTCTGCGTGGACATCGTCGTCAAGGGCCGCAAGACCGAGGTGCCCGAGAGGTTCCGCAAGCACGTGGCCGAGAAACTGGACAAGATCCAGAAGCTCGACGGCAAGGTGATCAGCCTCGACGTCGAGGTGTCCAAGGAGCTCAACCCCCGGCAGGCCGACCGCTGCGACCGGGTGGAGATCACGCTGAACACCCGCGGTCCCGTGGTTCGCGCGGAGGCCTCCGCGGCCGACCCGTACGCAGCGCTGGACGTCGCGGTCACCAAGCTGGAGGCGATCCTGCGCAAGGCGGCCGACAAGCGGCACCGGCGCCGTGGCGCCGCGCGTATCCCGGCGTCGGACGTGGGGGCAGCGGTGCCCGGCGCCGCGCGGATGAACGGCGACGGGACGCTCGTCGCCGACCATCCCGAGGAGAGCGTGCCCACCACGAAGATCGGCTCGCTCGAGGTGCACGGTGAAGGCCCGCTCGTGGTGCGGGAGAAGACCCATGTGGCAGCACCGATGGCGCTCGACCAGGCGCTGTACGAGATGGAGCTGGTCGGGCACGATTTCTACCTCTTCGTGGACAGCGACACCAAGCAGCCGAGCGTGGTCTACCGGCGGCACGGCTATGACTACGGCGTGATCCACCTGAACGCGGACGAGACGGCGGTGGAGGAACCGGCAGGCGCCGGCGGTGCGTTGCACCGCTGACCCCGATCGGCGGAAAGACGGCGGATGGTGCCCCCGGGCTTCGGCTCTGGGGGCACCAGCGCGCGTTGACGTGAAATGCTGGGCCAGTGGCCAACTCTGGTCTGAGGGGGAGGATCTGATGCCGGACTTCGAACCCGGGGTCGCCGGCGAGCAGGACCCGGTCCCGTACGGCGGACCGCTGGGACCGACCCCCGCCGAACCCATCAGGGTGCTCGTGGTGGACGACCACGCCCTGTTCCGCCGCGGCCTGGAGATCGTGCTCGCGCAGGAGGAGGACATCCAGGTCATCGGCGAGGCGGGGGACGGCGCGGAGGCGGTGGAGAAGGCGGCCGACCTGCTGCCCGACATCGTGCTGATGGACGTGCGCATGCCGCGCCGCGGCGGCATCGAGGCGTGCACCTCCATCAAGGAGGTCGCGCCCAGCGCCAAGATCATCATGCTGACCATAAGCGACGAGGAAGCCGACCTCTACGAGGCCATCAAGGCCGGGGCCACGGGCTACCTGCTCAAGGAGATCTCCACGGACGAGGTGGCCACCGCGATCCGCGCGGTCGCCGACGGCCAGTCGCAGATCAGCCCGTCGATGGCGTCCAAGCTGCTGACCGAGTTCAAGTCGATGATCCAGCGCACCGACGAGCGGCGGCTGCTGCCCGCGCCCAAGCTCACCGACCGGGAACTCGAGGTGCTCAAGCTCGTCGCCACCGGCATGAACAACCGGGACATCGCGAAAGAGCTGTTCATCAGCGAGAACACGGTGAAGAACCACGTCCGCAACATCCTGGAGAAGCTCCAGCTGCACTCCAGGATGGAAGCGGTCGTCTACGCGATGCGCGAGAAGATCCTCGAGATCCGCTGAGGCAGGACCGCCCGGGCCGGGGGTCGGGCCCGGGGGCTGGATCCGGAGCCGGGGGCGGCAGGTTCCAGCGCGGGCCCGGGGCGGGAAGGCCTAGCGCGGGTCGTGGGTGCGCTTGACCGCGGCCACCAGCGGGTCGCGCAGCGTCTCCGGCTGCACCCGCTCGACCCGGACCTCGTCGCAGCCGACCCAGCCGGCCGCCTCCGCTAGGGCGTCGGCCGCCGGCTGCACCGCCTTCGGGCCGTTCAGGGACACCTGCCGGGCCACCAGCGTCCGGCCCTCGCGCGCCGGGTCGATCCGGCCGACCAGCCGGCCGCCGGCCAGCAGCGGCATCGCGAAGTAGCCGTGGACACGCTTCTCCTTCGGCGTGTACGCCTCCAGCCGGTGGGTGAAGCCGAAGATCCGCTCGGTGCGCGGCCGGTCCCAGATCAGCGAGTCGAACGGGGACAGCAGCGTGGTGCGGTGCCGTCCGCGCGGCTCGCCCGTCAGCGCCGCCGGGTCCGCCCAGGCCGGCTTGCCCCAGCCCGCCACGTCCACCGGCACCAGACCGGTGTCCTCGATCACCGCCGCCACCTGCTCGCCCTTGAGCCGGTGGTAGTCCGCGAGGTCCGCGCGGGTGGCCACGCCCATCGCGGCGCCGGCCTGTGCGACCAGCCGGCGCATGCACTCCCGGTCGTCGATGTCGTCGTGCAGCAGCCCGTCGGGCACGGCCCGCTCGGCCAGGTCGTAGACCCGCTTCCAGCCGCGGCGCTCGGTGCAGACCACGTCGCCGGTGTCCAGCAGCCACTCGACCGCGATCTTGGTCTCCGACCAGTCCCACCACGGTCCGCCGTTCTTCGCGCCGCCGAGCTGCGTCGACGTCAGGGGGCCGCGCGCCTTCAGCTGGTCGAGCACCGCGGCGATGGAGCGCTCGGCGTCCGCCAGGACGTGCCAGCGGTGGCCGCGCGCCCGGCGGGCCCGCCGCCGGAACGCGAAGTGCGGCCACTCCTCGATCGGCAGGATGCACGCGGCGTGCGACCAGTACTCGAAAGCGTGGTTGCCGCTCCAGTACGCGCCCTCCACCGCCTCCCGCCCGACCGCGCCGAGCCGCGCGTAGGGGATCAGCTCGTGCGACCTGGCCAGCACCGAGATGGTGTCGAGCTGCACCGCGCCCAGCGTCCGCAGCACCCCGCGGGTGCCCGCGCGCCGGTCGGGAGCGCCGAGGAATCCCTGCGCCCTCAGGACGATCCTGCGGGCTTCGTCGGCGGACAGGGACAGCTGGGGCGGCGGCACGAGCGTCATGCCCGCCAGCCTAGGACCGGCCACTGACATACCCCCGCCGACGCCGCTGACCTGCGCGGACACCCGTCAGGCAGGGTGCGGGAGGTAGGGCGTGGCGGTCTCGCGGCCCCAGTCGGACGGCAGCAGGGAGCCGTACCAGGTGTCCCGCCGGGTGCCCTGCTGGACGATCTTGGCGCGCATGGTGCCCTCCATCACGAAGCCGGTCCTGACGGCCACCGCGCGCGAGCCCTCGTTGCCGGCCTCGGCGTACCATTCCAGGCGCTCCACGCCGAGGACCTCGAAGGCCCAGGCGCACACCGCGCGGGCCGCCTCCACGGTGTAGCCGCGGCCGCGCTGCTCCTTGGCGGTCCAGTAGCCGAGCTCGGCCTGAAGGGTGGGGGCCGCGAGCAGTTCCAGGCGGACCAGGCCCATCGAGCCGACGAGGGCGCCGCCGTCGCGCGTGAAGACCCCGAAGTTGTACAGCGAGTCCTCGCGCCAGCCGTCCGCGGAGATCCGCTCGACGAAGTGCGCGGCGTGGTCGCGCGTGTACGGAGAGGGAACCGACGTCCAGCGCGGAATGTCAGGGTCCTGGCAAGCGGCGAGCACCGCGTCGATGTCCCCGGACTCCAGGGGGCGCAGCACAAGTCGGTCCGTGGTGAGGGTCGTCGGCTCCATGGCGGGAGTATCGCCGAGCCCGCGTACGGGCGGAAAACCGTTTTGCCGCCGCCGGGCCTCCCGGGGCGATGGTGTCCTCGCTTACGATGGCCGTTGCAGCGGGACTAGACGTCACCCCGCTGTGCCCAGCGCGGAAGCCGCGCCAGGCCCGACCGGCAAGGAGCCAGCCTACGTGTCCGTCATCAGCAAGATCATGCGTGCAGGTGAAGGCAAGATCCTGCGCAAGCTGCACCGCATCGCGGACCAGGTCAATTCCATCGAAGAGGACTTCGTCAACCTCTCCGATGCCGAGCTGAGGGCCCTCACCGACGAGTACAAGGAGCGGTACGCGGAAGGCGAGTCCCTCGACGACCTGCTGCCCGAGGCGTTCGCCACCGTCCGCGAGGCCGCCAAGCGGGTCCTGGGCCAGCGCCACTACGACGTCCAGCTCATGGGCGGTGCCGCGCTGCACCTGGGCTACGTCGCCGAGATGCGCACCGGCGAGGGCAAGACCCTGGTCGGCACGCTGCCCGCGTACCTCAACGCCATCTCCGGCAAGGGCGTGCACCTGATCACCGTCAACGACTACCTCGCCGAGCGCGACTCGGAGTGGATGGGCCGGGTGCACCGCTTCCTCGGCCTGGAGGTCGGCTGCATCCTCGCCAACATGACGCCGGCCGAGCGCCGCGAGCAGTACGCCTGCGACATCACCTACGGCACCAACAACGAGTTCGGCTTCGACTACCTCCGGGACAACATGGCCTGGTCGAAGGACGAGCTGGTACAGCGCGGCCACAACTTCGCGATCGTCGACGAGGTCGACTCGATCCTGGTGGACGAGGCCCGTACCCCGCTGATCATCTCCGGCCCGGCCGACCAGGCCACCAAGTGGTACAGCGACTTCGCCCGTCTGGTGAAGCGCCTGAACCGCGGTGAGGCCGGCGGCATCGGCAAGGAGGAGACCGGCGACTACGACGTCGACGAGAAGAAGCGCACCGTCGCGATCCACGAGCCGGGCGTCTCCAAGGTCGAGGACTGGCTGGGCATCGACAACCTCTACGAGTCGGTCAACACCCCGCTGGTCGGCTACCTGAACAACGCGATCAAGGCCAAGGAGCTCTACAAGAACGACAAGGACTACGTCGTCATGGACGGCGAGGTCATGATCGTCGACGAGCACACCGGCCGTATCCTCGCGGGCCGCCGCTACAACGAGGGCATGCACCAGGCGATCGAGGCGAAGGAAGGGGTGGACATCAAGGACGAGAACCAGACGCTCGCGACGATCACCCTGCAGAACTTCTTCCGCCTCTACGACAAGCTCTGCGGCATGACCGGTACGGCGATGACCGAGGCCGCGGAGTTCCACCAGATCTACAAGCTCGGCGTCGTCCCGATCCCGACGCACCGCGACGTGGCCCGCCTCGACCGCGCCGACCTGATCTACCGCACGGAGGAGGCGAAGTTCGCCGCCGTCGTCGAGGACATCGTCGAGAAGCACGAGAAGGGCCAGCCGGTCCTGGTCGGCACGGTCTCCGTCGAGAAGTCCGAGTACCTGTCGGCGCAGCTGTCCAAGCGCGGCATCCCGCACGAGGTGCTCAACGCCAAGCAGCACGACCGTGAGGCGACGATCGTCGCGCAGGCCGGCCGCAAGGGCGCCGTCACCGTCGCCACCAACATGGCCGGCCGCGGTACCGACATCAAGCTCGGCGGCAACCCCGACGACCTGGCCGAGGCGGAGCTGCGGCAGCGCGGCCTGGACCCGGTCGAGCACGTCGAGGAGTGGGCGCAGGCGCTGCCGGAGGCGCTGGAGCGCGCCGAGGCCGCCGTCAAGGCCGAGTTCGAAGAGGTCAAGGACCTCGGCGGCCTGTACGTGCTGGGCACCGAGCGCCACGAGTCCCGCCGGATCGACAACCAGCTGCGCGGCCGTTCCGGCCGTCAGGGCGACCCGGGCGAGTCCCGCTTCTACCTGTCGCTGGGCGACGACCTGATGCGCCTGTTCAAGGCGCAGATGGTGGAGCGCGTGATGTCCATGGCCAACGTGCCGGACGACGTCCCGATCGAGAACAAGATGGTCACCCGCGCCATCGCCTCCGCGCAGTCGCAGGTCGAGCAGCAGAACTTCGAGATCCGCAAGAACGTCCTGAAGTACGACGAGGTGCTCAACCGGCAGCGCGAGGTCATCTACGGCGAGCGCCGCCGCGTGCTGGAGGGCGAGGACCTGCGCGAGCAGGTGCAGCACTTCATGGACGACACCATCGAGGCGTACATCGACGCGGAGACCCGCGAGGGCTTCGCCGAGGACTGGGACCTGGACCGGCTGTGGGGCGCCTTCCGGCAGCTCTACCCGCTCACGGTCACCATCGACGAGCTGGAGGAGGCCGCGGGCGACCGGGCCGGCATCACCGCCGAGTTCATCAGCGAGTCGGTCCGGGACGACATCAGCGAGCAGTACGCGGCGCGCGAGAAGCAGCTCACCGAGGAGATCATGCGCGAGCTGGAGCGGCGCGTGGTCCTGTCGGTGCTGGACCGCAAGTGGCGCGAGCACCTCTACGAGATGGACTACCTCCAGGAGGGCATCGGCCTGCGCGCCATGGCGCAGCGCGACCCGCTGGTCGAGTACCAGCGCGAGGGCTTCGACATGTTCACGGCCATGATGGACGGCATCAAGGAGGAGTCGGTCGGCTACCTGTTCAACCTGGAGGTCCAGGTCGAGCAGCAGGTCGAGGAGGTCCCCGTGGCCGCCGGCACCGACATCCACGACGCCCCGCCGTCGCTGGTCAAGGAGCGTCCGGAGATCCGCGCCAAGGGCCTGGACCAGCCCAAGCGGGCGGACCGGCTGCAGTTCTCCGCGCCGACGGTGGACGGCGAAGGCGGCGTGGTGCAGGGCGAGTTCGCCGGTGCCGGCGCCGAGGCCGGGGAGGACGAGGGCGACGGGCTGACCCGCGCCGAGCGCCGCCGCGCCGCCAAGGGCGGCCGCCGCCGCAAGAAGTGACCGCGGGCTGCCACCCGGCAGCCGCCTTCCGCACACCGGCCCGGGGCCGGGCCACGACGGCCCGGCCCCGGGCCGTCGCGCGTCCCGTCCGGCCCGCGCGTCCTGTCCGGCCCGGCCCGCGGCACGTGGCCGCGGCATGCGGCGGCCCGCGGCCTCACCGGGCCGCCACCTGCGTGCAGCGCCAGCGAAGGCGCCCGTAGCCCGGCCCGGACTCGGCGTCGCCCGGCTCCAGGCGGAAGGCCAGCGCGCGGAAGACGTCCTGGTCCAGCGCGACCACCGCGGTCACTTCGAGCGCGCCGCCCGCGGTCCGGAAGAACCGGCAGCGGTACACGTACGGGGTACGGCCGCGGACCTGCCGCCGCCAGTCCTCGCGGGCCGCGTGCAGCTCCCACAGCCGCTGGTACGCCTCGTCCCGCACACGGCCCGCCAGGCACGTCAGCGGCTGCCGCCCGGTCAGTACGTCCAGCAGCCTCCCGGCGAACCACACGTGGGGCGGCAGGGGCCGTGGTGAGGGGCGTACGGCGGCCCCCGGGCGGGCGCCGGGGCGCCGGGTGTCGCGCCGGCCCGGCGGGCCGGTGCGGGTGGGCCTGCGGCCCGCGGGACCCGCCGGAGCGGGACCCTCGGGAGGGCCCGGGGCAGGGCGGGGCTGCGGCCGGGGCCGCGGTGGTGTCGTGGTCTCGTGCACGGTGACCCCCAAAGATCATTTCCGGGTTGCCAGGCCGGTTGTAGGGGGCCGCGGCGGGCTCGGGCAAGCACCGGCAGCGCTGCCGCGGGGCGCCGCGAGATTCACCTATCAGCGTGGTGGCGCACGTATGCTTCACGCCATGCGCGTCTACATTCCCACCACCCTCGCGGCGCTCGCCGAGGCCCACAAGGCAGGCAGCATGGGCCCCGCGCCGCTGGACGCCTTCGCCGTGACACCGGCCCTGCGCGAGTGGTACGTCTCCGACGACATCGAGGAGCTGGAGTACGCGGCGTTGACGCGTGCCGCGCAGGCCTCGCTGCGCCATCTGGCCCTGCACCCGGACGTCCCGCGGCGGCGCGTGGTGGTCGCGGTCGACGTGGCCGACACGGCGGTGCGGCACGACCCGGACCGCGGCCTGGACCCCGGCACGCTCGGCCAGGTCCGGCTCGCCGGCGAGATCCCGCTCGGTGAGGCGGCCGCGGTGCACGTCGACGCCGCGGACGCGGAACGGGACGTGCGGGCCGCGGCGGAGGCGCTCGGCGCGGCCGACGCCGGGGACGACGACGCGCAGTTCACCGTCGACGGGGCCGAGGACCACGAACTGCTCTGGTACGCGACCCAGGAGATCCCCAACCTCATCGGCTGACCTGCGCGTTTCGCCGCGGGCGCGACCCGCTGCGGGGCACGCTGGGGCCGCCGTGGCGAGTTATCCACAGGCTCGGGACGGGCTGTCGCCGCGGCCGGGTATTTTTCGGGATGTGAACGCGCACCTGGTGTGGGACTGGAACGGCACCCTCTTCCACGACATCGACGCGGTGGTCGAAGCCACCAACGCCTCCTTCGGCGAGATCGGTCTGCCGCCGATCACTCTTCAGCGGTACCGCGAGATGTACTGCGTCCCGGTGCCCCGGTTCTACGAGCGGCTCATCGGGCGGCTGCCCACCGACGAGGAGTGGCAGGTCATGGACGCCTCGTTCCACCGGCACTACTGGACGCTCGCCGAGTCGTGCGGGCTCGCGGACGGCGCCGCGGAGCTGCTGGCGGCCCGCGCCGCGGCCGGGGCCACCCAGTCCCTGTGCTCGCTCGCGCCGCACGACAGGCTGCTGCCGATCGTCGCCTCCCACGGCATCAGCGGGCACTTCCAGCGGGTCGACGGCCGCACCGACTCCTCCACCGCCGGCAAGGCCGCGCAGATGGCCCGCCACGTCCAGGCGCTCGGCATCGCCGACCCCCGCTCGGTGGTGGTCATCGGGGACGCGCTCGACGACGCGCTGGCGGCCGCCCACGTGGGCGCGCACGCCGTCCTGTACACCGGCGGCTCCCACAGCAGGGCCGCGCTGGAGGCCGCCGGCGTCCCCGTCGTCGACTCCCTGGCCGAAGCCGTCCACCAGGCCGAACGCATATCCGGCTGAGCCCCGGGGACAGGGCTTTCTGTCCAATCGGGCCAAACGGGTGCGGTGCATTTGTACGAAGTCGGCGCATGACAGGCACCCCGGCCGGAGCGATAGCCTTGCTGGCGTGATCACTGTTGATCCGTGCACCCGGGGCGAATGCGTGCTTAAGGGCGCGACGAACCCCTTTTCCGGCATAGCGTCGTCCCGTAGCGGAAACCCCGCGTCGCGGTACGTCGTGCCATCACCCGACGTCACGCAATGGCGCGCGACAGGAGTCAGAGGACATGCAGACCAAGCTGGACGAAGCCAAAGCCGAGCTGCTGGAGCGGGCAGCGCGGGTCGGTGAGAACAGCCCGGCGGGGGGACTTCCCGGCCAGGGCCTCGACACAGAGGCGCTGACCGCGTTCCTCAAGTGCTACTACCTGCACACCGCTCCCGAGGACATGGTGGACCGCGATCCGGTCGACGTCTTCGGGGCCGCGGTCTCGCACTACCGCCTCGCGGAGAACCGCCCCCAGGGCACCGCGAACGTCCGGGTGCACACCCCGACGGTCGAGGAGAACGGCTGGCAGAGCACTCACACCGTGGTGGAGGTCGTCACCGACGACATGCCGTTCCTCGTCGACTCGGTCACCAGCGCCCTCACCCAGGCGAACCGTGCCATCCACGTCGTCGTCCACCCGCAGATCCAGGTCCGCCGCGACGTCGCGGGCAAGCTGCTGGAGGTCATCGGGACCGCGGCGTGCGGCCCCGACGAGGAGCAGCTGCCGCACGACGTGTTCGTCGAGTCCTGGATCCACGTGGAGATCGACCGCGAGACGGACCGCGCGGACCTCAAGGAGATCAGCTCCGACCTGCGGCGCGTCCTCTCCGACGTGCGCGAGTCCGTCGAGGACTGGGCGAAGATGCGCCAGGCCGCGCTGTCCATCGCCGACGAGCTGGCCGCCACCCCGCCGCCGCTGGCGAAGCAGGAGACCGGCGAGGCGTGGGAGCTGATGCGCTGGCTGTCGGAGGACCACTTCACCTTCCTCGGCTACCGCGAGTACGAGCTGATCACCGAGCCCGGCACCGACGGCGACGAGGACGTGCTGGTGGCCGTCCCCGGCACCGGCCTGGGCATCCTGCGTTCCGACCCAGTGCACCCCGACGCCGACAGCACCCACCCGGGGCACCCCAACTCGCCCTCGTTCAGCAGGCTGTCGCCGGACTCCCGGGCCAAGGCGCGCGAGCACAAGCTGCTGATCCTCACCAAGGCCAACAGCCGCTCCACCGTGCACCGCCCGTCGTACCTGGACTACGTGGGCGTCAAGAAGTTCGACGCCGAGGGCAATGTGATCGGGGAGCGCCGCTTCCTCGGCCTGTTCTCCTCCGCCGCCTACACCGAGTCGGTGCGCCGGGTGCCGGTCATCCGCCGCAAGGTCGAGGAGGTGCTCGACGGCGCCGGCTTCTCCCCGGACAGCCACGACGGCCGCGACCTGCTGCAGATCCTCGAGACCTACCCGCGCGACGAGCTGTTCCAGACGCCCGTCGACCAGCTGCGCGCCATCGTCACGAGCGTGCTGTACCTCCAGGAGCGCCGCAAGCTGCGGCTCTACCTCCGGCAGGACGAGTACGGGCGCTACTTCTCCGCGCTGGTCTACCTGCCGCGTGACCGCTACACCACCGCGGTGCGGCTGCGTCTGACGAACATCCTCCAGGAGGAACTGGGCGGCCACAGCGCCGACTTCACCGCCTGGAACACCGAGTCGGTGCTGTCCCGGCTGCACTTCGTGATCCGGGTCGACCCCGGCACCCCGCTGCCGGTGATCACCGACGCCGACGTGGAGCGGATCGAGGGCCGGCTGTCGGAGGCCACCCGTTCGTGGACGGACGGCTTCATCGAGGCGCTGACCGCCGAGTGCGGCGAGGAGCGTGCCGCGGAGCTGACCCGCCGCTACGCCGAGGCGTTCCCCGACGGCTACCGTTCCGACTTCTCGCCGCGCGCCGCCGTCGCCGACCTCCAGCACATCGAGAGCCTGGGCCCCGACGACTTCACGCTCAGCCTCTACGAGCCCGTCGGCGCCTCGCCCGAGGAGCGCCGGTTCAAGATCTACCGCACGGGCGCGCCCGTGTCGCTGTCCGCGGTGCTGCCGGTGCTGCAGCGCCTGGGCGTCGAGGTGGTCGACGAGCGCCCCTACGAGCTGCGCCGCACCGACAACACACGCGCCTGGGTGTACGACTTCGGCCTGCGCCTGGACCCGGCGCTCGGCGACCTCGGGGACGACGCCCGCGAGCGCTTCCAGGAGGCCTTCGCCGCCACCTGGACCGACCGCGCGGAGAACGACGGCTTCAACTCCCTGGTCCTGCGCGCCGGTCTGGACTGGCGGCAGGCGATGGTGCTGCGCGCCTACGCCAAGTACCTGCGGCAGGCCGGCTCCACCTTCAGCCAGGACTACATGGAGGACACCCTCCGCAACAACGTCCACACCACGCGGCTGCTGGTCAACCTGTTCCAGGCGCGGCTGTCCCCGGACCACCAGCGGGCCGGCAGCGAGCTGACCGACGGCATCCTGGAGGAGCTGGGTGGCGCCCTCGACCAGGTCGCGAGCCTCGACGAGGACCGCATCCTGCGGTCGTTCCTCACCCTGATCAAGGCGACGCTGCGCACCAACTTCTTCCAGCGCAACGACGAAGGCCGGCCGCACGCCTACCTGTCGATGAAGTTCGACCCGCAGGCGATCCCGGACCTGCCGGCGCCCCGCCCGGCGTACGAGATCTGGGTGTACTCGCCGCGCGTCGAGGGCGTGCACCTGCGGTTCGGCAAGGTCGCCCGAGGCGGCCTGCGCTGGTCCGACCGCCGTGAGGACTTCCGCACCGAGGTGCTCGGCCTGGTCAAGGCACAGATGGTGAAGAACACCGTCATCGTGCCGGTCGGCGCCAAGGGCGGCTTCGTCGGCAAGCGGCTGCCCGACCCGGCCGCGGACCGCGACGCGTGGCTGGCCGAGGGCATCGCCTCGTACAAGACCTTCATCTCCGGCCTGCTGGACATCACCGACAACCTGGTGGCCGGGGAGGTCGTCCCGCCCAAGGACGTGGTCCGGCACGACGAGGACGACACCTACCTGGTGGTCGCCGCGGACAAGGGCACCGCGTCGTTCTCCGACATCGCCAACGAGGTCGCCGTCTCCTACGGGTTCTGGCTCGGCGACGCGTTCGCCTCCGGCGGCTCGGTGGGCTACGACCACAAGAAGATGGCCATCACGTCGTCCGGCGCGTGGGAGTCGGTCAAGCGGCACTTCCGCGAGACGGGCCACAACACGCAGGAAGAGGACTTCACCGTCGTCGGCATCGGCGACATGTCCGGCGACGTGTTCGGCAACGGCATGCTGCTGTCGGAGCACATCCGGCTGGTGGCCGCCTTCGACCACCGGCACATCTTCATCGACCCGCACCCCGACGCGGCCACCTCGTACGCCGAGCGCCGCCGGATCTTCGAGCTGCCGCGCTCCTCGTGGGCGGACTACGACACCTCGCTGATCTCCTCCGGCGGCGGCGTCTTCCCGCGCTCCGCCAAGGCCATCCCGATCAACTCGCAGATCCGCGCGGCCCTCGGCATCGAGTCCACCGCGCCGAAGATCACCCCCGCCGAGCTGATGAAGGCGATCCTGCAGGCCCCCGTGGACCTGCTGTGGAACGGCGGCATCGGCACGTACGTGAAGGCGTCGAGCGAGTCGCACACCGACGTCGGCGACAAGGCCAACGACGCGATCCGCATCGACGGGTCGCAGTTGCGGGTCAAGGTGGTCGGCGAGGGCGGCAACCTGGGCTTCACGCAGCTCGGGCGGATCGAGTTCGCGCGGTCCGGCGGCCCCGACGGCACCGGCGGCCGGATCAACACCGACGCGATCGACAACAGCGCCGGTGTGGACGCCTCCGACCACGAGGTCAACATCAAGATCCTGCTCAACAGCGTGGTCGCCGACGGCGACATGACCACCAAGCAGCGCAACACCCTCCTCGCGGAGATGACCCACGAGGTCGGCGACCTGGTGCTGCGCAACAACTACGCGCAGAACGTGGCGCTGGCCAACAGCATGGCGCAGGCGCCCAGCCTGCTCCACGCCCACCAGCGGTTCATCCGCCGGCTGGTGCGCGAGGGCAAGCTGGACCGGGGGCTGGAGTTCCTGCCCAGCGACCGGCAGATCCGCGAGCGGTTCGCCGCGGGGCAGGGCCTCACGCAGCCCGAGATGGCGGTGATCCTCGCCTACGCCAAGATCACCGTCGCCGCCGAGCTGATCGAGACCGACCTGCCCGACGACCCGTACCTGCGCTCGCTGCTGCACGCCTACTTCCCGGTGCCGCTGCGGGAGCGCTTCGCCGAGGCGATCGACACCCACGCGCTGCACCGCGAGATCGTCACGACCGTGCTGGTCAACGACTCGATCAACAGCGGCGGCAGCACGTTCCTGCACCGGTTCAAGGAGGAGATCGGCGCCACCACCGACGAGATTGTGCGGGCGCACACCGCCGCCCGCGCCATCTTCCGCCTCGGCCCGATCTGGGACGAGGTGGAGGCCCTCGACAACGTGGTGCCCGCCGACGTGCAGACCCGCATCCGGCTGCACGCCCGGCGGCTGGTGGAGCGCGCCACCCGCTGGCTGCTCAACAACCGCATGCAGCCGCTGCAGATCGGCGAGACCATCGAGTTCTTCTCGGAGGGCGTCGCCACGGTCTGGGCCCAGCTGCCGAAGCTGCTGCGGGGCGCGGACCTGGAGTGGTACCAGTCGGTGCACGACGAGCTGACCGGGGCGGGGGTCCCGGAGGAGCTGGCCACGCAGGTGTCGGGCTTCTCGGCGGCGTTCCCGATCCTCGACGTCGTCGACGTCGCCCACCGCGCCGGCACCACTCCGCTGGACGTCGCCGAGGTCTACTACGACCTGGCGGACCGGCTGCAGATCACCCAGCTGCTCGACCGGATCATCCAGCTGCCGCGCGACGACCGGTGGCAGTCGATGGCCCGCGCGGCGATCCGCGAGGACCTGTTCGCGGCGCACGCGGCGCTCACCGCCGACGTGCTGGGCGCCGGGAAGCCCGGGGCGAGCCCCGAGCAGCGCTACCAGGCGTGGGAGGAGCTGAACTCCGGGCTGGTCGGCCGGGCCCGCACGACCCTGGAGGAGATCCAGGGCGCGGAAGAGTTCGACCTGGCGAGCCTGTCGGTGGCGATGCGGACGTTCCGCACGCTGCTGCGCACGCACCGCTGAGCAAGGCACGCGCCGCGTGAGAAGCGAAGGGGGCGGGCCGCACACCGTACGGTGTGCGGCCCGCCCCCTTCGCCTGAGCGGGTCATGCGGGTCACGCGCGGGCGGGCGGAGCGGTCAGCCGGAGCCCGGGGACGGCGTCTCGCCGCCCGGCATCCGCCACACCGTCAGCAGCGCGGTGTAGCCGGGCATCCCGCTTCCGCTCCCGCTGTCGTCGGGCTTGGTCTCGCCGGTGATCTGCAGCATGGCCAGGTTGCCGTCGGTCGTGACCGTGCACAGCACCGAGCCCTTGGTGAAGTACGTGTCCTTGTCCAGGTCGTCCTTCGAGATGGTGCCGGGCAGCGCGTCCGCGCCGACGCCCTCGCGGCACGCCTCGTAGGTCGTGCCGTCCGACTTGCCGAACGTGGACAGGAAGCGCATCGAGCTGTCGCCCCAGTCCTGGTACTCGATCTCGTAGCCGTCCGTGTCGCCGATCTCCGCGTTGGGGGCGGCGGTGGCGTGGTCGAGGTCGACGTGCGTGCCGCTGTTCCAGGCAGGCGGGCGCAGCACGAACTTGCGGTTCTGGAAGAGGAGTTGTGGATCGCCGGTGGCGGTGGGCGTCGCCGGGGTGGTCGGCGCGTCCCCGGCCGGCACACCCGTGCCGGTGGTGGCAGGCGCCTGCGTGGGGGGGTGCGTCGTGCGCGGCCCGGACGCCGTGCCGGTGCCGCCGCTCGCGGCGTCGCGCCCGTCCGCGCCCGAGCCGCTGCTGCCGCCCTGGCGGGCGAGCGCCCAGGTCAGGGTCACGGCCAGCACCAGTGCGATGACCATGCCGCCGACGACGAGGACCTTGCGGGCCGTGCCGTTCGGACCTGCCGTGCCGTTCGGAGCGGCGGTGTCGTGACCGGGCGGTTCCGGCTGTCCGGGCCGGCCCGTCTGCCCGCTCCAGCCGGCCGGCGGCGGGGCACTCGGGTCCTGGGGACCCGTGTACCCCGTGTGCTCCGCGGGCCCGGGCGGATACGCCTGGAAGGACGTCCCCGGCCCGTACGCCTGCGACGGCCCGGTCCCGTACCCCTGCGGTGTCCCCGGGGACGCCGCGGGCGGCACCACGGGCGGACGGGCCGGCGGCGCCCCGGCCGCACCCCCGCCCCCGGCTGCCGCTCCCGCCGCACCCGCTGCCGCTCCCGCGGCCCCCGCACTCGCCGCGCCCGCTCCGCCCACCGAAGGTGGCCGGTCCGGCGGCGCCGGGACCGTGGGCGGCACGTCCGGCACCGTCGGGCCCGCCACCTGGCCGGTCCGCCCGGCCGTCGCCGCCGTCCCGTCCGCGCCCTCCGGTTCCGGAGGCGCCGCCGCGGCCGCCTCGCGCACGGCGATGTCCGCGGCCACGGCCGCCGGAAGCCAGCCGGTGAACTCCCGCAGCGGCCGCCCCGCCGCCTGCTCGCACAGTTCCGCGAGCTGCGCGGGGGAGGGGCGGTCGGCCGGTTCCGCGGTCAGGCAGCGTTCGAGCAGCGGGCGCAGCGCGTCGGGGTAGCCGGACAGGTCCGGCGGCCGTATCGCGGTGTTGGCGATCTTCGTGGCGAGGGTGATCGCCCCGGCCGTCCCGTACGGGTGGCGGCCGGTGGCCGCGACGGCCGCGATCAGGCCCAGCGAGAACAGGTCGCTGGCCGGCGTCAGGTCGAGCCCGTTGGCGTGCTCCGGCGACATGAACTGCGGGGTGCCGATGAGCCCGCCGCTGCGGGTGATCTGCGTGGAGTCCGCGGCACGCGCGATGCCGAAGTCGATCACCCACGGCCCGTTCGCCGCCAGCAGGATGTTGCTGGGCTTCAGGTCGCGGTGGATGACGCCGCCGGCGTGCACCGCGCGCAGCGCCTCGGCGGTGCAGCCCACGAGTTGCAGCACCGCGGGCAGGGGCAGCGGGCCGTGCCGGGCCAGCGCCTCGTCCAGCGGCATCCCGGGCACGTACGTGGTGGCCAGCCACGGCTGGCCGCCGGTGGTGTCGTGGTCGACGACCGGCACCACGTGGAAGCCCTGCACCCGCCGCGCGGCCAGCACCTCCTGCTGGAACCGCCGCCGGAACTCCTCGTCCTGCGCGTACTCGCGCCTGATCACCTTCAGCGCGACGGGCTGGCCGCCGCGCGTGTGGGAGAGGTAGACGGTGCCCATGCCGCCCTCGCCGATCCGGGCGAGCAGCCGGTACCCGGCCTGGTCGCGCGGGTCCTGCGGGCCAAGCGGCTGGAGCGGACTGGCGTCATCGTGGCTGGCGATCTCGGCACCCCCCGGTAGGCGAACGGGCACGATGCTATCCGTGCGCCCCGCACGGCTCGCCCGATGGTCCCCAACTCGTCGCCGAACCAACGGAGTTCCGTGACATGCCCGCCGCCGGGCCGCAACGGCGCCGAGGCTCCGGCCCCGGACCCGTGTGCGTCCGAGCCCGACGCCTGCCCCGTTCGGCGGGCTCCGCCACCCCGCGCGCGGCCGCCGAGCGGGCCGGACCCGCCTGCCCCTCGGCCGGACGACCGCCCCGCGCCTGTCCCAAGTACCGCCCCGTGCACCTCCGTTCAGGCCGAGGCGGCGGGACGCAGGCGGACCAGTGTCTCGCCGGAGGACGGGCTGCGGGCGGCGATCGTGCCTTCGTAGGAGACGTGTTCGCCGCGGGAGAGGAGGAGCCAGCGGACGTCGTAGCGGTGGACGACCGCTCGGCGGGCGGCTGCCGAGGTGTGGGGGTCGAAGTACGAACTGACGGCGACCGAGCGGCGGTTGCGGTCGGTGACGGTGGTCGACGGGTCGGGCCAGGCGGGCCAGACGGTGTAGACGCCGAACGCGGGGAGGATGTGCGAGGACTCGTAGCCGTCGGTCAGCAGCACGTCCCCGGCCGGCACGCGGTCGGCGACCCACCGGTAGTCGTGCCAGGTCGGGGGCCGGGTGAGGGCCGGCAGCACCGCGCGCGGCAGCACCGATCCGACCTGGGTGACGAACGCGAAGCCCAGCGCCGCCGCGGTCAGCGGGACCAGCGCGGCGCGCAGCCGCGTCCACGGCGGGATCTCCGCCAGCTCCACGGCCAGCGCGAACTGCAACGGGACGAGGAGCAGCGCGAACACCCGTCCGTAGGTGTAGTGGCCGCTGAGCCAGCCGTACCCGGCGATCGCGCAGTCCGCGCCGAACATCAGCACCAGCGGGTCCCGCCCTCCCCGCCGCGCCCGCAGGGCCAGCGCCGGCAGCCCGGTGAGCGCCAGGCCGTACCAGGGCAGCAGTTGCTCGTAGAGCCTGCGGTGCACGGCGTCCACCGTGGTGTCGCCGGCAAGCGCGAACACGTCGAAGTACGGCCAGGCGGCGGCGACGCTGAGCGCCACGGCCAGGGTGAGGCCCCAGCACGCCGCGGTCCACCGCGTCCAGCGCCGCTGCCGGGCCACGACGGTGGCCGCCACGCCGCTGGCCGCCGCGAGCGCGGTGATCGGGTGGATCAGCAGCAGCGTGCCGCCGAGCGCGCCGAGCCCGGCGTGCGCCCACCACCCGCCGCCGCGCCGCACCACCCGGTCGGTCCACGCCCACAGCAGGAACGTCAGGCCGACGGCGAACGTGCTCGGGTACGGCGCGACCTGCGACAGCGAGGCCAGACCGCAGAACCCGCTCCAGAACTCCGGCTGCCAGCCCCACAGCAGGGTGAACGCCGCCAGCGCGTACACCGGCGCGAGCGGGCGCCTGCTGAGCGTGTGCGCGTACACGCCGACGCCGGCGACGAGCACCGCCAGGTTCAGCAGGCCGCTCCAGCGCAGCGCGACCCACGCCGCGGTGCCGGTGGCCTTCGCCGCGAAGCCCAGGGCCACCAGGTACGGCGAGAAATAGGGGCTGCCGAGGCCCGGTTCCCGGATGACCGGGTTCGCGGGGTGGCGCCAGTTCTCGCTGATCCGCGCGACGGCGGCCGCGTTCTGCCCGAAGTCGCCGCCGATCGGGGTGTGGAAGACCACGATCGCCAGCACCAGCCAGAACCCGGTGCCGCACACCAGGTACGGCGCGTGCCGCCGCAGGGCGGCGCCGATCCGCACCCGGCCCAGGGCCGCGACCGGGCGCCCCGGGCCGAACGTCCCGGGCGTGGCGCCCGGTGTGCGCGGCGTCCCGGGCGGGCCCGGCCGGCCCGCGGTCAGCCGCGGCACAGCGCACGCTCCGCCTGGACCGGGTCGGCGGGGAAGCGGAACGTGGTGCGCGTCCAGGAGCCGCGCAGGTTCCGCCAGAACAGCCCGGGCGTCATCGGCGCCCGGACCGAGTGCTGGAGTTCGGCCAGAGGTCCGCAGCTCAGGGCGTGCCGGGCCGCCTGCACGCGCCGCGCGTCGAAGCCGGCGGGCAGCGGCGTGCCCGGGTCGGTGTAGTCGGCGACGATCCAGGCCGGGTCGAGTCCCCGCCCGTGGCCGGACCGGCCGCCGGTGCCGCCCGCGGCCCGCTCCTGGTGGGCGGCGAGCGGATAGGCCAGGCCGAGCGGGTCGACGGAGGTGGCGTCGAGGGGTGTGACGATGCCGTTGTAGCCGAGGAGCGGGTAGCTGCCGGCGAGGCGGGTGCGGAAGCGGGCGGCGAGCGGCAGGGACACGAACCGGCTGCCGCCGGCGGGGGTCTGCAGCAGCAGGACGGGACGGCCGGCGCTCTCGGCGGCGAGTTCGGCCGGCAGCAGCGGGGTGACCTGGCGGACGTGCGCGTACTCGGTGACCGGGTGCGGGCCCGCGGCCGACACGGTGGAGGCCCGCTGCTCGTCGACGATCGGATAGAGGCCGCCGCTGGTCGCGGCGGGCCGGCACAGCAGCGCGCACAGCACCGCCCAGACCGCGACGGCCGTCGCGCCCGCGCCGGTCAGGCGGTTGAGCGGCACCGCGCACAGCGGCAGCATGAGCAGCAGCAGGCCGGGCAGCAGCATCCGGCCGTGCATGGCGTCGCCGCCGGCCCGGCACACATACAGCCACGACAGCAGTCCGGCGACGGGCGGGGCCAGCAGTTCGGGGCGCAGCATCCGGCGGGGGGCCTGCACGGCGACGACGGCGAGCACGGCCAGCGGCACCCACAGCCGGTAGGGGCCGGCGAAGTCGGTGAGGTAGGCCAGGCCGCGACCCCACATCGCGCGGCCGGCCTCCCCGGCGAGATCCGGCAGCGGGACGAGCACCCCGTAGTAGCCGGCGCGGAAGACCTCGTACACGGCGGGCAGCGCGACGGCGGCCGCGAGCAGTCCGGCGCCGCGCAGCACTCCCGGACGCAGCACGGCGATCAGGGCGATCAGGAACACGACGCTGACCAGGCCGAGTTCGGGCCTGACCAGCGGGCCGAGGCCGATGACGGCGGCGGCGTACGTCCGCCGGCGCCCGGCCCCGGCCCCGGCGCCGCTCCTCGCCTCACTCGTCGTCCCACTCCTTGCCGCACCCCGCGCGTCACCGTTCGCGCCGCCTTCCGCGCCGCCTCGCGCGGGGGCCGCACCGGCGGGGGCGACGCCGGGGCCCGGGAAGCCGCCGCCGCTGATGCCGAGAGCGGTCCCGGGGCCGGCCGAGGCGGCGGCGCGGACCAGGCGGCCGGCGGCGTGCACGTCCTGCGCGCCGCGCTGACGTGCCGGTGCGCGGGCCCGTTCTGGTCGCCGCGGGCCGGGAGTCGTGCCGGCCGGCTGCGTTCCGCGGGCCGCCACCAGATACCACCAGGCCAGTGCGATCCAGCCGGTGGTCAGGCCGCTCTCCAGACCTGAGGACGCGTAGTCCCAGTCGGCCTTGACGGCCAGCAGCACGGCCATCCCCACCGGCAGCAGGGGTGCGGTGGTCAGGGGGCGGACGGCTCTGCGCGCGGCCGACATGGCGAGCGCGTATCCCGCGCCGGTGAACAGCACCCCGAGCCAGACGGCGACGAGCGACGGGTCCTTGCCGGAGGCGTACGTGCACGCCGCGAGCAGCCACTGCCAGAGCGCGCCGGTGGACGCCTCCGCGCGCTCGCCGACGTTGAACACCGGGCCGTGGCCGGCCAGGATCTCGCGGACGGTGCGGGTGTAGATCATGCCGTCGTCGCCGACCCAGCGCTGCCGCCAGCCGAGCACCGTCACGGCCACGGCGGGGACACCCACGATCAGGGCCTCGCGCAGCCGGCCGCCCAGCAGCAGCACGCTGCCGGCCCGGCCGGTGAGCCAGGGTCGTCGCGACCCCGGGGCCAGATCGTGCGATGTCATGACAACTCCTGATTCCTGCGGTTGCGGAATCAGCGTGCCAAAGGGTCATCTCATGATCAGGTCCGCCACGCGGGTGGCGGCGCGGGGCGTAGACCACCTGGCAGAGTGGCGCACCTCGCGGCGGCCGCCCGGCAAGCAGGGCCGCGCCCCGCCGGCAGCCGGCAGCAGTGCGTGGGCGGGCAGCAGAGCGTGGGCGGACAGCGGAAAGCGGGGGCGCCGCGCTGCCCCGGCGCCCCCGCCGTCCCGCGCGGGCGGCCTGCGCCGCCCCGCCTTGCCGGCCCGGTGGGCCTGAAGTGCCGCCTACTTGACCGCGCCGGCCATCACGCCGGACACGAACTGCCGCTGGAACGCGAAGAACACCGCCAGCGGGATCACCATCGAGACGAACGCGCCGGGCGCGAGGATGTCGATGTTGTTGCCGAACTGCCTGACCTGCTGCTGGAGCGCCACGGTGATCGGCTGCGAGTCGCTGTTGGTGAAGATCAGCGCCACCAGCATGTCGTTCCACACCCACAGGAACTGGAAGATGCCGAGCGAGGCGATCGCCGGGCCGCCCAGCGGCATCACCACCCGCGTGAACAGCCGCAGCTCACCGGCGCCGTCCAGCCGCGCGGCCTCCAGCAGTTCTCGGGGGATCTCCGCGAAGAAGTTCCGCAGCAGGAAGATCGCGAAGGGCAGGCCGAACGCGGTGTGGAAGAGCACCACGCCGGAGATGTCCCCGAAGATGCCCAGGTCGCCGAAGAGCTTCGCGACCGGCACCAGCGCCACCTGCACCGGGACGACGAGCAGCGCCACCACGACCAGGAACCACCAGTCCCGGCCGGGGAAGTCCATCCACGCGAAGGCGTAGCCGGCCAGGGAGCCGATCACCACCACCAGCAGTGTGGCCGGCACGGTGATCAGCACGGTGTTCCACAGCGAGTCGGTGATCGCGCTGTTGCTCAGCAGCGTGTGGTAGTTGGCGGCGGTCAGCTGCGACGGCGAGGTGAACACCTTCCACCAGCCGCTCGCCGTGATGTCCGTCGGCGAGCGGAGGCTGGACAGCAGCAGGCCCACCGTCGGCAGCAGCCAGAACAGCGCCACCACCAGCAGGAAGATCCGCAGCACGCCGCTGCCGGCGCGTTCGGCCAGGCGGCCGGCGAGACCGCGGCGCCGCCGCCCCGCGCCGACGGCCGTCACGGGTACGGGGGCGGTGACCGCACCGCCGGTGGTCGCGTCCGCGCTCATCGCCGTCCCTCCCTGCGCAGCCGGCGGATGTTGACGATCATCACCGGCAGCACGAGCAGCAGCAGGATCACGCCGATCGCGCTGCCGACGCCCTGGTCGTTGCCGCCGCCGAACGACGACAGGTACAGCTGCAGCGCCAGCACGTTGGCGTTCTCCTGGGTCTGGCCGGGCGCGATGATGTAGACGAGGTCGAAGATCTTGAGCACGTTGATCATCAGCGTGACCATGACGACGACCAGGACGGGTGCCAGCAGCGGCACGGTGATCCGGCGGAACACCTGCCACTCGTTGGCGCCGTCCACCCGCGCCTGCTCCAGCAGTTCCCGCGGCACGCCGGCCAGGCCCGCCGCGATGAGCACCATCGCGAAGCCCGCCCACATCCACACGTAGCTGGCGATGATCGACGGCGTCACCAGGTTCGGGCCGAGCCAGTCGATGCCGTTGTACTTCCCGGAGAAGTTCGAGGCGGGCAGCCGCAGTTGGGCGCCGGCCGCGGAGCCGGGCAGCTGATAGGTGCCGTCCTTGCCGGACGTCGCCGAGGCCACCACCTTGCCGCCCTTGACCGCCTGGACCCGCACCCCCGACAGCGCCTTCTCCCCGGGATCGATCACCCCGGGCCTGCCGGTGCCGCCGGGCCGGAAGTCCAGCCACACCGTGCCGGTCACCGCGTCCGGCTTCGTCGCCGCGGGCCTGGCCTGCTGGGCGCCGGCCGGCAGCTTGTTCTGCGGGATGCCCACCAGCGGCAGGTCGGCCGGCGTGCCCACCGACGCCGTGGACTTCGAGGTGTACGAACCTCCGGCGGTCGGCGCCAGATCGCCGTTGGGCCGCGGCCGGGCGCCCGGATAGGCCGCGTTGCTGGTGAACGTGTCGTGCACGGCCACCACCACCGCGTTGGCCACCCCGCGTGACGGGTCCTGGTCGTACACCAGCCGGAAGATGATGCCGGCGGCGAGCATCGAGATCGCCATCGGCATGAAGACGACCAGCTTGAACGCCGTTCCCCAGCGCACCCGTTCGGTGAGCACCGCGAACACCAGGCCCAGCGCGGTCGCCACCGTCGGCGCGACCACCACCCAGATCGCGTTGTTGCGCACCGCGGTGAGGATGCCGTGGTCGCTGAAGACCGTGCCGAAGTTCTTCAGGCCGACGAAACCGCTGCCGTCGGCGTCGTACAGGCTGCGGTGGACGGTGAAGACGATCGGGTAGACCACCAGCGCGCCCAGCAGGACCAGTGCGGGCAGCAGGAACAGTGCCGCCACCCACGGCGGCGTGCCCATGATGCTGCGGCGGGGACGCGCGCCGGGCCCCTTCACGGGACCCGGCGCGACCGGGGCGGCGGCGGTGCCGCCGCCCCCCGCCCCCGGCAGGGAGGCGTCAGCCATCCGCCCTCAGCCCCCGTACGCCTTGGCCGCGTCCGCCTCCAGCTTCGCCTGCGCTCCGGCGATGTCGGACGGCTTGGCGAGGAAGTCCTGGAGGTCCTTCCACTCGCCCTGGCCCTTCGTGCCGCCGAAGGCCGCCGGAGCCTGGTCCGACATGTCGAACCGGAAGTCGTCGCCGGACTGGATGAGCGCCTTGGCGATGTTCCGCTGCACGTCGTCCGGGTACGCCGAGAGGTCCAGCGACTTGTTCGGCGACAGGTAACCGCCGCCCTGCGCCCAGATCTTGGCCGCGTCCGTCGAGCCGATGAAGGTCAGCAGCGCCTGCGCGCCGGGGGAGTCCTTCATCGCCACCGCGACGTCGCCGCCGCTGACCACCGGCGCCTTGCCGCTGCCGACCGCGGGGAACGGGAACACCTTGGCGTCGGTGCCGACCTTCGCCTTGGTGTTGCCGGAGATGAACGCGGAGACGAAGTCGCCCTCGTAGACCATCGCGGCCGGGGTGCTGCCGGTGAACACCTGGGTGACCGACTTCGGGAAGTCGGCCGCCAGCGCGCCCTGCTGCCCGCCCGCGATGAGGTCCTTGTTGCCGAACAGCTGCGCCAGTGTGGTCAGCGCCGTCTTCACCGACGGGTCCGTCCACTTGACGGTGTGCGCGGCGAGCTTGTCGTACATGTCCGGCCCGGCCTGCGAGAGATAGACGTTCTCGAACCAGTCGGTGAGCGTCCACCCGTCGGCACCGCCGATGGAGACGGCGGGCGTGCCCGACTCGAAGACGGTCTCCGCGGTCTTCAGGAAGTCCGCCCACGTCTTCGGCTCGGTGGCCCCCGCGTTGGCGAACGCCGCCGCGTTGTACCAGATCAGCGACTTGTTGGAGACCTTCGCGTAGATGCCGTACTGCTTGCCCTTCCACGCGCCGAGCTTCTGCCAGCCAGGGGAGAAGTTCGCGGTCAGCTGCGCCTGCGCCTGGGCGCCCAGCGGCTTGACCCACCCCTTGTCGGCGAACTGGTGGAGCACGCCGTTCTGCGCGAGGAAGGCGACGTCCGGCGGGGCACCGCCCTCGATCTTCGTGCCGAGGAACGTCGACTGGCTGTCGCCGGTCGGCACGTAGGAGGTCTTCGCGCCGGTGCGCCTGTCGAACTCCTTGAGCACCTTCATGAAGTTGGCCTGCTCGGGGCCGGTCCACACGGCCGCCACCTCGAGCTTCTGGCCGTGCAGGTCGGGCAGTTGGAGCGAGGAGCCACTGCCGCTCGCCGAGGTGGACGGCGAACTCGAACTCCCCCCGCTCTTCTTGCCGTCGCCGCTGCCGCCCCCGCACGCGGCGGCGGTCAGCGCGAGCGCGGACGCCGCGACCGCGGCAAGCGCTATGCGCGTAGTGCGGCGCACGGTACGGCGCGCCGCATGTGTCTCGAAGGTGCTGTCCTTGCTCGTGTTTAACGAAAGCATCTGGCCATCCCCTCAGTCCCGTGGCGTCTGTCCTACGCCCGGGTGAACGGCGCTCGCAAGGGCGCACACAGCGGGGTGACAGGGATCGTGACCATGCCGTGATCTTGGCTCAAACCCGTTTCCGTCCGGCTCGCGTCCCGGACTCGTCCTACGCGGGGCCGAGTTGCGCAGGCGGGGCCGCGTCCCGCCTGTCCTCGACGTGCACGACGCGCAGTTCGGTGCCGTCGCGGTGGCGCTTGGCGCGTCCGAACAGGCCGACGGCGATGTTTCTGTGGTCCTCGGCCTCCTCGGCCTCCTCGACCTCCTCGGGCGCGACGTAGGTCAGCACGTCCGGATGGTCGCCGGTCACCGCCCATCCGCCGGCCGTCCCGAGGTCGACCACCCCGAAGTCCCCGGCCGCGGAGCCGACGTGCACCGGCCCGAACGTCCGCATGATCGCCACGGCCTGCTCGCCCAGATCCCCCTCCGGGGCGGTCAGGACGACACAGGTGCCGTGTGCGAACAGCACCCAGGAGGCGCGCGGGTCAAGCAGGACACGTCGCCAGACGGCGATCAGCATCTCGGAGTTCACACCGGTCATGATGGCGCGCCACTGACACCGCGAACACGGTGGACACCGCCGGCCGCCGGTACCTGCCGGTGCCGGCGGCGGCGCCGAACCGTCGCTAGCGGCGGGCGTCTTCCTGCGGGGATTCGGCGGCGCGCTGGAGGGCGCTGGCCAGCAGGGCCAGGTCGGTGGGGCCGTTGCCGAGCTCGCGGACCTGGCGGCGGGCCGGCGGGTCGCCCATCCGCTCCCACTCCAGCGGGACGACGGTCGGACGCAGCGTCGCGGTGCGGGGGATGCGGGCGCTGACGCGCGCGCCCTGGAACAGCGTGACCCCGCCGCCGGGACGGCGCAGATACCCCCGTCCGGGGAGGGCGTCGTCCAGGCCCGCCGGGTCCTCCACGGACACCAGCAGCGCCGCCGACTCCGGGTCCGGCATCCGCAACGCGACGCGCAGCCGGGCCCGTTCGTCCGCCTCGGTGCCCTCCGTGCGCTCCGGGCGCCCGGTCGACGCCACGAGGTGGACGCCCAGCCGTTCGCCGTCCCGGGCGACCGCCTCCAGGGCGCGCACCACGCTGCCCGCGGCCGGCCGGCCCGGACTGCCGAGGCCCGGCGCGACCAGGGCGTCGAAGTCGTCGACCAGCACCACCAGGCGCGGCATCGCGGGCTGTGCGGCCCGCTCCCGCCGCGCGCCCGTCCCGTCGTCCCCGTCGTCCCCGTCGCGCTCGTCGTCCCCGCCGCCCGCCGCATCCGAGTCGGCATCGGCGGGCTTCTCCCGCACGGAAGGGCTCAACGGGTGCGCGGATCCTGCCGGTTGTGTCGCGGCCGCCGCGACGGCCTGCCCGGCGTGCCAGGCCGCGAAGTCCTGCTCGCCCAGCACCTCCGCGCGCCGCTTCAGCTCCGCGGTCAGGCCCTGCGCGAACTCCCGCATCCGCAGCGGGTCGGAGGCCACCAGGCGCGTCGCCACATGCGGCAGGTCGGCGCACGCGGCCAGCCCCTCGCCGCGCTCGCCGCCGGCGCCGTCCACCAGCACCAGCGCCAGCCGTTCCGGGCGTTCGCCCGCCGCCAGCGCCGCCGCCAGCGACCGCAGCAGCTCCGTCTTGCCCGCGCCCGGCGCACCGCCGACCATCGCGTGCGGGCCCTCCGCGACCAGGTCGACCGCGACCCGGCCCGCCGCGCCCTGCCCGAGGACCGCACGGGCCCCGGCGGCCGCGGTCGCGGCGGTCGCCGCCTCCGCCCAGCGCGCGCCGATCTTCGCCGGGGTGGCCAGTGCCAGGTCGAGCTCGTCGAGCAGCCGGACGGTGGCCGGCAGCGCGTTGCGGGACCGCGGTGTCTCGGCGTCGGTCTCCCGCAGCGGGGCCAGCGCCCGCGCGAAGTGCTCCGCCCAGTCCGCCGACACCGCGTCCAGCACGACCTCGTCCGGCAGCGGCAGCCGGTCGCCCGGTACCCGGTGCCCGGGCCGCTCGATGTGCAGGGTCGTGGCGACGTCGCCCGACAGCCGGGCCACCGCGCCGCTCCCGATCGCCGGCTGCTCCCCGGCCTCGGCCAGGCACAGCACGTGCACGCCCGCCGACGGCCCGGCCACCGCGATGCGCCCGAGGGCGTCCCGCAGCGCCGCGGAACCCGGGTCGCCGTCCGCCACCACGAGGGTGAACGGTCCCTCGTACGCGGCGGTCGCCGCCGTCACCGCGTCCTGGGGCGCCACCGCCCAGGACGTGCCCAGCGGCCCGTCCTCCACACGGCGCGCCAGTTCGGCTATCCGGGCCTGTGCCTGCTCGCGGTCGTACGCGAGCAGCAGCCGGCAGTCCTGGCCGTGCCCGGGGCGCAGGTGCGGCAGCCAGTTCAGCCAGGACCACTCCTCGGTGCGCTGGTCGGCGCTGCGCGCGCGGTCGGCGCTGAGCAGCACGACCTCCAGGGCCGCGGGCGCGTGCAGGGCGCAGAGCTGGGCGAGCACGGCCCGCGCGAGGCCCGTCATCCGCGGCCGCGGGCCGGACAGGGTCAGCGCGGCCGTCTCCGGCGCCCTCAGGTCGACCGTGAACGGCACGGACGGGAGGCGGCGGGTGCCGTCCTCCGACATGAGCTCGGCGGTGCCCAGGCGGACGGTCAGCGCGTCCGGGTGCGCCGCGTCGCGCTCCCACAGGCGGCGCCCGGGGCCGAGCGCGGTCAGCAGGACCGTCGCCGGGTCCGGCCAGCGCTCGCGCAGCGCCTCGGCCTCGCCGCTGTCCGCGGGGTCCGCGGCGGCGCGGCCGGGGGCCAGCCGGCGCCGCGCCCAGGCGCTTATGGCGCCCACCGGCCCGCCGCTTCTGGCCCGGCCCGCCTCGACCGCGCGCGTGCCGCGGGAGCGCTCCCCGGTGGCCCTGCGCCGCTCGCCGCCGTCCTGGCCGGAAGTCCCACCAGCGCCACCGGTGACGCCCGTGCCGCCGGCCGTGCCCGGCGCGGCGGCTTCCGCGGCCTGCGTCCAGCCCGCGCGGCCGGCGTGCGTCACGGTCTCGGCGAACCCGTCGGAGGATCCGGCGGCCTGGCGGGGGAGGGACGGGTGGGTGCCGGGGTCGCCGGGGCCGCCCGGACGTGAGGCGCCGGGGCCCGAGTCGCCGGAGCCGCCCGGCGCGCGCGAGCCGCCCGCGCCCGGGGTCTCGCCGGCCTCCCGCCGGGGAGCGGGGACCTGCCCGCCGGAGCCGCCCCGCGGCGCCCCGCCGCCGAGCCGGTCCGCGGGCGCGCCGCCGGGCACGGCGGAGATCGATCCGGTCGTGAGCCGCGCGGACCCGGCCGCGCCCGACGACGCCCGCTGCCCGGGGACGCCGTACGAGGCCGGCGGACCCTCGGGCATCGGCGGAAGGCCGGGCGCGCCGCCGGCCGACCCCGCCGCGGGCACGCCGCCGGCCGGGTCGGTCTGCGCGAACAGCCCGTAGCGGGTCGCGGCGTGCGGTTCCTCCACGCGGCCCTCGTGGTCGACCTGGTCCGCCCGCTCAGCACGGTCGACGCCGTCACCCCGGCCCGCGTGGTCGCCGTCGTCGCCGCGGCCGCCACCTCCGCCGCGGCCTTCGCTGCCTGCGCCGCTCTCCTGCGCGGAGTGCGTGGAGTGCTGGGGTCGGTCGTGCCCGGCCGTACCGCCGGAGGGCTCGGGACCGGCCGGCGCGGCGGTGTGGGCCGGCCACGGCAGCGACACGCGCAGGTGCCCGTCCCCGTCGGGCTGCGAGGCGAGCACGGGCGGGACCGCGGAGTGTGCCGCGTCCAGCCGCAGCGTGGACTCGCCGATCTGCAGCAGGGCCCCCGGCGGGAAGGGCTGCGGGCGCGGACCGAGCGCCTCCCCGTCGAGCATGGTGCCGTTGGTGGAGTCGAGGTCGTGGACGGTGACCTGGCCGTCCGCGCCGACCGCGACCTCGCAGTGCAGCCGGGAGACGTCCGGGTCGTCGAGCGGGACGTCCGCGTCCGCGGAGCGGCCGACACGCGCCTGGCCGCCCTGCAGCAGGTGCACGCCGCCCGCGTCGGGCCCGCCCACCACGTGCAGCCTGGCCAGTTCCGCGGGCGGAGCGCCGTACTGCCCGAACCTGCCGTAGCGGCCGTGGTCGCCCTGCTGCTCGGCGGGGGCGTGCAGCGACAGCAGCGCGCCGTCGACCAGCGGGGGCGCGCCCAGCACGGCCGTCGGGGAGAGCCGCTGGGTGCCCGCGTACAGGGCCACCGAGGTGCTCGCGGACCGTCCGCCCTGCTGCGCGGAGCCGGCCGCGGAGGCCAGCGCGCCCGCGACGGTGCCCAGCTCGGTGCCCTCAGGCGCCGTGATGAGCACGTCACAGCGCCCGGCAGGGGAGAGCCTCGTCCGGCCGCCGCGCGGCCCGAGGACGGTCAGCCGGATCTGCATCTCGCCCGCGGTCCCTTCTCGCCGGGCCCGGGCGGGCGTCCGGGGCAGTCCTCCCCGGCCGCGCACGGGCGCGTCGTACAAGCGTTCACCCTTACACGCACAACTCAAGCACGGAGGGCGGGAAGTGAGGTGCCCCGTCCGGCCGTACGGATGCATCCTCCCACCCGGCGCCCACAGGATGTGGCCGGTACCACCCTGGGTGATCTTGCCCGGATCGTTCCCCGGTGCTCTCGGGCACCGCGGGAGTCCGCGAAGTTGCGGCGGCCGTCGTTTTCCGCCCGGTTCGGCGCGGTTCGCGACCGCGGCGGGGCCGGCCTGCGGCGGAGTGCCGCCGGTCACGGTCGGGACCCTGACCGGAATCGATCGCCTGCCCGCGGCGTTCCCGGGGCAGACGTCACCCGTATGAGCCGCCCGGGCGGCACGGACGTGACGGCCGGGCAACCAACCGTCCCCGGTCGGCGTCCTATGTGGGAATCGGGCGACCGGATCTCCGGCGGCACTACGCTTGGCCGGAATTGAGCGAGAATCGGGGGCGTGGCCGGTGCCGGCCCACGTAAATCCGACACACACGATCACGCTGGGTCACGCAAGGGAGCACACGACGTGCGGCCGGTAGGCAGCAAATACCTCCTGGAGGAGCCGCTTGGGCGCGGCGCCACAGGCACCGTATGGCGCGGCCAGGTGCGTGCGGAGCACGAGGGGGGCGGCAGCGCCGTCGCCGTCAAGGTGCTCAAGGAGGAGCTCGCGAGCGACCCCGACGTGGTGATGCGCTTCCTGCGCGAGCGCTCGGTGCTGCTGCGGCTGCGCCACCCGCACATCGTCCGGGTCCGCGACCTGGTGGTCGAGGGCGACCTGCTCGCGCTGGTCATGGACCTGATCGACGGTCCCGACCTGCACCGCTACCTCCGTGAGAACGGCCCCTTCACGCCCGTCGCCGCGTCCCTGCTGACCGCGGCCGTCGCCGACGCGCTCGCCGCCAGCCACGCCGACGGCGTGGTCCACCGCGACCTGAAGCCCGCGAACGTGCTGCTCGCCACCACCACGGCGGAGGACGGCACCGAGAGCATGCACCCGATGCTCACCGACTTCGGCATCGCGCGCCTCGCCGACTCCCCGGGCGTCACCCGCACCCACGAGTTCGTCGGCACCCCGGCGTACGTGGCGCCGGAGTCCGCGCAGGGACGTCCTCAGACGTCCGCGGTGGACGTGTACGGGGCCGGCGTCCTCATGTACGAGCTGGTGACCGGGCGCGCGCCGTTCCGCGGCGACAGTGCGATCGAGGTGCTCCAGGCCCACCTGACCGAGCAGCCGCGCCGGCCCGGCAACGTGCCGGAGCCGCTGTGGACGGTCATCGAGCGCTGCCTGCGCAAGGAGCCCGGCCAGCGGCCCAGCGCGGAGAACCTCGCGCGGGCGCTGCGGGTCGTCGCGTCGGGCATCGGTGTGCACGCCAGCCCCGCGCAGGCCGAGGCGGCGCTGGGCGTGGCCGCGCTGCTCGGTCCCGACGGCGATCCGACGCCGGTGCCGGGCACGTCCTCGTCGGACTCCGACCGGACGCAGGTGCTGCCGGGCGGCAGCGGGCCCGCGCCCTCGTACGACCCGAACGCCGCCACCAGCGTGCTGCCGTCGGAGCGGACGCGGGTCCTGCCGACGGCCCAGCAGGGGCAGCCCCCTCATCCTCCGCAGCCGGCCCAGCCGCCGCAGGCCCAGGGGCCGCACCCCTGGGAGTCGCAGCTGAGCGCCGCGCGGCACCGCAACGAGCAGACCGAGGTGCGATACCTCGCGCCGGAGGACGACCCGCTGCGGCGGCGCCCTCGGCGCCAGGCGCCGCCCGCACAGCAGCCGTACCCCCCGGGGTACGGCTATCCGCAGCAGCAGCAGCAGGGTCAGGGGCACGGGCAGGCTCAGGGGTACGGGCAGGGGTACGGGCAGGGGCAGGGTTACGCGCCCCAGCCGCAGCGGCAGCCCCAGCGCCAGCCGCAGCGGTACGAGCGCCCCCAGGCGCCCACGCCGCCGCAGCAGGCGCCTGCGCGGCGGGAGCCGCGGCGCAGCGCCAACCCGGTGAAGATCCCCGGCCTCGGCTGCCTCAAGGGCTGCCTCACGGTGATCCTCGTCCTCATCGTGGTGTTCGTCGTGGTCTGGTACACCACCCCTCTCCCCGATTGGGTCAACAGCACGCGCAACCTCTGGGACGCGACGTCCAGTTGGGCGCAGACGGTTTGGGACAAGGTCTCCGCGATCACTGGTGACTCAGGCGGCGGCCACTCCTGACCCTCCCCCCGGGTCCGCCCCGCGCGGACGGCGGTTCGCCCTGCGCGGGCAGCGGGACACCATCAAGGGCCCCCGTGTGTGCCACCGGCCGGGTTGGTCCGAAGGTGACGGCGATCGCCCCTTTGGGGCGGTGGTGAACTGCGGCCGAGTCGTGGCTCGTCGCGCAGTTCCCCGCGCCCTTGGAAGGGGCGCACCCTTCTTCTCGTCCGGACTGGCCCCGCGCGGGCGGAGGGGCTCGCAAGGGGGCCGGACGCCGCGCGGGGCGCGCCCGTTGCGCCGCGCCGCCGCCCGCGGCGAACAGCTCGCGAGGGGCGGGGGACACCCCACGGGACCCCTTACCGTGGGGATTTGTCGACTTCTGGAGGGTGATTTCTCCGGCAGAACCCTTCCTCACTGGGCACCGGTACCCCGAACAGCCCCCGTTCCGCGTAGCTTTGTCGCCAACGCTAGTCGCCAGCGCGACGGACTTCGGAGGAGTCGGAGCAAGCCTTGGCCAGGAAGATCGGCAGCCGGTACACCGCACACCAAGTGCTCGGGCGGGGATCCGCGGGCACGGTGTGGCTCGGCGAGGGCCCGGAAGGGCCGGTCGCCATCAAGCTGCTGCGCGAGGACCTCGCCTCCGACCAGGACCTCGTCGGCCGGTTCGTGCAGGAGCGCACCGCGCTCCTCTCGCTCGACCACCCGCACATCGTCGGCATCCGCGACCTCGTGGTCGACGGCACCGACCTCGCCCTGGTCATGGACCTGGTGCGCGGCACCGACCTGCGCTCGCGCCTGGAGCGCGACCACCGCCTGACCCCCGAAGCGGCCGTCGCCATCGCCGCCGACGTCGCCGACGGCCTGGCCGCCGCGCACGCGGCCGGTGTCGTCCACCGCGACGTCAAACCCGAGAACGTGCTGCTGGACTCGGCCGCCGTGCCCGGCCCCGGCGGCGCCCCGCCCGCCCTGCTCACCGACTTCGGCATCGCCCGCCTCGTCGACTCCCCGCGCCGCACCCGGGCCACCCGCATCATCGGGACCCCCGACTACCTCGCGCCGGAGATCATCGAGGGCCTGCCGCCGCGCGCGTCCGTCGACATCTACGCGCTGGCCACCGTGCTGTACGAACTCGTCGCCGGATTCACCCCGTTCGGCGGCGGCCACCCCGGCGCGGTGCTGCGACGGCACGTCACCGAGACCGTGCAGCCGCTGCCCGACCTGCCCGGCGAGCTGTGGCAGATCCTCGCCCAGTGCCTGGCGAAAGCCCCGGCGTCCCGACTCACCGCCCGCGAACTCGGCCTGCGCCTGCGCGAGTTGCTGCCCGGTCTCGCGGGCGTTCCCGCACTGGACGTGGTGCCGCCGGGAGTTGACGGGCAGACCGCCGAATCCCCCTACGGGGACGAGGAGGACGAGGAGCAGGACGCGCTGCTGCCGCCGCCCCCGTTCCACGACTCGCCCGACGCGGGCGGCGATTACTCCGCGCAGGACCGCCCGCGCGGCGCCGTGCCGCTGGTGCGGGGTTCCGCGCCGGACTCCAGCCGCGACACCCACACCAGCATCAGGCTGCCCACCGCCGAGGAGCTGGCCGGCTACGCGCCCCGCGGAGGCAAGACCGGGAAGACCGGAAAGGGCGGCAAGAACGGCAACGGCGCCGCGAGCGGCCTCAGGGCGTCCGCCGCGGGCCGCCCGGCCAGCCCCCGGCACCGGGCCGTCTCGGACGCGGTCCGGCAGCGCCGCATCACCTTCGCGGCCGCGGCCGCCGCCGCGCTGGCCGTCGCGGGCATCGGCGGCTGGGGCATCGCCTCGGCCGGCTCGGACGGCAAGTCCGGCTCCGGCACGTCCCGTGACGACCACGCGCCGTCGACCGGCGCCACCACCGCCACCCCCAAGGACTCCGCCCACACCTCGCAGGGCACGCCGAACGCGCCGACCGCCGGGGCGGCCTCACCGCAGGGCCGCACCGGCGCGCCCGTCGCCCTGCCGCAGTGGTCGGCGCCGCACGCCGCCCCGGCCGCGGGCGTCCGCCTCACCGGCGGGCCGCGCGCCCTGGAGGTGGACGGCGCCACGTACGTCTTCGCCCGCGGCGAGGACAAGAACGTCTGGTACGTCGTCCACGACGGCTCCGGCTACGGAGCGTGGCACAAGCTCACCGGGATCAGCGTCGCCGACGACCCCGCCGTCGTCTCGGCCAGGGCCGGCCGGATCGACCTGTTCGCGCTCGGCACGGACGGCCTGCTGTATCGCCGTACGTACGCGAGCGGTTACTGGAGCGCCTGGTCGCAGGTGGACGAGCGGACCCGGTTCGACGCGGCGCCCGCCGCGGCCTCGTCCTCGCCCGGGCGGATCGACCTGGTCGGACGGGTCGGCGGCGACCTGGTGACGGCCTCGCTGGTCGGCTCCCGCTGGAACGCGTGGGCGCTGGTCCCGACGGCCGGCCGCATCACCTCCGCGCCGGCCCTCGTCTCCCGGGCGCCCGGCACCCTCGACGCGTTCGTGGTCCGCAAGGCCGACGGCGCGGTGCTGCGGTTGCCGTTCTCCGCCGGGGCGTGGCGGCCGTCCGGCCCGGTCGACGGCCTGGACGCGTCGGCGTCCTCCGCTTCCTCCGCCGGCAGCAGTGCCGACCGGCCCGAGGCGCTGTCCGCGGGGGACCGCCTGTACGTCCTGGCCGGCGGCATGCAGAGCTCCCCGCCCGGCCCCGCCGCCGCCCTGCCCGCCGGGCTGGCCGGCAGCCTGGGGGCCGTCGCCCACGGGCGGACGCTGGAGGTGTTCGCCCTCACATCCGGCGGCACGCTCACCGCGTCCACCGCCGCGCTGCCCGCCTAGACGGGCTCCACGCCCGCCTGGACGGCCCCACGGTCGGCCCGCGCGGGCCGTTGGGGCGCCTCAGTCGCCACTCGCGCGGCGCGCCGTCCCAGGCCTGTGGACAGCGGGACTGGTCCGCCGGACCAGCCGGTAGGCTGGATGCGTGGCGATCGTCGATGTATCCGAAGAGCTGAAGTCCCTGTCCTCGACCATGGGGTCGATCGAGGCCGTTCTCGACCTCGACAGGATGAGGGGCGACATTGCCGTGCTCGAGGAGCAGGCCGCGGCCCCCTCCCTGTGGGACGACCCGGAGAACGCGCAGAAGGTCACCAGCCGGCTGTCGCACCTCCAGGCCGAGCTGCGCAAGGTCGAGGCACTCCGGGGCCGGATCGACGACCTCTCCGTCCTCTTCGAACTCGCGGAGGCCGAGAACGACGCGGACACCCGCACCGAGGCCGAGGCCGAGCTGGAGTCCGTCCGCAAGGCGCTGGACGAGATGGAGGTCCGCACCCTGCTGTCCGGCGAGTACGACGCCCGCGAGGCGCTCGTCAACATCCGGGCCGAGGCCGGCGGTGTGGACGCGGCGGACTTCGCCGAGCAGCTCCAGCGGATGTACCTGCGGTGGGCCGAGCGCCACGGCTACTCCACCGAGGTCTACGAGACCTCGTACGCGGAAGAGGCCGGCATCAAGTCCACCACCTTCGTGGTGAAGGCGCCGTACGCGTACGGCACCCTCTCGGTCGAGCAGGGCACGCACCGCCTGGTGCGGATCAGCCCCTTCGACAACCAGGGCCGCCGCCAGACGTCCTTCGCGGGCGTCGAGGTGCTGCCCGTCGTGGAGCAGTCCGACCACGTCGACATCGACGAGGGCGAGCTGCGCATCGACGTGTACCGCGCGTCCGGCCCCGGCGGCCAGGGCGTCAACACCACGGACTCCGCGGTCCGCATCACCCACATCCCCACCGGCATCGTGGTCTCCTGCCAGAACGAGCGCTCGCAGATCCAGAACAAGGCCAGCGCGATGAACGTCCTCCAGGCCAAGCTGCTGGAGCGGCGCCGCCAGGAGGAGCAGGCCCTGCTGGACTCGCTCGGCAAGAGCGACGGCGGCAACTCCTGGGGCAACCAGATGCGTTCGTATGTCCTGCACCCGTACCAGATGGTCAAGGACCTGCGCACCGATCACGAGGTCGGCAACCCCCAGTCCGTCCTCGACGGCGACATCGACGGCTTCATCGAGGCGGGCATCCGCTGGCGCAAGTCCCGTGAGAAGGCCGACGCGTAAGCCCTTTCGCACCCGTCATGTCACAGTGATGTGGAGAACTGCCGGGCACAGTCGGGCAATTCGCGCATTGTGTGCTTAATGACCTTGACGCTCCCGGGGAAAGCCGCGAGGGTGTTGCGCGGCATGCGCGTGAACGAGGCGTAGGCGCACGGGGGTGAGCGCAAGCCGGTCCTCCCAGTGGCACGGCGCACCTCCACAGCGGCGCGGCCCCAAGCAGACATCTACTGGGGGTACTTGAGAATATGAGCAGGGCCAAAGCCAGCACACGGCTGCGCATGACGCGCATCGCCGCAGCTGCGGTGATCGCGGCCGGCGCCTCCCTGACGGCCGTGGGCGCAGCCCAGGCTGTGACGACGAACGGCAGCAGCGCGCAGGTCAAGCCGCTTGACGGCGAGTCGGACGGCGGCACCATCGGTGGCCAGACCTCCATCGGCGGTTCCGACGACGGTGGTTCCGTCACCGTCGGCGGCACCGTGTCCATCGGTGGCTCCTCCGACAACGGCGGGACGTCGGACAACGGTGGGACGTCCGACAACGGCGGCACCTCCGACAATGGCGGAACGTCGGACAACGGCGGCACCTCCGACAACGGCGGAACGTCCGACAACGGCGGCACCTCCGACAACGGCGGAACGTCCGACAACGGCGGAACGTCGGACAACGGCGGCACCTCCGACAACGGCGGAACGTCGGACAACGGCGGGACGTCGGACAACGGCGGCACCTCCGACAACGGCGGAACGTCCGACAACGGCGGAACGTCGGACAACGGCGGCACCTCCGACAACGGTGGGACCTCCGACAACGGTGGGACGTCGGCCAACGGCGGCTCCAACGGCAACTCCGGTGGCTCGACCACGAGTGGCGGCAACAGCGGGGGCTCCTCCACCACCAGCGGTGGTTCCTCGTCCACGGGTGGCTCGTCGTCGTCCAGCGGTGGCTCGTCGACCTCGGGTGGCAACAACAACACCTGCACCCTGACCGGGGACAGTGTCGACTGCGGGAACAACAACCCCGGCCCCGACAACACCCAGCAGGTCCCGCAGGGCTCCACCACGAGCCAGCTCGCCGAGACCGGTTCGAACGGCACCACCTTCATGCTGATCGGCGCCGCGGCCCTGATCGCGGGCGGCGTCGGCTTCCGCTTCACCCCGCGCCTCGCCGGCGCGCGCCGCGACAACACCGCCGCCTGATCCCCACCCGGGCAGCACCTCGCACACCCCAAGGCGGGGCCTGGACCATCCAGTCCGGGCCCCGCCTTGCTGCTGCCCGACCCGCCCTACTGCGGCGGCGCGGGCACCAGAACGGGGATGGGGCACCGGTTCGTCGCTACTTCGGGCCCGAATGGGACCTCGAGAAGGTGCAGGATTTGGCCGCCGAGGTCGCGGCGTTCCCGTTCGAGGAGAGTCCGCGCGCCGACGTCACCGAGGCGGTGCTCCGGCGGGCACTGGGCGACCCCGGGCCCGTAGCGGCCGTGGGGGACTTCGACGACCTCGTGCGAGTCGTGGGAATCGTCAACATCGCCCGCGTCCAGGCGCCGGCGTCTGCGGGGTGATCGTGCCGAGGCTCGGGATGTCGAGTCGCGAACTCGGTGCGCTGGTCGTGGACGCCGAACGGAAGGCACAGCTCCGCTGACGGCGCAAGCGCACGGCGCGATCGGGCGGATACGCGGAGTGATGAATCGCGGAGCGTTACGCCGTGGCGTGTTCGACGACCAGGGCGACGGCCAGGAGGGCCACGAGGAGGGCGATCAGGGCGGCGGGGGAGATGGAGGACCAGGGGTTCTCCAGCTTCTCCTGCTGCATACGCGCACGGCTCGCACGGCACACGGGGCAGCGGCCCTCGCTCACCGGGCCGGCGCAGTTCGCACACACCAGTCGGTCGCACGTCATGCGATCTCCTCCTCCGTCCGGTGAACGCCCCCGGTTCACGAATCGTTCCCGGGGGCCTGTGCTCTACTCCCTCTGGGGGACGTAGACCCTTGCTTCCACTGTGCCAGGTTCTGGTGGATGCCGCCCCCCGCAGCCGGAACGCGGGGTCCGGATCACGGGGCGGGCGGGGCCAATGACGGGCTTGTCCGGTATGCCCTGTGGGCAAGGCCACCAACCCTCCACGGCGACTGCGCAGCGCCCGCACCTTCGCGTAGTGTCGCCCCCATCCCCTGTCCGCTCACCCCGCAAACCTGGTGCGAACGTGATCCGATTCGACAGCGTCACCAAGACCTACCCCAAGCAGAACCGTCCTGCGCTCCGGGACGTCTCGCTGGAGATCGAAAAGGGGGAATTCGTCTTCCTGGTGGGTTCCTCCGGTTCGGGAAAGTCCACTTTCCTGCGGCTGATCCTGCGCGAGGAGCGCACCGACACCGGCATGGTCCATGTTCTCGGCAAGGACCTGGCCCGCCTGTCGAACTGGAAGGTCCCGCACATGCGGCGCCAGCTCGGCACCGTGTTCCAGGACTTCCGGCTGCTCCCCAACAAGACCGTCGCGGAGAACGTGGCCTTCGCCCTCGAGGTGATCGGCAAGCCCCGCGGCACCATCCGGAAGACCGTCCCCGAGGTGCTCGACCTCGTCGGCCTGGCCGGCAAGGAGGACCGCATGCCGGGCGAGCTGTCCGGCGGTGAGCAGCAGCGCGTCGCCATCGCCCGGGCCTTCGTCAACCGGCCCATGCTGCTGATCGCGGACGAGCCCACCGGAAACCTGGACCCGCAGACCTCGGTCGGCATCATGCGCCTGCTCGACCGGATCAACAGGACCGGTACCACCGTGGTGATGGCCACCCACGACCAGAACATCGTCGACCAGATGCGCAAGCGTGTCATCGAGCTGGAGAAGGGGCGGCTGGTCCGTGACCAGTCGCGCGGTGTCTACGGCTACCAGCACTAGCCGCTGAGCCCCGGCGGCCGAGCCCGCCGGTACGCAGCCGAACAGCTGAGCAGCCCGTAGAGCGCCCGCCCCCGAAAGGAACCTCACCCCATGCGCGCCCAGTTCGTCCTGTCCGAGATCGGCGTCGGTCTCCGCCGCAACCTCACGATGACCTTCGCCGTGGTCATCTCGGTCGCCCTGTCGCTCGCCCTGACCGGTGGCGCCCTGCTCGCCAACAAGCAGGTCGACTCGATGAAGGGCTACTGGTACGACAAGGTCCAGGTCACCATCTACATGTGCAACAAGGGCGACGCCGCGTCGACGCCCAACTGCGCACGCGGTGCGGTCACCGACGACCAGAAGGCCGAGATCCTCAAGACGCTCAAGGCGCAGCCGATCGTCGACAAGGTCTACTACGAGTCGGCGGAACAGGCCTACAAGCACTACCAGGAGCAGTTCAAGCGCTCCCCGCTGGCCAGTTCGGTCACCCCGGACCAGATGCAGGAGAACTACCGGGTCAAGCTGAAGGACCCGACGAAGTTCGCCATCATCGCCAGCCTCTTCAACGGCCACCCCGGCGTGCAGTCGGTGTCCGACCAGCGCGAGGTGCTGAAGAACCTCTTCGACCTCCTCGGCGGCATGACCACGGTCGCCTACGTGGTGCTGGCGTTCATGCTCACGGTGGCCATGCTGCTGATCGTCAACACCGTGCGCGTCTCGGCGTTCAGCCGCCGGCGTGAGACCGGCATCATGCGGCTCGTCGGCGCGTCCAGCTTCTACATCCAGATGCCGTTCATCATGGAGGCCGCGTTCGCCGGCCTGGTGGGCGCCGGCCTCGCCTGCGCGATGCTGCTCGGCGGCCGCTACTTCATGGTCGACGCGGGCCTGAAGCTCCAGGACAAGATCCCCCTGGTGTCCTTCCTGGGCTGGGACTCGGTGATAGGCGTGCTCCCGCTGGTGCTGCTCATCGGCGTCGTGATGCCGGCCCTCGCCGCGTTCGTGGCCCTGCGCCGCTACCTGAAGGTCTGAGCCGCGGCCCGGCGACGGGCCGATCCGGCCCCGGCCGGTACGTCACGCGAGAGCCCCGCGTACGCCTCATCCGGCGTGCGCGGGGCTCTTGTTGATACGCCGGGACAGGTCGCCGCCACGGCTCCCGGCACGACTCGTGGGTACGTCTGTGACGTCCGGTACGGGTGCTCGCGGTGGCATATGCGAGACCGGCAAGCTTTCCGTACCGCGTCCGTTTGTCGCCTAGACTTCCGGCCATGTCCGGCCCGCCGTTGTTCGGGACGCCCCGCCGTCTGCGCCGCGGGGCCACCCTGACGTTGGTCTTCGGCACCATGCTCGCGACGGGTGCGGCGGCCGGCAGCCTGACCCAACCGGTGCAGCGCAGGCCCGAATCCCGCATCGAGGCCGCGCCCGTCGCCGACGCGGCCGGCTCGCAGGCCACCAGGACGCGCGCGACGCAGTACGGCGGCACCGGCACCGGTGACGCCACCCAGGACCCCGGCGCGGACCCCGACGAGGACACCGCCACCGGCACCGGCGGCCCCGGCACCCTCGACACCGGCCGGATCGCCAAGGAGATCCAGGACGGCACGGTCGGCGCCTCGACCGTCGAGAGACTCGTCAGCCGCAGCGGCGACCGCTGGTCCTCCTTCTACACCGCCCAGGAGTACGCCGGCCTCCAGGAAGCGCTCGACGGCCGCTACGTCGGCGTGGGCCTGTGGGTGCGGCGGATCGACGGCGGGCGCATCGAGGTCGCCCGCGTCCAGGACGGCAGCCCGGCCCTGCGGGCCGGGATCGAGGTCGGCGACGTCCTCACCGCCATCGGCGCCACGAAGTGCACCGGCCTCGCCGTCACCGAGGTCGTCGCGGACCTGCGCGGCGACAACGTCCCCGGCAGCGAGGTCACGCTCGGTGTGCAGCGGGGTACGCGCAGCTGGACGGTGCCGCTGCACCGCGCCACACTCGCCACGGAGGCGGTCACGGTGAGCAGGCCCGCCGACGGGCCGACCGTCGTCGCGGTCGACGCGTTCACCCGCGGTGTCGGCGCCCAGGTCCGGGCCGCCGTGCGGGACGCCCCGCGCGGCGTCCTGCTGGACCTGCGCGGCAACTCCGGCGGGCTCGTCACCGAGGCCGTCGCGGTCGCGTCGGCGTTCCTGGACGGCGGGCTGGTCGCCACCTACGACGTGCACGGCAGCCAGCGGGCCCTGTACGCGCAGCCCGGCGGCGACACGCACGTCCCGCTCGTGGTGCTGGTCGACGGGGGCACGATGAGCGCCGCGGAACTGCTGGCCGGGGCGCTGCAGGACCGCGGCCGGGCGGTCGTGATCGGCACCCGCACCTTCGGCAAGGGCTCGGTGCAGATGCCCAGCACCCTCCCCGACGGCTCGGTGGCCGAGCTGACCGTGGGCCACTACGACCTCCCGGACGGCCGCAGCGTCGACGGCCAGGGCATCGCCCCCGACGTGCAGGTGCCCGACGGCCAGGACCCCGTCGTCGACAGCCGCGAGGTATTCGCTGGCCTCGGAGCCCCCTCGTAGTGGGAGAATGGCTCGGTTATGGCTAAAGAGACCGGTCGCAAGATGATCGCGCAGAACAAGAAGGCGCGGCACGACTACCACATCCTCGACACCTACGAGGCGGGCCTGGTGCTCACCGGCACCGAGGTCAAGTCCCTGCGTCTGGGCCGCGCGTCGCTGGTCGACGGCTTCGCGCAGCTCGAGGGGAACGAGGCGTGGCTGTACAACGTGCACATCCCCGAGTACACCCAGGGAACCTGGACCAACCACTCCGCACGGCGTAAGCGGAAGATGCTGCTGCACCGCGCGGAGATCGACAAGCTCGACCAGAAGTCGCAGGAGACGGGCCACACCGTGATCCCGCTCGCCCTGTACTTCAAGGACGGCCGGGTGAAGGTCGAGATCGCCCTCGCGAAGGGCAAGAAGGAGTACGACAAGCGGCAGACGCTGCGGGAGAAGCAGGACCGCCGCGAGACGGACCGCGCGATCTCCTCGGCGCGGCGCCGGCAGCGCGCCTAGCCTACGACCGGGCCGGGCCGGGCTGGGCTGGGCTCGGCTGGGCGGATCGGCCCAGCGGATCGGCCGAGCCGCAGGTGACGCCCGGGTTGCCGGGCGGGGAATGCGCTGGCACGGGTCGGCGTTCTTCCACTACGATGGGCATCAGCCACCCCGACGTGGGTGGTGCACCTTGAAAACACCACATGGGGATGATCGGTTTCGACTGGGGATGTCGAAGCAGGGGAAGCGAGCCGAGGAAGCGGCAATGATCTCGTAAACCATATGCCGAAACCAATAATCGCCAATTCCAAGCGCGATTCCTCCGCCTTCGCTCTCGCTGCCTAATTAGCAGCTAGCGAAGACTCTGCGGAGTGTCAGCCCGGGGCTGTTCCCGACCCGGATCCTGGCATCATTTAGGGGACTCAACCGCCGAGCCCGGCCACGGGGCACGGCGGGAGAACTCACAGTGGCTGGGCCCGTCGGCGGCTTGTCCGCGTGACTGCCGGGGCCGAGAAAAGCACAGCGGACTGCGCTCGGAGAAGCCCTGGTTCCGCACCACAGGACGCGGGTTCGATTCCCGCCATCTCCACTCATCCCATGCGCCGACGGCGCCCTCTCGCGAGGGCGCCGTTCGGCGTTTCCGGGCAGGTAGGTGCCGCGTCCACCTGTCCGGCGCGGCGCCATCCGCTTGTGTACTCATTGCGATGAGTGCGCAGTCGCGTGGACGCGGTGCGTGAGCGGCGGCTACCGTACGGTACTTGGGCGTTGCATGAGTGGCTGCCGACGACTGATGGGGCGGAACGGGGGGCGTTGCCGACGCCCGCCCGTACGGCCGTCTCCCGCGCGACGGGGTCGCGAGCGCGATGCCGAGTCCGGCGCCGAGACGCGCAGTCCACACGGGAGACAGGCCTCACGATGGCACGCCGAACGACCGTTACCGCAGCAGCCTGCACGCTGGCCGCGGCCGCTCTCGTCCTCACCGCCTGCGGTGGCGGCGGGGACAAGAAGATCGCCGCGACCACCACGGGCACGCCGGCCGGGGCACCCAGCGCCAGCGCGACGACGGCTCCCCCGACCACCACGTCGGCGCCAGGGGCGCCGACGTTCGACTTCCCGCCGGACGTCAAGGTCGTCGTGGACCCGGACACGACGGGGGACGCGGTCAAGGACGCGGTCCTTCGGGACCAGGGGTACGGGTTGCAGGCGATCTTCCTGGCTATCGCCAAGTTGGACCCGGCCGTCACCCAGTTCCACAGGTACGTGATCGAGTCGGCGGCCGAGGACTGGTCCTCCAAGATCGGCTGGGGGAAGAGCAACCACGAGTCGATCACCGGCACGGTTCTCTTCTACGACCGGAAGGTCAACGTCACGGGCGCGACGACCGCCGGAGTCACCTTCTGCCAGAGCGAACGCAACTCGCACGGCAAGGACACCAAGTCGGGCAAGGCCATCATGACCGCGCCGAGCCTGGACGATTTCACGTTCCACACGGTTCTCATGCGGAAGTCGGCGGACGGGACCTGGCAGATGGCGAACTACAAGTCGCAGGACCGAGCCAAGAGCTGCGAACGGTGACCGCCAGGAGCAGCAGGCTGCTGTTGGCCTTAGCCGCGGTGGAGGCGTCCCTCCTCGTGCTCGCGTGGCCGAGTGCTGCCGGGCCGTGGGGCAACACGAAGACCCCGCCGTCCGACCACAAGACCCCGCCTCCTTCCACGACCATCACCTCCGAGGTGCGCTACGAGCGCAGCTACAACGGGCCGGGGCCGAAGATGGCGCCGGTGCAGGGTGCGCAGTGGTCGCCACCGGCGTGCTGGTACGAACCGAGGTTCACCCCCAAGCAGTTCGAGGACTACCTCAACAGTCACTACGTGTCGGACCAGAACGCCTTCGCCGACATGGCGAGGCAGTACGGCGTGGACAACTATCACCAGGGCGACAAGGGCGCTTGGTGGACCTTGGAGGTCCCAGACCTCAGCAGGGCCGGTGAGTGTGCGGGCATCGACGACTGGGCCTGGATTCCGCCGGGGAAGCCGCCGGCGGACAAGCCGGCCATCGACCCGAGGACGCTCGCCGGGCTGGCGTACGCGGACACCGTGCTGCCCGCGCCGCCGGTGACGCTGAAGCCGCCGCCGGAGAGTCAACTCGTCAACCTTGCGACGGAGTTGACGTTCACCCTTCCGCTGCAACGCGTCACCGTGACCGCGAGCCTGAACAACCGCGCAGCCGGTGTCCACGTCGCGGCGACGACGGTCGCGGAACCGTACGAGCTGCGGGTCGACGCGGGCACGCCCGACGCCGATCCGGCCACCTGCACGTACCCGCTCACCAACGACGGCGGGACGTACCGACTGGACACCCACGGCGCCCCCTGCAATGTCACCTACCGCAGGGCCTCGCCGCACGGCGGCTACACCCTGAACACGTCCATCGTCTGGAAGGTGCACTGGACGCCTTCCGCGAACCCGGACGGTCCCGCGGCCGCCACCCCCGCACTGCCCGACGGCGAATCCGCCGCACCCACGACGGTCACCGTGCGCGAGAACGAGGCGATCGTCCGCTGAGCGGTCAGAGGGTGCCCTCGCGGACGGCGCTCAGGAAGTCCGCCCACGCGGCCGGAGTGAAGGTGAGGACGGAGCCCTCGGGGTCCTTGCTGTCGCGCACCGCGACGGTGGAGGCGCCGCCGATGGCGACCTCTACGCACGCGTGGCCGTCCTCGTTGCCGCTGTAGCTGGACTTCTGCCACAGCAGGGCGCTCGCTGGCCGGCCGGTTCGCATGAGGTGAACTTCTCCAGTGCCGCTTGGATCAACGCCGCGGAGTCGGAGGGCGACGCAGCGCATGCTTTGATGCGATCGTACTCGCGCATCCGGCGGGCGACGAAGTCCTTCCCGTCCATCGCCTCACCGTAGCCGGCGCCCTCCTGATAGGCCGTGGTGGAGTTGTCCGGCAGCGTCAGCAGGATCGCGCTTCCGCTCATGATCGGATATCCCCCGATGGAGAAGGGGACGACCTGAATCGTGGTGCGCGGTGTGTCGGCGAGGGGGAGCAGCGCCGCCAGTTGGTCGCGCATGACGTGCACGCCGCCCACCGCACGTTGCAGAACCGCTTCGTCGATGATGGCCCAGAGGTCCGGGGGGTTGTCCCCGTGAAGCCGTTCCTGTCTCGCCAGCCGTTTGGCGACCAACTCGTCGACCCTGCAGGACGAAAGCTCGTCGTTCTTCTCGAACAGGGCACGCATATAAGCCTCCGTCTGCAGGAGGCCGGGGACGATGTTCGCGCCGTACTCCTGGATCCGGACGGCGCGCGACTCCAACTCGAGGCAGGCATCGAAACGCACGGCAACGCGCTCGCGTTTGGTGATCTGCCACAGGCCGGTGAACAAGATCCCCGTGCCGAACGCGGCGTCCAGCTTCTCCGGGAGCGGGGGTAAGGGGAGGCGGCGTTCCCCCACTTCCACGCCGTGGAGATGGGACTTGCTGTAGTTGACGATCTCCGCGAGGCGGTCGAGGGACAACCCGGCGGCGACGCGCAGCCGTCGCTGCTCCGCTCCGAACAAGTCCCCCGCGGAGCTGGCGGGTTTGAGCTCGCGTGGGGTGGGTGCCATGGCCGCGTCCTCCCGAAGTGGTGGGCGCTACCGAGCGTAGTGCCGTGGTGTGACAGCGGGAACGCGGAAAGTGAACGCGCTTGTCCCACGACGAGGTTGGGGACAAGCGTTGGCCAGGGATATCGCCAGGGTGCGGGTGGGGGAGAGGGCGGCGGTGTGCCGGGCGTCGGGGCGGGACGGCGAACCCCTGGGCGACGGGGCGTGACGGTTCGACGATGGCGGCACGTCGGAACGTCCGACCGGCCACGTGCCGCATGCCGTCCGGAGTCGCGCACCATGAACACCGTTCCCCCCGCAGCCACTTGGGGTCCCTGGGAGGCCGAACTCCCCGCCTGCGTCTGGCGCCTGCCGCGCCACTCCCGCAGTGTCGGCCGGGCCCGTGCCCGCTTCCGGAGCCAGGCCGGGCGGTGGGATCTCGCGGAGGAGACCGCTGAGACCGCGGTCCTGCTGCTGAGTGAACTCGTCACGAACGCGGTCCGCCACGGCCACGTGCGCGGCCGCCACATCGAGGTGCGCTGCGTCCTCGCCCCCACCGTCCTGCGCGTGGACGTGTCCGACGCCGGCCGGGGCGTCCCCGTGCTCCGCCAGGCCGCTGCCGAGGACGAGTCCGGCCGCGGCCTGACCCTCGTCGCCGCCCTCGCCACGACGTGGGGCGTCCTCCCCCGCCGCCACGGCATCGGCAAGACCGTCTGGTGCGAGATCTCACGCTGACACGTGCGGAGGGCACCGTGCCCGGGGCCGGTCGCCCGCATCTGGAAGGGGACCTCGGCGTCACTCCGTCCCGAGTGTGCGGAGGCGCAGGTCCGTCTCGTCGGAGATGAGTTCGGCGGTCCAGCCCGCGGGGGCGTCGGGGGAGGAGACGGTGACCTCGGTGCCGATGCGGGTGACCGCGAAGGTCGCGGCGGTCGTGCCGTCGGGGGCGGGGACCGGGCAGCGGACGGTGGTGGCGTCGGCGGGCCGGTAGACGCGGAGGGCGAGGCCGGAGGCGTAGTCGTAGGACGGGCGGTCGTCGACGGCGCCCCAGGGGAGGACGGTGCCGGGGCGGACGAGCAGCGGGAGGCTGTGGAAGCCGTGCGTCTCCTCGACCCAGCGGGGGCCGGTCACGGTCCGGCCGGTCAGCAGGTGCGTCCAGGTGCCGGCGGGCACGTAGTAGCCGACCCGGCCGTCGTCGCTGAAGACCGGGGGCCACCAGCAGCGCGTCGCCCAGCATGTACTGGCGTTCCAGGTGCGCGCACGCCGGGTCGTCGGGGAACTCCAGGACCATCGCGCGCATCATCGGCACGCCCTCGTCCCGGGCCTGGCAGGCGGCCTGGTAGAGGTACGGCATCAGGCGCAGCCTGAGGCGGGTGAAGGTGCGCAGCACCTCCGACAGTCGAAGCGCTTCGATTCGGGAACGTAAGGCGGCCGTACGAGCGCTGTCAATGGTGCTGCTTCAACTGGACGGAGCTGGAGGGATATCCGGCACGGCCGGGAGATGAAGCGCTTCCCTCACAGCGGCACCCGGGGCGGAGGCAGCCGTCTCACATCGCGCGCCCGCCGCGGGTGAGTGAAGGGTTGCGCCGACGTCACCTCCGGCCACGGGCCCGGTAACCCGCCGTTCCTAGCGTCGGCCGCACAGTCGACGACGGGAGGCGTGAGGCGTGATGAGCGACATGACGCGCGGCGTGCGGGGCCGGTGGATCGAGCACTGGGACCCCGAGGACGACACCTTCTGGACCGAGGGCGGCGGCCGGCGGACCGCCGTCCGCAACCTGGCCTTCTCCGTGCTGTCCGAGCACATCGGGTTCTCCGTGTGGAGCCTGTGGTCGGTGATGGTCCTGTTCATGGGGCCGGGCTACCACGTGGACCCGGCCGGCAAGTTCTTCCTGGTGGCCACACCGACGCTGGTCGGCGCGGTGCTGCGGGTGCCGTACACCTTCGCGGTGGCGCGGTTCGGCGGGCGCAACTGGACGGTCGTCAGCGCCCTGATGCTGCTCGTGCCGACGATCGCCGCGGCGGTCGTCATCAAGCCCGGGGTCTCCTACACCACGCTCATCGTGGTCGGCGCGCTCGCCGGCGTCGGCGGCGGCAACTTCGCCTCCTCCATGACCAACATCAACTCCTTCTTCCCGCTGCGGGAGAAGGGCTGGGCACTCGGCCTCAACGCCGGCGGCGGCAACATCGGCGTGGCCGCGATCCAGCTCGTCGGACTGGCCGTGATCGCCGGGGCCGGGGCGACGCACCCGCGGACCGTGCTGGCGATCTACATCCCGCTGATCGTCGTCGCCGCCGTGCTGTCCGCGCTGTTCATGGACAACCTCGCGCCGGTGAGGAACGACACGGGCGCGGCGATCGCGGCGGCCAGGGAACCGCACACCTGGATCATGTCGGTGCTGTACATCGGCACGTTCGGGTCGTTCATCGGCTACAGCTTCGCCTTCGGGCTGGTGTTGCAGAACCAGTTCGGCCGGACCCCGCTGCACGCCGCCTACCTGACGTTCATCGGGCCGCTGCTGGGATCGCTGGTCCGGCCGGTCGGCGGACGGCTCGCCGACCGCTTCGGCGGCGCCCGCATCACCCTGTGGAACTTCCTCGGGATGGCCGCCGCCACGGCGGTCGTCCTCGCCGCCTCCGAACGGAAGTCGCTGGGGCTGTTCCTGGGCGGCTTCATCGCGCTGTTCGTCCTCACCGGCGTCGGCAACGGGTCCGCGTTCAAGATGGTGCCCGGCATCTTCCACCGGAAGGCCGAGGCGAACGGGCTCAGCGGGGACGCGGCCGCCGCGTGGGGCCGGCGGCTGTCCGGCGCGTCGATGGGGCTCATCGGCGCGGTCGGCGCGCTCGGCGGCGTCGGCATCAACATGGCGTTCCGGCAGTCCTTCCTCAGCCGGCACACCGGGACGCCCGCGTTCGTCGCGTTCCTCGCGTACTACGCGCTGTGCTTCGCCGTCACCTGGGCCGTATACCTGCGCAGGCCCGCGGGCGCGCGCAGCGGCGCCGGGCAGACCGCGCAGGCCGCGCGGGCCGCCTACGCGGAGGTGTGAGGGCGCCGGGCGGGCCGCCCGCGTGGAGGTCCGGGAGCCCCGCCCGGCGCACCGGCCGCGTAACACCGGGGAAATCGCGGTGAACCGCCGCGGACACCCCGCCTTGGGACGATGCCGGTGCGGCGGGGCGCCGCGCGGATGTCACGGCCGGTGCGGCGGGCGGCCGCAGGCGGGACCGGTGCCGGTGCCGACGCCGGTGCGGCGGGGTCGGGGCCACGGGCGGCCCGTGGCGCCGCCGGGCACGAGCACTCCAGCAGAGTGGGGCAGAGCCAGATGCAGGTGCACAGCAGCAGGACCGGCGCCGGAGGCGACCGCGGGGCGGTGCCGCCGCTCGCCGGCTTCACCGTCGGCGTGACGGCGGCCCGCCGGGCCGACGAACTCGCGGCACTGCTCGAACGGCGCGGCGCGGCGGTGCTGCGGGCGCCCGTGCTGCGCATCGTGCCGCTCTCCGACGACGCGGAACTGCTCACCACCACGCGGCAGTTGCTGGACGACGCGCCGGACGTGGTGGTCGCCACCACCGCGATCGGCTTCCGCGGCTGGATCGAGGCGGCCGACGGGTGGGGGCTCGGCGAGGCGCTGCTGCGCAGGCTCGGCGGCGTCGAACTCCTGGCCCGCGGGCCGAAGGTGCGCGGGGCCGTCCGCGCCGCCGGGCTCACCGAGGCGTGGTCGCCCGCGTCGGAGTCGATGGCCGAGGTGCTCGAACGGCTGCTGGACGAGGGCGTCGAGGGCCGGCGCATCGCCGTGCAGCTGCACGGCGAGCCGCTGCCCGGGTTCGCCGAGTCACTGCGGGCGGCGGGGGCCGCCGTCGTCGCGGTGCCGGTGTACCGCTGGATGCCGCCGGAGGACCTCGGGCCCGTCGACCGGATGCTCGACGCGGTGCTGGCGCGGGCGATCGACGCGGTGAGCTTCACGTCCGCACCGGCCGCGGCGTCCCTGCTGGAACGCGCGGAGCAGCGCGGGCAGATCGGCGAGGTGCTCGGCGCGTTCCGCGGGGACGTGCTGGCCGCGTGCGTGGGGCCGGTGACGGCGCTGCCGCTCCAGGTGCGGGACGTGCCGACGCGGCAGCCCGAACGGTTCCGGCTCGGCCCGCTCGTTCAGCTCATCGCGGGCGAACTCCCGGGCCGCGTGAGGCCGTTGCCGGTGGCCGGGCGGCGGCTGGAGATCCGCGGCCACGCGGCCGTCGTGGACGGCGAGTTGCGGCCGGTGCCGCCGGCCGGGATGGCGCTGCTGCGGGCGCTGGCCCGCCGCCCGGGGTGGGTCGTGTCGCGCGGCGACCTGCTGCGGGTGCTGCCCGGTTCCGGGCGGGACGAGCACGCCGTCGAGACGGCGATGGCCCGCCTGCGCGGGGCGCTCGGCGCTCCGAAGCTCATCCAGACGGTGGTCAAGCGCGGTTACCGCCTGGCCCTCGACCCGCACGCCGACGCGAAGTACGCGCCGCGCTAGGTCATCCACTCCGCCCGGGCCCGGGCGACGGTCACCCTCCAGGTGGGGTTCGCCCTGCGCTGACGGGCGGTTCGCCCTGCGTGGGCGGAGGGCAACCATCCGGGGGCGCCGGGGGGCCCGCCTCCGGCCGGAGGCCTGGGGACCCCGCGCCCCTGACGGGGCTCGTGCTGCCCCCGGGTCCGTCGCGCCGGACGGCGCGCGACGGCTGGTGGCGTCGGGGACACCCCCGGACGGGGACGGTACGGGCCCGGGCTCCACCCGGGGGACGGTGTGCGGTGGCTGGTCGGGTCGGCGGTACCCCGGGACGGCAGCACGGAACGGCGGGGGCGGGTGGTCTGGTCCAGCGGGGTGGGGGCAGGCACTCTGTGGGGAGGCGGAGGAGAGGGAGGTGCGGGGCCGAGATGGGGGAACTTCGGTTCGACTGCGGCAGGTTGTGCCTGAACCTCGTGGCCACGCGGGCCGGGCGGCCCCCGGCGGAGCGCCTCGGGGGGCGCGCGGGCTTACGGGAGTGGCTGGCGGGCGCGGCCCTCGTACCGCGGGGGGAACCCCTGGACGTCGGCGACGGCTGGCCCGCCGCGTTCACCACCCTGCGCGCCACCCTGGAACGCCTCCTCACCGCCCAGTTGCGCGGTGAGCCCCCGGCCGCCGCCGACGTCGACGCCCTGAACGCCGCCGCCCGCGGCACCCCCGTCGCCCCGACGGCCGTCCGTCAGGACGACGGCACGCTCGCCCGCGTCCTCGCCACCCCGCCGACCTGCGACGCCCTGCTCGCCACCGTCGCCCGGGACGCCGTGGACCTGTTCACCGACCCCATCGACCGCGCCCGGCTGCGCGCCTGCGAGGGCGAGGACTGCACCGTGGTGTACCTCGACACCTCCCGCGGCCGGCGCCGCCGCTGGTGCAGCAGCGAGGTCTGCGGCAACCGCGAGCGCGTCGCCCGGCACCGCCGGCGCGCCGCCCCGCCCGCCGTCCAGGGCTGAGGCGGCCGGCCGCGCGGCGCGGCCGGGTGGGCAGAAGCCCGCAGGTCGCGTACGGTTGCAGGCTGCTCCTGCTCCGACGGGCCCGGAGCGACGCACGAAAGAAGGGGGTCCTGCGTGGCCGCGCAGACCGCATCATCGGGGGTTCGCGACCAGGAGATCGCCGCCGAACAGGCGCACCTGGACCGGGTGTACCACCGCCTCGAGGAGAAGATCACCGAGGCGGAGTTCCTCATGCACGACGCCGCCCAGCGCGGCCACGTCGGCACGCCCGGGGCACTCGCGGAGCGGGACGCGCAGGTGTACCGGGCCGGCGTCCGCCTCAACCGGCTGAACAACGAGTTCGAGGACTTCCTGTTCGGGCGGATCGACCTGCTGCGCGGCAAGGACGGCGTGAAGGGCCCCGACGGCGCCTTCACGTCCGTCGACCCCGCGGACGACGCGGTCGGTCCCGACGCCACCGCGGAGATCGCCGAGACCCTGCACATCGGCCGGATCGGCGTGCTCGACACCGACTACGCGCCGCTGGTGATCGACTGGCGCGCGCCCGCCGCCGCGCCGTTCTACCGCTCCACCCCCGTCGCGCCGGGCCGTGTGGTGCGGCGCCGGGTGATCCGCTCCAAGGGCCGCCGCGTCCTCGGCGTCGAGGACGATCTGCTGCGCCCCGAACTGGACACCGGGCTGCCGGTCGTCGGCGACGGCGCGCTGATGGCGGCGCTCGGCCAGGCCCGCACACACTCCATGCGCGACATCGTCGCCAGCATCCAGGCCGAACAGGACCTGGTGATCAGGGCGCCCGCCGCGTCCGTCACCGAGGTGTCCGGCGGGCCCGGCACCGGCAAGACCGCGGTCGCGCTGCACCGCGCCGCGTACCTGCTCTACCAGGACCGGCGGCGCTACGCCGGCGGCATCCTGTGCGTCAGCCCCACCCCGCTGCTCGTCGCGTACACCGAGGGCGTGCTGCCGTCGCTCGGCGAGGAGGGGCAGGTCGCGATCCGCGCGGTCGGCTCGCTCGTCGACGGCGTCACCGCGGATCTGTACGACGACCCGGCGGTGGCCCGCGTCAAGGGCTCGCTGCGCATGCAGAAGGTGCTGCGCAACGCGGCCCGCGGCTGCCTCGACCTCGTGCCCGCCCGCCCCTCCCAGCTGCGCGTCGTGGCGTTCGGCCGCCGCCTGGAGCTGGGCGAGCAGGAACTGGCCGAGGTGCGCCGGCAGGTGCTCGGCGGCACCACGCCCGTCAACCTGCTGCGCCCGCGCGCCCGCCGGCTGCTGCTCGACGCGCTGTGGCGCAGGGCCGGCCGCCGCTTCGACGACGCGGAACTGGCCGCGGAGGAGCGGCAGGGCTTCGACGAGGACATCACGACCGAGCCGGAGTTCACCACGTTCCTCGACGCGTGGTGGCCGGTGCTGGAGCCGCGCACGGTGCTCGCCTCGCTCGCCGACGAGCGGCGGCTGGGCCGCTGGGCCCGGCGGGTGCTGACCCCGCCGGAGGTGCGCCGGGTCGCGAGGTCGCTGCGGCGCGATGGCGCGTCCGTGCACGACGTGGCGCTGCTCGACGAGCTGGACACGCTGCTCGGCTCGCCACCGCGGGAGAAGAGGAAGCGGGAGCTGGACCCGCTGGACCAGCTCACCGGCCTGGACGAGCTGATGCCGCAGCTCGGCGAGACGGCCCGGGAGCGGGCCGAGCGGCTGGCCCGCGAACGCACCGAGTACACGCACGTCATCGTCGACGAGGCGCAGGACCTGACGCCCATGCAGTGGCGGATGGTCGGCCGCCGCGGACGGACCGCGACGTGGACGATCGTCGGCGACCCCGCGCAGAGTTCGTGGTCGGACGTCGACGAGGCGGCCCAGGCGCGCGACGAGGCGCTCGGCACGCGGCCGCGCCGGCGGTTCACGCTGACCGTCAACTACCGCAACCCCGCGGAGATCGCGGAGGTCGCGTCCACCGTTCTGGCGCTGGCCATGCCGGGCAGCGAGCCGCCGCGCGCGGTCCGCTCCACCGGGGTCGAACCGCGGTACGAGGTGGCCGGCGCGGACCTGGGCGCGGACGTGCGCGCGGCCGCGGAGCGGTTGCTCGCCGAGGTGGACGGCACGGTCGGCGTCGTGGTGGCCATGAACCGCCGTGCGCAGGCCCGCGATTGGGTGGCGGGACTCGGGGACCGGGTCGTCGCGCTGGGCAGCCTGGAGGCGAAGGGGCTGGAGTACGACGCGACGGTCGTGGTGTCCCCGGCGGAGATCGCGGAGGAGTCCCCTGCGGGGTTGCGGGTGCTGTACGTGGCGCTGACGCGGGCGACGCAGCGGCTCACCGTGGTGGCGCGGGAGGCGGATCTGCCCGACGCGGGCGGGGTTCCGGATCTGCTCCGCGCGGACTAGAGGCTGCCCCTCGGGCTTGGCGCATCCGGGGCGCCGCCCCGTCCCGGGCGTGGGCGGCGTCCGGGGTACGGCCCCGTCCCGGGCGTGGGCGGCGTCCGGGGTGCGGCCCCGTGCCGGGCGGGGCGGCATCCGGGGTGCCCCCGGGGGGCGTCGCCGTCTGGCGGTGGGGACATGGCGGAGGCCCCTCCCGGGGGAGGGGCCTCCTTGGCTTGCGACACCGGCCCGCCATGCTCGCCTCGCGGCAAGTGGGCGCTCGAAGCGCCTAAGGTTGGGCCCGGGGGCTTGGATCGAGCCGGTGCCGTACCCAGGCTAACAAACGGATCCCCGAACCTCTTCCCCTGGACGGCAATCCCCGGGGTCTTCCGGGCCCTTGCCGAGGATTCACATCGTGGAAGTAGTCTTCCGTCATCTGCCGGTTTCCTGGTACTCGCCGGTAGATGCAACGATCGATCCGCATCACGAACAACCCTCAGCAGGAACCGGAAGAAGGTCGTCATGGCAACGGCGCCAAGCGTCTCGTACTCGATCACGGTGCGGCTGGAGGTCCCCGCGAGCGGGACCGCGGTCAGCCAGCTCACCACCGCGGTGGAGTCCTCCGGAGGATCCGTCACCGGTCTGGACGTCACCGCGTCGGGCCACGAGAAGCTGCGCATCGACGTCACCGTGGCCGCCAGTTCCACCGCGCACGCCGACGAGATCGTCAGCAACCTGCGGCACATCGACGGCGTGTCCATCGGCAAGGTCTCCGACCGTACGTTCCTGATGCACCTCGGCGGCAAGATCGAGATGCAGTCCAAGCACCCCATCCGCAACCGCGACGACCTGTCCATGATCTACACGCCCGGCGTGGCGCGGGTGTGCATGGCGATCGCGGAGAACCCCGAGGACGCGCGCCGGCTGACCATCAAGCGCAACTCCGTCGCGGTGGTCACGGACGGCTCCGCGGTGCTGGGCCTGGGCAACATCGGGCCGAAGGCCGCCCTTCCGGTGATGGAGGGCAAGGCGGCGCTGTTCAAGCGGTTCGCCGGCATCGACGCGTGGCCGCTGTGCCTGGACACCCAGGACCCCGACCAGATCGTGGAGATCGTCAAGGCGATCGCGCCCGGCTTCGCCGGCATCAACCTGGAGGACATCTCCGCGCCGCGCTGCTTCGAGATCGAGGCGCGGCTGCGCGAGGCGCTGGACATCCCGGTCTTCCACGACGACCAGCACGGCACCGCCATCGTGGTGCTGGCGGCGCTGACCAACGCGCTGCGCTGCGTCGGCAAGGAGATGGACGCGCTGCGGGTCGTCATGTCCGGCGCGGGCGCGGCCGGCACGGCCATCCTGAAGCTGCTGATGGCCGCGGGCGTCAAGCACGCGGTGGTCGCGGACATCCACGGCGTGGTGCACGCCGGGCGCGAGGACCTGGCGAGCGGCGAGGCCGGCCCGGCGCTGCGCTGGATCGCGGACAACACCAACCCCGAGGGCGTCACCGGCACCCTGAAGGAGGCCGTGGTGGGCGCCGACGTCTTCATCGGCGTCTCGGCCCCGAACGTGCTGGACGGCACCGACGTCGCCCGCATGGCCGATGACGCGATCGTCTTCGCGCTGGCGAACCCCGACCCCGAGGTGGACCCCGGTGTGGCCCGCGAGACGGCCGCCGTGGTGGCCACCGGACGCAGCGACTTCCCGAACCAGATCAACAACGTGCTGGTCTTCCCGGGCGTCTTCCGCGGCCTGCTGGACGCCCAGTCCCGGACGGTCAACACCGAGATGATGCTGGCCGCCGCGCGGGCCCTGGCGGGCGTCGTCGGGGACCACGAACTGAACCCCAACTACATCATTCCCAGCGTCTTCAACGACAAGGTGGCCGGTGCGGTGGCCGGTGCCGTGCGGGACGCCGCGAGGGCCCAGGGACCCGCCGTCGCCGCCGCCGGCCGGGGCTCCGTTCCGGCCTGACCGACGGTGACCGTTCGTCGCCCTCCCGTCACGCTCGGACGGCCGGAAGCGGAATCGTGTTCCGAGCGTCGACGAGGGGACGACAATCCGTCATCGAGCCCCTCCTGCCGCGGTTTTTCCGCGACTCGCGCGAGCGGTGGATTGGCTTTCCCCCCATATATGGGGGCAGGATGCACACCTGGGCAGTGCGGCACCGGGCAACAGCTTCGAGCCCGCACGCCCCCATGGCAGAAAGAACACGGGAGTACAGATATGAACCGCAGTGAGCTGGTGGCCGCGCTGGCCGACCGCGCCGAGGTGACCCGCAAGGACGCCGACGCCGTTCTGGCCGCGTTCGCTGAGACCGTCGGTGAGATCGTGGCCAAGGGTGACGAGAAGGTCACCATCCCCGGCTTCCTGACCTTCGAGCGGACCCACCGTGCCGCCCGTACCGCCCGCAACCCGCAGACCGGTGAGCCGATCGAGATCCCGGCCGGCTACAGCGTGAAGGTCTCCGCGGGCTCCAAGCTCAAGGAAGCCGCGAAGGGCAAGTAAGCAGCCCCGGGCGCCTCACAGCGTCACAGCGACACGGCGAAGGGCGGCCGCTCCCCGCGAGGGGGCGGCCGCCCTTCGGCGTTGCCAGGGGGCCGTCAGGCCACGGCGACACTCGCCGCGTCGCCGTCCGCCGCGGCTTCGTCGGCTTCGCCGTCCTGCCCCGGCAGCTCGACGTGCGCTCCGAGGCTCTCCAGCTTCGCCATGAAGTTCTCGTAGCCGCGGTTGATCAGGTCGATGCCGTGCACCCGCGAGGTGCCCTGCGCCGCCAGCGCCGCGATCAGGTAGGAGAAGCCGCCGCGCAGGTCGGGGATGACCAGGTCGGCGCCCTGCAGCTTGGTCGGGCCCGAGACCACCGCCGAATGGAGGAAGTTGCGCTGCCCGAACCGGCAGGCGCTGCCGCCCAGGCACTCGCGGTAGAGCTGGATGTGCGCGCCCATCTGGTTGAGCGCGGAGGTGAAGCCCAGCCGGGACTCGTAGACCGTCTCGTGCACGATCGACAGCCCCGAGGCCTGGGTCAGCGCGACCACCAGCGGCTGCTGCCAGTCGGTCTGGAAGCCGGGGTGCACGTCCGTCTCCAGCGCGATGGCGTTCAGCGGGCCGCCCGGGTGCCAGAAGCGGATGCCCGCGTCGTCGATCTCGAAGGCGCCGCCGACCTTCCTGAAGGTGTTCAGGAACGTCATCATCGAGCGCTGCTGGGCGCCGCGGACGTAGATGTTGCCCTCGGTCGCCAGGGCCGCGCTCGCCCACGACGCCGCCTCCAGGCGGTCGGGAAGGGCGCGGTGCGTGTAGCCGCCCAGCGTCTCGACACCGGTGATACGGATGGTGCGGTCGGTGTCCACGGAAATGATCGCGCCCATTTTCTGCAGAACGCAGATCAGGTCCTCGATCTCCGGTTCGACGGCCGCGTTGGTGAGTTCCGTCACTCCTTCCGCCAGGACCGCGGTCAGCAGCACCTGTTCGGTGGAGCCCACGGACGGATACGGAAGCCGGATCCGGCAGCCGCGCAGCCCCCGCGGCGCCTCCAGGTACTGCCCGTCGTCGCGCTTCTCGATGGTCGCGCCGAACTTGCGCAGCACGTCGAAGTGGAAGTCGATCGGCCGGCCGCCGATGTCGCAGCCGCCCAGGCCCGGGATGAACGCGTGGCCCAGGCGGTGCAGAAGCGGGCCGCAGAAGAGGATCGGGATCCGCGAGGAGCCCGCGTGCGCGTCGATGTCCGCGACGTTCGCGCTCTCCACCCGCGTCGGATCGAGCACCAGCTCGCCCGGCTCCTCGCCGGCGCTGACGGTGACGCCGTGCAGTTGCAGCAGCCCGCGCACGACGCGCACGTCCCTGATGTCCGGGACGTTGCGCAGCCTGCTCGGCGCACTGCCGAGCAGGGCGGCCACCATGGCCTTCGGCACGAGGTTCTTCGCACCTCTGACACGGATCTCGCCCTCAAGAGGGGTCCCACCATGGACAAGCAGTACGTCGGCGATGTCGGTCATGGAACTCGCGATCGTCGGAGCGGTCATACGGGAAGGGGCGGCGCGCGGCCGTGAACCGGAACAGGCCCCGCGCGCTCTGCCGCGCGGGAACCACGAAGAGATGGTAATGCGCCTGACGACCCCTCGCGGTTGACCCTCCGTGTGCCCCGTCCATGCGGGATCATGGGTCCATGACCGAGGTGTCCTCGCTCACCGGGCGACTGCTGGTCGCCACGCCGAAGCTGGCGGACCCCAACTTCGACCGTGCCGTGGTGCTGCTGCTGGACCACGACGTGGAGGGCACGCTGGGCGTCGTCCTCAACCGTCCCACCCCTGTCGGGGTGCGCGACGTGCTGGAGCCGTGGGCCGCGCTGGCCGGCGTGCCGCCGGTCGTCTTCCAGGGCGGACCGGTGTCGCTGGACTCGGCGCTCGGCCTCGCCGTGGTGCCCGGCGAACCGGGGCCCGAGGAGGGCGGCGGGGTGCTGGGCTGGCGCCGGGTGCACGGCGCGATCGGCCTGGTCGACCTGGAGGCGCCGCCGGAACTGCTGGCCGCGGAGCTCGGCTCGCTGCGGATCTTCGCCGGCTACTCGGGCTGGGGCCCGGGCCAGCTGGAGAAGGAACTGGTCGACGGCGCCTGGTACGTGGTGGAGTCCGAGCCCGGTGACGTGTCCGCGCCGGACCCGGAGCGGATGTGGCGCTCGGTGCTGCGCCGGCAGCGCAACGAGCTGGCGATGGTGGCCACGTATCCCGACGATCCGAGTCTCAATTAGGCTTGAGAGTCATGAGCACTCTCGAGCCCGAGCGCGGGACGGGCACCGGCACCCTGGTCGAGCCGACTCCGCAGCTCTCCCACGGTGACGGCGACCACGAGCGCTACGCGCACTACGTCCAGAAGGACAAGATCATGGCGAGCGCGCTCGACGGTACGCCCGTCGTCGCGCTGTGCGGCAAGGTCTGGGTCCCCGGGCGGGACCCGAAGAAGTACCCGGTCTGCCCGATGTGCAAGGAGATCTACGACGGCATGCCCGTCGGCGGCGGGGGCGGCGACAAGTCCGGCGGGGGCGGCAACGGCTGACAGCGGCGCGATCGGTCCTGAGGGCATGCCCGACGACGACGCGCCACTCGACCCGTTCGACGAGCGCGAGGTGTACGACATCCTCGGCTCGTCGGACGCGTTCGGCATGTCCGCGTCCGAGGAGGAGTCCGACGCCGGGAGCGGCGAGCGGGTGCACGCCCTCGTCGCCCAGGGCCGGTTCGCGGACGCCCATCGCGTGGTCAGCGACGCCTTCGTCGAGCGGAACGGCAGTGCGGGCTACCTGCTGCGCGCCTGGGTGCTGACCCAGGAGCGGCGGCCGGTGGCGGCCCGCGAGGCCGTCGACTGGGCGCTGGCGCACGCCGGGCCCGGCGAGGCCGCCGACGTCTTCGTGCTGGCCGGCGTCGTGCTGCTGTCGCTGGACGAGGCGCACGCCGCGCTGACCGTGGCGCTGCGCGCCTCCGGTGCGGACCCCGACGGCTGGGAGCCGTCGGTGCTGCTCTCCGACGTCTACCGGCGGCTGGGCCGGCAGCCCGACGCCGTGGCCGCGGCCCGGCGCGCGGTCGCGGCCGCGCCCCACGAGGCCGAGGCGCAGGTGGCGCTGGCCCGCTCCCTCTCCTCCGGCCGCGGGCTCACCGGCCGGATACCGCGCCGGCACCGCGCCGAGCACGCCGCCGTGGTCCGGCGGGCCCTCGAACTGGGCGCCGACCCGGCCCAGCTGACCGCCCCGCGCGGCGGCATGGTGATCGGCGGCATCGGCCTGGCCCTGTTCTGGGCCACGCAGCTGTACCGGATCGAGACCGGCGGCACCTGGCAGCTGATCGCCGGGGGCGCCGTGATCGCCGTCACACTGGTGATCATCGCCCTCGTGGCGCGGGCCGGCACCAGGCGCTCCGGAGTCACCCTGCGGGCCCGGCTGCGCGGCATCAGGGCCACCACCCGCACCGAGATGGCCGGCGACACGTGGCTGTGGCGGATCAGCGCGGTGCACGTCTCCGCCTCGCTGCCGCTGCCGGTGCTGCTCACCACCGGGCTGGTCGCCGACCGCGGCTGGCACGGCCAGCACTGGCCGCTGTGGGCCGCCTCACTCGCCACCCTCACCGGCCTCGGCGCCGTCCTGCTCCTCGTCGCCGCGGTCCCGTGGTGGTACGGCGGTGCGCTCGCCCGCCGGATCGTGCAGTACGGCGGGCTGTTCCGGCTGCACCTGTGCGCGGCCGCCGCCCTGTCCGGCGGCACCCTCGCACTGGCCACCCGCGGCGACGCCACCCGCGGGCAGTGGGCCGCGCTGGCCGTCGCGCACCTGGCGTGGACGGTCGGCGGCTGGGCCGCGGCGCTCGTGCTGGGCGGCCGCCTGCAGGCGCAGCGCCGCCGGGACCTGGCCCAACTGGCCTGATCCAGGCCGTCCCCACGCCTCCCCCACGCGGGCCGCCGCGACCCCGTGTGGGGCAACCGTGCGGAATGACGGTCCGGTTGGTGAATTGGTCTATGCCAATAGACGGGCCGAGGGGCAGGATGACCCCCATGGATCTCATCCCCACCCCCAGTCACTCCACTGCTTACGCCGCCGACGCGACGTTCACGCTGACGCCCGGGACGGCGCTGGAGGCCGGACCCGGCGCCGAGGCCGCCGCGCGCTGGCTGCGGGCGGCCGTCGGGGCCGCGACCGGGCTGCCGCTGGCACCCGCCGGCCCGTCCGCCGACGGCGTCGTCCGGCTCGCGGTGGACGAGACCGTGCCCGGCGGCCCGGAGGCGTACCGCATCACCGTCGACCCGGCGTCCGGCGTGCGGATCACCGGAGCGGACCCCGCGGGCGTCTTCTGGGGCGCCCAGACCTTCCGCCAGATGCTGGGCCCCGACGCGTTCCGCCGGGCCCCCGTGCGCGAGCGCGTCTGGGAGGTGCCCTGCGGCCACCTCAGCGACGCGCCCCGGTTCGGCTGGCGCGGCTTCATGCTCGACGTGGCCCGCCACTTCATGCCCAAGGACGGGGTGCTGCGCTACCTCGACCTGATGGCCGCGCACAAGCTCAACGTGCTGCACCTGCACCTGACGGACGACCAGGGCTGGCGGCTGGAGATCCGCCGCTACCCCGAGCTGACCGCCAAGGGCGCCTGGCGCGCGCGCACCAAGGTGGGCCTGCGCGAGTCCACGCTGTGGGACGAGCGCCCGCACGGCGGCTACTACACCCAGGACGACATCCGCGAGATCGTCGCGTACGCCGCCGAGCGCCACATCACCGTCGTCCCCGAGATCGACATGCCCGGCCACTCCCAGGCCGCGATCGCCGCCTACCCCGAACTCGGCAACGCCGACGTGCTGGACACCGGGGCCCTGCCCGTCCTGCCCACGTGGGGCGTGAACCCCAACGTGCTGGCCCCCAGCGACGAGATGCTGACCTTCTACGAGAACGTCTTCACCGAGGTGCTGGAGCTGTTCCCCGGCGAGTTCGTCCACGTCGGCGGCGACGAGTGCCCCAAGGACCAGTGGCGCGAGTCCACCGCGGCCCAGACCCGCATCAAGGAACTGGACCTCGAGGACGAGGACGGGCTGCAGAGCTGGATCATCCGCCACTTCGACCGCTGGCTCGCCGACCGCGGCCGCCGCCTCATCGGCTGGGACGAGATCCTGGAAGGCGGCCTGGCGCCGGGCGCGGCCGTCTCGTCCTGGCGCGGCTTCGCCGGCGGGATCGCCGCCGCCAAGTCCGGTCACGACGTGGTGATGTGCCCGGAGAGCCACGTCTACCTGGACTGGCGGCAGTCCGACTCGCCCGACGAGCCGGTGCCCATCGCGCACGTGCGCACCCTGGAGGACGTCTACCGCTTCGAGCCGGTTCCCGCCGCGCTCAGCGAGGAGGAGGCCCGCCGGGTGATCGGCACCCAGGCCAACGTCTGGACCGAGGTGATGGACTCCGCCCGCGTCGTGGACTACATGGCCTTCCCGCGGCTGGCCGCCTTCGCCGAGGTCGCCTGGTCCGACCTGCCGGCGCCCGGGGAGCGCGACTGGGCCGGCTTCGAGGACCGGATGCGCACCCACTACCGCCGCCTGGACGCCCTCGGCGTGGAGTACCGCAGGCCGGAGGGCCCGCTGCCCTGGCAGCGGCGGCCCGGCGTCGTGGGCCGGCCCAAGGAGGGACCGCCCCCGATCGTGTGACCCGACCCCCAACTCCCCTCCGGGCCGCGCGGCGAGCTGGCACGGTGGAAGCCGTACCCCCGCAAGAACCCAGAAGCGCGGCAATTCCGGCATGGTGGCCGATGCGGGCGCAGTCGTACGATCGAGCCCGGTACGGGCGGATCCGTACTTCGTGGACCCTCGCGTCGGCCGCCCCGGAAGATGTGCCAGAGTTGCCACGTCCGGGCTGTCAGCACGTACGGTACGGCTACCGCGCGACGGAGGAAGGCCGGGAAGGGGCAGCTGCGTGAGCACGTATGCACGGCAGGCAGCGGAGAACGTCACGCTGCCGTCCTCGCTCGACGAGGCGGTGGCGGCGCTCGCCGCCATGCCCAGTGCCGTGCCCGTCGCCGGCGGAACCGACCTGATGGCGGCGGTCAACGCCGGCCTGCTGCGGCCCGCCGCGCTCGTCGGCCTCGGCCGCATCAGCGAGATCCGCGGCTGGCAGTACGCCGACGGGGCAGCCCTGCTCGGCGCCGGCCTCACCCACGCCCGCATGGGCCGCCCCGACTTCGCGGCGCTCATCCCCGCGCTGGCCACCGCCGCGCGCTCGGCCGGACCGCCGCAGATCCGCAACGCCGGCACGCTCGGCGGCAACATCGCCTCCGCCGCGCCCACCGGCGACGCCCTGCCGGTGCTCGCCGCGCTGGAGGCCAGCGTGATCCTCGCGGGCCCCGACGGCGACCGCGAACTGCCCATCAGCCACCTGCTCACGGGCATGGACCCGATGCGGCCCGGCGAACTGCTCGCCTTCGTCCGCATCCCGCTGCTGCACGCGCCGCAGACCTTCCTCAAGGCCACCGGCCGCACCGGACCCGGCCGCGCCATCGCGTCCGTCGCCCTCGTCGTCGACCCGGCCAGGCGCCAGGTGCGCTGCTCGGTCGGCGCGGTCGCGCCCGTGCCGCTGCGGCCGCTGGAGGCCGAGCAGTGGGTCGCGGGGCTCATCGACTGGGACGGCGACCGCACCCTGGCCGACGAGGCGTGCACCGCCTTCGGCGAGTACGTCGCCGCCGCCTGCATCCCCGACCAGCCCGGGGTCGAACTGCCGCCCGCCGCGCTGCAGCTGCGGCGTACCGTGGCGGCACTGTCCCGTCGAGCGCTCGGGAGGGCCCTGGCATGACCGACCAGCAGCACTCTGGCAACCCCGGGCACGGAGGTTCCGGCCACGGAGGCCACGACGACGCGGGCCACGGCAACTCCGGGTCCTGGCAGCCCGTGCCCGGCGGCGGGGACTACGACCCCGACCAGACCATGCACGTCTCCTTCGCCGCCCAACTGCCGCCCGAGCCGCGGCCCGGCGAGGACCCGCTGAGCGCGCACGGCCCGGCGGGACCCGGTCCCGCCGCCGGCGACCCGGCGACGACGTGGACGATCCCGGTCATCAGGGACGAGCCGGAGGCGGACTCCGGCGACTACTCGGTCGGCGCGTTCGCCTCGTCCTGGGACCAGGCACCGTCACCCGCCGCGCCCACCACCCAGTCGTTCCCCGCCGGCATGTTCGGGCAGGGCGCGGCCGCCGCGCAGGCGGCCCGGGCCTCGGCCGAGCAGCACCCACGGACGCAGGACCTGCACGGCCGGCCGGGTCACGCCCCGCACGACCCGCAGGCGCACCAGCCCGCGCCCGGCGCGCACGAGACCGGCCAGGCCGGGCACGGCGGTCAGAGTGCTCAGAGCGACCACTGGAGCATGCCCTACAGCGGCCCGCAGGGCGGCGAGGCGGCGCCCTGGCAGCCCGCGCACGCCCCGGCCGCCGACGCGGCCTGGGCGGCCCCCGCCGGGGACGCCGAACGGGCCGCCGACGGCGCCTCCTACGGGCACCCGCGCGAGGACCACCCGGGTGCGGAACCGCACACCGCCCGGTCCGCGTACGCGCCCGGCGCGGGCTACGGCACGGACCCGCACGCCACGGACGGCTACGGCACGGGCGGTTACGGCACCGGCGGGCTCGCCGGCGACGACGGCACCGCGGCCGCGCCCGGCGGCGCGCACGCGCCCGGGTACGGCCCGGACGGCGGCAGCGGCGGACGCGGGACGGTCCACGGCCTCGGCGACCGTGCCAGCCTCGGCGACCGTGTTGACCATGTTGACCGTGTCGGCCATGTCGGCCATGTCGGCGACGTGGGCCATGCGGGCCGCGGCGCAGCCGACGGCGGGCACGACTACGCCGGTCCCGAGACCGGCGCTTCCCCTGCATCCGGCACGTCCGGCACACCGGGCACCTCCGACGCCTCCGCCATGTCCGTTGCGCCGTCCGGCAGTTCCGTCACGGACCGGTTCGGCGCGGGCGGCTTCGGCGTGGACGGCCTCGTCGGGGACGGCTTCGCCACGGAGGGCTTCGGCGCCGACGGTTTCGGGGCGGACGGTTTCGCCGCCGTCGACGGGTTCGGCGCGGGGGAGCCCGCGGGACCCCGCCGGGTGGCGAAGCAGCCGCTGCCCGAGGCCGAGCCGCGGCCCGGTGACGCGCCCGCCGGCCACGACGCCGAAGCGGCGGACGGCCCGGAGAACTCCGGGAACTCCGGGAACTCCGGGAACTCCGGGAACCCCGGGAACTCCGGGAACCCCGAGAACGCCGAGTACCCCGCCGGCACCGGCCCGTCCGACGCTGTCGTCCACACGCTCGACCACGCCGGCATTCCCCTGCAGGCAGACCACGGTGACCATGACGGTCACATCGGCGAGCTTCACCACGACGGCCAGGGCGACCGTCTGGATCAGGCCGGCCACACCGACCACGCCGGCCACGACGGCGGTGCGGACGACGCCGGCCCGGCCGACGGAGACCCGGCGGCCGAGGACGCGGACGGCACCGACCCGTCGGCCCTCGGGACGGGCCCGGCCGACGACCTGCTCCTCGGCGAGGACGCCGAGGCGGCACCCGAACCGGACCCCGAGCCCGAGCCGGTGGAGGAGACCCGCAGCGAACACCCGCTGGCCTCCTACACGTTGCGCGTCAACGGCACCGAACGCCCGGTCACCGACGCCTGGCTCGGCGAATCCCTGCTCTACGTGCTGCGCGAGCGGCTCGGGCTGGCCGGCGCCAAGGACGGCTGCGAGCAGGGCGAGTGCGGGGCCTGCTCGGTGCAGGTCGACGGCCGCCTGGTCGCGTCCTGCCTGGTGCCCGCCGCCACCGCGGCCGGCAGCGAGGTGCGCACCGTCGAGGGCCTGGCCGTCGAGGGCCGCCCGTCCGACGTCCAGCAGGCGCTCGCCGAGTGCGGGGCCGTGCAGTGCGGCTTCTGCATCCCCGGCATGGCGATGACCGTCCACGACCTGCTCGAGGGCAACCACCGCCCCACCGACCTCGACGTGCGGCAGGCGCTGTCCGGCAACCTCTGCCGCTGCTCGGGGTACCGCGGCGTGCTCGACGCGGTCCGCCAGGTCGTCTCCGACCGGGCGGCCGACGACGACCCGGCCGCGACCGACGCCGACGGCGCGGCCCGCGTCCCCCACCAGGGCGGCCCCGCGGGACCGGAGGGCGCGCGATGACCGCCGGAGTGCGGCCGCCCGGGCCCGGCCGCGGAACCGGCCCGACCATGGACTCGCCCGCGGGAGACGGACGATGAGCATCATCGACGGGACCGACGCCGCCACCGACACCCTTGCCGCGGGCTCCGCCCCGCACGGCATCGGGACGTCCGTGCCCTCGGTCGACGCCCTCGCCAAGGCGCAGGGCACCTACCCGTACGCCGCCGACCTGTGGGCCGAGGGCCTGCTGTGGGCCGCGGTGCTGCGCTCCCCGCACCCGCACGCGCGGATCACCCGCATCGACACCACGGACGCGGCCGCGATGCCCGGCGTGCGGGCCGTCGTCACGCACGAGGACGTGCCGGGCGACGCCATGCACGGGCGGCGCGTCGCCGACCGCCCGGTCTTCGCCTCCGACATGGTCCGGCACCACGGCGAGCCGATCGCCGCGGTCGCCGCCGACCACCCCGACACCGCCCGGCTGGCCGCCGCGGCCATCCTCGTCGAGTACGAGGTGCTGGAGCCGGTCACCGACCCGGAGAAGGCGTTCGCCGCGGAGCCGCTGCACCCCGACGGCAACCTGATCCGGCACATCCCGCTGCGCTTCGGCGACCCCGACGCGACCGGCGAGATCGTCGTCGAGGGCCTGTACCGCGTCGGCCGCCAGGACCCCGCGCCGATCGGTGCCGAGGCGGGCCTCGCGGTGCCGCGCCCGGACGGCGGCGTCGAGCTGTACGTCGCGTCGACCGATCCGCACGCCGACCGCGACCTCGCCGCGGCCTGCTTCGGCCTGGAGGCCGACCGGGTCAAGGTCGTCGTCACCGGCGTGCCCGGCGCGATGGGCGACCGCGAGGACTCCGGCGTCCAGCTCCCGCTCGGCCTGCTCGCGCTGAGGACCGGCTGCCCGGTGAAGTTCGTGGCCACCCGCGAGGAGTCCTTCCTCGGCCACGCCCACCGCCACCCCACCCTGCTGCGCTACCGCCACCACGCCGACGCCGAGGGGCGGTTGGTGAAGGTCGAGGCGCAGATCCTGCTGGACGCCGGGGCGTACGCGGACGCGTCCTCCGACGCGCTGGCCGCCGCGGTGTCCTTCGCGGCCGGCCCGTACGTGGTGCCGCACGTGTTCGTCGAGGGCTGGGCGGTGCGCACCAACAACCCGCCGTCCGGGCACGTCCGCGGCGAGGGCGCGATGCAGGTGTGCGCGGCCTACGAGGGCCAGATGGACAAGCTCGCCGCCAAACTCGGCCTGGAACCGGCCGAGGTGCGGATGCGCAACGTGCTGGCGACCGGCGACCTGCTGCCCACCGGGCAGACCGTGACCTGCCCGGCGCCCGTCGGCGAACTCCTCAAGGCCGTCCGCGACGCCGACCTGCCGCCGCTGCCCGACGGCGACGACGAGTCCCAGTGGCTGCTGCCCGGCGGGCTGTCCGGCGCGGGCGAACCGGGCGCGGTGCGGCGAGGTGTGGGCTACGCGCTCGGCATGGTGCACGTGCTGGGCGCCGAGGGCACCGACGAGGTGTCCACGGCGACCGTCCGGGTCCACGACGGCCAGGCCACCGTCATCTGTGCGGCCGTCGACACCGGCCAGGGCTTCACGACGCTCGCGCGGCAGATCGTCCAGGAGGTGCTCGGCGTCGAGGACGTGCGGGTGCTGCCGTCCGACACCGACCAGCCGCCCGCGGGCCCGGCCGCCCGCGGCCGCCACACGTGGGTGTCCGGCGGGGCGGTGGAGCGGGCCGCGAAGATGGTCCGCACGCAGCTGCTGCAGCCGCTGGCCGCGAAGTTCGGCATGTCCGTGGAGCTGCTCAGCATCGCCGACGGCAAGATCACCTCGTACGACGGTGTGCTGTCGACGACGGTCGCCGAGACGCTCGACGGCAAGGAGCTGTGGGCGACGGCGCAGTGCCGGCCGCACCCCACGGACCGGCTCGACGAGAACGGGCAGGGCGACGCGTTCGTCGGCCTCACGTTCTGCGCGGTGCGGGCGGTGGTCGACGTCGACATCGAGCTCGGGTCGGTGCGGGTGGTGGAGCTGGCCGTCGCGCAGGACGTGGGCCGGATCCTCAACCCTCGGCAGCTCGCCGCGCGCATCGAGGCCGGGGTGACGCAGGGCGTGGGCATGGCGCTCATGGAGGACCTCAGGGCTCCGCGCGGCATCGTCAAGCGCCCGAGCCTGACGGGCTACCCGCTGCCGACGGCGCTCGACGCGCCCGACGTCCGCATCGTGAAGCTGGTGGAGGAACGCGACGTGGTCGCGCCGTTCGGGGCGAAGGCCGTCTCGGCGGTGCCCGTCGTGACGTCCCCCGCGGCCGTGGCCGCGGCGGTCCGGGCCGCGACGGGCCGCCCCGTCACCCGCCTCCCCATCCGCCCCCAGGCCGCCGTCGTCAAACCCCCCGCGTAACGCCTCCCGCTGAGGGTTCCCGTCCCGGCCACCAGCCGGTGGCCGGAACTGCCCCTTCGGGGCGGTGGTGTTGTGCGTGTTCGCTGTGGCTGGTCGCGCCGTTCCCCGCGCCCCTGCCGGGGCGGGGGTCGTGCGGGGTGGTGGCGGGTCAGCGCATGGCGGAGGCGAATTCCGCGAGGGTGGACATGGATTGGGCGTGGAGGCCGCCGCCGAAGGTGACGCGGGTCGCGCCGAAGACGCCGAGCTCCGCGGGCGCGGGGCCGCCCGCCTTGCAGAGGGCGTTCACGGGGAGGCCGATCTCCGCGGCGAGCGTTCCCAGTTGGGACGGCGGCGCCATGATCGGGTACACGCAGTCCACCCCGGCCGCGGCGTACAGCCCGCCGCGTTCCACCGCCGCCGCCGTCGTCCTGTCGCCGCTGCCCCGCAGATACGTGTCGATCCGCGCGTTGACGAACAGCGCGTCACCCGCCGCCGCCCGCACCTCCGCGAGCCGATCCGCCTGCTCCCGCGGCTCCTTGAGCCGCCGGCTCGCCGGGTCCGAGTCCTCCAGGTTGCACCCGACGGCCCCCGCCTCCAGCAGCCGCTCCACCAACTCCGCGGCGGGCAGCCCGTATCCGGCCTCGACGTCCGCCGTCACCGGCACGTCCACCGCACGCGTGATGCGGGCGATCGCCGCGAACATCTCCCCGGGCGGCGTCCCTTCACCGTCCGCGTATCCGAGCGCCGCGGCCACGCCGGCGCTCGGCGTGGCCAGCGCCTCGAACCCGGCGTCGGCGAACACCCGCGCGCTGGCCGCGTCCCAGGGCCCGGGCAGGACCAGCGGGTCGCCGGGTGCCCGCCCGTGGTGCAGCTCGCGCAGCCGCACGACGCCACCGCCGCCGGCGCTCACCTGGCGCCCGCCTGCTTCGGAGCCGAGCTGAAAGCAATCTCTGGTGCGTTCGTCATGCCCTGAACCTATGGTGCGAACCCTCCCCGCCGCTGGCCCAATTGAGGTGCGCGTGCGTGGGCCAATCCGCTAGGAAGGCCTGATGATACGAGGAGCGAAGGTCGGGCTTCGGGCCCGGCAGGAGAGCGATCTGCCGGTTCTCCTTGAGGAGATGTACAACGACGTCCTCGGGTACAGCCGTGCGGACGGCCGTCCGTGGCGGCCCGCGTCCACGCCCGAGCAGGCCGGATACACGAGCGAACCGTCGGACGGGTTCGCGGCCTTCTCCGTCGTCGAGTTGGCCTCGGACGAGCTCGCCGGGATGGCGGTGCTGTGGAGCATCGACCTGCACCACAGGTCGGCCCACCTGGGCCTGGGGCTCCGCCCGTCGTTCCGCGGCCGCGGGCTGGGGGGCGACGTCGTGCGCGCCCTGTGCACGTACGGCTTCACGGTGCGCGGGCTGCGGCGGCTGCAGATCGAGACGCTGTCCGACAACGCCGCGATGCTCGCGGCGGCCGAGCGGGCCGGCTTCCAGCGGGAGGGCCTGATGCGCCGCCGCGCCTGGGTCTACGGGCGCGAGATGGACGAGGTGGTGCTCGGGCTGCTGCACGACGAGTGGCAGCCGGACGCGAGCTGACCACGGCCGGCGGCCGCGGCACCGGCTCAGCCCTTGACGAGCGCCTCGACGAGCCGGTCGAGGATGGCGTCGACCGTCTCCTCGGGGGTCTGGCCGGTGCTGTCGAGCCACAGGCCCAGCCGCGGCGTGGTCCGGCGCAGGATGTTGTCCAGGCCGCCGACGGTCCACGAGCCGTACCCGGACTTGGCCCGGCCCGCCTCGCGCTCGGTGACCGCCCCCTGCGACGGCGCCAGCACCACCAGGTACAGCGGCCGGGTGGTGATCGCCGCCAGGTACGGCTCCAGGTGCTCGCCGAGCACCACGTCCTGCACGACCGCGGTCCAGCCGGCCGCCGCGTACAGATCGGCGGTGGACGCCGACACGCGGTAGCGCAGCCGCAGTTGCTCCACGGCCTCCTCGTCGTGCTGCGGCGCCAGGTCGTGCCGTCCGGACACCAGCATCCGGCGGAACACGTCGCCGCGCACGTGCACCGCGCGCGGCAACCGCTCCGCCAGCAACTGGGCGACCGTCGACTTGCCCGACGCCATCACGCCCGTGATCACCACGACGGCGCGTTCCAGTGCCACGTCTCCCATTGCCCGCCCCCTTCCGGTGGACGCCCCCGTCCGACGGACGAGCATTCCAGCCCGACCGGCCGCGCTCAACCGTTCTGCGCCATACGGTCACGACCCCGTAACCAGGATCATGCACAACGGGAGCAGGGATGCAGCCGCCCCGGCCCTCCCCGGCGGTTCAGGTACGGAAGAGCGGCTCGACCTGGGCCGTGTCCTCGGTCGCGCGGTGGTGGGCGATGAGTCCGTCCCGGAAGCTGAACCAGTGGTGCATCTGCATGGCAACGCTCCGGCCGCCGACCCGGTGGCGGGCCTTCAGCCGCACCACGGTCATCACGTCGGTCCCGGTCGCTGCGAACGCCACAGGAGTGAACTCCTCGACCTCCATGGTCGAGCCGAAATCCTCGAAGAAGGCCCTCACCTCGGACTTGCCCGAGCGCATGCCGTACCAGGGCACGACAGTGGACGCCGCCTCCGTCGCCCAGTTCACGTCGTCGCTCAGAGCGTCCAGGATGGCCTGCACGTCGCCGCGTCCGAACGCCTCGTAGACCGACGTGACGGTGGCGAGATTGGCGTCCGCGCTCATGATCTGCCTTCCCGAGTGGGCCGCGAACCCTGCGGTCCGCAGCGTCACGGTATGCGCCGGCCGCTGAGCGGTGCAGGCGTCCCGCCCGTGTCGCCGGCCCCACCACTCGAACAGGGCATCCGCGCAGCGCGCCGTGACGCGGCGCCGGCCGCGCCGGGCGAGGCGCGGCGGGCGCGTGCGCGCCTACCCGCCGCTCGTCCCGTACCGGGATCGTGGAGGCCGTGACCGGATTCGAACCGGTGTAACTCGCGTTGCAGGCGAGCCCCTCAGCCACTCGGGCACACGGCCGTGCGCGTGGTGCGTGGTGCGTGGTGCGTGCTTCAACGATGGCGGGCGGCTGCGGGTGGGGTCAACGGGTGCGCGAGCGGTGCCACGGGACTGACATACGGCGTTCACGATCGGGGTCGCGGGGACCAGGACCAAAGTCGTACGCGGACCGGTCGCCGGGCAGGGGTGAACATCGCGTTCGCCCCTTACCCTGGGCGGGTGACTGTTGCACGGGCCAAGCAGAGGCAGCTGGGTGACCAGCGGATACGTGGCGTCGAGGGTGCCGGCGGCGATTCCGGCGATCCCCTCGGCTCCGGCGGCCCCGTCGGCCCCCTCGACGACGGCGCATCCGGCGTCATGGGCCGGACGTACCGTGCGCTGACCCTCGGCATCGTCTCGGTGGTGCTGATGATCGCCTTCGAGGCGACCGCCGTCGGCACGGCGATGCCCATCGCGGCGCGGGACCTGCACGGGCTGGGCCTGTACGCGTTCGCATTCTCCGGGTACTTCACGACCTCGCTGCTGGCGATGGTGGTCAGCGGCCAGTGGTGCGACCGCGGCGGCCCGCTGCCGCCGCTGACCGCAGGCATCGCCGGGTTCGCGGCCGGTCTGATCGTCAGCGGCACCGCGCACACCATGGGCGTGTTCGTCCTGGGGCGGGCCGTGCAGGGGCTCGGCGGCGGGCTGGTGATCGTGGCCCTGTACGTGGTGGTGGGCCGCGCCTATCCCGAGCGGCTGCGGCCGTCGGTGATGGCCGCGTTCGCCGCGTCATGGGTCGTGCCGTCGATCGTGGGCCCGCTGGTGTCCGGCACGGTCACCGAGCAGCTCGGCTGGCGCTGGGTGTTCCTGGCGATCCCGGTCCTGGTGCTGCTGCCGCTGGTGGTGATGCTGCCCGCGCTGCGGCGCACCGCCCACGAGCCGGCCGGCGGCGCGCGCCCGCCGATGGACGGCCGCCGCATCTGGCTCGCGGTGGCCCTCGCGGCCGGCGCGGTGCTGCTGCAGTACGCCGGGCAGGACCTGCGGCCGCTGTCCGTCGTGCCCGCGGTGGCCGGCGCGGGGCTGCTGGTGCCCGCCGCGGTGCGGCTGCTGCCCGCCGGCACCTTCCGCGCGGTGCGCGGCCTGCCCACGGTCGTGCTGATGCGCGGCATCGCGGCCGGCACGTTCCTGGCCGCGGAGAGCTTCATCCCCCTGATGCTCGTCACCGAGCGCGGGATGTCGGCCACCCTGGCCGGGCTCTCGCTGGCGGGCGGGGGCCTCACCTGGGCGCTGGGCTCGTACGTGCAGGCGCGGCCGCGCCTGGAGCCGGTGCGGGACCGGCTGGTGCAGGCCGGCATGGTGATGTCGGCCGTGGCGATCGCGGCCGTGCCGCTGGCGCTGGACCACGCGGTGCCCACCGTGATCGTCGCGGTGGCGTGGTGCGTGGGCGGCCTCGGCATGGGCCTGGTGATCTCCTCGCTGAGCGTGCTGCTGCTGAAGGTCTCGCCGCCCAGCGACGCGGGCGCCAACTCGGCGGCCCTCCAGGTCAGCGACTCGCTCTCCAACGTCCTGCTGGTGGCCGCGGCCGGCACCGTCTTCTCCGCGCTCGGCGGCGGCTCCCTCGCCCCGGCCACGGAGACGGTGACGGCGGCCGCCACGGCGCACCACCCGGCGGCCTTCGCGGCCGTGTTCGTGCCCTCGGCGGTGCTGGCACTGCTGGGCGCGGGCGTCGCGCGCCGCCTGCGGCCCGCGCCCTGACCGGAGTCCTGAACGGGTCCTGCCGGGGTCCGGCGGGTCTGTCGGGTCCTGCCGGGGCCCGACCGATCTCCTGGCCGATCTCCTGGCCGATCTCCTGGCCGATGTGCTGGCCGATGTGCTGTCCGGGTCCGGCCCGGGGCCCGCGGCCGCCCCGCCAGGGCCCGGATGTGATGTCGCTCGCACGGGCCGCGGCAGGCGGCGTCGTTCCGCGGACGCCGCCCGGCGGCCGGTAGGCTGAGGCGGTTTTCGTACGGGTGGGCCCGCGCCCGCCGAAGTGACCGACCCCCGTGGAGACCGTGACTACCGCCGCCTCGCACCCGTCGCATCCGTCCCACCACCTCTCCCCGGCCTTCCCCGGCCGCGCCCCCTGGGGCACGGCCAACAAGCTGCGGGCCTGGCAGCAGGGCGCCATCGACGCGTATGTGGCCCAGCAACCACGGGACTTCCTGGCGGTGGCCACCCCCGGCGCCGGCAAGACGACCTTCGCGCTGACCCTCGCCTCGTACCTGCTGCACAACCACCTGGTGCAGCAGATCACCGTCGTCGCGCCGACCGAGCACCTCAAGACGCAGTGGGCGGACGCCGCCGCGCGGATAGGGATCCGGCTCGACCCGGACTACAGCGCGGGCCCGGTGGGCCGGGAGTTCCACGGCGTCGCCGTGACGTACGCGGGCGTCGGCGTGCGGCCGATGCTGCACCGCAACCGGTGCGAGCAGCGCAAGACCCTGGTGATCCTCGACGAGATCCACCACGCCGGCGACAGCAAGTCCTGGGGCGAGGCGTGCCTGGAGGCGTTCGAGCCGGCCACCCGCCGCCTGGCGCTGACCGGCACGCCGTTCCGCTCGGACACCAACCCGATCCCGTTCGTGACGTACGAGGAGGGCAACGACGGCATCCGCCGCTCCTCCGCCGACTACACGTACGGATACGGCAACGCGCTGAACGACGGCGTGGTCCGCCCGGTGATCTTCCTCAGCTACAGCGGCACCATGCGCTGGCGCACGAAGGCCGGCGACGAGCTGTCGGCACGGCTGGGCGAGCCGATGACCCGGGACGCCATCGGCCAGGCGTGGCGCACCGCGCTGGCGCCGACGGGGGAGTGGATCCCCAACGTGCTCAAGGCCGCGGACCAGCGGCTCACCGAGGTCCGCAAGGGCATCCCGGACGCCGGCGGCCTGGTGATCGCCACCGACCAGGACTCGGCCCGCGCCTATGCCAAGCAGATCAGGGAACTCACCGGCCACAAGGCCACGGTGGTGCTCTCCGACGACGCGGGGGCGTCCAAGCGCATCGAGGAGTTCAGCGCGAGCGAGGACCGCTGGATGGTCGCGGTCCGGATGGTGTCCGAGGGCGTCGACGTGCCGCGGCTGGCCGTCGGCGTGTACGCCACGACGATCTCGACGCCGCTGTTCTTCGCGCAGGCCGTCGGCCGGTTCGTGCGGTCGCGGCGACGCGGTGAGACCGCGTCGGTGTTCCTGCCGACCATCCCGATGCTGCTGGAGTTCGCCTCCGAGATGGAGGTCGAGCGCGACCACGTGCTCGACAAGCCGAAGAAGCACGGCGAGGACGACGTGTTCGCCGAGGAGGACCAGCTCCTCGCCGACGCGGAGCGGGCCGAGGACGAGGCGACCGAGGACGACATGCTGCCGTTCGAGGCGCTGGAGTCCGACGCGGTCTTCGACCGGGTGCTGTACGACGGCGCCGAGTTCGGCATGCAGGCGCACCCCGGCAGCGAGGAGGAGCAGGACTACCTCGGCATCCCCGGCCTGCTGGAACCCGACCAGGTGCAGATACTGCTGCAGAAGCGGCAGGCCCGGCAGATCGCCCACAGCAGGAAGAAACCGGCGGACGAGGCGGATCTGCTCGAACTGCCCGCCGAGCGGCGCCCGGTGGTCACCCACCGCCAGCTGCTGGAACTGCGCAAGGAACTCAACACCCTGGTCGCCGCGTACAACCACCAGAGCGGCAAACCGCACGGCGTGATCCACAACGAGCTGCGCCGGGTGTGCGGCGGACCGCCGAGCGCGGAGGCCACCGCGGGGCAGCTCGGCGAGCGCATCAAGAAGGTCAGGGAGTGGGCCACCCGTATGCGGTGATGTCGGCCGGATTGCCGTGAACGCTCCGCCGCCGAACCTCAAAGTCGGGTCAAACAGCGCCCGGATTGTGGACGACCTCTTCCGCTGAGCGGTACTCGGTCGCTACGGTGCCGGTCACGCACGCGCCGTGGCAGAGCAGCCGCGGAGCGCAGCCGGTTTGCCGACACCAACCGGTGGCCTCTCCGCGCGCACTGCCGCGGGACCGGCAGGGCGTTCCACCGTGAGATGCGCCGCCGATTTCACGAGGAGGGGGCGTCGTGACCGCGGAGACGTCTCAAACGCTCGACCGGGGCCTGCGGGTCCTGAAGTTGCTCGCCGACACCGATCACGGCCTGACCGTGACCGAACTGGCCGCCAAACTCGGCGTCAACCGCACCGTGGTCTACCGGCTGCTGGCGACGCTGGAGCAGCACTCGCTGGTGCGCCGCGACCTCGGCGGCCGGGCCCGGGTCGGGCTCGGCGTGCTGGGGCTGGCCCACCAGGTGCACCCGTTGCTGCGCGAGGCCGCGCTGCCCGCGCTGCGCTCCCTGGCCGACGACATCGGCGCCACCGCCCACCTCACGCTGGTCGACGGCACCGAGGCGCTGGCCGTCGCCGTCGTCGAGCCCACCTGGACCGACTACCACGTCGCCTACCGCACCGGCTTCCGGCACCCGCTGGACCGCGGCGCGGCCGGCCGGGCGATCCTGGCCGGCCGCGGCATGCAGCCGACCGCGGACGGCGGCAGCTGGGAGCGCTTCGCCGAGGACGGGCCGGCGCCCGAGGACACGGCGGGGGAGCAGGAGCAGCTGGGCACGCCCGCGGTGCGCATCCTGGAGGCCGCGGTGGCCGACGGCAGGGCCCTCGCCGACCCGGTCCCGGCGGGGGACCCCGGCGACCCCGTGCTGGGCGCGGGCGGCGCCGTCAGCCGGCTCCGCTACGTGATCACCTCCGGCGAGCTGGAGGCGGGGGCCAGCGGCGCCGCCGCCCCGCTGCTGGGCGTGCCCGGGGTGGAGGGCAGCGTCGGCGTGGTGATGCTCGCGGACTCCGTGCCCGAGCGGGTCGGGGCCCGAGTCGTGGAGGCGGCGCTGGAGGTCGCCGACGCCCTGCGGTAACGGGCCTGGCGGGCCCCCGGCGGGGGCCTGGAGGTGAGTGCGGGTCCCGGGGTGAACTAGGGTCTGGCCCATGCCGAACCTCTCCCGCCGTTCCGTGGTGCTCTCCGTGTGCGCCGCGGTCCTGGCCGCCCTGTTCGCCGTGGCCGCGTTCGCACCGCTGCCGATCTCCATCGTCGAGCCGGGCCTGACCGCGAACGTGCTGGGCGCGGACAACGGCACGCAGGTCATCACGGTCACCGGCGTGCCGGTGCGCACCACCACCGGGCAGCTGCGGCTGGTGACCATCCAGGCCACCGCGCCCAACGCGTCCGTGCACTTCATCGACGTGTGGCGGGCCTGGTTCAAGAAGAGCCAGGCCGCGATGCCGCGGGACTCGGTCTACCCCAGCGGCGGCTCGGTCAAGGAGATCGAGAAGGCCAACCAGCAGCAGATGGAGCAGTCGCAGGCGGACGCCACCACGGCGGCGCTCAAGCACATCGGGCTGTCGCCGTCCCAGGTCCACGTCACGCTGCGGCTGGCCGACGTCGGCGGGCCCAGCGCGGGCCTGCTGTTCAGCCTCGGCATCATCGACAAGATCGACGGCGACGGGCACGGCGGCGACCTCACCGGCGGCCGCACCATCGCCGGCACCGGCACGATCGACGGGTCCGGGAAGGTCGGCGCGGTCGGCGGCGTGCCGCTGAAGGAACAGGCCGCCCGGCGCGACGGCGCCACCGTCTTCCTGGTGCCGAAGGACGAGTGCTCGGACGCCAAGGCCGAGCTGCCCTCCGGACTGAAGCTGGTCCCCGTCACCACGCTCGACGGCGCGCTGTCGGCCCTGTCCGCGCTGCGCGCCGGGCAGCCGACGCCGGTGTGCTGAGCCGCGCACCAGGAGCAGGACCCAGGACCAGGACCAGGACCACGAGCGCGGCAGTGGCAGCGGTCGCGCCCGGGCCCGCGGCCGGGGACGGCGGGCCCGGGCGCGGCCGCTAGCGGGACGCGGGCGCGGAGGCGGACGCGGGTTCCGCCGGCACGGGTGAGGTCACGGGAGCCGTCTCCCAGGCGCGGAACGCGGGCAGCACCAGCGGGCTGAGCGTGGTCAGCAGGTAGGCCGCGCTCACCGCGGCCATGCCGGCCCGCAGCCCGGCGTACTGCACGACGTAGCCGCCCAGCAGCCCGCCCAGCGGCACCGCGACCAGCACGCCCGACGTCACCGCGCCGAACACCCGGCTGCGCAGCCGCTCCGGGACCAGCCGGACCATCTCGGTGCCGATGATCGGGTTGAGCACCCCGGCGGCCAGCCCGCAGACGGCGCAGGTGACCACCATCGGGGTCAGGCCCGGCACGAACGCGCCGACCGCGGTCCGCGGGAAGCCGCACACGATGAACGCCCCGATGTACAGGGCGCGTGGGGACAGCCGCTGGCCGAACGCCCCGTACAGCAGCGAGCCGGCGAGCGCGGCCGCGGCGAAGGTCCCGGAGATCACGCCGACGCTGAGCGAACCGCCGAGGTGCCGCCGGGCGTCCACCGGCAGCAGCACCGACGACCACGCCTGGTCCAGCGCGTTGGTGACCATCACCATCGCCACGACCGCGAACAGCAGCCGGGCCCGCAGCAGGAACGCGTAGCCCTCGCGCAGCTCCGCCCCGTACCCGGCGAGCGTGACGGGCCCGCCGGCGCCCTTCGCCTCGTCCGCCGGCCGCCGCCCCTCCCGCACTCCGAACCCGATGAGCAGTGCGGAGAAGGCGTACGTGGCCGCGTCGACCAGCAGCACGTCCGCCGCGCCGACCGCCGCGATGAGCACGCCGGCCAGCGGCGCCCCGAGCATGCGGGCGCCGCGCGAGGCGCTCTCGTAGGCGCTGGACGCCCGCGCGATCGTGGTGCCGGCCCGTTCCGCCAGCCGCGGCATCAGCACCTCGCGGGCGGTCTCGCCCGGCGCGTGGAACAGCCCCGCGACGGCGACCAGGGCCAGCAGCGCGCCGTACGACAGGTGGCCGGACATGTGCAGCAGCGGCACGGCGGCGACCGCGACCGCGGACACGGCGTCCGAGGCGACGCTGCTGACCGCCAGCCCCAGCCGGTCGATGAGCGGGCCGCCGAGCAGTGCGGCGAGCACCACCGGCAGCGTCGCGGCGAAGGCGGTCAGGCCCGCCCGCGCCGGGCTCCCGGTGGTGTCCAGGACGAACCACGGTATGGCGACGACGGTGAGCATGCTGCCGGCGATCGAGACCACGTTCGCGGTCAGCAGCAGCGCCAGCGGGCGCCGGTCGGTGCCGGGTGTCGGCATGGTGATCCCCCTGTGAGTGGTGTGCGGTGTCCGGTGCGGGCGCCCGGCCGTGCCGGATGCCCGGTCAGTCGGTGCGGCGCGGGAACGCGTGGAAGTGGATCCGCACGCGCGCGCTGTCCTCGGTCTGCTCGGGCACCCGGTCGCGGTAGCCGGTGATCAGCGCGTGGACCTTCTCGCCCAGTTCGCGGGCCAGTTCGGGGGTCAGGCGGACCGTGAAGTCGCTGATGTCCCAGGCGCCGCGCCACTCCTCCGGCCAGTCCTGCATGGTGCCGAGCCAGGTGCTGAGCTGCTCGGCGTGGCTCGCCGCGTGGTGGTGCAGGAACGTCGTGAGGGCGCCGCGGACCTCGGGGTCCGGGTGCCGGTCGAACTCCTCGAAGCTCTCGACGCGGCTGCCGCGGTGCACCGCCTTCCACCAGCGCTCACGGGCGGTGCCGCGGTCCGGGTCGTCCTCGACGAAGCCGTACGAGGCGAGTTGGCGCAGGTGGTAGCTGGTGGCGCCGCTGGACTCGCCGAGCCGGGCGGCGAGCCCCGACGCGGTCGCGGGGCCGTCCTCGCGCAGCATCGCGAGCAGCTGCATCCGCAGCGGATGGGCCAGGCCGCGCAGCGAGCGCGGGTCCAGGGCCGGGGTGTCGGTGTCGTCGTGGGCGGCCGGTCGGGCCTTCGGGGTGTCGGGCACGGACTCAGCGTACGAAGATGCAAAGAGTCTTTGCAAGGGTTCTTTGCAAAAAGCCTTTGCATTGTGGACGGGCGGCGGCCCGGGGGAGTGGGAACACCGCGGGAGCCCGGGACCGCCGCCGGCCCGGGACCGTGCCACCGGACGGTCCACGCGTCCCGCGCGGCCTACCCGTCCTGCGCGGCCTGCTCGACCAGCGGGATGATCCGCAGCGGCACCGGGTTCTCCATGACGATCGCGGTGGACGCCCGCACGATGCCCGCGAAGCCGACCACCCGGTCGATGACCCGCTGCAGATCGGCGTTGGACCGCGCGACCAGCCGGCACAGCATGTCGCCCTCGCCGGTGGTGGTGTGCAGCTCCAGCACCTCGGGCACGGTGGCCAGATGGGCACGCACGTCGGGGCCCTGGCCCTGGCGGATCTCCAGGGTCGCGAACGCGGTCACGGGGTAGCCGAGCGCGGCCGGGTCGACCTGCGGCCCGAAGCCCCGGACGACCCCGGTCGCCTGGAGCCGGTCGAGCCGCGCCTGGACCGTGCCGCGTGCCACGCCGAGCCGCCGTGACGCCTCCAGGACCCCCACCCGCGGCTCCTGGTCCAGCAGGGTGATCAGCCTGCCGTCCAGCGCGTCGATCCCCATCCCGCCGCCTCCTGTGGTCATACTGCACAGATTGTCCCGATGATCGTGGCGCCGACTGGACAAGCTGTCCAGCGCAATCGTGAACTATTGCGCACTCTGAGCCCCCGGGAGACGCTTTTCCCATGACTGAGAAGGATGCATTCCCGGTAAAGGGCATGGACGCCGTCGTGTTCGCGGTGGGCAACGCGAAGCAGGCGGCGCACTACTACTCCACCGCGTTCGGGATGCGCCGCGTCGCGTACTCCGGGCCGGAGACCGGCAGTCGTGAGACCGCCACCTACGTCCTGGAGTCGGGCGGCGCCCGCTTCGTCTTCACCTCCGTCATCAGGCCGTCGACCGACCACGGCCGGTTCCTCGCCGAGCACGTCGCCGCGCACGGCGACGGCGTGGTCGACCTCGCGATCGAGGTGCCGGACGCCCGCGCCGCCTACGCGTACGCCGTCGAGCACGGCGCGACCGGCCTCCAGGAGCCGTACGAGCTCAAGGACGAGAACGGCACGGTCGTGCTCGCCGCGATCGCCACCTACGGGCAGACCCGGCACACGCTGGTCGACCGATCCGGCTACGACGGCCCCTACCTGCCGGGCTTCGCGGCCGTCGCCCCGCTGGTCGAGCCGCCGGCGCACCGCTTCTTCCAGGCCATCGACCACTGCGTCGGCAACGTCGAACTCGGCCGCATGGACGAGTGGGTGCGCTTCTACAACCAGGTCATGGGCTTCACCAACATGAAGGAGTTCGTGGGCGACGACATCGCCACCGAGTACTCCGCGCTGATGTCCAAGGTCGTCGCCGACGGCACGCTCAAGGTGAAGTTCCCGCTCAACGAGCCTGCGGTGGGCAAGAAGAAGTCGCAGATCGACGAGTACCTGGAGTTCTACGGCGGCCCCGGCGTGCAGCACATCGCGCTCGCCACCAACGACATCGTGGCCTCCGTGCGCGCGATGCGGGCCGCGGGCGTGGAGTTCCTGGACACCCCGGACTCGTACTACGACACCCTCGGCGAGTGGGTGGGCGACACCCGCGTGCCGGTGGACACCCTGCGCGAGCTGAAGATCCTGGCCGACCGCGACGAGGACGGCTACCTGCTGCAGATCTTCACCAAGCCGGTCCAGGACCGCCCGACGGTGTTCTTCGAGATGATCGAGCGGCACGGCTCCATGGGCTTCGGCAAGGGCAACTTCAAGGCCCTGTTCGAGGCGATCGAGCGCGAGCAGGAGCGCCGCGGCAACCTCTGACCGCCGAGCTCCGCCACCTCGACGAGCGCCCCGCACCGACACCCGGCGGCCCGGACTCCCGGGCGCCGGGTGTCGTGGCCCGGCACCGGCCGGACGGCCTTCCACGCGCCGGTCGGCGGTGACAGGCTGAGGGCATGCGCGAACTGATCGCCCGGCTGCGCGAGGGCGTCCCGGCCGAGGCCGTCCTCACCGACCCCGACGTCACCGCCGCATACGCCCGCGACCAGGCGGCGTTCTCCGACGCCGGCGTGCCGGCCGTCGTGGTGCTGCCCCGCACGGCCGACCAGGTGCGCCACGTGATGCGCACGGCGACCGCGCTGCGCGTGCCCGTCGTGCCGCAGGGCGCCAGGACCGGGCTGTCCGGCGGGGCCAACGCGGTGGACGGCTGTGTCGTGCTGTCGCTGGCCGCGATGGACCGGATCCTGGAGATCGACCCGGTCGAGCGGACCGCGGTCGTCGAACCGGGCGTCGTCAACGCCGCGCTGTCCCGGGCCGCCGCCGAGCACGGCCTGTGCTTCCCGCCGGACCCCTCCAGCTGGCAGGAGTGCACCATCGGCGGGAACATCGGCACCGGCGCCGGCGGTCTGTGCTGCGTGAAGTACGGCGTCACCGCGGAGTACGTGCTGGGCCTGGAGGTCGTGCTCGCCGACGGGCGGCTGCTGACCACCGGGCGGCGCACCGCCAAGGGCGTCGCCGGCTACGACCTGACGCGGCTGTTCGTCGGCTCCGAGGGCACCCTCGGCATCGTGGTCAAGGCGGTGCTCGGACTGCGGCCCGCACCGCCGCCGCAGCTCGCGATGGTCGCGGAGTTCCCGTCCGCCGCCGCGGCGAGCGCCGCGGTCTGCTCGATCATGGCGCGCGGCCACACGCCGTCCCTGCTGGAGCTGATGGACGGCACCAGCGTCCGCGCGGTCAACGCGCTGGCGCGCATGGGCCTTCCGGAGTCGACCGAGGCGCTGCTGCTCGCCGCCTTCGACACCCCGGACCCGGCCGCCGACCTCGCGGCCGTCGGCGCGCTGTGCACCGCCGCCGGCGCCACCGCCGTGGTGCCGGCCGAGGACCAGGCGGAGTCCGAACTCCTGCTCCAGGCACGCCGGTTGGCGCTGCCGGCGCTGGAACGGCTGGCGCCCTCCACGATGATCGACGACGTCTGCGTGCCGCGCGGCCGCCTCGGCGACATGCTCGACGGTGTCGCGGAGGTCGCGCGGAAGCACGCCCTGACCATCGGGGTGTGCGCGCACGCCGGCGACGGCAACACCCACCCGGTGGTGTGCTTCGACCCGCACGACCCCGACCAGACCCGGCGCGCCCGCGAGGCCTTCGACGCGATCATGGCGCTGGGGCTGGAACTCGGCGGCACCATCACCGGCGAGCACGGCGTCGGCCTGCTCAAGCGCGACTGGCTGGCGCGCGAACTGGGCGAGACCGGGGTCGAGGTGCAGCGCGGTATCAAGGCGGTGCTCGACCCGCTCGGACTGCTCAACCCCGGCAAGCTGTTCTGACCCGCCGCGCGGTGCCCTGCGCCGCTCCTCCCGCGCTACGCACTCGCGTCCGGGGTGTCGTCGGTGCCGGTGGTCCACGGGTCGCTCAGCCACAACTCGTCCCCGGCGACCGGGGCCAGCAACCGGCTGAGCCCGTCGTCCATGCCGAGCTGCTCGTGCTCGGTGCCCGGCGCGACGATCCGCAGCGTGCGCTCCAGCCAGGCGGCCACCGGTGACGACGGCGCCTCCAGCAGCGCGTCGCCGTCCGGGGAGCTGAGCGCCAGGCAGATCACGCTGTGGCCGTTGACCTTGGTCGGCCAGATCCGCACGTCGCCGTGCCCGCACGGCCGGAACACCCCCTCCACGATCAGCTCGCGGGCGAACGTCCAGTTCACCGGCGTGTCCGACCCCACGTGGAAGGTGATGTGCACGGCGTACGGGTCGTCCGCGCGATAGGCGAGCCGGGCCGGTACCGGAATGCTGCGCTCCGGTGACAGCACGAGCTGCATTTCGAGTTCGCGTTCCACCACGGTCTGCATCTGTCGACGTCCTTTCCCTCGGCGCGATGGCCCCGGGCCGGTCCGCTCACGGGGCCCTGCACCTGGAAGAGAGCGCGTGCCTCTCCCACCATTACGCGGGTTGCCGTGATTCGCTTCAAATTTCCCGAACCTTGGGCAGCGGGAGGGCCATGAGGGTAAGGACGAACCGACGCCCCGTCCGCCCCGGTGGGCGCGTCGTCCGCGTCATCCCCAGCCGTGTCCGGCACGGTGGGCCCGCCGCGTGCGCGGGTCTGGTAGATGTGGACGCACACCCCCGGCCGAGCAGATACGGAAACCGTGAACCATGAGCGCACCACCTTCTGGCTCCTCCGGTTCTTCACCGTCGCCGTCCTCCCCGTCCCCGGCTCCGGGCTACTACCCGGACCCGTCGATCCCGAACTACATCCGCTACTGGAACGGTTCGGCCTGGGTGCCCGGAACCAGCCGGCCCGCGCCGCTCGACACCACGCCGGAGCAGGCGGCCGGCGGCTCCGGTGCCGCGGCGGCCACCGCGTGGCCCGCCGCCGCGGGTTCCGTGCCCGGTCCGCCGGCGGCACCCGCGCGCCCGGACGCTGACCGGGCCGCCGACGAGTCCGGGCCGATGTTCCTCGACGAGGACCCGCGGGCACCCCGGTCCGACTCCGGGCCCGGCGTGCCGGCGCAGGGCGGCGCACCGGGCGGTGCCGCGCCCGACCCGCGTGCCGCGGACGGGCAGGGCGGCGCGCCCGCGTGGCCGTCGATGGACCGGCCGGGGACGCAACTGCCGCGCATCTCCTGGGGTGCCGAGCAGGCGGCAGCCGCCGGCCGCGGCACCCAGTCCGCCGCGCAGGAGCCCCAGGCCGGGCAGGCCGCCCCCGCCGCCGGGTCCGCGCAGGCCGCCTCCGCGGCGCCCTCCGCACCGTCCGCCCGGCCCGCACAGCACGCCCAGGCGGCGCAGCCGTCGCCGCCCGCCGTGCCCGCCGTCCCGCACCAGGTCCAGCCGCAGTCCGTGCCGCAGGAGTGGCCCGAGCAGGCCGGCCCCTCCGCACAGCCGGCCCGGTCCGGTCAGGGCGCCGCCGCCGAGCGGCCGGCCGCTCCGTGGGCCGCGCAGGTGCACGACCTGGCGCAGCCGCCGTGGCGGCCGGTGCCCAGCGACCCGTTCGGGGCGTCGCAGCGGCAGGACCGGCCGGGCGGGCTGGTGCGGCGGTTCGCCGCCCGGGTGATCGACGGTGTGCTGCTCGCCGCGCTCACCGGTGCGGCCGCGGTCCCGCTGGGGACGGCGGCCTACCACCACGCCAAGGACAAGGTCGACCAGGCGAAGCTGACCGGGGAGACCGTGAAGGTGTGGCTGCTGGACGGCACGACAGGCGCCGAACTGGCCGCCGTCGTCGGCGTGCTGCTCGTGGCCGGGCTGCTGCTGGAAGTACTGCCGAACGCCAGGTGGGGCCGTACCCTCGGCAAGAAACTCGTCGGGCTCAGGGTGCTGGACATCGACTCGCAGCTGCCGCCCGGGTTCGGGGTGAGCCTGCGCCGCTGGGCGACGCGCACGCTGTTCGACCTGACCGTCGTCGGCCTGCTGGCGAGCGCGTGGGGCCTGTTCGACCGGCCCTGGAAGCAGGGCCTCCACGACAAGGCAGCCAGGACCTTCGTCGCCGGCGACTGACGGCCCCCCGCGCCGTACCCCGAACGGGCCTCGCGGCGGGCGGGCGTCCCGGGCCCGGGTTTCACTCGGGGCATGAGCACCGACCAGCCGCCCCCCGACCAGCCCCCGAACGAACCGCCGAACCAGCCCCCGAACCAGCCGCCGCCCGGCAATCCCTACTCGGGCCCCCACGGTGCTCCGCCTCCCGGCGGCGGGGGTCCCTACGGCGGCGACAGCGGCCCGTACGGTGGCGGTCCCGGCGGTTCCGGCGGCCCGTACGGTGGCGGTCCCGGCGGGCCCTACGGCCAGGGGCCGCCGTCCGGTCAGAACCCGTACGAGGGCGGCCCGTACGGCGGCCAGGACCCGCTGGCGGGGATGCCGCCGCTGGCGCCGGGCGGCAGGCGGCTGTTCGCCCGGATCATCGACATCATCATCGTGCTCATCCCGTCGTTCCTGCTGGACTGGGCCGCGGTGGGCCTGCAGAACGACGACTTCACCGCCGGGCGGTCGGCGGTCGGCGGGGTGTTCACGGCCGGGATCGGCTTCCTGTACGAGTTCCTGATGACCCGTGCCACCGGGCAGACGCTGGGGAAGCGGCTGATGGGCCTGCGCGCGGCGATGCTCGAGAACGGCAACGTGCCCACCCAGAACGCGTCCGCGGTGCGCGCCGCGATCCTGTGGCTGCCGGCGTTCTGCTGCAGCTGCGTGTGGTTCGTGATCATCGGGCTCACGGTGCTGTTCGACAAGCCGTACAAGCAGGGCCTGCAGGACAAGGCGGCGAAGACCGTGGTGGTCGACGCGACCTGACGGTGCGCCGGGAGGGCTGCCGGCACCCTGTACCGTCACCCGGACGGCTGATTTACTCATCAGCCATGACCGCTGACCCACCGGCGGGGATGGCCCCGCTCGCCACGCCCGCGCAGCGCTTCCTGGCCCGGGTGGTCGACACCGGGGTGCTGGTGGTGATCGACGCGGTGGTGTCCGGCGCGCTCCTCGGCGGCGGCGTACGGCACCCGGACGACGTCCCGTACGGCAGGCAGGTCCTGGTCGGCATCCTGATGTTTGTCCTGTACTTCGCGTACGAGGGCGGCATGACGGCCGCCCGCGGGCAGACACTGGGAAAGATGGCGGTGCGCATCCGCGCCGCGCGGCTGTCCGACGGCGACGTGCCGGGCTCCGCGGGCTGGACCCGGGCGGCGGTCTACGCGCTGCCCGGCGTGCTCACGGTGGTGCTGGTCGGCCCGCTGTTCTGGCTGCTGAACGCGCTGTGGTGCCTGTGGGACCGGCCCTACCGGCAGTGCCTGCACGACAAGGCGGCCAGGACCGTGGTCGTGGCCGCCCTGTAGGCGTGTCGGGGGGCTGCGCCGCTGAGGGCCGCCGGGCACCGGGAACCGGCCGCCGGCGGCTCTCAGCGGCGCAGGGAGTGCGCGGTGACCCGGCGCTCGGCGGACGGGGAGACGCGGGCGCGCGGCACCGACATCCCGGCCGCCACCGGCTCGCGCCCGGCCGTGGGGTCCGCGGCCGGCACGTGGGCGGTGGCCGCGGCAGCGGCGCCGGCGCGGCGGCCGCGGGGGGCCAGCGCCGTCGCCATGAGCAGCCCGGCCAGGAGCCCGGCCGCGGCCAGGCCCGCGACGGCGGCCCCGGAGCGGGCGTCGGTGGCCAGCAGGAGCGCCACCGTGGTCAGGACGACGGTCAGGGAACCGTAGGCGACCTGCGCGATCGTGGGTCGTGGCATGAGGGATCCGTCCTCGGGGGTACGCCGGTGCGGGGGTTCACCGGCGGGCACTGACGGGAACGCACGGACTGACGAGCTCTCAGGAGCTGACTCCCACCGTTCGGATGCCCCGGCCCGATGCCCGGTAAGCGTCACCTTACCTTCGGTGCGGTGCACAGGGGGGCGCACGGGGTCGCACATGTGACCGGTCCCTCAACGCGCGCTCCGCGCACGGCCGTTGGTGCCGTCCGCTGAGCGGGGTGCCGGTACCCGGAAACCGGCAAACGTACTGTCAGGTTCATGTGCAAGTCAAGATCTGGTTTTTCGGTCGTCACTCCGGTGCAATGGCTTCCCTCAAGGGGAGGTCAAGGAATCTTGAAGAATCGGCGCAGGATCACCCAACCCGCCGCGCTGGCCCTCGCGATAGCCGTGCTCGGCGTACCCGCCGTCACCGCCGCGGGTGCGTACGCCGCGGCTCCGGACCGGGCCGGTACCGCCGGCCAGGCGGCGGCCACGCACGACCCGGCGGCCGGCGAACCGCACGACCTGCCGGGCCCGTTCACCAAGCAGCAGGCCGCGGAGCACAGCGCGGCCCTGCAGCAGGTGGTGTCCGGCGAGGCGAGCGTGCAGCAGCGCGACGGCTCCCAGGTCGTCCAACTCGGCGGCGGCAAGGGCAAGAAGAGCAAGTACGTCGAGCTCGGCCGGGAGCGGACCGACAAGATCTTCACCATCCTCGCCGAGTTCGGCGACACGGTGGACAGCACCACGCAGTACGACCCGGACGGCCCCGACGGGCCGAAGCCGCCGGTCACCAAGTACGGCGGCACGGCGGGACCGGCGCACAACACCATCGCCGCGCCGGACCGGGCGAACGACAACTCGACCGCCTGGCAGGCCGACTACAACCAGCAGCACTTCCAGGACCTGTACTTCTCGCACGCGGCGGGCAAGGAGTCCCTCGCGAAGTACTACGAGAAGCAGTCCTCGGGCCGCTACTCGGTGGACGGCCAGGTCGCCGCCTGGGTCAAGGTGCCCTGGAACGAGGCCCGTTACGGCTCCAACTACTGCGGCGCGTCCACCTGCGCCAGCGCCTGGGACCTGATCCGCGACGCGACGACCGCGTACGTCGCCGACCAGAAGGCCCAGGGCCGCACCGACGCCCAGATCAAGGCGGACCTGTCCCAGTACGACCAGTGGGACCGCTACGACTACGACGGCGACGGCAACTTCAACGAGCCCGACGGGTACATCGACCACTTCCAGATCGTGCACGCCGGCGAGGACGAGTCCGCGGGCGGCGGCGCGCAGGGCGCCGACGCGCTGTGGGCGCACCGCTGGTACGCGTACGGCACGGACGCCGGCCGCACCGGCCCGGCGGACAACAAGGCCGGCGGCACGCAGATCGGCGACACCGGCGTCTGGGTCGGCGACTACACCCTCCAGCCGGAGAACGGCGGGCTGGGCGTGTTCGCCCACGAGTACGGCCACGACCTGGGCCTGCCCGACGAGTACGACACCACCTACGCGGGCGAGTCCAGCGTCGGCTTCTGGTCGCTGATGTCCTCCGGCTCGTGGATGGGCACCGGCAAGGACGCCATCGGTGACCTGCCCGACGACATGAGCGCCTGGGACAAGCTGCAGCTGGGCTGGCTCAACTACGCGACCGCCAAGGCAGGCACGCGCTCCACCGCCAAGCTGGGCGTCGCCGAGTACAACACCAAGGACAAGCAGGCGCTGGTCGTGCAGCTGCCCGACAAGGCGGTCACCACCACCATCGCCGCGCCGGCCGAGGGCGCCGCGCAGTGGTGGAGCGGCATGGGCGACAACCTGGCCAACACCCTGACCCGCCCGGTCGACCTCTCCGGTGCCACCACGGCGTCCCTGAAGCTCAAGGGCTGGTGGGACATCGAGGAGAACTACGACTTCCTCTACACCGAGGTGTCCGCCGACGGCGGCGCCACCTGGACCGCGCTGGACGGCACCGCCAACGGCGCGTCGCTCCCGCGTGACGGCGGCGACGTGCCGGCGCTCACCGGCACCTCCGGCGCCTACGAGGACCTGACGTTCCCGCTGGACGCGTACGCCGGCAAGCAGATCCAGCTGCGGTTCCGCTACCTGACGGACGGCGGCGTGGCGCAGAAGGGCTTCGCGGCCGACGCGATCACCGTGACCGCCGACGGCGCGACCGTGGTCAGCGACGGCGCGGAGAACGGCGACAACGGCTGGACGGCCAAGGGCTTCTCGCGGATCGGCGGGTCGTTCACCAACGACTACCCCGAGTTCTACCTCGCCGAGAACCGGCAGTACGTCAGCTACGACACCACGCTGCGCACCGGCCCGTACAACTTCGGGTTCGGCACCACCAGGCCCGACTGGGTCGAGCACTACCCGTACCAGAACGGCCTGCTGGTCTGGCTGTGGGACACCTCGCAGCCGGACAACAACGTCGGCATCCATCCCGGCAGCGGCCAGATCCTGCCGGTGGACGCGCACGCCAAGGCGGAGAAGTGGGCCGACGGCTCGCTCATGCGCAACCGCATCCAGGCGTACGACTCCCCGTTCAGCTGGTACCCGACCGACGGCTTCACCCTCCACGCCAACGGTGTGGCGGCGAAGGTCCCGGCCAAGTCCGGCGCCCCGGTCTTCGACGACCACGCCGGGCACTACTGGGACAGCGCCAACCCGACCGGCGGCGTCCAGGTCCCGGACACCAACACCAGGATCACCATCCTGAACGAGGCACTGAACGGCTCCACGATGACCGTGCAGGTCGGACCGAGCCACCGCTGATCATGCACCTGGCAGGTCACATGCCGTTCGACCTGCGTTGATCCGGCGTTCGGCCGTCGTCCTCTGGTGGGCGGCGGCCGAAGCGCCTTAGATGGCCCCATGGCCGTCGGCGGTTTCACCAAGCTCCCGAGCGGCACGGTGATCGTCGCCCTGGCGCTTCCGCAGCCCGGCTACGCCGACCACACCGTGCGGGTGGTCGTCCACGCCCTGAACCGGCAGCGGGCGCTGACCCGGCTGAGCAACCTCGGATTCCGCGGCGCGCGGCTCAGCGGCAACGCCGAGCCGCCCACGCCCGACGAGATCACCGCGGTGCTGCACCATCCCGACGGCCTGATCTGGCGCGACTACCGCGCGCGCACGGCCGACCCCTGGCACCCGATAACGGCGCTGAGCCGGGTGGCCGGCCCGCTGCCCTGACGCCCTCGGCGCACCTGGGCCCGTCGGCCGTGCCCGGGCGGCGGACGGACCCTAGGCCCGGACGATCGGCTCCCCGTCGAGCGCCACGCCCGCGGCCTTCAGGTCGGTCAGCGCCTGCTCGGTGGTGCCGGGCGCGACGCCCGCGGTCAGCTCGAGCAGCACCCGGGTGGCGAAGCCCTCGCGGGCCGCGTCCAGCGCGGTCGCCCGCACGCAGTGGTCGGTGGCGATGCCCACCACGTCCACCTCGGTGACGTCCCGGTCGCGCAGCCAGCCGGCCAGCGACTCGTCGTTCTCGTCGCGCCCCTCGAAACCGCTGTAGGCGGCGGCGTGCGCGCCCTTGTCGAAGACCGCGTCGATCGCGCCGGAGGCGACCGCGGGCGCGAAGTTCGGGTGGAAGCCCACTCCCTCCGTGCCGGCCACGCAGTGCCGCGGCCAGGAGTGCACGAAGTCCGGCTGCGCCGAGAAGTGCGCGCCCGGGTCGATGTGGTGGTCGCGGGTGGCCACCACGTGCCGGTACGCGCCGGCCCCGGACGCCTCGCCGATCAGGTCGGTGATCGCGGCGGCCACGTCGGCACCGCCGGACACGGGGAGGCTGCCGCCCTCGCAGAAGTCGTTCTGCACGTCGACGACGATCAGTGCGCGATGCATGGTGCCCTTCCGGCGGTGATCGGTGGGAAAGCCGCTCCGGTGCGAGGCCGCGGCGGGAACGACGGGCTCCACCCGCCTCTCGGGGCCGAGCCTAGGCCCCCGGCCACCCGGCCGGAAGGCCGCCCGCGCGGCCGCCGGACCGGACCGGACCCGGGCCCTATCCCAGGTGGTACTCGGTGTGCAGGACCGGCTCCCCGCGGGAGAGCTGGGTGGCCGACACGGGCAGCCCCGCGCGGGCCTCGATGTGCCGGGCGCGGGCCGCGTCCAGCGGCTCGCGGCCGACGATCTCGCCGCCCCTGACCAGCGGGACCAGCATCTGCCGGTCCCGCAGCTCCTCGGGCACCGGGCCGCTGCCGATCACCTCCGCCTCGGCGACGCCGTCCTCGTCCAGCCGGCGCGCGGCCCACTTGCGGCCGCCGATGCTCGTCTTGCCGCCCGAGGACTTCTTCGCCACCGGGACCAGGGGTGCGTCCGGCTCGTCCGAGGCGGCGCGGGCGACCAGCTTGTAGACCATCGCGCAGGTGGGGTGCCCGCTGCCGGTGACCAGCGAGGTGCCGACGCCGTAGGCGTCGACCGGCGCCGCGGCCAGCGAGGCGATCGCGTACTCGTCCAGGTCGGAGGTGACGACGATCTTCGTCTTCCCGGCGCCCAGGTCGTCCAGCTGCTGCCGCACCCGGTGGGCCAGGAGCAGCAGGTCGCCGGAGTCGATGCGGACCGCGCCCAGCTCGGGACCGGCGACCTCCACGGCGGTGCGCACCGCCGTGGCCACGTCGTAGGTGTCGACCAGCAGCGTGGTGTCCCGGCCCAGCGACTCCACCTGGGCGGTGAACGCGCCCTTCTCGGTGTCGTGCAGCAGGGTGAACGCGTGCGCGCTGGTGCCGATGGTCGGCAGCCCGTAGCGGAAGCCGGCCGCCAGGTTGGACGACGAGCGGAAGCCGCCGATGTAGGCGGCCCGGGAGGCGGCCACCGCGGCCAGCTCGTGGGTGCGCCGGGCCCCCATCTCCATCAGCGGGCGGCCGCCGGCGGCCGCCGCCATCCGGGAGGCGGCCGCGGCGATCGCCGAGTCGTGGTTGAGGATCGACAGCACCACGGTCTCCAGGACCACCGCCTCGGCGAAGGTGCCCTCGACGCGCAGCAGCGGCGATCCGGGGAAGTAGACCTCGCCCTCGGGGTAGCCCCAGACGTCGCCGGTGAAGCGGTAGCCGGCCAGGTACTCCAGCGTCTCCTCGTCGACCACGCCCTCGCGGCGCAGGAAGTCCAGTACCGGGGCGTCGAAGCGGAAGTTCTCGATGGCGTCCAGGACGCGGCCGGTCCCGGCCACGACCCCGTAGCGCCGCCCGTCGGGCAGCCGCCGGGTGAACGCCTCGAAGACCGAGCGGCGGCCCGCCGCACCACTGCGCAGGGCGGCCTGCAGCATGGTCAGCTCGTACCGGTCGGTGAACAGGGCCGTGGACGGCACGTCCACCGGCAAACCCAGGTCTGCTGTGCTCATGACGCAGATGCTACCCCACATCTCGTCACTCTGACGATTTCTCTGGGGGTCATCACGGCGGGATGTCCGCGGACCGCCATTTGTGCGACGGACCACATGAGCGGCAGCATGGGTTACGTGAGTGTTGCGCCTGTCGAGATCGAACGCCCGGAGTCGAGCGAAGCGCCGTACCAGGTTCCCGAGCCGGACGTTCCCTGGGTGACCCTGGTGCACAACGACCCCGTCAATCTGATGAGCTACGTGACCTACGTCTTCCAGACGTACTTCGGCTACTCCAAGGGCAAGGCCACCAAACTGATGAAGGACGTCCACTACAAGGGGCGGGCCGTGGTCTCCAGCGGCACGCGCGAGGAAATGGAACGCGACGTGCAGGCCATGCACGGCTACGGCCTGTGGGCGACCATGTCGCAGGACCGCTGATGGGCCGCCGACGCGCCCGCGCCGGCTACTTCGAGCCGGTTCGCGGCGGTGGCGCCGCCATCGCGCTCGACGAGGTCGAGATCTCCATCCTGCGCAGCCTGACCGTGCAGCTGCTGGAGCTCATCGGCCCCGGCGAGCAGCCGGCCGGCGACGACGCGGATCCGCTGGCCGCGCTGTTCGCGGAGGGCCCGACGAAGCCGCCGGAGGACCCGGCGCTGGCCCGGCTCTTCCCCGACGCGTACGAGGAGCCGGCCGACGCCTCGGAGTTCCGCCGCTTCACCGAGAACGACCTGCGGGCCCGCAAGCGCGAGGACGCGCTGGCCATGGTCAGGAAGCTGGACGCCGGCGGCCCGGTCCTCAAGCTCACCGCCGACGAGGCCCGGCAGTGGCTCGGCGGCCTCAACGACCTGCGGCTGACCATCGGCACCCGCCTGGAGGTCACCGAGGACGACAGCGACGAGCTGTACCGGCTGCCCGACGAGGACCCGCGCAAGCCCATGGTGATGGCCTACCTGTGGCTCGGCGGGCTGCAGGAGTCCCTCGTCGAGAGCCTGCTGGGCTGACGTCCCTCCTGTCTCTCCCGGGCCTTCCTGAGCTTTTCCTGAGCGTCTGCCCGGGTCTTTCCCTGAGCCTTTCCGGTGTCCTTCGGGGACGCCGGCGCCCGGCGGCCGCCGGCGCGGGTACGCATCGCCCATGACGCACGACGACGAGGGGTACGCGCGCGGGCTCGGCAGCCGGCAGATCCAGATGATCGCCATCGGCGGCGCCATCGGCACCGGGCTGTTCCTCGGTGCCGGCCGGGCCATCCACCAGGCCGGCCCGAGCCTGCTGCTGATGTACGCGATCGCCGGAGTGGCGGTCTTCGCGATCATGCGGGCGCTCGGCGAGCTGCTCACCTACCGCCCGGTCTCCGGTTCCTTCGCCGACTACGCACGGGAGTTCCTCGGCCCCTTCGCCGGCTTCGCCACGGGCTGGACGTACTGGCTGATGTGGGTGGTGACGGGGATGGCCGAGGTGACCGCCGCGGCCACCTACGTCGCCTACTGGTGGCCGCAGGTCCCGCAGTGGACCGCAGCCCTGGCGTTCCTGCTGGTCCTGTTCACCGCCAACCTCATCTCGGTGCGGCTGTTCGGCGAGGTCGAGTTCTGGCTGTCGATGATCAAGGTGACCGCGATCCTGGGGATGATCCTCATCGGCGTGGGTGTCCTCGCCCTGGGACTGGGCCCGGCCGGGCCCAGCGCCTCGGTCGGCCACCTGTGGCGGGAGGGCGGCTTCTTCCCCCACGGCGTCGGCCGCTCGCTGCTGACCCTGCAGATCGTGATGTTCGCGTACGTCGCCGTCGAGCTGGTCGGCGTCACCGCCGGCGAGGCGCAGAACCCGCGCACCACGCTGCCCAAGGCCATCAACACCCTGCCGTGGCGGATCGCGCTGTTCTACGTCGGCGCCCTCGCGGTGATCCTGTGCGTGGTGCCGTGGACCGACTTCCGGCCCGGCGTCAGCCCGTTCGTGGCCGCGTTCGCCCGCGTCGGCATCCCGCTGGGCGCCGGCATCGTCAACTTCGTGGTACTCACCGCGGCCCTGTCCTCGTGCAACTCCGGCATGTACTCCACCGGCCGGATGCTGCGCGACCTGGCCGCCAACGGGCAGGGCCCGAAGGTCTTCGGCCGGCTGACCGCCCGCCGCACCCCGGCCGCCGGGATCCTCGCCTCCGTCGCCGTGATGGGCTTCGGCGTGTGGCTCAACTACGTCGACCCCGCAGGGGCGTTCACCTACATCACGGCGTTCGCGACGGTCGCCGGGGTGTGGACGTGGGGTGTGATCCTGGCCGCGCACATCCGCTACCGGGCGGCGGTGCGGGCCGGCCGGGCGGCGCCCGCGTGGTTCACCGCGCCCGGGGGAGCGGCCGCCAGCTGGTGCACGCTGGCCTTCCTGGCCCTGGTCGTGGTGCTGATCGGCGCCGACTCCCAGGCCCGCGTCTCGCTGTACGGGGCGCCGGTGTGGGCGGCGGCGCTGGCCGCCGGCTACGCGTGGCTGCGGCGCCGCAACCCGTCGGCGTTCGTCCGCCGCCCCCACCTGGCGCCGTCCGGCCCGGACGCGGCGGCGGGCACGCCCGGGGCGGCGGCGGACGCGCCCGCCCTGTGAGGGACGGCCGGCCGGGCTTTGTTACGTTGCCCGCATGCTGACCATCACCCAGGACCTGTACGACAAGATCGTCGCGCACGCCCGCGCCGACCACCCCGACGAGGCGTGCGGGATCGTCGCGGGCCCGGCGGGCAGCGACCGCCCCGAGCGCTTCGTCCCGATGCTGAACGCGGCCCGCTCGCCCACGTTCTACGAGTTCGACTCCGCCGACCTGCTGCGGCTCTACCGCGACCTGGACGACCGCGACGAGGAGCCGGTGATCGTCTACCACTCGCACACCGCCACCGAGGCGTACCCCTCGCGCACCGACATCTCCTACGCCAACGAGCCGGGCGCCCACTACGTGCTGGTGTCCACCGCGGAGGAGTTCGGCGACCGGCCGCAGTTCCGCTCGTTCCGCATCGTGGACGGCCAGGTCACCGAGGAACCCGTCGAGGTCGCGGCCTCGGCCGCCTGAGTCCCGGATCCTGGGACGACCGTCTCGGGCCGCCGGGGGGAATCGATACGATGACCGCATGGTTTTCATGGACGTGAGCGACAAGGCGCCGGGCACCCTGCTCGTGGCGCGGCTGCACGTCGACCTGTGCCGCCGCACGGCCGCGGCGTGTCCCCGCGCCTGAACGCGCCGGCCGCGGCACGCACCGCCGCGGCGCGGAACCGGCCACGCCACGGCAGCACCGCACCACGGCACCACCGAACGACAGCGCCGACCGCACCGCAGCCCGCACCACCGCGCATCGCCCGCAGTCCCGCAGCATCCCGCCCCGCCGCACGGCACCCCGTCCCGCACGCCCGCCCGCACGCACTCACAGGAGCGCAGCCATGGCCATCGAGGTCCGCATCCCGACCATCCTCCGCACCTACACCGACGGCCAGAAGGCCGTGGAGGGCGCCGGGGCCACCCTCGACGAGCTCTTCACCGACCTCGACAGCCGGCACGCCGGCCTGCGTGAGCGCGTCGTCGACGGCGGCGAGCTGCGCCGCTTCGTGAACGTCTACCTCAACGACGAGGACGTCCGCTTCCTCGACGGCATCTCCACCAAGCTCACCGACGGCGACAGCGTGACGATCCTGCCCGCCGTCGCCGGAGGCGCGCGCTGATGCGCTATGACAGCCCGCTGGCCGCGGTCGGCAACACCCCGCTGGTCCGGCTCCCGCGCCTGTCGCCGTCCGCGGAGGTGAGCGTCTGGGCGAAGCTGGAGGACCGCAACCCCACCGGCTCGGTCAAGGACCGCCCGGCCCTGCACATGATCGAGCAGGCCGAGGCGGACGGGGTGCTCACCCCCGGCTGCACCATCCTCGAACCCACGTCCGGCAACACCGGCATCTCGCTGGCGATGGCCGCCCGCCTCAAGGGCTACCGGATCGTGTGCGTGATGCCGGAGAACACCTCCTCCGAGCGGCGCGAGCTGCTCGCGATGTGGGGTGCCGAGATCATCTCCTCGCCGGCGGCCGGCGGCTCCAACACGGCGGTGCGCGTCGCCAAGGAACTGGCCGCCGAACACCCGGACTGGGTGATGCTCTACCAGTACGGCAACGCCGCCAACCCCGGCGCGCACTACGCCACCACCGGCCCGGAGATCCTCGCCGACCTGCCGACCCTCACCCACTTCGTCGCGGGCCTGGGCACCACCGGCACGCTCATGGGCGTCGGCCGCTACCTGCGCGAGAAGGCCCCCGGCGTGGCGATCGTGGCCGCCGAGCCCCGCTACGACGACGTCGTCTACGGGCTGCGCAACCTCGACGAGGGCTTCGTGCCCGAGCTGTACGACGCGACGGTGCTCACCACCCGCTTCTCCGTCGGCTCCGAGGACGCGGTCCGCCGCACCCGTGAACTGCTGTCCCAGGAGGGCATCTTCGCCGGGATCTCGACCGGCGCCGCGCTGCACGCCGCGCTCGGCGTGGCGAACAAGGCGCTGCGCGCGGGGGAACGCGCCGACGTGGTGTTCGTCGTCGCGGACGGCGGCTGGAAGTACCTGTCGACCGGCATCTACACCGCGGAGTCCACCGAGGCTGCCGTCGCCGCGCTGCACGGCCAGCTGTGGGCGTGAACCCGGCCTGACCGGATGCGGCCGGGTCGGGGTCGGGCGCCGGTCCGGCTCCGGTCCCGGGCGCGATCGGGGCCCGGCTCGCGCCGCGGTCGCCGCGGGGTTTCAATGAGGGCGGGCGAGCGTTCTGGCGCCCGCCCGTCCTGGTGATTCCGCCCACAACAGGGCACGACGGAGGAGCAGCGGCGACAGGAGGCGCTTACCCTTCCAGGACAGGCGGACGGTCCCGCCACCCCCCACCCCAGCCGGAATGGGGTGGTGCGGCGCGCCCTCGGAGGTGGTTCCCGGCATGAAGCTCACCGTCGTCGGCTGCTCGGGTTCGTTCCCGTCGGCGGACTCGGCCTGCTCCAGCTACCTCGTGGAGGCCGACGGCTTCCGGATGCTGATCGACATGGGCAACGGCGCGCTCGGCGAACTGCAGCGCCACGTCGGCCTGTACGACCTGGACGCCGTCCTGCTCAGCCACCTGCACGCCGACCACTGCATCGACATGTGCGGCTACTTCGTGGCCCGTTACTACCGCCACGACGGCGGACCCGCCTCGGCCATCCCCGTGTACGGCCCGGCCGGCACCGAGCGGCGGCTGAGCATCGCCTACGGCGACGTGCCGGACGAGAAGTGCATGAGCGAGGTCTTCGACTTCCGGACCCTCAAGCCCGGGTCGTTCACCCTCGGCCCGTTCACCGTCAGCACCGACCTGGTCGCCCACCCCGTGGAGGCGTACGGCTTCCGCGTCGAGCAGGGCGGTTCGGTGCTGGCGTACTCCGGCGACACCGGCCCCTGCGCGTCGCTGAAGACCCTCGCCGAGGGCGCCGACCTGTTCCTGTGCGAGGCCTCCTTCACCCACGGCAAGGAGGACATCCCCGACCTGCACCTCAACGGGCGCGAGGCCGGGCAGGCGGCGACGCGCGCCGGGGCGGGCCGGCTGGTCCTCACCCACATCCCGCCGTGGACCAACCCGTCGGTCAGCCTGCGGGACGCGCAGGGCGCGTACGACGGCCCGGTGGAACTGGCCAAGGCCGGCGCGGTCTACGAGATCTGAGCGGACGCCAGAAGAGCCCGGGACCGTCAGGGACGGTCCCGGGCTCTCTGGTTCACCCGTTACTTGGTGAGGTCCTCGATCTCCTCCTCGGGCTCCCGGCCGGGAGTCTTGAGGTTGAACCTCACGATCGCGAACCGGAACACGAAGTAGTAGATCGCCGCGAAGCACAGGCCGATCGGGATGATCAGCCACGGCTTGGTCGCGTGGTTCCAGTTGAGCACGTAGTCGATGAAGCCGGCGGAGAAGTTGAAGCCGGCGTGCACGCCCAGGCCCGTGGTGACGGCCATCGACGCGGCGGTCAGCAGCACGTGGATCACGTACAGGATCGGCGCGATGAACATGAACGAGAACTCGATCGGCTCGGTGACACCGGTGACGAACGAGGTCAGCGCCAGGGAGACCATCATGCCCAGGACGGCCTTGCGGCGCTCGGGACGCGCGGTGTGCGCCATGGCCAGGGCGGCGGCCGGCAGGCCGAACATCATGATCGGGAAGAAGCCCGACTGGAACATGCCCGCGGTGTGGTCGCCGGCCAGGAAGCGCGGGATGTCGCCGTGCACCACGGTGCCGGCGGGGGTGGTGTAGTCGCCGAGCTGGAACCAGGCCACCGCGTTGACGAACTGGTGCATGCCGACCGGGATCAGCGCCCGGTTGACGCCGCCGAAGATCGCCGCGCCGCCGGAGCCCAGGCCCGTCATCCAGTCACCGAAGTGCGTGATGCCGTTGCCGATCGGCTCCCAGACCAGGCCGAAGAAGACGCCGACCAGCAGGCCGACGAAGGCCATCAGGATCGGCACCAGGCGGCGGCCGTTGAAGAAGCCGAGCCAGTCGACGAGCTTGGTGCGGTGGAAGCGCTGCCAGACCACGGCCGACAGCAGGCCCATGATGATGCCGCCGAGGACGCCGGGGTCGTTGTAGACCGCCGCGACGTCGACGCCGTTGTTGGCGGTGGTGTTGATCACCGCGTCGTGCACCGGGAACGCCTGCAGGACCTTGCTGTAGACGAGGAAGCCGACCACCGCGGCGAGCGCGGTGGAGCCGTCCGACTTCTTGGCGAAACCGATGGCCACGCCCAGGCAGAAGAGGATGGGGAGCGCGCCGGTCAGGGCGCCGCCGGCGTTGGCGAAGACCGTGGCGACCTTGCCCCAGCCCAGTCCGTCCTTGCCGAAGACGTCGTCGGCGCCGAGCCGGACCATGATGCCTGCGGCGGGCAGGACGGCGATCGGCAGCTGGAGGCTGCGTCCGACCTTCTGCAGTCCCTGGAACAGGCCGGAGCCCCGCTTCTTCGCGGGAGCCGCGGGTGCCGCCGAGGCGGTGGCCGTACTCATGAGATGACAATCCAATCCGTGGTCTATACCACTCAGTGGTGTAGACCTTTTTAACACGTCAGGTCCGCGTAAAGGAATGGGTCATTCCGTATGGCCTCCGCCACATTCGGCCTGATCAGGCAACCTTTGTGGCGATTCGTGATCCGGCCGTGACGCGACCGGGACCGGGTGGCGACTACCTGACGTTCTCCCGCTCCAGCTCGTCGCCGATCTCGTCCGGCTCGCGCCCGGGTGTCTTCAGGTCGAAGGCGGTGATCACGAACCGGAACAGCGCGTAGTACACGACGGCGAAGCCGGCTCCCACGACCAGGATCAGCCACGGCTTGGTGGCCAGGTTCCAGTTGATGACGTAGTCGATCAGCCCGGCCGAGAAGCTGAAGCCGTCCTTGATCCCCAGCGCCCAGCACAGCGCCATGGAGACGCCGGTCAGGACCGCGTGGATCGCGTACAGCAGAGGCGCGATGAAGAGGAAAGAGTACTCGATCGGCTCGGTGATCCCGGTGACGAACGAGGTCAGGGCCACCGACAGCATCAGACCGGAGACCTCCTTGCGGCGGTGCGGCTTGGCGGTGTGGGCGATGGCCAGGGCCGCGGCGGGCAGCGCGAACATCATGATCGGGAAGAAGCCGGTCTGGAACTGGCCGGCCGTGGGGTCGCCGGCCAGGAAGCGCGGGATGTCGCCGTGCACCACGGTGCCGTCCGGCTTGGTGAAGTCGCCGAACTGGAACCAGACGAAGGTGTTCAGGAACTGGTGCAGGCCGATGGTGAGCAGCGCGCGGTTGGCGATGCCGAAGATCCCCGAACCGGTCGAGCCGAGGTCCACCAGCTTCTTGGAGAACGCGGTCAGCCCGTCGCCGATCGGGGGCCAGATCCACAGGCACACCACGGCGAACACGATCGCCACCCCGGACATGATGATCGGCACCAGGCGGCGGCCGTTGAAGAACCCGAGCCAGTCCGGGAGCCGGGTGCGGTGGAAGCGCTGCCACAGGTAGGCGGTGGACAGGCCCATCACGATGCCGCCGAAGACGCCCGGGTTCTGGTACGTGGCGACGATCGCGGTGTTGTCCTTGGCGATGCAGGCGCCCGCCTGGAACGCGCTCCCGGCCGCGCAGTCCTTGGGGAAGGCGTGCAGCACGCCGTTGTAGACCAGGAAGCCGGCGACCGCGGCCAGCGCGGTCGAGCCGTCGGACTTCCTGGCCATGCCGATGGCCACGCCCACGCAGAACAGCAGCGGAAGCCCGAGGCTGCCGTCCAGCAGCGCGCCGCCCGCGCCCGCGAAGACCTTCGCCAGCCGGTCCCAGCCCAGCCCGGTCGGGCCGAAGACGTCGTCCTGGCCGAGCCGGTTGAGGATGCCGGCGGCCGGCAGCACCGCGATGGGGAGCTGGAGGCTGCGGCCCATCTTCTGCAGCCCCTGGAAGAACACCGACCACGGGGACTTGCGGGGAGCCGCGGAGCTGGGGCCGACCACGCTGTCCGTGCTCATCGCTGTCCTCCCTGGTGGCGGCCGCTCCCGCGTCCGTTACAGTGGTCTAAACCACTGAGGGCGGCGTGGGCGCCGCCGCTCCCGCCCGGACCGGACCGCCCATGATCGTCATGGTGGTCCCCCGGGCGGACAACCGCCCGTGAAGCTGGGCCAACCGTGGGTTACCGTGACAATACGGACCCGCCGGTGGGTCAGGGGCAACAGGGAGACACACAGATGGCCACCAAGGCTGAGAAGATCGTCGCCGGTCTCGGCGGAATCGACAACATCGAAGAGGTCGAGGGCTGCATCACCCGGCTCCGCACCGAGGTCAAGGACCCCGGCCTCGTCGACGAGGCCGCGCTGAAGGCGGCCGGAGCCCACGGCGTCGTCAAGATGGGCAACGCGATCCAGGTGGTCATCGGCACCGACGCCGACCCGATCGCCGCCGACATCGAGGACCTGATGTAGGAGGCGGCGGGCAGCGCACGCTGAACCCTCCGAGCCGGCCGCCGTACCCGGGACACCCCCCGGGCACGGCGGCCGGTTCGCGTTCCCCCCGCCGGCGGCGCGTCCCGCCGCCCCGCCCGGGCCCGCCACCGCCCTCACCCGGATAGGCTCGGCCCCATGTCACGATTCGACGGCCGCACCCCCGACCAGCTCCGCCCCGTCACCATCGAGCGCGGCTGGAGCAAGCACGCCGAAGGCTCCGTCCTGGTGTCGTTCGGCGACACCCGCGTGCTGTGCACCGCCAGCGCCACCCAGGGCGTACCGCGATGGCGCAAGGGCAGCGGCGAGGGCTGGGTCACCGCCGAGTACGCGATGCTGCCGCGCGCCACCAACGACCGCGGCGACCGCGAATCCGTCCGCGGCAAGATCGGCGGCCGCACCCACGAGATCTCCCGGCTCATCGGCCGCTCGCTGCGCGGCGTCATCGACTACAAGACGCTCGGCGAGAACACCATCGTGCTCGACTGCGACGTCCTGCAGGCCGACGGCGGCACCCGCACCGCCGCGATCACCGGCGCCTACGTGGCCCTGGCCGACGCCGTCGCCTGGATGCGCGACAACCACCTCATCCGCGCCAAGGCCCAGCCGCTCACCGGCACCGTCGCCGCCGTCAGCGTCGGCATCGTCGGCGGCGTGCCCCTCCTCGACCTCGCCTACGAGGAGGACGTCAAGGCCGAGACCGACATGAACGTCGTCTGCACCGGCGACGGCCGCTTCGTGGAGGTCCAGGGCACCGCCGAGGGCCAGCCCTTCGACCGCGCCGAACTCGACACCCTCCTCGACCTCGCGGTCCAGGGCTGCGCCGACCTCACCGCGATCCAGCAGGCGGCGCTGGAGGGCTGACCCGCCGGCCACCACCACCCGCCGGCCCGGTCACGCACCGGACCGGCGGTCCTCCGCGGCGCCGTACATGCGGGCGATGACGTCCTCGATCGCCGGCTCCCGCACCGACAGGTCCACCAGCGGAAAACGGTCGGCCAGCGCGGCCACCAGCGGCGCGGCGCTCGCCGACGCCGGGAACGCCAGCCACTGCCGCGGCCCCTCCGACCGCACGCAGCGCGCACCCGGCAGCTCCACCGGCGGCAGCTCCCGGGCGAAGTCCACCACCAGCGTCCGCTCGCTCTCACCCACCGCGTGCAGCCCCGCCAGATCCCCGTCGTACACCAGCCGCCCGTGGTCGATGACCATCACCCGACGGCACAGCGTCTCGATGTCCGTCAGGTCGTGCGTCGTCAGCAGCACCGTCGTACCCCGCTCGGCGTTGACCTCCCTCAGGAACGACCGCACCTTCGTCTTGCTCACCACGTCCAGGCCGATCGTCGGCTCGTCCAGGTACAGCACCTCCGGATCGTGCAGCAGCGCCGCCGCGATGTCCCCGCGCATCCGCTGCCCCAGCGACAGCTGCCGCACCGGCACGTCCAGCAGCGGCCCCAGATCCAGCAGCTCCACGCACGCCTCCAGGTTCCTGGCGTACCGCGCCGGCTCGATCCGGTACATCCGGCGCACCAGGTGGTACGAGTCGCGCAGCGGCAGATCCCACCACAGCGTCGTGCGCTGCCCGAACACCACCCCGATCCGCCGCGCCAGCCGCGTCCGCTCCCGCGTCGGATCGATCCCGTCGATCCGGATCCGGCCCGCACTCGGATTCAGGATGCCCGTCAGCATCTTGATCGTCGTGGACTTCCCCGCCCCGTTCGGCCCGATGTAGCCGACCACCTCGCCACGCGGCACCGAGAACGAGATGCCGTCCACCGCCCGCACCTCGTGCCGGGTACGCCGCAACGCCCCCGCCCGGCGGCGCACCTCGAACACCTTCTCCACGCCGTCCAGCTCGATGACGGTCCCCGCGCCGCCCGTCGCGTCACCCATCGCTCAGCTCCCTGTACTGCGATACGAACGAAGCCCCGCACGCCAGGCCGCACCGGCCAGCGCACAGCAGCAGAAGGCCACCACCGGCGACAGGAAGTCCACCCAGCCCGGCAGGCCCAGCGGATCCGGCTCACCCAGGATGCGCAACGCCGGCAGCCAGTTCACGAACGCCAGCGGCACCACGAACGTCACCCCCCGCACCAGCTCCCGCGCGAACACCCCCGGCGGATACTGCAGCATCGTGTTGCCGCCGTACGTCACCGAGTTCTGCACCTCCGACGCGTCCGACGCCCAGAACTGGAACGCGCCGCCCGCCACGAACACCGCACAGAAGATCGCCGCACCCGACACCAGCATCACCGGCAGCAGCACCACCTTCACCGGCGTCCACGCCACGTCCACCCGCATCAGCGCCCAGCCCAGCACCAGCAGACCCTGCGTGATCCGGCCCAGCCGGCGCAGCGCGAACCGGTCCGCCGCGACCTGCGCCAGCACCGGCACCGGCCGCAGCAGCAACGTGTCCAGCGTGCCGTCGCGCACCCGCCGCCCCAGCCGGTCCATCGACCCCATCAGCAGGTCCGCCACCCCGAACGCGGTACTCGTCGTGCCGTACAGGAACGCCACCTCCGGCAGCGTGAACCCGCCCAGCACCCGCACGTGCGCGAACATCAGCACGATCGTCACGAAGTCCAGCGCCGTCGCCGCGAAGTTCCCCAGCGCCGTCATCACGAACGACAACCGGTACGCCATCGTCGAGCGCACCCACATCCCGACGATCAGCAGATACGCCCAGCCCGCCTGGAACGCCGCCGCACCCGGCCGCCGCCGCACCCGCCCCACCCCGCGCGGGCCCGCGTCCGCCGCCTCCCACCGCTCCGCGCTCTCAGCCACCCTGGACCACCACCCGGCGCGCCGCCACCGTCTGCAGCAGCCGCCCCGCCCCCAGCAGCACCACCGCCCAGCCCGCCTGGAACGCCAGCGCACCCGCTGCCGACGGCCCGCTGTCCCGGCCCAGCAGCACATCCGCCGGGACCTGCAGCATCGCCGCCCACGGCAGCGCCCGCGCCACCACCCCCAGCCACCCCGGGAACACCGTCAACGGCAGCAGCATCCCCGAGAAGAACAAGCCCGCCAGCCACGCCACCTGCGTCACCCCCGACCCGTCCAGCAGCCAGAACGCGCTCAGCGCCACCAGGAACCGCACCGCGAAACTCACCACCGCGCCCAGCGCCACCGCCACCAGGAACAGCAGCCACGTCACCGCGTCCGACGGCAGCGCCAGATCGAAGACCAGCGCCCCGCACACCATCGGCAGCACCCCCCGCCCCAGCAGATGGAACGCCGACCGGCCCAGATCCGCCGACAGCCACCACGCCTGCAGATCCGCCGGCCGGTACAGGTCCACCGCGATGTCGCCCGACCTGATCCGCTCCATCAGCTCGTCCTCGAACCCGCCGCCCATCAGCGCCATCGTCATCAGCAGCGCCTGCCCGACCCACACGTACGTCAGCGCCTGCGCCTGCGTGTAACCGCCCAGATGCGGCCGCTGGTCCCACAGCGCGATGTAGCTGTACGACACGATCAGGCCGAACACGGAATTGGTGAACACCCCCGCCGCCGTCGCCATGCGGTACGTGGCGTACCGGCGGAAACCGCGGACCGCCACCGCCGCGTAGAACGCGCCCACCTCGCCCCGCACCTCCCGCCGCCACCGCCGAAGGCCCGGACGGCCCTCCAGGGCGCCGAGCACACGAGCCGAGCAGCCTAGTGCGCGGCCCGCGCCGGCGGCCAACGAATTTCCCCCCGGCACGTTTGGCGCACCTGTCACAGGGGAGTCACGGATGCGCGCCGGTGATCCGCGGCGGACCCCCGATGCGAGAAGGTGAGACCGAGGACTGTGTGGGTGTACGCGGTCGTACGTAACGATTAGTCCACCATGTACCGCCGCGGCCAACCCCGGCGGCCGCCGAGGAGTCCCCTAAGACATGAACGCTGCGCCGAACCCGTCAGGCGGCCGAACCGGCCTGCGCCGCATCCTGCCCACCTGGCGGACGATGACCGGCCTCGTCCTCACCGGCCTGCTGCTCCTCATCGGCGCGTTCTTCGTCGGCTACGCCCTGGTGTCCATCCCCGACGCGAACGCCGCGGCCGTCGCGCAGAACAACGTCTACCTCTACGCCGACGGCAAGACCGAGCTGTCCCGCGACGGCGCCGTCAACCGGCAGAACGTCCCCCTCAGCGGCGTCGCCAAGACCGCCCAGTACGCCGTCCTGTCCGCGGAGGACCGCAACTTCTACCACGAGTCCGCGGTCAGCCCGAAGGCCATGGTCCGCGCCATCTGGAACACCGCGACCGGCAAGGGCCGCCAGTCCGGCTCCACCATCACCCAGCAGTACGTGAAGAACTACTACCTCAACCAGAACCAGACCGCGTCGCGGAAGGTCAAGGAGTTCTTCATCGCGATCAAGCTGGACCGCAACGAGACCAAGGACCAGATCCTCGAGGGCTACCTCAACACCAGCTACTACGGCCGCAACGCCTACGGCATCCAGGCCGCCGCCGAGGCCTACTTCGGCAAGGACGCCGCCCACCTCACCACCGCCCAGGGCGCCTACCTCGCCACCCTCCTCAACGCCCCCAGCGAGTACGACCTCGCCGCCCACCCCGAGAACGCCGCCGCCGCCAAGGGCCGCTGGAACTACGTCCTCGACGGCATGGTCAAGGAAGGCTGGCTCACCGCCTCCGAACGCCACGCCACCGCGTTCCCCGCCCTCGGCAAACCCAAGCCCATCGCCAGCAAGGCCGGCCAGCGCGGCTACATCATCGAGGCCGTCAACCGCTACCTCACCGACCACCACATCGTCGACGCCGACTCCCTGCGCAGCGGCGGCTACACCATCACCACCACCATCCAGAAGCCCAAGGAGGACGCCCTCGTCAAGGCCGCCCAGGACAACGTCTACGACAAACTCGGCCACCGCACCGCCGACACCTACGTCCGCGCGGGCGCCGTCTCCATCGACCCCGCCACCGGCGACGTCGTCGCCCTCTACGGCGGCATCGACTACACCAAGCAGTACGTCAGCAGCGCCACCAACAGCACCTACCAGCCCGGCTCCACCTTCAAGCCCGTCGTCCTCACCTCCGCCTTCGAACACCATTCCCAGACCCAGGACGGCGACCCCATCACCCCGTCCACCGACTACGACGGCACCAACAAGCGGCAGGTCCAGGGCCCCGACGGCCCCGTCGGCTACCACCCCGCCAACGAGGACGACCGCTCCTACCCGACCATCGACGTCACCCACGCGATGGACAGGTCCGTCAACGCGGTCTACGCGCAGATGGCCCAGGACGTCGGCACCGGCAAGGTCACCGACACCGCGCGCTCCCTCGGCCTCCCCGACAGCGTCAAGATCCCCCAGACCCCCGCCATGGCCCTCGGCGCGTTCGGCGCCAGCCCCCTCGACATGGCCCAGGTCTACGCCACCCTCGCCGACCACGGCCGGGAGATCCCCTACTCCCTGGTGATCAAGGTCACCAAGGACGGCAACGACCTCGGCCTGCCCCAGCGCGACCCCGTCCAGGCCGTGCCCCGCGCCGCCGCCGACACCACCACCTCCGTCCTGCGGAGCGTCGTCGACGACCCCCAGGGCACCGCCGTCGCCGCCCAGAACTCCGGATGGCCCTCCGCCGCCAAGACCGGCACCGCCGAAGAGGACCGCGCCGCCTGGTTCGCCGGCTACACCCCCAAGCTCGCCACCGTCGTCGCCATCCTCGGCATGAACCCCGACACCGGCGCGCAGGAGAAGCTCTACAACGCCATGAACCAGTCGCGCATCAACGGCGGCGGCCCGCCCGGCGAGGTCTGGGCCCAGTACACCGCGGCCGCACTCAACGGCACCCCCGTCCAGGACTTCACCCTGAACACCGACGGCGACGGCACCCCGCCCACCGACGAACCCACCACCCCGGACAGCAGCTCGCCCGGCCAGTCGCCCACCGCCACCGGCACCACCCCCAGCCGCCCGCCCACCTCGCAGACCCCCAGCAGCACCCCGCCCAGCAGCCAGCCGCCCAGCACCACCCCGCCCACCGGCGACCCCACCCCGACCGACACCCTGCAGCCCGCCGGGGGCGTCACCGGCGGAGGCGGCACGGGCGGCGGCACCGGCGGCACCGGAACCAACGGCGGCACCAGCGGCGGCACGGACACCGGCACCACCAGCGGCGGCACCGGCAACCAGGCCCCGCCCGCACCCAACGCGACCGCCGCCGGCGCCTCCGGCGGCGCCGGCACCAGGACCGACACGCTCCAGCAGCAGCCCGCGACGCAGACGACCGCGCCGTAACCCGCGCCGCACACAGCAAGAACCCGGGCGGGACGAAGCCCACCGCCCGGGTCCGATCCAGGGGTCCTGGTGTCCCCGCGGCTGCCACCCGCACCCGCGGCTGCTACAGATACAGGCCCGTCGAGTCGTCCGTGCCCTGCAGCCGCTCGGCCGCCACCGCGTGCAGGTCCCGCTCGCGCATCAGCACGTAGGCCACACCCCGCACCTCGACCTCGGCCCGGTCCTCCGGGTCGTAGAGCACCCGGTCTCCGACCTCGACGGTCCGGACGTTCTGCCCCACCGCCACCACCTCGGCCCACGCCAGCCGCTTGCCCACGGCCGCCGTCGCCGGAATCAGGATGCCGCCGCCACTGCGGCGCTCGCCCTCACCACTGTCCTGACGCACCAGAACGCGGTCGTGCAGCATGCGAATGGGCAGCTTGTCGTGCTCACTGTTGGAACTCACGACACCGACGTTACCGGCGCCGCCGCCGCACCGAGAATCCCGCCACCACGCCGAGCAGCACCACCGCGCCCGCCGCCGGAACGATCCGCTCGAGCCGCGGCTTCCCGTCCTCCGTCACGAACTGCGCCCGCACCTTGCCGACCGCGCGGTTCGCCGCGACATACGCCTGCCCCACGGAACGGTCCAGCGCCGACACGGCCTTCGCCTTGGTGTCCCGCACCATCGTCGACGGGTGCACCCGGACCGCGAGCTCGTCGAGCGTCGCCGCCAGACCGTCCCGCCTGCGGGCGATGTCCGCCTCGATCTGGGCGGGCGTCCTCGCACCTTCCGACACGCACTGCCTCCCTCGCCTGATTCGGTAGCGTTCGGACAGTCTGTCAGCACGACCCGGCCCGCGCCGCGTCGGCACCCCCGTTTGCCCGAGGAGCTTTTCATGGCCACGCGACTCGCCCCCGGCGACACCGCCCCCGACTTCACCCTCCCTGACGCCGACGGCAAGCCCGTCTCCCTCGCCGACCACCGCGGCCGCAGGACGATCGTCTACTTCTACCCCTCCGCGATGACCCCCGGCTGCACCAAGCAGGCCTGCGACTTCACCGACAACCTCGACGTACTGGCCGCCGCCGGCTACGACGTCATCGGCGTCTCGCCGGACAAGCCGGAGAAGCTGGCGAAGTTCCGCGAGAAGGAGTCCCTCAAGGTCACCCTCGTCTCCGACCCCGACCGCACCGTCCTCGACGCCTACGGCGCCTACGGCGAGAAGAGCAGCTACGGCCGCACGATCATGGGCGTCATCCGCTCCACCATCGTCGTCGACGAGACCGGCAAGGTCTCCCACGCCTTCTACAACGTCCGCGCCACCGGCCACGTCGCCAAACTCCTCCGCGACCTGGAGGTCTGACGATCCCGCCCACCGCCCGGCCGTAACCCCGGTGTTCCCCCTTCGTTGATCCGTACGACCACTCGAACACGAGTCCGGACCGACCGAAGGGGGCAGGCGGTGGCGCAGCGGTATCCGCTCGAACGGCTGGCCGAGGCGGCAGGTGAGACGTCGAGCGCCGAGGAGGCGGTGCTGTGGTTCGGAGGCGAGCCCACGCCGGCCCGCCGGAGCTACCTCCGTTCGAAGATGGCCGGGGCCGGCATCGACATCTCGCACTGGACCAGCGGACGCGTGCGCCACACCGAGCAGCGCCTCCGTGAAGTCGTCGCCGCCTCCCGCAGCGTCAAAGACGTCGTGCGGCAGCTGGGCATCAGCCAGGTCGGCGGCAACCAGGCGCATATCAGCCGCCGCATCACGTCGCTCGGCATCGACACCTCGCACTTCGCCCGCGCACCGCGCACCCGAAGCGCTGCCGGACGGCGGGACGTGCTGGGGTGGCGCGACCCCGACCAGGGCCGTGCCCCCGGACAGGCCCTCCGCCGAGCGCTCCTCCGCTCGGGAGTGGCGGACCGCTGCGCCCTCTGCGGCACCGGGCCGGAATGGAACGGCCGGCCACTGCGGCTGCAGGTCGATCACATCAGCGGCGACTGGTGGGACAACCGGCCGGACAATCTCCGGCTGCTGTGCCCCAACTGCCACGCGGTGACGGACACCTACCGCGGACGGCGCCGGAGGACGCCATGAGCACACCGCGGTACACCAGGGAACTGCTGACGCGGACGGCCGCGGTGTCCACCAGCGCGGTCGACATGCTGCGCCGCCTCGAAACCCCCCTGGGGGCCGTGCCGTTGCGGTATCTGCTCGCCCGTCTGGACCACCACGCCATCGACGTGTCGCACTTCGCCGACGAGCCCCTGCCCACTCGCGAGCGCAGGACCTACACGCGCGAGCAGCTCGCCGAGGCCGCCCGCCACGCCCGCAGCGTCCGCGAGGTCATCGAGTACCTGGGACACCCGCCGCGGGACAGCCCCTACGGCCATGTCCGCAAGAAACTCGACGAGTTCGGGATAGACACCCGCCACTTCACCCGCGGCCGGCGGCACGGTCCCGAGATCCTTCCCCGGGAACCGCTCACGTCGGCCGCCGCCTCCAGCGACAGCGTGGCCGGACTGCTGAGGTCACTGGGCATGGCCGACAACGCGGCGGCGCGTGCGCGGCTGCGGCGCAGCGCGGCCGCGCACGGCGTCTCCTTCAGCCACTTCACGGCGGGTGCGCGGGCACGAGGCTCGGTCGCACCTCGGCGGAAGACGGCGGCCGAGATCCTTCGGCGGCAGGAGCCCGGCGCCGCCCGCACCGCCACGCGCCTGCTGCGCCGCGCCCTCGACGAGGAAGGCGTCCCGCACGAGTGCGCGGAGTGCGGAATCGGCGATGTCTGGCGCGGCCGACGGCTGGTGCTGCAGGTCGATCACGTGAACGGCGACCGGCTGGACGACCGGCTCGGCAACCTGCGCTACCTGTGCCCGTCGTGCCACAGCCAGACCCCCACCTATGCGGGCAGGCCTCGGGGCGGGGCGGTCGGCCGGAGCCCAGTACAGTAGCGCCGCGGGCCCGTACCCCAGCTGGCCAGAGGGCGCCGGTTTAGGTCCGGTGTGTCGTGGGTTCGAGTCCCACCGGGCCCACTCGTCGGCGCGGCGCACTCTGTGCGCCGCGCCGGTTCGGCTTCTCAGCGCAGGAGTTCGGCGATCTGCGGGGCGAGGGCGCGGAAGGCCTTGCCGCGGTGGCTGATGGCGTTCTTCTCGTCGGGGGTGAGCTCGGCGCAAGTGCGGGTCTCGGTGTCGGGCTGGAGGATCGGGTCGTAGCCGAAGCCGCCGGTGCCCGCGGGGGTGTGGCGGAGGGTGCCGGTGAGGCGGCCTTCGGTGACGCGGGCGGTGCCGTCGGGGAGGACGAGCGCGGCGGCGCAGGCGAAGTGGGCGGCGCGGTGGGGTGCGTCGATGTCGGAGAGCTGGGCGAGGAGCAGGTCGAGGTTGGCCTGGTCGTCGCCGTGGCGGCCGGCCCAGCGGGCGGAGAAGATGCCGGGGGCGCCGCCGAGGACGTCGACGCAGAGTCCGGAGTCGTCGGCGACGGCGGGCAGGCCGGTGGCTTCGGCGAGGGCGCGGGCCTTGAGGAGGGCGTTCTCGGCGAAGGTGGTGCCGGTTTCCTTGACGTCGGGGATCTCGGGGTAGGCGTCCGCTCCGACGAGTTCGACGTCGGGGCCGAGGCCCGCCTCGGCGAGGATCGCCCGGAGTTCGGTGACCTTGTGGGCGTTGCGGGTGGCGAGGACGAGTCGTCGGGTCATGGGGCGATTATCGCCGCTCACGTGAGGGAGGTGAGGGCGGCCCTGACGCGGTCGACGGCGGCGAGGGGTGTGGAGGCGTGGGGGGAGAGCCGCAGGGAGGTGGTGCGGACGGTGGGGGTGACGTCGTGGGCGTGCAGGGCCTTGGCGACCGTGGCGGGGTCGGTGCCGGGGATGTGGAAGGAGACGATGCCGGCGCGTTGGGCGGGGTCGTCGGGGGAGAGGAGTTCGCCGCCGCAGTGGCGGATGGTGTCGATGAGCTGGTCGACGCGGGTGGAGATGTGGGTCTCGATGGCGCGGACGGTGGTGTGTTCGACGAGTTCGAGTGCGGCGGCCAGGGCCGCGGCGGTGACGGGGCTGAGGTTGGTGATGCTCCAGCGCTGGGCGCCGGTGGCGGGTGGGTGTTCCTGGTCGTCGAAGGTGGCGACGTCCTCGATGCCGGTCCAGCCGGTGAGGGTGGGCTGGAGGCGTTCGAGGGCGAGGTCGGAGAGGGTGGCGAAGCCGGTGGACCAGCTGGCGCGGAGCCATTTCTGGCCGCCGCTGATGACGACGTCGGCGGTGTGCCAGGGGAGTTCGGCGATGCCGAAGCCCTGGATGGCGTCGACGACGAGGAGCCGGTGGGGGCCGATGACGTCGCGGAGGGCGGCGAGGTCGGCGCGGTGGCCGGTGCGGAAGTCGACGGCGCTGACGGCGAGGGCGACGACGTCGTCGGTGAGGGCGGCGGCGACGATGTCGGGGGTGATGCGGCCGTCGGGGCCGGGGTGGAGCCAGCGGGGCTGGGCGCGGCCGAGGGCTGCGGTGCGGCGCCAGGGGTAGTGGTTGGCGGGGAAGTCGGTGGCGGGGACGAGGACGGTGCCGCCGGGGATGCCGAAAGCGGCGTGGAAGAGGCCGGTGGAGGCGTTGGGGAGGAGGACGGTGTGGGCGGCGTCGGTGCCGGCGAGGCGGGCGGCGGCGGCGCGGGCGCGGGGTTCGGCGTGCATGAGGTCGTCGACGGTGTGGTGGTCGGCGCGGGCGGAGCGGGTGAGCGCTTCGGCGGTGGCGGCGAGCACGTCGTGGGAGGGGGGCCCGTAGCGGGCGAAGTCGAGGTATCCCTCGGGTGCCTGGAAGTGGTCGGTGTAGCCGGCGAGTCCCCCGGTGGCGTGCGGGTGGTTCATGGCGGGTGGGGCTCCTCGGGGTGGCGCTGGGGAGGCGTGGGGAACCTGCCGTACGTTCCAGGTTCGGCAGTGGTGGTGAGAATACGCGGGTGGAGCGCATGGAGCTGGGGCCAACGACAGGGCGGGTGAGCGATCCGGAGCGGGCCGGTGACCCGGGCGGGCCCGGTGACTCGGGCGGCGGTGCGGGCGGTTCGGGAGGGGGTGCGGGCGGTTCGGGTGGCGGGTCCGGTGGGCCGGCGGTGCCGCGCGGGCCGGCGGATCCGCCGGGGGTGCCGGGCGGTGCGGGGGGTGATCCGGACGCGGAGCGGCGTCGCGGGGTGCGCCGGATGAAGCTGATCGCGACGGGCTTCCTGGCCGTGGCGACGGTGGTGTACGCGCTGTCGCGCTGGGCCGGGGCGAGTGGTGCGGGGGGCTGGGCGGGTTATGTGTCGGCGGCCGCGGAGGCCGGCATGGTGGGTGCGCTGGCGGACTGGTTCGCGGTGACGGCGTTGTTCCGCCGGCCGCTGGGCCTGCCGATCCCGCACACGGCGATCATTCCGACGAAGAAGGACGCGCTGGGCGCGAGTCTGGGCGACTTCGTGGGGGAGAACTTCCTGTCGGCGGAGGTGGTGCGGGCCCGGTTGCGTTCGGTGGGGATCGGGGCGCGGCTGGGGGGCTGGCTGGCGGAGCCGTCGTCGGCGGACCGGGTGACGGAGCAGGCGGCGGCCGCGTTGCGGGGTGTGCTGACGGTGCTGCGGGATTCCGACGTGCAGGCGGTGGTGAGCGAGGCGATCACGCGGCGGGCGGAGGCGCAGGAGATCGGGCCGGGGCTGGGGAAGCTGCTGGAGCGGATCGTCGCGGACGGCGGGCACCGGCGGATGGTTGATCTGGTGCTGGCGCGGGCGCGGGACTGGCTGATCCTGCACGGTGATTCGGTGATGGACGCGGTGCAGGGCGGGGCGCCGGGCTGGACGCCGCGGTTCGTGGACCGCAAGGTCGGTGAGCGCGTCTACAAGGAGTTGCTGCGGTTCGTCACGGAGATGCGGGACTCGCCGGGGCATCCGGCGCGGGGGGCGGTGGATCGTTTCCTGTCCGATTTCGCGGTGGAGCTCCAGTCGGATGCCGACACCCGGGCGCGGGTGGAGCGTCTGAAGCGGGATCTGCTGGCGCGGGGTGAGGTGCAGGACCTGATCCAGTCGGCGTGGGGTGCGGTCCGGACGATGATGGTGGCGGCGGCGGAGGACGAGCGCAGCGAGCTGCGTCTGCGGGCGCGGGCGTCGCTGATGTCGCTGGGGACGCGGCTGGCGACGGACGAGCGGCTGCAGGCGAAGGTCGACTCGTGGCTGGAGGACGCGGCGACGTATCTGGTGACGACGTACCGGGACGAGATCACGTCGCTGATCAGCGAGACGGTGGCGGGCTGGGACGCGGATCAGACGTCGCGGAAGATCGAGGCGCATGTGGGGCGGGATCTGCAGTTCATCCGGATCAACGGCACGGTGGTGGGTGCGCTCGCGGGTCTGCTGATCTACACGGTCGCGCACGCGGCGGGTGGTTGATGCGGCGGGTGGCTGACGGGGCGGGTGGCTGACGTGGCCGCCGGGTGACGGGGTCGGCGACCGCCGCGCCGGGTGGGGCGAGCGGCCGCCTGAGGGTTCGCCGCTCCGACGTCTGCGTGGGCGTTCGTGGTGGTGGTGGCGGGGCGCGGCGCCGGGGCGGGGGCTGCGGCGTGGGCGGGTCGGTCCGTCCACGGGCTGATCAGGGGGTTGCGCGACGAGGACGGGGGATTGGAGGATCTGACAAGACATCGGATGATCCTCGTGGGGCCGGGCGGGAGTGCGGCCGAGGGCGGGGCGAACCCATCGACTTACGGAGTGCACACGATGAAGCTGCTGCGTGTCGGACCCGCCGGGGCGGAGCGCCCGGCCCTGCTGGACCGCGGGGGCGTGCTGCGGGACCTGAGCGGCCTGGTGGCCGACGTCGACGGCCACCTGCTGGCCGACGGCGACGCGCTGGCGCGCGTGGCCGAGGCGGAGGCCGGCGGGTCGCTGCCGGAGCTGGACGCCGGCCCGCGGGTGGGCCCGCCGCTGGCGCGGATCGGCAAGATCGTCTGCATCGGCCTGAACTACCACGACCATGCCGCGGAGACCGGCGCGCAGCCGCCGTCCGAGCCGGTGGTGTTCATGAAGGCGCCGGACACGGTGGTCGGCCCGGAGGACACGGTGCTGGTGCCGCGGGGCAGCCGGAAGACCGACTGGGAGGTGGAGCTGGCGGTGGTGATCGGCCGGGAGCTGCGGTACGCCGCGTCGCACGAGGAGGCGATGGCCGCGGTGGCCGGCTACGCGATCGCGCACGACGTGTCCGAGCGGGAGTTCCAGATCGAGCGCGGCGGCCAGTGGGACAAGGGCAAGAACTGCGAGACGTTCAACCCGCTGGGCCCGTGGCTGGTCACCGCGGACGAGGTGCCGGACCCGCAGGCGCTGCCGCTGAAGCTGTGGGTGAACGGCGAGCTGAAGCAGGACGGCTCGACCGCGGACCAGATCTTCCCGGTCGCCGAAGTGGTGCGCTACCTCAGCCAGTTCATGACGCTGTACCCCGGTGACGTGATCAACACCGGCACGCCCGCGGGGGTGGCCCTCGGCCAGCCCGAGCCGAAGCCGTACCTGAAGGCGGGCGACGTGGTCGAGCTGGCCGTCGAGGGGCTGGGCCTGCAGCGTCAGGTGTTCGCGCAGGCCTGACGCACCGGCCGCGTGCGAGGTCCGCTCGCGGCGGTGTGCCGTGGGGGCGGGGTCAGGCGTTCCAGGAGGTGCGGACCTCGTCCAGGAAGCGGGTGAGGCCGTCCACCACCAGGGCGTGGTCCTCGGCCTGCGGCAGCCCGGAGACGCCGACCACGCCGACGACGCCGACGCCCGCGACGCGCAGCGGGAACGCGCCGCCGTGCGCGGCGTAGCGGTCGGGGTCCAGCCGGGACGACTCCTCGAAGGTCGTGCCCTTGGCCCGGAACCGCTCGCCGATCTGCAGGGAGCTGGCGTGGTAGCGCTCGACGACGCGGGCCTTGCGGGCCAGCCACGCGTCGTTGTCGGGCGTGGTGCCCTCCATCGCGCAGTGGAACAGCTGCTGGGTGCCGCGCCGGATGTCGACGGTGACGGCGGCGTCGCGCTCGCGGGCCATGCCCACCAGCAGGCAGCCCAGCCGCCACGCGTCGTCGTTGGTCAGGCGCGGCAGGACCAGGGCGGTCTCCTGCGCGGCGAGTTCGGCCACCCGGTCGGTGCCCGAGGTGCCCGGAGTGCCCGGGGTAGTGCCGGCCGGGGGGTTCGCGGTGGTCATGGGGTCTCCGTTCTCCCGGGCCGCGGCCCGGGGCGCAGGTGCGGCGGCCGGGGCCGGCCCGGCCGGTGTCACAGGGACACGGTGGTGCCCGTGCGGGCCGAGCGGCGGGCGGCTTCGATGACGTCGAGGGCGGCGGCGGCCTCCAGCGCGGTGACCGGGGGCGCGGTGCCCTCGCGCAGGGCGGTCTCGATGCCGGCGTAGAAGGCGGGGTAGTCGCCGGGCAGTGACGGGACGGTGTGCGGCGCGTCGTCGGTGCCGGCGGTGCCCCACGCGGACTCGGGCTCGGCGCCCCACTGCGTGCCGTCCTGGCCGGGCCGCAGGCCCTCGCGGAGTGCGGCCTCCTGCGGGTCGAGCCCGTAGGTGACGAAGCCGCCGGTGCTGCCGAGCACGCGGAAGCGCGGGCCGAGGCGGGCGGTGGTGGCGCTCATCCACAGGTGCGAGCGGACGCCGCCGGCGTGGGTGAGCGCGATGAACGAGTCGTCGTCGGTCGCGGCGCCCGGCCGCCGGACGTCGCCCTCGGCGTAGACGAGCCGGGCCGGGCCGAAGAGGGTGAGGGCCTGGTCCACCAGGTGGCTGCCCAGGTCGTAGAGGAGGCCGCCGACCTCCGCCGGGTCGCCGGACTCGCGCCAGCCGCCCTTCAGCTGCGGGCGCCAGCGCTCGAAGCGGGACTCGAAGCGCTGCACCTCGCCCAGGTCGCGGGCGGCCAGCAGGGCCTGGAGCGTGCGGAAGTCGCTGTCCCAGCGCCGGTTCTGGAAGACGCTCAGCAGCAGGCCGCGGGTGTCGGCGAGGGCGGCCAGCGAGCGGGCCTCGGCGGCGGTGCCGGCGAGGGGCTTGTCGACGACCACCGGCAGGCCGGCCTCCAGGGCGGCGGTGGCCAGCGCCACGTGCGTGCGGTTGGGGGAGGCGAGCACCACCAGGTCGAGCGTGCCGGCGCGGTCCCACAGCTCGTCGGCCGTGGCGGCGAAGGACACGCCGGGGTACGCGGCGCCGGCCTGCGCGCGGCGCTCCGGGCTGCCGGTGACGATGGTGTCCAGGACCAGTCCCGGCGTGGCCGCGATCAGCGGGGCGTGGAAGAAGGAGCCGGCCGGGCCGTAGCCGACGAGGGCGACGCGCAGCGGCGCGGCGGTGGGCTCGGAAGCGGCGGACGGGTCGGCGGCGGGCGTGGCAGTCGGCATGACGCCACTTTCGCAACAGTGTTGCCAAAGTGCAAGCGGGCGGGACAATGGACCCGTGCATCCGTCCGCCTCTGGGGCCAACCTGCCCGCCCTGCGCAGCCACAACGCCGCCGTGCTGCTCGATCTGCTGCGCGCGGCGACCCTCGCCGGAGGCCCCGGCCTCGGCCGCCCCGAACTGGCCGAGCGGGCCGGCCTGACACCGCAGGCGGTCAGCAAGATCACCGCACGGCTGCGCGCCGAGGGGCTGGTCGAGGAGGCCGGCCGGCTGCCGTCCACCGGCGGCAAGCCCGGCACCGGCCTGCGGCTGGCGGCCGGCTCCCGGTACGCGGTCGGCGTCCACCTCGACGGCGAGACCGTGACCGCGGTGCTCACCGACCTCGCCGGCCGGACCGTCGCCCAGCGGTCGGCGCCGCTGGCGCTGGACCGCCCGGTGGCCGACGGGCTGGCCGCGATCACCGCGCAGGTGCGGGAGATCGCCGCCCTCGCGTCCGGGCCGGTGCTCGGCGTCGGAGTCGGCATGCGCGGGCCCCTCGACCACCGCACCGGGACGCTCCACCGCGTCACCGGTTTCCCGCACTGGGAGGGCGTGCCGCTGCGCGACGCCCTCGCCGCCCGCCTCGGCCTGCCCGTCGCCGTCGACAAGAACACCAACGCCGCCGCGCTCGCCGTCCTGGCCGCCCCACCGCCAGCGCCCGCCGTCCCCACCGGCCCGGACGGTTCCCCCGCGGCGCCCGTGGCACCCGCCGTCGCCGTTGCCGACGGTCCTCGCGGGCCCGGTGCCGGGCGGGCGGCGGACGCCGTCGCGGCCGGCGAGTCGTTCGCGTACCTGCACCTGGGCGCCGGGCTCGGCGCCGCGCTGGTGCTCGACGGCGTGCTGCACCGTGGCGGGCGCACCGGCGCGGGGGAGTTCGGCCACCAGGTCGTGCAGCTGGACGGGCCGCTGTGCGAGTGCGGCAACCGCGGTTGCCTGGAGGCGCTGTGCCTGGCCGCGGCCGCGCGCGGCGACACGGCGGGCGCCGCGCGGCTGCTGGGCGTGGGGGCGGCGAACCTCGTCGCGCTGCTGGACGTGGACCGGATCGTGCTCGGCGGCCGCACGGTCCTGGCCGCGCCCGAGGTGTTCCGGCGCGAGACCGCGGGCGTGCTGGCGGGACGCGGCCGGGCCGTGCCGGTGTCCACCGCGACGCCGCTGGCGGTCGCCGAGGGAGCGGCGCTCCTGGTGCTGGCGCCGCTGTTCACCCGCGCCGCCCTCGCCTGACGCCCGCCCCCGCCCCCGCCTCTGCCTCCCCCTCCGCCTCTGCCCCGCCTCTGCCTCCGCTCGACGCTCCTCCGCCGTCCCGTGACGCCCCTGCGCCGTCCCGGGCCCGCGGTCGCCGCGGTGCGGGGCGGGGGACCGCGTCTGGCAGGATCATGGGATGAGTGACGCCGCCGACCCGCGCGCCCCGATCCGCGCGGGCATCCCCGAACACGGCCGGGTGCCGAAGTACTTCGCGGTCAAGACGCGGCTGGAGGAGCTGCTCGACCAGCTGGGCGAGGGCGGGCTGCTACCGACCGAGCGGGAACTGGCGTCGGGCTTCGGGGTCGCGCGGGAGACCGTTCGCCAGGCGCTGCGTGAGCTGCTCCTCCAGGGCCGGGTCCGGCGCAAGGGCCGCGGCACCGTGGTCGCCGGACCCAAGCTGGTGCAGCCGCTGTCCACCGCGAGCTACACCGAGGGCGTGCGGCGGCAGGGCCGGGTCCCGGGCCGCAACCTGATCGGCCTGGAGCAACTGGAGGCCGACCGGGTGCTCTCCGGCGAGTTGCGGGTCGAGGTCGGGGCGCCCGTGTGGCACATGGAGCGCGTGCTGCTCGCCGACGACGAGCGGGTCGGGCTGGAGAGCACCTACCTGTCGGTGGCCCGACTCCCGTACCTGGCACGGGACTTCAAGCCCGACACCTCCTTCTACGGGTTCCTGCGCGAGCAGATCGGCGTGGAGCCGTCCGTGGTGGACGAGCGGATCGAGACGGTGCTGGCCACGCCGCGCGAGGCGCTGCTGATCGGCACTCCGCCCGCGCTGCCGATGCTGCTTCTGCACCGGTCCAGCAAGGACGCCGACGGCGAGCCCCTGGAGCGGGTGCGCTCGCTGTACCGGGGCGACCGCTTCAGCTTCACCGTCCACCTGGACAAGCGGATCTGACCACCCGGGCGAGCCCCGTACGGGTCCCGCGCCATCCCCTTACCTCAAGGTCCCTCATGGGCAACCGAGTTGACCACCGCTCCGTTCTGAAGGTCACGGAGCGATAACGGGTCTGGGCCAAGCTTGCTGCCCTGTTCACCCCTGCGTCGGTATCCGGACGCCATCCGTCCATGCGGCACCGCGAACGTCATGGCCGTGAGAGTCACTGTCGTCGGAGCCGGGGTGCTGGGCACCATGCACGCCTGGCACGCCATAGAACGCGGCCACGAGGTCGTCCACCTGGAGCGCGAGCGCGAGGCCCGCGGCGCGTCCGTCCGCAACTTCGGCCTGGTCTGGGTCGGCGGCCGCGCGGCCGGGCCCGAACTGGCCACCGCGCAGCGCGCCCGCGAGCTGTGGGAGGAGATCGGCGCCCGCGTGCCGGGCGTGGGCTTCCGCGCCAACGGCTCGCTGACGGTCGTGCGCAGCGCCGCCGAGCAGGCCGTCGCGGAGGAGGTGCTCAGCCGCCCCGACGCCGCGGACCGCGGCTACGCCTGGCTCACCCCCGCCGAGGTCCGCGCGCACAACCCCGCCGTGCGCGGCGACATCAGCGGCGCGCTGCTGTGCACCCGCGACGCGGCCGTCGAGCCGCGGCTGACGCTGCCCGCGCTGCGCGAGCACCTCGCCGCCGGCGGCCGCTACACCTTCGTGCCCGGCCGCGAGGTCCGGGACGTCGCGCCCGGCCTGGTCCGCGACGACCACGGCACCTCGTACGCCTCGGACACCGTCGTGCTCACCACCGGCGCCTGGCTGTCCGGCCTGGTCAGGGAACTCGCCCCGCAGCTGCCGGTACGCCGGGTGCGGCTGCAGATGGCGCAGACCGACCCGCTCGGCGAGGAACTGACCACCTCCGTCGCCGACGGCGACAGCTTCCGCTACTACCCCGCCTACGCCGGCGGCGCCCTGGACGCCCTGCGCGACGGCCACCCCCAGCCGCCGGTGCCCGCCGCCCACCGCATGCAGATGCTCATGGTCCAGCGCCTCGACGGCGGCCTGACCATCGGCGACACCCACGAGTACGACGAGGCGTTCTCCTTCGACGTCACCGAGGACCCCTACGACCACCTGCTCATCCGCGCCGGGGAGATCCTCGGCCGCCCGCTGCCGAGGATCCGCCGCCGCTGGGCCGGGGTGTACGCGCAGTGCGCCGACACCACCCGGGTCGTGCACCGCGAGCAGGTCCGCGACGGCGTGTGGCTGGTCACCGGACCCGGCGGCCGGGGCATGACCTGCTCCCCGGCGATCGGCGAGGCCACCGCGAACGAGATCGGCTGGTGAACCCCATGACCGCGCACACCCCCCAGACCCCCGCGACCGAGAGCACCATGACCGCAGCCCCCCGCACCCCCGTCACGCTCGTCGTCCTCGACATGGCCGGCACCACCGTCGCCGACGGCGGCCTGGTCGAGGCCGCCTTCTCCCGCGCCGCCGAGGAACTCGGCGTCGCCCCCGGCAGCACCGAGCACGCCGCCCAGCTGGACCACGTCCGCGCCACCATGGGCGAGTCCAAGATCAGCGTCTTCCGCACGCTCTTCGGCGACGAGGCACGCGCCCAGCAGGCCAACGCCGCGTTCGAGCGCGCCTACGCCGACCTCGTCGACTCCGGCGCCTGCGCCCCGCTGCCCGGCGCCGAGGACGCCATCCGCGCCCTGCGCGCCCAGGGCCGCACCGTGGTCCTCACCACCGGCTTCTCCCGCACCACCCAGGACGCCATCCTGAACGCCCTCGGCTGGCAGGACATCGCCGACCTGACACTGTGCCCGGCCGACGCCGGCCGCGGCCGCCCCCACCCCGACATGGTGCTCACCGCGCTGCTGCGCACCGGCACCGGCTCCGTCCAGGAGGTCGCGGTCGCCGGCGACACCGTCTTCGACATGCTCAGCGGCATACGCGCCGGCGCCCGCGTCGTCGCCGGCGTCACCACCGGTGCGCACACCGACGCCCAGCTGAAGGACGCGGGCGCCACCCACGTCCTGGCCTCGGTGGCCGACCTCCCCGCGCTGCTCGGGAGGCTGTGACATGGACCCGGCCGCAGACCGCACGGACACCCCGCAGGGGGCGGGCATCCGGTTCGACCGGGTGACCGTGGCCTACGGCGGCACCACCGTCCTGGACGCGCTCGACCTCACCGTCGAGCCCGGCGAGGTGATGGCCCTGCTCGGCCCCTCCGGCTCGGGCAAGACCACCGCGCTGCGGGCCGTCGCCGGATTCGTCCGGCCCGCCTCCGGCCGCGTCATGATCGGCGGCCGGGACGTCACCGACCTGCCCCCGTACAAGCGCGGCATCGGCATGGTCGTCCAGCAGTACGCGCTCTTCCCGCACCTGCGCGTCGACCAGAACGTCGCGTTCGGGCTCAAGGCGCGGCGCACTCCGCGCGGCCGGATCGCCGCCCGCGTCACCGAGGCACTCGAGATGACCGGCATGGCCGGCTACGCCCGCCGCTACCCGCGGGAGCTGTCCGGCGGCCAGCAGCAGCGCGTGGCCATCGCCCGCGCCCTGGCCATCCGCCCCGGCGTGCTGCTGCTCGACGAGCCGCTGTCCGCCCTCGACGCCCGGCTGCGCTCCGGCATGCTCGCCGAACTCTCCCGTCTCCACCGCGAGTTGCCGGACGTCTCGATCCTGTACGTCACCCACGACCAGATCGAGGCCCTCACCCTCGCCGACCGCATCGCCGTCCTCGACCAGGCCCGCCTGCAGGACTGCGGCACGCCCCACGAGCTCTACCGCACCCCGCGCACCGAGTTCACCGCCACGTTCGTCGGCAACGCGAACCTCCTGCGGGTACGCGCCGGCGAGCCCGGCTCGGTGAGCCTCGACGCCACCACGCTCCGCGTCACCGCCCCCGACGACGCGTCCACCGGACCCGCCGCCGGCGCCGAGGCCACCCTGTGCGTCCGCCCGCACGCGCTGCGGATCACCGACGCCAAGGCGACCGGCCCGGCGGCCGGCTCCCCCGAAGCCGCCGCCGTCCCGGGCGCCAACATCCTGCACGGCACCGTCACCGACGTGCAGTGGCGCGGCCACACCCACCGCCTCCTGGTCGAGGCCCACGGCCACGAACTGCGCGCCGACGTCGGCGACCTGCGGCAGCCGCCCCGCGTCGGCGACGACGTCGCCCTCACCTTCGACGCCGAGGACGGCGTGCTGCTGCCCGCGGGCCTCGCGGGAGGTGTCCCCGTTGGCTAGCGCGACGGCCGGCCCGCCCCCGCAGGCACCCGCGGAACCCGCCACCCGCGGCCGGCGGCCCCAGGCACCCGGCACGCGCCACCGCACCCGCCGCGTACCCGGCTGGGCCTGGGCCCTGCCGCCCGTGGCCGCCCTCGGACTGTCGTTCCTCTATCCCCTGGTGCTCGTCGCCAAGCAGTCCCTGTCACCCGACAGCGGCGGCCACTCCTTCGCGGCCTACACCCAGGTCTTCCACGAGGACTCCTTCCGCAAGGCCCTGTGGAACACCGTGTGGATCGCCACCGCCTCGACCGCCGGATGCCTGGTGCTCGGCTTCGCCCTCGCCCTGGTCATCGCCTTCGTGCCCTTCCCCGGCGGCAAGGCGCTCAGCCGCTTCATCGACGTCTTCCTCGCCTTCCCGTCCTTCCTGATCACCCTCGCCCTGCTGTTCGTCTACGGCACGGTCGGCATGGCCAACGGCCTGTGGACCGACGCCACCGGCGCCGCCCACGGACCCGTGGCCTTCCTGCAGACCCCCTGGGGCGTCCTGCTCGCCGAAGTCACCTACTTCACCCCGTTCGTGATGCGCCCCCTGCTCGCCGCGTTCTCCCAGGTCGACACCGCACAGGTGGAGGCCGCCTCGTCACTGGGCGCCCGCGCCCCGCGGATCGTCCGGCAGATCATCCTGCCCGAGGCACTGCCCTCCCTCGCGGCCGGCGGCAGCCTCGTCCTCGTCCTGTGCCTCAACGAGTTCGGCATCGTCCTGTTCACCGGCGCCAAGGGCGTCACCACCCTGCCGATGCTCGTCTACAGCAAGGCCATCCTCGACGGCGACTACCCCGGCGCCTGCGCCGTCGCCATGGTCGCGGTCGTGCTGTCGGTGGCCCTCTACGCCCTCTACCGGGCGGCGGCCGCCCGCGCCCTGGGAGGTGGCCGGCGTGCTCGTGCATAGCCGCAAGGGCCGCTGGACGGCCTGGCTGTTCTTCTTCGTCCTGTTCCTGCCCCTGTTCGCGCTGCCCTTCCTGGTCGTCGTCATGGCGTCCTTCGCGACGCACTGGAGCGGCGCGTTCCCCTCCCACGCCACCTTCGCCCACTACCGGGACGTCACCCACGGCGACTCGCTGCACGCCCTCACCACCAGCCTGCTGACCGCACTGGCCGCCAGCCTCCTCGCCCTGGTCATCGGCACCTGGGCGGCACTGGCCGCCGAACGGCTGCGCGGTGCGGCACGCCGCGTCCTCGACGGGCTGTTCATGCTGCCCGTCGCCGTACCCTCCGTGGTCGTCGGACTGTCCCTGCTGGTCGCCTTCTCCCAGCCGCCGTTCCTCCTCAACGGCACCGCCAGGATCGTCGTCCTGGCCCACACCGTCCTCGTCACCGCCTTCGCCTACCAGTCGGTGAGCGCCGCACTCTCGCGCCTCGACCCGGCCTACGAACAGAGCGCCGCCAGCCTGGGCGCCCGCCCCGCCACCGTCCTGTGGCGGATCCGCATCCCGCTGCTGCTGCCCTCGCTCACCGCCGCCGCCGGACTCTGCTTCGCCCTGTCCATGGGGGAGTTGAGCGCCACGATGATGCTCTACCCGCCGGACTGGGTGCCGCTGCCGGTACGGATCTACGGAGCGACCAGCCGCGGCTCGCTCTTCGAGGGCGCGGCCCTGGCCGTCGTCCTGATGCTGACCACGCTCGTGGTGCTGCTGGGCATGTCCCGCGTCCGCACCCGCGCCTCCTACCGCTGAGGCCCCCCGCCCCAGCCGTCACCGGGCCCCCACGGGGCCGACCATCACCGGGCCACCGGCCCGATCGTGAACAAGGGAGTTCGAACTGCCATGCGCAACCGCATCGTTACCCCGCTCACCGCCGTCGCGGGCACCCTGACGCTGGGACTGGCCCTGGCCGCCTGCGGAGGCTCGTCCTCCGCGGACAGCGGCAAGCCGTCGACCGAGGTGACCGTGTACAGCGCCGACGGACTGCACTCGGACGCCGGAGACGGCTTCTACGACAAGGCGTTCAAGGACTTCACCGCCAAGACCGGCATCAAGGTCAAGTACGTCGAGGGCGGTTCGGGCGAGGTCGTCCAGCGGCTGGTCCGCGAGAAGTCCAACACCCAGGCCGACGTGGTCGTCACCCTGCCGCCGTTCATCCAGCAGGCCGACGGCAAGGGCCTGCTCGACGCCTACAAGCCGGCCGGCTCCGACCAGGTGGCCGCCGCCGACAAGGACGCCGCCGGGCACTGGACGTCCATCGTCAACAACTACCTGTGCTTCATCTACGACAAGAAGGAGCTGCCGCAGCCGCCCAGGACCTGGGACGACCTGCTGGACGCGAAGTTCAAGAACAAGCTGCAGTACTCCACCCCCGGCGTCGCCGGCGACGGCACCGCCGTCGTCATCAAGGCGATGCACGACCTCGGCGGGCAGGGCCCGGCCATGGACTACTTCAAGAAGCTGCAGGCCAACAACGTCGGCCCGTCCGCGTCCACCGGCCAGCTCGCGCCCAAGGTCGACAAGGGCGAACTGCTCGTCGCCAACGGCGACGTGCAGATGAACTACGCCGACCAGTCGTCCATGCCGAACCAGGGCATCTTCTTCCCCGCCGCGAGCGCCACCTCCAAGCCCACCACCTTCGCGCTCCCGTACGCGGCCGGCCTGGTCAGGAACGGCCCGCACGAGGACGCCGGCCGCAAGCTGCTCGACTTCCTGCTCAGCAAGGACGTCCAGCAGGAGGTCTCCTCCGTCGGCGGCGGCTTCTCCGCCCGCACCGACGTGACCGCCACCGACCCGAACGCGGTCAAGCTCAAGGAGATCATGTCCGGCGTGGACGTCTTCACCCCGGACTGGAAGGACATCGACACCAACCTCTCCTCCTACGTCGACGCCTGGAAGTCCGCCACCGGCAGCTGACCTGCCGAAGGCCCTCCCCGCGCGCTCGGGGAGGGCCTTCGCCGTTCGCGGTCACACCAGGTCGACGATGTCCGCGATCGAGTCCACGACGTTCGTCGGGCGGAACGGGAACCGGTCGATGTCCGCCGTGGTCGTCAGGCCCGTGAGCACCAGGAAGGTCTCCATGCCGGCCTCCAGGCCGGCCAGGATGTCCGTGTCCATACGGTCGCCGATCATGGCGGAGGTCTCGGAGTGCGCGCCGATGGCGTTGAGGCCGGTGCGCATCATCAGCGGGTTCGGCTTGCCGATGAAGTACGGCTCCTTGCCGGTGGCCTTCGTGATCAGAGCGGCCACCGAGCCGGTCGCCGGGAGGGCGCCCTGGGGCGAGGGACCGGTGTTGTCGGGATTGGTCGCGATGAACCTTGCTCCCTCGTTGATCAGGCGGATGGCCTTCGTCAGCGACTCGAACGAGTAGGTCCGGGTCTCGCCCAGGATCACGAAATCAGGATCGACGTCCGTGAGGATGTAGCCCGCGTCGTGCAGGGCCGTGGTGAGCCCCGCCTCGCCGATCACATAGGCCGAGCCCCCGGGGTGCTGGGTGTCGAGGAACTTGGCCGTGGCCAGGGCGGACGTCCAGATGCTGTCCACCGGCACCTCCAGCCCCATGCGGGTGAGCCGGGCGTGCAGGTCGCGCGGTGTGTAGATCGAGTTGTTCGTGAGGACCAGGAACGGTCTCTCCGACTCCCGGAGCTTCTTTATGAAGGCGTCTGCTCCGGGGACGGGAACGCCTTCATGGATGAGCACGCCATCCATGTCGGTGAGCCACGATCGGATGGGCTTGCGCTCTGACACGGAGGGGCTCCTTAGCGATCAGTCCTTGCTCCCAAGCCTAGCGGCGAGGTCCGAAGGGGCCGAGTCGCGGGGATTCGGCGGGAACGTCACTTCCACACGATCTCCAGCAGCTCGGGCCGGAAGACGCCGCGCTGGGCTCCGCCCTTGCCGGCCCTGCTCACGACCACGGCCTCGATGCTGCGCGTGAGCACCGTGCGTTTCATGTCGACGGTGTAGGTCTCCCACTCGCGGACGATCCGCGCGGCGAGCGAACGCGAATGAACCGGCGCCACGCGAGGGACGGAGGCCCGCTGTGAGAGGCCGCGCTCCTTCTCCTCCAGACGCCGCATCTCCCGGGCGAACTCGGCGAGCGACAGCAGGTCCTCGGCGCGGAGCCGGCGGGCCTCGGCCTTGTCCGCGTCGATCCGGATCAGTGCCGATCCGACGTCCGCCGATGCCGGGTCCTCCGGTTCGGACCGCGCTTCGCCGCGGGCCTTTTCCCCGAGATTGTTCAACAGCGCCCTCTCGACGTGGTCCTCGACCGGGGGGCCGCTGCGGGAGAGCCGTCCACAGCCTCCGCCGGAGAAGGTGCAGACGTAGTAGTAGCCGTACCTCTCGTAGCTCGGCGTGCCTCGTTGGTACATCGCCGAGTGCAGGCCCGAGCCGCAGTTGCCGCAGCGTGCGATGCCGGACAGCAGTCTTTTCGTGACCGGCGTTCCGGCCTTCCGTCCTTTGCCGGTCTGCCGGCGGGCGTCGAGTACGTCGACCAGCTCCCGCCATTCCGCGGGGGTGAAGATCGTCTCCCACGTCCCGACCACGGGGCTGCCGTCGGTGCGCTCCACCAGGTACTCGACCGGGTCCAGGCGACCGGCCCGCGCGCGGTGTTCCTGGGGGATGTAGGAGCGGAAGCCGCAGAGGCGTGGGTTGCGCAGCACGTACGGGACACTGCTGTAGCTGATGGTCCTGCCGGCCGGAGTCTGCGGTGTGCGGACCTGGGCCTCGACCCACTCGCGATGGACGGTGGCGATCAGCTTGCCGTCGACGATGTCCCTGCGCGCCCGGCGCAGGATCTCGGCCTCCCGTTCGTCGACGTGCTGGGCGTCCTTCCACCCGAAGGCGCGTTTTCCCTGGTGCGGCTTGCCGGCCGCGGCTTCGGCCTGCCGCTGGCGTGCGACCCGCCGCCCCGCGTCGGCGGAGAACTTGTTCGCGATCGTCACGTGGATCCGGGCCTGGAAGCGGCCGTCGACCGTGGTGAGGTCGTAGTCGCCGGCCGTGGTGGCGAAGACCATCGGGCGGCGGGCCTGCTCATAGATGTCGATCAGGCGCTCGAGGTCGCGCGGCTGCCGGGCGATGCGGTCGATGGCGTAGGCGAGGATGCCGCTGATGACGCCGGACTCGAGGTCCGAGACCATCTCCTCGAACGCCGTGCGCCGGGTGCGCCGCTGGTACGCGGACCTGTCGTTGTCCTCGTACACGCGGTGCACCCGGACCCGCCGCGATCGGGCGAGATCGTCGATGTCCTCGCGTTGGCGAGACACTCCCTCACGCCCGTCGCGCCCGTCACCGAGGTGGCCGATGTCGGAGATCCGGGCGTACCCACCCACGTTGAGCATGTCTCTGCCTCTTGGTAGCTCGTGTGACGATCACGAGTATGTGACTGTGTGTGTACACATCATCACCCTGATGGGTCAGTGAGGCGGCGCCCGGGGTGCGGGGGGCGGGGGGTGACGGGATCTTCGTAAGCACCGGGTGCGAGTCCCCGCGCCCGGCCGAGCGGAGGTCTCTTCCATGTCTGGTCTGAAACTGCCCGCCGTCGCCGCGGCCGGCCTGGCGGCCGTGGTCGCCCTCGGCGGAGTGTCCGCCGCGGCGCCGGCCGCCGCCGATACCGGCGGCACGAGCAGCGCCGCAGCCGACCCTGCCGGGTCCGCGGCCGCGGACCCCCTGGCAGGCACCGACACCGGCAGCACCGACCCGGGCACCGGCAGCACCGGCAGCACCGGCAGCACCGGCAGCACCGACCCGGGCACCGGCACCGATCTGAGCGCCGACCCGGGCGCCGGCACGGACACCGGCAGCGGCGTGGACAGTGGCGCCGACCCGGCCGCGGGGGCGGCCGGTGTGGCCGGCAGCGCCGGGGCCGACCCCGCGGCGACCGGTGCCGACCCGCTGTCCGCGGCGGGCGCCGACGCCGTCGACGTCTCGCCGGCGAGCGTCGCGCCCGGCGGGCGCGTGACCATCCACCTGTCGGTGTCGTGCAGTTCGGGCCACAAGGCCAAGGCGAGCGCCGCGGTCTTCGTCGACAGCATCACCCTCGCCCCGGCCTCGGACGGCAGCAGCGGCCTGGAGGGCAGCGCGTTCATCAAGTCCGACGCGGTCGACGGCTCGTACGCGGTGTCCGTGCAGTGCGACGGCGCGGGCAGCTCCGCCAAGGCGTCCGTCACGATCACCGGGTCCACCAGCCGTCCGGTCTCGCCGGTCACGCCCGTGTCCCCGGGCAAGCCCGTCTTCCCCGTCCCCGCGGGCGGCGGCGGCACCGCGCAGCTGGCCGCGGGACCGGCCGCGGCCGGCTCGAGCACCGGTCCGCTGGTGATCACCGGTGCGTTCGCCGCGGCCGGCCTGGCCGGACTCGCCCTGCGGCGCCGCCGCTCCGTCGCCGGCGAGCGCGGCTGATCCGGGTGACGGCCCACCGGGCCGGCGTCGGGGCCGACGCCAGGCCGGACGGCAGGACCTGGGCGACCGCCGCGGTCGCCCTGCTCCTGCTGGCCGCCTGGTGGCTCGGCCCGGCCGGCCACGGCGGGTCCGGCGGTGACACCGGTGCGGCGGTCGCCGCGGCCGTCGCCGCGGACCATCCGCCGCACGTGTACGCGCCGCACGCGCCGCTGCCCGCCGCGGCGCCGACCCGGCTGGACGTCCCGTCGATCGGCGTGCACGCCTCCCTGGTCGGCCGTGACCTGACCGACGGCACCATCGATCCGCCGCCGTACGACACCCCGGGCGTCGCGGGCTGGTACCGCGGCGGTCCGGCGCCCGGCGCGCCCGGTGCGGCGGTGATCGTGGGCCACGTCGACACCGAGACCGGCCCGGCGGTGTTCTACGCGCTGAGCACCGTGCAGCGCGGCGCCGTCGTCGACGTGACGCGGACGGACGGGACGGTGGCGGAGTTCTCGGTGGAGGCCGTCGAGGTGGTGCAGAAGGACCACTTCGACGCCTCGCGGGTCTACGGGTCCGGCACCGGCCGTCCCGAGCTGCGGCTGATCACCTGTGGCGGAAGCTTCGACCGCACGCAGCAGGAGTACTCCGCCAACGTCGTGGTCTACGCCGCGCTCACCGGCTCCCATCCGGTCGCGCGGTAGCGCGGCGCCCGGGCCCCGGGCCCCGGGGGCGGCTCCGGCCGGTCCCGGTGCGTGCCGGTGGGGCCCGTCCCGGGGCCAGGACACCGCGCGCACCCCGGAGTTCCGGCATATCGTGCAGAAGGTGTGATCCCCGTCAAGGAGGTCCTGATGCCCGTAGGAGAGCGGAAGAAGGAGGGGAGGGGAGCCGAGGCGCTGCGCCCCGTCGCGCCCGAGGAGGCCGCGGCGGATCGGGTGGAGGAGGCGCGCGCCGGCGGCGCTCCCGCGGGGCTGCGGGCCGGGCTGGAGCAGCTGCTGGGGCCGGAGAAGGTGCTCGGCCGTGTCGCGGACCTGGTGGCCTACGCGTCGGACGCGAGCCCGTACCGGTTCGTGCCGCAGGCCGTGGTCGTGCCGGACAGCGTGCTCGACGTGGTGAAGCTGATGGGGTTCGCGCGGCGGCAGCGCCGCCATCTGGTGTTCCGTGCGGCCGGTACGAGCCTGAACGGGCAGGCGCAGGGTGAGGACATCCTGGTCGACGTGCGGCGGCACTTCAGCGGGGTGGAGGTCGAGGCGGGCGGTGTGCGGGCGCGCATCCTGCCGGGGACCGTGCTGGCGCGGGCGAACGCGGCGCTGGCCCGGCACGGCCGGGTGCTGGGGCCGGACCCGTCGAGTGCGGCGGCCGCCACTGTCGGCGGCGTGGTGGCGGGCAACGCGTCCGGGCCGGCGGCCGGCACCACCCGCGACTCGTACCACACGGTGGCGTCGCTGACGGTGGTGCTGCCGTCGGGCACGGTGGTCGACACCGGTGATCCGGAGGCGGACGCGGCGCTGGCCGCCGCCGAGCCCGAGCTGTATCAGGGGCTGCTGGACCTGCGGGACGAGATCGAGGCCGACCAGAAGCTGACCGCGCTGATCCGTGCCAAACACGCCGTCAAGAACACCGCGGGCTACCGGCTGGACGCGTTCCTGGACGGTGAGACGCCGGTGCGGATCCTGCGCGGCCTGATGGTCGGCGCGCAGGGAACCCTGGGCTTCGTCAGCGAGGCGGTCTTCGAGACGCTGCCGCTGCGTCCGGCGGTCACGGCGGGGTTGCTGTTCTTCCCGTCGCTGCCGGCCGCGGCTGCCGCGGTGCCGCTGTTCGCGCAGGCGGGCGCCGACGCGGTGGAGGTGCTGGACGGGCATGCGCTGCGGGCCTGCGGGCGGACGCCGGGGGCGCCCGCGGAGTGGGCCGAGGTGCCGGCCGAGTGTGCCGCGCTGCTGGTGGAGTTCCGGGCCGCGGACGACGTGGAGCTGGCCGCCTACGAGCGGGCCGCCCGCCGGATATGCGACGACCTGGGCCTGGTGAGTCCGGTCGCGTCGGCGGACAACGCGTTCACCCGCCGGGCGGCGGAGATATCCGCGATGTGGCGGGCCCGTGGCGCCTTCACGGCCGCGGTCGGCGGGGGCCGTCCGGCCGGCAGCACCCTGCTGGTGCAGGACTTCGCGGTGCCGCCCGACCGGGTCGGCGAGGCGTGCACCGAACTGCTGGCGCTGCAGGAGCAGCACGGCTTCGACCCCGGCGTCACGGGGCGTGCCGCGCACGGCGCCCTGCACTTCCTGCTCGCCTTCGATCCCGGGCAGCCCGCCGACGCGGAGCGCTACGCCGCGTTCATGGACGCCTTCTGCCGGATGGTCACCGAGCGGTTCCACGGGTCGCTGCGGGCCGAGCACGGCACGGGCCGGGCCGCGGCGCCGTTCCTGGAACGCGAGTGGGGTGCGCCGGCCGCCGCGCTGATGTGGCGGGTCAAGGCGCTGCTCGACCCGGACGGCATCCTGGCGCCGCGGGTGCTGCTGGACCAGGATCCGCGTGGGCATCTGCGCGGCCTGAAGACGCTGCCGGTGGTCGAGGGGCCGGCAGGGGCGTGCACGGAGTGCGGGTTGTGCGAACCAGTCTGCCCGAGCCGCGACCTGACGACGACGCCGCGGCAGCGGATCGCGCTGCGGCGGGAGATGCTCCGCCAGCCGGCGGGTTCCCCGGTGCTGGAGGAGCTGCTGGAGGCGTACGGGTACGACGCGGTCGACACGTGTGCGGGCGACGCGTTGTGCCGCCTGGCGTGTCCGGTCGGCATCGACACCGGCGCCCTGATGCGGGAGTTGCGGGCCGCGCGGCACACGCGGGCGGAGGAGCGCGCGGCCGCCCGGCTGGCGACGTTCGGGCGGGCCGCCGAGCGGACCGCGCGGACGGCGCTGGCCACGGCCACGGCGATACGGGGCCGGGCGGGGGACCGGCCGCTGGCGGCCGCGGCCGGTCTGGCGCGGCGGGCGGCGGGGGCCGAGCTGGTGCCGGACTGGCTGCCGGAGACTCCGGGCGCGGCTCCCCGCCTGCCGCGCACCGAGCGGAACCGGGCGACCGCCGTGTACTACCCGGCGTGCGCCAACCGGGTGTTCGGGCCGCCGCGGCGGGGCGCGGACTGGGTGCCGCGGGCGGTGGTCGCGGTCTCGGAGCGGGCGGGGATGCCGGTGTGGATCCCGCCGGACGTCGCGGGCACGTGCTGCTCGGCGCTGTGGCACGGCAAGGGATTCACCGAGGGCGGTGAGGTGATGGCGAACCGGATGGTGGAGCAGACGTGGGCGTGGACGGGCGGCGGGCGGCTGCCGGTCGTGGTGGACGCGGGGGCGTGCACGCTGGGCCTGTCCCGGGACGTGGTGCCGTATCTGAGCGAGGCCAACCGCGAGCTGCACGGGGAGCTGACGGTGATCGACTCGGTGGTGTGGGCCGCCGAGCACCTGCTGCCCAAGCTGTCCGTCACGGCGCGGGTCGCGAGTGCCGTGCTGCATCCGACGTGTGCGTCACGGCAGTTGCGCGAGGGCCCGGTGGACGGCGGGGGGAGCGGCGGCGGGGCCGAGGGGGCGCTGGAGGCGGTGGCGCGGGCGTGCGCGGCGGAGGTCGTGGTGCCCGACGACGTGGGGTGCTGCGCGTTCGCGGGCGACCGCGGTCTGCTGCGCGAGGAGTTGACCCGTGCGGCGACGCGCCGTGAGGCCGAGGAGGTCGCGGCCCGGGACTACGACCTGTACCTGTCCGCGGACCGGATGTGCGAGCTGGCGATGGAGCACGCCACGGGCGAGCCGTACGAGTCGGTGCTGGTCGCCCTGGAACGGGCGACGCGTGTGGTGCCGGAGGAGAAGGAGGAGGCCGGCGTCAGCCACGGCGGCGGCGGCGACGGTGCGGGGGAGGGGGCCGGGGAGCGGCCGGGCGAGGAGTCCGGCGCACGGCCGGCCGAGCGCTCGGGGTCCGGTCCGGAGGCCGGCGTGCGGGACGCGGCGGGTGGCGCGGGCGGCGCCGGGGGTGCCGTGCCGGGTGAGGCGGCGGACGGTGCGGGCCCGGCGCCCGCGTCCGGGGAACCGCCGGACGCGGCTCCCGGCGGTCCTCAGGGGGCGTGGCCGGAGCCGTGACGCGCGGCCGGTGAGCCGCCGCCCGCCCGGCCGGGTGGCTCACGGCCCGCGGACGGCCCGTCAGGAGCGCAGCAGTGGCGGGTCCTGCGGGTGCATCGGCAGCGGGCGGGACATGGTGGAGATGAGCAGCAGCACCACGTCGTCCGACAGTGTCCCGCCGGTGTGCCGCAGCAGGTCGTCGTAGACCCGCTCGACGGCCGTGTCCAGTTCGTGGCCGCTGCCCGCGACGAGCGGGCCGACCCGGTCCGACAGCGGGTAGAAGGTGCCGTCCTGGGCGCCGCGGGCCTCGATCACCCCGTCGGTGCACAGCACCAGCACGTCGCCCGGCAGCAGCGGCACCCGCCAGGGCTCGGGCCGGCCCGGCACCATGTCGGCGAGGCCGAGCGGCACCCACGGCTCGGCGGGTTCCAGGGTCGCCACCTCGCCGTCGCGCGAGACCCGCAGCGGTGCCACGTGGCCGTAGTGCAGCAGTTCCACGGTGTCCGGCTCGTCGAACTGCGCGAACAGCGCGGTGATGAAGTCGCCGCTGGTGACGTGCCGTCCGACGCTGGTGTCCACGCGGGCCGCGACCCGGTCCAGGCCGCCCTCGTCGAAGGCGGCCTCGCGGAAGGCGCCGAGCACCACCGCGGAACTCTGCACGGCGGCGAGTCCCTTGCCCCGCACGTCGCCGATCAGCGCCCGCACGCCGTGCGGGGTCTCCAGCACGGAGTACAGGTCGCCGCCGATCTGCGCGGCGTCGGCGGCCGAGACGTAGCGGACGGCGACCCGCACCGTCCCCACCCGGGGCGCCGGCGGGTGCATCAGGGCGTGCTGGGCGGCCTCGGCGACCGACGCGACGGCGGTGAACGCCCGCGCGCCCGTCTCCCGCCGCCACGCGATGTAGACGCTGAACGCCGACACCACGCAGTAGGCGTAGAGCTGGCCGAAGAGCACGTCGTGGTCGGAGGTGGTGGTGATGCCGTCGTAGGGGGCCAGGGCGCCCTGCACGCCCCCGCCGATGACGCTGACCAGCAGCGTCTTGTGCCAGTTGACGGTGATCGCGGCGAGCGCGGGCGCGGCGACGATGCCCGGCGTCAGGTAGTGGTCGCGGCCGGCGATCAGGTCCGCGGCGACCACCACGGCGAGCGCCAGCAGCGGGAGGGACAGGCCCAGGCGCGCGAGGTACTCGCTCTCCAGGCGCTGGACGGCCCGCAACCAGACACTCTTCACATGGTGAACCTATCCGCCCTTCCGGCCCACGTCAGCCGGAGGGGCGGCAGGTGGCGGGGGCGGTGCTTTCCGGCCGTTGTGTTGCGCCCGGTGAAGGTTCTGCGACAGCAGGGGCGTTCGGGGTGGCTGGGGCCGGCGGCCCTTCCTAGGGTCACCGTGTACCTGCCATCCGTTGATCTCCGCACTGGAGGACCCCTGTGCGCACGAGAGTGATCGCCTCCGCCACCGCCGTACTCGGCCTGCTGCTCGCGATCCCGGCCTCCGCGGCCGGCGCCGGACCCGGCGCCCCCGGCATCGGCGACCCCTACTACCCGACCTACGGGAACGGCGGCTACGACGTCTCCCACTACGACCTGAACCTGCGGTACCAGCCCGCCACCGACGCCCTGTCGGGCACCGCGGTCATCACCGCGACCGCCACCCAGGGCCTGACCAGCTTCGACCTGGACTTCGCGCTGGACGTCAGCAAGGTCACCGTCGACGGCCGCCCGGCGGCCTTCGCGACCAGCGGCGAGCAGGAGCTGGTCGTCACCCCGCGGCACGCCGTCGGCCGGGGGCAGCGGATCACCGTCGCGGTCACGTACGCGGGCGTGCCGTCCACCGTCCAGCGGTACGGATTCACGTCCTGGCAGCACACCCCGGACGGCGGTGTGGCCGCCAACGAGCCCGAGTCGGCGTGGTGGTGGTTCCCCAGCAACGACCACCCGCTGGACAAGGCGAGCTACGACGTGCACGTCACCGTGCCGTCCGGCGACCAGGCGATCAGCAACGGGCTGCTGCTGTCCCAGCGCACCGCGGACGGCTGGACCAGCTACCACTGGCAGCAGACCAAGCCGCAGGCCACGTACCTGGCGACGCTCGCCGTCGGGCACTTCGACATCACCCACAGCCGCACCCGCACCGGCATCCCGGTGATCAACGCCTACAGCACCGACCTGGGCGCGAACGCCGCCAACGCCCGCGCGAGCGTGGAGCGCACCGCCGAGATCGTCGACTTCCTCAGCGGCTACTTCGGGCCGTACCCCTTCGACTCGGCGGGCGGCTACGTGCCGAACGTGCCCACGCACTTCTCGCTGGAGACCCAGACCCGGGTGTTCTACAGCCCCGCCACGTTCTCCAAGGGCGTCAACACCTCCGTCGTCGCGCACGAGCTGGCGCACCAGTGGTACGGCGACGACGTGTCGCTGGAGCGCTGGTCCGACATCTGGCTCAACGAGGGCTTCGCCAGCTACGCCCAGTGGCTGTGGGCCGAGCACGAGCACACCGGCACGCCGCAGGACCTCGCCCGCCAGGTCTACGACGCGCACCCGGCCGACGACCCGTTCTGGAAGGTCGAGCCCGGCGACCCGGGCCCGCAGAACCAGTTCGACGACGCGGTGTACGACCGGGGCGCGGTCGCGATCCAGGCGCTGCGCGACACGATCGGCGACCAGGCGTTCCTGAAGCTGCTGCGGCTGTGGCCCGCCCAGCACCGGTACGGCAACGCGACCGTCGCCGACTTCCGGCAGCTCGCCGAGCACCTGTCGGGCCAGGACCTCGGCGCGTTCTTCCAGACCTGGCTGTACACCCCGGCCAAGCCCGCGGTCTTCCCCGGCAGCTGACCGCGGGGATCGGCCGGGGGCCCCGACAGGGCACCATGGACGCGGGCGGTCCGGACGGCGGACCGCCCGCGTCGCCCCGTCCCCGCCGCAGTCGCGGCACCGGGCGCGCCGCCGGCACGGCACCAGGAGCAGCCCGTGAGCACCACCGCACCGGACGCACCGGACGCACCGGAGCCATCCGCGGTGCCGGACGGGCCGGGCGTGCCGGGCCTGCGGGCCGACTGCGGCGCCTGCTTCGGGCTGTGCTGCGTGGCGCTGGCCTTCTCCCGCTCCGCGGACTTCGCCCGGGACAAGGCGGCCGGCGAACCCTGCGGCCACCTCGGCGGCGACCACCGCTGCGGCATCCACGGCACGCTGCGGGACGCGGGCTACCGCGGTTGCACGGTCTACGACTGCTTCGGCGCCGGGCAGCAGGTGTCCCAGGTGACCTTCGGCGGGCGCGACTGGCGGGACGCCGCCGACCGCGGGCAGGCGATGTTCGCCGCGCTGCCGGTGATGCGCCAGCTCCACGAACTGCTCTGGTACCTCGCCGGGACGCTCGTCCTGGACGCCGCGGCCGAGGTGCACCCCGCCGCCCGGGCGGCACGCGACCGGGTCGCCGGCCTCACCCGGCTCGGCGCCGCGGAACTGCTCGCCGTGGACGTGGCGGCCGAACGCGCCGCCGTCAACACGGTGCTGCTGCGGGCCAGCGCGCTCGCCCGCGCCGCGGCCGTCCGGCGGCCGCGCAACCGGCGCGGCGCGGACCTCACCGGCGCCCGGCTCAAGGGCGCGGACCTGCGCGGCGCAGACCTGCGCGGGGCGTACCTGATGGGGGCGGACCTGCGGGACGCCGATCTGCGGCTGGCGGACCTGATCGGCGCGGACCTGCGGGGCGCGGACCTGCGCGGCGCCGACCTGACCGGCGCGCTCTTCCTCGCCCAGGCCCAGGTGAACGCGGCTCGCGGTGACGCCCGCACCCGCATCCCCGGTGCGCTGGACCGCCCCGCCCACTGGTCCGCCCCGCCGTCCTGACCCGGCCGGCCGGCTCCCGACCGGTCTCGACCGGCCCCAACCGGTCTCGACCGGCCTCGTCCCGGCTCGGCGGGCGGGGCCCTGCTCCCGGGAACGGCGAAGGCCCTCCGCTTCCGCGGAGGGCCTTCGTCTCGGGTGCGCCGCCAGGGACTCGAACCCCGGACCCGCTGATTAAGAGTCAGCTGCTCTAACCAACTGAGCTAGCGGCGCTTGCGAGAACCATCATACGGGGTCCGCGGGGGTGCCCCGTGCCACCCCCGCACCCGCCGGCCACCGGCGGCCCCCCTCGGGGCCGCCGGCGATCGACGCCGTGTTCACCTGCCCGGGTCCGGGCGGGCACCCGACGCGGCGCGCGTCCTCAGCCGCGCGTCACTTCAGGCCGAAAGCCCGGATGACCTGCTGGCTGACCGATCCGCCGTGGCCGTCGGAGGCCGTGGCCTTCAGCGACACCGCGCCGCCGGGCGTGTGCGGGGTCCTGATCCGCGCGGACCACGAGCCCTTGCCCTGCGAGGTGAGCGTGACCGGCTGCCAGGTGGCGCCGTCGTCGTAGGAGACCGACAGCGTCGCCGAGGACGCCTTCGTCACGCCGTCCAGCCACTCCTGCGTCGCGGACGACAGCCCGATCGTCGTCCACTGGCCGGCCGGCACGTCCGTGGCCGTGTCGGTGGCCACCGCGTAGTCCAGCTGCAGCAGCTTGACCGGCACCAGCGCGTCGCCCGTGACGGGCCCCGAGACGAAGTTCCACTCGGTGTGCGTGCGGATGGAGGTCTTCCACTGCGCCGCGTCCCGCGCCGAGTCGATCACCAGCCGGTACGGCAGCGTCTGCGCCGGCTGGTCCCACAGGCCGCCGGCCCGGCCGACGCCCTTCTTGACCAGGGTGTCGCCCTGGTAGGCGGCGAAGGTGGTGTTGCCGTCGTACTCGTCGGCCGGCATGGCACCGGAGTGCCCGGCGCCGCCGTCCGTCCACGGGCTGATGTTGAACTGGATGTCGTTGTACGAGGAGCGGGTCGGCCCCCAGTACCCGGTGCCCAGGCGCGGGCGGACGATCCCGCCGAACCAGGAGGTGCTGTAGGTGTGCCCGGGCAGGAAGGTGTCCTGGCTGCCGCGCTCCTCCAGCAACTGGTTCTCGTACGCGGCGTCGTACACCGAGTGGTCCTCGTACCAGTAGCCGGCGCCCTTCATCCTCGAGACGTACTCGGTGCGCGTCGACGGGTACGACTCCCGCTCGGCGAAGCCGACGCCCGGCGCGCCCCAGGCGGGGATGTCGTAGCGGTAGCCGCCGCCGGAGCGGGCGCGGTCGCCGTTGTAGACGGCGTCGACCCTGGCCAGGTCCTTCTTCGGATCCGGGGTGTAGGCCAGCGAACGGTCCGGGATCGTGCCGTCGTGCTCGTCCGCCAGGTCGTACACGTAGCGGGTGTACGTGCGCTGGGCGACCTGGATCCGGGTGCCGGTCCTCGCCTCGGCGGCCAGCCGCGTTCCCGCGTCGTGCCGCATCGTCACCACGGGCAGCGGCGCGTCGCTGCCGTCGTCACCGGCGTAGTAGTCGAGCAGCCGGCCGGGCGCGTCGTTGACGACGACGAGCAGGGCGGCGCCGGCGGCCTTGGCGTTCGCGGCCCGCTCGGCGGGCGGCACGGCGTCGCCGCGGTCCACCACGACCGCCTTGCCGCGCACGTCGAGCCCGGCGTAGTCGGCCGCGGCGCCCTGGCCGGCGTAGGCGGTGGCCAGGACGGAGGTGCCGTTGCCGATAGGGGAGCCGGCCGGGGTGAGGGTGTCCAGCGCCTGGCCCTGGTCGGTGAGGGCGATCGTCGGCTCGCCCAGCCGCCACCGGGTGAGGAAGTCGAAGGTGCCGTCGGTGACCTTCTTGGTGGGAGCGGCGTAGAGCGCGTCGTAGGTGAGCGGCAGCATCGCGACGTCGCGCACCAGCTGTCCGTTGGAGAAGGTGCGCGCCAGGTCCCAGTTGAGCTGCCGGACCTGGGTGCGCTGCGGCACCGACGCGCTGATGCGGTGCGCCTTGCCGGCGTCGAGGGTGACGGTGGTGTCCTTCCCGAGCACGGTCTCCGGGTCGGCGACGAGCGCCAGGCCCAGGGAGTCCGGGGTGTCACCGGGGACGTCGATCTCGGCGTAGGCCATGTACGTGCCGGGCTCCAGGCGCAGCGTGGCCTGCCCGTCGACCTGCACCGGCCACGACTGGGGGTTGCCCTCCTCCGCCATGACCACGGTGCCCGCGGTGGGCTTCCCGTCCCGGCCGAGGAGCTTGATCGTGTAGTTGTACAGCTCCTTCTCCTTCTCCAGGCCGAAGCCGGTGTGCGCCACGACGGCGCCGGAGGCCGCGTCGGTCGCGGTGACCTGGCCGGAGAAGGTGGTGTCGGCCGGCACGGTGGCCGGGTCGAGGGTGAGCGTGACGTCGGTGCTGCCGCCGGCCGGGACCGTGACCGTGTCGGCGGACAGCGTGTAGGCGGCGCTCGCCGAACCGGTGGACAGCTTCAGGGTCACCGGGGCCGCGCCGCTGTTGCGGTAGGTGACGGTCCGGGTGACCGGGGCCGCGCCGGCGGTCGGCCAGCGGAAGACGGCCGTGTCGACCGAGCCGGTGGCCTGGACCGTGGAGTCGACGGCGGCGAGCACGTCGACCCGGCCGGTGCCCTGCTCGAACGGGGTGTAGTCCGGCAGCACCTTGGACGAGGACATCAGCGCGTCCTTGAGCCGGTCGGCCGTCCAGTCGGGGTGCCGTTCCTTGAGGATGGCCGCGGCGCCCGCGATGTGCGGGGTGGCCATCGAGGTGCCGGACATCGTCTGGTAGCCGCCGCCGGGCTTGGCCGCGGTGATGTCGACGCCGGGCGCGGACAGGTCGGGCTTGAGGCCGTAGCTGCCGGACAGCGGGCCCATGCTGGAGAAGTCGGCGCGCTGGTCGGCGGAGTCGACAGCGGCGACGGTCAGCGCGGAGCGCGCGGAGCCGGGCGCGCCGATGGTACCGGCGCCGTAGGAGTTGCCGGCGGCGATGACGAACAGCGGGCCGCCGTCCGCCGACAGGCTGTTCACGGCCTGTGCCATCGGGTCGGTGCCGTCGTCGGGCAGCGGGTTGCCCAGGCTCATGCTGACCACGTCGGCGCCCTGGGCCTTGGCCCATTCCATGCCGGCGATGATCCAGGAGTCCTGGCCCGAGCCCTCGTTGGAGAGCACCTTGCCGACGAGCAGGCGGGCGCCGGGGGCGACGCCCTTCTCCAGCCCGCCGGAGGCGGCGCCGCTGCCCGCGATGGTGGAGGCCACGTGGGTGCCGTGGCCATGGCCGTCGGCCACGGTCTCGCCGGGCACGAAGCTCTGCTCCTCGGCGACCTTGCCCTGCAGGTCGGGGTGGGTGTCGTCGACACCGGTGTCGAGCACGGCGACCTTCTCGCCGGTGCCGTCGTAGCCCTCGGCCCACGCCTGCGGCGCGTTGATCTGCGGCACGGAGTCCTGCAGCGCCGCGCTCGCCCTGGCGTCCAGCCACAGCCGCGCGATGCCGTTGGCGGCGTCCAGGGTGCGGGCGGACCGGGCGGCGGTGGCGCCGCGCGCGGCGGCCGGGTCGAGGTCGTCCCAGAACGCGCGGGCGTGCTTCTTGTCGGCGCTGAGCGCGGCGCCGCCGATGCTCGGCAGGGTGCGGACCGTCCGGGCGCCGGCCGGCGCGACGGGCAGCGAGCGGGCCGCGCGGGCCGCCTTCGTCCAGGTGGCGATCAGCGGGACGCCGGCGCTGTGCGCGTCGTCGTAGCCCATGGCCACCAGGGCGCTGACGTCGAACAGGCGGCGGTCCAGTGTCCCGGCGGCCAGCAGCGACTGGGCCTCGTCGGGGATCACGTAGGTGTCGCCGCCGTCCTGCCGGACGTGCACCGCGCCGGTCGCGCCCGGCGCACGGTCGACGGTGACGGTCGGGGCCGCACCGGTGCCGAGGTGCACGACGTCGCCGGTGACCAGGGTGACGGTGGCGGAGGAGGGCGCGGTCGAGGTGTGGGCGGCCGGCGGGGGTGTGGGCGGCGGCGTCGCCGCGATGGCGCTGCCCGACGGCAGCATCAGGGCGGTGCCGAGGGCGAGCGCGGTGGCGCCCGCCGGCACGGCGGTCCGGCGTCGATTCGAAGTCATGAGCATGATCTACCGGCCGGGTCCCGGCGGCGTCAGCGCCCCGGACCTGGCACGTTCCCGCCTGGCGGCTATCCGCCTCCGGGCCGGGACGGTGCCAGAGGCGGGCGGAACGGTGCCGGGGGGCGGCGCCGGGGCACGCACGCGGTTGGGGGCATCCGCGCCGATCGGGTACGATCATCCACGTCAGCAGGCGCCGCTAGCTCAGTTGGTTAGAGCAGCTGACTCTTAATCAGCGGGTCCGGGGTTCGAGTCCCTGGCGGCGCACCTGAGACGAAGGCCCTCCGCGGAAGCGGGGGGCCTTCGCCGTGTCCGTGGGTGTGCCGGTGGGCGCCCGGCAGGGGCGGCGCGAGCGGGAGGCGGGCAGGCAGGGGCCCGCGGGCCGCGGGAGGTGGCCGCGATCAGATGCTCATCGACAGCAGCACCGGCGCGGCGCGCTCGTGCAGCGTGTCGACCGCGGGGCGCAGCCGGTGCGCCTGGCTGTACGGCATGGACAGCGCGAGACAGGCGACGGTCTTGCCGATGGTGACCGGGATGGCGGCGCACACCGTGCCGATGGCGTACTCCTGCAGGTCCAGCGTCGGGACGCTGGCCGGCTGGCGCTCCAGCTTGGTCAGCAGCACCCGGTCGTCGACCTCGGTGCGGGAGGTCAGGCGGGCCGGACGGTGCCGGGAGAGGTGCTCCAGGCGGCCGTTGTGGTCGAGCTGCGAGAGCAGGCACTTGCCGACCGCGCTGGCGTGGGCCGCGGAGCGGAAGTCCACCCACTCGTTGACCTTGGGCGCGTTCGGGCCGTCGGCGAAGTCGATGATCCGCACCTCGCCGTCGTCGTACCGGCTGAAGTAGACCGCGGCGCCCACCTCGTCGCGCAGCTCCGACAGGATCGTCCGGAGCTTCTCCGCGAGGGCGAGGTTCCTGTTGGCGGCGCAGAGCAGCACCATGGACTCGCCGACCACGTAGCCGCCGCCCGGCAGGAAGCCCAGGTAGCGTTCGCGGCGCAGCATCGAGAGCAGCTGGGTGAGGTAGCCCAGGGGCACGCCGATCTCGCGCGCGAGCTGCTCGGCGGTCACGCCGTCGCGGTGGGAGTCGACGGATTCGAGCACGCGCAGCGCGTACCGGACCGCATGCACCGGCCCCAGCTGTCGGTGTTCGAGCGCCACGGTAGCCCCCTGCAGGTAAGACCGTCTGCGTGTCCCGGACGTGGCGCCTGGTCGGTGGGCCAGCGGCGCGGCCCTGGCCCGGCGTCGTGACCGGAACTCCACGATAGCCCCAATACCCCTGCCGGTAGAGGTGGTTGAACAGGCCCCGAGCAGCCCTCAGGCGTCTGTGCAGGAAGGGGCCTGTCTGGCATATGTCCACGTCATTGCCCTCTTCTCGGAACGGCGGAAAACGACCCCCCGGAGGCGCACGCTCGGCGCACTCGGCGGCGCATTCATGGCGGTCCCGTGGCGTGTTCACGGCGCTCGCGGAGGTCTCCGTGGGGCTCCTGGGATGCGCGTGACCCTCGCGGAGGCCCCCCGGGGGAACAACCGGACGGCCTCTCCGGTTGTCGCCAGGAGAGACGGGCCGCGGCATGTGACGGCACGCGACGGCATGCGACGCCATGTGACGGCGACGGCACGCGACGGCATGCGACAACGACAGGAGGCGCCCGCGGTGGGTGACGCAGAGCAGTCGGTCACGGACACGACCGGACGCGGGGGGACCGGCGGCGACGGCATCCGGGGCACGGTGCGCGGTACGGCGCCGGTGCCGCTGTCGGTGCTGGACCTGGCGACCGTCGGCAAGGGGCTGACCGCGAGCGACGCGCTGCGCGCCAGCGTGGAGATCGCCAGGACCGCGGAGACCCGCGGCTACCACCGGATGTGGGTGGCCGAGCACCACTCCATGCCGGGCGTCGCCAGCTCCTCGCCCGCGGTGATCCTGGCCCACCTGGCGGCGTACACCCGCACCCTGCGCCTGGGCTCGGGCGGCGTCATGCTGCCCAACCACGCCCCGCTGGTGATCGCCGAGCAGTTCGGCACCCTGGAGGCGCTCGCCCCGGGCCGGATCGACCTGGGGCTCGGCCGCGCGCCCGGCACCGACGGCGCCACCGCCGCGGCGCTGCGCAGGACCGACGGGCTGCGCGAGGGCGCCGACGAGTTCCCGCGGCAGCTCGCGGAACTGACCCGCTTCCTGGACGACGACTTCCCCGACGGCCACCCCTACGCGCGGATCCACGCGATCCCCGGCCCGATACAGGCGACCGCGGACGGGGGAGTGCAGTCGCCGGCCCGGCCGAGCATCTGGCTGCTGGGCTCCTCCGGCTTCAGTGCGCAGCTGGCCGGCGCGCTCGGCCTGCCGTTCTCCTTCGCGCACCACTTCTCCGCCGCCAACACCGTCCCCGCGCTCGCCCTGTACCGCGAGTCGTTCCGGCCGTCGGAGGTGCTGGACGCCCCCTACGCCTCGATCGGGGTGTCCGCGCTCGCCGCCGACGACCCGGCCGAGGCCCGCCGCCAGGTGCTCACCGGCGCGCTGGGCATGCTGCGGCTGCGCACCGGGCGGCCCGGCCTGATGCCCACGGTGGAGGAGGCCGAGGCCTACGAGTTCAGCCCGATGGAGCGCGAGTTCGTCGACTCCTGGCTCGCCAACGTCGTCCACGGCGACCCGGCCCACGTCCGGGCCGGGCTGGACGCGCTCGTCGAGCGCACCGGCGCCGACGAGCTGGTCATCACCTCCAACGCCCACACGCCCGCGGCGCGGCTGCGCAGCTACGACCTCATCGCCGACGCGTACGGCTTCCCCAAGGACGTGGCTGCGGTTAAGGACTGATTTCCGAGGGACGGGTGGTCCAACCTTGGACCGACCGTACGTCCTGACTTAACCCAGGGTTAAAGCCGCTCGTCACCCCGTTGACGAGCGGCTTTGCTCATGGCGTGAACGCTCCGGCGGCGGCGCGGCGGGCTCCGATTGGTCTAGTCCTAAGTCTGGTTCAGACCATTGACGTGCACTTGGCGAAGGACTATCCATGCTCCAGCCCCCTGTTGGTCCTCCCTCTCCCCCCGGAGGTACTTGTGCAGTCCAGGAAGAGAGCGTTCGTGGCCGCCGCCACCAGCGCCGCCCTCGCCCTCGGCGCGTTCGCCGCGCTCGCGGTGACGACGGGCACCGCCCAGGCGGACGCCACGTCCGCCGCCAAGCCCGCCGCGGCCGCCGCCGCGGCGAGCAGCGGCGGGGTCAAGATCGCCTACTACGACCAGTGGAGCGTGTACGGCAACGCCTTCTACCCCAAGAACCTCGACACCGAGGGGATCGCGGGCAAGCTCGACATCCTCAACTACTCGTTCGAGAACATCGACCCGACGAACCTCACCTGCTTCGAGGCGACGAAGGCGTCGGACTCCACCAACGAGAGCGACCCCAACGCCGGTGACGGCGCGGGCGACGCGTTCGCCGACTACCAGAAGTCCTTCGGCTCCGACATCAGCGTCAACGGCACCGCGGACACCTGGAACCAGCCGATCGTCGGCAACTTCAACCAGCTCAAGGAGCTGAAGGCGAAGTACCCCAACCTCAAGATCGTGGCCTCGCTGGGCGGTTGGACGTACTCCAAGTACTTCTCCGACGCGGCGGCCACCGATGCCGGCCGCAAGAAGCTGGTCAGCTCCTGCATCGACATGTTCATCAAGGGCAACCTGCCGGTGCAGGGCGGCTACGGCGGCACCGGCTCCGGGGCCGGCATCTTCGACGGCTTCGACATCGACTGGGAGTACCCGGGCTCGGCGGGCGGGCACACCGGCAACCACTACAGCGCGGCCGACAAGGCCGACTACACCGCGCTGCTGGCCGAGTTCCGCAGCGAGCTGGACGCCTACGGCGCCGCCAACGGCGGCAAGCACATGCTGCTCACCGCGGCCCTGCCGGCCGGCCAGGACAAGATCGCGAACATCGAGACCAACAAGGTCGGCCAGTACCTCGACTACGCGAACATCATGACGTACGACATGCACGGCGCGTTCGAGACGACCGGTCCGACGAACCACCAGGACCCGACGTACCAGTCGCCGAACGACCCGTCGAACCCGGTCTCGCCGGGCTCCGAGAAGTACAGCACCGACAACGCGATCAACGCCTGGACCAACGGCGACGCGACGTACGGCATCGCCGGCGGCTTCCCGGCGAACAAGATCACCATGGGCTACCCGCTCTACTACCGCGGGTGGACCGGGGTCCCGGCCGGCAGCAACCACGGCCTGTACCAGCCGGCCACCGGGCCGGCCGCCGCACGCGGCATCAGCCAGGTCGCGGGCACCGCGTACTACAAGGAGCTGTCGGGCATCGTCGACAACGCCTCGACGACCTTCTGGGACGCGGCCTCGCAGTCCAACTACTTCTACAACGGCACCGAGTTCTGGACCGGTCTGGGCAGCCAGGGCATCCAGGCCAAGGCGGACTACGCGCACTGCCACGGCCTGGGCGGCTCGATGATGTACTCGCTGCTGGACCTCGACGCGTCGGCCACGCTCTTCAACAAGATCGTGACCGCGACCAACGGCTCGGCGTCCGGCTGCTCCAACCCCACCACGCCGCCGACCACCCCGCCGACCACGCCCCCCACCACGCCGCCGACGACGCCCCCCACCACGCCGCCGACGACGCCTCCCACCACCCCGCCGTCCGGCACCTGCACCCTGCCGTCCTGGAGCGCCTCGGCGATCTACGTCGGCGGCAACCAGGTGTCCTGGAAGGGCCACAACTGGCAGGCCAAGTGGTGGACCACCAACGAGGAGCCCGGCACCACCGGCGAATGGGGCGTCTGGCAGGACAACGGCGCCTGCTAGGGCCTGTCCGACACAGCCCGCGCGGCCGCCGGCACCGCGGGCGGCCTCGGGATCCCCCCACACCAGGGCCCGCGTCCTCTCCCCCACGAGGACGCGGGCCCGTCCCGTCGTCGCGCTGCCGGGTGCGGCAGCGCGGCCCTGGGCCGGGCGGGGTCAGGCGCTCAGCAGGTCCGAGATCGCCGCCGCGGCCACCGGGCGCGACCAGTGCCAGCCCTGGCCGGTGTCGCAGCCGATCCGGCGCAGGCGCTCGGCCTGCTCGGCGCTCTCCACGCACTCCGCGGTCACCGTCAGGCCCAGCCGGTGGGCGAGCTCCACCAGTGCCTCGACGATCGTCTCGTCCGCCGGGTTGGGGTGCTCGGCGGACCGGAAGCCCTGCACGAACGACCCGTCGAGCTTGAGCGCCGAGACCGGCAGCCGGCTCATGTAGGCGAGGTTGGAGTAGCCGGTGCCGAAGTCGTCGATGGCGATCCGCACGCCCATCTCGTCCAGCGCGTGCAGGGCCTGCAGCGGGCGGCCGGCCGACCCCATCACCGCGGACTCGGTCAGTTCCAGCTGCAGCAGCCGCGGCGGCAGCCCGGTCTCGCGCAGGATCGCCGCCACGTCGGCGACCAGGTCGGAGTCCCACACCTGCCGCACCGCCACGTTGACCGACACCACCAGGGACCGGTCCGGGTGGGCCTGCTGCCAGGTCCTGGCCTGCCGGCAGGACTCGGCCAGCACCCAGCGGCCCAGGGGGACGATCGAGCCGTCCTCCTCGGCCAGGCCGATGAAGCGGTTGGGGGCGAGCCGCCCGAAGTGCGGGTGCTCCCAGCGCACCAGCGCCTCCACCCCGCGCAGCCGGCCGGTGTCCAGCGCCACCAGCGGCTGGTAGTCCAGCACGAACTCGCCGCGGTCCACGGCCTGGCGCAGTGTGCGGGCCAGCGCCTGACGGGTCATCCGGTGCTCGTTGCGCTCCGGGTCGAAGAGCGTCCAGCGGGCCTTGCCGTCGGCCTTCGCCCAGTACAGCGTGGTGTCGGCGGCCTGCATCAGCTGCGTGGCGGTGCTGCCCGCGGCCTCCCGTTCCACCACCCCGATGCTCGCCGACACCGCCAGCCGGTGGCCGCCCACGTCGAACGGCGCGTGCAGCGCGGCCAGCACCGACTCGGCCAGCCCGGTGGCCTGCCCGGTCCCGGTGGAGTTCCGCAGCAGCAGCGCGAACTCGTCGCCGCCCAGCCGGGCCGCCAGGTGGCCGCCGGCCGCCGCGCAGTCCTTCAGCCGGTGCGCCACCGCCGCCAGCAGCTCGTCGCCGACCCGGTGCCCGAGCGTGTCGTTGACGGCCTTGAAGCCGTCCAGGTCCAGGTGGCACAGCCCGATCCGGCCGGTGCCGCGCACCCCGGCCTGCTCCACCGCCTCCGCCAGCCGCTCCAGGAACAGCGCCCGGTTGGGCAGCCGGGTCACCGGGTCGTGCATCCGCAGATGCCTCAACTGCTCGCGCAGCGCGTCGCGTTCACCGACGTCCTCGACGGTCAGCAGCAGCGGCCCGGGACCGGTGCGGGCCAGGGTGATCTCCGCGCGGATACCGCCGCCGTCGGCGCGGGCCAGCCGGCGGGTGCAGCGCAGCCGGGCCCGGCGGCCGCCGGCCACCTCCTGGAAGGCGGCGTGTGCGTGCGTGTCCCCGTCGAGCCCGAGCAGGGCGGCGGCGCCGCCGGCGCCGGCCATCCGCTCGGGTGAGACGCCCAGCAGGACGCCGAGCGCGCGGTTGGCGGCGAGGACCCGCCCGTCGAGGTCCACCAGGGCCATGGGGACCCGGGCGGCGGCGAAGGCGGCCCGGTAGTCGCGCAGCTCCGTGTCCCCCGCGGACGCGCCCCGGATATCACGGTGCGTGACGCTCTGGGTCGCGGTGTCGGGCTCGACGGCGGGGCCGCCCGACGGTACGCCCATGGCCCGCTCCCTGTTAGCGCTTCCTTTGACGGCGATCATATGGGCTGCCGGAGCGGGCCTTCCAGCGCCGTCGTGGTGATTCTCGGCGCGCGTGCTGACGCGGTGCCCGTTTCCGCGCGTTTGGGTCGAGCACCTGATCGACCTCCGCACGTCATGACGGAGGGTAGTCGTCCTCCCGGGCGTCCCCTCGTACGCCAGTGCCCCGCCGGTGGTTCCGGCCGCAACACCCGCACGGACCAGCCGAACACCGCAAATCATCTCATTTCATAGCAATGTGGGGGAGGTCTCGAACAGCTCGTCATTCCTCCCCGGAGGTCCTTGTGCGGCGGTCAGGCATCAGGTCAGCTCCCCGGCAGCGGACGGACCGCGACGCCCGTGCGGCGTCGGCCCGGCGCGCGTCCGGCGTGTCGCGCCGTGCGCTGCGGGCCGCCGCCGCGGCCGTCGCCTGCTTCGCCGGCCTGGTGGCGTGGACCCTGATGACCGGCCCGGCCGCGCACGCGGCCGACGGCAGCGCCTGCGTCCTGCCGCGCACCGACGTGCACCACTCCGAGGGGGTCGACAGCTGGCCCGGCGGCTACTCCCGGCCCGTCGGCGACGTCAACGCGCTGATGGTCTTCCTGTCGTTCCCCGACGCGACCCCCCAGGTCACCCCCGAGGACCTCGTCGCCGACCACTTCCCGGCCACCAGCACCTTCTACGACAACGCCTCCTACGGGCAGTTCCGGCTCCACGTGCACCCGGTGACCCGCTGGCTGCGGATGCCGCGGCCGTCCACGGACTACCGGATCACCCGCGACTGGGACGCCGCCGGGCGCAGCATGTACCTGCGGGACGCGCTGCGCACCGCCGACCCCGCGGTGGACTTCCACGGCTACGACGTCGTCTACCTGGTCGCCGACCCCACCGCCCCCGGCGTGGACTCCGACGCCACCAAGGTCGTCAACCTCGCCGAGCCCGTCCGCCTCGACGGCACGCCCGTGCGCCGGCTCGTCACCGTCTTCGAGCACCACCCGCCGGACCGCAACGTGCTCGCCCACGAGACCGGGCACGTCTTCGACCTGCCCGACCTGTACTACCGGCCGCCGGCCGGCAGCAACGCCGACTGGGACACCCACGTCGGCGACTGGGACCTCATGGGCAGCCAGTTCGGCCTGGACCCCGACCCGTTCGCCTGGCACAAGTGGAAGCTGGGCTGGCTGCGCGACGACCAGGTCGGCTGCATCTCCCGCACCGGCGTCACCTACCACGACCTGAGCCCCGACGAGACGCCCGGCGGCACCAAGCTCCTGGTGGTCCGCACCGGGCCCGACTCGGTGCTGGCCGTCGAGGCCCGCAGCACCGCGGGCAACGACGCCACCGGCTGCCGGCAGGGCGTGCTGCTGTACCGGGTGCGCTCCGACAAGGAGTCCGGCGAGGGACCGATCGACGTGATCGACGGCCACCCCGGCACGTCGGCCTGCGAGGCCACCTCCGTCTACCCGGCGCTGGCCGACGCGCCGCTGGGCGTCGGCGAGTCCTCCACCACGCCGGACGGCTCCACCCAGGTCACGGTCATGGCCCACACCGGGGGCACCTGGACCGTACGGATCAGCGAGGCCGCGCCGCACACCCTGACCGCGTCCGGAGCCGCGACCGGGAAGAGGGGCTGACCGGCGTGTCCGCGGCGGGCAGGTTCGGACTGAGAGCCCTCGCACTGAGCGCGATATGCCTGCTGGCCGTCGGCTCGACGGTCTCCTCCGACCCGGGCTTCTCCTTCAACGCCCCGCCGCCGCCCGCCGCCCGGCCCTGCGCCCTGCGGTCCGTCCCCGGAGTGGCGATGTCCGAGGGCTTCTCCGCCAAGCCGCAGGACACCGGACCCGACGCCGAGTTCGCGCCCTCCACCGGCACGCTGCACGCGCTCACGCTGCTCATCGACTTCCCCGACGCGCCGGCGCCCTACAGCGCCAGGCAGCGCTACGACGAGTTCTTCCCCGCGGTCAAGCAGTGGTACACGGCCGCCTCCTACGGCAAGCTCGACTACCGGTCGACGCCGGTGCTGCGGTGGATACGCATGCCGCGGCCGTTCTCCGCCTACGGGATCGGCCGCGGCTACGGCTGGGACGCGCACACCGCGATGATGCGGGACCTGCTCAAGGTCGCCGACCGCGACATCGACTTCCGCGGCTACGACCTGGTCAACGTCCTCGTCACGCCCAACGCGGGCCCGCCCGCCGACGAGGCCGTGCTCTCCGTCACCTGGACCGGCGCGTCCGCGGCCACCACCGACGACGGCGCCCAGCTCAACAAGGTGTCCCTCATCTACGGCCACGACCAGTCGGGTTCACGCGTGCTCAGCCACGAGAACGGCCACGCGCTCGGCCTGCCCGACCTCTACGCCGCCGACGACTTCCAGCGCACCGACACCCTCGCCGGCCAGTGGGACACCATGTCCCTCGACTGGGGCCTGCAGGGCGACCTGTTCGCCTGGCACAAGTGGCGGCTCGGCTGGATCACCGACCAGCAGATCGACTGCGTGACCCACCGCGGCAGCGGCACGTACCAGCTCACGCCGATCGAGACGCCCGGGGGGCACAAGGCCGTCATCGTGCCCTACTCGCCCACCCGCGCCTACATATTGGAGGTCAGGGACAAGCGCGGCGACGACCGCGACGCGTGCCGCACCGGCGTGCTCGCCTACCGCGTACGCACCGACGTCGACTCGGGGCAGGGCCCCGTCACCGTCACCGACGCCCATCCGCTCACCTCCGCCTGCGACTTCAGCAGCGGAGCGTTCAACTCGCTCAACGACGCGCCCTTCACCGCCGGCGAGGGCTTCACCGACCGCGCGTCCGGGGTGACCTTCCAGGTCGAGTCGCGCACGGCGGCGGGGACGTACACCGTGCACGTCACCCGCCGCTGAACGCACCAGCGCTCCCGGTCAGTCGAGGAGCTCGGCCTCCAGCGTGATGTTCACGCCGGCCAGGGCCTTGCTCACCGGGCAGTTGGCCTTGGCGTCCGCCGCCGCGGCCTGGAACGCCTCGTCGGTCAGGCCGGGCACCCGGGCCTTCACCGACAGGGTGATCCCGGTGATGCCCTCACCGGGCTGGAACGTCACGTTCGCCACCGTCTCCACGGTCTCCGGCGGGGTGCCGGCACCGGCCAGGCCGTGCGACAGCGCCATCGAGTAGCAGGAGGAGTGGGCCGCGGCGATCAGCTCCTCGGGGGAGGTCTTGCCGTTCGCGGCCTCGGCGCGCGACGGCCAGGACACCTCGTACTGGCCGACGCCGGAGGTGTCCAGCGAGACGATACCGGCGCCGCCCATCAGCGGGCCCTTCCACTGAGTCGTCGCGGTGCGGGTGGTTGCCATGGTGAAGCCTCCATCGGATACGTGCAGGGGCGACGGCTCGCGCCGTCCCCCTGACGCTACCTTGCGCGCCGCCCCTCCCGGCGGGACCCCGGGCCACCGTGACGCGTCGCCCACCCCGCCAGGGCGAACGGACCCTAGCGGAAGTGCGGGTTGGGGGCCGCGGGGCCGGCGGCCGCCAGGACGCGGGGGAGTTCGCTGCGCCGTTCGCACAGCAGCCGCCGCGCCGACCGCGCGGTGGTGAGCGCCGAGAGGGCGGGCAGGGCCGGGAGCGCGTGCAGGGCCGGGGACACCAGGCCCAGGGACAGGCGGGCCACCCCGGAGACCGGGGGCGCCCCGGCGGCGGCCCGGTGCAGGACCTCCGCCAGCAGGAAGTCGACCGGGCCGCGCCCCGACTCCCGGTCCCAGCGCAGCAGATCGAGCGTGAGCCCGTCCGTGCCCCACGGCACCAGCACGGCCAGCGCGCACACCCGCTCGTGGCGGTCCCGGCACTCGCCGACCACGCAGTCCCCGTCCGCCGTGTCGCCGAGCCGCCCGAGGCCCGGCCCCCTGCGGTGCCGGCGTCGGCCGGCGTGCCGCCACGCGTCGGCGAGCTGGGCCAGCTGCGGCCACTCCCGCCCGTCGACGTCCTGCTGCCTGCGCAGCACCACCCGGTAGCCGGCCCCGGCCATCTCCTCGCGCACCCGGGCGAGTTCCGCCGGGAGCGGCCCCGTCCCCAGCAGCTGCTCCTCGTCGGAGGCGACCGCGTGCAGGCCCGCGGCGCGGTACTCCGCGGTCCCCGCCTCGCCCGCGTACACCGCGGCCGGCGCCCACGCGTGGCGGCGGGCCGTGTCGAGCCAGCCCGCGACGGCGGCGGCCCGCGCCGGGGCCGGGCCGAGCGGGTCGCCGTGGGCCAGCGCGACGCCGTTGACGACGCGGTAGACCACCGCCGCCGCGCCGTCGCCGCTCCAGCACACCGACAGGTCGCGGCGCAGCGCGAAGTAGCCGAAGGAGTCCGCTGCGCCGTACGCGTGCAGCAGCACTCGCAGCCGCCGCTCGTCGGCGGGCGCGAGGCGGGCCAGACCGGCCGGCGGGCGGAAGAACACGACGAGCACCACCAGCATCAGCGCGACGCTCAGCAGGTTGATCGCCAGGTCGGTCCACGCGGGCACGTCGACGCCCGGCAGCGAGAACAGGCTGGAGACGGTCAGCACCCGCACCGACGCGTAGTGGGCACTGGCCCCCCACGTGCTCGGCGCCGCCCGGTCCGTGGCGTACACCAGCAGGGTGCCGAGGCCGACCGCGGCCACCGCCCCGGCCAGCAGGGTGACCAGGCCCAGCGCCACGTTGCCGCGCGCGCCGCGGACGTTGAAGTGCGTGCGCGACACCAGCAGGGCGGCCAGCAGCAGCAGCGTCAGCACCAGCGACACCCAGTTGACGGGGTGCCGGTGGGCGTGCGGGACGGACGCCACGTCACCGGCGACGACCAGCAGGTACGCGGCGGTCAGCACCACCGTGAGGATCCACGCCGCACGCTTGCGCCGGCGCAGGCTCACCGACAGCACGAACGCCAGCGCGGCGCCGGTGAACCCGGGGCTGAGCAGGAACGGCGTCACGTACTCGCCCTCGGTCGCGGCCCGCACGTGCTCGCGGAACGGGGCGACGAGCCCGGTCACCAGGTCCACCACGGCCGCCACCCGCAGGTACCAGACGGCGGCGGCCGCGCCGGGGCCGCGCAGCGGCCCGAGGACCTGGGCCAGCCGCACCTCCAGCCGGGACGGCGGCACCTCGACCACGGTGGGCGCGCCGCGCGGCGGCGCCTTCGTCAGCGACACCGGGTTCGGCGCGCCGGCCACCGCGTCCATGAACCGCGTCTTGGCCGCCGCGAACCGCCGGTGCACCCGCTCCTCGCGGCGCTCCGCCCGCGCCATCCGCCGGGGCCGCGAGGTGTAGCGCCAACGCGCCCACGGGCTGCCGGGCCGGGCCAGCCGGACCGCGCCCACCACGGCGAGCAGCGGCACCATGACGCCGAGCAGCCCCGTCCACACCTTGCCCTTGATCAGGCACAGCACCACGAAGCCGGCGAGCACGGCGGCCACCGCGTACGTCACCCACGAGGTCCCGCCGACACCGCCGCCCAGCGGCGCGGCGCCGAACAGCACCAGCCCGATGATCGCCACCGCCAGGATGACCGCGTCGACGGACTGGCGGCCCTCCTCGCGCCAGTAGACGTCCTCCAGGTGCAGCACCAGCGCGAACTCGTCCAGCACCAGGCCGCAGCCGATTCCGAAGAGCACCGCGAGCAGGTCGTGGACGAGCGGGCCGCCGCGCACCGCGAACGAGCCGATGCCGCCGACGAACATCATCACCTGGCCGAACACCACGTGGTGGATGTGCAGCCCGCCGGGCTCGACGTTCCCCGGCCACCAGGACACCCCGCGCCGGATCATCCGGGTGCTGAACCGGATGAACAGGAACGAGGCCAGCAGCCCGAGCAGGAGCAGGAGGAGCTGCCGGCGGCCGGTGGACGCCTCGATCCGCACCTGTACCTGGTCCACGTACGTCGGCCAGTGCCCCATAGGTCAAGGGTCGCGGTGCGGCGGTCAGGCACCTCGTTCTGATGCGGCAGATGAGGGAGCGGCCCGCGGTGAGGGCGGCGGCGGCCCGCGGTGAGGGCGCCGAAGGCCGCGCACGACGAAGGCCCCCCGCTTCCGCGAGGGGCCTGCGTGCTCAGGTGCGCCGCCAGGGACTCGAACCCCGGACCCGCTGATTAAGAGTCAGCTGCTCTAACCAACTGAGCTAGCGGCGCCTGCTGACGTCGTAGACCTTAGCATCCGGTCCCAGCGAGTGGAAATCGATAGTCCTCAGGCCGTTCCAGGGGCGCTGACCAGGACCGGAGCGGTGTTCTCCGGCCCCGCGGCGGCGTTGCGCGCGGCCCGCACGCACGCCCACAGCAGCACGTCGGCGCCGGGCAGCCACGGCGAGCGGGTGTCGGGCGCCACCACCCAGCGCGAGGCGGCGTCCGTGCCGCGCCGGCCGTCCGGCGGGCCGTAGAGCGCCGGCAGCGTCACCGCGTCACCGGCGCCGTGGCACATCAGCGGCGGCACCCGGTCCGCCCACTCCTCCCAGGCCAGCAGCGAGGGCAGCCGCTGCGCGGTGCCCGGCGCCACCAGCAGCAGCACCCGGCCGCGGTGCACGGCCGCCGGGCCGCTGCCCGGGCCGGACGCCCACAACTGCTCCAGCAACCGCCGCCCGAACAGCGCCGGCACGCTCACGGCGTCGAACGCGATCCCGCACGGCAGCACGCTCGGCGTGCTGGGGCGCGCCGACCAGAGCGCCGCCACGCTGCGCGGGAACGCGCTGGCGGAGGCGAGCCACGCGGCGCCCTCCGAGGTGACGTACGCGGTGTGCTGCCGCCGGAGCGCGTCGCTGACGGCGAAAACGGTGTCCACGCCGTCCACGGTGCGCACACCGTCCGTGGTGGTCACCCTGTCCACGCTCTCCACGCTTTCCACGGCCTGCGATTCATCCATGGCATCTACAGGTACAGACCGGCCGCGGCCGTCCCGGTGAAATCACCCGAACATCCCGCACGGGGACAGGCCGCGGAGTATCTTGCCGCGCGGTGACGGTGCGGTGACGCTCCGGCGTCGGCAGGTGCCGGCGCATTCCGGCCGGTGTCACACGGGGCTGCACGCCGGGCCGGATGCGGGGCTTCACGAGGGGTCGGACGTGAGGATCAGACGCGGATCAGACGCGGAACGGGCGCGGGGTGGGGCGCGGCCGGCCGGAGGCCCCGGTCTCCCGGGTCTAGGGGGCGACTCCGCCGCCCTTGAGCAGGTCCTCGCCGTACTCGACCATCTTCTGCGCGTAGTCCTCGGTCCAGCCGGCGCGCTCGGCGATGGAGCCGTGGCTCAGCCGGTCGAAGCGGCGCGGGTCGGCCAGCTGCGCGGCGGCCACCGCCTGGAACTCCGTGGCCCGGTCGGCCGCGGCGCGGAACGCCAGCGCCAGTTCGGTCGCCCGGTCGAGCAACTGCAGCGGGTCGTCCATCGACTCCAGGTCGAAGAAGCGGTCGCGGTCGTCCCCGGTGGACGCCCCCGGTTCGAACAGGAGCGGGGCCGGGCGCTTCGGCCGCTCCGGCTGCTCCGGCCGTCCTTCGTGCCGCCGGTCCGCGGGCTGCGGCTCGGACATACGGATACCTCCCGGATCTCGTCAACGCCTTCCATTCTCCCGCGCCGACGCAAGCCCCCCGAGCCCCGGCCGCCGGCCCGCGGCTCAGGGGCGCCAGGCCACCCGGTGCTCCGCGAGGTGCGCCAGCACCGCGTGGTTGGCCTCCCAGCCGTCGGGGAACTTCACGGTGACCCCGAGCTGCACCGGCTCGGACGACGGGTGCTCGTCCAGCAGGTCGGCGACGCCCGCGCGGCACACCACGACGCAGGCGTGCCGGTGCCGCGACGCCAGCACGCACAGCCGGCCCGTCTCCAGGTGGAACGCGGTGGCGTCCGGCCGCCCCGACAGCGGGTGCAGCACCACCGTGACGTCGAACTCCCGCCCCTGCAGCCGGTTCGCGGTGTCCACCGCGACCCCGCCCGCGACGCTCGCCGGCACCCCCAGCGCGGCCAGCGCCGCGCGTACCGCCGCCGCCTGGTCGCGGTGCGCGGTGCCGACCGCGATCCGGTCCGCGGTCAGCGGCGCCGGCCGCGCGTCCGCGCCCGAGTACGTCAGCCCGCCGCGGTCCAGCAGGCGGCGCACCACCGCGGCCACCGCCCGCACGGCCTCCGGGTCGGTGCGCGGGGTGTGCCGGGCCGGCAGCTCCAGCAGCCCCCAGCCGCTCTCCGCCGCCTCGTCGAGCACGCGGTCCGGTCCGCCGCCGTCCCCCCGCACGCCGAACGCCAGCCGCCGCTCGCCCGGACCGGTGCCGCTGCGGAACGGCGTGTACGGGTAGAACGCCCGCGACACCAGCGGCGCGGCGGACGCCGGCAGCCGCCACGACACCGGCAGCCGGTGCTGCGGCAGGCCCGGGTTGTGCGCCAGCAGCGTCACCACCGCGCTCGCCGACGGGTCGTAGCTCAGCCCTGCCCACTGGTCGGCGCCCACCACGCTGAACGGGTCGAGCTGCCCGGGGTCGCCGACGAAAAGCGCCCGCTCGAAGAGCCCGGCCACCTGCAGCAGCGCGTCAGAGCGCATCTGGTACGCCTCGTCGACGATCGCGTGCCGCCACGGCTCGATGTCCTTGACGTACGCCCACTTCGCGGCGGTCGCCAGCACCACGGCCCGGCCCCGCAGTTCGGCCACCGACGACGACTTCGCGATGCTCTCGTGCCGGTCGAGCAGCGGGTCGGGCGGCGAGTCCGCGCCGTGCAGCCGGCCGACGGGCAGCTCGGGGTCCGCGGTGGCCAGCCGGTCCGCCAGGTCGTCGACCTGCGCGTTGGTCTGCGCCACGATCATCAGTGACTCGCCGGCCGCGGCCAGTTCGCGGGCCGCCCGCACCACGAGCGTCGACTTGCCCGCGCCCGGCGGGGAGTCCACGACGACCCCGCGGGCCGTGCCGTGCAGGGTGCTGTCCAGGATCGCCGCGGTGGCCTTCGCCGCCTCGGCCGCCGGGTCGAACACGGTGCCGGGTCGCGTGCCGGGCGCCGTGCCGGGCGCCTCCGCGCCGGCGCGCGCTTCGGGCAGGGACGTCACAGGTGGTCCTCCGCGGTGACGGGGTCGGGAGCCTCGGGTACGGCGGCCGCCGCACCCGGCGGGCCGCCGTGGGTCCACGGCGTCGCCTCGGGATCGGGCAGTGAGGGGCCGCCGCGCGGCTCGTGCTCGAAGAACGTGAACGTCACCAGGTCTCCCGGGACGGGCACCGAACCCTCCTTGGGCACGCGGCCGTTGCCCATGCCGCCGGTCAGGCGGACGGTGACGAGGCGGCCGGCCGCGGACCTACCGCCGGACGCGCCGGTCGAGCCGGACCCGTCGGCCGCGTCGGACCGGTCCGCCCCGCCGTCGTCGGGGTTCCTGTCGCGCCCGGCCCCCGGCTCGGGGTCCCGGTCCACGGACACCAGCTCCGCGGGCTGCGCGGAACGCGCCTCCGGCACCGCCCGGAACGCCCGCGCGCCCGGCTCGGCCTGCGGCAGATCGTCGGTCTTCACCGTCACCAGCGGGCGCGGCATGGGCCGGCGCCCCTCGGAGAACGCCTCCTCGACCCCGCGCACCACGCCGCTGAACGCCTCGCCGGACAGCCGCCGCGACGCCATGGCCAGCGGGTCGTCCAGCGCCTCCTGGGCGGACAGCCGCGCCTGCGCGGTCTCGCGCCCGGCGAGCTTCTGCGCCGCCGCGATCGCGTCGTCCCGCCGCGGCTGCGGCGGCTCGCCCGCCTTCACCCGGTCGTGGTGGCCGGTGAACGACCAGCGGTCCCGCTTCCAGCGCTCCTCGACGTGCGCGCCCTCCGGCAGCGCACGCAACAGGTCCAGGCCGTGCCACACGTCGTCCCACACCGGCCGCAGTTGCGATTCCACCAGCCGCCGCAGCTCCGCCTGCGCGCGCGCGACACCCGAACCGGCCTTCCGTGCCGCGTCGAAGCGGGCCAGGGCGGGCGCCAGCAGCCGGTTGTCGAAACGGGGGTCGGTCGCGGGGCCGGCCGGCGGGCTGACGAGCAGCCCGTCGGGCGTGCGGCCCGTCTCGGCGCGGGCCGCGGCGGCGGCACCGTCCGTGCCGGGCGGCGGGTCGATCCAGCCGAGCAGCGCGCCCAGGTGCTGGTCCTCCAGCGTGCTCTGCCCGGTCGTCCAGTGCCGGGCCAGCAGGTCGGTCATCGCCAGCAGCAGCGAACTGCCGGGGGTGCGGGCCCGCTCGGCGTAGTGGGTGAGCCAGCGGCCCAGCAGCGGCAGCGGCGCCGGCACGGGATACGCGGCGTCCGGATCGTCGGAGGTGCGCAGGAAACGCGTGGACCGGCCGATCAGCCGCACGTACTCCACCGTCGCCGCGTTGGGCACGACGATCTGCAGCGCGTCCGAGCAGAGTTGTGACTCCTCGCGGTTGCGGGTGGCCGGCTCGGTCTCCGTCCGCTCCCCGTACGCGTCGAGCAGCGGCAGCATGATCCCGGCGAGCTCGGCGAAGAACGCGAACCGCAGGTCGCGGTCGAGCGGCTGGGGCACCACCAGCAGCCGCGGCGCGTCCCGTTCGGTACCGACCAGCGCGCCCAGCGGCGCGCCGGCCTCGCCCGCGGTGGTCAGCACCGCCAGCACCAGCGGGCGGGCGGACAGCCGGCGGTGCAGCACGGTCGCGCCGGGCACCGCCCGCCCGCCGGCCACCGCCTCGGCCCTGGCCAGTGCCTGCAGCACGCTCACCGCCGGTCCCCTCCCTCGGCACCCTCAGCGCCCTTGACGCCCTTGGCACCCTTGACGTTTTCTGCGCCCCTGGCTTCCGCGGCGGCGGGCGCGGCCGCGGTCGCGGGCCGGTCCGTGACCGCGGGCTGGCCCGGGATGGCGGGACGGCCGCTGGAGGGTGCGGCGTCGGCGGGGGCGAAGGACGGCGCGGCGGCCTCCTTGGCGGCGTGCGCCAGGGCCTCGGAGCGCAGGGCGGCGGCGCGGCGCAGGGCCACCACGGCCGGATCGGCGGGGTCGCCGGCGGTCCCGGCGGCCGCGGTCAGCACGGCCTCGACGGTGGTCAGTTCGCCGAGGTCACCGCGCAGGGAGCGGCCGAGGGCCGCCACGTCCTGGGCGGCGAGGGCGCGGGCCCGGCAGTGGAACGCCAGCTCGCAGGTGGACAGGCACTCCGGCGCGTAGGCGGCGGGGACCGCGTCGACCGCGGACGCGAGCTCCCCGGCCGGACGGGTCGCGTCGCCGTCGGCGTTCCGCACCAGATCGAAGGTGGTGCCCTCCGGGAGTGTGGCGGTGATCTCCTCGATCCGGGTGAGCCGGGCGAGCTGGCGCCGGGTCACGGCGGCCTGCTTGCGGACGTCCAGCCACTCGGCGGCCGGCTGGTTCGAGAAGTTACGCGGGCACACCAGCAGGACGCTCCGCCGCGCCCTCCCGGGCGTGACGGCGTCCAGCGCCAGGACGTACACCGCGGACTGGCGGGCGGCGGCGCCCACCTTCTGCGGGTCCGCGGCCCCGTCCAGGATCGGGAACGACTTGATCTCCACGACGGTCCAGCCGCCGTCGGGCGCGACGGCCACCGCGTCGGGCTCGAGGTAGGCGGTGGAGCCGGCCACCTCCAGCGCGAGCAGCGGGTGGTCGAGCAGCGTCCACGCGCCCGGCGGTGCCTCGGCGAGCGCCAGCCGGGTGCGCGCGGCCCGCCCCTCCGGGCCGGCGGCCGTCAGGTCGGGAACGTGCGCGGGCCCCTCGGCGCCGAGCAGCCGCAGCAGTTCGCCGCAGTCGTCGGCCTTGACCCGCGCCTCGAAGGCGTGGCCGCGTGAGAAGGCGAACCGGGACTGGCCGAAGGGCGCCGGAGCGCCGAGGACTCCGGCGACGGCGCCCTTGTCGACGCCGGCCGCGTCCAGCACGGCGCGGCGGCGGCAGCCGGGGTTCGCGGCCAGGGCGGCCAGCGCCCGGGCGTCGAGCGGGCGGGGTGAGGTGGCCGGGCCGCGCAGGGCGGCCAGCCGCTCCCGCAGGAGGTGCGTAGTGCTCACCCGGGAGAGTGTGGCACCCGGTCAGGACATCCGGCCGTGTCCGGCGTGTTCCCCGCCGCGCGCCACGGCCGCGGACGACAGGTCCGCGTCGTCGATGCCGTCCGTTGTGTCCGTTGTGTTGATTCCGCCCGTTTCCGCCGCACGGGAGGCGTCGTCGGCGCTCCCCGGTGCGGAGCCGGACCCGTCGGCGGAGGCGTCCCCACCGGTGTGGGCGTCCGCGCCCTTCCCGGGCGCGCGGCGCGGGCCGGGGACGGTCGCGGACAGGCCGCCGGCGCCCGCCTCGGCCGGGGCCACCCGCGGCGGGCGGCCGAGCGCCACGCCCGCACGGGCGCGCACCACGTCGACCAGGCGCAGCGCCTGCGGGGCGAGCAGGAAGCCGAGGAGCATCACGGTGCCGCCGGCCAGCACGTCCAGCAGGTAGTGGTTGGCGGTGCCCATCACCACGAGCGCCGTGATCAGCGGGTAGAGCACGCCCAGCACCCGCACCGCGGTGTGCCGCCCGTAGCGGAACAGCATGATCCCGCACCACAGCGACCAGCCGAAGTGCAGGCTGGGCATCGCCGCGTACTCGTTCGTGAGGTGGCCGAGGCCGCGCGGCGCGCTCGCGTCGGTGCCCCACCAGCCGTAGGAGCCGTACTGCGCCATGGTGTCGATGAAGCCGTGGCCGCCGCCGATGAGGCGGGGCGGCGCGGTCGGCAGGAGGGTGAAGCCGATCAGGCCGATCAGCGTGGAGATCAGCAGCCACGTGCGGGCGTTGCGGTACGCCGTCGGCCTGCGCAGCCACAGCCAGACCAGGATCCCGGGTGTCACGATGTAGTGCAGCGACGCGTACGCGAAGTCCGCCGGCACCCCGAGGAACGCGTGGTCGGTGAAGAGCTGGTTGAAGAAGTGCTCGGGGTCCAGGTGCAGCAGCTGCTCGAGGTGGAGAATGTCCGCGCCGTGCTCCACCGCGTCGTCCACGTCACCGCGCACCAGCAGCCGCGCCCCGGAGTACAGGGCGTATATGACCGCGACGAGCGGCAGTTCGGTCCACCAGCGGAGCCTGCCGCGATAGGCGGCGGCGCGCGGCGCGGTGGCGGTGATCGTCATGCGGAGGTCTCTCCAGGTTCTCCGAAGGCCCCGGCGGGCTGCTCAGCGATGGTCGTGGTGCGAATGGCGTAGGCTCTACCGTACGCCGTACGTTAAAACCTCCGCACACCACCCCCCGAGGCGTCGGTGGACACCGGCTTCGTACGGTGTTCAACGTCCCGTGGGAGGGTATGCACGCGGAAGGACGCCCGCCCGCTCGAACGGGTTGCCCTTCCACGACGCAGACGCACGACGGAGTTCCGCGAGACCCCCGGAGATCCGCAGGACGAGAACCGCAGGACGAGAACAGAGAATCCGATGTCCGTCACCCAGCCGGTCCGCTCCCCACGGCGCCGCGCACCACGCAATTCGCTCAATGCGGATCGTATCCTCGATGCCGCGATCCGCCTGCTGGACTGCCACGGGGCCGAGGCGTTCACCATGCGCGCCCTGGCGCAGCAGCTCGGGGTCGGCACCATGGCCGTCTACTCCCACTTCCGGGGGAAGGACGAGATCAGCGACGCGGTGGCGCAGCGCCTCCTCGACACGATAGAGCTGCCCCCGGCCGGCTCGGGCGACCCGCGGGCAGAACTCCGCGAGGTGTGTCTCGGCGTCTACCGGCTGTTCTCCGAGCACCCGTCCGCGCTTCAACTCCTGACCCTGCGGCCGATGCGCGGGGACGACGCGATCTCCGTCATCGACCGGATGCTCGGCCTGCTGTGCGAGGCCGGGCTGTCGCGCACCGAGGCCGCCCGCGCCCATGTGGCGCTGATGCAGTACACGGTGGGCTCCGCCCTGTGGAACACCCGGCGGGCCCGCGCCCTGTGCGACGACGGCGTCCGCGACCGCGTGCGGGCCAAGATCGACGCCCTGCCGTCCGACCGCTACCCGTCGCTGGTCTCCCTGGCGCCCGAACTCATGCGGGTGCAGGAAAACGGCGCCGCGCAGTACGAGCGCGGGCTGGACGCCATGGTCGAGGGGCTGCTGGGCGGCCGCTGACCGCCGTAGGTCATCATGGGGCGTCCACACCCCCCAGACCGGCGCATTCGGTATCTCTCGCTCCTTCCGGATGCCCGCCGTCGTCCGCCGTACGTCTCGCGTTCCCGCGTACGCGTTCCTGAGGAAAGGCCCCGCATGCCTGCGCGTCTCCACCTGGTCCGGCACGGGCAGACGGAGTGGTCCCGGACCGGGCGCCACACCGGCCGTACCGACATCCCGCTGACCGAGGAGGGCCGGCGCACGGCCGTGCTGCTGGGCGAGCGGCTGGCGTCCCCGGTCTGGCAGGGCCTGCCGGACGTCGAGGTGCGCACCAGCCCCCTGCGGCGCGCGGCCGAGACCGCCGAACTGGCCGGCTTCGGCGACCGCGCCAAGCCGTGGGACGCGCTGCTGGAGTGGGACTACGGCGACTACGAGGGCCTGACCCCGGCCCAGCTGCAGGAGCTGCGGCCCGGGTTCCAGATCTGGCGGGACGGGGTGCCGGGCGGCGAGTCGCTCGCCGAACTCACCGCGCGGGCCGACGAGGTCGTGGCCTGGGCGCGGTCCGCCGAGCGCGACGTGCTGGTCTTCGCGCACGGCCACGTGCTGCGCACCCTGGGGGCCCGCTGGCTCGGCCTCGACCCGGCGTTCGCCGCGGCGCTGCGGCTGGACCCGGCCTCGCTGTCCGTCCTCGGCTGGGCCTACGGGCAGCCGGCCGTCGAGCGCTGGAACGACACCGGGCACCTGGGCTGACGGCTCCGGGCCACCGGGCCGCCCCGCGAGGCGGCCCGGTGGCCCGGACGTGGGACGGCGCACAGCCGCCCGCCGGTCAGAACAGCACGGTGTAGATGTTCCAGCCGCCGCCGATGACCGTGCCCTTGCCCGGGATCTGCGGTGAGCCGGGCTTCGCGCCGTACAGCCACAGCCCGCCGCTGCTGCTGCGGGCCGCGAGCCCGTTGACCAGGTCGTCACCCACCAGCACGCCGCTGAGCGCGGTGAACTGCTGCCAGAACGCGCCCACCTTCACCGGCGGGAGGAACGGGTCGCTCCCCGGTCCCGAGACGCCGCTGTGGCTGTAGGACCACAGCACGCCGTGGGTGTCCCGGGCGACGATGCCGTTGCCGTAGACCGACAGCGCGTCGTACGCGTTCCAGCCCGCGCCGACCTTGGTGCGCGGCGCGAACGGCCGCCCGGCCTCGCCGGTCCACTGGTAGTACCAGAGGACGCCGTTCGCGTCGCGGGCCACCAGGTCGCCGGCCAGCCCGGAGCGGAGGTCCACCGCGGTCTGGCCGGTGCCGCTCAGCGCGGTGTAGATGTTCCAGCCGCCGCCGACCCTGACGCGCGGCAGGAACGGCTGCGCGGCGTCGCCGCTGTGCCGGTAGTACCAGAGGACGCCGGCCTTGTCGCGGGCCACCACGTCGCCCTGTCCCGCGGCGTCGGTGCCGCCCAGCGGGACGACGGAGGTGTACGCGTCCCAGCCCGCGCCGACCCGCTGCCGCGGCAGGAACGGCGTCGCCGACCGGCCCGTGCCCTCGTACCGCCACAGCACGCCGCCCCGGTCCACCGCGTACAACTGCGCGCGGTGGTCGGCCGCGACCGGCCCGACGGAGTAGCGCAGCTGCGCGACGCCGTCGGCCAGCACCGCGCCGCCGCCGTCGGTCAGCTCGGCCCAGCCGGTGAGCACGGTGTCGGCGGGCAGGGTCGGGGCGTCGGCCGAGATCCGGACGGAGTAGGTGATCTGGGTGGCCGCGGGCGCCTGCGGCAGCTCCAGCCGGAGGTAGTCGCCGACCGGGTCCTCCGCGCCGACGCCACCCGTCCACGCGCACGGCTGGTAGGCGCCGCCGTCGACCGCGCAGGTGGCGTGCAGGTGGGCCGCGACGCGGTCCGAGGTGTAGCCGCCGGGCGGCAACTGGTCCGGGGCGAAGGCGAGCTGGGCCGACACCGGCCCCGTCACGCCGTCCGGCAGCGTCGCCCGGAACGTCGTGGTCACCGCGTCGGCGCCGGCGGTCACCACCGGCACGCCGCCGAGCTGGTCCACCCGGCCCGGCGCCTCGGCCGCCGGGGTGGCGCCGGTGAGGGCGGCGGGAGCGTGGGAGCCGGCCGGCCGAGCGGATGCGGCGGCCGCCGCCGCGGTGGTCGCGGCGGTTCCGGGCCGGGCCGGAGCGCCGGCCAGCGCCGGCGAGGCGGCGGCCAGCGGGATCAGCACGGCGGCCGCGGCCACCGCGGCCCGCCCGCGCCGGGACAGGCGTGTGGTGTGTCGGGTCATGAAAGGTCCCCCCTTGGTGTCATGCATCGGAGATCTCAGAAGATCGCGGTGTAGATGTTCCAGCCGGCACCGACGATCGTGCGGCTGCCCGGGATGTGGTCCGACTTCTGGTCGTACCACCAGAGCCGTCCGGCGGCGTCGCGCGCCATCAGCGAGTCCCCGGCGGCGCCGTTCGCCACGTTGCTGCCGCTCAGGGCCGTGTAGACGTTCCAGCCCGCGCCCACCTTCACGCGCGGCTCGAACGGGTCGGTGCCGGTGCCGGACGGGCGCGCGGCGTACGACCACAGCACGCCCGAGGCGTCACGGGCCACGATGCCGTCGCCGTACGGGCTGATCGCGGTGTACGCGTTCCAGCCGGCGCCGATCCGCTCCCGCGGCGCGAACGGCGCACCGGCGGCACCGGTGGCGCGGTAGCGCCACAGGACGCCGTCCCGGTCCCGGGCCACCAGGTCGGCGTGCCGGGCGCCGCTGTCCGACGTGGCGCTCAGCGCCGTGTAGATGTTCCAGCCGGCGCCGATCCGCACCCGCGGCGCGAACGGCCGTGCCGGGTCGCCGCTGTGCGCGAAGTACCAGAGGACCCCGTCCTTGTCGCGGGCGACCACGTCGCCGGTGGCCGCCGCGGACTGCGCGCCCAGCGGGATGATCGCGGTGTAGGCGTTCCAGCCGCCGCCGACCTTGGCCGGCGGCTTGAACGGGACGGTGGACTGCGAGGTGTCGGTGCCCTCGTAGCGCCACAACTCGCCGGTGGCGTCCCGGGCGTAGAGGACGCCCCGGGCCGCGGCCGGCGTCTCGCCCCTGAGGTACTGGAGCTGCGCGCTGCCGACGGCGAGCGAGCCGCCGTCCGCATCGGTCGCCCGGAACCAGCCGTGCAGCAACTGGTCGTCGGGCAGCGCCCCGTAGTCCGCGGTGATCCGCACGTCGTACGTCATGGTGGCGGTGGCGTCGGCCACCGGCATGACCAGGCGCAGGTAGGCGGCGAGCGGATCGTCGCCGTCGTCGATCCCGCCGGCCCACTCGCACGTCCGGAACGGGCCGCCGTTCACCGAGCAGACGGCGTGCAGGTGGGACGCGACGCGCCACGAGGTGTAGCCCGCGGGCGGCAACTGGTAGGGATCGAAGGCCATCACGGCGCCGACCTGGCCGGTCGTCCCCTGCGGCAGGCGGACGGTGAAGCGGGTCGCCCCCGCGCCCAGCGGGCCCGGGGTCACCACCGGCACGTAGGCCTGCGTGACGACGCCGGTCGGGACGGCGGGTGCCGCCTGCCCGTGCGGAGCCGCGGCCGCCGCCGTGGGCGCCGGGGACGCGGGTGTCGAGGCGGGCGCGGGAGCGCCGCCGGACGGGTTCGGAGCGCCGGCGAGCGCGGGAGCCGCCAGGGTCAGCGGCATCAACACGGCGGCCGCGGTGGCCGCCATCAGTCCGGATCTGGGCATGCGTGAGCTACGGTGCGTCATGAGGAAAGCCCCCCTGGGCCTGAGTTGGTCCCCGGTCGGCGGTCGGCCAACTGCCGTTCCCGCCCCCTGTGTTGACTAGACATGCGGGGGCCGTCCGGGGTTGCACGGCGGATGCCGCCGGTTCACCTCGCGGTCACTTCGGCGTCGCGGTACGGCCGTTCGCACCCGGCCCCGCGCGGACCACACCGACCCCGGGGGCTCCGGCATATCCGTCCGGCACGCGTCGAAAGCGCATGCGAACGGGATGGCCCATCCGTAATACGCCAGGAAACGCCACCCCTGAAGAACCGCCCGGGACGTAGCCGTTGACGGGTTTCGGCGTTGTAGTGGTATGGCGCACGGCACACCCCGCGCCGCACGCCGCGCCCATTCCCATGCGAGGAGGGTCTGCCTTGTCGGACATCAGCGGGTCGCAGAAACCCCGTTCCAGCGCGGACAGCGAACTGTCGCCGCCGTGCGACCTGGTGACCGTGCCGTCCCGGCAGGGTCTCGAAGCCGTCGACATCCTGCGGCTGAGCACCGGCCTCGGCCCGGTGCTGCACGACAGCACGGGCACCAGCCTCGGCTTCCTCGTCCCGCACGGCACCGCCGACTGCTGGGACATGCCCGGCAGTTCGTGCACCAGCACCGACGGGCGCGGCGTCGTCCTGGACGGGCTGCCGCCGGTGCGCGACACCGGCTGGCTGGTGCCGCCGCCCGCCGGGACCACGGTCACCGACCCGGTGGTGCTGCGCGCGGCCCTCGGCGAGGCGGCTCGCACCATCGAACTCGCCGACGGCCTGTACCCCGCCGGACCCGAGGACGCCCAGCCGGCCTGACCGCCGCCGGCACGGGTCGTCGGCACCGGTCGTCGGCGCCCCCGCGGCCCGGCGATAATCGGGACATGGCGGGCAGACGGCAGGCGAGCGGCGGCAGGACACGGGACCGCGAGGCGATCACCGCGGACGTGGACGGCGGCCGGGCGGAGCTGCGGCCCGACCGCGACCGCCCGCAGGGCTGGACGCTGCTCGTCGACGGCGCTCCGCAGTCGCACGTCGACCTGGCCGACCCGGCCCACCTCGACTTCGCGTACCAGCGCACGCTCGGCCACGTCATCGACCTCGCGGCCCCCGCCGGGCGGCCCCTGCGGGCGGTCCACCTCGGGGGAGGGGCGCTGACCCTCGCGCGCTACACCGCGCACACCCGGCCCCGCTCCACCCAGCAGGCCGTCGAGGCGGACACCGCGCTCACCGAGCTGGTCCGCGCCCACCTGCCCTGGGACCGCACCTGGCGGATCAAGGTCCGCGGCGGCGACGCCCGCGCCGGCCTCGCGAAGGTCCCCGACGGCTGGGCCGACCTGGTCATCGCCGACGTCTTCGCCGGCGCCCGCACCCCCGCGCACCTGACGACCGCCGAGTTCCTGGCCGACGTCCGCCGCGCGCTGGCCCCCGGCGGCTGGTACGCGGCCAACCTCACCGACGGCGGCCCGCTGACCTTCCTGCGCGGCCAGATCGCCACCGTCCGGGCCGCGTTCGCGGAGGCCGCGCTCGCCGCGGACCCCGCGGTGCTGCGGGGTCGCCGCTTCGGGAACGCCGTCCTGGTCGCCGCGGACGGCCCGCTGCCCGTCGCCGAACTCACCCGCCGGGTGGCCACCGACCCGCACCCCGGCCGCGTCGAGCACGGCCGCGCCCTCACCGACTTCGCCGCCGGCGCCCCCGTCGTCACCGACGCCACCGCGACGCCGTCGCCGCAACCGCCGTCCCGCACGTTCGAGTGACGGCCGCCATGGCCTGCCCGCCGCGTCGGCGCGGCGCGGTCCGTCGGACCGGCCCTAGTTCTCGTACCTCTGGACCGCGGGCGGGTGACCGTTCCATGTGCAGAAGACCGAGGACGCCGCCGAGCCGGAGGACGAGGTGAACGTGACGCGGAGCCAGCCGTCCTGGGTCCAGACCCTCATCTGCCAGCCGGTGTTCGGTGTCGCGGACACCAGGGACGCCGACGTGGCGCCGAGGTCGAGGACGACGCGTCCGCCGAGCACGGTGTAGGCGCGGACGGAGCCGGAGCCCGTGCCGGCGGCGGCCGAGGGCTTCGGGGTGCCCGGCGGACGCTGCGGCGGCACCGGTGACGCCGGAGTACGGGACGGCGGCGACGTCGTGGGCCGCGGCCGGTGCGTCGCCGAGATCTGCGGCGGGCGGCTCGCCGCCGCCAGGATCGGCACCGCCCGCGGCGGGTCGTAGGCGGTGCCGCGCAGCACCGAGCGCACCCCGAACCACGACAGCGTGACCGCGGCCGCGGTGGCCAGCGCCCACGCTCCGACGTGCAGGACCCCTCTGCGCACCGCGCCATACTGCCACCGCCGGAAGCCGCCGGGCACCCGGGGGCAGTGCCGCGGCCGGCCCGGAGCCGCTAGGTTGCCGCGCATGGCAAGTGTGCTCGTCGTCGAGGACGACCAGTTCGTACGGTCGGCGCTGATCCGGCACCTGACCGACGCCGCACACACCGTGCGCAGCGTCGGCACCGCCCTGGAGGCGCTGCGCGAGGTCGCCCAGGTCGGGTTCGACGTGGTGATCCTCGACCTGGGGCTGCCCGACCTCGACGGGTCGGAGGCGCTGAAGATGCTGCGCGGGCTCAGCGACGTGCCGGTGATCGTGGCCACCGCGCGGGACGACGAGTCGGAGATCGTCCGGCTGCTCAACGCCGGCGCGGACGACTACCTGGTGAAACCGTTCTCCGTCGAGCACCTGTCGGCGCGGCTCGCCGCGGTGCTGCGCCGCGCCCGCGGCCGGTCCGGCGCGCCCGGCGGCGACGCCCTCATCCACGTCGGCGGGCTGCGGATCGACGTGCGGCGGCGCCAGGCCGTGCTGGACGGCACGGCCCTGGACCTGACGCGGCGCGAGTTCGACCTGCTCACGTTCCTCGCCTCGCGGCCCGGCGTGGTGGTCGCCCGCCGCGAACTGCTCGCCGAGGTCTGGCAGCAGTCCTACGGCGACGACCAGACGATCGACGTGCACCTGTCGTGGCTGCGCCGCAAGCTCGGCGAGACCGCGGCCCGTCCGCGCTACCTGCACACCCTGCGCGGCGTGGGCGTCAAACTGGAGCCGCCGGCGTGACCGGTACGGCCGCGCCGGAGCACCGGCCGGGCATGCGGTGGGCGCTGATCCGGGTGTCGCTGGCGGTCACCGCCATGGTCGTCATCGCCTTCGCCGTGCCGCTCGGGCTCGTGGTCAAGGAGCTGGCCCGCGACCGGGCGCTCACCAACGCGGAACGGCAGGCCGCGGCGGTCGCACCGGCGCTCGCGATCACCACCGACCGCACGCAGCTCGCCTGGGCACTGGCCACCACCCAGGCCGGCGCGGAGGACCGGATCGCGGTCACCGTGCCCGCGACGGCGGGCAGTCCGGCGGTCGACCTCGGCCGCCACCGGGCGCCGCGCGCCGACCTGGCCACGGCCTCCGCGCAGGGCCGCGCCGCGACGGTCCGGGTGCCCGGCGGGTACGCGCTGCTGCGGCCGACCGCGGTCGGCTCCGGCACGGTCGCGGTCGTCGAGGTGTTCGTGCCGGTGGGCGACGTCACCCGCGGGGTGGCCGGGGCGTGGCTGGTGCTCGCCGGGGTCGGTGTCGCGCTGTTGATCGTGTCGGTGGCGATCGCCGACCGGCTCGGCGCCCGCATGATCAAGCCGGCGGTGCGGCTGGCCGGCGCGGCGCACCGGCTCGGCGAGGGCGACCTCGCGGTCCGCGTCCCCGAGGACGGGCCCGGCGAACTGCGGGCGGCGGCCGCGGCGTTCAACGCGATGGCCGACCGGGTGGTGCAGCTCCTCGCCGGCGAGCGGGAGCTGGCCGCCGATCTGTCGCACCGGCTGCGGACCCCGCTGACGGTGCTGCGGCTCAACACCGCGTCCCTCGGCGACGGCCCGGCCGCCGACCAGACGCGGGCCGCGGTCGCGCAGCTGGAGCGGGAGGTCGACCAGGTCATCCGCACCGCACGGGAGCACCGCACGCCGTCGGCGCTGCCCGCCGGCTGCGACGCGGCGGAGGTGATCCGCGAGCGGATGGCCTTCTGGTCCGCGCTCGCCGAGGACGAGCGGCGCGAGGTGCGGACCGCGGGCGCGGACCGGCCGGCGAGGGTGCCGGTGGCGCGGACGGAGCTGGTGGCGGCGCTGGACGCGATGCTCGGCAACGTGTTCCGGCACACCCCGGAGGGGACCGCGTTCGCGGTGGACGTGCACAGCTCCGACGACGCGGTGATCGTGCTGGTGTCGGACGCCGGGCCGGGCGTCGCGGACCCCGCGGCGGCGGTGCGGCGCGGGCACGGCGACGGCGGGCAGGGGTCGACGGGGCTCGGCCTGGACATCGTCCGGCGCGTCGCAGAGTCCACCGGCGGGGACGTGGCGATCGGCCGCAGCGTGCTCGGGGGAGCGGAGATCCGTGTCTACCTCGCCCGCGCCGCCCTCGTCCCCTCCCCGCGCTCCCGCCCCACCCACCGCCGTTAGCCGATCCGCCGGACGGCCCCTCTCCTCCCGCACCCCCACCCCGGGTCACGCCTTCGCCGTCCCGGCGGGGGCCGGCCTGTGCGGGCGGAGGGCCACCATCCGGGGTGTGGGGCTCCCTTGCGCTCGGCCGGCCGCGGGCGCGGGGCCGCGCGGGTGAGGCGAGACCCGGGCGGGGGATCACGTGTGGCGAGGGCCCGGCAGGGCTCATAGCTTCGAGGCGGCAGGCGCAGCCGACACCGCGCTGTGCCCTCTGACATCCACCGACCCCCGGCCCGAGGTGGCGTCACGGGGTCATCCTCGAAAGCGGGTTGCGCACATGAGCATGCGTTTCGGGTCTCGGCGGCAGGGCCGCCTCGCGGGAGCGGGAGTGCTGGCGGCCGCCACCGCCGGCGCCGCACTGGTGGCGGCACCCACCGCCCACGCCGCGTCGGTCCACGTCGTCACCCCCGGGCAGTCGATCCAGCAGGCGGTCGACGCCTCGCGGCCGGGCGACATCGTCCAGATCATGCCGGGCACGTACCAGGAGAGCGTCCTGGTCAACGTCCCGCGCCTGACGATCCAGGGCGCCGGCGCGCAGCGGGTGATCCTCAAGCCGCCGGCCGCCGCCACCGCGCAGGGCGGCGCGCCCAAGGCGTCCACCCCCGACACCCCCTCCACCGCCGGCGCCGCCTCCACCCCCGACACCCCCTCCACCGCGGACAACGCCGCCGACGTCACCCCCGCGACCACCGCCAACCCGTGTTTCACGACCGGCACCGGCATCTGCGTGGCCGGTACCGAGGGGCACCGCCTCAAGGGCGTCCGCATCCAGGGCCTGACCGTCACCGGCTTCGCGACCTACGGCGTGGCCGCCACCGAGACCGACCACCTGGTCGTCGCCGGTGTGAACGCCTCCGGCAACAAGCTGTACGGCATCGGCGAGCAGAAGTCGGTGCGCGCGGTGTTCGTCCGCAACCACGCCGCGGACAACGGCGAGGCCGGCATCTTCCTGGCCAACACCACGCAGGAGGAGGCCGGCGCCCTCGACCTGGACGGCGCCCGCGTCTCCGGCAACGTGCTGACCGGCAACACGATGGGCGTCGTGCTGCGCCGCGTGCGCGACATGGACGTGCTGCGCAACTCGGTGACCGGCAACTGCGCCGGGATGTTCGTCATCGGCGACGAGAACACCCCGCGGGGCGGCGACCTGACGATCCGTGACAACGAGGTGTCCGCGAACACCAAGTACTGCGCGCCCAACAGCCACCTGCCGTTCGTGCAGGGCGCGGGCATCGTGCTGACGGGCGTGGAGAACACCGTCGTGGAGCGCAACCGCATCGAGGGCAACGTCGGCACGTCGCAGATGTCCGGCGGCGTCGTCCTCTTCAAGAGCTTCGTCGGCGTCCCGAACACCGGCAACACCGTCCGCGACAACATGCTGTCCGGCAACGCCCCGGCCGACCTCGCCGACCGCGACACCGCGGGCAAGGACAACACCTTCACGGGCAACTCCTGCAGCATCTCGCAGCCCGCCGGCCGCTGCTGACGGCCCGGCGCCACGAGAGCCCGACGTCCCACCGGCTCAGCAGTCCCCCCGATCCCCGAGTGAAAGGCGGCGCCCATGACCACCGCGCCACCCAACCCGACCACCTCCCGGGCCCCGGCCGGCTCCGCCGCACAGGCGGCGCCCCCCGCGGCCGGGAACGCCCCCGACCCCCACGCCTCGATGCGGCTGCGCGAGATCGTCTTCGGCGCCGCCCCCGCCGCGGCCGTCCGCACCGCGGCCGGCCTGCAGCTGGCCGACGCCCTAGGCGAGACCCCCGCGACCGCGGAGGAACTGGCGAGCGCCACCGGCACCCAGCCGCGCGCCCTGCGCCGGCTGCTGCTGGCCCTGGCCAGCCACGGCGTGTTCGCCGAGACCGAGGACGGCAGGTTCGTCCACACCGACATGTCCCGGCTGCTCCGCGAGGACACCGCGGGCAGCCTGCGCCACATCGCCCTGTGGTGCACCGAGCCGTGGACGTGGCAGGCCTGGCCGCGCCTCGGCGATGCCGTGCGCACCGGGGAGGGCGTCTTCCCCGACCTGTACGGCAAGAGCTTCTTCGAGTACCTGCACAGCGAGGGCGGCGAGTCGGCCCGGGTGTTCGACCGGGCGATGTCGGCGTCCAGCCGGCAGGCGGCCCGCGACATGGCCGACTACGTCGACCTGACCGGCATCCGCAGCGTCGCGGACATCGGCGGCGGCCAGGGCCTGGTGCTGGCCGCGCTGCTGGAGGCGAACCCCACCGTGAGCGGCACCTTGCTGGACCTCCCGTCGGTGGTGGCCGGCGCCGACCCGCGGCTGCGGGACGGCGGCGCCCTCGCCGACCGGGTCACGCTGGTGCCGGGCGACTGCCGGGACGCCATCCCGGTGCGCGCCGACCTGTACGTCATCAAGAACATCCTGGAGTGGGACGACGCCAGCACCCGCGCGACGCTGGCGAACGTCGTGGCGGCGGCCGAGCCCGGCGCCCGGGTGCTGGTCATCGAGAACCTCGTCGACGACAGCCCGTCGATGAAGTTCACCACGGCCATGGACCTGCTCCTGCTGCTCAACGTGGGAGGGGCGAAGCACACGATGCGCAGCCTGTCCACGCTGATGACCGAGGCCGGGCTGACCGTCGGCGAGATCCGCCCGGTCAACCCGTACCTGCACGCCTTCGAGTCGGTCGTCGCCAAGTAGCGCACCGCGCACGGCAGTCCGCCCGTACCCCTTCCGGGGGGTACGGGCGGACTGCCGTGCGCGGACGGCTCGCGGTCAGGTGCCGGTCAGGTGCCGGAGCCGTCCCAGCGGTAGAACTCGCGGGCCATGGCGTCCTTGGGCTCGCGCCAGGTCGCCGGGTCGTACGCCTGCACGTACGCCTCCAGCGTGCGGCTGATGTCCCGGAACTGCGGGTGGTCCTTCATCCGCGCGACCTCCGGGCCCGGCGGGCGGTCGGCCTCGATCAGATGCAGGTACACGTCGCCGAACTGGAACAGGCTGCGGCCGGTGACGCCGATCAGGCCGGGCAGCTCGCCGCGGTCGGACTCGGCGAAGGCCCGCGCGATGTCGTCGGCCGCCTCCGGCTTCATCCGGGCGACGATCAGCGAGCGGTGCATCGTCAGGCCCTCCCGCCGGTGGCGGGCGCCATGGCGGCGGCCGCCTGCTCGACCTGCTCGCGGATGCGCTCCATCTGGATGACGGAGTTGCGGTTGATGTGGTCGGTCATGCCGGCGTCGTCGACCGGGGCGGTCGGCTTCATCGCGAACTCCTGCAGCCACCGCATCTCGGTGCCGCCGGGCACCTGGCCGTACTCCCAGCGGATGTTCATGAACTCGAACGGGCCGGTCTCCACCCGGTGGGCCTTGACCGTGTACGTCGCGCGGTCGGCGGTCCGCTCGGAGACCCAGCTCCAGACGGTGCCGTTCTCGTCGGGGTGCATCGTGAGGCGGAAGGTGACGGCGTCACCCTTGCGCTCCAGCACCTCGACCGCCGCGTACTCGCTGAACAGCGTCGGCCAGCGCTCCAGGTCGTTGGTGATGTCCCACGTCACGTCGAGGGGCGCGGCGATGACGATCCGGTTGTCGGTGTGCCCTGCCATGTCAGACTCCTGCCGCGGTGAGCTGGTTGTTGACGTTCTCGAGGAAGGCGTGCGGGTTCTTGCAGCCCTCCGCCTCGTTGCCGAGCGGGCTGCCGTAGCGCTTCTCCAGCTCGGCGACGATGCCGAGCAGGCCGAGCGAGTCGAGGTCGAACTCGGCGAACGTCGCGTCGGGGCGGCGCTCCATCTCGCGCGGGTCGACCGACAGTCCGGCGCGGGCCTTCATCAGGGCGGCGAGTTCGTCGAAGGTGACAGGTCCGTTCATCGTGCTTCTCCTTCTTTCGGGACCGCCGGGGGGATCTCCGGCGGTCACGGGACCACGGGCGCCCGTCCGTGAGCGGGGGCGGGCGCCCGTGCGGGGGTCAGCGCTCGTCGCCGTGGGCGCTTCGGAGCACCAGGGCCGAGTTGCAGCCCATCAGCCCGCGGCTGAGGACGAGCGCGGTGTGCAAGGAGGCGGTACGAGCCTCCCCGGTGACGACATCGAGGTCGTGCCGCACCCCGGTGACATTCGGGGTGGGGGGAACGACGCCGTGTTCCAGGGCCAGCACGGCTGTTGCGACGTCGAGCGCCGAGGAGGCGGAATAGGCGCGGCCGAAGCCGGTTTTCGGGGCGGTGACGGGAACCGTCGCGGCCCTCGGGCCGAGCGCGTCGGCGATCGCCAGCGCTTCGGCCTGGTCGGCCTCCGCGACGCCCATGGCGTCGGCGAAGACCACGTCCACCTCGCGAGCGGAGCACTGGGCCTCGTCCAGTGCGTCCCGGATGGCCCGGGCCAGTCCCTGACGGGACTGGCTCCAGCCGTCCGTGCCGGTGAAGTTGGAGGCGTGCCCGGCGATGACCGCCCGCGCCCTGGCCCCGCGCCGCCGCGCGGCCTCGGGGTCCTCCAGCACGAACATCGCACCGCCCTCGCCGGGCGCGAACCCGCAGGCGTCGGTGGTGAACGGCAGGTAGGCGTGCTGCGGATCGTCGGACAGGCTCAGTTCGGGGTAGCCCAGCTGGCACACCACCGAGTAGGGGGCGAGTGGCGCCTCGGTCGCGCCGACCACCACCGCGTCGGTGCCGCGGCGGATCGTGCGGGCCGCGTGGGCCAGCGCGTCCAGGCCGCCGGCCTCGTCGTTGGCCAGCACCCCGCACGGTCCGCGGAACCCGCCGCGGATCGATATCTGGCCGGTGCTGGCGGCGTAGAACCAGGCGATGGACTGGTAGGGGCCCACGAACGACGGGCCCTTGCCCCACAGCTGCTGCAGTTCGCCCTGGCCGAACTCGCCACCGCCGGAACCGGCCGCGGTCACCACGCCGATGCCGAAGGGGTTCTCCGGATCGGCCGTCAGCCGGGCGTCCTGCACGGCCATCTCGGCGGCCGCCATGGCGAAGTGCGTGAAGCGGTCGGTCTGCACCAGGAAGCGGCCGTCGATCAGGGCCGACGGGTCGAACCCGTCGATCTCGCCGGCCACCTTCAGCGGCAGGTGCGTGCAGCCGTCCCGGGTGACCGGGCCGAGCACCGACGTGCCCTGCTGCACGGCCTTCCAGAAGCGCTCCGTTCCCTGCCCGTTCGGCGCGACGACGCCGACGCCGGTGACCACCGGCGGCCGCGGCCGGCTGCGGGCGGAACGCGAGGGGGTGGATGCGGATATCGCCTGGCTCATGACGTGCTCCTCTCCGGGTGCGCCAGCACCACCGCGGACTGGAAACCGCCGAAGCCGCTGCCGACCGACAGCACCGACCGCAGCGGTGCCTGGCGGGCCTCGCGCGGCACGTAGTCCAGGTCGCAGTCCGGGTCGGGCGTCTCGTAGTTGGCGGTCGGCGGGACCACGCCGTGCTTCAGCGCCAGCGCGCAGGCGGCGAGTTCGATGGCACCGATGGCGCCGAGCGAGTGCCCGACCATCGACTTGATCGAGCTCATCGGCACCTTCCGGGCGTGCTCGCCGAGCGAGCGCTTGACCGCCGCGGTCTCGTGCCGGTCGTTCTGCTTGGTGCCGGATCCGTGGGCGTTGACGTAGTCCACGCCGTCGCGTTCGATCCTCGCCTCGGCCAGCGCGTGGTCGATGGCCTCGGACATCTCCCGGCCCTCGGCCGTCAGTCCGGTCATGTGGTACGCGTTGCCGTACGTGGCGAAGCCGCGCAGCTCGCAGTGGATGACCGCGCCCCTGGCGCGGGCGTGCTCCCACTCCTCCAGCAGCAGCACCGCCGCGCCCTCGCCGAGCACGAACCCGTCGCGGTCGGCGTCGAACGGCCGGGACGCGTGCGCGGGGTCGTCGTTCCGGGTGGAGGTCGCCTTGATGGCGTCGAAGCAGGCGACGGTGATGGGGGAGATGGGGGAGTCCGCGGCACCGGCCACGATCACGTCCGCCCGGCCCTCCTGGACCAGGTGGAACGCGTGGCCGACGGCGTCGAGCCCCGAGGTGCAGCCGGTGGACACCGTCTGCACCGGTCCGCGGGCGCCGAGGTCCTCGGCGACCTCGGAGGCCAGCGCGCTGGGCTGGAACGCCCGGTGCAGGTGCGCACCGGCCGGTTCGTGCGCCACGTCCCAGCGGCTGCCGCGCTCGCTGACCGCGACGTAGTCGTGCTCCAGGCGCGTGGTGCCGCCGACCGCGGAACCCAGCGACGTGCCGATCCGCCAGGGGTCCTCGGCGGCCAGGTCCAGCCCGCTGTCGCGTACCGCCTCGCGGGCCGCGGTCAGCGCGAACTGGACGTACCGGTCGGTGCGTTCGGCCAGCTCCTGGGATATCCCGGCGGACCGCGGGTCGAAGTCGCACTCGGCGGCTATCCGCGACCTGAACCCCTCGGGGTTGAACAGGGTGATCCCCCGGGTCGCGGTCCTGCCGGCGGTCAGCAGGTCCCAGAACGCCGGCACGCCTATGCCGCCGGGGGCCACCACCCCGAGGCCGGTGACCGCCACCCGCCGGTTCACGCGTGCGCTCCCGCCGGGTCGGGGGGAGCCGCGTGGACCGCGGTCGCCGCCCCGGCGGCACCGGCGGCCGCTGTGCACTGGCCGTCCTCCGTGTCCACGTGGCCGAGTTCCGGCCGCGGCGCCAGCGGGCCCAGGTGGAAGACCATCCGCGCCTCGGTGGTGCCGACGTTGCGGAACCGGTGCCGCTGGTCGACCGGGATCATCAGGCCCTGGTCGGGGCGCAGCGCGTGGGTGACGCCGTCGAGGTCGACCTCCAGCTCGCCGCTGACCACGTACACGAACTCCTCGGAGTACGGGTGGTAGTGCTCGCCGATCCGGTCGCCGGGCTTGATGATCGCCAGGCCCATGAAGCCACTGGTGGCGCCGACCGACGTCGGGGTGAGGACGGCCCGCAGGTCACCGCCGCGGCGCGTGTTGGGACTGGTGTCGTCGAGGTGGACGATACGTGCATTCCGGTCGGTCATGACCGCTCCTCAAGGTGGTGGGTGGGGGTGCGCGGGACGGTCAGGCCTCGTGCGAGGACCGGTCGGTGACCAAATCCATCCGCCGGCCGCCGCGGGCCAGGCCGTGCGGGTCGCCGGACTGCGCCTGGCCGTTGACGTCCAGCACGCGCACCAGCACGTCACCGCGCTGGAACACGGTGGCCGCGGCCAGCGCGTGGCTCGGGTCGATGCAGTCCGCCGCGTCGAGGCCGGCCAGCCGGCGCGCCTCGGCCGGACCCTGCTGGGCGTCGATCGGGTGCAGGTACGCCACCCTCGTGACGTCTCCGGGCTTCGGGTCGGACGTGGCGTGCTCGACCGCGGGCAGCGCCGCACGGGCGAAGAAGGCCCGGGCCGACGCGGGGTCGGTCAGGTCCCGGTCCTCCTCCAGATACGGGTTGATCGCCTCCTCCACGGCCCGCACCTCGGGCTGCTGGGCCACGTGGCGCAGCGCGTTGCCGAGGTCGCCGGTGACCTCCACCGCGCGCACCACCCGGTTGCCGTGCATGTACAGCGACGTCCGCAGCAGACGGGTGGTGTCGTCGACCTGCGCGCGCGGCGACTCGTAGTCCGCCAGCAGCTTGGCCACCTTCTCCTCGCTGCCGGGCCTGACGGTGAAGGTGATCGCGTGCCGCACCACCCCGTTGGTGCACAGCGGCGGCGAGGCCAGCGGGTCGACGGCCGCCACCCGCTCGGCCACGGAGCCGGCTGCCTTCCCGGCGGCCTTCCCGGCGGTGGCCGCCCGGGCGGTCTTGCGGGGCTCGCCGAGCGCCGGGTCGGGCGTCTCCCGCGCGATGACGAACCGCAGCGAGGTGGTGTCGCGCACGCATCCGTGCAGCGGCTCGACCATCTTGCGGTGCGCGGCGCTCTCCACCCACTCCAGGAAGGGCTCGCTGCTCTCCCACTCCGAGGTGATCAGCCACTGCGAGGAGTTGCCCAGCGACTGGCACAGCTGGTCGCTGATGTGGCCGGGCACCGCCGCCACCTGGTGGCGGATCTGCTCGTACGCCTTCAGGAACTGCTGCTCCTTGCCGTCGAGCACGTCCAGCAGCAGGACCACGCGCAGCCGGGTGGACTGCTCGGCCTCGGCGGGGGAGGGCGCGGTGCGCCGCTCGTCCAGAGTCGTCACGGAGTCTTCCTCTCGGAGAGTGTGCGGGGCGGCCCGGCCCCCGCCGGTGCGGGCGGCCGCCGGTGACGTGGCGGCGGACGGAGTCCGGCCGCCTGCAACCGGCCTTGCCCTCTGCATATGCGAGCGGCTCGACCGACTAACGTCACTCTCACGTGAAGCGGCTCATCCCGCACGGCGCGTGAGGCGGGCGAGTGAAGACCCGGGCAACGTGCTCCGGGCCGCGGGCCCGCAGGGAAGGGAGCAGGAGCAGGCCGACCGGCGTGGCCGCAGACCGCGGCACTCCACCCGGGCGGCCGTCACCCGTCCCACTCCCCACGGGAGAGACCACATGACGTCCACCACCGATTCCCGCGCCGGCGAGCGCGTCCCCGTCCTGATCGCCGGCGGCTCCCTGGTGGGGCTGTCGGCATCGCTGTTCCTCGGCCGCCTCGGCATCCGGCACACCGTCGTCGAGCGGCACGCCCGCACCTCCCACCACCCGCGCGGCCGCGGCAACAACGTCCGGACGATGGAGCTGTTCCGCGCCGCCGGCATCGAGCCCGCCATCCGCGAGGCCGCGTCCGTCCTGGCCGGCAACCACGGCATCCTCCAGGCGCACACCCTGACGGGCGGCGCCCAGGAGTGGCTTTTCAAGCAGATCGACCCCGGCGGCCGGCTGGCCAGGATCAGCCCGTCCGGCTGGTGTCTGTGCAGCCAGAACGACCTCGAGCCGGTGCTGCTCGACTGCGCCCGCGACCTCGGCGGCGACATCCGGTTCGGCACCGAGCTGATCTCCGCCGAGCAGGACGCCGACGGGGTGACCGCCGTCGTCCGCGACCGCGGGACCGGCCGCGACACCACCGTGGTCGCCGACTACCTGATCGCCGCCGACGGGCCGCGCAGCCCGGTCCGCGAGCGGCTGGGCATTCCCATGAACGGGCCCGGCGACCTGTTCCACAACGTCAGCATCACCTTCCGGGCCCCCGGCCTGGCCGAGGCCGTCGGCGACCGCCGGTTCATCGTCTGCTACCTCACCAACCCCGACAGCCCCGGCGCGCTGCTGCCCGTCGACAACGAGGAGGCCTGGGTCTTCCACGCCCCCTGGAAGCCCGACACCGGCGAGACGCTGGAGGACTTCGACGACGAGCGCTGCGCGCGGCTGATCCGTACCGCCACCGGAGTGCCGGACCTGCGGGTGGAGATCACCGGGAAGGCGCCCTGGCACGCCGCGGAGCGCACCGCCGCCCGCTACGGCCGCGGCCGGATCTTCCTGGCCGGGGACTCCGCGCACGAGATGTCGCCGACCGGCGCGTTCGGCTCCAACACCGGCATCCAGGACGCCCACAACCTGGCCTGGAAGCTCGCCGCGGTGCTGCACGGCTGGGCCGGGCCCGCCTTGCTGGAGACCTACGACACCGAACGGCGCGCCGTCGCGCTGGCCACCGGCGCCCGGGCCTCCGCCCGCTCCGCCGAGCACAGCCACCCCGGCTACGACGTCGCCCCCAGCGGCGGGCCGCAGGCCGGGATGCTCGCGGTCGTGCTCGGCTACCGCTACCGGGCGGGCGCGGTGCAGGGTGCCGACGCGGACGCGCCGGTGATCCCCGAGGACTTCCGTCCCGTCACCGAACCCGGCGGCCGCGCCCCGCACATGTGGGTGCGCCAGGACGGGCGGCGGATGTCCACGCACGACCTGTACGAGCGGGTACCGGTGCTGCTCAGCGGCCCCGACGGCGGGGAGTGGCACCGGGCGGGCCTGCGGGTCGCCGAGCGCACCGGCATCCCGATGGAGTGCTACCGCATGGGCGAGGACCTGGTGCCCGAGGGCGGCGGCGACGAGGCCCCGGACTGGGCGCGGCTGCACGCCACCACCGACGAGGGTGCGGTGCTGGTCAGGCCCGACGGGTTCACCGCCTGGATCACCAAGGGCCCGGACGAGGACTACGAGCGGACGCTGGAGGAGGTGCTGGAGCGGGTGTTCCGCCGCGGCTGACGGCACCGTGCGCCGGACGCATCCGGCGCACCCGCGCCGCGGGGCCGTACGCGGATCACGTACGGCCCCGCGGCGCGAGCACGAACGGGAGGGACCGGCCGGTCAGCCGGTCACCGTGTAGCCGCCCGCCATGCCGCGGGACATGTGGCCGGGCAGGTGGCAGTGGTAGAGCCAGTCGCCCGGGTTGTCCTCGGTGTACTCCACGGTCAGCGTCGTCGCCGGGCCGAGCACCTGCGAGTCCACCCATCCGGCGGCGGACAGCCAGCGGTGGCCGTGGATGTGGAAGACGTGGAAGGAGTTGCCGAGCGTCCCCACCCGCCAGCGCACCCGCTCACCGGTCCTCGCGGTGTACGTGGGCGCGTTGCCGACGAACGCGCCGCCGTTGCACAGCGACAGCTCGCCCTTCACCGACGGCGCCTCGCCGGGCGACACGTCGTGGAAGAACAGCACGAACTCCCGGTCCACCTGCGGGGTCCGGTCGTCGGTGACGGCGATCATCCCGAACAGGCCGAGCGTCGCGCCGATCTCCGCCACCGCGCCGCCCGGCGCGGCCTGCGCGTCCCCGCCCGGGGGCGCGCCGTGCGCGTCCTTCGTGCCCTGCGTACTCTGTGCGCCCTGTGCGCCCTGCGGGCTGCCGCCGCCGGACGGGCGCGGCGGCGCCTGCGGCGTCGAGTGGTCGTGGTAGGGCCAACTCCCCACGGATCCCGGGGTGCACTGCCAGGTGTAGGTGTAACTGCCCTTGTAGGGAACGGCCGTTCCGGGCTTGTCGGGGGTGTCGGCCATCCACCCGCCGTCGCTGCCGGGGGAGTAGCGCACGCCGTGCGGGTGCATGCTGTGCGGCCACTTGTAGTGGGCGTCGTTGTTCCGGAAGTGCACGCGGATCGTGTCGCCGACGTGGCCGCGCAGCACCGGCCCCGGGATGCCGGAGTTCGCGCCGATGCCCTCCGGGCCGAAGTCGGCCGGCAGCGGGCTGCCCCAGCCGGGGCTGTAGGCGCGGAACCCGATCGCCTGGAACGTCGTCTGGTCGGCGGTGAACTTCGCCCCGGTCATCATGTCGTGGCCGTTGGGCACCGCGTTGTGCGGGAACGAGTCGGCCTGGACCCAGTACTCGCGCAGCCGGCCGGTGGGCGCGAACCGGTCGAGGGTGAACGGGTCGGCGGCGGGCCGGCCCGCCGGCCGCGTGGGCGCGGGGCGGGCCGCGGCGGACGCCTGCGGCGCCGCGGTCAGGCTCAGCGCCGCCAGGGCGCCGCCGCCGGTCAGTGCGCGCAGGAGGTTCCGGCGGCCGCTGCCGGGGCGCGGGTCATCTGCCGGTGCGGAAGCGGGGGCCGGAACCGGGGCTGAAGCCGGGTCCGACGCGGGGTCCGAAGCCATGGCGTCCTCTCGGGGTGCGAATGCGGGTGCGGGGCGGAGTCCCCGGGCGGGCAGGGGGACGGCGCCGGTCCGGCCCTGCCGGGTCCGGGCGCGGCGGTCTCCCACCCGCCACAGTCGTCACTACCCGGCCCGCCCCGCCGCCCGGTCCCGCCGGGCGGGTGACCTCCCCGGACGGGTGCCGCTCCGGCCGCCCCCGGCGCTCCCCGCTGACGTCCCGTCGTCAGCCAACTCCCCAAGCCGAGTTGGCGAGGTCTGACGGATCGACGGACACAGTTCCTGACGGATCGACGAACACCGGGTCTGACGCACCGCCACCCGAAGAGCGGAGCCGACCCACCCTGGCGGCTCTTCCGAGTGGCAGGGATCCGGAATGCGACTGACGGTGATCACGTCGCCACTGCACTTTCCAGGGCCGGCATGAAGCCGACCGGTGTACGTGTCGACGGAAGGAACCTTCTCCATGCGTACTGCTCGCACCGTTCTGGCTGGTGCCGCGCTCACCGCGTGCCTGGCCATCGCCGCGCCGGCCGCCCACGCCACGGGCGCCGTCAACGCCTACGACCCCAACAGCCACGGCCAGTCGTCCTCCAGCGACCCCCAGTCGTCCCAGTCGTCCACGTCGTCGCAGTCGTCGCAGTCGTCCTCGTCGTCCTCGACGTCGCACCGGCCCGCGTCGTCCGACCACAGCGCGTCGTCGAACAGCTCGTCCGACAGCAGCTCGTCGGACAGCTCGGCGTCCTCGTCGGACCCGCACGGCGACCACCACGGTGACCACCGCCCGCACGGCGGCATGGACACCGGCGGCGGCGCGACGGCCCTGGCCCCGGGCGCGTACGACCCGAACAACCACCCGAACGGCCGTCCGTCCGCGGGCACCGACAGCTCCTCCAGCTCGTCCGACAGCAGCGCGTCGTCGAACAGCTCGTCCGACAGCAGCTCGTCGGACAGCTCGGCGTCCTCCTCGGACCCGCACGGCGACCACCACGGTGACCACCGCCCGCACGGCGGCATGGACACCGGCGGCGGCGCGATGGCCCGCGCGATCGGCGCCTACGACCCGAGCGGCTCCGGCTCCGGCTCCGACTCCTCCAGCTGGGGTGGCGGCGACCAGTCCGGCTCCTCCAGCTGGGGTGGCGGCGAGCGCCCGCACGGCGGCATGCACACCGGTGGCGGCGGCATGTCGCTGGCCTCCGGCGGCGGCCTGGCGGCCGGCTCCGTGCTGCTGCTCGGCGGCCTCGGCGCGGGCGCGGTCGTGCTGCGCCGTCGCCGTGGCGCCGGCGCCACGATGGCCTGATCCGGTCCTGACCGGCAGTCGCACGCCCTGAACGGCGTGGCCACCGCCCCCGCGGCGGTGGCCACGCCCGTCCTGTTCCCGGCCCCGGACCCCGGCCCGGACCCCGGGCAGCACCCGCACCACCCGTTCCCGCCCGCCCGGGCGGGCCGTTGAAAGGCAGCGCCTCATGGCCGTGCAGCATCCGCCGACCGGCGGGCCGGCGCCGGATCCCGCACCGGCGCGCGACAGCGGATCCCGCGTCCTGCGCTGGGCCGCCGCCGCGGCACTCCTCGGCACCCTCCTGGTCTACAACTCCCTGAACCCGTCGTCCTCCGACACCGCCAACGGGGTCCCCGTGCCACCGGTCTCCACCGGCTCCGCGGCCACCTCCGCGGGTGCGCCCTCCGCCCCCGGCAGCACGGAACCCGGGATGAGCCCCTCGGTGCCCACCAAGCTGTCGATCCCCTCCATCGGCGTCGACGCCCCGTTCGTGCCGCTGACGCTCGGCTCCGACGGCACGCTGACGCCGCCGCCGATGAGTACCCCCAACGTCGTCGGCTACTACGCCGGCGGGCCCACCCCGGGCGAGAAGGGCGACGCGATCGTCGCCGGGCACGTCGACACCAAGACCGGGCCCGCGGTGTTCCTGCTGCTGTCGCTGGTCAAGCCGGGCGCCACGGTGTCCGTCAGCCGCGCCGACAGCTCGACGGCCACGTTCAAGGTCGACTCCGTGCAGACCTTCTCCAAGTCCTCGTTCCCCGACCAGAAGGTGTACGGCGACACCCAGGACCCCGAGCTGCGGATCATCACCTGCGGCGGCACCTTCGACCGGACCAAGCAGGACTACCAGGACAACGTGGTGGTCTTCGCCCATCTGGTGTCGTCCAAGAGCTGAGTCTTATGCCGTCCCTTGGCCATCCTTAAGCCCGTCATAAGAACCCGGGCGACGGCCCTCAACTGGGCTTTCGTCCGATCCGTGACCGCTAGCGTGCTGCCCGCGCCACCGCACCCCGGTACCCCCGGGTCCCCCCATTCCGAGGCAGGCAGCACATGGCAACCACTCACCGCCGCCGTCCCAGCCGCACGGTGCAGCTGATCGGCGCCGCCACCGCCGCGGCCGCGGCAGCCGGCGGGGCCTTCGCCCTCGCCGGCTCCGCGAGCGCCGCGACGGTCGGCGCCGCCTACGCCAGGACCAGCGACTGGTCGACCGGCTACACCGGGCAATACACCATCACCAACTCCACGGGCAGTGCCCTCGACGGCTGGACGCTGAGGTTCGACCTGCCCGCCGGCACCGCCGTCAGCTCGCTGTGGAACGGCGACTACACCGTCTCGGGGCAGACCGTCACGGTGAAGCCGGCCGGCTGGAACGCCACCGTCGCGCCCGGCGCGTCCGTCGAGGTCGGCTTCGTCACCAAGGCCGCCGCGCACGCCGCCGACCCCGTCGACTGCCTGATCGACAACGCCAAGTGCTCCGTCGACGACAGCCCGGCGCCCACCCCGACCGGCCGTCCCACCCGTACGGCGACGGCCACCGCGACGCCGACCCGCACCGCGACCGCGACGCCCACGCCGACGCCGACCCGCACCGCGACCACGGCGCCCACCCCCACCCCCACGCCGACCGCGGGCACCGGCGGCGGCTCCACCTCCGGCGGCGGCTTCGCCCCCTACGTCGACACCTCGCTGTACCCGGCGTACGACCTGACCGGCGCGATGAAGGCCAACGGCGTCAAGCAGTTCAACCTGGCCTTCGTCGTCTCCGGCGGCGGCTGCACCCCGAAGTGGGGCGGTGTCACCGACCTCGGCAGCGACGCGGTCGCCGCGCAGATCGGCGCGGTCCGCGCGGCCGGCGGCGACGTCCGGGTCTCCTTCGGCGGCGCCAACGGCACCGAACTGGCCGCCGCCTGCTCCTCCGCGGCCGACCTCGCGGCCGCGTACGGCAAGGTCGTCGACCAGTACAAGCTGACGAAGGTCGACTTCGACGTCGAGGGCGGCGCGCTCCCCGACACCGCGAGCAACACCCGGCGCGCCCAGGCCGTGGCCCAGCTCCAGCGGACCCACAGCGGCCTGCAGGTCTCGTACACCCTCCCGGCGATGCCCACCGGTCTCACCCAGGACGGCATCGACCTGCTGTCGAACGCCAAGGCCAACGGCGTGGACGTGCACGCGGTCGACATCATGGCGATGGACTACGGCTCGTCCTTCGGCGGCGACATGGGCCAGTACGCCATCGACGGCGCCACCGCCACGCAGGCCCAGGTCAAGAGCGTGCTCGGGCTGTCCGACACGGCAGCCTGGCAGAAGATCGCGGTCACCCCGATGATCGGCGTCAACGACGTGAGCAGCGAGACGTTCACCGTCGCGGACGCCACCAAGCTGGTGAACTTCGCCCGGAGCAAGGGCATGGCCTGGCTGTCGATGTGGTCCGCGTCCCGTGACAGGCAGTGCGCGGGCGGCGCCCAGAGCTGGGCCGACCCGACCTGCAGCTCCGTCGTCCAGAGCGCCGGCGCCTTCTCCCAGGCGTTCGCCGCCTACACCGGCTGACCCCCCTCCGGCCGGACATCCCCTCCGGCCGGACGCCGGTCCGCCCGCGGTGTTCCTCTCCCACCCCCACGGGAGAGGAGCGCCGCGGGCGCCCGCGTTCGGGTGCAGGTCCCCGGGCGGGCGCGGAGGGCAAGGAAAAGGAGCGGTACGGCAGCACCCTCGAACTGCCGCACCGCTCCCCTCACCGTTCCTTCAGGACGTCCCGTCCTCCTCCGGGCTGTCCGGAAGGACGTTGTCGCGCGCCACCGCCGCGTACCAGTGGGCGCTCTGCTTGGGAATCCGGCGCTGCGTGCCGAAGTCGACGTAGACCGCGCCGAACCGCTTGCTGTACCCGTACGCCCACTCGAAGTTGTCCATCAGGGACCACAGGAAGTAGCCGCGCACGTCCGCGCCGTCGGCCAGCGCCCGGTGCACCGCCGACAGGTGGCCGCGCAGGTACGCGATCCGGTCCGGGTCGTTGACGGTGCCCTCGGGCGAGATGTAGTCGTCGTACGCGGCGCCGTTCTCCGTGACCATCATCGGCAGCCCCGGGTGCTCCCGGTGGATCCGCATCAGCAGGTCGTACAGGCCGCTGGCGTCCACCGCCCAGCGCATCGCGGTCGTCTCGCCGGGCGCCAGGTGGAACGCCACGTGCTCCGAGCCGGGCCACGGCGAGTGGTCGCTGGCGCCGTGCCCGTCGTTGCGCGGGAGCCCGGCACCGTCCACGTGCGCCCTGCCGTCCGAGACCAGCGTCGGCGTGTAGTAGTTGATGCCCAGCAGGTCGATGGGGCGGGAGATCTCCGCCAGGTCGCCGTCCTTGACCAGCCGGTCCCAGTCGACGATGTGGCCGGTGTCGGCCATCACGTCCGCCGGGTAGGCGCCGTCGAGGATCGGCCCGAGCCACACCCGGTTGCCGACCGCGTCGATCCGGCGCGCGGCGTCCAGGTCGGCCGGGGAGGTGCTGAGCGGCCGGATCTGGTGGAGGTTGAGGGTGATCGACGTCTGGGCCGTCGACGGGAGCAGCGAGCGCAGCGCCCCGATGGCCCGGCCGTGGGCCAGGTTGAGGTGGTGCACCGCCTTCAGCGCGGCCTCCGGGTCGGTGCGGCCCGGCGCGTGCACGCCGGAGCCGTAGCCCAGATACGCCGAGCACCAGGGCTCGTTGAGCGTCGTCCAGAACGGCACCCGGTCGCCCAGCGCCGACGCCACGATCTCGGCGTACTCGGCGAACCGCTCGGGGGTGTCCCGGACCGTCCAGCCGCCGATGTCCTCCAGGTCCTGCGGCAGGTCCCAGTGGTAGAGGGTGGCGACCGGCGTGATGCCCTTCTCCAGCAGCTCGTCGACCAGCTGCCGGTAGAAGTCCAGGCCGCGCTGCACGGCCGGGCCCCGGCCGGTGGGCTGCACCCGCGACCAGGACACCGAGAAGCGGTACGCGGCCAGGTTCAGGTCCGCCATCAGGGCGACGTCGTCACGGAAGCGGTGGTAGTGGTCGGCCGCGATGTCACCCGTGTCCCCGTTGTGGACGCGGCCGGGCGTGTGGCTGAAGGTGTCCCAGATCGAGGGGGTGCGGCCGTCCTCGGCCGCGGCGCCCTCGATCTGGTAGGCGGCAGTGGCCGCCCCCCAGACGAAGCCGGGGGGGAAGCGGTACGAGGCCGGGCTCTGCGAGAGCTCGGGACTCTCGGAACGGACAGCTGTCATGCGGGGACTCCACGGAATCAGGGGGTCGTCGGGAGGAGTGGGGGAGCGCGGGCGCGCGGGCTCAGCTCTTCACGGCACCCGCCGTGATGCCGCTGACGATCTGCCGGCCCAGCACGGCGAAGACCAGCAGCAGGGGCAGCGTGGAGACCAGCGCGGCGCAGACCACCACGGCGTGGTCGATCGAGTGGTTGCCGGCCCCGACGCCGGCCAGCGCGACCTGGACCGTCGGGTTCTGCTGGCTGAGGGCGATGAACGGCCAGAAGAAGTCGTTCCAGGACTGGACGAACACCAGCATGCCCAGCACCGCCATGGCCGGCCGGGCGATCGGGAACACCACGTGCCAGATGATCCGCAGGCTGTGCGCACCGTCCACGCGGGCCGCCTCGACGAGTTCGATGGGCAGCGCCTCGGCGAGGAACTGCCGCATGAAGAACACGCCGAACGCCGCGACCAGCGACGGCAGGATCACCGACTGCAGGTGTCCGACCCAGCCCGCCTTGGTGATGATCTGGTACAGCGGGATCACGGTGAGCTGCGGCGGGACCGTCATCGTGGCGACCACCACGGTCAGCAGCGCGTTGCGGCCGCGGAACTCCAGCTTGGCGAAGGCGAATCCGGCCAGGGTGGCGAACAGCACCGTGCTGAACGCGACGGTGCCCGCCACGATCGTCGAGTTGATCAGGGCCGTGGTCATGTCGACCTGGTCCCAGACGATCTTCAGGTTGTCGATCAGGTGGCTGCCGGGCAGCAGCGGCGTGGGCGGCGTGACGATGTCGGTGTCGGTGTGCGACGCCGCGACGACCGTCCAGTAGAGCGGGAACAGCGAGACCAGCGTGGCGATGATCAGGAACGCATACGCGATCGGGCCGCCGTTCTGCTGCTTGCCCGCACCGCCCACGCGCAGCCGGCGCCGTGCCCGCCGGGGCGCGGCCGAGGAGTGCCGGGCTCCGGAGGACCGGACCGGCTCGGTGAGTTGTGCCATGGTCAGCCCCCAAGCTTCCGGCGGTTGCTGCGTACGAAGAGCAGCTGGACGGCGCCGATGAGCAGCAGGATCAGCAGCATGACCCAGGCGACCGCGGACGCCTGGCCGAGTTGCCCGACCTGCCAGCCCTTGTCGTACATGTACAGGCTCAGCGTCTGGTACTGGTGGTCGGTGCCGCCCGTCGGGCCGACGCCGCCGCCGTAGATCAGCGGCTCACCGAAGAGCTGGGTGGCGCCGATCGTCGAGACGATGATGGTGAAGAAGATCGTGGGACGGATCGAGGGGATCGTGACGCTGATGAACTGCCGCCAGCGCGACGCCCCGTCCAGGGCCGCTGCCTCGTAGAGGTCGGCGGGGACCGCCTGCATGGCGGCCAGGTAGATCAGCGCGTTGTAGCCCGTCCAGCGCCACGTCACGATGGACGAGATGGCTATCTGCGCGGGCCACTTGGAGGAGTCCCAGCGGATGCCGTCGACACCGAAGTGGCCGAGGAGCTGGTTGATCATCCCGTAGTCGGGGTTGAACAGCTGCACGAAGACCAGGGCCGCCGCGGCGATCGAGGTGGCGTACGGGGCCAGGATGGCGACCCGGAAGAAACCGCGGCCGCGGAGCTTGAAGTTGAGCAGGTGGGCCAGGCCGAGGGCCATCAGGAGCTGCGGCACCGTGGAGATCACCCCGAGGGTGAAGGTGTTGCGCAGCGCCTTCCAGAAGAACTGGTTGTCCCACAGGTTGGTGTAGTTGTCGAAGCCCACCCAGCTGCCCGACCCGCTCTCACCCAGCTGCACGTTGTGCAGCGAGAGCCAGCCGGTGTAGATCAGCGGGAACAGGCCGAAGGCGGCGAAGACGAGGAAGAAGGGGGCGATGTAGGCGTACGGCGAGGCCTTGGTGTCAAACCGGTAGAGCCGGGTACGCCAGCCGCCCGGAGCGCCGGGGTCGCCGCGGCGGGACGTGCTGGGGGCGGGCCTGGACGACGGGGGGCTGCCGTCGGACGTCGCCCTGACGGAGGTGGCCACGAGGGCGTCCTTCCCGTAGGGGTTCGGCGGGGTGCGCGAGAGGGTGCGGGCCGCCCGGCAGGTGGGAGTCACTGCCGGGCGGCCCCGAGCGGGACTACTCGCCGATCTTGTCCTTCACCTGGGCCTTGACGTTGGACCAGGCCTTGTCGGCGGAGGTGCCGCGCTGCTCCATGTCCAGCAGGCCGTTCTTGGTGATGATGTCCTTCACCGTGCCGTCGTCCGGGCCGATGGGCGCGGGCTGGATGCTCTGCGCGGTGGTGGCGAAGATCTTGCCGGTCGGCGCCGGCTTGCCGGGGGCGCCGAAGTAGTCGTTCGTGGTGTTCTGCACCGCCGGGTCGGACAGACCGCCCTTGTTCGACGGGATGTTGCCGAACTTCTGGAAGATCTTGACCTCCTGCGCGGCGCCGGTCAGCCACTGCGCCAGCGCCGCGGCCTCGGCCGGGTGCTTGCTGGCCTTGGTCACCGCGAGGAACGAACCGCCCCAGTTGCCCGCCTGCGGCGGCTGCGCGATGTCCCACTTGCCCTTGTTCGCCGGGCCGGAGTTGGTCTGCACGAGGCCGACCATCCAGCTCGGGCAGGCGACGGTGGCGAACTTGCCGGTCTTGAAGGCGGCCGACCAGGTGTTGTTCGAGTCGAACTGCTGGAGCTTGGCCGTCAGACCCTCCTTGACCGCCTGGGCGGACAGGTCCCAGGCGGTCTTGACGCCCGGGCTGGAGTCGTAGACCAGCTTGCCGTCCTGGTCGGAGTACTGCGTCGGCTGGCTGGACAGGACCGCGTTGAACAGGCCGCCGGCCGAGTCGGTGAAGGCCACGCCGCTCGGCGCCTTCGCCTTGAACTGCTCGCCGACCTGGACGAACTTCGACCAGTCACCGTTCCACAGCGCCGCGACCTGGTCCGGGTCGGTCGGCAGGCCGGCCTGCTTGAAGAAGTCGGACCGGTAGCAGATCGCCGTCGGGCCGATGTCCGTGCCCACGCCGATGACCTGGCCGGAGGCGGTGGTGGCCTGCTTCTCCTTGTAGGAGACCCAGTCGTCGGCGCTGAAGCCCTTGACCGTCTTGAAGTCGAGGAACTTCGAGGCCAGCGCGGGCTGGATCGCCTCGGCGATGTAGCCGACCTCGATCGCCTGGATGTCGTCGAGGCCGCTGTTCTGCTGCAGGTGCAGCTTGAGGGAGTCCCAGTACTGCTGGCCGTCGGTGACGTTGTCCTCGACGATCTTGATGTTCGGGTGCAGGGCCTCGTACTCCGAGAAGAGCTTCGCCCCCGTCTTGTCGTTGTATCCGAACTCGTTGAAGTCACCGATGTGCAGCGTGATCTGCTCCGAGGAGGACGACTTCCCGCCCTTGGAGCCGTTGTTGTCACTGCTGCTGCAGCCGGTGATCAGCGTCGCGCAGGTCGCGAGACCCGCGACCGCGATGACAGCGGCCTTGCGGGTTCTGCCTGAAGTGCGCATTCCACTCTCCTTGTCAGGGTGGGTCGGCGTGCGGGTGGTGCGGTCCCCGGGTACGTGCTCGCGGGTGCCCTGTGAAGGGCGTGTGTGGGAGCGCTCCCACGTAGGCTTTCCGGAACATTCACGCCTGGGAGGGGTCAGTGTCAAGATGTGAAGTCCATTTCGTTGCCGGAACGTGTCCGGGGCGGGGCGGGCGTTACTTCTTGAACGAACGCCGGGGAAACCGCGGGCCGACCGGCCTGCCTGGGACTTGTACGGTGGGAGCGCTCTCACGCGCTCTCTGACGCGGGAAGAAGCGGGCGCTAAGGTGGCGCGCAGCGGGAAGCAGCGGGAGGCGGAAGTGGCCATGAACGGGCGGCACAGCGGACGGCCCACCCTGGAGGAGGTGGCCGTGCGCGCCGGGGTCGGGCGGGGCACCGTCTCGCGCGTCATCAACGGCTCACCCCGGGTGAGCGATCGGGCCAAGGCCGCCGTCGAGGCCGCCATCGCCGAGCTCGGCTACGTGCCCAACCGGGCCGCCCGGGCGCTGGCCGGCAACCGTACCGACGCCATCGCGCTCGTCATCCCCGAACCCGAGACCCGGCTCTTCGCCGAGCCGTACTTCTCGGACATCATCCGCGGGATCGGCGCCGAACTCGCCGACACCGACATGCAGTTGCTGCTCACCCTGATCCGCACGCCCAAGGAGCGCTCGCGCTTCGCCCAGTACCTCGCCGCGCACCGCGTCGACGGCGTGCTGCTGGTCTCCGTCCACGAGGACGACCCGCTGCCCGACCTGCTGGAGCAGCTGGAGATGCCCGCGGTGCTCAACGGCCGCCGCAGCGACCTGGAGTCGGTGTCGTACGTCGACGCGGACAACGTCGGCGGCGCCCGGGCCGCGGTCTCCCATCTGCTGGCCCGCGGCCGCCGCCGGGTCGCCACCATCACCGGGCCGACCGACATGTACGTGGCGCGCTGCCGGCTCGACGGCTACCGGCAGGCGGTCGAGGCGGCCGGCCTCGGCGTCGACGACGGCCTGGTCGCCGGCGGCGACTTCACCGAGGAGGGCGGCCGCCGGGCCATGCGCGAGCTGCTGGCCCGCCGCCCCGACGTCGACGGCGTGTTCGCCGCGTCCGACCTCATGGCGGCGGGCGCCCGCGCGGTGCTGCGCGAGGAGGGCCGCCAGGTGCCGGACGACGTCGCCCTGATCGGCTTCGAGGACTCCGCGATCGCCCGCCACATGGACCCTGCGCTCACCAGCGTCCGCCAGCCCACCGAGGAGATGGGCCGCACCATGGCCCGCGTCCTGCTGGAGGAGATCGCCGAACGCGCCTCCGTCCGGCGCCACGTGGTCCTGGCCACCGAACTCGTCCAGCGCGACTCCGTCTGACGCCCGCCCGCAGCGGAAACGGCCGCCCGCCCGCGTGGTGCCCGGGCGCGGAGCCGCGGCCCTAGGGTGGCGGGATGAGCGACGAGGTGAGGGTGCCGCGCGGGGTGGGGCTGGCCGAGACGCTGCTCGACCTGGGCGTGCCCTACGCGGCGACGAACGGGGTGCTCGCGGCCGCCGAGAGGGTCGCCGGGGACGCCACCGCGCACGGGCAACTGGTCGGCGCTGTGCAGGAGTTCATTCGCGACATGGGGGAGGTCGGCGGCGGCCCCGGGGGCGGGCCGGCCCTCGGGCCCGACCTGGACGCGCGCGCCGCGCGGGCGGGCGCCGCCCCCGGGCCGTGGTTCGCGCTGCTGGTGCTGGCCGCGACCCGCCCGCACACCGCCGCGTACCACCGCGCGCTGGGCGTGCCGGAGGAGGTCACCCGCAGGACGCTGGCCGACGTGGGCCGCCACATGGCCGTCCACGCGCGCCGCCACGGCACGCCCGGCCTCGCCAACACCTCATGGCTGGCACGGCACTTCCGCGGCGTGCTCGTCCAACTCGGCCGGCTCCAGTTCGAGCGGACCCGCCTCGGCGGCAGGACCGGGACCGCGCTCGCCGCCGCCGGGGTCGCGGCGGGCCCCGGCACCCGCGCGCTCGGCCTGCACATCCCCGACTTCACCGGCCCGCTGGATCCCGCCGCGTGCGACGCCTCGTTCGACCGGGCCCGCGCGTTCTTCGCGCGCCACCACCCGGACGAGCCCGCCGCGATCGTCACCTGCCACTCCTGGCTGCTGGACCCGCAGCTCGCGGAGTACCTCCCCCGGGACTCCCGCATCCTCGCGTTCCAGCGCCGTTTCACCGCGGTGTGGGCCGGCCCGGAGCCGGACGACGCGACCACCCTCGGGTTCGTCTTCGGCGACCCCGCGGCGGACCCCTCCGCGCTCGTGGCGCGCAGCGCGCTGGAGCGGGCCGTGCTGGCCCACCTGGCGGCCGGCCGGCACTGGACCGGTGGCACGGGCTGGCTGCCGCTGCCGCCCGGAGCGGCGTAGCGGGCGCCGTACGGCCCGGCGCGGGCGGGCCCGCTCAGCGCAGGCGCTGGTAGACCGCGCCGTCCCTGGTGCGGCCGAGGAAGCCGCCCTCGACCAGATAGCGCCGCAGCGCCGACGTGTCCTCGTGGACCGTGGCCAGCGCCTCGTTGACCTCGCGCTCGGTGTAGACGCGGCCGCCGGTGAACAGGCGCGCGGCAAGGTAGCCGAGGAGCTGCTCGCGGCGGGCGGGGCGGCGCGGCACGGCGGTCAGCCGACCGTGCGAGAACAGGTCGGTCACGCCGTGGGCCGCCTGCCGGGCTTCGTCGTCGTCGGTGCTCATCGGGCCACCCTGCCCCGGCCGCCGGGGCCCGGCAACGCATTTCCGCGACGCCGGGCGCGGGGCGAACGCACGCCGCACGCCGCACACCGCTCGCCGGACGCACGCCGCACACCGCTCGCGCGGCCGGCCCCGCGACGGAAGACGGCCGCCGGGGCCGGGACCTGGCTGGTCCCGTGTCCCGGCGGCCGGTGGGGGGAAGGAGATGGCTCAGTGCTGCCGCGGCGGGCTCACCAGCCGACCGCGACCTCCATCCACTGCGGGTTCTGCATCGAGGTGTACGCGGCCTGGCCGGCCACGTCGTCGTACGGGAACCCGTACGCCAGGTTGTTGATCGCGTGGTCGTGCCAGAACTTGGCGTACCAGTTGGCGGGGTCGCCGGAGTAGAACTTCGACGGGTCCTGCTGCTGGTCGGAGGGGAGCGTCGCGGTGTGGCGGTTGAGCGCCGCGCACATCGAGGGGTTCCCCGCCAGGCTCCCGGCGCAGCCGAAGATGTTCGACGTCGGCTCGTTGATGCCCACCGAACTGGCGTAGGAGGTGTAGTAGTTCGCGTTGGCGCCGCCGGCCCGGAAGCTGGGGTCGCTGCCGGGCGCGATGATGCGGTACGGCGCCTGGGTCTGGGCGAGCACCTTGAACTGCTGCGGCACGGCGTTCTGGAACTGCTGGAACACCTGGTCGCGAGTGCTGGTGAACAGGTCCTGGCTGTCGCCGAGTTGCACGTCCTGGCCGGAGTGCGAGTGCAGCCGGACGGCCAGCGGCAGGCCCCACGCGTCGACCCGCGTGGTGTTGCCGTTGAAGACGGCCGGGCCGATGGTGAACTCGATGAAGTCGTAGTACTGGCTCGCCGCCGAGCCCAGGTAGAAGTACATCCGGCCGGAGGAGTTGGCCGGCATGTCGAAGTACGGCTGGTCGGCGATGGAGTGCGTCTGGCCGTTGAAGCTCCAGTACACCTGGCTGTCCGGGTACTGGCCGTTGGTGCGGTTGAGGACCGCGACCTCCATCACGTTCTGGGCGGCCGGGATCTTGCTGGTGTCACCCCAGAAGGAGTCCGGGGGCGGAGAGGTGGGCGGCGTGGTCGGCGGGGTGGTGGTGCCGGTGGGCACGTGCACCTGGAACTCCCACAGCGAGTAGCCGTAGGCGGTGGCCCGCGCGGTGCCGTAGACGCGCACATAGCGGCCCGTGCCGGACACCGTCAGGTTCTGGACGCCGCCGGTGCCGGTCGTCGTGGAGTAGACGTCGGTCCACGCCGTGCCGTTGTCCGAGACCTGGATCTTGAAGGAACTGGCGTACGCGGCCTCCCAGTTGAGACCGACCCCGCAGACCGGGACGGAGGCTCCGAGGTCGACCTGGAGCCACTGGGGGTCGCTGAAGGCGCTGGACCAGCGGGTGCCGGTGTCCCCGTCGACCGCCGCGGACGCCGGGGTGCCGGCGTTCTCGGTGGAGGAGGCGGTCGCCGGGCGGCCCTGTGCCGCGTCGTCGGTGCCGCAGGCGGACTGCGTGGGGCCGGACCCGCCGTAGACCTGGAACTCCCACAGCGAGTAGCCGTAGGCGGTGGCGCGGGCGGTGCCGTAGAACCTGACGTAGCGGCCGGAACCGTTTACGGCCAGGTTCTGCACGCCGCCGGTGGCGGTCGTCGTGGAGTAGACGTCGGTCCACGTCGAGGCGTTGTCGGACACCTGGATCTTGAACGACGTGGCGTACGCCGCCTCCCAGTTGAGCGTCACCTGGGAGACGGTCTGGGTCGAGCCGAGGTCGACCTGGAGCCACTGGGGGTCGCTGAAGGCGCTGGACCAGCGGGTGCCGGTGTTGCCGTCGACCGCCGCGGACGCCGGGAAGGTGGCGTTCTCGGCGGAGGAGGCGGTGGCCGGCTTGCCCTGGGACAGCAGCGTCCCGGCCGCGCCGGCCGGGGACTGCGCGGTCACCGTGAGCGCGACGCCGGCCAGCAGCGCGCAGAGCAGAGCGAGGATCAGATACGGCCGCGACCGGTCGGCGCTGCCGCCGCTCCCGGCATACCGGCGGCGCACCACCGGGGACGTGCTGCCTGACATGTGTACTCCTCAACCGGGTGGGGGTCCGTGATGGAGGTACGGAGAGCACCGCGAGCATGGTGAGAGCGCTCTCTGGCGAGGTGATGTTTACAAGCGCCGTACATCCCCGTCAATAAGTTGTTCCATACTGGCCCGTTCGCCCCTCGATCGTTTCGAGTCCCGAACGAGTGCCGGTCCCCGGGCGGCCGGCGACCGCCGCAGCTCACAGGCCCCGCGCGAGGGGGCGGCCCCGTGCACGCCATCCATGCACGGGACCGCCCCGGTTCGCGGGTGCCCGGCCGCCGCCGGGCGCGCGTCACCTCAACTCAGGCCCGCCAGATGGTTCTTGAAGCCGATGCCGTAGTTGGTCGGGGTCCCGTTCCAGTCCGAGACCAGCGACGGGCCGGAACTGCAGTCCCAGTTGTTCCAGGTCCAGCCCAGGTAGCCCAGTTGGTGCGTGTCCAGCCAGTTCATGAACGTGTCGATGAATCCGTGCGCGCAGTCGTTCTCGCCGATCTCGGTGGCCAGCAGCGGCACCTTGGCCGCGACCGGGGCGAGTTGGGAGTCCCAGCAGGACGAGGACGAGCACGTGTTGAAGTTGTAGACGTGGACGACCGCGCCCAGGTTGCCGGTCGGGTCGGTCGGCTCGTGGGCCAGCCACCCGGTGAGGTCGTTGGAGTACGCGAGCCCGCCGAGCAGGATCACGTTCTGCGCGCCGGTGCCGCGCACCGCGTCGACCAGGTTCTGCATTCCGGCCACCTGGTAGCCGATGCCCGGGCAGGTGCCGCCGTCGCGCCAGCAGGCCCAGGCCTGGTCGGTGGTCGAGGTGGCCCGGTCCGGGTAGGGCTCGTTGAACATCTCGAAGACGACCGAGGTGTCGTTCTTGAAGGTGTTCGCGACGCTCGTCCAGAACGGGATCGCGTACTGCGCGTCCGGCATCGGCTTCTGGCAGGTCGCGTTGACGTCCGAGCAGCCCGCCGAGTTGCCGGTGTACGTGCCGTGCGTCCAGTGCAGCTCGACGATCGGCGTGATGCCGTGCGCCACCAGGCGGTTGACCCAGTCGGTGACCGCGGCGACGTAGTTCGCGCCGCCGTCCGCGGCGGGCACGTACGACAGGCCCTCCCAGCAGTCCTCGTTGAGCGGGACGCGGACCGCCGCGACGCCCTTCCAGCTCTGGATGGCGTCGATCGCGGTGTCGTCGACCGGCCCGTTGAAGATGCCGTTGCCCTGCGCGCAGGCGAACTCGGTGCCCGAGCGGTTGACCCCGTGCAGGACCACCTGCTTGCCGGTGGAGTCCACCAGCTCGTTGCCCGAGACGTGCAGCTTGGGCGGCGGGGCGTCGCCGCCGCCGGGCGGTGTCGTCGGGGGCGTGGTCGGCGGTGTGGTCGGGGGAGTGGTGGGCGGCGTCGTGGGGGGTGTGGTGCCGTCCGTGTTGCAGGTCGTGCCGTTGAGGGTGAACGTGGTGGGCGCCGGGTTGGCGCCCGACCAGCTGGCCAGGAAGCCGGCGCTGACGCTGGCACCCGTGCCGAGGGTCCCGTTGTACGACATGGACGCCACCGACACGGTGCTGCCGGACTGCGTCCAGGTGCCGTTCCAGCCCTGGGTCACCTTCTGGCCGCCCGGGAAGGCGAAGGTCAGGTTCCAACTGGACGTGGGTGCGGCGTTGTTGGTGATGACCACGTTGCCCTGGAAGCCCGTGTCCCACTGGTTGGTCACGGAGTACGCGACCGAGCAGGCGGGTGCGGCACCGGAGGCGGTGGCGCCGAGGGCGGGGAGCAGTGCGGCCGCGGCCGCGGCGGTGGTCACCGCGGCCGTGGCGAACACCGCGGTGCGCGTGGGTGGTCGCATGTGCGACTCCTCGTGAGGTGGGGGGATCGAGAGGTCGAGTGCATGTGAGAAGTGGACGCGCTCCCACTGGTCCGCGGCAGACCCTAGCGGCCAACGGACAGGCCCGGTAGGGGGCCCGCGCCGTCCGTTCGCCTTCCGAACGCGCGTGGGGTGGCGGAGTAGCCGGTGACGGGTGGGGCCGAGGAGGTGCGAACACGTCATGAACATGCGGTTGAGACCGGGCTCTTGACAGTCTTTCGGTCCGCCTCGATTGTGGGAGCGCTCCCACTGGTTCAGTTGCGCACGTTCTGGCATCCCCCCACCGAGAACCGCGAGGAGGACCTCTCGCATGCCCAGAGGAAGACCGTTCGGTACACGGCTGCGACCGCGGCTGGGACGACTGGTGACCGCGTTCGCCGCGGCGCTGGCCGTCCCGCTGGCCATGACCGCCGCCGGCGGCGGGCCCGTCGCCCATGCGGCGTCCCTCCAGTGCAGCGTCGACTACTCGACGAACGACTGGGGTTCGGGCTTCACCGCCACCGCCAAGATCACCAACCTCGGCAGCTCGGCCATCGACGGCTGGACGCTCACCTACGCGTACGCCGGCAACCAGACGCTGACGAGCGGCTGGAACGGCACCTGGTCGCAGTCCGGGAAGAACGTCACCGTGGTCGCGCCCGACTGGGGCAAGACCATCCCGGCCGGCGGCAACGCGTCCACCAGCGCCAACTTCAACTACAGCGGCACCAACGCGGCGCCGACCGGCTTCGCGGTCAACGGCACCGTCTGCGGCGGCGCCCACCAGCCGCCGCTGCCGGTGCTGACCAGCCCGGCGTCCGGCGCCACCTACACCGCGGGCGCCACCATCCCGCTGGCCGCGACCGCGGTCGCCGCCGACAACGCGACCATCAGCAAGGTGGAGTTCTACAGCGACACCACGCTGCTGGGGACCGACACCACCGCGCCGTACAGCCTCGACTGGTCGGCCGTCCCGGCGGGTGACTACTCGGTCTACGCCAAGGCGTACGACAGCCTCGGCGCGACCGGCGAGTCCACCCCGGTCGGCGTGCACGTGGCCGCCGGGCCGTCGATCGTCGCCTCACCGGCCCAACTCTCCGTCCAGCAGGGCAAGACGGGCACGTTCGCGGTGAAGCTGTCCGGCGCGCCGGCGTCGAACGTGACGGTCGCGGTGGCCCGCAGCTCCGGCAACACCGGCCTGAGCGTGCAGTCCGGCGCGAGCCTGACGTTCACGCCGGCCAACTGGAGCACCGCGCAGAACGTCACGGTGGCCGCCGACGCGTCCGGCACCGGCACGGCGACCTTCTCGGCCACCGCCACCGGTTACGCCAAGGCCGACGTCACGGCCACCGAGATCGGCGCGACCAGCGACTACAACGCGCGCTTCCTGTCGCTCTACGGGAAGATCACCGACCCGGCGAACGGCTACTTCTCACCGCAGGGCATCCCGTACCACTCGGTGGAGACGCTGATCGTCGAGGCGCCGGACTACGGCCACGAGACGACCTCCGAGGCGTACTCGTACATGATCTGGCTGCAGGCCATGTACGGCGAGGTCACCCAGGACTGGAGCAAGTTCAACGCGGCCTGGGGGACCATGGAGACGTACATGATCCCGCAGCACGCGGACCAGCCGACGAACGCGTACTACAACGCGAGCTCGCCGGCCACGTACGCCCCCGAGCACCCGCTGCCCTCGGACTACCCGTCCAAGCTCGACAGCAGCGTCAAGTCGGGCGTCGACCCGATCGCCGGCGAGCTGAAGTCGGCGTACGGCACCGACGACATCTACGGCATGCACTGGCTCGAGGACGTCGACAACGTCTACGGCTACGGCGACACCCCGGGCGGCGGCTGCGAGCTCGGCCCGACGGCCTCCGGCCCGTCGTACATCAACACCTTCCAGCGTGGCGCGCAGGAGTCGGTGTGGGAGACGGTGCCGCAGCCGACCTGCGACGCGTTCAAGTACGGCGGCAAGAACGGGTACCTGGACCTGTTCACCGGCGACTCCAGTTACGCGCAGCAGTGGAAGTACACCGACGCACCGGACGCCGACGCGCGCGCGATCCAGGCCGCCTACTGGGCGGACACCTGGGCCAAGGCGCAGGGCAGGAGCGCGGACGTGGCGGCCACCGTCGCCAAGGCCGGCAAGATGGGCGACTACCTGCGGTACTCCTTCTTCGACAAGTACTTCAAGAAGATCGGGAACTGCACCAGCCCGAGCACCTGCGCGGCCGGCACGGGCAAGGACAGCGAGCACTACCTGCTGTCCTGGTACTACGCCTGGGGCGGCTCGGAGGGCTCCGGCGGCGGCTGGGCCTGGCGCATCGGCGACGGCGCGTCGCACTTCGGCTACCAGAACCCGCTGGCGGCCTACGCGTTGACCACCGACACCGCGATGGCCCCCAAGTCCGCCACCGGCAAGGCGGACTGGACCACCAGCCTCGGCCGGCAGCTGGAGTTCTACCGCTGGCTGCAGTCGAGCGAGGGCGCGATCGCCGGCGGTGCCACCAACAGCTGGAACGGCGCCTACGAGCAGCCCCCGGCCGGCACGTCGACCTTCTACGGGATGGCGTACGACTGGGAGCCCGTCTACCACGACCCGCCGTCGAACCAGTGGTTCGGCATGCAGGCCTGGTCGATGGAGCGCGTCGCCGAGTACTACCAGCAGACCGGAGACACCACGGCCAAGGCCATCCTCGACAAGTGGACGACCTGGGCCATGTCGCAGACCACCATCAACGCGGACGGCACCTTCAAGATCCCGTCCGACCTGCAGTGGTCCGGCCAGCCCGACACCTGGAACCCGTCCAGCCCCGGCTCCAACGCCGGTCTGCACGTGACGGTCTCCGCCTACGGCGACGACCTCGGTGTCACGGCGGCCTACGCCAAGACGCTGGCGTACTACGCCGCCAAGTCCGGCAGCACCGCGGCCAAGACGATGGCCAAGCAACTGCTGGACGGCATGTGGACCCACTACCAGGACCCGCTGGGCATCGCGACGCCGGAGACCCGGGCCGACTACACCCGGTTCGACGACCCGGTCTACGTCCCGTCCGGCTGGACGGGCACGATGCCGAACGGCGACAAGATCGACAGCAACTCGACCTTCATCGAGCTGCGTTCCTTCTACAAGAACGACCCCAACTGGTCGAAGGTGCAGGCCTACCTCGCCGGAGGCGCGGTCCCGTCCTTCACCTACCACCGCTTCTGGGCCGAGGCGGACATCGCCATGGCCATGGGAGCGTACGCGCTGCTGTTCAACGCGTAGGGCTCACGCCCGCGCGACCGACCGGCAGCCCCGGCCCCGGGAACGGGCGGCGGCGGGACGATGACCCGGGCGGCCCTGCCAGGCCCCCGGCCCGCCGCCCACCCCTTCCCGGGCCCGCAGGCCCGCCCCCGCGGAGAGTGCGCGGGCGGGCCTGCGGCGCGCCCCGCCGGGGGCGCGCCGCGGTTGCGCGCGGCTCCGCCGGTCCGGGCCGGGGGGGCGGACTCGGCGGGCGTGCGTATGCGAAAGGGCGCCGTCGCGTTGCCGCGACGGCGCCCTTTGCGGTGGGGTGAGTGACGGGACTCGAACCCGCGGCATCCTGGACCACAACCAGGTGCTCTACCAGCTGAGCTACACCCACCATCAGCGGCGCTGTCCCCGGTCCGGGGTGGCGCCGCATGCAAAAGTGTACAGGGTGGCGAGGGGTGGTCGCGCCCTCGTTATTCCGGGGTGTCCGCCGCCGCGCCGGCGGGCTTCTCCGCGGGGACCACGTGCTTCGCGGCGATCGCGCGGGCGGTGTCCGTGTCCGGGCCCGGCGCCGGCACGAAGACGGCCTCGCGGTAGTACCGCAGCTCGGCGATGGACTCGCGGATGTCGGCCAGCGCCCGGTGGTTGCCGTTCTTCTCGGGGCTGTTGAAGTACGCCCGCGGGTACCAGCGGCGGGCCAGCTCCTTGACCGAGGAGACGTCGACGATCCGGTAGTGCAGGTGCTGCTCGAGCGTGGGCATGTCGCGGGCGAGGAAGCCGCGGTCGGTGGAGACGGAGTTCCCGCACAGCGGCGCCTTGCGGGGCTCGGCGACGTGCTCGCGCACGTAGTCCAGCACGAGCTTCTCCGCCTCGGCCATCGTGACGCCGCCGGCCAGCTCGTCCAGCAGTCCGGAGGAGGTGTGCATCTGCCGGACGATCTCCGGCATCGACTCCAGCGCCTCGGCGGGCGGGCGGATCACGATGTCCACCCCCTCGCCGAGGATGTTCAGCTCGGAGTCGGTGACGAGCGCGGCAACCTCGATCAGCGCGTCGTGCGCCAGAGACAGCCCGGTCATCTCACAGTCGATCCACACCATCCGGTCGTTCATGTGTCTCACCCTACGGGTCGATCACGCGGGCCGGGCAGCGCGGCACCCAGGCCGCGCGCGGTCCTCAGCCGGGTGCGCCCGGGACCCTCGGCCACGTCGGACCGCCCGGACTGGTCCGGCACCCGCACGAACGGCTCGCCGTCCCCCTTGCCGGGCGCGGCCAGGATCTGCGCCACGGGGCCGCGCCGCAGGGCGGGCAGCTCCGGGGTCGGCAGGGACCGCTCCGGCTCGTCCTGGGGCCGCCTGGCCCGGTACGCGGCCCGGTACGAGGCGGGGGAGGACCCCAGCTGGCGCCGGAAGTGGCCGCGCAGCGCCACCGGGGAGCGGAACCCGCAGCGCCCGGCGACCTCGTCCACCGAGTAGTCGGAGGTCTCCAGCAGCCGCTGGGCCTGCAGCACCCGCTGGGTGATCAGCCACTGGAGCGGCGCGCTGCCCGTCAGCGACCTGAACCGGCGGTCGAAGGTGCGCCGGCTCATGTACGCGCGCGCGGCCAGCGCCTCCACGTCGAACTGCTCGTGGAGGTGCTCCAGCGCCCAGGCGACGACCTCGGCCAGCGGGTCGGCGCCGATCTCCTCCGGTAAAGACCGGTCCAGGTGCCGCTGCCCGGTCTGCCAGTCGGAGCGCCGCGGCGGCACGACCAGCCGGCGGGCCAGCGCGGCCGCCGCGTCCGTGCCGTGGTCGGTCCGCACGACGTGCAGGCACAGGTCGATGCCGGCGGCGGTGCCCGCGGACGTCAGCACGTCGCCGTCGTCCACGAACAGCTCCCGCGGGTCGACGTGCACCGACGGGTAGCGCTTGGCGAGGGTGGGCGCGTACATCCAGTGCGTGGTGGCCGGGCGGCCGTCCAGCAGGCCGGCGGCGGCCAGCACGAACGCGCCGGTGCACAGGCCGATGATCCGGGCGCCCTCCTCGTGGGCGCGGCGGATCGCGTCCAGCGCGTCGGGTGGCGGCGCCTGCGAGATCGAGCGCCAGGTCGGCACGACGACCGTGCCGGCCCGCGACAGCGCCTCCAGGCCGTACGGGGCGGTCAGCTCCAGGCCGCCGGTGGTCCGCAGCGGCCCCTCCTCGCCGGCGCACACCAGCAGCCGGTAGCGGGGCACCCCGGCGTCCTGGCGGTCGATGCCGAAGACCGACAGCGGTATGGAGCTCTCGAATATCGGGCCACCGCTGAAGAGCAGCACCGCCACGACCTCGGGCCGGCGCCGCGCGGAGAGTTTACGGATGGCGCGAGGCGATGCGGATGGTGCTTGCGACGAAGTGTCCGTCGCCGTACCGGAACCGGACTCCTGGCTCATGGAGCTCTAGCCCCCCTCGTATCGACGCGTCGTCCCCTCGGTCCTGCACGTGCTCCCCCGTCAATTGGGCGCAGCCGCCTCATGATCAAATCTACTGTGTCAGGTGGGGCGTTAGTGACAACTTCCACATCTGACGCTAAGTCGACAAGACAACGTGGCGTAAAGCATTCGATCACGAAGCGTTTCACTCACGGAGCCCGCTGGGAAGTACGCCTCCCGTCACACGAGCCCCGTCGGGCGCGCGACGCGTCGTTCCGAGCCGACGAGCATCGTAGAACCGCAGGTGGCAGAGGTGTTAGCCGGCCCGTCTTCCAAGAGGGCCGCGGCGCAAGGAAGTTGGCCGAAAATCGTCGCCATGGCCGTGGAGGGGCGCACGCTGGAGGAGGCGGTGCGCCGGGCCGCGGCGGGCAGTTGCCCGCCAGGTGCTCCGGACGCCGATCCACGCTCGGCCAGCGGCGTCGTCCGCCCCCGCCCGGCCGGCCGCCGCGGTGCCGCCGCCGGCGGTCTGACCTCGCACGGGATCCGCCGGGGCGGGCGACCGGGACGCGCCCCCGCGGTGCGCCGGTGCGCCGAACCGTGCCACGGGTTGGCGCGATGGCGTTGCGCTCGCGGCCGTGCTCCGGCATTCTCCTGGGAACTCCGGGTACGGGAGTCCTTGTGGGGGACCCGCTGAGCCTGTGCAGGCGGTCCCCACGGCCGTACTCTGGAGAGAGTGGGACGGGAAGTGGCGAACTGGCCGAAACCGGCTGCTGCGGCGGCCCGCCCCGCACGAACCGTCCTGTCCGCTGCTCGGCGCGTCAGCGCCGCCTTCGCCGAGAATCCGCATCATGGCCGGTCATGAGTTCCCCGAGCCTGCCGACGGCAGGCCGCTCGCCGAGTCGGCGGCGCTGCCCGAAGCGGCCCCCGCGCTCCACCACGCATGCGATCCCGCCTTCCGGCACGGCATCGTCGTCGGCTTCGACGGTTCCGTCTCCAGCGAACGCGCGCTGTCCTACGCCATCGGCATGGCCCGCAGAACCGGCTCCGCGCTGGTGATCGTGCACGTCGCCAACCGCCTGCCGGCCACGGTGTGGGCGGGCTGCGAGCCCCCGGTCTTCGTCGACGTCCCCGACCACCGCACCGAGGTGCTGGGCCTGGAACTGGCCTGCGCCGACCACCTCACGGAGATCTCCTGGGTGCTGGTGGAGCGCGGCGGCGACATCTGCCACGAACTGGAGGAGGTCGGCCGCGAGTACGAGGCGGACGCGATCGTCGTCGGCGGCACCCACGGCCTCGTGGGCCGCATCTTCGGCTCGGTGGCGGGCCGCCTGGCCCGCCGCGCCCAGCGTCCCGTGGTCGTCATTCCGTAGCCGTCCTGCGCATGCGAACGGACGGGCCCCGCCGATCCGGCGGGGCCCGCGCCGTACCGTGCGCGGCGAGCGGCTACTCGACGGTGACGGATTTCGCCAGGTTCCGCGGCTTGTCGATGTCCCGGCCGAGGGCCAGCGCGGTGTGGTATGCGAAGAGCTGGAGCGGGATGCCCATCAGGATGGGGTCGAGCTCGTCCTCGTTCTTCGGTACCACGATCGTGTGGTCCGCCTTCTCCTGCGGCTGGTGGGCCACCGCCAGGATCCGGCCGCTGCGGGCCTTGATCTCCTCCAGCGCCGCCCGGTTCTTCTCCAGCAGGTCGTCGTCGGGGACGATCGCCACCGTCGGCATCGCGGGCTCGATCAGTGCCAGCGGGCCGTGCTTGAGCTCGGACGCCGGGTACGCCTCGGCGTGGATGTAGCTGACCTCCTTGAGCTTCAGCGACGCCTCGCGGGCCACCGGGTAGCCGCGCACCCGGCCGATGAAGAGCATGGAGCGGGCGTCCGCGTACTGCTTGGCCAGCTGCTTGATCTCCGGCTCGGTCTTGAGGATCTCGTCGATCTGCCCGGGCAGCCGGCGCAGGCCCTCGATGATCCGCTTGCCGTCCGCCACCGACAGGTCGCGGATCCGGCCCAAGTGCAGCGCGAGCAGCGCGAAGGCCACCACGGTGTTGGTGAAGCACTTGGTGGACACCACGCACACCTCGGGCCCGGCGTGCACGTAGGTGCCGCCGTCCGCCTCGCGGGCGATCGCCGAACCCACCACGTTGACGATGCCCAGCACCCGGGCGCCCTTGCGCTTGAGCTCCTGCACCGCGGCCAGCACGTCGTAGGTCTCGCCGGACTGCGAGACCGCCACGTACAGCGTGTCGGGGTCCACGACCGGGTTGCGGTAGCGGAACTCCGAGGCCGGCTCGGCGTCCGCGGGGATGCGGGCCAGCTCCTCGATCAGCTGCGCGCCGATCTGGCCCGCGTGGTAGCTGGTGCCGCAGCCGAGGATCTTGATCCGGCGGACCCGGCGGGCCTCGCCCGGGTCCAGGTTCAGGCCGCCGAGGTGGACCGTGGCGAACCGGTCGTCGATCCGGCCGCGCAGCACGCGGTCCACGGCCTCGACCTGCTCGACGATCTCCTTGTGCATGTACGTGTCGTGGCCGCCCATGTCGTACGACTCGGCCTCCCACTCCACGGTGGTGGGCGTGGCCGTCGTCAGGGAGCCCTCGGTGGTGTACGTGCGGAAGTCGTCCGCCTTGAGGGTGGCCATCTCGCCGTCGCCGAGGGTCACCACCTGGCGCGTGTGGGTGACGAGCGCGGCGACGTCGGAGGCGACGAACATCTCCTTCTCGCCGATGCCCAGCACGACCGGGGAGCCGTTGCGCGCCACGACGATCCGGTCCGGGAACTCCTTGTGCATCACGGCGATGCCGTAGGTGCCCTCGACCGCCCGCAGCGCCTCGCTGACCCTCTTCTCCAGCGTCTCGGCGTCGGAACGGCCGATCAGGTGGGCCAGCACCTCGGTGTCGGTCTCGGAGGCGAACACGACGCCGTCCGCGGTCAGCTTGGCCCGCAGCTCGGAGGCGTTGTCGATGATGCCGTTGTGGACGACCGCGACGGTGCCCGCGGTGTCCAGGTGCGGGTGCGCGTTCTCGTCACTCGGCGCGCCGTGGGTGGCCCAGCGGGTGTGCGCGATGCCGGTCGTCCCCGCGAAGCGCTTGGGGATGCGCGACTCCAGCTCCCGCACCCGGCCCTTGGCCTTGACCGTGCGCAGATCGCCGGACTTCCCGCTGATGACGACGCCGGCCGAGTCGTAGCCCCGGTACTCCAGCCGCTGCAGACCCTCCAGCAGCAGCGGCGCGACGTCGCGCCTGCCGATGTATCCGACGATTCCGCACATGTGCCGTCCCTCTCCGTCGTCCTGCGTCGCCTTGCGTCGTGTGCGTCCCGGGGAACCGGGACCGGGTCGGTCCGCCGGACCGGGTGGGTCGGCGGACCGGGTGGCCGCGGGCACCGGGTGGGTGCCCGCGGCCGCGGTGCGTCTGCGGGTGCGCGGGCCGTCCGCTCCGGGCGCTGCCCGGCGGGGACGGCTCAGCCGTAGACGATCCGGCGGAGCTGGCGCTGCGAGAGCGCCGCCGGGGCCACGGCCCGGTGCGGCAGCTCCTCGCCGATCCGCTCGAAGATCTCCGTGTTCACCAGGCCCTTGGCCTGGAGCTCGCGGTGTCTGCGGCGGACGAACTCCTCGGTCGTCTCGTCGAAGTACGCCAGGACGTCCAGGACCACCCGATTCGCCTCGCCGCGGTGCAGCGACGTGGTGCGCACCAGGTGGTCGATCAGGTCCTCGTAAGGGGTCCGGCGTTCGAGCACCCGACGATACTGGTGTCACGCTCTTCGGTTTGCAAGAATCCTGCCCGATTTCGGGCAGGGAAGCAGTGCAAGGGCGGCCAAAGGGGTGACAACGGGTCGGCACGCGGGTGGCGGGCGCGTCCGCGGTGCGGGCCGTCTTGACCGCTCGGGACGTCGGGGGTTAGTCGTGGTGCCGTGACACGACTCGACGCCGGGAGCCACCGCACCGCCGCAGACCGGACCGACCGGGCGGGCCAGGCCGGCCACGCCGACGGTGCGGGCCGCGACGGCCGTGCGGGCGGGTCAGGCCGGGCAGGTGGGTCCGGCGGCTCGGGCACGGCCGGGCGGGCCCCGAGCGCCCGCGGCGCGCTGCCGCGGGTCCTGTGCGCGCTGATGCTCGCCGCGGGCGCGAGCGCGGCCGGCGCCAGGACCGCGTCCTCCGAGCCCGCGGGCGCCTCGGCGGCCGCGACCGTCGCCGCCCGCGTGGTGCCCGTGCCGGCCGCCGTGCGGGCCGGCGGCGGCGCGTTCCGGATCACCCGCGGCACGTCCGTCGAGGTGGCCCGCGGGTCGGCGGGCGCCGCGCCGGTCGCCGCCTACGCGGCGGCGCTGCTGCGGCCCTCCACCGGCTTCCCCCTGCGCGTGGTGGCCGCGCCCGCCGGCGCGGGCACGGGAGCGGTGTCCGACACGGGCGCGACCACGGCCACCGGCGCCGGGCCGGGCTCCGCCACCGGCATCGTGCTCGCGCTCGGCGACCCCGACCGGGGCCTGGGCGAGGAGGGCTACCGGCTGCGCACCGGCGCCCGCTCGGTGGTGATCAGCGCCCGCACCCCGGCCGGCCTCTTCCACGGCGTGCAGACCCTGCGCCAGCTGCTCCCCGCCCGTGTGGAGAGCCGCACCCCCGTGACCGGCACGGACTGGACGGTGCCCGACGCCGACATCCGCGACGTGCCGCGCTACGCCTACCGCGGCGCGATGCTCGACGTCGCCCGGCACTTCTTCACCGTCGCGCAGGTCGAGCGCTACATCGACGAGCTGGCGCTCTACAAGGTCAACACCCTGCACCTGCACCTCACCGACGACCAGGGCTGGCGGATCGCCGTCACCTCCCTGCCGCGCCTCGCCTCCTACGGCGGCAGCACCGAGGTCGGCGGCGGCCCCGGCGGCTCCTACACCCAGGCCGACTACCGGGAGATCGTCCGCTACGCCGCGAGCCGGTTCCTGACCGTCGTCCCCGAGATCGACGGCCCCGGCCACACCACCGCGGCCCTCGCCTCGTACCCGGAGCTCAACTGCGACGGCAAGGCCCCGCCGCTGTACACCGGGACCAAGGTCGGCTTCAGCTCGCTGTGCGTGCCCAAGGCCGCGACGTACGCCTTCCTGGACGAGGTCATCAGCGAGGTCGCGGCGCTCACCCCGGGCCCGTACCTGCACATCGGCGGCGACGAGGCCCACTCCACGAGCGCCGCGGACTACGTCGCCTTCATGGACAAGGTGCAGCCGATCGTCGCCCGCCAGGGCAAGACCGTCATCGGCTGGCACCAGCTCGACGCGGCGCACCCCGCGCCCGGCGCCCTCGTCCAGTACTGGGGCACCAAGGGCGACGAGACGGAGGTCGCGACCGCGGCCAAGGCGGGCACCCGGGTCATCATGTCCCCTGCCGATCGCGCGTACCTCGACATGAAGTACACCCCGGCCAGCCCCGTCGGCCAGCACTGGGCCGGGTACGTCGAGGCGCGCACCGCCTACGACTGGGACCCGGCCGCCGTCGTCGCGGGCGTCCCGGCGAGCGCGGTGTACGGCGTGGAGGCGGCGCTGTGGACCGAGACGGTCACCACCAGCGCCGACATCGACTACCTGGCCTTCCCGCGGCTGCCGGGGATCGCCGAACTCGGCTGGTCCCCGGCGGCCACGCACGGCTGGGACGGCTTCCGGGCGCGCCTGGCCGCCCAGGGCCCGCGCTGGCAGGAACTGGGCGTCGCCTTCTACCGCTCGCCGCAGGTGGACTGGCCGGCGTCCTGAGGCGTGGCCCGGCGGGAGCGTGAGGGCTCCCGTCGGGACGGTTCCCGGTCCGACGGGCCGTGGTTCGACGGGCCGTGGTTCGGCGGGCGGTGCGCGGCCAGCGGGTTGGCGAGCGTGCCGGCGAACTGCAGCGCGGCCGAAGGGTCGCCGAGGTCCACCATCTGCTGGTTGTCCCGCAGTTGGAGCCGGTTGAGGCAGGACAGCGCGAACCGCGGCGCGAACAGGTCGTAGCGGGCGAACGCGGGCGCCAGTTCCGGGTGCGCGGCCTGGTAGTCCGCGGTGCACGCGGCGACCGTCCGCCAGAACGCGGTCTCGTCCAGGACCCCGCTGCTGTGCAGGATCGCGCCGAGGAAGCGCAGGAAGCAGTCGAAGACGTCGGTGAAGACCGACAGCGCGCGCAGCTCCTCGGGCACCTGGGCCTTGATCCGGGCGACTTCCGGGGGAAGCCGGGCGTCCGGGTCCATCACCACGATCTCCTCGGCGATGTCCTTGAACACCGCGCGCTCCACGGTGCCGCCGTCCTCTCCGAGGACCAGGATGACGTTCTCGCCGTGCGGCATGTACGCCAGGTCGTAGGCGAACAGGCTGTGCAGCACCGGCACCAGATAGGCGTCGAGGTAGCCGCGCAGCCAGTGTCCGGCCGGCAGGCCCGAGCGCGCGACCAGCGCGGCCGCCAGCGAGCCGCCGTCGTCGTCCACGTGGAGGAGCGCGGCCATCGTCACGACCGAGCGGCCGGGCTCCAGGGCGGGGACGGGGCTCTCGCGCCACAGCGCGGCCAGCATCTTCCGGTACGGCGAGCCCTTCTGCGTGGCCTCCTCGAACGGCAGGTGGCGGTAGCCCACGGCGGCCCGCTCGCGCAGGATCGAGAACCGCGCGGCGGCCAGCGTCGGATCGGCCGCGACCAGCTCCGCGAGCCAGTCGTTGATCGCCGGTGTGGCCGCCATGTACGCGGCGGACAGGCCGCGCAGGAAGCCCATGTTGAGCACGGACAGCGCGGTCTTGACGTAAGGGCGCTCGGGGCGACCGGTGTTGAAGAACGTGCGCACCGACTGCTGGGCGCGGTAGGGGTCGTCGCCCTCGCCCAGCAGCACCAGGCGCTCCTGGGCGAGTTCACCCGCGAACGTCACCGCGAGGCGGTGCTCCCACTGCCAGGGGTGGACCGGGATCAGCAGGTAGCCGTCCGGGTCCAGGCCCCGGCCGGCCAGCACGGCCGCGAACCGCTCGCGGGTCTCCGGCCCCAACTCGCCGGCGATCAGCGTCTCGTAGTCCAGCCCGGCGCCCGCGTGGAAGTCCGCCACGTCGCGGCGGCCGGCCACCCAGACGAGCCGGACCGGGGCGGCCGCCTCCGGCGCGTAGCGCAGCAGGTCGTGGGCGCCGAAGCCGATACGGCCGCTGTTCGCGACGAAGCACGGGTGGCCCTCGGTCATGCCGGCCTCCACCGCCTGGAAGCCCGCCGCGGCCAGCTCTCCGGCGCTCGGCCGCTGCCGGGCGTCCTTGAACGCCAGCGAGGAGAGCGTCGAGGTGATCTCCTCCAGGTACAGCGGCAGGACCCGCTCGCCGAGGCCCAGGGTGACGCGCAACTCGGTGAAGAACGCCAGCGCGTCCAGCGGCAGTTCGGTGCCCGGCTCCTGGCCGAGGTCTCCGTTGCCGTTCCCGTTGTGGTCCCTGTCGCGGTCCCCGTCGCCGCCCGCGCCGTGGGGGCCGGGGTCGCGGCGGTGCCGGGTGAGGGAGGCCGGGTCGATGTGCCAGTGGTCCAGGGCGAGCAGTTCCGCGGTGAAACGGTACGTGGTGCGGCCGTCGTCGCTGGTGACGCCGTACCGCCGGCGCCCTCCGGGCCTGCTCGGCGCCGGGCCCAGCGGGGTGGGCGTGAGCAGGCGCTCGTGCGCGAACTCGGCGAGCGCCTTGCGCACCAGGTGGCGGGTGGCCCGCTCCCACCGCTCGGGCGTCAGGTGCGCGGTCGCGTCGTCGCGCGCCGGAGCGGCGCCGTCGTGCGAGGGGGCGGAGTTGCCGGGCGGAAGCGCGGAGTTGCCGGGCGACGGCGAGGTGGCGTGGGTCATCGGGTGGCCTCGAACCGTGCGCGGGTGCAGAAGCTGAGCAGGGCCTGCTTGTGCGGTGTGGTGATCCGCGCGTGCGGCTCGAACCCGACGGTGCGGTTGAGGTCGTGGACGGCGGTGTTGCGGACGTCCGGCTCGACCACGACGCGGCGGGTCGCGGGGTCGGCGAACAGCTCCGCCATCACCGCGCCGATCACGGCGCGCGTGAAGCCGTGCACGGGCCGGTCCGCCGGGGCGACCAGGAAGTGCATGCCGACGTCGCCCGGCTCCGCGCGGTACAGGCCCGCGAGTTCGACCTGCGCCGGGTCGTAGCGCTCCATCAGGAACGCCGGGGCGCCGTCGTACAGTCCGACGAACGCGTCCTGATGCGGGGCCTGCGCGATGTCGGCGTACGCGCGCTCGACGTCGTACACGTTCGCGTCGCCCATCAGCCAGAACACCGCCTTGGGATGGGTCACCCAGCGGTGCAGCAGCACGGCGTCAGCGGCGGGCCGCACGGGGCGGAAGGCGAACCGGCCGGGGGGCAGGAGGGTCGTGGGGGTGGCGGTCATGCGGTGAACTCCTGGAAGGCGATGGCCGTTTCGACGCGGTACGGCTCGCGGCCGCCCAGCAGTGCGCGGATGATGCGCGAGTTGCGGTACGCGGCCATGCCGAGGTCGGGTGCGGCGAAACCGTGGGTGTGCAGCTCGGCGTTCTGCACGTAGATGCCGTGGCCGGTCACGTCGATGGCGTAGTCGCGGGTCACGTCGTAGCGGCCCTTCGCGTCCCAGCGGATGCGGTCGCGGACCGGGGCCAGGAACTCCGGCACGCGGTAGCGGTACCCGGTGGCCAGCACCAGGCCCTCGGTGGTCAGGGTGTGGTCGCGGCCCTGCTCCACCTGCCGCAGCCCCAGCGTGTACGTGCCGGCGGCCGGGTCGTGGCGGACGCTGTCCAGCGAGGTGTTGGTGAGCAGCCGGGTCGGCACCTTGCCCTTGCGGTTCTTGGCGTACAGCAGGTCGAACACGGCGTTGATCAGTTCGGTGTTGATGCCCTTGTAGAGGTTCTTCTGCGAGGCGCCGAGGCGGTCGCGCACCTCGGGTGGGAGCCCGTGGAAGTGGTCCACGTACTCCGGGGACGTCATCTCCAGGGTGAGCTTGGTGTATTCGAGGGGGAAGAACCGCGGGGAGCGCGTCACCCAGTTCAGGGCGGAGCCGCGGGAGTCGATGTCCTGGAGCAGGTCGTGGTAGATCTCGGCGGCGCTCTGGCCGCTGCCGACGACGGTGACGCTGCGCTTGCGCCGCAACTCCTCACGCGCCGTGAGGTAGTTGCCGGCGTGGACCGCGTCCCCGCCCAGGCCCTCGGCGGCCGGCGGCACGTAGGGCGGGGTGCCGGTGCCCAGGACGAGCCGGGGCGCGCGGTACTCCTCGCCGCTGCTCGTGCGCACCGTGTACCGGCCGTCGGCCTCGTCGTAGGCGACCTCGGTGACGGTCCTGCCGAAGCGGACCGAGCGCAGCCGGGCGGCGGCCCAGCGGCAGTAGTCGTTGAACTCCTCGCGCAGCGGATAGAAGCTCTCGCGGATGTAGAAGGAGTACAACCGCCCTGATTCCTTGAGGTAGTTGAGGAAGCCGAACGGCGAGGTGGGGTCGGCCAGGGTCACCAGGTCGGACAGGAACGGGGTCTGCAGGGTCGCGCCCTCCAGGAACATCCCCGAGTGCCAGTCGAAGTCCGGCTTGCTCTCCAGGAACACGCCGTGGAGGTCGTCGAGCGGCTCCGTGAGGCAGGCCAGACCCAGGTTGAACGGTCCCAGGCCGATCCCGATGAAGTCCGGTACGTCGCGGGCGGCGGCGTCACGAGGCGTGGGCAAGGGTCTCTCCCAGGGTCAGGCAGCGGCCGGCGTGCCCGGCGAGCAGGTCGAGTACGGCCGCGATGTCGGCGGGCGTGGTCAGCGGGTTGAGCAGGGTGAACTTCAGGTAGTGGCGGCCGTTCACGGTGGTGCCCGCGACGACGGCCTCACCGGAGGCGGACAGCTCCTTGCGGGCGTGGAGGTTGGCACGGTCCACGTCGGCCGGGCCGAACGCACCGCCGGAGCCCTCCGGCGGCACCCAGCGGAACACCAGCGTCGACAGGGTGGGGCGGGTGACGACCTCGAACCGCGGGTCGGCGTCCAGCAGCAGCCACGCCTGCCCGGCGAGGTCCAGCACCTCGTCGAACAGCTCGCCCACCCCGTCGGCGCCCATCACACGCAGCGTCATCCACAGCTTGAGGGCGTCGAAGCGGCGGGTGGTCTGCAGGGACTTGTCCACCTGGTTGGGGATGCGCTCGGTCACGGCCCGGCGCGGGTTGAGGTAGTCGGAGTGGTGAGTGGCATGACGCAGCACGGCGGCGTCCCGCACCACGACCGCGCTGGAACTGACCGGCTGGAAGAAGGACTTGTGGAAGTCCACGGTCACCGAGTCGGCGTGCTCGATGCCGCGCAGCAGGTGGCGGCGGGTGCGCGAGACCAGCAGCCCGCAGCCGTACGCGGCGTCCACGTGCAGCCAGGCCCGGTGGCGGGCGCACAGCGCGGCGACGTCGGGCAGCGGGTCGACGGACCCGAAGTCGGTGGTGCCGGCGGTCGCGACGACGGCCATCGGCACCAGCCCGGTGCGGACGCACCGCTCCAGTTCGCGGGCGAGCGCGTCGGGCCGCATCCGCCGTTCCGCGTCGCAGGGGACGGTGATGACGGCGTCGGCCGGCAGCCCGAGGAGCGAGGCGGACTTCTGGACGCTGAAGTGCCCGCACTTGCTCGCCAGCACGCGTAGCCGGGCCGGGTCCGCGCCGCCGGCCAGCGCCTCCTCCCGGGCCAGCAGCAGGGCCTGCAGATTGGACTGGGTGCCGCCGCTGGTGAACACGCCGTCCGCGCGCGGGCCCAGGCCCAGGCGGGCGGCCGTCCAGTCGATCAGCCGCCGTTCGATGAGGGTCGCGCCCGCGCTCTGGTCCCAGGTGTCGAGGGAGGAGTTGACGGCGCTGAGCACCGCCTCGGCGGCCACCGCGGGAATCACCACGGGGCAGTTGAGGTGGGCGAGGTAGCGGGGGTGGTGGAAGTACACGGCGTCGCGCAGGTACACCCCGTCCAGCTCGTCCAGGGCGGCGGCGGTGTCGCCCAGCGGCCGGTCGAGGTCGATCGCGTCGATCCGGGGCGCGAGTGCCTGCGGGCTGACGCCGGTGAACGGCCGGTCGGTCGCGGCGACGGTGGCCGCCACCCGCTCGACTCCCAGGGTGACGGAGCGTCGATAGTGCTCCGCCGTGGTGCCGTTGAGCAGGTGTGAGCGCATGAGCGGGCCCCTCGTCGGTCAGGCGAGCTCGGTCGAGCTCGGTCTAGTTAGGTTAGCCTAACCTAACTAGACCGGCTCAATGGTCCCGCCCGCCACGCTCGTCGCGATGTTCAGTTGTGGTGTGCCGTGCGGGCGCGCCGCCGCCCGCAGTCCCCGCCGTGCGAGCCCCGCCCCGGGCCCGGGGCTGCCCCCGGGGCCGGAGGCGGGGCCGGGATCAGGGATCAGGCCTCCATGCCCAACTCCCGGGCGATCAGCATCCGCTGGACCTCGCTGGTGCCCTCGCCGATCTCCAGGATCTTGGAGTCGCGCCACATCCGAGCCACGGGGTACTCGTTCATGAATCCGTAGCCGCCGTGGATCTGGGTGGCCTCGCGGGCGTTGGTCACCGCGATCTCCGAGGAGTACAGCTTGGCCAGCGCCGCCTCCTTCTTGAACGGCTCACCGTGCACCAGGCGGGACGCGGCGTCCCGCCAGGCCAGCCGCGCGGTGTGGGCGCGCATCTCCATGTCCGCGATCTTGAACTGGATCGCCTGGTTGGCGCCGATCGACCGGCCGAACGCCTCGCGCTCCTTGGCGTACCTCAGCGACTCGTCCACGCAGCCCTGCGCCAGGCCGGTGGCCAGCGCGGAGATCGCGATCCGGCCCTCGTCCAGGATCCGGAGGAACTGCGCGTAGCCGCGGCCCTCCTCACCCAGCAGGTTCTCCGCCGGCACCCGGCAGTCGATGAAGGACAGCTCCCGGGTGTCGGAGGCGTTCCAGCCGACCTTGCTGTACTTCTTCGACACGGTGAAGCCCGGCGTGCCGGACGGCACGATGATCGACGAGATCCGCGGCCGGCCCTCGGGGCTGCGGCCGGTCACCGCGGTCACCGTGACCAGGCCGGTGATGTCGGTGCCGGAGTTGGTGATGAAGCACTTGGTCCCGTTGATCACCCACTCGCCGGTCGCCTCGTCGCGCCGTGCGGTGGTGCGGGTGCCGCCGGCGTCCGAACCGCAGTCCGGCTCGGTCAGCCCGAACGCGCCGAGCATCTCGCCCGAGCACAGCTTCGGCAGCCAGGTGCGCTTCTGCTCCTCCGTGCCGAACCGGAACACCGGCATGGCGCCCAGCGACACCCCGGCCTCCAGCGTGATCGCCACCGAGGAGTCGACCCTGGCCAGCTCCTCCAGGGCCAGCCCGAGCGCGAGGTAGTCGCCGCCCATGCCGCCGTACTCCTCGGGGAACGGCAGCCCGAACAGGCCCATCCGCCCCATCTCCCGCACGATCTCGTACGGGAACTCCTCCTGCTCGTAGAACTGGCCGATCTTCGGAGCGACGACGTCGCGGGCGAACTCCGCGACAGTGGCGCGAAGTTCCTCGTGCTCGCCGGACAGACGGTGATCGATCGACATGGCTACTGCTCCCGGTGGGTCAGGGCGCGGACGGTACGGGACGGGCTGGGCCGTCCCAGGTGTTCCGCCATCCAGACGCTTGTGGCGCTGAGGCGGTCGAGGTCGACGCCGGTGCGGATGCCGAGCCCGTTCAGCATCCAGACCAGGTCTTCCGTGGCGAGGTTGCCGGTGGCGCTCTTGGCGTACGGGCAGCCGCCGAGGCCTCCGGCGGAGGCGTCCACGACCGTGACGCCGCACCGCAGGGCCGCCAGGGTGTTGGCCAGCGCCTGCCCGTAGGTGTCGTGGAAGTGGACGGCCAGGTGCTCGACGGGCACAGCGGCACCGCTGCCGGTGTCGCTGTCGCGGCCGGTCAGGGCGTCGAGCAGGGCCGTGACGTGGCCGGGGGTGGCCACTCCGATGGTGTCGCCGAGGCTGAGCTCGTCGCAGCCCATCGCGTACAGGCGGCGGGCGGTGGCCGCGACCTGGCCGATGGGCACCGGGCCCTCCCAGGGGTCGCCGAAGCACATCGACAGGTAGCCGCGCACCCGCGCGCCGGCCTGCCGGGCCCGTGCCACCACCGGCGCGGCCATCTCCAGGGCCTCGTCCAGCGTGCGGTTGAGGTTGGCCCGCGCGAAGGACTCGGTGGCGCTGACGAACACCGCGACCTCCGTCGCGCCCAGGCCGAGGGCGCGTTCGAGTCCGCGTTCGTTCGGCACGAGCACCGGCAGCCGCACGGCGGGGTCGCGTCCGGCGAGGTCGGCGAGCAGCGGCAACAGCGTGTCGGCGTCGGCCAGCTGGGGGACCCAGCCGGGGTGGACGAAGCTGGTCGCCTCGATGGTGGTCAGCCCCGCGTCGGCCAGCCGGTGCACGAACTCGGCCTTCACCTCGGTGGGGACGGTGGCCTTCTCGTTCTGCAGGCCGTCGCGCACCCCCACCTCGTGGATGCGGACCTGCTCGGGCAGCCCGGCCGAAGGTACGGCCATGGGCAGTCCCGCGGGCAGCGCCGACGACACGCGGGAGTCCGTCATGACGCCTCCTCGGGACGTGCCGTGGGCGTGACGACCGCCAGGATCTGGTCCATGGCGACGGTGGCCCCGGCCACGACGTCGATCTCGGTGACCGTCCCGTCGTGCGGTGCGGTGATCACGTGCTCCATCTTCATCGCCTCGACCACCAGCAGGCTCTGACCCGCCGTGACCTCGTCGCCCTTGGCGGCCTTGACCACCGTGACGGTCCCCGGCATGGGGGCCGTCAGCGTGTCGGCCCCCGCACCCGCGGCCGCGCCGCGCAGCGCGGCCGCCACCGGGTCGTACGCCTGCACACGCCAGCTGTCTCCCTCGCGGCCCAGCCACTCGCCCGCGTGGTGGAAGGCGGTCACCGTCCCGCCGGTGTGCAGCCGCACCGGCCCGCCGCCGGGGCCCTCGGTGGCGGGGGACAGCGACGCCTCGAACGGCTCGCCGTCACCGATGCGCACCAGCCCGTCGCGCACCCGCACGGCCACCGGGTCCTGCCCGGGTACCCGCAGGTGGTGCACGGTCCATGCCGGCTCGCCGCCGAGGCGGAAGCCGCTGGGCACCGAGAAGGGGTCGGTCCAGCCGTCCGGGCCGGGGCCCGGTTCGAGGGCCCGCTGCCGCAGCAGGGCCGCGGCGGCGTAGACCTCCGCGGGCACCCGCGGCGGCAGCAGCGTGGCCGCGTCCCGGTCGATCAGGCCGGTGTCGAGGTCGCCCGAGACGACCGCCGGGTGGGCCAGCAGCCGGCGCAGGAAGCCGGTGTTGGTGTCCACGCCGAGCACCACCGTGCCGGCGAGCGCGGCCCGGAGCCGGCGCAGCGCGGTCGCCCGGTCCGGCCCGTGCGCGATGACCTTGGCCAGCATCGGGTCGTACGCGGTGCCGACCTCCGTACCGCGCGCCAGCCCGGAGTCCACCCGCACGCCGGGCCCCTGCGGGTCGTGCAGGTCCAGCACGGTGCCGGCCGAGGGCAGGAAGTCCACCCGTCCGTCGCCGGGCCGCGCGGTCTCCGCGCAGATCCGTGCCTCTATCGCGTGCCCGGTCAGGGTGACGTCCTGCTGGCCGAAGTCCAGCGGCTGCCCGCAGGCGACCCGTACCTGCCAGGCCACCAGGTCCAGGCCGGTGACCAGTTCGGTCACGGGGTGCTCGACCTGCAGCCGGGTGTTCATCTCCATGAAGTAGTAGGCGCTCGGGTCGGCTCCCGGCACGATGAACTCCACGGTGCCCGCGCCCGTGTAGCCGCAGGAGCGGGCGGCCTGCACCGCGGCCTCGCCCATCGCGGCCCGCGTCCGCGGGTCCAGCAGCACCGAGGGGGCCTCCTCGATGACCTTCTGGTGCCGCCGTTGCAGGGAGCACTCGCGCTCGCCCAGGTGCATCACGGTGCCGTGTCCGTCGGCCAGGACCTGGATCTCGATGTGCCGCGGGCGGTCGATCCACCGCTCCACCAGCAGCGTGTCGTCGCCGAAGGAGCCCAGCGCCTCGCGCCGGGCCGCGGCGATCTCCTCGGGCAGCGCCGCGGCGTCCCGCACCAGGCGCATGCCCTTGCCGCCGCCGCCCGCCGACGGCTTGAGCAGCACGGGCATGCCGAGCTCCCGTGCCGCGTCGGCCAGTTCCGCGTCGCTGAGCCCGCTGCCGCTGCTGCCGGGGACCACCGGCACGCCCGCGGCCCGCACGGTCTCCTTGGCGCGGATCTTGTCGCCCATCAGCTCGATCGCATCGGCCGGCGGGCCGATGAACACCAGCCCCGCCTCGGTGCAGGCGCGGGCGAACGCGGCGTTCTCCGCGAGGAAGCCGTAGCCGGGATGCACCGCCTGCGCACCGGCCGCCCAGGCGGCGCGCACCAGGTCGGCGGCCGACAGGTAACTGCCCACCCGCACCGCGGTGTCGGCCTCCGTGACGTGACGGGCGTCGGCGTCGGCGTCGGTGAACACCGCCGCCGAGCGCACGCCCAGCTCGCGCAGGGTGCGCATGACGCGGACCGCGATCTCGCCGCGGTTGGCGACGAGGACGGTGTCGAACATGGCGGGCGCCGCGGCGCCTGGGGTGATCGTCACGGCACTCACATCCGGAAGACGCCGTAGCCCGGTGCGGTCGGGTCGGCGGTGGGCAGGGGGGCGTTGGCACAGGCGGTCAGGGCCAGGCCGAGGACGGTACGGGTCTCCAGCGGGTCGATCATGCCGTCGTCCCACAGCCGGGCGGTGGCGTAGTAGGCGTTGCCCTGGGTCTCGTACTGGTCGCGGACCGGGGCCTTGAACGCCTCCTCCTCGTCCTCGCTCCATTTCTCGCCGGCCGCGGCCATCTGGTCGCGCTTGACCGTGGCGAGCACGGAGGCGGCCTGCTCGCCGCCCATCACCGAGATCTTGGCGTTGGGCCACATCCACAGGAAACGGGGGCTGTAGGCGCGGCCGCACATCGAGTAGTTGCCGGCTCCGTAGGACCCGCCGATCACGACGGTCAGCTTCGGCACCCGGGCGCAGGCCACCGCGGTGACCATCTTCGCGCCGTGCTTGGCGATGCCGCCCGCCTCGTACTGGCGGCCCACCATGAACCCGGAGATGTTCTGCAGGAACAGCAGCGGGATGCCGCGCTGGTCGCACAGCTCGATGAAGTGCGCGCCCTTCAGTGCCGACTCGGCGAACAGGATGCCGTTGTTGGCGACGATGCCCACCGGGTGGCCCTGGATGTGGGCGAAACCGGTGACCAGCGTGGTGCCGTACTCCGCCTTGAACTCCGCGAAGCGGCTCCCGTCGACCACGCGGGCGATGACCTCCCGCACGTCGTAGGGGGTGCGCGAGTCCACCGGCACCGCTCCGTAGAGGCCCGCCGGGTCCACCGCGGGAGGTTCGGCCGCACGGACGGTCCACGGCGGGGTGCCGCGGGCCGGGAGGGTCGCGACGATGTCGCGGACGATGCTCAGCGCGTGGGCGTCGTCCTCCGCGAGGTGGTCGGTGACGCCGGAGGTGCGGGCGTGCACCTCACCGCCGCCCAGCTCCTCCGCGGTGACGACCTCGCCGGTGGCGGCCTTCACCAGCGGGGGGCCGCCGAGGAAGATCGTGCCCTGGTTGCGCACGATCACGGCCTCGTCGCTCATCGCGGGCACATAGGCGCCGCCTGCCGTGCACGAGCCCAGGACCGCGGCGATCTGCGGGATGCCGCGCGCCGACATGGTCGCCTGGTTGTAGAAGATCCGCCCGAAGTGGTCGCGGTCGGGGAACACCTCGTCCTGGCGGGGCAGGAACGCGCCGCCGGAGTCCACCAGGTAGACGCACGGCAGGCGGTTGTCGAGCGCGACCTCCTGGGCCCGCAGGTGCTTCTTGACCGTCATCGGGTAGTAGGTGCCGCCCTTGACCGTGGCGTCGTTGGCCACGACCACCACCTCGCGGCCGGCGACCCGGCCGATCCCGGCGATGACGCCGGCGGCGGGGGCCTGACCGTCGTACATGCCGTCGGCGGCCAGCGGTGCGAGTTCGAGGAAGGGGGAGCCGGGGTCGAGCAGATGGTCCACCCGGTCGCGGGGCAGCAGTTTGCCGCGCGAGGTGTGCCGCGTGCGGGCCTTCTCGCCGCCACCCAGGCGTGCGGCGGCCAGCTTCTCGCGCAGCGCGGCGCTGAGCGCGGTGTGCGCCTGGGTGTTGGCGCGGTACGCCTCTGACGCCGGGTCCGCGGCGCTGGAGAGGGCGGGTGCTGCCATGGTTCGGCCCCCCGGATGTTAGCGAGCGTTAACGTGATGACTCCACGTTAACGTCCGCTAACTCGATTGTCTAGACTCGATCGTATGAACCCGACGAAGACGGCCGGCGGCAGGCGCGAGCAGATCCTCAGGGAGGCCGCACGCCTCTTCGCCGAACGCGGCTTCCACGGCGTCGGCGTGGACGAGATAGGCGCCGCGGTCGGCATCAGCGGCCCCGGCCTCTACCGCCATTTCGCCGGCAAGGACGCCATGCTCGCCGAGCTGCTGGTGGGGATCAGCCACCGGCTGCTGTCGGCCGGCCGGATGCGCGTCGCCGAGTCCGACAACCCGCCCGCGGCGCTCGACGCGCTCGTCCGCGGCCACATCGACTTCGCCATCGACGACCGCCCGCTGATCACCCTGCACGACCGCGAGCTCGACCGGCTGCGCGACTCCGACCGCAAGCTCGTCCGCCAGCTGCAGCGGCAGTACGTCGAGGTGTGGGTCGACGTGGTGTGCCAGGTCTATCCGGGCGCGCCCGAGGTGGAGGTGCGCGCCGCCGTGCACGCCGTCTTCGGCCTGATCAACTCCACACCCCACCTCGGCGCCCGCAGCATCCCGGCCGACCGGGGCGACATGGCGGCCCTGCTGCGCCGCCTCGCACTGGGCGCGCTCGGCACCCTCGACGACGGGCTGCCCTGGACAGGCCCGCGGACCGGCGGGTAACTTACTGAGCGCTTGCTTAATCCGTGTGTGGGTCGGTCCACTCGCTCGTCGATGGGAGGCGCGCTGTGCGTCGTACGGTGTACAACGAGGACCACGAAGCGTTCCGCGAGACGATACGCGCCTTCATCGAGGCCGAGGTCGTCCCGGTGTACGACCAGTGGCTGGAGGCGGGGCAGGCGCCCCGCGAGTTCTACTACAAGCTCGGTGAGCTGGGAGTCTTCGGCATCGAGGTGCCCGAGGAGTTCGGCGGCGCCGGCGAGGAGAGCTTCAAGTTCCAGGCCGTCGTCAGCGAGGAGTGCGCCCGCGCGGGCGTCAGCTTCGGCGGCAGCAGCGTCCACACCGGCCTGTGCCTCCCGTACGTCACTGCCTACGCCACCGACGAGCAGAAGAAGCGCTGGCTGCCCGGCTTCGTCAGCGGCGTGACGATGTTCGCCATCGCCATGACCGAGCCCGGCACCGGCTCCGACCTGGCCGGCATGAAGACCTCCGCGAAGCTCTCGGAGGACGGCACCCACTACGTCCTCAACGGCGCGAAGACCTTCATCACCGGCGGCGTGCACGCCGACCGCGTCATCGTCTGCGCCCGCACCGCGCCCGCGACCGCCGAGGACCGCAGGGCCGGCATCTCGCTGTTCGTCGTCGACACCAAGTCCCCGGGCTACACCGTCGGCCGCAAGCTCGACAAGCTCGGCCTGAAGACCTCCGACACCGCTGAGCTGGCCTTCTCGGACGTCGAGGTCCCCGTCGAGGACCTGCTCGGCGAGGAGGGCAAGGGCTTCTCCTACCTCGGCCAGAACCTGCCGCAGGAGCGCCTGGCCATCGCGATGGGCGCCTACGCGCAGGCCGCCGCCGCGATCCGCTTCGCCCAGGCCTACGTCCAGGACCGCACCGTCTTCGGCAAGACCGTCGCCTCCTTCCAGAACACCAAGTTCGAGCTGGCCGCCTGCAAGGCCGAGGTGGACGCCGCCGAAGCGGTCGTCGACCGCGCCCTGGACGCGCACGACCGGCACGAGCTGAGCGCCGCCGACGCCGCCTCCGCCAAGCTGTTCTGCACCGAGGTCGCCGCCCGCGTCATCGACCGCTGCCTGCAGTTGCACGGCGGATACGGTTACATGAACGAGTACCCGATCGCCCGCCTGTACGCGGACAACCGGGTCAACCGGATCTACGGCGGCACCAGCGAGGTCATGAAGTCGATCATCGCCAAGTCGATGGGCCTGTGACCTGCGCGCAGGCCGCACAGGCCCGCCACGAGTACGCCTCCTGACGCAACGAACGGACCACGCGTGAACGGCACCCCCGCGGACGGCGATCCGCAGCCGCTGGACTCCCTGCTCGCCCTCCTCGACCTGGAGCGCATCGAGCAGGACATCTTCCGCGGGGTGAGCCGTCCCGCGGCGGTGCCGCGGGTCTTCGGCGGCCAGGTCGCCGCCCAGGCCCTCGTCGCCGCCGGCCGCACCGTGCCCGAGGAGCGCCCCGCGCACTCCCTGCACGCCTACTTCCTGCGCCCCGGCGACCCCGGAGCGCCCATCGTCTACGAGGTCGACCGCATCCGCGACGGCCGCTCCTTCACCACCCGGCGGGTCGTCGCCATCCAGCACGGCCAGCCGATCTTCCACCTCTCAGCGTCGTTCCAGGCGCACGAGGAAGGCCTGGAGCACCAGGAGCCCATGCCGGACGCCCCGGATCCCGAGACGCTCCCCAGCGCCGAGGAACTGCTCCCGCGGCACGCCGACAAGTTCCCCGACCCGCGCGTGGTGGAGCGGCTCCTCGAGGTCCGCGCCGCCATCGACCTGCGCTACGTCGAGGACCCCCCGTACCTGACCGCGGGCGTGACCCGCGAGCCCCGCTCCCAGGTGTGGTTCCGCACCCGCGGCAAGCTCGCCGACGACCCGATGCTGCACCTGTGCCTGGCCACCTACGTGTCCGACATGACGCTGCTGGACTCCGTGCTGCTCGCCCACGGGCGCGGCGGCTGGGCCATCGGCGACGTCGTCGGCGCCAGCCTCGACCACGCCATGTGGTTCCACCGCCCGCTGCGCGCCGACGAGTGGCTGCTGTACGACCAGCAGAGCCCGTCGGCGTCCGGCGGCCGCGGCCTCGGCACCGCCCGCATCTACACCCGGGACGGCCGCCTGGCCGTGTCCGTCATCCAGGAAGGCCTGGTCAGGGTCCCGCGGAACGTGTGAGCGGGACGGCCCGCCCCGCCTGCGTCAGGGCGTCGGCACGGGCAGTCCCGCCCGGGTCAGCAGGTAGGCGGTCAGCGGCGCGTACAGGTGCGGTGCCACGTTGTCGTCCAGCGGGACGCTGACCTCGATGTCGCCCTCCGCCTCCCCGACGAACAGCGCCGGATCGTTGCAGTCCGCGAACCCGACCGTCTCGATGCCCCGCGACCCCGCGTGCCCCGCCCAGCCGTGGTCGGCGATCACCACGTCCGGCAGCGGCTCCCCGGCGCGCTCCAGCGCGTCCAGGACCTTCCGCATCGGCTCGGGGGAGTGCGTGTGCACCAGCCCGCCGCCGCGGTGGAGCATGAAGACGCCCGCCACCTGCCGGACCTCCCCGTTGTCCGCGTACAGCCCGTCCACCGGGCCGGCCACGGTGCAGCCCGCGGCCTCCAGCGCCGCCGCCAGCACCTGGTGCACCGCGAACATGCCCGCCGGATGCCCGCTCGCCACCAGCACCCGCGAGCGGTTGCCGGCCGCCTTGCGCAGCACCTCCGCCATCCGGTCCAGCGCGTCCACCGTCAACTCCGCGTCGATGGTGTCCTGACCCGTGCGGTGCTGAGGGTCGGCCACCACTCCGCAGCGCTCCACCATCACGTCCAGGACCGCCGACGCGTCGCTCCAGCGGCCGCCGAAGTCCAGGCCCAGCCAGTAGTAGCGGTCGCCCTCGGCCAGCGCCCGGTAGTGGTCGAGGTTGTTCTCCCGGCTGGTGGCGACGTCCCCGGCTATCCGCGTGCGGACGAGGTGGTCGGCGAGATCCTGGCGGGAAGGGGACGCGGCGGGCGCGGAATCCAGTGGCATGCACACATTGTCCCGTCCGCCCACCCCGGCCGTCCGGGCGGCCTCCCGATCGACGCGGAGGCGTAATCGACACGACGGATTGGAGGAAACGTACATTCCGGTGCGATCGGGCAGACACATAGGGTCGGCCGCTGACCCCGAAGAAGAGAGAGGCCCCCCATGACCAGCGCCCAGCCGCGCGGCCCCGTCGACTCCTCCCGCATACCCCGCTACGCCGGACCCGCGACCTTCGCCCGGCTGCCGCGGCTGGACGAGGTCGGCACCGCGGACGTCGCGGTCGTCGGCGTGCCCTTCGACGCGGGCGTCTCCTACCGTCCCGGGGCCCGCTTCGGCGGCAACGCCGTGCGCGAGGCGTCCCGCCTGCTGCGCCCCTACAACCCGGCGCAGGACGCCTCGCCGTTCGCGCTGGCCCAGGTCGCGGACGCCGGCGACATCGCCGCGAACCCGTTCGACATCAACGAGGCCGTCGAGACGATCGACGCCGCCGCCGACGAACTCCTCGGCACCGGGGCACGCCTGATGACCCTCGGCGGCGACCACACCATCGCCCTGCCGCTGCTGCGCGCCGTCGCCCGCCGCCACGGCCCGGTGGCCCTCCTCCACTTCGACGCCCACCTCGACACCTGGGACACCTACTTCGGTGCCGCCTACACCCACGGCACGCCCTTCCGGCGCGCCGTCGAGGAGGGCCTGCTCGACACCTCCGCGCTGTCCCACGTCGGCACCCGCGGCCCGCTCTACGGCAAGCAGGACCTCGACGACGACACCAAGATGGGCTTCGGCATCGTCACCTCCGCGGACGTCATGCGGCGCGGCGTCGACGAGGTCGCCCAGCAACTGCGCGAGCGCATCGGCGACCGCCCGCTGTACGTCTCGATCGACATCGACGTCCTCGACCCGGCGCACGCGCCGGGCACCGGCACGCCCGAGGCCGGCGGCCTGACCTCACGCGAGCTGCTGGAGATCCTCCGCGGCCTGGCCGGCTGCCGGATCGTGTCCGCCGACGTCGTCGAGGTCGCCCCCGCCTACGACCACGCCGAGATCACCTCCGTGGCCGCCTCCCACACCGCCTACGAGCTGACGACGCTCATGACCCGGCAGATCGCCGCGTCCCGCGATGCCTCGACCGCCCCCTGATTCACCCGAAAGGACTACGACCAAGGTCGCACGCATGTGCGACCTTGGTCGTTGGTCATGCTGGGAGAGGATGAAACGCGCAGCCCGGCGCGTTCCAGCCTCGGTGGGACAGAGCGGTGCAGGGCGACGAACAGCCGGCGCCCGACAACGGTGGGAGGACCGCGTGAGGACGGCAAGAACGCAACGAGCGGTGGAGCACGACCCCGGGCAGGGGTGGCTCCGGCGCCTGCTCGCGTACTGCTGGCGGTACAAGAAGACCGTCCTGATGTCCCTCGGCGCGTCCCTCGGCGGCATGGCGGTCACCGCCCTGGTGCCCCTGGTGCCCAAGGTGATCATCGACGACGTCATCGTCGCCCACGACAAGCCCCTCGCTCCCTGGGCGATCGTCCTGGTGGCCGCCGCCATCGTGGTCTACGTCCTCACCTACCTGCGCCGCTACTACGGCGGCCGCCTCGCCCTCGACGTGCAGCACGACATGCGCACCGAGATGTTCGACACGATCATGCGGCTCGACGGCCGCCGCCAGGACCAGCTGAGCACCGGGCAGGTCGTCGGCCGCGCCACCAGCGACCTGCAGCTCATCCAGGGCCTGCTCTTCATGACGCCGATGATGATCGGGAACCTGCTGCTGTTCCTGCTCTCCCTCGTCGTCATGCTCATCCTGTCGCCGCTGCTCACCGTCATCGCGCTGGCCGTCGCACCCGCCCTGTGGTTCATCGCCGACCGCTCCCGCAAGCGCCTGTTCCCCGCCACCTGGTACGCGCAGGGACAGGCCGCCGCCGTCGCCGGCGTCGTCGACGGCTCCGTCACCGGAGTCCGCGTCGTCAAGGGCTTCGGCCAGGAGCAGCAGGAGATGGACAAGCTGCGCACCGTCAGCGGCCGGCTGTTCGCCGGGCGGCTGCGCACCGTGCGGCTGTCCGCCCGCTACACCCCCGCGCTCCAGGCCGTGCCCTCGTTCGGGCAGATCGGCATGCTCGCCCTCGGCGGCTGGCTCGCCGCCCGCCACCAGATCACCCTCGGCACGTTCGTGGCGTTCTCCACGTACCTGGCCCAGCTCACCGGCCCGGTCCGGATGCTCACCATGATGCTGACCGTCGGCCAGCAGGCCCGCGCCGGCGTCGAACGCGTCCTGGAACTCATCGACACCGAGCCCACCCTCGACGAGGGCACCCGCACCCTGGCCCCCGACGCCCCGGCGAGCATCGACTTCGACCACGTCACCTTCGGCTACTCCGCCGACCGCCCGGTCCTCGACGGCTTCGACCTGTCGATCGAGCCCGGCGAGACCGTCGCCGTCGTCGGCGCCTCCGGCTCCGGCAAGTCGACACTGTCGCTGCTGCTGCCCCGCCTCTACGACGTCACCGGCGGCGCCGTCCGCATCGGCGGCACCGACGTGCGGGACCTGACCTTCGACTCCCTGCGGTCCACGATCGGCCTCGTCCCCGAGGACAGCTTCCTGTTCTCCGACACCGTCCGCGCCAACATCGCCTACGGCAAGCCCGACGCCACCGACGAGGAAGTCGTCGCCGCCGCCACGGCCGCCCAGGCCCACGGCTTCATCACCGACCTCCCCGACGGCTACGACACCGTCGTCGGCGAACAGGGCCTGACCCTGTCCGGCGGCCAGCGCCAGCGCATGGCCCTGGCCCGCGCCCTCATCACCGACCCGCGTCTGCTGATGCTCGACGACGCCACCTCGGCGATCGACGCCCGCGTCGAAGCGGAGATCTTCGACGCGCTCAGCGAGGTCATGCGCGACCGCACCACCCTGCTCATCGCCCACCGCCGCTCCACCCTCGCGCTCGCCGACCGCATCGCGGTCCTCGACGCGGGACGCCTCTCCGACGTCGGCACCCACGAGGAACTCCAGGCCCGCAGCCCGCTCTACCGGGCGCTGCTCACCGACCCCGACGCCCTCGGCGCCGACGTCGTCACCCTCGACCCGGCCGGCGCCGCCAACGCCCGCCCCGGTACCGCCGGCGGCGGCACCGGGAACGGCGTCACGCCCGAACTGTGGCCGAAGGACCGCCGCACCGACGCCACCGACAACTCGGCGGCCCCCGGCGCCGGAGCCCCCGCGCGGCCCGCACCCGCCGGCGGAGCCGGCCCCGGCGGCATGGCCGGCGCGCTGGCCGGCATGCCCGCCACCCCCGAACTCCTCGCCAAGGTCGACGCCCTGCCGCCCGCCGACGACACCCCCGACATCGACGAGGACGCCGCCCGCGCCGCCGACCAGCGCTTCGGCCTCGGCAGCCTCCTGAGCGGCTTCCGCGGCCCCCTGCTCTTCAGCCTGCTGCTCGTCGCCGTCGACGCCGTCGCCGGTCTGCTGCTGCCCGTCCTCATCCGCCACGGCATCGACGCCGGCGTCCGCCGCCAGGCCCTCGACGCCGTCTGGGTCGCCTCCCTGATCGGCCTCGGCCTGGTCCTCGTCCAGTGGGCCGTCGAATGGGGCTCCACCCTGCTCACCGGCCGCACCGGCGAACGCATCCTCTACACCCTGCGCGTCAAGATCTTCTCCCACCTGCACCGGCTCGGCCTCGACTACTACGAGCGCGAACTCACCGGCCGGATCATGACCCGCATGACCACCGACGTCGACGCCCTGTCCACGTTCCTGCAGACCGGACTCGTCACCGCCCTGGTCAGCGTCCTCACCTTCGTCGGCATCCTGTTCGCACTCCTGGCCATCGACGTCCAGCTCGCCATGATCGTCTTCGCCACCCTGCCGGTGCTCGTCGTCGCCACCTGGGTCTTCCGCCGCAAGTCGGTGAAGGCCTACGAACTCGCCCGCGAGCGCGTCGCCGTCGTCAACGCCGACCTCCAGGAGCACGTCGCCGGACTGCGTATCGTCCAGGCGTTCCGCGGCGAGCGGCAGGGCGCCACCCGCTTCGTGGCCCGCAGCGACGACTACCGCGCGGCACGCATCCGCGGGCAGTTCTTCATCTCGGTGTACTTCCCGTTCGTGCAGCTGCTGTCCAGCGTCGCCGCCGCTCTCGTGCTGATCGTCGGCTCCCACCGCGTCGCCGACGGCACCCTGACCGCGGGCGCCCTGGTCGCCTACCTGCTCTACATCGACCTGTTCTTCTCGCCCGTCCAGCAGCTCTCCCAGGTCTTCGACGGATACCAGCAGGCCAGCGTGTCCCTGGGCCGCATCCGCCAGCTGCTGCGCGAACCCACCGCCACCCCGGCCGCCGCCCACCCCAAGGCCGTCGGCGCCCTCAGCGGCGACATCGAGTTCCGCGACCTGCGCTTCCGCTACGGTGGCGCCGACGCCGAGGGCGCCGAGGCGCTCGCCGGCATCGACCTGCACATCCCCGCCGGCCAGACCGTCGCGTTCGTCGGCGAGACCGGCGCCGGCAAGTCCACCCTCGTCAAGATGGTCGCCCGCTACTACGACCCGACCGCCGGCCAGGTGCTGGTCGACGGCGCCGACATCCGCGACCTCGACCTCACCGCCTACCGGCAGCGGCTGGGAGTCGTCCCGCAGGAGCCCTACCTGTTCCCCGGCACCGTGCGCGACGCCATCGCCTACGGCCGCATGGACGCCACCGACGCCGAGGTCGAAGCCGCGGCCCGTGCCGTCGGCGCCGACGCGATGATCGCCACCCTCGACGGCGGCTACCTCCACCAGGTCTCCGAACGCGGCCGCAACCTGTCCGCAGGACAGCGGCAGCTCATCGCCCTGGCCCGCGCCCAGCTCGTCGACCCGGCGATCCTGCTGCTCGACGAGGCCACCGCCGCACTCGACCTCGCCACCGAGGCCACGGTCAACCGGGCCGCGGACCGCCTCGCGATACGCCGGACGACCCTCGTCGTCGCCCACCGGCTCAGCACCGCCGCCCGCGCCGACCGGGTGATCGTCCTCGACCACGGCCGCGTCGTCGAGGACGGCACCCACGACGCGCTGCTCGCCCGCGACGGCCACTACGCCGAGCTGTGGCGCACGTTCAGCGGGGAGGTCAGCGCGGCCGCGTGAGCGTTGCCCCGAAAGCCGGCGCAAGGACGGGTAGGCGCTGGTGGCGGCGCGGCCGGGTGCGGGTCCTCGCCAGTGCGGGTACTGGCGCGTGCCTGGGCCGGGCGCCGCTCGTCCCCCGCTCCTCGGGGGGCCGGGCGCTGCCGTCCGGCCCCGGGCCGTCAGCCGTCCAGCCCGAAGCCGATCGGAAACAGGTCGGCTCCCGGGTCGTCGGCCCGGGGGATCGCCACCGGGAGGCGCCCCGCCGGCCGCACCGCGCCCGCGAGGACCCGCGCGGCCGCCCGCATCGACACGTCCGTCCAGCCGTACGTCGCCAACGACGCGGCCACCGGCGGAAGGAACGCCGCGTCGTACGGATTGCGGACCGCCACCGTCACCACCGGGACCCCCGTCGCCACCAGCGCCGCGACCAGCGCGACCTGCTCCGGCGTGTCCGCCGTGACATTGCAGGTCGTGACCACCACCGCGTCCGCACCGTCGCGCGCAGCGGCCACCGCCCCGCCGATGGCCCCCGCGTCCGGCGCGCGACCGGTCGGCAGCGCCCGCGCCGGCACGCCCAGCGCCGTCAACTCCCGGGCCAGCACCGCCGTCGGGGGCCCTCCGACGCCGGAAGGCGCCGCCGGATCCGCGCCCACCACCAGGACCCGTCGCTCCGTGCCCCGCGCCAACGGCACCACGCCCGAGGCGTTCACCAGCAGCGTCACACCGCGCCCGGTGACGGCGTCCGCGACCTCACGGTGCTCCCGCGCGCCCACCACCTCGTCCACCGCCGCGGGCGTGGTGAACGCCTGCTCGAACACACCCCTGCGCAGCTTCATCCTCAGCACCCGCGCCACCGACTCCGCCAGCCGCTCCCGCGACACCTCACCGGAGCGCACCGCCGCCAGCACCGCCCCGAACGCCACGTCCAGCCGCGGCGGATCGAGCAACTGGTCCGCACCGGCCTTCAGCGCCAGCACCGGCACCCGGTCGTCGCCGTGCCGCTCGCGCACACCCCGCATGTCCAGCGCGTCGGTCACCACCACCCCGTCGTAGCCGAGCCGTTCCCGCAGCAGGCCCGTGAGGACCGCGTGCGACAGCGTCGCCGGATCGCCCGAGTCGTCGATCCCCGGCACCAGGATGTGCGCGGTCATCACAGAGTCGACGCCCGCCGCGATCGCCGCCCGGAACGGCGGCGCGTCGACCCGCTCCCACTCCCGCGGGCCGTGCGTGATCACGGGCAGGGCGACGTGGCTGTCGGTGACGGTGTCGCCGTGGCCCGGGAAGTGCTTCGCCGACGTCGCGACCCCCGCCGCCTGATAGCCCCTGATCTGCGCCGCCACCAGCGCCGCGACCGCCGACGGGTCCGCGCCGAACGCCCGCACCCCGATCACCGGGTTCGCCGGACTCACGTTCACGTCGCACACCGGGGCGTAGTTCTGGTTGATCCCCATCGCCGCCAGCTCCGCGCCGACGATCCGCGCGGCGGCGAACGCGTCGTCCGTGCTGCCGTTCGCGCCCAGCGCCATGCCACCGCCGAACGACGTCACCGGCGCCCCGATCCGCTCGACCGCGCCCTGCTCCTGATCCACCGCGACCAGCAGCGGCACCCGGGCCCCGGCGGCGAGCCCGGCGCGCTGGATGCCGTTGGACAGGTCCGCGATCTGGTGCGGATCACGGGTGTTGTGGGCCCACGCGAAGTACACGACACCGCCCAGGTGGTAGCGGGCGACCAGCTCCGCGGCGTTGTCGACCCCGTTGTCGACCCGGTTCGCGGCCACGTCCGCGGGGTCCGGGTCGGAAGCCGACGTACCGAACACCCGCGCCACGAAGAGCTGCCCGACCATCTCCTCCAGCGTCATCCGCCCGATCAGGGCGCGGACCGCCGCCCGCTCGTCGGCGCCGCTGGGAGAGCGCGGCGCGGCGGTGGGCAGGGGCGGGAACCCGGGGCGGGGACGTTGCATGGCGGTGCTCCTTCCGACGGAAGGAGAGTGTGCCCGGTCGGTGAAAGTTTCTGCCAGGGTGCGGGAGAATTCCCGGAACTTGCCGCCAATGTCGCGGCGTTCGGCTCCCGCCTACCGCTGACCCACCAACCGGAACTCCGGTGCGCCCGGCACCTGCCCCCTCGGCACCTCGAACACCGCCGTCATCCGGTCCGGCGCGAAACACTCCGGCGGCGGCTCCGGCCGGGTGACCGCCAACTGCAGCCGATCACCCGCCACTTGGAGCACCACCGACGTCGCCGCGCTGCACCCCGTGACATCCGCCCACACCACGACCACCGAACGCGAGAAATCCGCCGCCCGGGTCGCCGCGCCGATCGCCCGAGCCGCATCAGCGTCCCGCGCTCCGAACCGGTCCAGCAGCGCACCCATCGCCGCCCGATCCCGCACCACCTCGTGCACGCCACCCGGCACATGGTCCGACACCGAGAAGTACACCGGCCGCCATACCCCCTGAGCCGTGCCCGCGGCAGGAGATCCCGACGGCCCGGCCGGTCCTGACCACCCCGAGGGCTCCGACGCCGCCGACGAACCCGGCACGCCGGGGGAGGACGCCACCGGCGGTGCCCCGACGGGCCCGCCCTCCTGCCCGCAACCCACCGCCGACACGCCCACCGAGACGGCCAGCACCGCGGCCGACACCACCCTGCGCCCCGTCACCTTCGCCATGCCCCTACGACGGGAGCCACCGCCGACCGGTTCCGCCGCGCCACGACCCAGGACCGCCACCCCGGCTCACGGCACGGGCAGCGCCGCGCACTCCGCCACCGGCACGGCCCCACCCGACACCACCTGCCAGCGCGCACGCAGCATCTCCACCGCCACCGCGATCGACGGCCGCCGCGCCGCACCCTCCCGCCACACCGCGTACAGCCTGCGGACCGGCGACGGCTCCAACGGCACCACCACCACACCCTCGGGCAGCGGACTGCGCCCCAGCCGCGGCACCAACGCGATCCCCAACCCCGCCGCCACCAGCGCCAGATGCGTCGCGTACTCCCCGGACTGGAACGCCATGTCCGGCTCCGTGCCCGCCTCCCGCAACGTCCGTACCAGCCACGCATGGCACATCGACCCCGGCGGCTGGCAGATCCACCGTTCCCGCGCCACGTCCGACCGCGTCAACGACACCCGGCCCGCCAGCCGGTGCCCCGCCGGCACCAGCACATCGCACCGGTCGTCACCGATCACCGCCCGCTCCACGCCCTCCGGAGCGGGCAGCGGAGTGATGTCCCAGTCGTGCGCCACCGCAAGGTCGACCACCCCCCGTGCGACCAGATCCACCGACTGCCGGCTGTCCACCTCCGTCAACCGGAGCTCCAGCGACGGATGCTCCCGGGCCAGCCCGGCCAGCACCGGCGGCACCAGCCCGCAGGCCGCCGTCGGGAACGCCGCCACCGTCAACCGCCCGCCCGGACGCCCCCGCTGCTCCTCCAGCGCGACCTCGGCCGACTCCACGATCGCCATCAGCTTCTGCGCCGTCGCCACCAGCAGATTCGCCGCGTCCGTCAACGCCACCCCGCGGCCCTGCCGCTCCAGGAGCACCGTGCCGGTCTCCCGCTCCAGCTTCGCGATCTGCTGCGAGACCGCCGACGGCGTGTAGCCCAACGCCGTCGCCGCCGCACCCACCGAACCGTGGGTGTACACCGCGTGCAACGCCCTCAGCCGCGCGAGGTCCAGCATGTGTCCGTCCTCCGTTCCTTCCTCCGGGGGCCCTTCCCCCCGCCCCCACCCCCGTCCCCCCTTGCGCTGTTCGGTTGTCCCGCGGCGCTCCGGCGCCGCCGCGACCTGGTCTCAGGCCGAGTCGGCCAGCAGCCGGGTCAGGTGGTCCCGGGCGGGGCCGAGCAGGCCGGGCAGCTCCGCGGCATCCGGGTACCAGCGCTTCTCGTACTCCCAGCACAGCCAGCCGTCCCAGTAGGCACGGCTGAGCACCTCGACGGTCTCCGCCAGCGGCAGCACACCGGCGCCCAGCGGCAGCGGCGTGGTGTCCGCGGCCGAGGCGATGTCCTTGACCTGCACGTAGCCCAGGTACGGGGCCAGCGCCCGGAAGCTGACCTGCGGCTGCTCACCGGCGAGCCACGTGTGCATGACGTCCCAGATGGCGCCCGCCGCCCGGTGGCCGACCCGTCCCAGCACCCGTGCCACGTCGGCGCCCGAACGGTGGGAGTCATGAGTCTCCAGCAGCACCCGTACTCCCAGGCTCTCGGCGCGTTCGGCCGCCGTGGCCAGACGCCTCGTGGCCAGCGCATCGGCCTGCTCGGCGGGCTGGTCGCCGCCGCCGGGGAACACCCGGACGTAGGAGGCGCCGAGGTCCGCGGCCAGCGTCAGCGCGGCGTCGATCTCCTCCAGTACCGGCCCGTCGTCGCCGGGTGCGGCGACCTTCGGATACGCGGCGACGGTGAGCACCTCGATCCCGGCCTTGCCGAACTGGCTTGCCACGTCGGCGCGTTCGGAGGCCGAAAGGCCGGTGTGGACCGGGCCTTCGTCACTGGCGCGCAGTTCGACGCCGTGGTAGCCGTGCTCTGCCGCCAGCCGGACGACCTGGTCGATCGCCAGGGCGGGGACCCCGAGGGTGGAGAAGGCGAGTCTCATTCGCTCGACGCTAGGCACCGCCCGGTGCCGGGTCAACCGGGATCAGCCGCCGACGATGCCCTGGGCGCGGGCCGCCGCGAGCCACTGCGGGAACTCCGCGGTGAGCTGGTCGTACAGGTCCGCGTCGGATATGGACCGCGGGTCGCTTCCCGCGGGGAAGAATCCCGCGTTGTCGATCACCCGTCTGGCGGGTACCGGCAGTTCGTCCAGGCGGCGCAGGAAGTGGAACTCGTCGTCGCCGAAACCGATGAACTGCCAGAACAGCGGCAGCCCGGCAGCCTGGCACAGCACCTTGGTCGCCGCACTTCTGCTGCTGGGCGCACCGTCCGTCTGGAAGACCACGAACCCCGGGACCTGGGCTCCCGACTGCCGGTAGTGGTCGATGACGGCGGTCATCGCCGCGGCGTAGTCGGTGCGGCCCATGTGGCCGTAACTCTCGTGGAGTTTGTTGACGCGACCCCTGTAGTCGGCGAGGGACACCTCGTCGATGCCGTCGACTCCGGTGGAGAAGAACACCAGTGGCACGGTGCCGTCGTCGTCGAAGTGGGCGGCCAGGCCGAGAGTCTGCTCGGCGAGGTGCTGCACGGCGCCGTCGCGGTAGTACTCGCGCATGCTGCCGGAGCGGTCGAGTACGAGGTAGACGGCGGCGCGTTCGCCGGACAGCCCGTGCTTGTCCAGGCTGACGGCGGCCTGCTTGTAGAGGCTGATCAGTCCGGGAGCGGTCTGTTCGACCTTTTCCAGTGAGATGGGCATGGGTCCCCCCTGGGAGCGTTGCAGTTCGTCAGGCGTCGTCGTCAGGCGTCGCCGTCTGGCGCGGACGCTGTGCCACGGTCGTCCGTGCCCGGTGACGCGGCGTCCAGTGCCAGCATCCAGTCCTGGCCGACCAGGTCGTGGCCGAAGCTGTGGTGCGGTTTCTCGGCGACCAGTTCGAAGCCCGCGCGCTGGTAGATCCGGCGGGCGTCGGTGAGGACGTCGTTGGTCCACAGTACGAGCCGGCGGTATCCGGCGTCCTTGGCGAAGGCGACGCAGGCGTCCACGAGCATGCGACCTATGCCGTGGCCGCGCGCGGCGGGGTCGACGACCAGCAGTCGCAGGCGGGCGGCGCCGGGCTGCTCGTCGCGCATGCAGAAGACACATCCGACGCGTTCGCCGTCGAGTTCGGCGATCCATGCGGCTTCGGTCCTCGGGTCGTGTCCGGCCGCGTAGTCGGCGACGATCCGGGCGACGAGTGCCTCGTACTCGTCGTTCCAGTCGAACTGCCGGGTGTAGACGGCGGCGTTGAGTTCGATGGTCCAGCCCAGGTCGCCCGGGCGTGGCGCGCGCAGGGACACGTCGGGACGGAGCGGGCCGCGGTGCCGGTCGTCGTGGAGTATCTCCCGGACGGTGCGCATGGCGTCGGTGAGCCGGGCGCGATCCTCGCGGGGGAGCGTGCCGAGGAGGGTGCCCACGGCCTCCTCGGAGCGTTCCTCCAGGAGAGACGCCGCTTCGTGACCGCTGGACGTCAGCTCTATCCGCTGCCGTCGCGCGTCGCGTTCGGAGGGGCCGCGAGTGACCAGCTCCTGCTGTTCGAACTTGGCCAGCATGCGGCTGAGATGCCCGGCGTCGAGGGACAGTTCGACGCGCAGGTCTGCGGCGTCGGTGTGGCGGCTGTGCGCGAGTTCGTACAGCACGCGCGCCTCGGTCAGCGTGAACGGGGTGTGCAGGTGGCGGCTGTAGTCCAGCGCGCCGATGAGGTTGGTGTAGAAGCGGTTGAACTCGCGGATCTCCTTGACGGCCATGGTGCCCCCCTGCGGTGCGGTCGCGGCTGCGATCACTCGGATTTCTTTGCCTGAGTCAAAGGTAGACCCGTGGCCGGTCCGGTGGAAGGGGGTGGGGACGGCCTGTGGATAACCTCAGGAACGGGTCTTCGGCGGTGCGGTCGAGGCCCTGACCATGAGTTCGGTGGCGATCGTGGCGACACCGCCGGGCGGGGAGGACTGCCGGCCCATGACGAGCCGGCCCGCCCGCGCGCCCGCTTCCTGCAGCGGAATGCGGACGGTGGTCAGCGCGGGCGACGCGTCGACGCTGAACGGCAGGTCGTCGAACCCGGCGACCGAGATGTCGCCGGGAATGTTCAGCCCGCGGTCCCGCAGCGCCGCGCACACGCCGAGCGCGACCGTGTCGTTGGCCGCGACTATGGCCGTCACGTCCGGTTCCCTGCGCAGCAGTTCGAGTGCCGCGTCGTAGCCGGAGGCGCGGTCGTACCCGCCGTGCACCGTCAGCCGCGACGCATCGCCGCCGGCCGTGCCGTCCGCTCCTGCCGCTGTCCGCGGTCCCAGTCCGTAGGCGGCCAGGGCCGCTCGGTGGCCCTCCAACCGGTGCCGGGTGGTGCTGCGCTCGAGGGGGCCGGTCACGCAGCCGATCTTCCGGTGGCCGAGGGAGAGCAGGTGCTCGGTGAGCCGCCGGGCGCCGCCGCGGTTGTCGAAGGCGACCGTCGTCACCCCCGGCGACTCGTCGGGGAACGTCAGTGGCGGCCGCCCGCAGAGCACCACCGCCGTGCCGGACGCCGCGAGCCGGGCCAGTCGCGCGGTGACCGCGGCGGTGTGGGCCTCGTCCTCCACCGCCCCGCCGGTGAGCACCACGCCAGCCGCCCGCTGCCGCTCGAGGAGCGTCAGATAGGTCAGTTCGGCCTCCGGAGAGCCCCCGGTGTTGCAGACCACGGCGAGCTTGCCGCCGGCGGGTCCGGATCCCCCCGCGCCGATCTCGCTCTGGAGGGCGCTGGCGATGAGCCCGAAGAACGGGTCGGCGACGTCGTTGACGAGGACCCCGACCAGGTCGGAGGTGGCGGCCGCGAGGGCGCGGGCCTGACCGTTGACGACGTAGTCCAGTTCTTCCACCGCGCGCTGCACGCGCTCGCGGGTGCTGCCCGCCACCGGGTAGTTGCCGTTGAGGACGCGCGAGACCGTCGCCGAGGACACCCCGGCGCGTGCGGCGACGTCGGCCAGAGTCACTGCCATCGGGGTCGGGTTCCTCTCGTGCTCGCGGCCGCGCCGGTGCGGGTGCCGGTGGTCGTGGTGGTGGTGCGGACGGCTCCCGCTCCCGCGGGCCGCCCCGTGTAGCGGCTCATGCTCTCACTGACGCGCCACGAGCGGGAGCGGTGCCCGCCCCGTTGTGGGGAAGGGCTCATCGCGGGGGTGCACGAGAGGGAAATCAGAGGACGGTGCCGACCGGAGAGCATGAGTACGCGTCGGTAAGCGCTTTCCGCTGCTTATCTCATGATGCCATCTTGTCGCTCCTGCCGCCTGCGGGCTAGCTTTGCCTGAGAAGAAAGCGCTTGCTTCCCGTGGGATGCGCACCCTTCCCCGTGATCGACAGCCGAGGAGAGACCCTGTGACACGCAGAACAGTCCGGATCGCCATGAACGGCGTCACCGGCCGCATGGGATACCGGCAGCATCTGGTGAGGTCGCTGCTCCGGCTGCGCGAGGAGGGCGGCCTCGATCTGGGCGACGGCACCACGCTCTGGCCGGAACCGGTGCTCGTCGGCCGGCGCGAGCACGCGCTGAGGGCGCTCGCCGAGCGCCACGGCCTGGAGCACTGGAGCACCGACCTCGACGCCGTGCTCGCCGACCCGTCGATCGAGATCTACTTCGACGCCCAGGTCACCTCGGCGCGCGAGGAGGCGGTGAAGAAGGCGATCGCCGCGGGCAAGCACGTCTACTGCGAGAAGCCCACGGGCACCACCCTCGCCGGGGCGGTCGAACTCGCCCGCCTCGCCGACGCGGCCGGGATCAAGCACGGCGTGGTCCAGGACAAGTTGTTCCTGCCCGGCCTGCTCAAGTTGCGCCGGCTGGTGGAGGGCGGCTTCTTCGGCCGGATCCTGTCCGTGCGCGGCGAGTTCGGCTACTGGGTGTTCGAGGGCGACTGGCAGAGCGCCCAGCGCCCGTCGTGGAACTACCGTGCCCAGGACGGCGGCGGCATCGTCGTCGACATGTTCCCGCACTGGGAGTACGTGCTGCACGAACTGTTCGGCCGGGTGCGCAGCGTGCAGGCGCTCACCGCCACGCACATCCCGCAGCGCTGGGACGAACAGGGCAAGCCCTACGACGCGACGGCCGACGACGCCGCGTACGGCATCTTCGAACTCGAGGGCGGGGCGATCGCGCAGATCAACTCCTCGTGGGCGGTCCGCGTCAACCGCGACGAACTGGTCGAGTTCCAGGTGGACGGCACCCACGGCTCGGCCGTCGCAGGGCTGCGCAACTGCCGTGTCCAGCACCGCTCGGCCACGCCCAAGCCGGTGTGGAACCCCGACCTGCCCGCCACCGAGGCGTTCCGCTCCCAGTGGCAGGAGGTGCCGGACAACGGCGAGTTCGACAACGGGTTCAAGGCCCAGTGGGAACTGTTCCTGCGCCACGTGGTGCTCGACGCGCCGTGGCGCTGGGACCTGGGCGCCGGCGCCCGGGGAGTGCAGCTCGCCGAACTCGGCCTCAAGTCCGCGGCCGAGGGACGCCGCATCGAGGTCCCGGAGCTGTCGCTGTGAGCATCGTGCTGCCCCAGGACACCGGCGAAACCCGCACCTATGTGCCGAGATCCGAACCCGTCACCTATGTGACGGATCTGCCGCTGCGCAGCCGCGTCGTGTACTCGGCGGCGCATGTCGTGGCCGACCCGCTGCGGACCGCCGCGGACGCCCCGGCCGTCGTCGGCTGGGACGCCACCCTCGCCTTCCGCCGCCACCTGTGGGCACACGGCCTGGGCGTGGCCGAGGCGATGGACACCGCTCAGCGAGGCATGGGCCTGGACTGGGCGGGCGCCGCGGAGCTGATCCGCCGCTCGTCCGCGGAGGCCCGGTCCGTGGGCGGACGCATCGCCTGCGGTGTCGGCACCGACCAGCTCACCGTGCCCGCGGCGACCGCCGACGAGGTGAGGGCGGCGTACGAGGAGCAGCTCGCCGTCGTGGAGGCCGCCGGATCGCAGGCCGTGCTGATGGCCTCCCGCGCGCTGGCGGCCGTGGCCAAGGGTCCCGACGACTACCTGGAGGTGTACGGGCACCTGCTGCGCCAGGCCGCGGAGCCGGTGATCCTCCACTGGCTGGGGCCCATGTTCGACCCCGCCCTCGCCGGCTACTGGGGCAGCGACGACCTCGACGCCGCGACGGAGACGTTCCTCCAGGTCGTCGCCGCGCACCCGGACAAGGTCGACGGCGTGAAGATCTCCCTGCTCGACGCGGGGCGCGAGGTGGCGCTGAGGCGCCGCCTGCCGCAGGGGGTCCGCTGCTACACCGGTGACGACTTCCACTACCCGGAGCTGATCGAGGGCGACGAGCAGGGCTTCAGCCACGCCCTGCTCGGCATCTTCGACCCCCTCGCTCCGGTCGCTGCGGCCGCCGTCAGCACCCTGGACACGGGCGACGCCGCGGGTTTCCGCGGTCTGCTCGACCCCACGGTGGAGCTGTCCCGGCACCTGTTCGGGGCACCGACCCGCTTCTACAAGACCGGTGTGGTCCTCCTCGCCTGGCTGGCCGGCCACCAGGACCACTTCACGATGGTCGGCGGCCTGCAGTCGGCGCGGTCCCTGCCGCACCTGGCGCGGGCCTATGAACTGGCCGACCGCGTCGGGCTGTTTCCCGACCCCGCGCTCGCGGCCTCGCGCATGCGCGGCCTTCTCGCCGTGTACGGGGTGGACGCATGACCGGCATCACGGGCAATGGCCTGGCCCGGTTCAGCCTCAACCAGGAGACCATCCGGCAGTGGCCACTGCCCGCGCTCGCCGACGGGTGCGCTGCCGCCGGTGTCACCCGCGTCGGCCTGTGGCGGGCGCCGGTCCAGGAGTACGGCGTCGAGCGGGCCGCGGCCCTGATGCGTGACAGCGGGCTGAGCGTCACCTCGCTGTGCCGCGGCGGCTTCTTCACGGCCGTGGAGCCCGCGGCGCGCGCGGCGGCGCTGGACGACAACCGGGCGGCCGTCGACGAGGCCGCGGCGCTCGGCGCCCCGACCCTCCTGCTGGTCTCCGGCGGCCTGGCCGACGGTGAGCGCGACCTCGTGCCGGCCCGGCAGCGGGTCGCCGACGCCGTCGCCGAACTCGCGCCCTACGCGGCCGCGCGCGGGGTGCGGCTGGCGATCGAGCCGCTGCACCCGATGTACGCGTCGGACCGCTGCGTCGTCTCCACGCTCGGACAGGCCCTCGACATCGCCGAGCGGTTCCCCGCAGAGCAGGTCGGCGTCGTCGTCGACACCTATCACTTGTGGTGGGACGAGCGGGTCCCGGCCGGGATCGTCCGCGCCGGTGAGGGCGGCCGGATCGCGTGCTTCCAGGTGGCCGACTGGGTCACGCCGCTGCCCGAAGGGGTGCTCGTGGGCCGCGGTCAGCTCGGCGACGGGTGCGTGGACCTGCGCGGATTCCGCGAGCAGGTCGACGCCGCGGGCTATCGCGGCGACATCGAGGTGGAGATCTTCAACGCCGGTCTGTGGGCGCGTGACGGCCGGGAGGTGCTCGCGGAGGTCGTCGACCGCTACCGCCGACACGTGCTCTGAAAGACCTCCGGAAAATTTCCGGTTCCGGCGTACAACCCTTCCCGCCGGTGGCCGGTCGTACATGGCATCAAGGCTCCCGGGAGGGGTTCGGGGAGCTGGAGGGTAAGTACGCCCGAGGGGGGCTTCGGGGGTATGGGGGGAACGCGAAGAGGGGTCCGGCATCGCGCCGGACCCCTCTTCGCGTTCGCAGGCGGGCGTCCGGCCACCGCCCCAGGGGACCCGTCCGGGGCCGCTCCCGGCTGAGGGTCCGCCTCGGCTCGGAGCGGTTGTCCACAGGCCCGCGCTCGGGCCCCGCGGGCTGTCCGCGGCTGACGGTACCTTCGGAACCGACGACCGCCGGAGCCGCGAAGGGAGGCCGGGGATGAGCGAGTCGCCTCACCTGTCGGTGCTCGAAGGCGTCCTGGAACGCATCACGTACGCGAACGAGGACAACGGCTACACCGTCGCGCGTGTGGACACCGGACGCGGCTCGGACGACCTGCTGACGGTCGTCGGCGCACTGCTGGGGGCGCAGCCCGGCGAGTCGCTGCGCATGCACGGCCGCTGGGGGTCGCACCCGCAGTACGGCAAGCAGTTCACCGTCGAGAACTACACCACCGTGCTGCCGGCCACGATCCAGGGCATCCGCCGCTATCTCGGTTCGGGCCTGATCAAGGGCATCGGGCCGCGGATCGCCGAGCGCATCGTCGACCACTTCGGCACCGGGACGCTGGATGTCATCGAGAGCGAGCCGACCCGCCTGGTGGAGGTTCCGGGACTCGGCCCCAAGCGGACGAAGCTGATCGCCGGCGCCTGGGAGGAGCAGAAGGCGATCAAGGAGGTCATGGTCTTCCTGCAGGGTGTGGGCGTGTCGACGTCGATCGCCGTGCGGATCTACAAGACCTACGAGGACGCCTCGATCTCGGTGGTGAAGAACCAGCCCTACCGCCTGGCCGCCGACGTGTGGGGCATCGGTTTCCTGACCGCCGACCGGTTGGCCCAGGCCGTCGGCATCCCGCACGACAGTCCCGAGCGGGTCAAGGCCGGACTGCAGTACGCGCTGTCGCAGGCCACGGACGCCGGCAACTGCTACCTGCCCCAGGAGCAGCTGATCGCCGACGCGGTGAAGCTGCTGCAGGTCGACACCGGACTGGTCATCGACTGCCTCGGGGAGCTCGCCGGCGAGGAGGGTGTCGTCCGCGAGGATGTGCCGTCCCCCGACGGGGACGGGGAGCCGGTCAAGGCCGTGTACCTGGTGCCGTTCCACCGCGCCGAGATCTCCCTGGCGGCGCAGCTGATGCGGTTGCTGCGCGGGCCCGAGGACCGGCTGCCCGCGTTCGCCGACGTGGACTGGGACAAGGCCCTGGCGTGGCTGGCCGGCGCCACCGGCGCCGACCTGGCACCCGAGCAGGAGCAGGCCGTCCGGCTGGCCCTCACGCACAAGGTGGCGGTCCTCACCGGCGGGCCCGGCTGCGGCAAGTCCTACACGGTCCGCTCCGTGGTGGCCCTGGCCCTCGCCAAGAAGGCGAAGGTGGTGCTCGCCGCGCCGACCGGGCGCGCCGCCAAGCGGCTGGCGGAGCTGACCGGGGCCGAGGCGTCCACCGTCCACCGGCTGCTGGAGCTCAAGCCCGGAGGAGACGCCGCCTACGACCGGGACCGGCCGCTGGACGCCGATCTGGTGGTCGTCGACGAGGCGTCCATGCTGGACCTGCTGCTGGCGAACAAGCTGGTCAAGGCGGTGCCGCCCGGCGCCCACCTGCTGTTCGTCGGCGACGTGGACCAGCTTCCCAGCGTCGGCGCCGGCGAGGTCCTGCGCGACCTGCTGGCCGACGGCGGACCCGTCCCCGCCGTGCGCCTGACGAAGATCTTCCGGCAGGCCCAGCAGTCCGGTGTGGTCGCCAACGCGCACCGGATCAACGCGGGGACACCCCCGGTCACCCAGGGCCTGGCCGATTTCTTCCTGTTCGCCGAGGAGGACGCGGAGGAGGCCGCCCGGCTCACCGTCGACGTGGTCGCCCGCCGCATCCCCGCCAGGTTCGGCCTCGACCCGCGGCGCGACGTGCAGGTGCTCGCGCCGATGCACCGCGGTCCGGCCGGCGCGGGCGTACTCAACGGACTCCTCCAGCAGGCCGTCACCCCGGCCCGCCCCGACCTGCCCGAGCGCCGCTTCGGCGGCCGGACCTTCCGCGTCGGCGACAAGGTCACCCAGATCAGGAACAACTACGACAAGGGTGCCAACGGCGTCTTCAACGGGACCGTCGGCGTCGTCACCGCCCTGGACGCCGTCGACCAGAAGCTGACCGTCCGCACCGACGAGGACGAGGAGATCCCGTACGACTTCGACGAACTGGACGAACTGGTGCACGCGTATGCCGTGACCATCCACCGATCACAGGGAAGCGAGTACCCGGCGGTGGTGATCCCCGTCACCACGGGGGCCTGGATGATGCTCCAGCGGAACCTGCTCTACACGGCCGTCACCCGGGCGAAACGGCTGGTCGTCCTGGTCGGCTCCCGCCGCGCGATCGGCCAGGCGGTACGGACGGTCAGCGCCGGAAAGCGCTTCACGGCACTCGACCATCGGCTGTCCCAGGGCGCAAAATAGGCACTCCGTGCCACATTTCGGCCCGATGGCCGACCCCGAGTGCACACCTGAGTGCCAAATGGGGGACAGTGGACGTAGTCAGGGCACCTCGATGAAGAGGCAACACCGTCGGTGAGGGAATGACGTGAGCGACAACTCTGTAGTACTGCGGTACGGGGACAGCGAACACAGCTACCCCGTTGTGGACAGCACCGTCGGCGACAAGGGATTCGACATCGGCAAGCTGCGTGCCGACACGGGTCTCGTCACCCTGGACAGCGGCTACGGCAACACCGCGGCCTACAAGTCCGCGATCACCTTCCTCGACGGCGAGCAGGGCATCCTGCGCTACCGCGGTTACCCGATCGAGCAGGTCGCCGAGCGCGGTACCTTCCTGGAGACCGCGTACCTGCTGATCAACGGCGAACTGCCGACCGTCGACCAGCTGTCCGAGTTCAAGGGCCAGGTCACGCAGCACACCCTGCTGCACGAGGACGTCAAACGGTTCTACGACGGCTTCCCGCGCGACGCGCACCCCATGGCGATGCTGTCGTCCGTGGTCAGCGCGCTGTCGACGTTCTACCAGGACAGCCACAACCCGTTCGACCCGGAGCAGCGCCACCTGTCGACGATCCGGCTGCTCGCCAAGCTGCCGACGATCGCCGCGTACGCGTACAAGAAGTCCGTCGGCCAGCCGGTGGTCTACCCGCGCAACGACCTCGGCTACGTCGAGAACTTCCTGCGCATGACCTTCTCCGTCCCGGCCGAGGAGTACGAGCTCGACCCGGTCGTGGTCAGCGCGCTGGACAAGCTGTTCATCCTCCACGCGGACCACGAGCAGAACTGCTCGACCTCCACCGTCCGCCTGGTCGGGTCGTCGCAGGCGAACCTGTTCGCGTCGATCTCCGCCGGCATCAGCGCCCTGTGGGGTCCGCTGCACGGTGGCGCCAACCAGTCCGTGCTGGAGATGCTGGAGCGCATCCAGGCCGAGGGCGGCGACGTCGACTCGTTCATCACCAAGGTGAAGAACAAGGAAGACGGCGTGAAGCTCATGGGCTTCGGGCACCGCGTCTACAAGAACTTCGACCCCCGGGCGAAGATCATCAAGTCCGCGGCGCACGACGTGCTGTCCGCGCTGGGCAAGTCCGACGAGCTGCTGGACATCGCCCTGAAGCTCGAGGAGCACGCGCTCAGCGACGACTACTTCGTGTCGCGCAAGCTCTACCCGAACGTCGACTTCTACACCGGCCTGATCTACCGCGCGATGGGCTTCCCGACCAGCATGTTCACCGTGCTGTTCGCCATCGGCCGGCTGCCGGGCTGGATCGCCCAGTGGCACGAGATGATCAAGGAGCCCGGTTCCCGGATCGGCCGCCCGCGGCAGATCTACACCGGTGTCGTCGAGCGCGACTACATCCCGGTCGAGGCCCGCTGACCCACGCCTTCCGCCCCCGCAGGCCCTCGCGGCCCGCGGTGGCGCCCGGCGGAACAGCAGAAAAGAAGCGCCCCGCGACGGATCCCCCCACGGGTCCGGCACGGGGCGCTCCCGTATCCCGGCGCGGATCCCCCCACGGGTCCGAACCGGGCGATTGTGGCGGCCGCGCCGAGCCGGGACGAATGGCCGGGAGGGCCGCTCAAAGCTCCCCGGACGTCGCCCCGGCGACGCAACCCGGACCGTCCCCCAAGACGATCCGTACCCGCAGTCTCCCACCGACACAGCCGGGAGTGCGGTGCTCAAGACATAAGACCCACGAACCACCGTAATGGTTACGTTCCAAGCTATGTGATCTACGTCTCCGAAGGGAAGCAGTTTTCGCAGGCTACCCCGCGCGCGGTCGGATCGGGGCGATCCCGTAGCGTGCTGAGTCTCTTCGAGGGGCGGGGCACATGGCAGAGAACGGGACAGCGATCCGCAACATCGTGGTGACGGGCGGTGGTACGGGCATCGGCCTCGCGATCGCGACCCGGTTCGCCGCCGACGGCCACCGCGTCACGATCGTCGGCCGCCGCCGCGAAGTGCTCCGCACCACCGCCGGAGAGCTGCGCGCCCAGCAGGGACTGGACGTGACACCCGTGGTGTGCGACCTGGCCGACCCCGACGACGTGGAGGCGGTCCTGCCCCACCTCCCCGACCGGGTCGACGTCCTGGTGAACAACGCCGGCAGCCGCGAACTGGCGGTCGGGGCCGGCCCGCACGGGGTCCTGGCGCGGTGGCGCGGCGACTTCGAACGCAACGTCCTGACCGCGGTCCTGATCACCGAGTCCCTGCGGGACCGCTTCAGTGAGGACGCCCGCGTGGTCACGGTGACGTCCGTGGCGGCGCTCCGCGGCGGCGGCTCCTACGGCGCGTCCAAGGCCGCCCTGCACGCCTGGAACCACTCGCTGGCCGCCCAGCTCGGCCCCCAGGGCGTGACGTGCAACATCGTCGCCCCGGGCACGGTCGCCGGCACCGAGTTCTTCGGCTCACGTCTCAACGACGCCGAGCTGACCCGCCGGGCCGGGCGGACGCTCGTCGGCCGCGTCGGCAAGCCCGCGGACGTCGCCGCCGCAGTCCTCTTCCTCGCCTCGCCCGAGGCCGGCTTCATCACCGGCGAGATCCTCCAGTGCAACGGCGGGGAACTGCTCGGCCGCTGAGCCCCGAGCGCCAACGGCCGCTCCCCGATGGGGCCTTGGGCCCTTCCCGCCCGCCCTCGGAACTACTCCCGCGGTTGTACGGCGTATGGCACCTCAGGATGACGTTTCCGGGGAATCCCCGGTGAGATCCCTGATCCGCGCCCAACCCGGTTGCCGCCCGCCGTGCACGCTGTCAGCGTGGAAGGAAGGGGCGGGAAGAGGGACGGTGGAATGGACGTTGCACTGAGCGTGTCGTCACTGGACTTCACCTCCGGTCTCGCGGAGCACCTCCGGGGGGGCAACGTCTTCTGGGCATACGCGCTGCTGGCCGCAACGACGGCCCCGCCGCTGGTGCCCAACGCCGTGCTGCTCGTGACCGGCGGGGTCATGGCCGCCGAGGGGCGGCTGGACATCGCGCTCGTCCTTCTCGTGGTCGCCGGCAGTGCCGTCCTGGGCGACCTGCTCATCCACCGCCTGGGCCGCGCGATGAGCGGCCGCGTCGTGGCCCGGATGCACCGCCGCCCCAAGCGGGCCGCGCTGCTGCGCTGGGCGGCCCTGCGGATACAGCGTCACGGCGTGCCCTTCGTGATCGGCGTGCGCTTCCTGCCCAGCGGCCGGGTGATCGGCGGGCTGGCGGCGGGGGTGACGCGCTATCCCGCCCGGCGCTACGCGATCGGAGCGGGCGTGGCCGAGGCCGTCTGGGCCTCCTACTCGGTGGGTGCCGGCTATCTCAGCGGGCGCGCGGCGTCCAACTCCTTCTTCGCTCTGTGCCTCGGTCTGGGCATCTCCCTGCTGGTCGCGGGGATCGGCATGCTCGTGCAGTGGCTGTCCAGGGTCCGGGAGCGGCGCCGCGGTGACGGCGCGGTACGGCCCTCCACCGTGATCGCCGCCTCGCGCGCGGGCGACGACGACGCGGATTCCTTCGCCTGCCCGACCAGCGGTCCCGGTAGCTGAGGCGCGCCCTCCGACGGGACTAGTGCGCCCCGAGTGAGGCTCCGGGGGCCGCCTTCGCCTGCTGCTTGCCCCTGTCCTGCTGCTCCTGGGACTGGTCCCCGCCGCCGGCCTCGGGCACGGCCTCCGTGCCGACGAGCGGCGCGAGGTAGCGGTAGAGCAGGCTTTTCAGCTCCCGCACGTACGGCTCGCGGGCCTCGCCCTCCTGCTGCACGACCAGGTCCAGGCCGGCCTTGAACTGCGTGAAGCACATCTGGGCGACGAGCGCCCGCTCCGCCGGGGACATCGAGGGGCTGCGGACGGCCAGGAGCTCGATCACCGAGTCGACCATCGACCGGTGGAGGACGTCGTGGTCCTCGGCGAGCTTGCCCGGCGTGTCGGGGCCTTTGATGAGGGCCAGGAACACCGGGTTGGACTTGTTGAACTCGATGAACGGGTCGGTCACCGCGTCGATCAGCCGGTCCAGGGGGAGCCGGGCGTTCTCCGGGGTGAAGACCTGCCCGTACGTCGCCTCCATCTCCTGCAGCAGCTGCCCGCTCAGCTCGACGGCGATGGCCTCCTTGTTCGGGAAGAACTGGTACAGCGTGCCCGGCGACACACCCGCCTCACGGGCGATCGCGTTGGTGCTCGACGCCGTGTAGCCGGCCGTGCAGAAGACCGTGGCGGCCGCCTGCAGCAGCTGTGTGATGCGTCGCTCGCCGCGGGCCTGGCGGCGCCGTGGCGCCCTCTCGTCCGCCTCGGACACGTTGACTCCCAGGGAGGATTGACAAACACGAGAGGTCGCTCGCATTCTTGGAATGCGAGCGGTCGTTCGTGTTTGAGTCTAGTTCGTGCAACCGGTCATGTCGTCTATGGGGAGAGGACACTGTGCCATGTCCGAAGTCAACCGCGGGGCAGCCGTCGGAGGCTGGACGCGGGCGGTCACGGCCAGGCCGCGGCTGACGCTGCTGCTGGCCCTGCTGTTCACCGCCCTCGCGGTGGTCGCCGGCCGCGGGGTCGCGGACCGCCTGTCCAGTGGTGGCTGGGAGGCTCCCGACTCGCAGTCCTCGTATGCCACCGCGGCCCTGGCCCGGCACTTCCCCGCCTCCCAGCCCAATCTCGTGTTGCTGGTGGACTCCCGCGGAGCGGGGGCGGATTCACCGGCCGTCGTGGCCCAGGGGCAGGACCTGACGCGCCGGCTTGCCGCCGATCCCGACGTGACCGGGGTGGCCTCCTACTGGGGCACCCACGCGCCCGTGCTGCGCGCCAAGGACGGCCGGACGGCGCTGATCACCGCGAGGCTGCGGGGCGACGACAACGCGGTCGCCAAGGAGGTCAAGCGGATCGCGCCCGCCTACCGCGGAGCGCACGGCCCGGTCACCGTCGCCATCGGCGGCTCCGCGGCGGTCCGCCACGACCTGCAGACCACCATCCAGCAGGACCTCGTGCGCGCGGAGATGATCGCGCTGCCCATCACCCTGGTCCTGCTCGTGATGGTCTTCGGCAGCGCGGTCGCCGCGCTCCTGCCGCTGGGTGTGGGCATCATCGCCATCCTCGGCACCAGTGCCGTGCTGCGCGGCGTCACCGAACTGACCAGCGTCTCGGTCTTCGCGGAGAACCTCACGACCGCCCTCGGGCTCGGCCTCGCCATCGACTACGCGCTGTTCATCGTGCGCCGCTTCCGGGAGGAACTGGCGGCCGGCCTGGCCCCGCGGCCCGCCGTCGGCCGGACCCTGCGGACCGCCGGGCGCACGGTGCTGTTCTCCGCGCTCACGGTGGCCGCCTCGCTGTCGGCGATGCTGGTGTTCCCCCAGTACTTCCTGCGGTCCTTCGCCTACGCCGGCATCGCCGTTGTCCTGCTGGCCGCGGGCGCCGCGCTGATCGTGCTGCCCGCCGCCCTGGCGCTGCTCGGCACCCGGGTCAACGCCCTGGACCTGCGCCGGGTCCTGCGCCGGCGGCGGCAGGCCCCGGAGCCCGGCGCCGGATATGCGCGGGTCGCCCGGCTGGTGATGCGCAGGGCGCCGCTCTTCGCGGTCGGGGCGGTCGCCGGGCTGTTGGTGCTCGGACTGCCCTTCCTCCAGGTGACCTTCGGCACCGCCGACGACCGCCAACTGCCGGCCGCGGCTGAGTCCCACCAGGTGCAGGTTCAGATCCGCCAGGAGTTCCCTGGCAGTCCGGACGGTGCGATCACGGTACTGACCGAAGGTGTCGCGCCCGCCCAACTGTCCGCCTACGAGCGGCGGATCGCCGCCCTGCCCGACGTGGTGCGGGTGGACGGTCCGATCGGGGCCGCCGGCACATCCGCCGCGTACCTCACCGTGCTCCCCAAGGGCGAGGCGGTGGACTCCGGCACCCAGGGCCTCGTGCGGCAGATCCGGGCCGTCCCCGCAGAGTTCAGGGCCTCGGTCACCGGCCAGGCCGCGGTCCTGGTGGACACCAAGGACGCGATCGCCCACAAGCTCCCCTGGGCGGCGGGGATCATCGCCCTGGTGACGCTGCTGCTGGTCTTCCTGCTCACCGGAAGTGTCGTGATCCCGCTGCAGGCCGTCCTGCTCAACGCCCTGAGCCTGACGGCGATGTTCGGCTCCGTGGTGTGGGTCTTCCAGGACGGCCACCTGTCCGGTCTGCTGGGCTTCACCTCCACCGGCAGCATCGAGACGACACTGCCGGTGCTGATGTTCTGCGTGGCCTTCGGCCTCTCCATGGACTACGGCGTGTTCCTGCTCTCCCGGATCAAGGAGGAGTACGACCGGACCGGCGACCACCGCTCGTCGATCGTCTTCGGTCTGCAGCGGACCGGCGGCCTGATCACTGCCGCCGCCGTCATTCTGGCCGTGGTCATGGTGGCCATCGGCACCTCCCGTGTGGCGAACACCAAGATGCTCGGGCTGGGCATCGCCCTGGCGGTCCTCATGGACGCGATGGTCGTCCGTACCCTGCTCGTGCCGGCGGTGATGCGGCTGACGGGCCGTGCCACATGGTGGGCGCCGCCCGCCCTGCGCAGGTTCCATGAACGCTTCGGTATATCGGAGGGCGGCACCCCGGCGCCCGAGGGGGAGACGGCGGAATCGCGCCGCGGGGGACAGCGGGAAGCCGAGCCCGCCGCCAGGAGCTGACGTCCCCTCATCCCTCGTCCCGGCGGCCGCGGTTGCCCGGCCGCCGGGCGCTCCAGGCCCGCACGGTGTCGGCGTACCAGTACGGTTTGCCGCTCTGCACCAGGTCGGGTTCGGGGAGATGCCCGTGCTTGCGGTAGGAGCGAACGGTCTCGACCTGGACGCAGATGTAGTCGGCGATATCCGCATACGACCACAGTGTCCGATCGGTCATGGTGTGCCTCCGTTCGGTGGGGGTTGTCGATCAGCACCCTCACCCGGCCAACGACGGCCGACGGAGTCCGCACGGGCTTGTCGATCTTCTGTGACGGGGAACCCGCGTAACGGTGACAAACGTCGCGAAGGGGTAACGTCGGTGCACCACCTGAGGCGGTTCCCGACGCAGGCCCGGGGTAAGGACCGCGGGGCCCGTCGGACGGCCCGGCCAAACGCCCCTCAGGACACAGTGGTTGAAGCGCTTCACCTCAACTGCAGTGCTCGCTGGACTGCAAGGTCGCTTGCCTCGTAGCGGAACGGAGGATCAGTTCGATCTCTTTCGTCGAAGCGCGTCGCTGGGTAGATTGGGCCGCGTTCGCCTCCTGCCCCGCGTCGGATGGAGCCCGCCATGGCCACGCTCGCCGAGGTCGCCCGGCATGCCGGTGTCTCCGCCAGCACCGTGTCCTACGTCCTCAGCGGCAAGCGGTCGATCTCCGAGGAGACCCGCCAGCGGGTGGAGAGCAGCATCAGGGAACTGGGCTACCACCCCAACGCGGGTGCCAGGGCGCTCGCCAGCAGCCGTTCGCACATCATCGCGCTGATGGTGCCGCTGCGCACGGACATGTACGTGCCCGTGATGATGGAGATCGCCATCGCGGTGGCCACCACGGCGCGCGGCTTCGGCCACGACGTGCTGCTGCTGACCGGTGAGGAGGGCCCGGAAGCGGTCCGACGGGTCGCCGCGAGCGGGCTCGCCGACGCGATGATCGTGATGGACGTGGAGCTGGACGACGAACGGGTGCCGCTGCTGCGGGACTCCGCGCGGCCGTCCGTGCTGATCGGCCTGCCGGCCGACCCGGCCGGACTGACCTGTGTGGACCTCGACTTCACCGCGACCGGCGCGCTGTGCGCCGACCACTTGGCACAGTTCGGGCACCGGGATGTCGCGGTGGTCGGCGAGGCGGCCGCCGTCTACCGCCGGCACACCGGCTTCGCCGAGCGCACCCTCGCGGGGTTGCGCGCGCGGGCCAAGGAGCACGGGATGCGGGTCATCCACCGCCCCTGCCAGGGCAGTTACGAGTCGACCGCCGGGGCGCTGGCGCGGATCTTCGAGGAGCGGCCGGACACCAGCGCGCTGGTGGTGCAGAACGAGGCGGCCGTCGGTCCGATGCTGGCGCTGCTGCGGCAGCAGGGGCGGGCCGTCCCCGAGGACGTGTCGGTCGTGGCGATCTGTCCGGACCAGGTGGCGGTGCAGGCGTCGGTGCAGCTGACGTCGGTGGCACTCCCCGCGCAGGAGATGGGCCGCAAGGCCGTCGAGCTGGTGATGGCGAAGATCGAGGGCGGGGAGGCGGAGCCGCTGACCCTGCTCCCGCCCCAGCTCACCGTCCGCGCCAGCACCGGCCCGGCCCCGGCGGCGGCCTGACGCCTGGCGTTCAGACCACCGCGCCCAGGCCGGCGCGGTCAGGCCTTCGTGCCGGCGACGACGGTGAGGAGGTGGGCGGCGGCCTCCGTCATGGCGTCCCGGGCCGGCCGCAGGTAGCGGCGCGGGTCGACGACCACGGGACTGCCGGCCAGGTGGTCGCGGACCGCGCCGGTGAAGGCGATGTTGAGGGCTGTGCCGATGTTGACCTTGGTCATGCCTGCGCCGACCGCGCGGCGCAGGTGCTCGTCCGGGACGCCCGATGAGCCGTGCAGTACCAGGGGCACCGGCACCGCGTCGCGCAGGCGGGTGATGAGCTCCAGGTCCAGGCTCGCGGTGCGCTCGGTCATCGCATGGGAGCTGCCCACCGCGACGGCCAGCGCGTCCACCCCCGTCGCCGCGGTGAAGGCAGCCGCCTCGGCGGGGTCGGTCCGCACTCCCGGCGCGTGGGCGCCGTCCTTGCCGCCGACCTCGCCCAGTTCCGCCTCCACCCACACGCCCTGGCCGTGCGCCCAGGCGGTGATCCGGGCGGTCGCCGCGACGTTGTCCTCGTAGCCGAGCTTGGAGGCGTCGAACATCACCGAGGAGACGCCCGCGTCCACGCCCGCCCGCAGCAACTGCTCGTCCTCGATGTGGTCCAGGTGCAGGGCGACGGGCACCGAGGCGCCGCGGGCGACGGCGGCCGCGGCGGCGGTGATCGGCTCGATCCGCCCGCCGTGGAACTTCACCGCGTTCTCGCTGATCTGCAGGACGACCGGGAGCCCGGTCCGCTCGGCCGCGGTCGTGATCGCCTCGGCGTGCTCCAGGGTGATGACGTTGAAGGCGGCGATCCCCGTGCCCGACAGGCGGGCGGCGGAGACGAGTTCGGCGGTGGAGGCGGCAGGCATGGACGGTCCTCTGGTCGGACGGATTGCGGCCGATCGCGGCGGGCGGATCGCGGAGGCGCGCCGGGCCGGCGGCCCGCTGGGCGCGGCCGCCGGCCCGGACGGGCGGGCAGAACGGGAAGTACCGGAAGAGCGGGGAGAAGGCGTCAGGCGAGGATGACCGAGCGCGTCAGGTTGCGCGGACGGTCGGGGTCGTAGCCCTTGGCCTCGGCGATCGCCACGGCGAGCCGCTGCGCACGGATCAGGTCGGCGAGCGGGTCGGCGTCGGGGCGGCTCTCCAGTCGCCCGCCGACGGCGGCGATGTTGTCGGCCAGGCCCTCCGGCAGCGGCCCGAAGGACCAGACCGCGCGGCCGGGTCCGGTGATGCTGATCGGGCCGTGCCGGTACTCCATCGCCGGGTACGCCTCGGTCCACGCGCCGGCCGCCTCGCGCATCTTCAGTGCCGCCTCCTGCGCCAGGCCGTACGTCCAGCCCGTGCCGAGGAACGTGAACTGCTCGGCTCCGGTGAGCCCTTCGGGCAGCGCTTCGGCGACGGCCCGCTCCGCGTCGGCGATCGCGGGCGCCAGGTCCTCGCCGAGGTGCGCGCGCAGCAGCGCCAGCACGGTCGTGGCGAACCGGGTCTGCACCACCGACTGCTCGTCGGCGAAGTCCAGCACGACCACCTGGTCGGCGACCTCCATCACCGGGGTCGTCGGGTCCGCGGTGATCGCGGTGACCGGAACGGTGCCGCGCATCCGCCGGCACACGTCGAGCACCTCGGTGGTGGTGCCGGAGCGGGTGATCGCCAGCACCCGGTCGTAGGAGCGGCCGGCGGGGAACTCCGAGGCGGCGAAGGCGTCGGTCTCGCCGTGGCCGCCCTGCTCGCGCAGCGTCGCGTAGGCCTGGGCCATGAACCACGACGTGCCGCAGCCGATGACCGCGACCCGCTCCCCGGCGGCCGGCAACTGCGCCGCCACCGATTCCGCCTGCGGCCCGGAGGGGGCGGTGACGAGCGCGACCGCGCGCTGCCAGCACTGGGGTTGTGTCGCGATCTCGGCGGTGGTCAGGGACGAGGCGGACATCGTGGCTCCTCACATGGGCCTGACAGGAACGCGGCACGGTTCGCCGCGCGCGGATGCTCACGCCAGTGTAGATGAGCGATCCTGCGTGAAAAGAGCCTCGATCAATCAGTTTCGCGCAGCGTGCACGGCGTGCCGACCGGCGATGTCACACGTGGCCGGTTCCTGGCCCTCTCTGGGACATGACCACCGAGATCGAACGCATCGTCACCGCCAACCCACCCGACCGGATCAACTTCACCGAGATGTACGTCACTCACGACGCCTTCCGCCGCGACCTCGACCGCATGACGGCGGCAGCGGCAGCCGGGCGCGCGGCCGCACCGAAGGTCCTGGAGGGCTGGAAGACGTTCACCCGGCAGCTCGAGGTCCACCACACCGTGGAGGACGCCTGGTTGTGGCCCAAGCTCAGGGAGCGGCTGGCCGGCCGCCCCGGGGACCTCCGGCTGCTCGACGAGATGGAGGCCGAACACGCCCTCATCGACCCGCAGCTGGCGGCGATCGACACGGCCCTGGCCACCGGATCGGGTGAGGTGGCCGGCATGGTCGGGGAGTTGCGGGTGGCGCTGGAGGACCACCTGTCCCACGAGGAGGCCGACGCCCTGCCGCTCATCGCGTCGGTGATGACACCCAAGGACTGGGCGGGCTTCCGCGGCGCGATGGCCCGCAGGCAGCGCCTGAGCGGTGCGGCCGAGTGGATCCCGTGGATCATCGACGGGATGCCGCCCGAGGACGCGCGACGCTGGCTGCGGCGCATGCCGCCACCGCTGCGCCTGCTGAACCGGCTGTCGTGGCAGGCCCGCTACCGCGGCCGGGGCCTGTGGGACCACTGACCGCTCAGCAGCCCGCGACCGTGGGCCGTCCGTTCTCGGCGAGGTCGTCGGTGGCGGCCCGGCTCGCCTTGGCCGAGCGCAGCAGGAAGTCGGCGAGCATCACCAGGTCTGGGTCCGAGATCTGCGCGCACACCTCGTCCATGGCGGTGTCGAGGCCGGCGAACATGAACGCCACCTCGGCCTCCTTCTCCTTGACGACCTTGACGAGGATCGACCGGCGGTCGGCGGGGTTGGGGGTGCGGACCACCCAGCCACCGCGCTCCAGCCGGTCGAGGACGCCGGTGAGGGTCGCGGGGTGCATCCCGGCCCTGCGGGCCAGGGCGGTGGGGCCGATCGGGCCGTAGCGGCCGACGAGGTCCAGACACTCCAGATCGGAGTCCCGGAGGTCCAGTTGGGCGCCCACCTGATGGCTGAGCAGGGCCATCTGGACGCTCAGATCCCGCAGGCCGTCCTTGATGCGGCCGGTGAGCCGCGCGCGCCGTCGAAGGGCCGAGGCCGCCGCGTCCTCGTCGAGCGCTGTCGAGTCCATACGCAATGATCCTTGCATCGCTCACCCACCGGGAGGGCCCGGGCCCATCCGCAACCCTCTCACAACCCCATTTGCAACTCGTAGGTCTCCAAGGAACATTCGGAGGCCCACGGTCCGCACGAACGCGAGCCCCCGGGGCGCGAAGGGCTCAACTGCCGGTCGATCTGCCGGTGGCGGGCGCGACCTGCCGGTCGGCCCGCCACCGTCCCTCACCGCCGGTCGCGCCCAACTGCCGCCCGGGCGGAGCCGTGCCGGGGACGAGCGGGCAGGTCAGGCCGCTCGCGGGGTGTCCCGGGGCTCCGCCGGGTCGTCGGCGATCTCGGCGCGGATCGCCGAGCAGGAGCGCGCGATGAGCCGCGAGACGTGCATCTGCGAGATGCCGAGCGTCTCGGCGATCATGCTCTGCGTCATCCCCGCGAAGAACCGCAGATAGAGGATCTGGCGCTCGCGTTCCGGCAGCCGGCACAACGGGGGCTTGACGGCCTCGCGGTCGACGACCGTCTCGATCGCCGGATCGGGCGCGCCGAGCGTCTCGCCGAGGGACAGCGGGCCGACGTCGGACGGGCCCTGCGTCTGCGCGTCCAGGGACAGCGAGGTGAAGCTCTCCAGCGCTTCCAGGCCGTCCGCCGCCTCCTCCTCGGTCATGCCGGCGTGCGCGGCGATCTCGGCCAGCGTCGGTGCGTGCCCGCCCGCCGTCTGCGACAGCTCCTGACGGGACGCGCGTACCCGGGACCGCAGCAGCTGGACGCGGCGCGGGACGTGCACGGACCACATGCAGTCGCGGAAGTGCCGCTTGATCTCGCCGTCGATCGTCGGCACCGCATAGCTCTCGAACGCCGTCCCGCGCGCCGGGTCGTAGCGGCTGACGGCCTTGACCAGGCCCAGGGCCGCCACCTGCTGGAGGTCGTCAAGGGACTCTCCGCGGTTGCGGTAGCGGCCGGCCAGGCGGTGGGCCATCGGCAGCCAGTCCGTGGCGATCTCCTGCCGCAGCCGTTCCTTGTCGCGGCCCTCGGGCAGCTGTGCCAGCCGCCGGAACGCCTCGGCCGTGTCCGGAGCGTCGTCGTGTGGATGGTGCGTGCTGCGGTGCTGCCCACCGTGGCGGGCCCGAGGGGCCGCGCCGGGCGGGCGGGACGGTATGGGGTCGGTTGCGGCCTGCCCCGGGGGTGCGGCTGCTGGACGGGTACGTGCGGCTGACGACATGACTCACCAGCTCCTCGAACACTGCGGGGGTCTCACCGCTGGGCGGGGGCGACGTGCCCGGAGCATCGGGAATTGTGCCCGGTAAATCCCGCTTGTAACCCTTTAGGGCGTATACCTGATATGGCGTACATGGGCGCGATGGTCCTGGGGTACGCCCTGGCATATGCGCCCACGCGGCGGGTTGCCGGACCCCGCCCGCAGCGTCATTCGGTGACGATGACGGCGTCGAGGGTGCGGGGGCCGTGGACGCCTTCGACGCGGTCGAGTTCGATGTCGCTGGTGGCGGAGGGGCCGCTGATGAGGGTGTGGGGGTGGGTGGGGTCGAGGTGGAGGAGTGCCTGGGGGAGCGAGTCGTGGATCTGGTGGGGCGCGTGGATGACGCAGATGTGGTGGTCGGGGATGAGGGTGATGCGGCGGTGGCCCTGGCCGGGGCCCGTGTCGAGGACGATCGTGCCGGTTTCGGCGATGGCCAGGGCGCATCCGGTGACGACACTGTCGGTCGTGTCGAGGTCGTGGTGGGTGAGGTGCGGGTCGTCGGTGCGGATCTCCACGTCGCTGGGAGGGATGGCGGAGAGCCAGTGCGGGGGCAGGTCGGTGGGGGTGATCAGCGTGCGGGAGCCGTGATCGGCCAGGAGCCGGGCGATGAGGGCGGGCAGACCGTCGGGGGTCGTGTGGTGGACGTGGGCGCGGTAGTCGGTGAGGTTGTCGGCGAGCAGCGCGGTGCGCTCCCGGGGAGTGCGGGTGGCGTGGGTGGTGCGGTAGGTGCGGGTGATGGCGTGCTCGTAGGGGGGTTGGTGATCCGCGGGCGGGCCTAGCGCGGTGCGGATGCGGGCGAGGATCTGGTCGCGGCTGGTGGTCATGGAGTGGTGCGGCCGTTCTGGGCGGGGGCGGAGGTGGGGAGCGAGCGGGTTTTCCACCAGGCGCGGAAGGCCGTGGGGGGGAGCGTGGGGAGGTCGCGGGTGGTGGTCCAGGCCTTGCCGGGTCCCGGGAGCCGCCGGGGGTGGAGGCGTCGGGTGGTGGTGGCCAGGCGTTGCGCGGTGCCGAGTGCGGTGGGGTGGGTGAGTGCCCATTGGGCGGTGCGCATGGCGGCGCGTTCCGCGGCGTGGCCCTTCGCGGGTTTGACGGTGACTTTTCGGCCCTGCTGTTGTGCGGATCCGCCTTGGGTGATGCGTTCGCGGAGGTGGATGAGGATGTCGGGGATGTTGATGGCGACGGGGCAGACGTCGTAGCAGGCGCCGCAGAGGGTGGAGGCGTAGGGGAGGGAGGCGTGGAGTGGGGTGGTGGTGCCGTGGAGTTGGGGGGTGAGGATGGCGCCGATGGGGCCGGGGTAGGGGGAGCCGTAGGTGTGGCCGCCGGTGCGTTCGTAGACGGGGCAGACGTTGAGGCAGGCGGAGCAGCGGATGCAGCGGAGGGCTTGGCGTCCGGTGGGGTCGGCGAGGGTGTTGGTGCGGCCGTTGTCGAGGAGGACGAGGTGGAAGTTTTGGGGGCCGTCGTGGGGGGTGGTGCCGGTCCAGGTGGTGGTGTAGGGGTTCATGCGTTCGGCGGTGGAGGAGCGGGGGAGGGTTTGGAGGAAGACTTCGAGGTCTTGCCAGGTGGGGAGGATTTTCTCGATGCCGGCGAGGGTGATGAGGGTGTCGGGCAGGGTCAGGCACATGCGGCCGTTGCCTTCGGATTCCAGGACGACGATGGTGCCGGTTTCGGCGATCATGAAGTTGGCGCCGGAGATGGCGACTTTCGCGCGGAGGAATTTTTCGCGGAGGTGGAGGCGGGCGGCTTCGGCGAGGTCGGCGGGGGTGTCGGTGAGGTTGTCGGGGGCGGGTCGGCCCCAGTGGTGCATGTGGTGGGTGAAGATGTCGCGGATCTGGGCCCGGTTCTTGTGGATGGCGGGGACCAGGATGTGGGAGGGCAGGTCGTCGTCGAGTTGGACGATGAGTTCGGCGAGGTCGGTTTCGACGGCGGTGATGCCGGCTTGTTCCAGGGCGTGGTTGAGGCCGATTTCCTGGGTGGCCATGGATTTGACTTTGACGACTTCGGTGTGGCCGGTGGCGTGGACGAGGTCGGTGATGATGCGGTTGGCGTCGTCGGCGTCGGTGGCCCAGTGGACGGTTCCGCCGGCGGTGGTGACGGCTGCTTCGAGTTGCAGGAGGTAGGTGTCCAGGTGGGCCAGGGTGTGGTCTTTGATCTGTTTTCCGGCTTCGCGCAGGTCGTTCCAGTCGTCGAGTTCGGCGACGGCGGTGGCGCGTTTGGTGCGGATGGTGTGGGTGGCGTGGGTGAGGTTGGCGCGTAGTCGGGTGTCGGCGAGTGCGGCTTTCGCGGCTTGGGGGAAGGCGGGCATGCCCATGAAGGTTCCACCGCTCATGTCCAGGGCTCCTGTTCGGTGGCGGCGAGGATTTCGGCGAGGTGGACCGGTCGTTGGGGGGAGCCTTGGCGGGTGAGCAGGCCGGACAGGTGCATCAGGCAGGAGTTGTCGGCGGCGCACAGGATGTCGGCGCCGGTGGACTGGGCGTGGTGGATCTTGTCGGTGCCCATGGCGGTGGACACGTCGGGGTTCTTGAGGGCGAAGGT